>JAUNTX010000010.1 GCA_030538475.1 Dermabacter sp.
GTGCAGCCCGGCGGCTGCTCCGGCCTCATCTACCAGCTCTACTTCGACGAGCGCATGCTCGACGGGGACACCGCCGTGGACTTCGACGGGGTGGAGGTAGTCGTGGACAAGAACTCGGTTCCGTTCCTGTCCGGCGCCACGATCGACTTCGCCGACACGATTGAGAAGCAGGGCTTCACGATCGACAACCCGAACGCGGGCAGCTCATGCGCGTGTGGCGATAGCTTCAGCTAAGCCACCACCGCGCGAGCGAGCGCGTGGACCGCGCCGAAGCGTCGCTCGGACGAACGTCTCACCAGCATCGCGGGCGCGTCATCCTTCCCGGATGGCGCGCCCGTCGTGCATGCTCGGGCAGTTTTTCGGGGACTCGCCCCTGGTGGCGGGGGAATCGCGCGGAAATTTCCAGTATGATGAATCAGGACTCTTGTCCCGCCCTGAGCGCACCGTGACATCGAGCTGAAAAGCACGGCCTCAGAGCAGGTCAGGCCCCGTCCCAGTCCTGAAAATCGATCAATCGATGGTGCTGATCTCCTCCTTTGGATCACACCACGCGATACATGGAAGGTCAGCCTGTGATCCCCCATACCCCGGAACGCAGCCGCCGCACCCCGAAGGTTGTTGCCGCCTTCGCCCTGTCGGCGCTCGCGCTCGTGGGCTGCACGCCTGAGCAGCAGCGAGGATTCCTCCCCGGTGACGAGACGCACCAAATCACCAACCAGACCGAACGCATCATCACGATGTGGAACGGCTCCTGGATCACGCTGCTGGCCGTGGGCCTGCTCGTGTGGGGTCTCATCCTGTGGGCCGTCGTGGCCTACCGCCGCAAAGCCACCGACAAGGGCTTCCCGGTGCAGCTGCGCTACCACGTGCCGATCGAACTGACCTTCACGATCATCCCCGTGGTCATGGTCATGACCCTCTTCTACTTCACGCAGCGGGACATCGCCGAAATTGAGCGCCTGGACCCGAATCCCGACGTCACGATCAACGTGGTGGGCAAGCAGTGGAGCTGGGACTTCAACTACGTGGACGCGGATGTCCACGAAGATCCGGGCGTCCAGTCCTTCCGCACCGGCGAGCCCGGCGCCGCTGAAGACCTCCCCGTCGTGTACCTGCCCGTGGGCCAGACCGTCGAGTTCCAGCTGGACTCGCGCGATGTCATCCACTCCTTCTGGGTCGTGGACTTCCTCTACAAGAAGGACATGTTCCCCGGCCACACCACGGCCTTCCAGGTCACCCCGCAGATCGAAGGCGTCTACGCAGGCAAGTGCGCCGAACTGTGCGGCGAGTACCACTCCGACATGCTCTTCAACGTGCACGTCGTGTCGCAAGAAGAGTTCGACGCTCGCATGAGCGAACTTGCCGCCAAGGGCAACACCGGTCAGCTCAGCAACGACCTGAACCGCATGCAGGAGTCCTGGAACATGCAGGACGATTCAGACGCCCGCCTCGAAAACCGTCGTGAGGATGCCCCGTGAGCACGCACAGCACCGCCCCCGCCAACGTCGAGCACCTCGCGCCCGCGGCCCCCGAAACCCGCAAGGGCAATCAGTTCTTCAAGCTGCTCACCACGACCGATCACAAGACGATCGGCATCATGTACATGGCCACGGCCTTCGCGTTCTTCTGCTTCGGTGGCGTGCTCGCGCTGCTGATCCGCGCGGAACTATGGGAGCCCGGCCTGCAGGTCGTGGTCTCCAAGGACCAGTACAACCAGCTGTTCACCATGCACGGCACGATCATGCTCCTCATGTTCGGCACCCCCCTGTTCGCGGGCTTCGCGAACTACCTCGTGCCGCTCCAGATCGGCGCCGTGGACATGGCGTTCCCGCGCCTGAACATGTTCGCCTACTGGCTCACCCTGTTCGGCGCCCTCATCGCCTGCGCGGGCTTCCTCACCCCCCAGGGAGCCGCCTCCTTCGGCTGGTTCGCCTACGCGCCGCTGAGTGACACGACGTTCTCACCGGGCCTCGGTGGTGATCTCTGGGTGTTCGGCCTGTGTATGCAGGGCTTCGGCACGATCATGGGTGGCGTCAACTTCATTACGACGATCCTCACCATGCGCATGCCCGGCATGACCATGTTCCGCATGCCGATCTTCACCTGGAACATCCTCATCACCTCGATCCTCATCCTCATGGTGTTCCCCCCGCTCGCCGCGGCCCTGTTCGCCCTCGGCGCGGACCGACAATTCGGCGCGCACATCTTCAACCCCGAAAACGGCGGGCCAATCCTCTGGCAGCACCTGTTCTGGTTCTTCGGACACCCCGAGGTGTACGTGCTGGCGCTCCCGTTCTTCGGTATCGCCTCCGAAATCATCCCGGTGTTCAGCCGTAAGCCGATCTTCGGGTACAAGACCCTCGTGTACGCGACGATCTCGATTGCCGCCCTCTCCGTGACCGTGTGGGCCCACCACATGTTCACCACCGGCGCGATCATGCTCGACTTCTTCTCGTTCATGACCATGCTCATCGCGGTGCCCACCGGCGTGAAGTTCTTCAACTGGGTGGGAACGATGTGGAGAGGCTCGATCACATTCGAGTCACCCATGCTCTTCACGCTGGGCTTCCTCACCACGTTCCTCTTCGGCGGCCTCACCGGCGTCATCCTCTCCACGCCCGTGCTGGACTTCCACCTGTCCGACACCTACTTCGTGGTGGCCCACTTCCACTACGTCATCTTCGGCACCATCGCCTTCGAAATGTTCGCGGGCTTCTACTTCTGGTGGCCCAAGATGTTCGGGTACAAGCTCAACGAGTCGCTCGCCAAGATTCACTTCTGGACGCTGCTCATCGGCTTCCACATGACCTTCCTCATCCAGCACTTCCTGGGCGTCGAAGTGGCCCCGCGCCGCTACGTCAACTACCTCGCGGAAGACGGCATTCAGTGGATGAACCAGCTGTCCACCGTCGGCGCCTTCATCCTCGGCGCCTCGACCCTGCCGTTCATCCTCAACGTGGTCCTCACCCATATGAAGGGCCAGAAGGTCACCGTCAACGATCCGTGGGGCTACGGCGCGTCCCTCGAGTGGGCCACGAGCTGCCCGCCGCCGCGCCACAACTTCACCGAGCTTCCGCGCGTGCGCTCCGAGCGCCCCGCGTTCGACATGAAGTTCCCCGAAGTGGCCGCCGTTGATCAAGTCCATCACGACGCAACGCGCACCCCCGTGGGCGCTCAGGGAGGTCACTGACCATGAAGGTCAACTACGTCATGTTCGGCGTGCTCGGATTCTTCTTCCTCATCGTCGGCATCATCTACGGCTGGCTGAGCTATTCGTTCGAGCCGGGCATCGAATGGGTGGGCTTCCCCGCCCTGCTCATGGTGGCCCTCATGTGCTGGATGATCGCCGCGATCATCTGGATGAACGAGCGCCGACACGGCCGCGGGGCACAGGATGTTGACGACGCCCCCGTCGAATCCGAAGCGGGCCTCCAGGGCATCTACGCCCCGTACAGCTGGGCGCCCCTGTGGACCGCCATCGGCTGCTCGATGGCCTTCGCCGGCGTCCCCATCGGCTGGTGGCTCGTGGTTCTCGGCGTCATCGTCGCGATGTACGGCGTCATCACCTGGGTCATGGAGTTCTCCCGCGGCACCCACGCCCACTAGGACATCCGCGGCATCATCGCCGAAGCCCGGCCCCGAGGAACAGCCTCGGGACCGGGCTTCTTTGTGCGGATGTGCTTCCTGGCGCCGGTAGGGCAGTGAGCACGGGGGTAGTGCGCTAACGGGCATGGTGAAGCGGCAAAGGGGGCTCTGAGGGGCACCGGGCAGAGGAGGCACGGCACCGAGGCCGTGCCGCCTCCCTACGTACGGTTAGCGCGTGAGCTTCTCTATCTTCTTGACCAGCTTCCCACGAGCCCGATGCAGCCGCCACCAGCTCACCGTATTCCGGGCTTGGAGCGCCCCGAGCTCTGCGAGGCTCGGCAGACCTTCTGCCGCCAGGTCGGCCTCGACCTCGGTGTTCTCCTTATCGCCCTTGTTGTCGATGATCTCGTGTGCCCGCTTGACTCGGGGCTCGGAGAGGGGATGCGCAGCGATCTCGTCATCGATCACGCGCAGTTCCTCCTGCAGTTCGGACAATGGCTTTCGTTGAAACATGATGTCTCCCTCCTTTCCGAGCAGGGTACCGGAGTGAGGCTGAACGCTACCCCATGACGAAGCGCCCGCCGTTCCTCCACGGGGGAGGAGCGACGGGCGCGTCAGATTCGCTTGGGTGAGCGGGAACTAGTGCCCCGTGGAGCTTCCCGCGCCCACGAGGGCGTTGATCTTGTGGGCCTCGTGGCCCGCATGATCGAGTGCCTCGTGCAGTTCGCTCGGGCTGGCGGGCTCCACGCGGTCCTTGAAGAAGAAGCTCGTGGCCTTCGCCCGCAGGCTCGACACGCCGTCTCCGGCCTTGAGGGGACGGTAGGTGTCGTGCTGGACGAGGACCCAGCGGTCGTAGCTGGAGAGCGGCTCGTGGATCTCGAGGACCTCGCCGTTCTCCATGCGGACAACCTTCGCGGTCTCCACGCCGTGCAGCGCCATGGTCTTCTTGTGCTTCTGGATCGACAGGCAGATGCGCTTGGTGATGATGAACGCCGCGACGGGAGCCACGAAGAACCCGACCCTGAACACCCACGTGAGGTCGTTGAGCGACATGCTGAATGCGACGGCGATGAGGTCGTTCGAACCGGCGAGCATGAGCAGGATGTACTCCACGATCCACGCCACGCCGAGGCCGGTGCGCACTGGGGTGTTGTACGGCAGGTCGAGCACGTGGTGCTCGCGATCGTCGCCCGTGACCCACTGTTCGAAGAACGGGTACAGCGCGATGAACGTGAACATGAGGCCGGGCACGATCATGCCGGGAATGATGATGTTCCACGAGAGGGTCACGCCGAAGATCGTGGATTCCCACCCGGGCATGAGCCGCAGGGTTCCCTCGAGGAACAGGATGTACCAGTCGGGCTGGGATCCGGCGCTCACGGGGGAGGGGTCGTACGGGCCGTAGTTCCACACGGGGTTGATCGCCGTGGTGGCGGAGATCAGGGTGAGAACACCGAACACGATGAAGAAGAAGCCACCGGCCTTCGCCGTGTAGACGGGGAAGAGCGGGAAGCCAACGACGTTGCGGTCGGTGCGGCCCGGGCCGGGGTACTGGGTGTGCTTGTGCAGGACCACGAACAGCATGTGCAGCGCGATGAGGGCCATGATGGCGCCCGGCACGATGAGGATGTGGATGGTGAACAGGCGGGGAATGATGTCGTGCCCGGGGAACTCCCCGCCGAACAGCAGCATCGAGATGTAAGTGCCGACGATGGGGATCGCCTTGGCAACGCCATCGGCGATGCGCAGGCCGTTGCCGGAGAGCACGTCGTCAGGCAGCGAGTATCCGGAGAAGCCCGCGGCCATGGCCATGATGAGCAGGGCGAAACCGATGAGCCAGTTCAGCTCGCGGGGCTTGCGGAACGCGCCCGTGAAGAACACGCGGAACATGTGCACGAAGATCGCGACAACGAATACGAGCGCCGCCCAGTGGTGCATCTGGCGGAACAGGAGACCGCCCCACACCTCGAAGGAGAGGTAGAGGGTCGAGGCGTAGGCGCTCGACATGTGCTGGCCCTGGAGCGGCGTGTAGGCGCCGTCGTAGATGATTTCGTCCATCGACGGGACGAAGAACATCGTGAGGAACACGCCGGAGATGACGAGGACCACGAAGCTGTAGAGGGCCACTTCGCCGAACATGAATGACCAGTGGTCCGGGAACACCTTGCGGGCAAAGCCCTTGATGAAGCCGGCACCGGAGGTGCGTTCGTCGATCCAGCTGGCGCCCACGCTGCCGAGCTTGAAGGGCTTGGACTCGGTATTGAGGCCGCCCTTGGTCTGGTGTGTACTCATGAGGACTTACTTCTCCTTGTGAATATTCCAGAAGCTGGGCCCGATGGGTTCGGGGAAGTCGCCGACGGCCACGAGGTAGCCTTCGTCGTCTACCTCGATGGGCAGCTGCGGGAGCGGTCGGTGGGCCGGGCCAAAGATCACCTTGGCACCGTCGGTCACGTCAAAGGTGGACTGGTGGCACGGGCACAGCATGTGGTGCGTCTGCTGCTCGTACAGGGCCACGGGGCAGCCGACGTGCGTGCAGATCTTTGAGAACGCGAGGATGCCCTGGTAGCCGTTGGCGAGGGACTCCTCGTTCTTTGCGTCGGCCGGGTCGATTCGCACGAGGACGGCGGCCGCCTTCGCGCGCTCTTCGAGCCAGTGCGGAGTTTCCGAGGTGAGGCCTTCGGGCATCACGTGGAAGATGGAGCCGACGGTGACGTCCGAGGCCCGAATGGGGGTCTGGTCGTGGTCGCGGGCGATCCGCAGGCGATTCTCCGGCGTGGTGCGGCCCCAGTAGGTGTGGAACAGCTTGTTGCCGGGCAGGGGACCGAGCGTAGAGACCGGGAAGAGCACGGCGATCGGCAGGACCGCGAAGGCGCCGATCATCGAGGCGAGCACGAGGGGGCGGCGCGCGATGCCGGACTCGTTGATGCCTTCGACGATGATGTCGGAGGCGGCCGTGCGAGTCGCGTCGTCACCGCGCTGCGGGTGGCGCTCTTCCGAGACCTCGTGATCGGGCATGAGGGTCTTCGCCCAGTGAATCGCCGCGGCGCCAATGAAGAAGATCGAGATCGCGAGGCCCAGACCGATGAAGAGGTTCGACCACTTCACGGCCTGCATCGAGCCTTCTTCAGCCAGCAGGTTCGTGCCGGTGGGGGTGAAGAGGAAGTACGAGGCGATAAACAGCGCGGTACCGAGGATCGAGATGAGGAACAGTCCGGCCACCATGCGCTCGGCACGCTTTTCCGCCTTCGGATCCAGATCCGCCTGGCGGTACTCGTGGGGAGGAAGCCCGGGGTTCGGGAAACCGCCGTCCTTCGGCGCCGCGATGGCGCTCACGCCGGAACGAGGGTTGGTGCCGTCGAGGTTTGTCAGTTCGGTGTTCACTTTGCCTTTGCTCCCAACCAGAATGCGCAGCCGAGAAGAATCGCGAGAATGACGGTCCAGGCGTAGAGGCCTTCGGTCACGGGACCGAGCTGGCCGAGCGAATAGCCGCCGGGGGAGCCGTTGTTCTCAAGAGCCTGGAGGTAGGCGATCACGTCGCGCTTGTCCTCCATCGAGAGGTTGTTGTCGTTGAAGACCGGCATGTTCTGCGGGCCGGTTTCCATCGCTTCGTACACGTGCTTCGGCTCGACCCCGTGGAGGGTGGGAGCCCACTTGCCTTCGGTGAGGGCGCCGCCGGCCCCCGAGGCGCTGTGGCACATGGCGCAGTTGATGCGGAAGATGTTGCCGCCGTTCGCGGCATCGCCGAGGGCGGGATCGACCATCTCATCGGTGGGGATCGTGGGGCCGGGGCCCAGCGAGGCGACGTACGCGGACAGCTGCGCGGTCTGTTCGTCGGTGAACTGAGCGGGCTTGCGCTGCGCCTGCGGGCCGGAGGCCTGCATCGGCATGCGGCCGGTGCCCACCTGGAAGTCCACGGAGGCGGCGCCGACGCCGATGAGCGAGGGGCCCACCGTGTTGCCGTCGCTGTCGATCTGGCCTTCGCCGTTCATACCGTGGCACGTGGCGCAGTTGGCCTGGAACAGCTGCTCCCCGGCGGTGATGTCTTCGGCGGAGGCAAGTTCAGCGGATGCGTCCTTGGGGGAGAGGGCGACGAAGAGTCCGCCCGTGGCGATGAGCGCCATGAGGAGAATTGCGACGAACGCCATCGGATGATGACGACGGTTGGCCAGAGCCTTCACGGGGTGGACCTCGTTTCGTGGAAGGGATGGTTCTCGAAGCGGGGAGAAACGGACTAGAAGAAGGACCAGTTGCCTTCGATGGTGCCGAGGATTAGCGGATCCAGGAGGTAGACCACGGCAAACAGGGCGATCCACACGACGTCAACGAAGTGCCAGTAGTAGGAGACGCAGATGGCGCTCACTTCTTCGTGGTGCGTGAAGTTCTTCGCGGCGAACGCGCGCGCCAGGACGAAGAGGAAGGCGATGAGCCCGCCCAGCACGTGAAGGCCGTGGAAGCCCGTGGCGAGGTAGAAGATCGAGCCGTGCGGCGAGCTCGAGAAGGTCAGGCCCTTGTGGATGAGCTCCGCGTACTCGAAGACCTGGCCGGACACGAAGACGGCACCCAGCACGAACGTGAGGGTGTACCACTCGATGAGGCCCCACTTCTTGAGGTTGAGAATCGAGCCGGTGCGCCACTTGCGCCGCTTCTCCGCGGCAAACACGCCCATCTGACAGGTCACGGAACTCGAGACCAGGATGATCGTGTTGGTAATGGCGAAGTTGAGGTTGAAGGCGCCCTGGCTCTCCTGGAACACCTCGGGGATCACGCCGTAGATCGTGAAGTACATCGCGAAAAGGGCGGCAAAGAACATGAGCTCGCTCGAAAGCCACACGAACGTGCCGATCTGAGTGGCATTCGGCCTGCTCACGGGCGAAGTGCGCGGCGTGGAGGAGGAAAGAGTCGCTGTCGTCACGGTTCTCATTCTTCGTGGTTGCTCGGAGGCGGGCACGTACACGGCGCACGGCTCGCGGCCTTTCGTGGGGGGATCCACTCCGGCCACCGGCAGCGATGGTGGGGTGCCACGCTGCAGGCGTTCCCAGCATAGCGGCTTTGTACTGGAATTTTGAAACTCACGGGGGCTTTCGTCCCTGGCATGTCGGCGCCGACTCGCGCCACCTGGGCGCCCCCGGTGGTCTTCGCCACGAGAGCCGGCCGCATGCTGACACCGACGGGCGCGCGCGCGGGCGCGAATGTTTCAATACCGACCATGAGTTCTGAATCCGCTCACACGTGGCCCGCGCTGATCTCCTCGCTCCTCGCGGGACGTGACCTCGATGCCGAAGCGGTGCAGTGGGCGATGGACGAGGTGATGAGCGGCGAGGCCCCGCCCGCCGCCCTCGCCGGGTTCCTCGTGGCCCTCGAATCCAAGGGCGCGGGCGTCCAGGAAGTGAAGGCCCTCGCCGACACCATGCTCGCGCACGCGCGCCCCCTGACAGCGCCTGTCGGCGCGGTCGATATCGTCGGCACGGGCGGCGATGGCGTGCATTCCGTCAATATCTCCACGATGTCGGCCATTGTTATCGGTGGCGCGGGCTACCCCGTGGTCAAGCATGGCAACCGCGCTTCGAGTTCGCGCTCCGGCTCGGCCGACGTGCTCGATGAGCTTGGCGTGCGCCTCGATGTGCCGGTCGAACGGGTCGAACAGATCGCGCACGAGGTGGGCATCACCTTCTGCTTCGCGCAGACCTTCCACCCGTCGATGCGATTCGCCGTGGAGGCCCGACGCTCGATCGCCGTTCCCACGGTCTTCAACGTGCTCGGCCCGCTCACGAACCCGGGCCGGGTCCAGGCCAACGCCATCGGCGTGGCGAGCGCTCGGCTCGCCCCGGTGCTCGCGGGCGTTTTCGCCGAGCGCGGCGGCAGCGCCCTGGTCTTCCGAGGCCAGGACGGGCTCGACGAACTCAGCATCGCCGGGGCCTCCGACGTGTGGGAGGTCCGCGACGGCAGCATCCTCACGCATGAGGTGCACCCGAGCGACGTGGGCCTCGATGCCGCGGGCATCGACACGCTGCGCGGTGGCAGCCCCGCCTTCAACGCCGACGTGGCCCGCGCGGTCTTCGCGGGGCACCGCGGTCCCGTGCGCGACGCCGTGGTCCTTAACTCTGCCGCGGGTATCGTGGCCGCCCGCGGTCTGCGGGACGGCCTGTCGGCCGATCAGGCGAAGGACAGCTTCGTGGACCGGATGCGCGAGGCGGCGCGCGAGGCCGAAGCCTCGATCGATTCCGGTGCCGCCGAACGGCTCTTGGTGCGATGGGCGGCAGCGACCCAGCAGCAGGGCGCCAGTCAGGCGGACCTCGTGCACCCGCTCCCGGTGATCTGACCGCCGCTCACCCGGCCCCGGGCCCGCGTTTACTTCGGCGGCGCCGCTTAGCCCCCGCCACCTGCATCGAGCGCCCCGCCTCCGGCATCGTGCACGGATATGGGCGCGGGCGTGCGAGAAAAGTGCGCCGTGAGGGCCTCGAGCGAAAAGCCCGCTCCCGCGGGCATGGCCCACTGGCCCTCCACGTGCACAATCCGAGTCCCCTCCATCCCGAGCCAGGCCAGCAGCAGCTCCGCCTCCTGGTGGTAGCCAAACGCAAGCGGCGCCGCGAACTGGGCCTCGGCGGCGGACTCCTCGGCCAGCGCACCGCGCAGACGCAGCGGATCCTCCCACGACTTGAGCCGCCTGACCGCGCCGAGCCGCCCGTGACGCACGGCCATCACCTCCCACGCCCACCCGGCCCGCTCGCCGGTCGCCGCGGTGCGCTGAGCGGCCACGATGAGAGGCACCTCGGCAATCGAGCGCAGCGCCGCGGCGCGGGCGGCGGCGCGCACGAACATGTCGGTGCGTTCCTTGAGAGCGGCAGCGTTTTCAAACTGGCCGCGGGCGGCAAGCGCGCGCATGCGGCGGGCAACCTCGGCGAACACCTCGCTCGGATCGCTCGTCATCGCGCGGCGCATCGCCGCGTGGAAACCGTCGGCCTCCCCGGGCCCCACCGGGCCCAAGGAGCCCGGGTCCAGCTCTGCCGCACCGGAGCCGAGGGTCGAATACAGCAGCGTCCGAATGGGTTCGGCCTCGTGGCGCGAACGCAGAGGCCCCAGGTACGCGCTGCCGTCGGCCTCTGACTTCACCACCCGCGCCATGCGCAGGCCCTCGTGTCCCGCGCCGAGCCGCAGCCACGTGCCCGTGGACGGCCGGATCCCCTGTCGATTCGCCCTGGGCTTCTGGCTGGAAATGAGGCGTAGTTCCCGGATCGAGGCCTCGGTGTCGCTCGCGCATTCCACCACCTCGATCCGCTCGGTCGCGGGAATGATGTCGAGCACCGCGCGGCGCTTCTCCTGCGGCGTGAAATACGTGCGCACCCGCGAGCGGAGATTGCGAGACTTACCCACATACATGGCCTGCCCCTCGGCATCCACGAACGAATAGACGCCGGGCCGCGCCGGAATATCGGCCGCCAAATGGCGCTTTTGCACCTGCGCGGGAGAGGCCTGCAGGTGCGGCCCCGTGAGATCCCCGAGGCGGCTCACCCCCTGCCCGGCCAAGCGAGCGAGGATCGCGTGCAGCACATCGACCGTCGCGCGCGCATCCGAGAGCGCGCGGTGGTTCGGCACGGTCGTGGCCCCCACCGCCCCGGCGAGGGTGGACAGCTTGTGGTTCTTGACCTCATCGCGCCCAAACGTGCGCCGCGCGAGCGTGAGCGTATCGACCACGTCGAGCCGCGGCCAGCCGTAACCGAGCCGCAGCGCGGCCGCCTTGAGGAACCCCACGTCGAAGCGGGCGTTGTGGGCAACGAGCACGGAGGTGCGGGTGAACTCGAGAAACATGGGGATCACCGCGTCGGCGGACGGGGCGTCTTTCACCATGTGATTGCTGATCCCCGTGAGCCGCGCGATGTAGGCCGGGATCTCGCGTTCGGGATTGACGAAAGTCTGGAACTCCTCGACCACCTCGCCGCCCACGACCCGGACCGCGCCGATCTCCGTGATCGCGTCGAGGTCGGGATTGGTCCCCGTGGTCTCGAGGTCGACGACCACGAACTCCACGTCGATGAGGTCGGGCCCGAGGTCGTCGAACGTGCGCTGGTTCGACGGCCGCGGGCCCGATGCTGGACGCGCAGAAATACGGTGCTCTTCTCGGTACTAGGAGGCCTTGTGGCCCGAGTAGATCTTCTCGATGACCGGGGCGAAGTCCTGGACCACGACGTTGCGCTTGAGCTTGAGCGACGGGGTCAGGTAGCCGTTGTCCTCCGTGAAGTCCGAATCGATGATCTCGAACTTGCGGATCGATTCGGCCCGCGAGACGGACGTATTGGCGTGATCCACGGCCGACTGCACTTCGGCGAGGACCTTCTCGTTGGTGATCGCCTCGGCCAGGGTGATGCCGGCGAGGCCGTTGTTCTTCGCCCACGTGGGCAGCATGTCGGGATCGAGCGTGATGATCGCGGACACGAACGGCTTCTGGTCGCCGATGACGATGCACTGGCTTACGAGGGGGTTCGCGCGGATGCGATCCTCGAGCTGGGCGGGCGAGACGTTCTTGCCGCCCGCGGTGACGATGAGTTCCTTCGAGCGGCCCGTGATGGTGATGTAGCCATCGTGGTCGATCGTCGCGATGTCGCCCGTGTTGAACCAGCCGTCCTCCATTGCCTGCTCGGTCGCCTCGGGGTTGTTGTGGTAGCCCTTGAACACCATGACGCCCTTGACGAGCAGCTCGCCCTTGTCGGACAGCTTGACGGAGCTGCCGGGAAACGGCGGGCCGACGGTGCCGACCTTGACGTTCCACGGGGTGTTCACGCCGACGGGGGCGGTGGTTTCGGTGAGGCCGTAGCCTTCGAGGATGGTGACGCCGACGCCGCGGAAGAAGTGCGCGAGGCGCTCACCGAGCGGCGCGCCGCCCGAGACGGCCCACGTGAGCTCACCGCCCATGAGCGCGCGCAGCTTCTTGTAGACCAGCCGGTCGAAGACGGCGTGCTGGGCCTTGACGGACAGCGGGATGCGCCCTTCGCTGATGCCGGTCGAGTACTGGATGGCGACCTTCGCCGCCTGGGCGAAGATCTTGCCCTTGCCATCGCCGATGGCCTTCTGTTCGGCGCCGTTGTAGACCTTTTCGAACACGCGCGGGACGGCCAGGAGCAGGCTCGGCTTGAAGGACTGCATGTCGTCCAGCAGCGTCGTCGTATCCGGCGTGAACGCGGTCGTGGCCCCGGCGATCACGCAGATGAAGGCGAGGTCGCGCGCGAACACGTGCGCGAGCGGCAAGAACATGAGCATGCGCGAGCCCGGGGGAAGAACCGATTCGCCGAGCAGGCCGACGGCGTTGAGGCCCGCATCCATGAAGTTCGCGTGCGTGAGCTGGGCGCCCTTCGGGCGGCCCGTCGTGCCGGAGGTGTAGATGATGGTCGCGACGTCGGCCTTGACGCGGCTCGTGCGGGCGGCCTCGAGGGCGGCGTCGTCGATCTCGGTGACCGGGACCATGAGGCGCTCGAGCGCGCCCTCGTCGATCACGAACACCTTCGTGAGGTCGGGAAGGCTCCCGCGGACTTCTTCGACATCCTGGGCGTGCCCGCTCGATTCCACGAAGAGGTACTGCGCGCCGGAATCGGAGGCAATCCATTCGATCTGACCGGGGGAGGAGGTTTCGTAGATCGGGACGCTCACGGCCCCGGCGAACCAGATCGCCCAGTCCAGCAGCACCCACTCGTAGCGCGTGCGGGACATGATGCCCACGACATCGCCGGGCTTGACACCCTCGTTCATGAGGCCCTGGGCGAGGCCGCGGGCCTCGTTCACGAAGGCATCAACGGAGACGGGGCTCCAGACGCCGGGGGTGAGCTGGCGGCTGAAAATGGGGATGTCGGGCTGCTTCTTCTGACGAAGCAGGAGCAGGTCCGTGGCGTTTTCGTCGTCTTTGGCGATCGCAATCATCGGCGTATCAAACTGCTTCACTGCGAGGGTCTCCTTGGCTATGGGGCACCGGGACAATGCGTACTGCGCCTTCGCGCACGCCCCTCAGTGTACGCGGCGCCCGGTGTCTGCTCGGTAACCTCGCCGGGACTGCGCCACACCCGCACCCCCGTCATTCGTGAGGCGCGAGCGGAATCGGTACAGTGTGGGCGTGCATCTCTACCCAGTTCTCCAGCCCCTCGTCAAAGCGCTCATCAAGCCGATCTGGAGGCCGACGGTCTCGGGGCTCGTCAACATCCCCGCCACGGGGCCGGTGATCCTGGCCAGTAACCATCAGGCGGCCGCGGAAACCTACTTCGTGCCGTGCATGATTACGCGCGAAGTGCACTGGCTGGGCAAGAACGGCCTCTTCAACGGCCGGGGCCTGCCGGGGAAGTTCTTCGCGTGGCTCATGGCGTCGGTGAATGTCATTCCCGTGGACCGTTCGGGCGATGGCCGGGCCAACGGCGCGCTCAAGGCGGGGATCGACGTGCTCGAGGACGGCCACCTGCTCGGCGTGTTTCCCGAGGGGACGCGCAGCCCCGACGGTCGGCTCTACAAGGGCAAGACCGGCGCCGTGCGGCTCGCTCTCGCGACCGGCGCGCCGATCATCCCGGTCGCGGTGCTCGGCGCCTTCGAGGCGCAAGTGGATGGTTCGGTGCTGCCGCGCCTCGGCCGCCCCATGCACACGCGGATCGGCGAAGCCCTCAACATGCGGGCCCTGCTCGAGCACGTCCGGGCCGGGGGAGTGCTCGAAGGCGCGATTGACGCGGCCGTGAACCCCGCCGTCTCGGCCTCGCCCGATGCCCCGGAGACCGCCGCGACAAAGGAAGAACTGCGGATCCTCACCCTCGCGCTCATGGGCGCGATCCAGGACCTGTCCGGTCAGGAGTACGTGGACGAGTTCGCCGCCGACGTGAAGAAGCGGCTGCGCGAAGCCCAGGCGTCGTCGGCCCCCACGCCCGCGTGAGCCGCTCTCTGCCCCTCCTGCGCCGCCTCGTGGACCACCCGGCGCCCATGCGCGCGCCAGAACTAGGATGTGACTCGTGAATTTTCAGCAACGCCCCGTCGCCGCTTCCCTGCACCCCTTCGACCTCTCCGAGTCGTCCCAGGGGCTCGAGACCCTCTCGCGCTGGCGCGAGTATCCCCGGGTGCAGCAGCCCACGTGGCCCGACGAGGCCGCCCGAGCGCGCGTCTTTGACGATCTGCGCAGCGCGCCCCCGCTCGTGTTCGCCGGTGAGGTGGACCTTCTGCGCACGCACCTCGCGAACGCCGCACGCGGTGAAGCGTTCCTGCTGCAGGGCGGGGACTGTGCGGAAACGTTCGCGGATTCGACCGCGAATCGGATCAAGAACAAGGTGCAGACCATCCTGCAGATGGCCGCCGTCCTCACCTACGGGGCTTCGCTGCCGATCATCAAGATGGGCCGCATGGCCGGGCAGTTCGCCAAGCCCCGCTCGTCGGACGTGGAAACGCGCGATGGCCTGACCCTCCCGTGCTACCGCGGGGACGCGGTCAACGGCTTCGAGTTCACCGAGGAATCGCGCACGCCCGACCCGCAGCGCCTGTGGCGCATGTACACGACGGCCTCGCAGTCGCTCAACCTCATTCGCGCATTCACGGGTGGCGGCTTCGCCGACCTGCGCCAGGTCCACGCCTGGAACAAGGGCTTCGTGGAATCCCCCGCCTACTCGAGCTACGAGCAGGTGGCTCAGGACATCGACAAGGCCCTGCGGTTCATGGAGGCCATCGGGGTCGATTTCGATCCGATCCGCATGGTCGAGTTCTACGCCGCGCACGAGGCGCTCCTGCTCGACTACGAAGAGGCGATGAGTCGGATCGATTCGCGCACCGGCGAAATCTACGCCTGCTCGGGCCACTTCCTGTGGATCGGGGAGCGCACCCGCCAACTGGACGGCGCGCACGTGGACTTCATGTCGAAGGTGCGCAACCCCATCGGGGTCAAGCTCGGCCCCACGGCAAGCATCGACGATGTTCGACGCCTCGCCGACACTCTGGATCCCGAGCGCGAGCCCGGGCGCCTCACCTTCATCTCCCGCATGGGCACCGCGAACGTGCGCCGTACCCTGCCCGCCCTGCTCGCGGCCGCGAAGGCCGAGGGGATCGAGGCCGTGTGGGTCACCGACCCCATGCACGGCAACACCATCACGAGCTCCAACGGGTACAAGACGCGCCGCTTCGAGGACATCCTTGACGAGGTGCGGGGCTTCTTCGAGGCTCACGCGGAGGCCGGGACGGTCCCCGCGGGCCTGCACATGGAACTCACGGGAGACGACGTGACGGAGGTGCTCGGCGGCTCCGGCGAGCTCGATGAGGAGGGGCTGACCCGGCGGTACGAGACCCTCGTGGATCCTCGCCTCAACCACTCGCAGTCGCTCGAACTGGCCTTCCTCGTGGCCGACATGCTGAAGAAGCGGTAGCGCCAGGCGATTGATCCGAAGGCCCGCTCCACGACCGAGAACCTCGGCGGGGGCGGGCCTTCGCGTGTGTGCTCGGGGCGCGGCCTAGAAGACGTTGATCGTGATGGTGGAGTCCCGCGGCGCCTGGGCGCCCCCCGCGGTGGACTGCTGGTAGACCAGCCCGAAGATCGGGGTGCCCCGGTCATAGACCACGGAGACCGTGAAGCCCGCGGCCTCCAGTTCGGCCTTTGCTTCCGCCTCCGGCTTTTGGAAGACGTTCGGCACGGTGAGCATTTCGGGGCCTTGGGAGACGACGATGCTCACCTCCTGGCCGCGCACGCCCGTGCCCGAGCCGGGCTCTTGGGAGACCACGCTCCCGGACGGCACGCTCCCGGAGTAGGCGGTCGTGGCGCTCACCGTGAAGCCAGCGCCTTCGAGGCTCGCGGTGGCCGCCTCGCGGGTCTGGCCCACAGTCGAGGGGATCGGCAGCGGCTCGGGGCCGTCGCTCACGATGAGCGTGACGGGCGCGCCCTGGGGCAGAGCGTCGGCCGTGGCCTCGTGGCGAATCACGGCGTCCTTCGGGACGGTATCGGAGAACTCCCGCTCCTCACTCACGGTGAAGCCCAGGGCCTCGAGCGCGGCCCGGGCCTCGGCGACGGGGGTCCCGTCAACCGCGGGAACGGCGAAGAGCTGCTTGCCCTTGGAAATGACCACGCGTACGGTCGAGCCGCGCTTCAGCACGGTCCCGGCGCCCGGATCCGACGAGATGACATGCCCCTCGGGAACGTCCTCGCTAAAGGCCTCCATCGTCGCGATCTCGAGGCCGCTGCTCGTGAGTGCCGACTCCGCATCCTCGAGGCTGGCCCCCGCGAGGATGGGCACGGCGCGGTCGGCGCCCGGACCCATGGAGACGTACCACTGCTGGGCGGCGACGGCGAGGCCGATAAGGGCGGCGGCGAGCGCAATAAGCGCGAGAAGGCTCATGAGCGGCGAATGGCGCGGACGCCGGGTGCGCCAGCCGACGGCGCGCGTGCGCGCGCGAAGGCTGAGCTCGCGGATGCTTTCGTCGGCGTCCGGATCGACGGCGGTGAACTGGCGCATCTGCGTGCCGCGCTCGTCGGCCCCGTCGCTCCCGGCGCCGCGGGTCGAGGCGAGGAACGCGGTGAGGCCCGCGTCGTCGTGCTCGACGGGAGCGGGCTCGGGGCTGATATCCAGCAGGTCGATACCCGTGGCAGCGCCGAAGCCGCCCGCAGCAGCGCCCGACGGCGCCGAGCCTGCGGGTGCAGGACCCGCGGAGTCGAGGGGGTCGATGTCCCGCGTGAGGCGGGGAACGTTGCTCGTGGTGAGGTCTCGGCCCGGATGATCGGTGGACGGCAGCGGCGCCCTGGTGCTCAGCTGCTCGGGGGTGAGGGTGTCGAGCGCCTCGTCGAGGGCCTGCAGAACCTCGAGCGCGCGAGCGGGCCGCGAGGCCGGGACCCGCGCCGCGGCCCACGTGATGAGCGCGTCGATAGACGCGGGAACCTGCGGGGCGAGGGAGGACGGCGCGGGAATGTCTTCGTGCGCGTGCTGATAGGCGATGTGGACCGCGGAATCTCCCTGGAACGGGGTGCGGCCCGTGAGCATCTCGAACATCATGATGCCCCACGAGTACAGGTCGCTGCGGGCATCGCTCACCCCGCGCGTCACCACCTCGGGACTCACGTACGCGACGGTGCCGAGCATCGTGCCGGTCGCGGACGTGGTGGCCGAGCCGACGGCCCGGGCCACGCCGAAGTCCGCCACGAGGATGTCCCGCTCGGAGTTGACGAGGACGTTCTCCGGCTTGATGTCGCGGTGAATGATGCCCGAGCGGTGGGCCGCATCGAGGGCGGCGAGCACGTCCCGGCCCACGCGCAGTGCCCGGCGCAGAGTGAGGGTGCCGTCGCGGCGCAGCTCATCGCGCAGCGTCTCTCCATCCACGAGCTGCATCGCGAGATACACGCGCCCCTGGTCCTCACCCTGGTCGTAGACGCTGACCACGTGCGGATGCGTGAGCCGCGCGGCGCTGCGGGCCTCGCGCGAGAACCTCGTGATGAACTCCGGGTTGTCGGCCAGGTGCGGGTGCATGATTTTGAGCGCGACGGGGCGATGCAGGCGCTCATCGAATCCGCGATACACGGTGGCCATGCCGCCGCGGGCGATCATGGCCTCCACCCGGTACCGGGCATTGAGGACGAGGCCGATGTCTGGGGAAGTCGTCGGCTCTTTACTCACAGGTCACAGTGTAGTGAGCGGGCGTGGGTGCCCGCGCGCGCGACACCCTGGAATATCCTGGATGGATGACTGCTGCTGAGACCGACATTGCCCGCATCGACGCCCTCGTGGGCACGTGGCTGGCCCTTCCCGACATCGCGACGATCCTCGACATTCCCGTGACCCGGGTGCACCGGCTCATCGAGGAAGGCGCGCTCGTGGACGTGCGCCGCGGCACGCCGGTGGTGCGGTCCGTCCCCGCGGACTTCCTGCTCGAGCACGAGGTGGTGCCGCACCTGCCGGGCACGCTGACGCTGCTGCGCGATCAGGGGTTGAGCGATGTCGAGCTCATCGAGTGGCTCTTCACCGAGGACGATTCCCTTCCGGGAACGCCGATCTCTCACTTGCGGCGCGGCCAGCGCGGCGAGGTGCGCCGCCGGGCCCAGAGCCTCGGGTTCTAGAGCCTGGTTCTCGTCCCTGGCGTTCCAAAGACTGGCGCTCTGGCGCCGCCCGGTCAGGCGTCGGCGATCCCGGTGGCCGCTGAAATGAGCGCGTCCAGCTCGCCGACCGCTTCGGCCTCGGCGAGCGGGTCGATGGCCGTCTCGAGGACGGCGCGCGCCTCGGCTTCGAGTTCGCGCACGTGCGCCTCGACGTGCGCGCGAGCGCCGCTCGTGATCATGACCTGACGCGCGGCTTCGATCTGGGCCGGGCTCGCGTCGGCATGTCCGACCGCCGCCGCGAGCGCGAGACGCCCCTCGGCATCGGCGTGCGCCTCGGCATAGGCAAGGAGGGTGGTGCGCTTGCCCTCGGTGATGTCTCCGCTCGCGGACTTGCCCGTCGCGCGTTCGTCGCCGAACACCCCGAGGAGGTCGTCGCGCAGCTGGAAGGCCGTGCCCAGCGGGATGGCGAGGTCGGCGAGGGCTTGGGCGAGGGCGTCGGAGGCGCCCGCGTGCGTGGCGCCCAGAAGGAGGGGCCGGAGGAACGTGTAGGGCACGGTCTTCCAGCGGATCACCGTGAGCGCCGCCTCGTGGGCCGACGGGGCCGAGGCGAGGGCCCCGGCCTGGTTGAGGATGTCGAGGTACTGCCCGGCCATGACCTCGGTGCGCAGGGCATCAAACTGTGCGCGGTCGGCCTCGCCTCGCAGCACGCGCTGAGCCACCTGTTCGGACAGTGAGAGCGAGAGGTCGCCGAGCACGACGGCCGTGGCGATCCCAAAGTCGCTGCTCGAGCCCGCGTGCCCGGCGCGCGCGTGATCGTTCGCGGCGGCCACGTGGACCGCATCGCGGCCGCGGCGCGTGGGGGAGTGGTCGATGACGTCGTCGTGCATGAGCGCAGCGGCCTGGACCAGCTCGACGGCGGCGCCGAGCGTGGCAATCGCCTCGCCGTCAGGTGAGTCCAGTCGGGCCCCGGCGGCGAGGGCGCCGATGGCGACGCACTGGGGGCGCAGGTACTTGCCGCCGACCAGGAAGTCCCCGAGCACATCGACGAACCCGCCGAGCTCCGGCGCGATGCTGCCAAGGCGGGTGCGCTCAGCCGCGAGGAGATCGGTCAGGGTGCGGGTCACGCTGTCGCGGACCCAGGCGTCGAGGTGGGGACTCATGCGTGCCTTTCGCGGTCGGTTCAGGCCGAAGGGCCGTCACGATCTTTTCACATCGTCGCCCCTGATCCATGGGAGAAATTTCCGGCACCGGCCTCGCCTGTCCACAGGCCGCGCCGGGTGCGCGGATCAGCGCCCGTGCGCGCCCACGATGGAGGCATGAGCGCGATCCCCAACTCCCCGCCCGGCACCCGCTACGTGAGCGAAAGCCCCCGGGAAATCCTCGCCGCCGTCGCCGGGGCCTTCCGCCAGATCCCCGAGCGTTCGCTCGTCATCGTCGGCCTCGTGGACGGCAGCAGATTCGGGGTCTCCGCCCGCATCCGGCTTCCCGCCGGGCTCGTAGACGGGAGCGAGGTCCCGGGGCTCGATGACGGTGGTCCCGGCAGGCAGGGGGTGCGGGACATCGCCCGCCCCACGCTCGCGCGCTTGAAAGCCGAGAACGCGACGCGCGTGCTCCTCATCGTGGTGGGCGACGCCGAACCCCGTCGGGGCGGCGGGGCCACCTCCCGCGCGCGCCTGTTGACCCTCGCTCGCGACGCGGCCGGCGAGGCACGCGCGTGGGGCCTCGATCCCGGCCACCCCATCGTCGTGGACGGCGACCAGATAGCCCGACTGCCCGAATCTGAGTTCGCCGCGATCGGGAGCCTGCACGAGTCGG
Organism: Dermabacter sp.; assembly: GCA_030538475.1. Taxonomy (GTDB): domain Bacteria; phylum Actinomycetota; class Actinomycetes; order Actinomycetales; family Dermabacteraceae; genus Dermabacter. The sequence continues at coordinate 20,417 of JAUNTX010000010.1, forward strand.
AGTTTGCGCGGCGCGAAAGGGCCGCGGGCCGGCCCTACGCGCTCGATGCCGACCCGGCCCTCCTGATCAGCGCCACCGCGAGGGCCATATGCGAGCGCCGATGGGCACCGAAGGCGCAGCGGGCGCCCTCGAGGCCGCAGCACGAGAACACTGAGGCTCACGAGAACACTGAGGCTCAGGCCGCGGACCTCGTGGCGAGGCTTCTGCGCTCCGGCGCGGGCCAGTCGCGGTGGCTCGCGGGCAGCGACGAGCGCGACCTCGTGTCCAAGTGTGAACTGCTCGAAAAAACCCTCGAGCTCACCTCCACGAGGGAGGGTCGCGACGCCGTCTTCGCCGCGATCATGGCGGAGATGGACGGGCATCCGCGCCCGATCGCGGGCGTGCTCGAGGCCGCCTTCGAGACGGGCTCGCTTCGCCCGAACGGGAGAATAACCCCAGGTGGCGACCTCTTTTTCGTGACCCGCCGAGCGCTTGCTCTCCTCGAGGGCCTCGTGGACACGCCACTCGATCCGACCCTCGGCGCGGGCCTCGTCAACTACGCCGCGATCCACGGCCTCACCGCCTGGTTCAGCGGCAGATTCGGCGAGTGCCACGCCGCCGCGACCGCCATCCTCGCTAGGGATGAGACGCACGAGATGGCACAGTATCTCGCACAGATGGTGCAGCGCGGACTCACCCCGGCATGGCTGGGCACCGAACTCATGCGCGAGCGCCCCACGTGAGGTCAGGAGGAGCCCATGAGCACGCTGAGTTCCATGCTTACCGCGGGCGGCTGGCGCGTGGGCGATCCCGTCGGCCACCGGCGCTTCGCGCACCTCGGACCACTGGCCCTCGAATCCGGATCCCTCCTCGACGTCACCCTCGCGTACGAAACGTGGGGGCAGCTCAATCAGGACGGCTCCAACGCCATCCTCGTCCTGCACGCCCTCACCGGGGACTCCCACGTCACCGGGGACGCTGGCGACGGCCACCCGAGCCCCGGCTGGTGGTCCCACCTCGTCGGCCCCGGCAAAGCGCTCGACACCACCACGCACTACGTCGTCGCCCCCAACATCCTCGGCGGATGTCAGGGCAGCACCGGCCCCAGTTCCCTCGCGCCCGACGGGGCCCCGTACGGCTCACGATTTCCCCCGCTCAGCACCCGTGACCAGGTGGAGGCCGAACGGCTCCTCATGCGCCGCCTCGGGATCGACACGTGGGCGCTCGTGATCGGCGGCTCCATGGGAGGCATGCGCGCCCTCGAATGGGCCGTGAGCCACCCGACCTCGCTCACGCGCCTCGCCGTCATCGCGAGCGCCGCCAAGTGTCGAGCCGACGTGCTCGCTTGGAACGCCGCCCAGCTGGCCGCGATCACCACGTGCCACGGCTATCGAGGCGGCGACTACTACCACCTCCCACCCGAGGACGGCCCCACCGAGGCGCTCGGCGTGGCCCGGCGCATCGCCCACACCACCTACCGATCCGCGAAAGAACTCGAGCAGCGCTTTTCCAACACCCCCAACCCGGGCGAAGACCCGCTCTCCTCCCTCGACGGTCGCTTCGGCGTCCAGTCCTACCTCGACCATCACGCCACGAAGCTGTGCCGCCGGTTCGACGCGGGCACCTACGTGCACCTCGTGCGGGCGATGAACACCCACGATGTCGGCCGCGGACGCGGGGGAGTGGCCCGGGCACTGTCGCGCATCACCGCCCGCTCCCTCATCGTCTCCGTCGACTCCGACCGCCTCTTTCCCCCGTCCGACGCCGAGGAGCTGCTGTCCGGCATTCCCGATGCGCTCGGCTACACGATGCACTCCGACGCCGGGCACGACGGATTCCTCGTCGATGATCCCGTCTTGGACGGGGTGCTCTGCGCATTCCTCTCGGGGCAGTAGGCTGTGAGCAACGTCGGAAAGGACACACCAATGGTTGTTGTGGCGGCATTCGCTCCTTCATCGCAGGGAGACGCCTCCCTGCTCGCGGCCATCTCGGAGGTCTGCTTTTCTCATCGCGACCTCGTAGTGGCTTCGCACGCCTTCGTGGATCCAGACGAGGGGCTGCGCACCGCCGATGAGCGCGAAGTGCTCTCGGCGCTCGGTCGCGTGGCCTCCCGCCTGCCCGAACGCGAACGCGCCTACCTCGAAACCCTCGACGTGAAGGTCATCACCTCGCGCTCGCGCGACACGGGCGAGTTCTTGCTGGACACGGTGCGCGCCACGAAGGCGGGCCTGCTCGTCATCGCCTTGCGGCACAGCTCTCCCGTGAGCCGACTGTCGCTCGGCCACTCCGTGCGCCGGGTGATCCTGGGAGCGACGTGCCCGATCTTCATCGCCAAGGACGAAAGCTAAGCGGGCCGGGCGCCGCAGAGCAGAACCCTGGGAACTTAGTGCGCCCGAGGGGAATAGTCAAGAGGTTCGGGCCGTTATAATTGAACGGTCTGCGCCCACTGCCCGCCTCACGGTGGTCACCGGCGCGCCCTCACTCTGCGAGAGCCGCGAGGCCTCAGCCGACAAACGAAGGAAATTTGTGTCGACGACCACGACAAAGAACGAAGAAGCGACCGCCCAGATGGAGGGTCTGCTCGGAGCCCTTGCGGGCGCCACCTCCGTGGACTACACCGCCCTCAAGCAGACGGCGAAGGAGCTGGGCATCTCCCCCTACCGGGTTTCGGCCCTGTCCAAGCGCCTCGAAGAGGCCGGTATCGAGATCACCGGGCGCCCCGCTTCCCGCGCCAAGAAGAAGGCGGGCAGCGGCGAGGACGGCGAGGCGCAAGAGGTCGCCCCCGCGAAGGCGGCGGGCGCGGGCAAGGCCTCGACCAAGGACACCGACTCCGACGACGAGTCCGAGGACCAGCAGAGCGAATCGGACACAAACGAGGACGAGGACGATTCCTCGAAGGGGTTCGCGCTGTCCAACGACGATGACGATGCGCCCGCGCAGCAGGTGGTCACCGCCGGAGCGACCGCGGATCCGGTCAAGGACTACCTCAAGCAGATCGGCAAGGTCGCGCTGCTCAACGCCGCCCAGGAAGTCGAACTGGCCGAACGGATCGAGGCGGGCCTGTACGCGGAGCACAAGCTCAAGGGCGACGACTCGCTCAAGAAGACCAAGGCGGGACGCGAACTCGCCATGATCGTCGAAGACGGCCGCGCCGCCAAGGACCACCTGCTCGAGGCGAACCTCCGCCTCGTGGTGTCGCTCGCCAAGCGCTACACGGGCCGCGGCATGCTGTTCCTCGACCTCATTCAGGAAGGCAACCTGGGCCTCATCCGCGCGGTCGAAAAGTTCGACTACTCCAAGGGCTACAAGTTCTCGACCTACGCGACGTGGTGGATCCGCCAGGCCATCACGCGCGCGATGGCCGATCAGGCCCGGACCATCCGCATCCCGGTCCACATGGTCGAAGTCATCAACAAGCTCGCGCGCGTGCAGCGCCAGATGCTTCAGGACCTCGGCCGCGAACCCACGCCGGAAGAGCTCGCCACCGAGCTCGACATGACGCCGGAGAAGGTCGTGGAAGTGCAGAAGTACGGGCGCGAGCCCATCTCCCTGCACACGCCGCTCGGCGAGGACGGCGACAGCGAGTTCGGCGATCTCATCGAAGACTCGGAGGCCGTGGTCCCCGCGGACGCCGTGAGCTTCACCCTCCTGCAGGAGCAGCTGCACTCCGTGCTCGACACCCTCAGCGAGCGGGAAGCCGGAGTGGTCGCGATGCGGTTCGGCCTCGAAGACGGCCAGCCGAAGACCCTCGACGAAATCGGGAAGGTCTACGGCGTGACCCGCGAACGGATCCGCCAGATCGAATCGAAGACCATGAGCAAGCTGCGCCACCCCTCGCGCTCGCAGGTGCTCCGGGACTACCTCGACTAAACAGCGCCTCATCGCCCATCGCCCCCGCGGCGGTGGGCGATTCGCGTCATCGAGGGAAAGGACGGGGCACACCTCGTGGACATGACTGTGCAGACCGTGCGCGAAAGCGACTGGGAGGCTCTCAAGGAGCTGCGCCTCGGGATGCTGAGCGACGCGCCGGACGCCTACAAGGCCGATCCGGCCACGGCCCTGCGCCTGAGCGAATCCGACTGGCGCGCCTTCGCGTCACGGACGAATCTCTTCGTGTTCGCCAAACGCCTCCCCGACGGCGAGGTCATGGGAGGCGCGAGTATTCAGCCGGTGGGAAGTCCCGCCGACACCCCGTCGATTGCGCTCGTCACCTCGGTGTTCGTGCGTCCCGAGTTCCGGGGCCACGGGGTCGTGGATCGCCTCTTCGAGGCGCTGGACACGCTCGCGATGGGGCTCGGCCGCAGCCGCATCCGGCTCGAGGTGTCGTCGGCCGCGCTCGAGTCGCTCGCGCGGTTCGAGGCCCTCGGCTTTCGCACGACCGGTGCCGAGCGGCCGATGCCCGGCAGCGACGAGATTCGCCTCATCGCTGCCGAGCGGGACGTGCGCGCTTAGAGAGCGGCGGGGCCGACGGGGGCCTCGAGGTGCCCGGTATCGTCGGCGACCCGCGAGGCAATCGTCGCGAGCGCGTGTTCGTTGGCGCGAGCGTGGTGAGCGCAGAACAGAAGTTCGCCGCCGGCAAGCAGCTCGAACTTCACGTAGGCCTGCGCTCCGCAGCGATCGCAGCGATCGTGGGCGGTCAGGGTGCGTGATTCAAGCGTCGTGGTCATGCCAAGTATTGAATCAGGAAACACGCCCCGGCTCACGCCGTGAGGCCTCTGGTTCGCTCCCGGCGCAACGGGGCCGCTCGTGGCTCACATCCTGGTCACGAGCCCTGTGGTGCGGCTTACCCGCACGCGCCCTGCGAGCATCCAATGACGGCGCTTTGCGCCCACGCCCCGTAAGATTTGGCCGTGGCTACGCAGGCAAAGACCCCCCAGCAGGCATACGACGCGCGCAACCTTCAGGTCCTCGAAGGGCTCGAGGCGGTGCGCAAGCGCCCCGGCATGTATATCGGCTCGACCGACTCCCGGGGCCTCATGCACTGCCTGTGGGAGATCCTCGATAACTCGGTGGACGAAGCGCTCGGCGGGCACGGCAGCGACATCACGGTGGTGCTGCACGAGGATGCGTCCGTCGAGGTGCGGGACCTCGCCCGCGGCGTCCCGATCGACAAGGAACCGCGCACGGGCCTCACCGGCGTCGAAGTTGTCTACACGAAGCTCCACGCGGGCGGAAAGTTCGGCGGCGGCTCCTACGCCGCCTCGGGCGGCCTCCACGGCGTCGGCGCCTCCGTGGTCAACGCCCTGAGCTCCCGCATGGACGTGGAAGTAGACCGTGGCGGCTCGACCTACGCGATGAGCTTTCAGCGGGGTATCCCCGGCGAGTTCGACGACGCCGGTCACGCTCCCTCGCCCGATGCCCCCTTCACCCCGTTTGACGGGGCGGGCGTGCTGCGGGTCGTCGGCAAGGTCAAGCGCGGCGTGACCGGCACGCGCGTGCGCTACTGGGCCGATCCGCAAATCTTCATCAAGAGCGCCCACGTGGTCCTCGACGACATTCAGCGCCGCGCCCGGCAGACGGCCTTCCTCGTGCCCGGCCTCGCCATCACCCTGCTGGATCAGCGCCCCGAGCGCACCCCCGAGCAGCCCGAAAAGAGCGTCTTCCACTACGAGGGCGGCATCAGCGAGTTCGTGGAATACCTGGCCAAGGACCAGAAGATCACCGACGTGATCCGCCTCGCGGGCTCGGGCGACTACACCGAGACCGTCCCCGTGCTCGATGCGAGCGGCCACATGGTCTCGCGCGAGGTCGCCCGCACGTGCGAGGTCGATATCGCCCTGCGCTGGGGGGCCGACTACGACACGACCGTGCGCAGCTTCGTCAACATCGTGAGCACCCCGAAGGGCGGCACGCACGTGACCGGCTTCGAGCAGGCGCTTGTGAAGTCCGTGCGCAAGGCCGTCGAGGCGCAGGCCCGGCGCGTGAAGTTCACCCCGAAGAAGGACAAGATCGAGAAGGACGACACGCTCGCGGGCCTCACCGCCGTGGTCACCGTGCGCCTCGAAGAGCCCCAGTTCGAGGGGCAGACGAAAGAGGTGCTCGGCACCCCGGCCGTGCGTCAGATCGTGGCCCGCGTGGTTGAGGACTCGCTCGGCACCTTCCTCGCCTCGACCAAGAAGGGCGAAAAGGAGCAGGCCGCGCTTGTCGTGGACAAGGTGGTCAGCGAGATGCGGGCACGCGTGGCGGCCCGCATGCACAAGGAGGTTTCGCGCCGCAAGAACGCGCTCGAATCCTCCACCATGCCCACGAAGCTCGCCGATTGCCGCGACAGCGGCGTCGAGCGCTCCGAACTGTTCATCGTGGAGGGCGACTCGGCGCTCGGTACCGCCAAGAGCGCGCGCGACTCCGAGTTCCAGGCCCTCTTGCCGATCCGCGGCAAGATCCTCAACGTGCAAAAGGCGTCCATTACGGACATGCTCAAGAACGCCGAGTGCGCCAACATCATTCAGGTGATCGGCGCGGGCAGCGGGCGCACGTTCGATCTTGAGTCCGCGCGCTACGGCAAGATCGTCATGATGACCGACGCCGACGTGGACGGCGCTCACATCCGCACCCTCCTGCTCACCCTGTTCCACCGCTACATGCGCCCGCTCGTCGAAGACGGGCGAGTCTACGCGGCGGTGCCGCCGCTGCACCGCGTGGAGATCATCCACGGCGGGGCGAAGAAGAACGAGTACGTCTACACGTACTCCGAGAAGGAACTGAACCAGCTGCTGAAGAAGCTCGACCGCAGCAAGAAGCGGTACAAGGAGCCGATTCAGCGCTACAAGGGGCTCGGCGAGATGGACGCCGATCAGCTCGCGGACACCACGATGGAGCCCAGCAAGCGCATGCTGCGCCGCATGAGCATCGGCGATGCCGAGGCCGCTGATCGCATGTTCGAGCTCCTCATGGGATCCGATGTGGCTCCGCGCAAGCAGTTTATTGTGGAGGGCGCCGACGAACTGGACCTCGAGAGGATCGATGCATGAGCGTGGCCATCCGCATCATTCCCTGCCTCGACGTGGACCGCGGACGCGTGGTCAAGGGCGTGAACTTCGAGAACCTGCGCGATGCGGGCGATCCCGTGGAACTGGCGATGAGGTATGACCGCCTGGGCGCCGACGAGCTCACCTTCTTGGACATCACGGCGACCAGCGGCGGGCGCGACACGATGATCGACGTGGTGCGCAGGGTCGCCGATCAGGTCTTCATTCCCCTGACCGTTGGTGGCGGCGTGCGCAGCGTCGAGGACGTGGACCAGCTGCTGCGCGCGGGGGCCGACAAGGTGGGCGTCAACTCCGCGGCGATTGCTCGGCCCGACCTCATCACGGAGATTACCGAGCAGTTCGGCTCGCAGGTCCTCGTGATGTCCATCGACGCGCGCCGCGTGGGCCCGGATGCGGCCGACACCGCCGCCGGGCGGGGCAGCGGCTTCGAGGTGACGACGCACGGCGGCAAGCGCGGCACGGGGATCGACGCCCTCGAGTGGATCCGCGAGGTCACCGAGCGCGGGGCGGGCGAAATCCTCCTGAACTCGATGGACGCCGACGGCACGCGTGACGGTTTCGACCTCGCGCTCATTCGCGCGGCGCGCGCTGCTACTAGCCTCCCGCTCATCGCCTCGGGCGGCGCGGGCGCGGCCGAGCACTTCGGCCCGGCGGTTCAGGCGGGGGCAAACGCCGCGCTCGCCGCGAGCATCTTCCACTTTCAGGACGTGGAGATCGCCGAGGCGAAGCGGGCCCTGGCGAGCGCCGGCTACCCCGTGAGGGTCGTGGACAGCGAGTAGCGCACGCCGAGCCGCGCGCTCTCGTGCGGGGCAAGCCGTGCGCGGCCGTCCTCGCTGATTGCGGTCTCGACGCACACGAAGGCGTTCCACTGATCCTCGGGGATGTCCGTGAAATTGGCCGTCCCCTCTCGCCACGGCGTCCACACCACGGTGCGGGTGGCCTCGCGCGGCAGAATCTCCACGTCCCTGCGAAGGCCGGGATCGGTCAGGGTCAGCGGGGCGCCGGAGGTCATGACGAGGTCGGTCGGGCCGCGGAAGGTGAACGGTTCGCGCGCGATGACGCCCGGGGTGCGGTCGTTGCGCGTATCGACGAACGGCGCGTCGGCCAACCCACTCAGCTCCACGTCCTGAATCTCGCGCACCGCGAAGTAGGTGTGGAACGCGGCCTCGACTTCGATGGGCGAGGCCCCGGCCGTGAGCGTGAGGTCCAGATCGAGGGTCTGGCCCACGCGCACCACGAGCCGCACCTCGGCGAGCGCCCAGCGGGGATCGACCGAAGCGGGCACGCCGCCCGTGACGAGGCTCAGGCTCACCGACCCGTCGGCCTCCTCGCGCGCCCACTCGAGCGCGAATGGTGCGGTGCGCAGCCAGCCGTGGGCGGGGGACTCGGCCCCCGAGACGCCGCTGCCAAACCACGGCCCGATGAGCGGCACACCGCCGCGGACACTCGTGCCCGGGCGCGTCGAGGCGAGCGGGCTGAGCCACAGCAGGTCCTCGCCGCCGTCGGGCACCCACGAGACGATGTGCGCCCCGCTGAGGTACATGACGAGGCGAGAGTGGGCGGTCGTCACGACCAGGGCGTCGGCCTCGCCGTGCTTCTCGCGGCGGATCGAGGGTGGGAGCTCGGGGGACTGGTCAGCGGCGGGGGAGTGCATCATCGGATCCTCATCGTTCGGTCGTGGCGGTTCGGCGGACAGGGAACAGGGGACGGTCAGCGGGAGCCGACGGCGGCGATGGGCAGGGCCAGCGGCGATCCCGAGCCGTCGCGCCGAGCAATGGGGGAGGGCAGATCGATCGCGGCCCCCGCCTCCGAACACGCCACGACGGGCGCGTTGAGCACCCAGCCGGACAGCAGCACGTCCTCGCCGCGCAAGAATCGGTGGCAGCGCACGCCGCCCGTCGCGCGGCCCTTCGCCGGGAACTCCGCGGCATCGGACACCTTGAGCGAACCCGACTGCATGCCGGCGAGCGCCGACGAACTGCCCGCGACCGTGACCACCTCGGCGGCACGCGTGACGTCGAAGGCACCAAAGCCGACCACGTGGGCGCCGTCGGCCAGCTTGACGCCCGCGACCCCGCCGCCGGTGCGGCCCTGGGCCCGCACGCCCTGGGCGGGAAAGTGCAGCAGATTCGCGTCGGAGGTGACGAAGACGAGGTCGGTGTCGGCGTCGTCTTCGAGATCGACCGCGCTCACCACCTCGTCGCCGTCGCGCAGCGAGATGAGGTCGAAGCCGTCGGACTTCGGGAAGTCGGAGGTGACGCGCTTGACGACGCCGCGGCGCGTGCCGAGCGCGATGCCGCCGCCACGCTCGTAGTCTTCGGGGCTCACGCGCACGAGGCCCACGATCCTCTCGCCCGGATTCAGGGTGAGCAGATCGCCGAGGCGCGTGCCTCCGGCCAGCGAGTGCGGGCCGGCCGTGGGGGCGAGGGCGGGCAGATCGACCACGCTCACATGCAGGAGCCTGCCCGCGGAGGTCACGGCGCCGACGAGCGAGCGTGTGCGGGTCGCCACTCGCGCGACGATCACGTCGTGCTGGCTGCGCCGGGCCGCATCGTCGTGAACGCTCGGCGCGTCATCGCGCGGCACACGGGCAACGAGCCCCGTCCCGCTCAGCAGCACCTCGCACGGGGCGTCCTCGATCTCGAGGGACGCCGCGCTCGGAACCGGGGCCGCTGCGGCCGCCTCGAGCAGGACCGTGCGCCGGGGCGTGCCGTGTTCGGCCGCCACCTGGGCGAGCTCATCGGAGACGAGCGCGTGCAGGCTCTCCTCGCTCTCGAGGATGGCCGTGAGGGCATCGATCTCCCGCTGCAGGTCATCGCGTTCGGCTTCGAGCTCCACGCGCGAAAACTTCGTGAGGCGGCGCAGGCGCAGCTCGAGAATGTATTCGGCCTGGATCTCGGACAGGTCGAACACCTGCATGAGCCGAGTGCGCGCCATCTCCGCCGTGTCCGAGGAGCGGATGATCTGGATGACCTCGTCGATGTCGAGGATCGCGAGCAAGAGCCCGTCCACGAGGTGTAGGCGGTCCCGGCGCTTCTGCAGCCGGAACTCCGTGCGGCGCTGGACGACGCTCACGCGATGCTCAAGGAAGACTTTGAGCAGGGCCACGAGCCCGAGCGTGCGCGGCTGGCCGCCCACGAGGGCCACGTTGTTGATGCCGAACGAATCCTCGAGCGGCGTGTGCTTGTACAGCTGCTGCAGGACCGCCTCGGGGTTGAAGCCGCTCTTGAGGGTCAGCACGAGCCGCAGGCCGTGGTGGCGATCCGAATAGTCCTGGTAATCGGTGATGCCCTGGACCTTCTTGGCCTGCACCGCATCACGCAGCTTTTCCGCGATCCGCTCGGGGCCCACCTGATACGGCAGCTCCGTGACCACGATGGCCTTCTTGCGGCTCGTGATGTTCTCGATGCTCGTGGTGGCGCGGATCTTGAAGGAGCCGCGCCCGGTCGCATACGCGTCGCGGATCCCCTCGAGGCCCACGATCCGGCCGCCCGTCGGCAGGTCCGGCCCCGGCACGAATCGCATGAGGTCCTCGAGGCTCGCGTCCGGGTGAGCGAGCTGGTGGCGAGCGGCGGCGATGACCTCGACCAGGTTGTGCGGAGCCATGTTCGTGGCCATACCAACGGCGATGCCGGAGGCCCCGTTGACGAGGAGGTTCGGGTACTGCGCGGGAAGGACCTCCGGCTGCGTGAGCTGGTTGTCGTAGTTCGGCACCATGTCCACGACGTTCTCGTCGAGCGACGTGGTCATGAGCTGCGCGGCCTTTGCCATGCGCGCCTCGGTGTACCGGGCCGCGGCGGGGCCGTTATCGAGCGAACCGAAGTTGCCGTGACCGTCCACGAGCGGCACGCGCATCGAGAAGTCCTGCGCCATGCGCACGAGCGCGTCGTAAATCGCGCTGTCCCCGTGCGGGTGAAGCTTGCCCATGACCTCGCCGACGACCCGCTGGCTCTTGACGTGGCCGCGATCCGGACGAAGGCCCATGTCGTCCATCATGTAGAGGATGCGCCGCTGCACGGGCTTGAGGCCGTCGCGGGCATCGGGCAGGGCGCGGGAGTAAATCACCGAATACGCGTACTCGAGGAACGAGTTTTCCATTTCGCTCGTGACATCGACGTCAACGATGTGTTCCTCGATGGGTGCTGCCGGTGCTGCGGGGGACTGTCGTGCCATGCGCACCATTGTGACAGGGCGCCTCCCACATTGCAGGGAGGTGGGCATCGTACTCTTCTCACATGGCACGATCACGGCGCAGCGCAGCCCATCCCCCCGTGTCTCCTCGGTATCCGCACGCGTGGGAGGCCGACGTCGTGCTGCGTGACGGCACGAGCGCCCACGTGCGGCCCATCGTGCCGGGCGATGCCCCTGCGCTCCAGGACTTCCACGTGGCCCAGAGCGAGCAGTCCCGCTACTTCCGCTTCTTCACCGCCAAGCCCACGCTGAGCGCCGAGGAACTCGATCGGCTCACGCGCGTGGACTACACGGATCGGCTCGCACTCGTGGCGCTGCTCGACCACCGGATCGTCGGCGTGGGGCGCTACACGCGCACGGCGCCGCACGCGGCCGAGGTGGCCTTCACGGTGGCCGACGCGATCCAGGGGCGCGGGCTCGGCACCATCTTGTTCGATCACCTCGCGGCCGCCGCGAGGGAGCGGGGGATCACCACCTTCACCGCGGACGTGCTCGATCACAACACCTCGATGCTCGGCGTCTTCGAGGCGGCCGGGTACGACCTCACCACGAGGCGCAAGGACGGCGTTGTGGCCGTCGAGGCCGACACGCACGTGACCGCGCGCGTGCGCCAGGTCCTCGAGGAGCGCGAGCGGGCCGCAGAGGCGCACGCCATCGAGCTCATGATGGACCCCGCGAGCATCATGATCGTGGGGGCGAGCCGCCAGCGCGACCACGTGGGGGCGCAGATCGTGCGCGGGCTGCTCGCGAGCGGGTATGCGGGCTCGATCTTCCCCGTGAACCCGGAAGCCTACGAGGTGAACGGGCTCAAGACCTACAGCGCTATCGCGGACGTTCCCGGCCCCGTGGACCTCGCCGTCCTCGCCGTCAACGCCGAACGGTGCGTGGCCGCGCTCGATGAGCTTGCCGCGAAGGGCGTCAAGGCCATCGTGGTGGTCAGCGGCGGCTTCGCCGAGGCCGGTCCCGAGGGCCGCAGGCTCCAGGACGCGCTCGTGGCCGGGGCCCGCCTGCACGGGATGCGGCTGCTCGGCCCCGCCTCGCTCGGCTTCTTCCGCACGGGCGAGCGGCCCCTCAACGTCTCGCTGTCCCCCCGCACGTCCGAGCGCGGCACCATCGCGCTCGCCGGGCAGTCCACCGCCCTGTGCGCCATGGTCCTCGCGGGCGCCGATGCCCGCGGGCTGCGCGTGCGCGAGTTCCTGTCCGCGGGAAACCGGGCCGACGTGTCCCTCAACGATGCCCTGCAGCACTGGGAGGGCAACGAGGAGATCGACCTCGTGGCGCTCTCGCTCGAGTCGATGGGCAACCCGCGCAAGTTCACGCGACTCGTGCGGCGCCTGTCGGCGCGCATCCCGGTCGTGGTGGTGCGACCACCGAACACCGACGACATCGGCCCCGTAGACAAGCTCGGCGAAGAATCGGACCTGCCCCGGCACGCGATGGATCAGGTGCTCGATGCGGCGGGCGCGATCCGGGCCTCGAGCGTCGATCACCTGCTGGACATCGTGAGCGTGCTGAGCAGAGAGGGGCGCGCCCGCGGCACCCGCGTGGGCCTGCTGTCGAACTCGGGGGCGCTCGGCGCGACGCTGCGGGCAGCCGCGGAAGAATCCGGTCTCACGGTGAGCGCCCAGAACTTCCGGGTGCCGATTGTGGGCGATGACCGCTTCGTCTCACGCGCCTTCACCTCGATGGCCGGGCCCGGCGCGGTGGACGCCGTGATCGTGGCGATCCTCGACACCCGCCGGGTGGACCTCGTTCACCTCGCCGACGAACTGGCGACCCTCGCGCGCGGCGCCGCCGTGCAGGTCCTCATGGTGGTCGTGACCGACGAGGCGCGGCTGCACACGCTCACGGAGGCCCTGCGAGAATCCCCGCACCTGCCGCCGGTGTTCTCCACCCCCGACCGCGCGACCGCGGCCCTCTCCTCCGCGCTCGCCTCCGTCGCGGTATCCGGCAGCCCGGGGCACCGCGCTCAGCACCCCGACGCCCCACCCCCCATGGCCCCCGCGGGAGCGGCCGACACGGTGCGCGGCATCCTCGAGCGCGTGGGAACGGGTCAGATGCACAGGCTCGAGCGGGCCGACCTCGAAGCCCTGCTCGGCGCCTACGGCATCGACCTCGTGGCCGCGCACACGGCCTCGAGCATCCCCGAAGCCCTTGCGGCGGCGCGCGACCTCGGCTACCCCGTCGCCGTGTCGCTTGCCGATTCCCTCCTTCGCGCGGAGCCCGGGCAGCGCGTGGTGCATACCGATATTGCGTCGGAGAACCAGCTTTCCCACAGTGCCCAGTGGCTCGTGGACGATGCCCGGCGCCGCGCCCCCGGCGGCACCTCCCGGCCCCTCACGCTCCTCGTGCAAAAGATGGCGCCCGGAGGGCTGCCCGTCATTGTGCGCGGCCTCGAGGACCCGGCCCTCGGCCCCGTCGTCGCCTTTTCCCTCGCCGGGGACGCCACCGACATCTTCCACGACATCGGCTACGCGATCCCGCCGCTCGATGAGAAGGCCGCCCGGCGCCTCATCGCCACGCCCCGCAGCGCCGTCGCGCTCCATCGGTCCGCCCCGGAGCGCTCACCCGGCTACGGCGCCCTCGTCGCCCTCGTACAGCGGCTCGGCGAACTCACCGACGCGCACCCCGAATGCGCCGACATCACCCTCGGGCCGATCCTCGTGAGCCCGAGCGGCCTCAGCGTCCTCGACGCCGCGGGCACCGTCGGCCCCGCCCCGAACCGCATGGATTCGATGCGCCGGACCCTGCCCACCCATCACCGGGCGGAGCGGGGCTCCCGCCATGCCTAGACTGGAGAGTATGAGACTTCCATCCGGCCTCGTGGCCGCCATTGAACGCGCAGGCTACTTTCCGGAGACGGCGCTCGAGGCCGTGCGTCGCGCGCTCGGCACTTCCCGCATCCGGGCCTTCCTCGTGCGGCCCGAAACCACCTTTGAAGGGCCGGAAGTTCGCCGCCACCTCACCGTCCTGCTGCTCGGCGAGGCGCACATGTTCGTTGTTCACCTCGATGACGAGGTGGCCGATGCGCTCAACCCGCCGCAAGTGCTCGTCGGTACCGAACGGGTCAGGCTGCGTCAGATCCACAACCTTGCGCTCGCCCAGGTCTTCGATTCCGACGGCGCGCGCGTGGCCTCGGATCAGGCCGAAGTCACGATCGGCATGAGCTGGGGCGCGAACCGCCGCATCGAACTCGAGCGCGCGTGGTGCGACGATCCGAACTGCGAGGCCGATCACGGACTCACGGGTTCGAGCCAGCAGTCCGATCTGCTCGTGCGCGTGAGCGCGCTCGCCGACGGCCCCGCCGCCGTGCAGGAAGCCCTCGAGTTCTTCGATGCCGTCAATGCCGTCACCGAATGACGCTGCGGTAGCGCCGCTGCCCGCGGGCGTTCCGGCGCCCTGGGCGCACGGCGTTCCCGAGATCATTGGGGTGTGGCGCGAGATGCTGAGCCGCAGCGAGGGCGCCGATCTCGTGATTCTCGTCGACGGGCTCGGCTCTACGGCGCTGCGCACCCATCGGGCGCACACCCGGCACCTGCGCACCCACGAGGAGAACACGCACACGCTGCGCACCCTCCTGCCCTCGAGCACCGCGAGCGTGCTCACGAGCGTCTTCACCGCCCGCAGCCCTCTCGAGCACGGCGTCCTCGGATACACGGTCCTCGACCGGGCAGGGCAAGCGATCAACCAGCTCCAGGGCGCGCCCGGTGTGTCGCCGACGGGCTGGCTCGCGGGGGATCGCCCACTCGAATCCGTGTCGCTCGCCGCCCGCATCCGGGACTCCCCGCGGAAGGTGGCGCACGTGGGCCCCGCGCGGTACGCCGGGAGCTTCCTCACCGGCATGCTCCAATACGGCTGGGACTTTTTCGGCCACGGGGCCCAGCGGGAGGTCGCCGACGCCGTCCGCGCCGCACTGCGTTCCGTCGGCCCGCGCGGCCTTGTCTACCTCCACGTGCCGGACCTCGACAAGGCCGGGCACCGCGACGGGCCGGGCTCCGAAAAGTGGCGCGAGGCCCTCGAAGGGATCGACGCGCTCATCGGCACGCTCCAGCGCACCATCGGCGCGGGCGTGCGGGTCAGCATCACGTCGGATCACGGCATGGTCGCCGCCCACCCCGACCGGATTCACGACCTCGCCGCGGCCCTGGGGATCGCCCCCACCATCGCGGCGGTGGCCGGAGAGGGTCGGGCCCTCATGGTGCGCCTGCATGCGCGCCCGGACGATGACCGGCAGGGCGCCATCGAGCGGCTGCGCGACTGGGTGGGGGATCGGGGAGCCGTGCTCGAGCGGCGCCAGCTGCTGGATTCGGGAGTGCTCGGCCCCGTGCCCTCGGGCGCGCAGGCCCAGGGCGGGGGTCCGGGGCCGCATCCGAGCATCGAGGAGCGCCTGGGCGACGCGCTCATCTTTGCGCGGGGCGATCACCAGTTCACCGACACGCGCTTCGTGCCGGTCGCCTCACTGGCCCAAAAGGGCGTGCACGGCTCCTTCACGCGCGAGGAGATGCAGGTGCCGCTCATCCGCTTCGAGACGTAGCGGCGCCCGTTTGAGAGGGAACATTCAGTGGGAGGAGGGCCCGTTCATGAGCTCTTGGACCCAAACACGATGTCGTCCCAGGACGGGATGGAGGAGCGGCCCTTCTTCGGCTTCTTCGGCTGCGCGACCTCTGCCTGGAATCCCGGCAGGGGAGTGAGCTCCGGCTCCCCCTGGTCCTCGGGGCCGCCGGGGGCAGGGGAGGATTCGGGCGCCTGCTCCTCGCGCTCGTCCTCCTCGTCGCGGTCCGTTTCCGGCGCACTCGCGTGGGGATCGCGCGTAGGATCCAACTGCTCGTGCACCTCCCGGTCCCCGTCGTCGACGCCGGCCGCAGGGTCGTGCGCGAGGTCCTCTGGGCCCTCCACGTACTCGACCTCTTCGGTGGGCAAGACGTCATTGCCCGCGGCGCCGCCGTGGCCCACGTGATGCTGCGGCTGTGCCTCCTGGGCCGCTTGCGAGAGCGAACGCCAGGGGCTCTGTTCGGGCGAGACCGGAATGCCGCGGCGGGCATTGAGTTCGTCGATCTGCGCCTCGCTCAGTGTGCCCTCGCTCGCCGCGGGGGCTGCGCCTGGGAGGTCGTGGTCGGCGCCGCGCTCGGCGCGAGGGGCGAGCGGGCGCTGCGCGGCCGCCTCCACATCGAAGACGTGCGAGCGCACCGACGTGAGGCGCGGACGCCCCGGGGTCGTGGTGGAGGGCTCGTCGGCATCCGAGAGCCACCGGGCCTCGTCATCTTCCGCGCGCGCGACCCGCGAGGGGACATCGAGATGCCACGTAGCCGTGCGCGCGCGAGAGCCCGCGGAAAACTCCACCTGCAGCGTCCACGTGCCGTCGGCCCGGCGCCACGCGTCCCAGCGGGGCTCCGTATCCACGCCGCGGGCCGACAGGCGTGCCGTCACGAGATCGGCGAGGGTATCTTCCGAACCGCGCCCCGTGCGAAAGGTGAGCGCCTGGCGGGCCACGTGAGCGCGCTCCGCCCGCACGGGCGATTCGTAGCGGCGCACGTGCTCGATGCTCATGTTGGAATGCTCCGCAATCGACTCCGCCGAGGCCCCCGAGCGCAGCAGCGACTGGATTTCCTTCGGGCTGAGCGAGCGATCCGTGTTCGAGCCGAGCAGGCCGAGGGCGGGAGAGTCCCGGCGCACGGCGGAGCGCAGCGCCTCGTCGATGCGCACGGTGTAGCGTTCGCCGTCGGAATCCAGCAGCACGAGGTACTCGCTGTTGTCGTGGATGCCACCGAGCGTCAATTCACGCATCGAAAATCCTTCTCTCGCCAGTCGAGGTCACACGGTTTTTTGATCATACGGCGCTGACCAGAAGAAAGGCTGGTGACACACCCCGGAAGCGGCGGCCGGACGGTGTGCGGACCAGTGCCGCCGAGGCCGGGCAACGCTCCTCGCGGCCGCGCCTCACATCACAGTGCGGCCCGGTTGCGCGAAGGGCAACAACCTGCGAGAATCTCGCCCCGTCACCGCATTCATTTGTGGGGCCGCCCGGGCGGCGTCCCCACGTCACCGCAAGGATTAGTAGCTCATGGCCACCGATTACGACGCGCCCTTTAAGAAAGACGACGACGCCAGCGAGGAGTCGATCGAGGAACTCAAGGGACGTCACAACGACAATGCCTCCCCGGTCGTGGACGAGGACGAGGCCGATGCCGCAGAAGGTTTTGAACTGCCCGGCGCGGACCTCTCCAACGAGGAACTCTCCGTCACTGTCCTGCCCCGTCAGGCCGACGAGTTCACGTGTGGCTCGTGCTTCCTCGTGAAGCACCGCAGCCAGATCGACCACACCGAAGGCAATCTCATCATCTGCAAGGAGTGCGCCGCCGCGTAAGGCGCACGATATCAGGCCCGGAGGGAAACCTCCGGGCCTGATCTGTGCTCCAGGCTCGCCTACTCGGAATCGGCGGTGGCCGTCGGCGCTGCCGTTCCCGCGGGCTCAGTGGTCGAGCCGGGGCCGACGGCCTGGACCGCGGCGAGCGCGAGGCTGAACTCCTCGGTGCGGCGCAGCGATAGCACCCACGCGGGCGTCGGATCTTCGGGATCCTTGACGGGCACCTCGACGCCCGTGCTGATCCAGCCGCGCACGAGCCGGAAGTCGAGCGGCCGAATGTCGGGACCCAGCACGTCGCGCATTTCGTCGGCGCTGAGCACTCTCGCTTCGCCGAGCAGGCGCGGGTCGATGTGCGCCTTCCCGGCCACCACGCGGGCCTCGCTCACCGACACGGTGGGCGCGCTCAGCCACAAAATGCCGGGGAAGATCACCGCGAGCAGCGCCCCCACCACCATCCCCACCTCGACGCTCACGGGGGTGAGGATCACGCCCATCATGGCGCCGAAGATGGCCGCGATGAGCGTGAGGAAGGGGCCGGGGTGCAGGCGTTCGTGAAACAGCGGACTCATGTCGATATTGTGTCACGCTCTCACCGTGCTCCCACGTGCGCGAAAGGTGGCGAGTACCCTGGAGGGCGTGGCCGCGCGGACCAGCCGCGGCGGGCCGCTGAAGCCGGGTACGGACGGCAGGAAGCCCGTGCACTGACGACATGAGGACACTGACGACATGAGGACGAGCACGACGTGAGTACCGCGAGCAACCACCCCTTGAGCGATCACGGCCCCGAGCGGAGCACCGCGAGGTTGCCTCTCGCCGCGAGCGACGAGGCCCTCGTTCCCACGCGCGCCCATGCGGATGATGCGGGCCTCGACCTGCGCAGCGCCATCGACGTGGAACTTGCTCCCGGCGAGCGCGCCCTCGTCCCCACGGGGGTGAGTATCGCCCTTCCTCCCGGCACCGTCGGCCTCGTGTGCCCGCGCTCCGGCATGGCCGCGCGCCACGGCATCACCATCGTCAACGCCCCCGGCATCGTCGATGCCGGGTACCGAGGCGAACTGAAGGTGGCCCTCTTGAATACCGACACGAGTGAGGCGTTCACCGTCCGCCACGGCGACCGCATCGCCCAGCTCGTCATCGTGCCGATCCTCGTGCCCGAGGTGCACCGCGTCACCACGCTGGATGCGAGCGCGCGTGGCGAGCGCGGCTTCGGCTCGAGCGGCGGCTTCCACTCCAGCACCCCCGAGAAGAACTGAAGGACCCCATGGCACTGTTTCGTCGTCACCGACCCTCCGAGGCTGGGAGCGGGCCCGCACCGGCGGCAGCCGACGAGTCCCCGGACAGCCCGGACACCCTCGCGGGCCCCTTCGACATTGCCGACGCGCCCGAGGTGCATCGCGCCGATTTCGGTGGCCTGCAGATCCCGCCCCGCGAGGGCATGGAGATCGCCCTCGAGGTGGATCAGGCCTCCCGCCGCATTTCCGGCCTCACCGTGACGTATCGGGATTCGGCGCTGCAGGTCAACGCGTTCGCCGCGCCCCGCTCCAGCTCCCTGTGGAGTGAGGTGCGCGGATCCCTGCGCGAGGCCATCGCGCAGCAGGGCGGCACCACGGAAACCCGCGACGGCAGCTTCGGCGACGAACTGTATGCCCGCATCCCCGTGCAAACTCAGGGCTCCACGAAGCGCAGCTATCGCCCGCTGCGGTTCGTGGGCGTGGACGGGCCCCGGTGGCTGCTGCGGGTGGTCGTCTCCGGCGCCGCGCTCCAGCACTCGGACGTGCGCGAGGAGGTCGAAGAGATCATCCGCTCGATCGTGGTGGTACGGGGCAGCGCGCCCATGGCCCCGAAGGAAGTGATCGAGCTTCACGTCCCGGCTGACCGCGGCGGGCAGCAGTCCACGCCGCTCACACCCGAGGACATCGACCCGCTGGGCCACGGCCCGTCCATCGCGGAGATTCGCTAGCCCATGCGCCTTCTTGAGAGACTGGCCGACGCTTTTCGGCCCGCCCCCGCCGCTCACGGCGATCACGATGCCTCGCGGGACGTGGACCGGATCGGGGACATCAACTCGAGGCAAAAGGCGCGGATCACCGGAGTGGTGTCCTCGCTGGTGATCCATCCCGCGACCGAGCACGAGCAGGTGGAGATCTCCCTGAGCGACGGCACCGGCAGCCTGACGATCTTCTGGATGGGCCGCGATCACATCGATGGGATCGAACCGGGCGCGCGCGTGGAGGTCTCGGGCTTTGTGGCCATGCGCGGGGGGATGCGCGTCATGTATAACCCCCGCTACACGATTGACGGAACGAAAGACGACGACGAGCTGTGACACACGAGAACCAGGGCACCGACGCCCCACCCGCCGCGGGCATGAAGGCCGCCTTCAGCGGTGAGACCTACAGCGTCTATGACGCCGTGGGCGGGGTGCGCGGCATCGTCGAATCGGTCGCGCCCACGCTCGTGTTCGTCGTGCTGTTCCTGCTGACGCGCGACACGATCCTCGCGGCGGGATCGGCCCTCGGCGTGGTGCTCGTGCTGCTCGCGGCCCGCCTTGTTCAGCGTCAGCAGGTGGCCCCGGCGATTGGTGGCGCGCTTGGCGTGGCCCTCAGCGCGGTTATCGCGATCATCAGCGGCGAGGGCATCGATTTTTACGTGTTCGGGCTCATCACCAACCTCGTGTGGGCCATCGTCCTGCTTGCGAGCGTGATGGCCCGGCGCCCCCTCATTGGGTACGTCGCCGCCCAGGTGGATACCCGGGTGGCCGCCTGGCGACGCACGCGGGGCGCCTACCTCACGTATCGGCGGGCCACCCTCGTGTTCGCGGGGCTCTTCGTGGCCAAGGTTGCGGTCCAGGCGCCCCTGTATTTTCAGGGCGCGACGGACGCGCTCGGCGTTGCGAAGCTCGTCATGGGCCTGCCCGCCTTCGCGCTCGTGACCTTCGTCGTCTACCTCATGCACCGCGCCTACGTGCGCTCCCTTCCTGCCGAGGACGCCACCCTTGCTTCCGACGACGCCACCGAGCAGAACGGGGCACGCGGCGCGCGTTAGTCGTCGGCGAGGTCCGCTTCGCGCACCACCGGCAGGGCCGCCGTGGTTTCCTCGATCTCGTGCGGCACGACGATGCGCTGCAGAGGCGAGAGCGCGGAGTCGGGGGCCAGGAACAGCAGTTCGTCGCGGGCCTCCACCACATCGAGCGGGCGGGGCGCGAGCGGCGTGCC
Organism: Dermabacter sp.; assembly: GCA_030538475.1. Taxonomy (GTDB): domain Bacteria; phylum Actinomycetota; class Actinomycetes; order Actinomycetales; family Dermabacteraceae; genus Dermabacter. Next base: position 41,155 of record JAUNTX010000010.1, read on the forward strand.
CTCGCGGATGATCGCGACGAGGATCGCCTCGGGCGCCCACTTCATGCTTCCCATCGACCTGCCCACTACCGGGGAGGTTTCCGGCACTGTGATCTCGACGAGGTGGGTCGAGGACTTGGAGAACGAGAACATCTTGACCACGGTGCCGACGCTCACGGCTTCCTCGACGAGCGCGGTCATGGTGCGGGGCGTGGAGACCGCCACATCGACGCCCCACGCGTCGTCAAACATCCACTCGTTGCGCGGGTGATTCACGCGCGCCACGGTGCGCGGTACCCCGAACTCGGTCTTCGCGAGCAGGGACACGACGAGGTTCACCTTGTCGTCGCCCGTGGCCGCGACCATGACGTCGGAGGCGGCGAGGTCTGCGGCCTCGAGCACGTCGAGTTCGGCGGCATCGCCCTGCACCCACGTGGCCTCCTCGAGCCCGGGGTAGGAGTCCTCGAGGTCGATGATGCTCACGCGGCGCCCCTTGTCGATGAGCTCGCGCGCGATACTGCGCCCGACGCTGCCCGCGCCCACGATCACGATCTTCATCGCTCGCCACCGTCCTTCGTGTGAATGAGCATGCTCGCCACTTCGCGCTCGCGCCTGGTCTCGAGCGCGAGGTGCACGAGGTCGTCGGCCTGAATCCGGTAGTGGGGGCCCGGAAGAACCCCTTCGCCGAACCGGGTCACGAAGGCCACACGCGAGCCGGTGCGGGTTTCCAGATCCGTGAGCGAGGTTCCCACCCACGAAGCATCGACATCGAAACTGACGATGGACACGTTGCCGGACACGTCCTGGAACTCGCGCTCGGACTGGCCGGGCAGGAGCCGCGCGAGCATCTGGTTCTTGGTCCAGCGCACCGTCGGCACGGTTGCGATCCCGAGGCGTTCGTAGACCTCGGCGCGCTTCGGATCGTAGATACGGGCCACGACGTTGCGGACCCCGTACAGCTGCCGGGCGGCGCGCGCGGCGATGATGTTGGAATTGTCGCCGCCAGCCACGGCGGCGAAGGCGACGGCCCGTTCAGTGTGCGCCTGCTCGAGGGCGCGGCGATCAAAGCCGATCCCGTGCACGCGCTCAATCGGGAGGTCATCTCGAAGAAGGCGGAAGGCTTTCGGGTCGCGGTCGATGATGGCCACGGAATGCCCCATGTCCGTCAGCCCGTGGGCGAGGGCGGCGCCCACGCGGCCGCAGCCCATGATGACGATGTGCATGCGATCCCTTCCCTCGTCAAGGCCCCGGGGTTCTGGGGCCACCCACTAGCGTAGCCCCGCGCGTCGGCCCCCGGCCCCGCGAAGACTCCCGCGCCGACGGCTGCCCGCCCCACCCCGCCGTGCCCGGGGTGCGGGAGCAGGCCCGGCGGAGTAGTGTTCGATGCGTGTCCGGCATCGTCCCCACCCTCAAGCGCCTCGTGGTGGGGCGCCCCTTTTCGAGCGATCAGCTCACGCGCGAACGCCTCCCCAAGCGCTTCGCGCTGCCCGCGTTTTCCGCCGATACGCTGAGCTCCCTCGCGTACGCGCCCGACGAAATCCTCCTCACCCTCGCCGTGGCGGGCCTCGGCACCTACCTGCTGAGCCCGTGGGTGGGCCTCGCGGTGGTGATCGTCATGACCGTCGTCGTCCTCACTCACCGCAACATCATCACGGAATACCCCTCGGGCGGCGGGGACTTCGCGGTGACCGAGGCGACGCTCGGGCCTCGGGCCGGGCGGGCCGTCGGCGCCTCCCTCCTCGTGGACTACGTGCTCACCGTCGCCGTCTCGACCTCGCAGGCCGCGACCTATATCTCCGGTGGGTTCATTCCGCTGCACGGTCACGAGGCGCTCGCCGCCATCGCCATCATCGCCGCCCTCATGGTGCTGAGCCTGCGCGGGGTCCGTGACTCCTCGCGGCTGCTCGCACTGCCGGTCTATCTCTTCATGCTGACCGTTGGGATCGTCCTCATCGTGGGCGGTCTCCAGGCCCTGACCGGGCAGCTGGACCAGGCGCCGAGCGCCGCCTTCGAGCTGGTGGCGTCGGATAGCCTCGACGCTCACCTCACGGCCGCCGGTGGCGCGCTGCTCGTGCTTCGGGCCTTCTCCTCGGGCAACGTGGCCCTCACGGGCATTAAGGCGGTCACCAACGGGGTGCCCATGTTCCGCCGCCCCAAGGCCGCGAACGCGCGCATCACCCTCATGATCACCGGGGCCATCTCCGCGCTCTTCCTCATGGGGGTCCTGCTGCTCGCTCAGGCCACGGGCGTGAAGTTCGTGGCGGATCCGGCCACGCAGCTGGCCCGCGGCGGCGTCCCGCTCGGCGATGCGGGGGAGACCTCGGCGGCGGCCGTGCCGGTGCTCGGGCAGGTCGCGGAGGCGGTCTTCGGCCCGGATTCGCTCGCGTTCTTCCTGCTCATCACCGTCACGACGCTCATCCTGTGCATCGCCGCGAGCACTGCCTTTAACGGTTTTCCCGTGCTCGCGAGCGTGCTCGCCAAGCACGGCTACCTGCCCCGCCAGCTCGCGGTGCGCGGGGATCGCCTCGCCTACTCCAACGGGATCATCGCGCTCGCCGTTGCGTCCATCGCGGTTGTGTGGGTGATGAATGCGGCCGTGTCCGAACTGATCCACATGTACATCGTCGGCGTGTTCGTGTCCTTTGCCTTTGGGCAGGTGGCGATTGCCCGGCACTACCGCTCGAAGGCGCGCGTGGCCGTCCACGCGCCCGAACGCCGACGATTGCGGCGCAAGCGCATCGAGTCCGTCGTCGGGGTCGTGGTCGTCTCGCTCGTGCTCGCCGCGATCATCCTGACGAAGTTCGCCGACGGCGCGTGGGTCACGCTCGTGGCCATCGCCGTGTTGTGGGCCTTCATGAGCGCACTGTCCGCCCACTACCGTTCCGTGGCACGGCAGCTGTCCATCGACGAGGACGAGGGGGAGGACCTCTCGCGCGTGCGCGTGAGGACGGTCGCCGCGACCCACGCCCTCGTGATCGTCACGCAGCTGAATCAGCCCGCGGTGCGGGCCCTCGCGGTGGCCACGGCCTCGCGTCACCACAGCGTGCAGGCCCTCACGGTCAAGACCGACGATCTGCGCACCGAGCATCTGCGGCGCGCGTGGCGCACACGGGAGATTCCCGTGTCGCTGCGCATCGTCTACTCGCCGTACCGTGAGTTCACGACCCCGGTCGTGGAGTATGTGCGCTCCCTTACACGCCTGCACCCTCACGATGTTGTGGTTGTCTACATTCCGGAATATCTCGTGGGACACTGGTGGCAAGCCCCGCTTCACAACCATGCACTTCGGCGCGTCACCTCGCGGCTCAGCCGCGTTCCCGGCGTTGTCGTGACGTCGGTCCCCTGGGTGATCGATTAGCCGCCCGAGGTGCACGGCTCGTGCCTGAGCCGGTGAAGCGCTTGCCCGCACACCTCGAGGGAGCCGTCCGATGGAGCAGTCCACCCATCCGCGTCGTTCGACGCTGCCGTCCGCTACCGCGCCCACTGCTGGCGCGGGCCATGCCCAGCCGGTCGATGATCCGGCGGCCCTCATCACCGTCACGATTGACAAGCCCGCCCACGGCGGCGTGTTCGTGGCGCGCCACGCGGGCCGCGTCGTCTTCGTGCGCGGGGCTACGCCCGGCGAGACCGTCGTCGCGCGCTTGCTGCCCGAGTCCGACGCCTCCGCGCGCTTTTGGCGCGCCGAAGCCATCGAGGTCATCGAGCCGGGCCCCGACCGGGTGCCGAGCGTGTGGCCCGAGTCCGGGGCGGGCGGTGTCGGCGGAGCCGACTTCGCGCACGTGCAGCTCGAGGCCCAGCGCAGGATCAAGACCGAAGTGGTGCAGGAGCTCCTCGCGCGCGCAGGCGTGAGCACGTTCCCCATCGAGGACGTGCAGGTCGAGCCCGCGGCCGACGATCACACGGGGCTCGGCTGGCGCACGCGCGTCCGGTTCGCCGCGAGCGGCGGGACGGTGGGGATGCGCGGCTGGCGCTCCCACGAGATTCACCCCGTCGGCGACAATCCGCTTGCCCACGAGACCATCCGCGCGCTTGGACTCGAGTCCTGGAGCGCGCCTGCGGCCGTGAGCGCGATCGACGCGGTGGCGCCGTCCGTGGGCGAGGCCGCACTCATCGTGCGGGCGAGCGAGGAGCTCACGCTCGAACAGCTGGAGTTGCCCGCGGCAGCCGATGAGGCGAGCGTCCTCGTGGTGACCGAGCGCTCCGTGAGCGTGCTGCGGGGCTCGCCCACGGTCACGGAGGTCGTGGGGGATGAGGTTTTCGAGGTCTCCGCGGGGGGCTTTTGGCAGGTGCACACCGAGGCGCCGCGCCTGTTGAGCGAGGCGGTCATGAGCGCCGCGCGCCCGCAGCCGGGGGAAGTGGCGTGGGACCTGTACGGCGGCGCGGGCCTGTTCTCGCGCCCTCTCGCCATTGCGGTGGGGCCGACGGGCCGGCTCGTGAGCGTCGAAGGATCCGCGAGCGCGAGCACCGACGCCGCGGCCAACCTGGCGGCGCTACCTCAGGCCACCGCCGTGCGCTCCGATGTTGCGGACTTCGTGGCGCGGCCCGAATCGGTGCTGCGCGGTGTGGGCAGCCCGGCGTGCGTGGTCATGGATCCGCCACGCGCGGGCGTGGGGGAGCAGACGATGGCGCGGCTGTGCCGGGCGGTCTCGCGGGTCATGGTGTACGTCTCGTGCGAGCCGTCCACGCTCGCGCGCGATCTCGTGGTGGCGGAAAAGAACGGCTGGCGCGTGGCTGACCTGCGCGCCTTTGATCTTTTCCCTCACACCCACCACGTCGAATGCGTGGTGCGCCTCGAACCAGGCGACGCCCCGCGTGTATAGTTTTATCTTGACGTCAAGATAAATTGTCGATGGGAGACAACCAGTGAGCACGGTGAACTCTTTCGGCGCCAAGGAAACCCTTGGGCTGAAGTCCACGTCCTACGAAATCTACGCAATCGACGCTGTTGCCGGCGCCGAGAAGCTGCCCTTTAGCCTCAAGATCCTCCTCGAGAACCTCCTGCGCACCGAAGACGGTGCCAACATCACCGCCGATCACGTGCGCGCCCTCGCCGCGTGGGATCCCGAGGCGGAACCGAGCGAGGAAATCCAGTTCACGCCCGCGCGCGTCATCATGCAGGACTTCACCGGCGTGCCCTGCGTCGTGGACCTCGCCACGATGCGCGAAGCCATGGCCGATCTGGGAGGCGACCCCACCAAGATCAACCCCCTGGCCCCCGCCGAAATGGTCATCGACCACTCCGTCATGATCGACGTGGCCGGGCGCGTGGACGCGCTCGAACTCAACATGGAACTCGAGTACAGCCGTAACCGTGAGCGCTACCAGTTCCTGCGCTGGGGCCAGGGCGCGTTCGACGACTTCAAGGTCGTGCCCCCGGGCACCGGCATCGTCCACCAGGTCAACATCGAGTACCTCGCGCGCACCGTCATGACCCGCGAGGTGGACGGCGTGCTGCGCGCCTACCCCGACTCGTGCGTCGGCACCGATTCGCACACCACGATGGTCAACGGCCTCGGGGTCCTCGGCTGGGGCGTGGGCGGTATCGAGGCCGAAGCGGCGATGCTCGGCCAGCCCGTCTCGATGCTCATCCCGCGCGTCGTGGGCTTCAAGCTCACGGGCGAAATCCCCCCGGCCGCGACCGCGACCGACGTGGTGCTCACCATCACCGAGATGCTCCGCAAGCAGGGCGTCGTGGGCAAGTTCGTCGAGTTCTACGGCGACGGCGTGGGCCAGGTCCCGCTCGCGAACCGCGCGACGATCGGCAACATGAGCCCCGAGTTCGGCTCCACCTGCGCGATCTTCCCGATCGACGATGTCACCCTCGACTACCTGCGCCTCACGGGCCGCAGCGCCGACCAGGTGGAGCTCGTCGAGGCATACGCGAAGCGCCAGGGCCTCTGGCACGACCCGTCGAAGGAGGCCAGCTACTCCGAGTACCTCGAGCTGGACCTCTCGACCGTGGTCCCGAGCATCGCGGGCCCGAAGCGTCCCCAGGATCGCATCGTCCTCACCGAGGCCAAGAAGGGCTTCCGCGAGGTCCTTCCCGGCTACGCCACGGGCCAGGAGCAGGCGCACTCGAGCGACACGGCCTCCTTCCCCGCTTCGGACCCGTCGGCCCCCGAAGCCGACACCGAACGCGGCGGCGATGCCCCCACGCACGCCCCGCTGAACGGCCGCCCGTCCCGCCCCACCCCGGTCGCGGGCCGCGACTTCACGATCGATCACGGCATCGTCTCCATCGCCTCGATCACCTCGTGCACGAACACCTCCAACCCGTCGGTCATGATGGCGGCGGGCCTGCTCGCGAAGAACGCCGCCGACCGCGGCCTCGAGGTGAAGCCCTGGGTCAAGACCTCGATGGCGCCCGGTTCCAAGGTCGTGACCGACTACTACGAGAAGGCGGGCCTGTGGCCCTCGCTCGAAGCGCTCGGCTTCCACCTCGTGGGCTACGGCTGCACCACCTGCATCGGCAATTCGGGCCCGCTGGCCCCGGAGATTTCCGACGCCATCGCCGAGGGCGACCTCGCCGTCACCGCGGTGCTCTCCGGCAACCGCAACTTCGAGGGTCGCATCAACCCCGATGTGAAGATGAACTACCTGGCCTCCCCGCCGCTCGTCATCGCCTATGCGCTGGCCGGCACGATGGACTTTGACTTCCAGGCCGACGCCCTCGGCGTGGACGCCGACGGCAACGAGGTGTTCCTCGCCGACATTTGGCCCAGCCCCGCCGACGTGGAGCGGACCATCGCCGAGAACATCACGCAGGACATGTTCACGAGCGACTACGCCGACGTGTTCACGGGCGACGAACGCTGGCAGAAGCTCGACACCCCCGAAGGATCGACCTTCGCGTGGGATGACGAGTCCACCTACGTGCGCCGCCCCCCGTACTTCGAGGGCATGACGATGGAGCTCACCCCCGTGAAGGACATCGCCGGGGCGCGCGTGCTCGTCAAGGTGGGCGACTCCACGACGACCGACCACATTTCTCCTGCGGGCTCCATCAAGGCGGACTCGCCCGCCGGTGAGTACCTCAAGGAGCACGGCGTGGATCGCCGCGACTTCAATTCCTACGGCTCGCGCCGCGGCAACCACGAAGTCATGATCCGCGGCACCTTCGCGAACATCCGCCTGCGCAACCAGCTGCTGGACGGTGTGGAAGGCGGATACACGAAGAACTTCCTCACGGGACGCCAGAGCTTCATCTACGACGCCGCCCAGGATTACGCGGCGAAGGAGATCCCGCTCGTGGTGCTCGCCGGGAAGGAATACGGCACCGGCTCCTCGCGCGACTGGGCTGCCAAGGGCACGAAGCTCCTGGGCGTCCAGGCCGTCATCGCCGAAAGCTACGAGCGCATCCACCGCTCCAACCTCATCGGCATGGGCGTGCTGCCCCTGCAGTACCCCGAGGGGGAAAACGCCGACTCACTCGGCCTGACCGGCGAAGAGACCTTCTCGATCAGCGGCGTGAGCACCCTCAACGAGGGCCGCACCCCGGAAACTGTCGAGGTCGTCGCCACCGCCGAGGACGGCACGAGCGTGAGCTTCGAGGCCCGCCTGCGGATCGACACGCCCGGCGAAGCCGAGTACTTCCGCCACGGAGGCATCCTGCAGTACGTGCTGCGCTCGCTCGCAGCATAAGTCAAGAGCCCGACGAAGGAGGGCCCCTGCCGCAGCGCGTCAGCGCCGTGTCAGGGGCCCTCCTCTGTGCTGCGGTAAGCGGCGCGGGGCTCAGCCGAGCGGGCCGACGCTCGAGCGGGGAGCGGGATCGTCCGCCCGCGCCGTCATGATGAGCGGTGCGCCCGAGGTGACGATGAGGGTGTGCTCGGCGTGGGCACCCGTGGAACCGTCGCCGCTTTCGACGCTCCAGCCGTCCCGCTCGGAAATCTGCATGACGTCGGTCGTCGGCGTGAGGAAGGGCTCCACGGTGAGAACCATGCCCTCCACGAGCCGCGTGCCCGATCCGGCGGGGCCGAAGTTCGGCACGAACGGCTCCTCGTGCATCGTACGGCCCACCCCGTGCCCGCCGAACTGGCGATTGATGGTGTAGCCGAGCCCGTGGGCGCTCTCCCACACCGCCTGGCCAATATCACCCACGGTGTTGCCCGCGACGGCCTGGTCGATCCCGGCCCACATCACCGTCTCGGTGTCGCGGATGAGTTGCCGGTGCGCGGGCACCTGCTCGCCCACGACGATCGACAACGACGAGTCCGCGACCCACCCTCCGAGCGAGACCGCGATGTCCATGGACAGTAGATCGCCGCTGTTGAGCGCGCGGTCGTAGGGGCGGCCGTGCAGGACGGTCTCGTTGACGCTCAGGCAAATCACCTTGCCGAACGGGTAGGCGCCGAAACCGGGGTGGTAGTCGATGTAGCAGCTCGTGGCCCCGGCCTCGCGGATCAGGCGGTGGGCTTCGGCGTCGATGTCCAGGAGGTTCCACCCCACGTCCACGACCCTGCGCAAGTGGGAGAGCACGTGGGCGATGAACTCGCCCGCGGGGCGCAGTTCCGACTCGCTCGGGTAGCGCTTCTTGCGGCTTCGGCGAGGGCTCACGGGGTGGGAGCTTCTGCGTCGGCGGCGCCCTGGGCGGCGGCGTGGGACGCGTCATCGGCAGATGCGGGGCGCCACGTGTAGAGGGACGCACCAAGCCACGCAACCGCAGCCGAGAAGAGGGCGGCGCCGAACATGTGCAGGCCCACGAGCAGTTCGGGAAGCCCCAGGAAGTACTGGGAGTAGCCGATGATCGCCTGGATAATCGTCACGCCCACGAGGGCCCACAGGGCCTTCAGGGACGCCGCGGGCGCCTTCGTGACGATCAGCAGCACCAGCATGCCGAAGATGAGACCGCACAGGAGCCACACCGCGTCGGCATGCAGCCACGCGATCTCCGCCGGATTGAACGGGAAGCGCGCGGGCTTCGTCGCATCGCCCGAATGCGGGCCGCTGCCCGTGACGATCGTGCCGAGCATGAGGACGCCAAAGCCGACGGCGGCGAGCGGCCAGTAGACGAGCCGCGCCCCGGTATGCGTGGCGCTGCGGCGCGCACCATCGCCCTCGTAGAGGCGATACACGAGCACGGCGGAGACCGCGACGAGGATCGGCGAGACAATGAAGTGGAAGGCCACGAGGCTCGGATCCAGGTGCAGGCGCACCACGGCCATGCCGACGATGGCCTGCAGCAGCGTGAGGATGAGCGGCACCCACGCCAGCCTGATGAAGCCCGCGCCCTTGCCGCGCAAGTACTTGAGCGTGGTGACCAGCAGCAGGACCGCGAACACGGTGAGCACGAGCGTGAGCGTGCGATTGCCGAACTCGATGAAGGGACGGATGCCCATTTCCTCGTGGTAGCGCGGCGTGAACTGGCCCGGCTCGCAGTGCGGCCACGTGGAACAGCCGAGGCCGGAGCCGGTCAGGCGCACGACGCCACCGGTCACGATGATGCCGATCTGCGAGGCGAGATTGCCCCAGAAGGCGACGACGGTGAGGATCCTGGCGCGACGCGGTAGCGCCGTCAGGGCCGAATCCGGGGTGGGGGAGGCCACGTGCGAGGACTCCGGAAGGGCTGAGGTCATGCCCCTCAGTCTAGATTCGTCGGGAGGGGACCAGGGCGCTCAGGCGCTCGTCCACTTGAAGTACTTCACGGTCAAAACCGTGAACAGCGCCGCCCAGCCAAGTAGGAGCGCGAGCGAGACGAGCGGGGGCCAGTGCCCCTCGAGGGTCGCGCTCAGCGCGGACATGAGGGCGGCCGACGGCAGCAGGCCCACGAGCGGCGCGAGGATCCCCGGCAGATTCGAGGCCGGGAAGACGACGCCGCCGAGGGCGACGAGCAGCAGGAAGAAGATGTTGGACAGGGCGAGGACCGCCTCGGCGCGCAGCAGGCCCGCGATGAGCAGCCCCAGGGCGCCGAAGGCTGCCGCGCCGAGAATCCACACGGGGGCGCTCAGGGCCAGCTCCGTCAGCTGCGGCCGCCACCCGAGTCCGAGGGCCACCGCGCCGAGCACGATCACCTGCAGAACATGGATGATGCCGAGCGCGAGGGTTTTGCCCGCGAGGTAGCCGCTACGACCGAGCGGCGTGGTGGCGATCCAGCGCAGGACGCCGCCGCGCCGGTCGAAGCCGGTCGTGATGGCCTGGCTGGTCATGGCCGTCGCGATGATGCCGGTGGTCGCGGTGGCGGCGACGGCGTCGGTGATGGTGGGGGAGTGTCCGCCGAAGACCGCGGGCGAGAGCGGCACGAGCACGAGGCCGAGCAGCACGAAGGCGGGCAGGACGAGGGCGACCATGAGTTGCTCACCGTTGGTGAGCAAGATGCGGGCCTCGAGCCGGGCGTGGGCGAGGACGCGCTGGAGCGCCGGGGCGGCGCGTCGGGCGGGCGGTGCCAGTTCTTTCCGGTTTTCAGACGTTGCGGTGGTGTTCACGACTGGGGACCTCCAACGCCTGCGTTCGTGAGGGACACGAGGATGCTTTCGAGATCGCCAGCCCCGTCGGTCACCGTCAGGTCGATCCCGTGCTCGCGCGCGAGGGACCGCACGCCGTGCACGAACGACGTGAGGCTCGCGGCCTCCGCCCCCCGGGCACGGAGGGTCACGCTGCGTTCGGCGTGATCGCTCAGCGCGGACACGACGCTCTCGGTCGTGCCGTCGGCAAGAACCCGGCCGCCCGCGATGACCACGACCTTGTCGGCGAGCGAATCCACGTCGTCGATCGCGTGGGTGGTGAGAACCACGGCCGCGCCGCGCTGCGCCTCCTCGCGGATGAGCGCGCGCGTGCGGCGGCGAATCGCCGCATCCATGCCCGCGGTCGGTTCGTCAAGGAAGAGGATGTCGGGCCGCCCCACGAGGGCGAGGGCGAGGCTCAGGCGCTGCCGCTGACCACCGGAGAGGCGCCGCACGAGCGTGCGGCCGAAGGAGTCGATCTCGAGCGTCGCGGCCAGATCGTCAACGCTGCGCGGATGGGCAAACATCGAGGCGCCGTACTCGAGCAGCGTGCGAGCGCGCGCTCCAGAGGTGAGGCCGCCGTCCTGCAACATGACGCCCACGCGGGCTCGATCCTCCGCGCGCGCTTCGTCGGGACTCTTCCCGAGAACTCTCACCGTTCCCGCATCGGGCGTCAGCAGGCCCGTCGCGCACGCGAGGGTGGTCGATTTGCCCGCGCCGTTCGGGCCGAGCACCGCCGTGATCTGCCCCGCGTGCGCCGTGAAAGAGATCCCCTGGGCGGCGCGGACGCTACCAAACGACTTCGTGAGATCGCGGACGTCGAGGGCGGGGGCATCGGTGGTCATAGGCGTCCATCGTAGCCCCGCCCCCGAGGAACGTCAGAGCAGCCTCAGCGGCCCGTCACCGTGAGCGGCGTGTGGCCCGGATCCACGACCTCGCTGATAAGCGGCGGCAGGGGAGCGGTCCCACCCTCGCCCCAGGGCGTGCCCGGCAGGTGATCGCGGCCGTGGGGCTCGAGCAGCCACGCGGTCGAGGGGCCCGCCGGAACGATCTGGGTGGGGTTGATGTCGGTGTGCACCACGTAGTAGTGCTCCTTGATGTGCGTGAAGTCCACGGTGTCGCCAAAGCCCGGCAGCTGGAACAGCTCACGCAGGTATCCCGAGAGGTTCGGCATCGCCTGGATGAGGGTGCGGGAGGTCTTGAAGTGGGAGTAGTACACCACGTCGTGGCGCACGAGCGTCACGAACAGGCGCACGTCGGCCTCGGTGATGTGCTCGCCCATGAGGTAGCGGCGCGAGCCGAGCCGTTCGTCGAGGGCATCGAGCGTGGCCCACAGCTCCTCGTACGCGGCCTCGTACGCCTCTTGCGAACCGGCGAAGCCCACCTTGTATACCCCGTTGTTGACGGAGTGCAGGATCCGGCGCATGAGGTCCTCCATCTCCGCGCTCTCCTTCGGGTCGGTGGGCCACAGCTGCGGCGCCCCCTCGCGGTGGAACGCGCCCCACTCGCCGAAGAAGTCCCGCGTGATCTGGTTGAAGTCGTTCGTCACGACGGCGCCGTCGCGGGTGTCCACGATGGCGGGCACGGTGATGCCGCGCGGGTAGTCCGGGATCCGACGGAAGTACGCCTCCTGGAGACGCTCGATGCCGAGCACGGGATCCTTGCCGCCCTCGTCGAGGTCGAAGGTCCACGAGCGCTTGTCGTGGGTGGGCCCCGCAATGCCGAGGGAGATGACGTTCTCGAGCCCGAGCAGGCGGCGCACGATGAGCGCCCGATTCGCCCAGGGGCAGGCGCGCGAGACGATGAGCCGATAGCGGCCCGGCTCGACCGGGTAGCCTTCGGCCCCGTCGCGGGTGATGCGGGTCGGGATGTAGGTCATGTCGCGCTCGAAGGCCTGGCCGGGCTTGACGTAGCTGCCGCGCTGATCGTGCTCGGAGGCGGCAGTGGCTTGGGCGTCGGTGTCGGCAGGGGCGGGGGAACTCTGGTGCGTGCTCATGGCTCCCACCCTACGGGCATATAGTTGAAAAATGAATGAGAATGGCGCGAGGGGTCACCCATGCCACACGCCCTCCCGGGCGTGAGTGACTAAGGTCCGCCTTGGTATCTTTTTGCAACTCCCCCTTTGTAGAATCGGAAGGCCCCGTTCGACGCACGCGGAAGGAGGAGCGGGACATGAGTGCCACCCCGCAGCCCGGCGCCCACCAGGGCACGGACTCCACCCGAGACCGGCTGATCGACGCTATCTCCACCCACGGCCCCATCGCCGCGGGCGATCTCGCCGAACGCTTCGGCCTCACCGGCGCCGCCGTCCGCCGCCACCTCACCCAGCTCGAAGCCGACGGCATCATCCAGGAGCGTGAAAGCAGCCAGCGCACGCGCACGAGGGGCCGCCCACGCAAGGAGTTCGTCCTCGCCACGCACGCCGACGGCGGGCAACTGAGCGAGTGTGAAGAACTCGCCCTACTCGCGATGGCCGAACTCGAGGCGGCCGGTGGCGCCGACGCGCTCGTGCGCCTCGCGCGCGCCCGCACGGACAAGTGGGAGCGCGAGTTTCACCGTCGCTATCGCTCCGAGCTGCGCCGCAGCGGCGAGATGACCCCGGCCCGCCGGGTGAGCCTCGTCATCGAGCTCCTGCAGGAGCTCGGCTACGCCGCCTCGCTGCGGCCCGTCACGGTCACCGTCGGCGCGGCTTCAGACGACGGCGAAGGTCCGTCGCGTACCCTCACCACGGTGCAGCTGTGCCAGGGGCGCTGCCCCGTCCAGGACATCGCCACGCGACACCCCGAACTGTGCGATGTGGAAACCGCGGCGCTCTCGCGCATGCTCGGCGTTCCCGTCCAGCGCCTCGCCACCCGCGCCTCCGGCGCCCACGTCTGCACCACCCACCTCACCCCAGCAATGGGGCAAGCGATCCTCGCTGACGCCGCTGCTGGCGGCCCGGGCGCGGAGATCACCACAGATTTACTCACCGAAGGAAGGAAGCCATGACGAGTGCACCAGAGCAGCTCAGTCAGGACGACATCATTGCGTCCATCGGCAGCTATGAGTACGGCTGGCACGACCCCGACACGGCAGGCGCGCTCGCGAAGCGCGGCCTGAGCGAGGAGGTCGTGCGCAACATCTCGGCGCTCAAGAACGAGCCCGAATGGATGCTCAAGCGACGGCTGCGTGCCCTCTCGCTCTTCGAGAAGAAGCCGATGCCGACGTGGGGCGCCGACCTCAGCGGGATCGACTTCGACAACATCAAGTACTTCGTGCGCTCCACGGAACGTCAGGCGACCAGCTGGGACGACCTGCCCGAGGACATCCGCACCACGTACGACCGCCTCGGCATCCCGGAGGCCGAAAAGGAGCGCCTGGTCGCGGGCGTCGCCGCCCAGTACGAATCGGAAGTGGTCTACCACCAGATCCGCGAAGACCTCGAAGAGCAGGGCGTCATCTTCGTGGACACCGACACGGGCCTGCGGGACTACCCCGAACTGTTCGAGGAGTACTTCGGCACCGTCATCCCCTCGGGCGACAACAAGTTCTCCGCGCTTAACACCGCGGTGTGGTCCGGCGGCTCTTTCGTCTACGTGCCCCCGGGCGTCCACGTGGACATCCCGCTCCAGGCCTACTTCCGCATCAACACGGAAAACATGGGCCAGTTCGAGCGCACGCTCATCATCGCCGACGAAGGCAGCTACGTGCACTACGTCGAAGGCTGCACCGCGCCGATCTACTCGTCGGACTCGCTGCACTCGGCCGTCGTGGAAATCGTCGTGAAGAAGGACGCCCGCGTCCGCTACACGACCATCCAGAACTGGTCGAACAACGTCTACAACCTCGTCACCAAGCGCACCACGGTGGAGCAGGGCGGCACGATGGAATGGGTCGATGGCAACATCGGCTCAAAGGTCACCATGAAGTACCCCGCCGTGTGGCTCATGGGTGAACACGCCCGCGGCGAAACCCTGTCCATCGCCTTCGCGGGTGAAGGGCAGCACCAGGACACCGGCTCGAAGATGGTGCACATGGCGCCGCACACCTCGAGCTCGATTGTCTCGAAGTCCGTTTCGCGCGGCGGCGGCCGCAGCTCCTATCGCGGCCTCGTCCAGGTCAACGACGGTGCCCACCACTCCGCCTCGACCGTGCTGTGCGACGCCCTGCTCGTGGACACCGTCTCGCGCACCGACACCTACCCCTACGTGGATGTGCGCGTGGACGACGTGCAGATGGGCCACGAGGCCACCGTGTCCAAGGTGAGCGAAGAGCAGCTGTTCTACCTCATGAGCCGCGGCATGGAAGAGACCGAGGCCATGGCAATGATCGTGCGCGGCTTCATCGAGCCCATCGCCCGCGAACTGCCCATGGAGTACGCGCTCGAACTCAACCGCCTCATTGAACTTCAAATGGAAGGAGCCGTCGGCTGATGACCGTCACGGATCATTCGCAGGCCACCCTCGAGTCCGAAGCGCTCGAGGTGGGCTCCCGCATCCAGAACTCCCGCGCGAACCGCTTCCAGGCGCGCGGCCTTGAGAATCACCCGGTCCCCACCGGGCGCGAAGAAGAATGGCGCTTCGCGAGCCTGCGCGAGATCGCGCCGCTGTTCGCCGCGAACGAGCCCGCCTTCGACACCGAGGCCCTCACCTACGAGGTCGGCGAGGTCGAAGGGCTCGTGGCCGGAAACCTCGGCATCGGCGAGGGCCCCCGCGGCACCGCGCTCGTGCCCGAGGACCGCATCGCGGCCGCGGCGGACGAACTGAGCGCCAACGCCCTGCACCTGGCCGCGCCGAAGAACACGGCGCTCGCCGAACCGGTGCGCGTGGACATTCACGGCGAACGGGCCACCACGCCCGCCTACGCCTCGATTGTCCTCGAGACCGGCGAAAGCTCGAGCGCGACGTTCATCCTCAGCCACACGGGCAGTGCCCTGTACGGCCAGAACCTCGAGCTCATCGTGGGCGACAACTCCCAGATGACCGTCATCTCCATCCAGGACTGGGCCGACGACGCGATCCACGTGGGCACCCACGTGGCCTCGGTCGGGCGCGACGCCACGCTGCGCCACATCGTCGTCTCCCTCGGTGGACGCGCGGTCCGCATCAACTCCACGACGAGCCTCGTGGCTGCCGGGGGAGAGGTCGAGCAGCTCGGCCTCTACTTTGCCGACGACCACCAGCACCTCGAGCATCGCCTCTTCGTCGATCACGCCGCCCCGAAGTGCACCTCGCGCGTGACCTACAAGGGCGCCCTGCAGGGCCGCGGCGCGCGCAGCGTCTGGGTGGGCGACGTGCTCATCCGCAAGGCCGCCGAAGGCACCGACACCTACGAACTCAACCGCAACCTCGTGCTCACCGAAGGTGCGCGCGCCGACTCGGTGCCGAACCTCGAAATCGAGACCGGCGACATCGAGGGAGCGGGCCACGCCGCGGCCACGGGCCGCTTCGACGACGAGCAGCTGTTCTACCTGCGCGCGCGAGGCATCCCCGAAGCGGAAGCCCGCAGGCTCGTGGTGCGTGGATTCTTCCAGGAGCTCATCCAGAAGATCGATGTGCCGGAGGTGCGCGAGTACCTCACGGAGCAGATCGAGAGCGAGCTCGCGCGGAGCATGAGCTAAATGGAGGGATATCGCGTCTTGGCCCACCTGGAGGACCTCGCCCCCGGCGAGGTGCTCGGGGTGGAACTGGACGGCGTGGAGATTGCGCTTGCCCGCGCGAGTGACGGCAGCGTCCACGCCCTCGGCGATATCTGCACCCACGACCGCGTCAACCTTTCCGACGGGGACCTCGATGAGGACCGGCTGGAGTGCTGGAAGCACGGCAGCCAGTTCGATCTCGTGACCGGGCAGCCGCAGCAGCTGCCCGCGACGAAGCCCGTCCCCGTCTATCCCGTTCACATCGACCAGGCCACCGGCGCCATCAGCGTGTCGCTCGGCCCCCACCACACGTCCTGACCTCGAAAGGCACAGAAATGTCAGTTCTCGACATCAAGGATCTTCACGCGAGCGTGGAGACCCCCGAAGGCACCAAGGAAATCCTCAAGGGTGTCAACCTCACGATCCGCTCGGGCGAAACCCACGCGATCATGGGCCCGAACGGCTCCGGCAAGTCCACCCTCGCCTACGCCATCGCCGGGCACCCGAAGTATGAGATCACCTCCGGCGAGGTGCTCCTGGACGGCGAAGACGTCCTCGAGATGAGCGTGGACGAGCGGGCGAAGGCCGGCCTGTTCCTCGCCATGCAGTACCCCGTCGAAGTTCCCGGCGTGACCGTCTCCAACTTCCTGCGCACCGCGAAGACCGCGGTCGATGGCGAAGCCCCGAAGCTGCGCACCTGGGTCAAGGAGGTCGGCGCCGCGATGGACAAGCTGCGCATGGACCCCACGTTCGCCCAGCGCAACGTCAACGAGGGCTTCTCGGGCGGCGAGAAGAAGCGCCACGAGATCCTGCAGATGGAGCTCCTCAAGCCGAAGATCGCGATCCTGGACGAGACCGACTCCGGGCTTGACGTGGACGCGCTGCGGGTGGTGTCCGAAGGCGTCAACCGCGTCAAGGACGAGACCGGGCTCGGCATCATGCTCATCACCCACTACACCCGCATCCTCAACTACATCACGCCGGACTTCGTCCACGTCTTCGTGGGCGGCAAGGTCGCCGAGCAGGGCGGGCCGGAGCTCGCGGAACGCCTCGAGGCCGAAGGCTACGATCGTTACCTCGCGGGCTCTGAGGCCTGAGATCGGCCAAGGGAAGGAAGACGCACATGAGTGAGGCATCGGCCGAGGTCACGGCCGCCGACATCGAGGAAGCCCTCAAGGACGTTATCGATCCCGAGCTCGGGATCAACGTCGTGGATCTGGGCCTCGTGTACGGCATCACGATGGAGGGCGGCAACGCCGTGGTCGACATGACGCTCACGAGCGCCGCCTGCCCGCTCCAGGACGTCCTGGAGGAGCAGACCTTCGCCGCGCTCGATCCGCTCACGGAGACGCACCGCATCAACTGGGTGTGGATGCCGCCGTGGGGCATGGAGCGCATCACGGAGGATGGCAAGGAGCAGCTGCGCGCCATCGGCTTCAACCTGTAGCCCCCTCGGGCACACGCAGAGCGGGGCGGGAACCGGCCACATGGCAATCGGTTCCCGCCCCGCTCGCATGGGGGCCGCAGGCTAGAGAGCGGCGAGAGCCACTTCGACGGTGGTGACGCTGAACTCGTGCGCCTCGGCGACTTCCTCGTGCAAGAGCGCGCCCGCGTGGGTGGACAGGCCTGCGCGAAGCCCCGGATCGGAAGCGATGGCGCCGAGGCCTCCGTCGGCGAGGCGAAGCACGTAGGGGAGGGTGGCGTTCGCGAGCGCCGCGGTCGAGGTGGCGCTCACGGCGCCCGGCATGTTCGCGACGCAGTACATCGTGGTCTGTCCCACCCGGAACGTGGGCTCCGCGTGCGTGGTGGGCCGGGAGACCTCCGTGCAGCCGCCCTGATCGATCGCGACATCGACGACGATGGAGCCGGGGCGCATCGACTCGATGACCGGGCGCGTGAGGAGCTTCGGCGCCTGCTTGCCCGGGATGAGGACCGCGCCGATCACCACGTCGGAGTCGGTCGCAAGCGCCGCGATGTCGTGCGCAGTCGAGAACCGGGTGGCGATCCGGCCGCCGTAGACGGTATCGAGCTGCGACAGGCGGGCGGGATTGACATCGACAATCGTGACGTCGGCCCCGAGCCCGCTCGCCATAACCGCCGCCTGTTCGCCGACGACCCCGCCGCCGACCACGAGGACCTTCGCGCGGCGCGTGCCGGGCACGCCGCCGAGCAGGACCCCGCTGCCGCCGTAGGGAGCCATGAGGTGATAGGCCGCCACCTGCGCGGCGAGACGGCCAGCCACCTGGCTCATCGGGGCGAGCAGCGGGAGGGTGCCGCCCGAGCCGCGCACCATCTCGTAGGCGACCGACGTGGTCCCCGCCTCCAGCAGAGCCACCGTGCACTCGCGCGAGGCCGCAAGATGCAGGTAGGTGAAGAGGATCTGATCCTTGCGCATCCGCCCGTATTCCTCGGGCAGGGGCTCCTTAACCTTGAGCAGCAGTTCGGCCTGTTCCCACACCGTGTCGGGATCCTGGACGATGGTGGCGCCCGCATCCACGTAGGCCGCGTCGGTAATGCCCGCGTGGACGCCCGCGCCGGTCTCCACGAGGACCTCGTGCCCCCGGCCGGTCAGCTCCGCCACGCCCGCGGCGTGCATGGCCACGCGGTACTCCGCCTGCTTGATTTCCTTGACGATTCCGACTCTCATCGCTCACTCCTTCGTGATTCTTCGCCCGCTGCCGTTCCCGCTCGTGCGGGAGACGGAACGGGCCCCACCTGGTTCTGGTTGTCGCGCCATCTGTGGCGTTGCCGACGCGCGTTCCCCCATCCCATCACGGAATCCCGTACGCCGCCTCCACAATCACTACAGTGGTGGGGGTGCCCGCGTCCGGGCGCTCGCACATCCGCGTTTTTCGCCTGAACTGCCCAGAGGTCTTCACCATGATTACCGTCCACGATCTCGAGATTCGCGTGGGTGCCCGCCTGCTCATGAGCCAGGTGAGCTTCCAGGTGGGCCGCGGTGACCGGGTGGGGCTCGTGGGCCGCAACGGCGCGGGAAAGACGACCCTCACGCGCACGATTGCGGGGGAGCGCGAGGCCGCCTCGGGCAGCATTGATCGGCGCGGCGAGATCGGCTTCCTTCCCCAGGACACGCAGGAGGGCGATCCGCACCAGAGCGTGCTCGGGCGCATTCTCGAAGCCCGCGGGCTCGACCGGATCTACGCGAAGCTCGCGCGCGCCGAAGAAGAGATGGCCGACATGGAACTCAGCGCCGCGCGCCGCGAGAAGGCCATGGACCGCTACTCCCGGCTCAGCAACGAGCTCGAATCCAAGGGCGGATACGCGGCCGAAGCCGAGGCCAAGCAGCTCGCCGCGAACCTCGGCATCGACAACCGGCTGCTCGAGGCCGAACTCGGCACGCTCTCCGGCGGCCAGCGCCGCCGCGTCGAGCTCAGCCGCATCCTGTTCAGCGGCGCCGACACGCTCGTGCTCGACGAGCCCACGAACCACCTCGATGCGGACTCCGTGGTGTGGCTGCGCGACTTCCTCATGAGCTATCCGGGCGGCATGATCATCATCTCCCACGACGTGGCCCTCGTGGAGCAGGTGGTGAACAAAGTGTTCTACCTCGATGCCAACCGCCAGGTCATCGACATCTACAACATGGGCTGGAAGAACTACCTCAAGCAGCGCGAAGACGACGAGAAGCGGCGCAAGCGCGAGCGGGCGAACGCGGAGAAGAAAGCGACCACGCTCGAGGCGCAAGCGAACAAGATGCGCGCGAAGGCGACGAAGGCCGTGGCCGCGCAGCAGATGCTGCGGCGCGCCGAGCGCCTCCTCGAGGGCCTCGACGAGGAGCGCCAGGCGGACAAGGTGGCGAAGCTGCGCTTCCCGAAGCCCGCACCGTGCGGAAAGACCCCGCTGCGCGCCGAATCGCTCTCCAAGAGCTACGGGAGCCTCGAGATCTTCACCGACGTGAATCTCGCGATCGATCGCGGCAGCCGCGTGGTCATCCTCGGCCTCAACGGCGCGGGCAAGACCACCCTGCTGCGGCTGCTCGCCGGTGTCGAGAGTGCGGATACGGGCGAGGTCGTGGCCGGTCACGGACTGAAGCTCGGCTACTACGCGCAGGAACACGACACGCTGCTGCTCGAGCGGACTGTGCTGGACAACATGCAGCGGGCCGCGGGCGACATGCCCGAGGTGGAGGTACGCAAGATCCTCGGCTCCTTCCTGTTCCAGGGTGAGGATGTCTACAAGAGCGCGGGCGTGCTCTCGGGCGGGGAAAAGACCCGGCTCGCGCTGGCCACCCTCGTGGTCTCGAGCGCGAACGTGCTCCTGCTGGATGAGCCGACGAACAACCTCGATCCCGCGAGTCGCGAGGAAATCCTCGGGGCACTCGCGGCGTTCGAGGGCGCGATTGTGCTCGTAAGCCACGACCCGGGCGCCGTGAAGGCGCTCGGTCCCGAGCGAGTCCTCGTCATGCCGGACGCAGTCGAAGACCTGTGGAACAGCGAGTACGAAGAGCTGGTCGAGTACGCCTGAGCCCCGGACAACCGAGCCCCGAAGAGGCGCTAAAATTGGTGAGCGTGTGCGCCCAGACGGCGCGTCCGCGAAGTGAACCCCGAGAAGGAGAATGATGGCTAGCACGAATGATCTCAAGAACGGCATGGTGCTGAAGATCGACAACGGCCTGTGGAGCGTTGTGGAGTTCCAGCACGTCAAGCCGGGCAAGGGTCCCGCTTTCGTGCGGACGAAGCTCAAGAACGTTCTCACGGGCAAGAGCGTGGACAAGACGTTCAACGCGGGCGTCAAGGTGGAGACCGCGACCGTGGACCGCCGCGACATGCAGTACTCGTACATGGACGGCGACATGTTCGTCTTCATGGACACGAGCACGTGGGAACAGACCACCGTAACCGCCGACGTGGTGGGCGATGCCTCCGACTTCATGCTCGAGGGCCAGGACGTCGTGGTGGCCTTCAACGACGGCACCGCACTCTTCGTGGAGCTGCCCGCCTCCGTCGTGCTCGAAATCACCCACACCGAGCCGGGCCTGCAGGGCGACCGTTCGTCGGGCGGCACGAAGCCGGCCACGCTCGAAACCGGCAAGGAAATTCTCGTGCCGCTGTTCCTCGAGCAGAACACCAAGGTGAAGGTGGACACCCGCTCGGGCGATTACATCGGTCGTGCCTGAGATGGCGCGCGATCCCCTCGATCTTCCCCCGCCCACGCGCGAGGGCGCCGAGGTCGAACTCCTGCGCACGCTGCCCTCGGGAACGAAGGACTTCGGCGGCGCCACGAAGGCGCGCGTGCGCGCGATTGACGTCCTGTTCGAGGCCGACGCCCGGGACCTGGACATCGCGCCGCTCGCCGAGGAACGCACCCGCACGTCGGCCGCGCAGACCACCCTGCCACCGGCGGCCCGCGCGCTGGCCCTGGTGTACGCCGAGCACGCGGGCGATGTGGATGATGCCCTGAGTTCGCACTCGGAGTCCTGGCAGCTCGGGCGCATGCCCGCGGTGGATCGGGCGATCTTGCGGATGGGCACGGCGGAGATTCTGTACACCGAGGGCACCGACGTGGTGATCCTCATCAAGGAATACACGCGGATCGCCTCGGAGCTGTCCACCGACAATTCCGCGCCGTTCGTCAACGCGCTCCTGCAGCGCATGGCGGACATGAAGGAGCTCCTCTCGTAGTCCTTCGCTACTCTGGAGACCGAGAACCCTTTAACCGTGCGTCCGGAGAGGCGCAGAAGGGAGCAGGACCAATGACCATCTCAGATTCGGGCGCTCAGGCGGCGCCGCCGGGTATGAGCCTCACGGAGGTGGTGGGGCCGGCCGATATGGCCCGCGCCCTCACCCGCATCGGCTTCGAGATCCTCGAGGCGAACCGCGGCACCGATAACCTCGTTCTTTTGGGCATTCACCATCGCGGCGTGCCCCTGGCCCGCCGGATCGGCGCCTCGATTCTGCGCTCGGGAGCCGGGGCCGACGGGGCCGCGCCCGACGAGGCAGCGCCGCTCGTGGACGACTTCGTGGGCACACTCGACATCACGATGTATCGCGACGACCTCGACCGCAGCCCCACCCGCGTCCCGGCCTCGACCCACGTGCCGAGCGGAGGGATCGACGGGCGCACCGTCGTCCTCGTGGACGACGTGCTGTACTCGGGCCGCACCGTGCGGGCCGCGCTCGACGCGCTCTCGGCACTCGGCAGGCCCGCCGCCGTTCGCCTCGCGATCCTCGTGGATCGCGGCCATCGCGAACTGCCCATTCGGGCCGACTTCGTGGGCAAAAACCTCCCCACCTCGCGCCAGGAGCGCGTGCGCGTGCTGCTGACCGAGACCGACGGCAGCGATGCTGTCGTGCTCGAACGCCCGCTCACGGGGCAGGAGGCGCGCGCATGAAGCACCTCATTTCCATTGCCGATCTCAGCCACGCCGAGGCGGTCGCGCTGCTGGATACCGCCGAGGAGATGGCGCAGACCCAGTCCCGCTCGATCCGGAAGCTGCCCACTCTGCTGGGCAAGACCGTGGTCAACCTCTTCTTCGAGGATTCGACCCGCACCCGCCTGAGTTTCGAGGCGGCGGCCAAGCGCCTGAGCGCCGATGTCATCAACTTCTCGGCGAAGGGATCGAGCCTGTCCAAGGGTGAATCGCTCAAGGACACGGCCCTCACGCTCGATGCAATGGGCGCCGACGCGATCGTGGTGCGCTCGCACGCCTCGGGAGCCGCGCACCTGCTGGCCCACGCGGGCTGGATCGATAAGCCCATCGTCAACGCGGGCGATGGCACGCACGAACATCCCACGCAGGCGCTCCTGGATTCGTTCACGCTGCGCCGCCACCTCGTCACCGACTCGCGCGGCGCGGACCTCGCGGGCCTGCACGTGGTGATCGTGGGCGACATCCTCCACTCGCGCGTGGCCCGCTCGAACGTGCTGCTGCTCAGCCGCCTCGGCGCGCGCGTCACACTCGCCGCGCCCCCGGGTCTTCTTCCCATCGGCGTCGAGCACTGGCCGTGCGAGGTCCGCTTCGACCTCGACGAGGCCATCGCGCAGGCCCCCGATGCCGTCATGATGCTGCGCGTCCAGCGCGAACGGATGGTGGGCGGCGGATTCTTCCCGAGCGAGGGCGAATACTCCCGACGTTTCTGCCTCACCGCCAAGCGCGCCGCGCGCCTGCCGGAGCACGCGATTGTCCTGCACCCCGGCCCGATGAATCGCGGGTTCGAGATCGCGAGCGACGTGGCCGATGGGCCGCGCAGCGTCATCGTTGAACAGGTGACGAATGGGGTGAGCACCCGCATGGCCGTGCTCTACCACGTCCTCGCCTCCTCCCACACCGGCATCGCTGATGCCGCGAGCGCAAAGGATCGTCCCTGATGCCCACCCCCATTCTTGTGCGCTCGGGCGCACTGTACGGCGAGACGGTGGCCGATGTCGCCATCGTTGACGGACTCATCGCGGCGGTCGGAGCGGATGCGGCCGAGGCGGCCGGGTCCGACGCCGAGGTGATCGAGGCCGACGGCTGCGTGCTCCTGCCGGGCCTCGTGGACCTGCACACCCATCTGCGCGAGCCGGGAGGCGAAGAGGCGGAGACGGTTGAGACCGGGACCCGCGCGGCGGCCCGCGGCGGCTTCACGGCCGTGCACGCGATGGCCAACACGACGCCCGTGGCCGATACGGCGGGCGTGGTCGAGCTCGTGCACCAGCGCGGCATCGCTTCCGGCTATTGCGATGTGTACCCCATCGGGGCCGTGACCGCGGGCCTTGCCGGCGAGCGCCTGGCCGAACTCGGCGCGATGGCCGAATCGACCGCGCGGGTGCGCGTGTTCTCCGACGACGGCACGTGCGTTTTCGATCCGCTGCTCATGCGCCGCGCACTCGAGTACGTCAAGCAGTTCGATGGCGTCATCGCGCAGCACGCGCAGGACCCGGCCCTGACGCCCCGCGCCCAGATGCACGAGGGCGAGGTGAGCGCCGAGATCGGTCTCATGGGCTGGCCCGCCGTGGCCGAGGAGTCGATCATCGCGCGCGACGTTCTGCTCGCCGAGCACGTGGGCAGCCGCCTGCACGTGTGCCACCTGTCCACCGCGGGCAGCGTCGATATCATCCGCTGGGCGAAGCAGCGCGGCATCGCCGTGACGGCAGAGGTCACACCCCATCACCTTCTGCTCACCGACGAGTGCGCGCGCGGGTACGACGCCCGCTACAAGGTCAACCCGCCGCTGCGCACCGAGCGGGACGTACACGCGGTACGCGAGGGCCTCGCCGACGGCACCATCGATATCGTCGCGACCGATCACGCGCCGCACCCGCGCGATGCGAAAGACACCGAGTGGGATCACGCGGCGTTCGGTATGACGGGCCTCGAGACCGCCCTGCCCGTCGTCCAGTCCACGATGGTCGAGACCGGCATGCTCACCTGGCGTGACGTGGCGCGCGTACTGAGCGAGGCGCCCGCGCGAATCGCGCGCGACGGGGAACAGGGCCGCGGCATCGAGGTCGGGGAGCCGGCGAACCTGCTCGTGTGGGACCCGTCGGCCACCGCCGTCGTCGATCCCTCCGCCCACGCCTCCCGCTCCTCCAACTCGCCCTTTGCGGGGCGCACCCTTCCCGGCAGGAACGTGGCGACCGTGTACCGGGGCCGGCTCACCGTCAAGGACGGTGACCTCGTTGCGCTTTGAGGGCCCCGGCGCCGCCGCCGTTCAACCGGTCATCACGCTCGCCATCGCCTTCGTCGTGGTGCTGCTGCTCATGTGGTGGGGGTGGAGGCGCCACGCGAAACGCGATCAGGACGTGCAGGCGCCCGATTTCGCGCCCGTGGAGCACCCCGTCCTCGGCCCCCTCGAGGCCGTCTACGTCTCGAGCACCCGCGCCGGTGACCCGCTCGCGCGGATCCACTCGCATACGCTCGGCGCGCGCTCGGTGGCCCGCGTGAGCGTGGACAACCGCGGCACTGTTGCCATCGAGCGCGTGGGCGCGCGCTCGTTCAGCATCCCCGCGGACGCCATCGTCGCGGTCAAAGAATCCAGCGGGCAGGCAGGGAAGTACACGGGCCGCTCGGGCCTCGTCGTCATCACGTGGCGCTCGGGCGAGCCCCTCGTCGATACGGGCCTCAGGCTCGCCCGCCGCGCCGATCACGCCCTGCTCATCTCCCATCTGTCCCCCCGCCTTGAGGAGGCCCCATGACCCCCCACCCCCGCACCCGGGCCGTGCTCGTGCTGGAAGACGGCACCGTGTACGACGGCCAGTCGTTCGGCGCCGTCGGCGAGCGCCTCGGTGAGGTGGTCTTTTCCACCGGGATGACCGGCTACCAGGAGACCCTCACGGACCCGTCCTACGCGGGCCAGATCGTCGTGCAGACCGCCCCGCACATCGGCAACACCGGGGTCAACGCCGAGGACATGGAGTCGCGCCGCGTCTGGGTCGAGGGCTACGCGGTGCGCGACGTTTCGCGCCGCGCCTCCAACTGGCGCAGCGAGGGCGGCCTCGAAGCGCTCCTGGAGACCTCCGGCGTGGTGGGGATCAGCGGGATTGACACGCGCGCCCTGACCCGGCGCCTGAGGACAGCGGGCGCGATGCGCGGCGGGATCTTCTCGGGCGACGCGCTTGCCGGGCGCTCTCACGAGGATCTCGTGGGCGCGGTCACAGCGTCGCCGCCGATGGCGGGCGCGAGTTTCGTTGACGCCGTGACCATCGACGCGCCGGAAACGCTTGAGCCGACGGGCGAATGCGTCGGGACCGTGGTCGCGCTCGACCTCGGGATCAAGGCCGCGACCCCCCGCCACATGGCCGAGCGAGGCCTGCGCGTCCACATCCTTCCCGCCCACGCGAGCATCGAGGACATCGAGGCGCTTGCGCCGGACGCCGTGTTCTTCTCCAACGGCCCCGGCGACCCCGCGAGCGCGGACGCCCAGGTGCAGACCCTGCGCGCCGTGCTGGACCGCGGCCTCCCGTTCTTCGGAATCTGCTTCGGCAATCAGCTGCTCGGCAGGGCGCTCGGCTACGGCACCTACAAGCTGCCGTTCGGGCACCGCGGCATCAACCAGCCGGTCATGGACCGCGAGACCTCCCGCGTGGAAATCACCGCCCACAATCACGGTTTCGCCGTGGACGCCCCCGTCGAGGGGGAGTCGGTCGCGCCATACGGCGAGGGTCGCTACGGCAGGGTCGTGGTGAGCCACGTGGGCCTCAACGACGGCGTGGTCGAAGGGCTGCGCTGCCTCGACATTCCCGCGTTCTCCGTGCAGTATCACCCCGAGGCGGCATCGGGGCCGCACGATGCGAGCTACCTGTTCGATCGATTCGTCACCATGATCCGTGAAGCCCGCGCCGCGCGCGCCGGAAAGGACGCCTGATGCCCCGCCGCACCGACATTTCCTCCGTGCTCGTGATCGGCTCCGGCCCGATTGTGATCGGGCAGGCCGCCGAGTTCGACTATTCGGGCACCCAGGCGTGCCGGGTGCTGCGCGACGAGGGCCTGAGGGCCATCCTCGTCAACTCGAACCCGGCCACGATCATGACCGATCCCGAGATCGCGGATGCCACCTACGTGGAGCCGATTGACCCCGACGTGATTCGCTCGATCATCGCGAAGGAGCGGCCCGATGCCGTGCTGCCCACCCTCGGCGGGCAGACCGCGCTGAACGCCGCGATTGCCCTCGCGGAGCGGGGAATCCTCGAGGAGTTCAACTGCGAGCTCATCGGCGCCTCCATCGAGGCGATTGAGAAGGCGGAGGATCGCCAGCAGTTCAAGGACGTGGTGGAGCGCGCGGGCGCCGAATCGGCGCGCAGCCGCATCTGCCACACCCTCGAGGAATGCGTCGAGGCGGCCGAAGACCTCGGCTACCCGCTCGTGGTGCGTCCCTCGTTCACGATGGGCGGGCTCGGCTCCGGCATGGCCTACACCGAGGAGGATCTGCACCGGATCGCGGGCGACGGCCTGTTCTATTCGCCCACCACGGAGGTGCTGCTCGAGGAGTCCATCCTCGGGTGGAAGGAATACGAGCTCGAGCTCATGCGCGACCGCCACGACAACTGCGTGGTCGTGTGCTCGATTGAGAACGTGGATCCCGTCGGCGTCCACACGGGCGATTCGATCACCGTGGCCCCGGCGATGACCCTCACCGACGTTGAGCTGCAGAAGATGCGCGACGTGTCCTTCGCGATCATCCGCGAGGTGGGCGTGGAGACGGGCGGCTGCAACGTCCAGTTCGCCGTGCATCCGGACACGGGGCGCATGATCGTCATCGAAATGAACCCGCGGGTCTCCCGGTCCTCGGCGCTCGCCTCGAAGGCCACGGGCTTTCCCATCGCGAAGATCGCTGCGCGCGTGGCGCTCGGGTACACGCTCGATGAGATCACGAACGACATCACGGGCACGACCCCGGCGAGCTTCGAGCCCACGCTCGACTACGTCGTGGTGAAGGCCCCGCGGTTCGCGTTCGAGAAGTTCCCCGCGGCGGATCCGACCCTGACCACGACGATGAAGTCCGTGGGCGAGGCGATGGCGCTCGGGCGCAACTTCACCGAGGCGCTCGGCAAGGCCCTGCGCTCGCTCGATGTCGCGGGGGCGCCGTTCCACTGGGAGGGTGCGCCGCCGACCGACGAGGAGATCGAGACCCTGCTCGCCCAGGTGCGCGTGCCGACCGACGGGCGGATCGTGGCGGTCCAGCAGGTGCTGCGCGCCGCGGCCTGCGGCGAGCGCGACGGCGACGAGCTCATCGAGCGGCTATACGAGGCGACGGCGATTGATCGCTGGTTCCTCGATCAGATCCTGCTCATCGACGAGGTGGCGCACCGGGTCGCGTCGGCCGACGTGCTCGACGAGCCCCTCTTGCGCGAGGCCAAGCGCCACGGCATCTCGGATCAGCAGATCGCCCAGATGCGCTCGACGAGCGACGACGTGGTGTTCGGGGTGCGCCAGGCCCTCGGGGTGCGCCCGGTCTTCAAGTCCGTCGATACATGCGCGGCGGAGTTCCCGTCCCAGACCCCCTACTACTACTCGAGCTACGACCTCGAGACCGAGGTTCAGCCGCGCGATAAGCCCGCGGTCATCATCCTCGGCTCGGGGCCGAACCGGATCGGGCAGGGGATCGAGTTCGACTACTCGTGCGTGCACGCCGCCCTCGCGCTGCGCAGGCCCGAGCTGGGCTTCGACTACGAGACCGTCATGATCAACTGCAACCCGGAGACGGTCTCGACCGACTACGACATCGCCGACCGCCTGTACTTCGAGCCCCTCACCTTCGAGGACGTGCTCGGGGTGTACGAGGCGGAGAAGGCGGCGGGTCCCATCGCGGGCATCATCGTGCAGCTCGGCGGGCAGACCCCGCTCTCGCTCGCGCGGCGTCTCCAGGCCGCGGGCCTGCCGATCATCGGCACCTCTCCCGAGGCGATTGATCAGGCGGAGGATCGCGGGCACTTCGGCGCGGTCCTCGCGATGGCGCAGCTGCCCGCGCCGCCGTACGGGACGGCGTGGCAGCTCGAGGATTCTCTCGAGGTGGCCGCGCGGGTGGGCTACCCGGTGCTCGTGCGCCCGAGCTACGTGCTGGGCGGGCGCGGCATGGAGATCGTGTACGACGACGATCAGCTGCGCGGCTACGTCTCGCGCAACCTTCCTGCCTCGGGCCGCGCGAGCGCCCCGATCCTCATCGACCGCTTCCTCGATACGGCGATTGAGATCGACGTGGACGCGCTGTTCGACGGCGAGGAACTGTTCATCGGCGGGATCATGGAGCACATCGAGGAGGCGGGGATCCATTCGGGCGACAGCTCGTGCACCCTGCCGCCGATCTCCCTGTCCGCGGCGCAGTGCGAGCGGATCCGCACCTCAACCGAGGCCATCGCCCGCGGCGTTGGTGTGCGCGGCCTCATCAACATCCAGTTCGCCCTCACCCAGGACATCCTCTACGTCCTCGAGGCGAACCCGCGCGCCTCGCGCACCGTGCCGTTCGTCGCGAAGGCGACCGGGGTGGCGCTGTCCAGGGCGGCGGCGCTCGTCATGGCAGGCCAATCCATCGCCGAGCTGCGGACACGGGGTGTGCTGCCGGAGGGCGATCACACGCACCTGCCCATGGATCGCCCGATCGCGGTCAAGGAGGCGGCGCTGCCGTTCAAGCGGTTCCGCACCCGGGAGGGCCGCAGCGTCGATGCGCTGCTCGGCCCGGAGATGCGCTCGACGGGCGAGGTCATGGGGATGGACGAGACCTTCCCGCGCGCGTTTGCCAAGGCCCAGCTCGCCATCGGCGGCAAGGGCCTGCCCCGTTCGGGCGCGGTCTTCATCTCGGTGGCCGACGGCGACAAGCGCTCGATTATGCTTCCCGCCTCGCGCATGGTCGATCTGGGCTTCACCATTGTGGCCACCGCCGGGACGGCCGCCGTGCTGCGGCGCTCCGGCATCGCGTGCACGACCATCCAAAAGGCGTCGCAGGCCACGGGCGAGGAGCGCTCGGTCATCGACCTCATCGAACAGGGCGAGATCGACCTCGTGGTCAACACCCCGACCGGCTCCGAAGCGCGGGCCGACGGCTACGCGATCCGCGCGGCGACCACGGCGCTCGATATCCCCATCGTCACGACGCTCCCGGAGTTCGCCGCGGCGGTGCAGGGGATCGAGGCGATCCAGGATGGCCGCCCCTACGATGTGCTGAGTCTCCAGGATCACCAGGCACGGATCAACGCCCAGGGAGCGCTCGCATGACCACGGATCTTCTCACGTTTGGACAGCGGCTCGAGCGGTCCGTTCAGGCCTCCGGGCCCATCGTCGCGGGCATCGATCCTCATCGCGGGATCCTCGAGGCGTGGGGCCTGCCTGATACGGCGGCCGGGGCTCGCGTGCTGTCCCGGCGGATGCTCGAGGCGTGCGAGGGCCGGGTCGCGATGATCAAGCCCCAGTCGGCGTTCTTCGAGCGCTTCGGCAGCGCGGGAATTGCCGTGCTCGAAGAGCTCGTGGGTGAGGCGCGGGAGCGGGGAGTGCTGTGCCTCCTGGACGCGAAGCGCGGCGACATTGGCTCCACGATGGGCGCTTACGCCGAGGCGTATCTGCGCCCGGGCGCGCCGCTCGAGGTCGATGCCGTGACCGTGAGCCCGTTCCTCGGCTACGGCTCCCTCGAGCCGTGCCTCGAATACACGCGCACCGCCTCCAAGGGCGTGTACGTGCTGTGCCTGACCTCCAATCCCGACGGGGCCGAGGTCCAGCACGCGCGCGATGCCCACGGGCGCAGCATCGCCGCGACGATGGCCGCCCACGCGGCCGCGGACAACGCGAGCGCTGCGGAGGCCGGGCAGTGGGGGAGCGTCGGCCTGGTCGTCGGCGCCACGATTGGCGATGCCGCCGAGCGCACCGGGGTGGATCTCGCGGGCTTTTCGGGAACGTTCCTCGCGCCGGGATTCGGCGCCCAGGGTGCGCGACCGGCCGATCTGCCGCGCGTGTTTGGCGCGGCGAGCGCGCGGGTGCTGCCCGCGCAGTCGCGCTCCATTCTTCAGGCGGGCCCGAGCGACGGCGCGCTGGAGCGGACGCTCGAGGCGCTGGCTCACGAGTACGCGCTCGCCGCGAAGAAGGCGGCCGGATCCTGACGCTGGACGCCGTATCGGCCGAAAACTGTGGTGTAGGACAATACGCGCCCATATAGTCGCGTGGGAGCCTCTGGCAGGCTATTCTCAGAGGAAACGCGGCGCTACCCGTGGCGCCCGGTCACTTCCCAGGGCGGTTATTCCGTTCGGAACTTGTGTGGGCGTGAGCCCCAAGAAGCAGGAGAAAGAGGTAAAGACGTGGCGCTACCCACTCTGACACCCGAGACTCGCGCAGCGGCACTCAAGAAGGCGGCTCAGTTGCGCCAGGAACGCGCGGCGGTGAAGGCGCGCCTCAAGGCGTCCACCGGCCGCCGCAGTGATGAGATCCGTGGACTTCTGGAAGAGGCCAAGGAGAACGAGGCCGTGGCGCGCCTCAAGGTGTCGGCCATGCTCGAGTCGCTTCCCGGTATCGGCAAGGTGAAGGCCGCTCAGATCATGGAAGAGATCGGCATTTCGCCGTCGCGCAAGGTGCGGGGTCTCGGCCGCCACCAGGCGCAGAAGCTCATCGATCACTTCGACGACTGACGGTGAACTCCCCGTCCACAGCTCAGACGCGGGGGCGGGTCGTCGTTCTCGCCGGCCCCACCGCGGTCGGTAAGGGCACCGTCTCGCGCCGCCTGCTCGAGCGCTACCCCGAGGTTCTGCTGTCGGTCTCGGCCACGACCCGTTCGCCCCGCCCGGGGGAGGTCGAAGGGGTCCACTACTACTTCGTGACGAACGAGCGTTTTGACGAGCTCGTGGCGCGGGGCGACATGCTCGAATGGGCCCTCGTGCACGGCCAGAACAGGTACGGCACGCCGCGCGGTCCGGTGCTCGAGGCGGCCGCGGACGGCAGGCCCGTGCTGCTCGAAATCGATCTCGCGGGCGCTCGCCAGGTGCGCGCGTCCCTGCCGGAAGCGACGTTCGTGTTCTTGGCCCCGCCCAGTTGGGACGCCCTCGTGGAGCGGCTCGTGGGCCGCGGCACGGAAGGTCCCGACGAGCGGGAGCGGCGGCTCGAGACGGCGCGGGTGGAACTCGCGGCCGAAGGCGAGTTCGACGTGAGCATCGTCAACGACGAGCTCGATGTCGCGGTCGATGCGCTCGCCCGCGTGCTCGGCGTGAACGAGGTCACCGCCGCCTGATCTGCGGTTCATCAGCCGAAGCCGGTAGTATGTCCATTTGCGCCTGCGGCTGCCCGCAGCCGGGCGCACGCACATGACTTCACATCAGAAGGGACGTTTCGTGTCCGGAACAGTTGCCCAGCCCGAAGGCATCACCAACCCGCCGATTGATCGCCTCCTCGAGGCCGTCGATTCCAAGTACGCCCTCGTGCTGTACTCGGCGAAGCGTGCGCGCCAGATCAACGCCTACTACGCGCAGATGGAAGACGGCCTGCTCGAGCACGTGGGTCCGCTCGTGGACACCGCCGCTCAGGAGAAGCCGCTGTCGATTGCGCTGCGCGAAATCGATGAGGGCCTGCTGACCGCGACGGAGATCGACGAGTCGGCTCCCGACACCCCCGCGCGTGAGCCGCTCACTCTCGGTGATGACGCGCCCGAGGTCCCGATCGACTTCACCCTCTAGCAGGGCCTGTCACTAGTGGTGACCACACCGGTGCCCGCACCTTCGCCTTCCGGATCCTCCGCCCCGCTTGCCGGGCGGCGCATCATCGTGGGCGTGTGTGCGGGCATCGCTGCATACAAGGCCGCCCATGTGGTGCGCGCCCTCGCCGAGCTCGGCGCCGATGTGCGGGTCATCCCCACGCGTGCCTCGCTCGCTTTCGTGGGCGCCGCGACCTGGGAGGCGCTCAGCCACAACCGGGTGAGCACGGAGGTGTTCGACGATATCCCCGACGTGGCGCACGTGGCGCTCGGTCAGCAAGCCGACGCCGTCGTGGTGGTGCCCGCGACCGCCGACTTCCTGGCTCGCGCGCGCATGGGCCGGGCCGACGACCTGCTCACCGCCTCGCTGCTCGTGGCGCGGGGACCGGTCATCGTGGCCCCCGCGATGCACACGGAAATGTGGGAGCACCCGGCCACGCGCGACAACGTCGAGGTTCTCATCCAGCGCGGCGTCTCGATCATCCCTCCCGCCGTTGGGCGCCTCACGGGGAGCGATACCGGGGCGGGCCGACTTCCCGAGCCGTCCGTGATCGTCGAACGCGTCCTTAGCTGCCTCGCCGCCCCCACCGCGGAGCGCGACCTGAGCGGCCGCCACATCGTCATCAGCGCGGGCGGCACGAGGGAAGCGCTCGATCCGGTGCGCGTCCTGACCAACCATTCCACGGGGCGCCAGGGCGTCGCGCTCGCCCACGCGGCCCTCGTGCGCGGGGCACGGGTCACGCTCGTGCTCGCCCACGCCGAGGTGGAACCTCCCACCGGCGTCGAGCTCGTGCGCGTCAGCAGCGCCGCCGAGCTAGCCCGCGCCATCGCCGCCCACGCCCCGGGGGCCGACGCGGTCATCATGGCGGCCGCGGTCTCGGACTTCACCGCGGAGGCCGCCCCCACCAAGGTGAAGAAGAATGACGGCGCCTCGCTCGTGCTTCACCTCACGCAGACCGAGGACATCCTGCGCTCGCTCGTGACCGAACGCGGCACGCGCGGCGGGCCCCGCGTCATTGTCGGCTTCGCCGCCGAGACCGGCGATGAGACCTCGAGCGCCCTCGCGTACGCCCAGGCCAAGGCCCGCGCCAAGGGCGCCGATCTGCTGGCTTTCAACGACGTCAGCGTCTATGCCTTCGGCTCGCCCACCAATCACGTGAGCATCCTCGATGCCGACGGGCGGATTCTCGAGACGCACGAGGGCACGAAGCACGAGGTCGCGCATGGCCTCGTGTCGGCTATTGCCGAGCGCCTGCGCCATAATGGTGCGGCGGAATCCGCGGGCCGCTAGGCGGCCGCGGCCCGAATGCCCAGCCGGCGCGGTTACGCTTCCGCCCGGCCCTCGCCCACGTAAGGACACCCGCATGAGTTCACGCGAGCTTCGCTATTTCACCTCGGAATCGGTGACCGAAGGCCACCCCGACAAGATCTGCGATCAGATCTCCGACGCGATCCTCGACGACATGCTGCGCCAGGATCCGGGCGCGCGCGTGGCCGTGGAAACCCTCGTGACCACGGGCCTCGTGCACGTGGCGGGGGAGGTGCGCACCGCGGGCTACAGCGACGTCAACAAGATCGTGCGCGACACGATCCGCGAGATCGGCTACGACAGCTCCGAGAAGGGCTTCGATGCGGACTCGTGCGGGATCGAGGTCTCGATTGGTTCACAGTCTGACGACATCGCGCTCGGCGTGGACAATTCCGAGGAGTTCAAAGGTGGCGCGGCCGAAACGGGGAACCAGCTCGGCGCCGGGGACCAGGGGCTCATGTTTGGCTACGCGTGCCGGGACACCGACGAGCTCATGCCGCTGCCGATCTACGCCGCGCACTCGCTCGCCCGCCACCTCTCGAGCGCTCGGCGCGACGGCGTGCTGCCGTACCTGCGCCCCGACGGCAAGACCCAGGTGACGATTGGCTACGACGACGATGCCATTGCGCGCAGCGTCGAAGCGATCGTGGTCTCGAGCCAGCACGCCGAGGACGTCGACATCGCCGCGCAGCTCACCCCCGGCATCTCGCAAGTGGTGATCCAGCCGGTCCTCGAGGACCTCGCCGCGCTCGGGCTGGACACGAGCGATGTCACTACCCACATCAACCCCACGGGGCGCTTCGTGATCGGCGGGCCGAAGGGCGATGCGGGCCTCACGGGTCGCAAGATCATCGTCGATACGTACGGCGGCATGGCGCGGCACGGCGGCGGCGCCTTCAGCGGGAAGGATCCCTCGAAGGTGGACCGCAGCGCGGCCTACGCGATGCGCTGGGTGGCCAAGAACGTGGTGGCCGCGGGCCTCGCGGACCGCTGCGAGGTGCAGGTGGCCTACGCGATTGGGCGGGCCGCCCCCGTCGGCCTGTACGTCGAGACCTTCGGGACCGGCACGGTTCCCGAGAGCACGCTCGTGGGCGCGATCCACAAGGTCTTTGACCTGCGGCCGCAGGCGATTGTGGAAGAGCTAGACCTGCTGCGCCCCATCTACGCGAAGACCTCGGTGTTCGGTCACTTCGGCCGCGCCCTGCCGGAGTTCACGTGGGAGCAGACAAACCGCACCGACGATCTGCTGCGGGCCCTGTAGTGACGCGCGTGCCGCCCGAAGACTCCGCGCTCGATCCGCGCGTGGCCGCCCGCCTCAAGCGCGACGCGGACAATCTGGTCCCCGCGGTCATCCAGGAGGCGAGCACGGGCGAGGTGCTCATGCTCGGCTACATGGACGATGAGGCCCTGCACCGCACCCTCACGAGCGGCCGCGTGGTGCTGTGGTCGCGGTCCCGCCGCGAATACTGGCGCAAGGGCGATACGAGCGGGCACGTGCAATGGGTGCGATCCGTCGCGCTCGACTGCGACGGCGACACGATCCTCGTGCGCGCCGAGCAGGTGGGGGCCGCGTGCCACACGGGGGCACACACGTGCTTCGAGGACGGGCTGTTGCTGAGCGCCGACGAGGCGCCGGGCGGCGAGAAGGAGCGAGGATGAGCACCAAGGAGATCTACCCCGAGCACGTGAGCGGGCTCGAGGGCGACGCGCTCGGGCAGGTGTGGCCGGACCGGGAGACGTTCCGGGCGCTCGCGAGCCGCCAGCGGATCGTGCCGGTCGTCTACCGCGCCCTCGCGGATCAGGACACGCCCATCTCGCTGTATCGAAAGCTCACGGCGGACTCTGGCCAGGCGGGCACGTTCCTCCTCGAATCGGCGGGCCAGGGCGAGGACGCCCGCTGGTCCATCATCGGCGTCTCCGCGCGCGCCTCGCTCACCGAGCACGAGGGCAGCGCCCGCTGGTTCGGCGATGTCCCGGCCGGGGTGCAGACCTCGGGCGATCCCCTCGAGGCGCTGCGCGAGGCCGCCGCCGCGTTTCGCTCCGCGCGCATCGAGTCCCTGCCGCCGTTCACGGGCGGCCTCGTCGGCTTCCTCAGCTACGACGCCGTGCGGCGCTTCGAGACGCTGCCGGATGCGCCGGTGGACGAGATCGGGACGCCCGAACTGTGCATGCTGCTCGCCGAAGACGTCGCCGTATATGACCACACGGATTCGACGGTGCTGCTGGTCGCGAACGCCCTCAATCTCAACGGCGAAGATTCTGGCGTCGATGCCGCCTATGATCGCTCGCTTGCGCGCATCGAGGCGATGCGCGCCGCGCTGCGCACGCGCCTGGACACGACCCCGATCACCTACGCGCCCGTGACGGGCCAGCCCGGGGTGCCGCGCACGAGCCAGGAGGAGTTTGAACGCTCCGTCGCGGAGGCGATCACGGACATCATCGACGGCGAGATCTTCCAGGTGGTGCCCTCGCAGCGCTTCACGCAGGAGTCCGCGGCCGATCCGCTCGACGTGTACCGCGTGCTGCGCCGACTCAACCCCTCGCCCTACATGTTCCTTCTGCGCGCGCACGATGGCGAGGGCACGCCCATTGACGTGGTGGGCGCGAGCCCCGAAACGCTCGTGACCGTGCGCTCGGGCACGGTGCGCACCCACCCCATCGCCGGCTCGAGGCCCCGCGGCGCCACGCCGGATGCCGACGACGCGATCCATGCAGAACTGCTCGCCGATCCGAAGGACCGCTCGGAGCACCTCATGCTCGTGGACCTCAGCCGCAACGACCTGCAGAAGGTGTGCGTGCCGGGAACGGTCGTGGTGCGGGACTTCATGGAGGTCGTCAAGTACTCCCACATCATGCACATCATCTCGACCGTCACGGGCGAGCTGCGCGCTGAGGCCACGGCCTTCGACGCCCTGCGCGCGACCTTCCCCGCGGGCACGCTCTCGGGAGCGCCGAAGCCCCGCGCGATGCAGATCATTGATCGGCTGGAGCCGGTGGCCCGCGGCATCTACGGCGGCACCGTGGGCTACATCGACTTCGCGGGCGACATGGACATGGCGATTGCGATACGCACGACCGTCATGAAGGACGGGCGGGCGCACGTGCAGGCCGGGGGAGGCGTGGTCGCCGATTCCGATCCCCGGATGGAGTACCGCGAGTCCCTCTCGAAAGCGGCGGCGGCCGAACGCGCCGTGGCGAGCGCCGCAACCGTGAGGCCGCAGTGAACGCGCGCTCGCGCAAAGGCCCGGTGCTGCTGACGCTCGCGCTCGGCATCGGCGTCTTCGCTCTCACCCAAAGCACGTGGATCACCGCGCGCACGCTCTCGCTCGCGGGCACGCTCACGGAGATCACCGTCACGGGGGCCGACGCCGCCCCGGCCACGCTCGCGTTCGCGCTCGTCGCGCTCGCCTCCGCCCTCGTGTTCGCCATCTCGCGCCGCACGCTGGCCCGAGTCTGCGCCGTCGTCATCGCCCTGAGCGGCCTCGCCGTTGCCGCGAGCGCGATCCTCGTCGCGGCGTCCCCGGCCACGGCGGCAGCCCCCGCGGTCGCGGAAGCCACCGGCATCCTGAGCGCCGACGTGCGCGCCGTGACGAGCAGCTGGCCCTGGGTGGCGGTGCTCGCGGGAGCGCAGCTCGCGGCGGCGGGCGTGTGGGCGATCATCGTGGCCGGATCGGTTCCGCGCACGCGCTCCACTCGGTATGCCCGACGAAGCGCCGCACCGAAGGCCGACCTCGAGCACGACGACGCTGCCGCGTGGGATGCCCTCAGCCAGGGCGAGGATCCGACGAGCGCCGACGACTCCCAGACCGACGACCCCCAGGCCGATGACGAGCGCGGTCACGAGGGGTCGCCCGCGCTGGAGGGCTCTCGTGCGGACGAGGCGGGCGAGGAGCGCGCGGACCGCGGGTGAATCGCCCGCGCCCGACATGGCACAATGGTGGCGCGCTTGCTTGCGCCCCCGTTCATGGACGATCACCGGAGAGAATCGATGCCCAAGACCTATCGCGTCCCCCCTGCACCGCCGCACAACGAAGGCAAGACCATCGCCGCGTGGACCTTCGCGGTCTTCACGGTTCTCGGGTCGATTGGCATCGCGTTCTCGATGGTTCTCGAGCAGCCGTCGCTGCTGTGGGCGGGCCTCGGCGCCATGGTGCTCGGCTGCGTTGTCGCGTTTGTTCTGCGCGTGATGGGCTTCGGACAAAAGGCCAAGAGCTAACCGGTGCCTGACGGATTCGTAGCGCCGCCGCGCGGGACTCTCGAGGGCTCCGCCCCGGGTACGCCCGTGGCTGCTGCGAGCAGTGGAGCAGGGCGCCTTCGGCGGATCGCGCTTCCGCTCGCGGTGTGTGCGGCGGCGATCCTGGCGCTCGTCGTCTTGCGTCTCGTGTTCAATCCCTTCACGCAGAGCGTCCCGCTGTGCGCCTTTCACGCCCTCACCGGCCTCTACTGCCCGGGCTGCGGCGCCACCCGCGCCGCCTACGCCGTGAGCATCGGCGACCTGGCGCTCGCCGTGCGCTCCTGGGCGCCCATTCTCGTCCTCGGGCCGCTCGCCGTCGGCGCCTGGCTCTGGTGGGCCGTGGCCCGCTGGAGGGGCGTTGTGCCTCGCCTGTTCGTGCCGTGGCCGCTCATGGCCACCGCCCTCAGCCTCCTGCTCGTTTTTGGCGTGGTGCGCAACCTTCCCGGCTTCGAGCTGCTGCGCCCCCTGTCCCTCGCCGTCGGCGGCTAAGCCCCGCTGCCGGGCGCGTTATTCGGGGCCCGGACCCCAGATAAGAAGGATCTTCCATGACCGTGTTGACGAGCATCATCGCCGGGGTGCGCGAGGACCTCGCGGCCCGCGTCCGCGTGGTGCCTGCCGCTCAGATTCGCCGCGACGCCGAGGCTGCCGCGCCCCCCATCGACGTCGTGCCCCTCATCCGCGCCTCGAGCGGCATCGGGCTCATCGCCGAGGTCAAGCGATCCTCCCCGTCCAAGGGGGCGCTCGCGCCGATCACCGATCCGTCGGCCCTTGCCGCCGACTACAGCGCCGGGGGAGCGAACGCCATCAGCGTGCTCACCGAGCAGCGCCGCTTCCGGGGCACCCTCGCCGACCTCGATGCCGTGCGCTCCCGCGTGAGCACCCCCGTCCTGCGCAAGGACTTCATGGTGGACGAATATCAGTTCTACGAGGCCCGCGCCCACGGCGCCGACATCGTGCTGCTCATCGTGGCCGCCCTGAGCGATGCGCAGCTGGCGGAGTTCTACGCCCTCACGCGCGCGCTCGGCATGCGCGCCCTCGTCGAGACGCACGACGCCGGCGAGGTCGAGCGGGCGCTTCGCCTTGACGCTGAGCTCATCGGCGTCAACGCCCGCAACCTCAAGACCCTCGAGGTCGATCGGGACCACGCCGCGGCCCTTGTCGGCACGATCCCGTCCGAGCGGCTCGCCGTCGCTGAATCCGCGGTTGTGGACCTCGCCGATGTTGAGGCCTATGCCGCGGCCGGCGCAGACGCGGTCCTCGTGGGCGAGGCGCTTGTGACACACTCGAATCCACGCGACGCCGCTCGCGCCTTCACCCAGGTCTCCCGGCGCGGCCGCGCCTGAGGAGACGAGACAGAGAAAGGGTGCCCCGCATGGTTGCACACGAGCCCACCGCCCCCGCAGAGTCGATTGCCTCTGTGAGCGGCCCGTACTTCGGTGCGTACGGAGGGCGCTTCCTTCCCGAGGCGCTCGTACCCGCCCTTGATGAGCTGACCGAGGCGTGGGAGAAGGCCGCGATTGACCCGTCGTTCATCGACGAGGTGCAGCGGCTGTTTCGGGAGTACACGGGGCGGCCGTCGCTCCTGACCGAGGTGCCCCGCTTCTCCGCGCTCGCCGGGGGCGCGCGCATCTTCCTCAAGCGCGAGGACCTCAATCACACGGGCAGCCACAAGATCAACAACGTGCTCGCCCAGGCGCTGCTGACGAAGCGGATGGGCAAGAAGCGCGTCATCGCGGAAACGGGCGCGGGCCAGCACGGCGTGGCCACTGCGACCGCCGCGGCCCTCATGGGGCTCGACTGCACGATCTACATGGGCCAGGTGGATACCGAGCGCCAGGCCCTCAACGTGGCCCGCATGCGCCTGCTCGGCGCCGAGGTCATCCCCGTCACCCACGGCTCGCGCACCCTCAAGGACGCGATCAACGAGGCGTTTCGCGATTGGGTCACCAACGTGGACACGACCCACTACCTGCTCGGCACGGTCACGGGCCCGCACCCGTACCCGACCATGGTCCGCGACTTCCACCGGGTCATCGGGGAGGAAGCGCGCGAACAGATCCTCACTCAGGCCGGGCGCCTGCCCGACGCGCTCGTCGCGTGCGTGGGCGGCGGCTCGAACGCCATCGGCCTCTTCCACGCCTTCCTCGACGATCCCGACGTGCGGATCCTCGGCTGCGAGGCGGGCGGCGACGGCGTGGACACCGAGCGGCACAGCGCGACGATTGGCGCGGGAAGCCCGGGCGTCCTCCACGGCGCCCGCTCGTACGTCATGCAGGACGAGGACGGCCAGACCATCGAATCGCATTCGGTGAGCGCCGGTCTCGACTACCCGAGTGTCGGCCCCGAACACTCCTACCTTCACGATGTCGGGCGCGCCGAGTACCGCGCGATTGATGACGTGGCGGCGATGGACGCCTTCGCGGCGCTCTCGATGACCGAGGGCATCATGCCCGCCATCGAATCGGCCCACGCGCTTGCCGGGGCGATCCAGCTGGGGCACGAACTTGGAGAGGGCGCGATCATCATCGTCAATCTCTCCGGCCGCGGCGACAAGGACGTGACGACCGCCTCCCGCTGGTTCGGCCTCCTGCCGCCATCGGAGCAGGGCGAGGCCCCGCCGCGGGCCGACCTCGCGGACGTTCGCCGCCGCGTGGCGGACGCGCTCACCTTTGAGGAAGGGAACTGACATGGCACGGCTTTGCTCTGCAGACGTCATCGACCGCTGCTCAGCAGAGAACAGGGCCGCGCTCGTGGCCTATCTTCCGGTGGGCTTTCCCACCTTCGAGGGCAGCCTCGACGCGGTGCGCTGCCTCGTCGATGCGGGCGTGGACATGATCGAGTTCGGCATTCCCTACACCGATCCGGTCATGGACGGGCCCGTCATTCAGGAGGCCGCCGACCGTGCTCTCGCGCAGGGCACGCGGCCCCGCGATGTCATGCGCGCCATCGAATCCCTGAGCGATCTCGATGCGGCCCTGCTCGTCATGAGCTACTACAACCCGATCCTCGCCTACGGCGTGGACGCCTTCGCGCGCGATCTGGCGAGCGCCGGGGGAGCGGGCGTCATCACGCCGGACCTCACCCCGGACTCGGGCGCCGAATGGATCGCCGCCTCGAGCGCTCACGAGGTCGACCGCGTGTTCCTCGTCGCCCCGAGCTCCCCGCGCGAGCGGCTCGAGTACGTCGTGCGTAACACGGAGGGGTTCGTGTACGCGGCCTCCA
Source organism: Dermabacter sp. (assembly GCA_030538475.1). Taxonomy (GTDB): domain Bacteria; phylum Actinomycetota; class Actinomycetes; order Actinomycetales; family Dermabacteraceae; genus Dermabacter. The sequence goes on from JAUNTX010000010.1 coordinate 82,055, forward strand.
CGATGGGCGTGACGGGACTGCGCTCGTCCGTCGGCGCCGCCGCCGAAGACCTCGTGGCCCGAACCCGTGCGGCGGGCGCGCCCCGCGTCTGCGTCGGCCTCGGGGTGTCCAACGGCGAGCAGGCGGCCGATATCGGGCGCTTTGCCGACGGCGTGATCGTCGGCAGCGCCTTCGTGCGCGCCCTGCTCGGCGCGGAATCTCCCGCGGCGGGCCGCGCGGCCCTCACGGACCTCGTGCGCGATATGCGCCGCGGCATCGATGGAGCACGCGCATGAGCCTCGCCGGTATCCCGAGCCCCACGGTCAGCGCGATCAGCATCGGCCCCGTGACCATCCACTTCTACGCGCTGTTCATCCTCACCGGTATCGGCGTGGCCGGATGGTGGGCCTCCAAGCGCTGGGTGGCGCGCGGCGGCGATGCCGAGGACATGTTCGACATCGCGTTCGCGGCGGTCATCGCGGGCATCATCGGCGCCCGCATCTACCACGTGGCGGTCAACCCGAGCGACTACTTCGGCGCGGGCGCCGATCCGCTCGATGCCCTGAAAATCTGGGAAGGCGGCCTCGGAATCTGGGGCGGCGTGGCCGGAGGCGGCATCGCCGCGTGGGTCATGGCCAGGCGCAAGCGCGTCAACTTCCTCGTGCTCGCCGACGCCATTGGCCCCACGCTCTTCGTCGCGCAGGCCATTGGCCGCCTCGGGAACTGGGCGAACCAGGAACTCTACGGCGCCCCCACCGACGTGCCGTGGGGCCTCGAGATCTCGTGCGTCCAAAACGGCTCGACGATCGCCGGGTGCATCCCGGGCACGTATCAGCCCACGTTCCTCTACGAAGCCCTGTGGAACCTCGCGGCGTGCGCCGTCGTGCTGCTCATCTCGCGGCGATTCTCCATCGCGGGTGGCCGCGTGTTCGTCCTGTACGTCATCGGCTACGCCTCGGGCCGCGTGCTCATGGAGACGATGCGCACGGATCCCTCGACCATGGTGCTCGGCATGCGCGTCCACATGCTCGTCTACATCCTCACCGCCCTCGCCGCGCTCGTCGCCTTCGTGCTCATGAGCATGCGCGCCGTACAGCACGGGGAGCCGACGCGCGCAACCGACGGCATCGCGGCCCCGGAGAATGCTCCCGCTCCCGCCGAGGGGGAGAGCCAGGGCTGAGGCCCGGCCTCACGGGCGCCCCGGCCCCGCGTTGAGGGGCGCAGCGGCGCGCTGTCTCTCGGCGCCCGGGCACCACGCTCGCCTCCCGCGTTCGGTGGGAGGCACAAAGTGGGCGACACCGGGACGAAACTGGGGATGATCACGGAGTTCGCCCCCTAGAATGGTTCCTGGATCTCGGCGTAGCGACCCGCGCACCACTGTGCGCTCGCACCCCCCGCGCGCTCCTCATGAGAAGGCCCGCCGGATTCGCGAGTGTCACGGCCGGCGAGGGTCCCGCCCCAGACAAGCAATAGATGGGTTGACATGCGTAAAGCAAAGATCGTTTGTACTCTCGGTCCTGCCACTAACACGTACGAACAAATTCGTACGCTCATTGAATCGGGCATGAACGTGGCCCGCATGAACTTGAGCCACGGATCGTACGCAGACCACGAGGCGGTGTACGCCAACATCCGCCAGGCAGCGGCCGATCTGGGTCAGAGCGTCGCGATCCTCGTGGACCTGCAGGGCCCGAAGATCCGCCTCGGCAAGTTCGCCGACGGCCCGCACGATCTCGCCGTGGGCGATCTGTTCACCATCACCACCGACGACATCCTGGGCACGCGCGAGCGCGTCAGCACGACCTTCAAGGGCCTGCCGGGGGATTCGCGTCCGGGCGACATGCTTCTCATCGATGACGGCAAGGTCGCCGTCCGCGTTGTCGAAGTGACCGATACCGACGTCAAGACCGTCGTCGAGGTCCCCGGTCCCGTCTCGAACAACAAGGGCATCAACCTTCCCGGTGTGGCCGTGTCGGTCCCCGCGATGAGCGAGAAGGACATCGCCGATCTGCGCTGGGGCCTCCAGCTCGGCGCCGACCTCATCGCCCTCTCCTTCGTGCGCGATGCGCACGACGTGGAGGATGTTCACCGCATCATGGACGAAGAGGGCATTCGCCTTCCCGTGATCGCCAAGATCGAGAAGCCGCAGGCCGTGCGTGCCCTGCGCGGCATTGTCGGCGCGTTCGACGGCATCATGGTGGCCCGCGGCGACCTCGGCGTGGAGCTCCCGCTCGAGCAGGTGCCGCTCGTGCAGAAGCGCACGATTGAGCTGGCCCGCCGGAACGCGAAGCCGGTCATCGTCGCCACCCAGGTGCTCGAGTCGATGATCACGAACCCGCGGCCCACGCGCGCCGAGGCGTCGGACTGCGCGAACGCGATCCTCGACGGCGCCGACGCCGTCATGCTCTCGGGGGAAACCTCCGTGGGTGCCTTCCCGTTCGAGGCGGTGCGCACGATGGCGCGCATCATCACGAACACCGAGGAAAACGGCGCCGACCGCATCAACGAGCTCGGCACGATTCCTCACACCCGCGGTGGCGCGATCACGCGCGCGGCGGCCGAAATCGGCGATCAGCTCTCCGCCCAGTACCTCGTGACCTTCACGGAGTCGGGCGATACGGCCCGCCGCCTCTCGCGTCTGCGCCCCACCATCCCCCTGCTCGCCATCACGCCGTATGAGAAGGTCTCGAACCAGCTGTCGCTGAGCTGGGGCATCGAGTCGCACCTGGTGGAGCCGCAGCGCAGCACCGACGAAATGGTGAAGGTGGTGGACGAACTGCTGCGCGAGAAGAAGGGCCTGCAGCCCGGCGACCTCGTCATCATCGCCGCCGGTTCGCCCCCCGGGGTCCACGGCTCGACGAACACCCTGCGGGTGCACCGCATTGGTGACCTCGATGGCACGGAGGCCGCGAAGGCCGAGGCCGATTCGATTGCGGCAGGGTTCCTGCCCGGCTGATCCCCGCATCGCATGAGAGCGGCCCCGCACACATGGCGTGTGCGGGGCCTTCTCTCGTCGCGAGGCGCCTCTGGCAAGAAGCGCGCCGGCCTGCTGGGGTACCGGGTACGGGACTCGAACCCGTACGTCCGAAGACAACGCATTTTGAGTGCGCCGCGTCTACCAATTTCGCCAACCCGGCTTCTGTGCCCGCGTGAGCAGGCACGCGCTATAGACTAGCGGGTGAACGGGCATCTGCGCACACCGACGCCGCTGGCGGCTGTGGGGCGGTGCACACCCGGCACGCGCTCCGTGCCCGCACCGAGGTCGGGGATCCCGGCGGGGTGGGGGAGCGCGATCATCAACGACCAACGTGAAGCGATAGGTGTCATGAACGAGACCGAGAACCTGAAGGAAACGGCCGAGGAAGTCCAGGAGGTGGACGCGGTAGAGACGGACGCCGCGGAGGCTCCCGCGCCGAAGGCGCCGAAGAAGGCCGCGACGAAGGGCGGAGCATCGGTGCGTCGTCGCGCCATCGTTGCCGAAGACGAGAGCCTCATCCGCATGGACATTGTGGAGACGCTGACGGAGGCGGGCTACGAGGTCGTGGCAGCTGTCGGTGACGGCGCGAGCGCCGTGGACAAGACCCGCGAGTTGCTCCCGGACATCGTGGTGATGGACGTGAAGATGCCGCAGATGGATGGCGTGAGCGCCGCCGAGATCATCGGCAAGGAGCACCTGGCGCCCGTGGTCATGCTCACCGCCTTCTCGCAGAAGGAGCTCGTGGAGCGGGCGCGCGATGCCGGCGCCATGGCGTTCGTGGTCAAGCCCTTTACGCCCGCCGATCTGCTTCCGGCCATCGAGATCGCCGTGTCGCGCTACCAGCAGATCAATGCGCTGAGCTCCGAGATTCACGACATGGAGGAGCGCTTCGAGACGCGCAAGCGCGTGGACCGCGCGAAGGGCCTGCTGCAGTCGAACATGAACCTCAGCGAGCCGGACGCGTTCCGCTGGATCCAGAAGACCTCGATGGATCGGCGCCTCACGATGCGTGAGGTCGCCGATGCCGTGATCGATCAGCTGGGCGGCACGAAGGACTAGGGCCGCGCCGCCGCGCTCAGGCGCGAGGCGGCAGCAGGTGCGCGCTTCCGAGGACGGTACACAGCAGTGTGCCGTCCTCTGCGCGTACCTCGACCAGATAGCTCGTGACCTGTCGGCCCAGGTGCTGGGCGCGCGCCGTCGCGGTGACGGTACCGGTGCGGCCGGGCTTGTGGTGGGTGGCCGAGAAGGTGGTGCCGACGGCCTGGGCGCCCTCGCCGTAGAGGTCCCAGCCGTGGAGCACACCGGCGAGCGAGACGAGGGATTCGGCGAGCGCGATGGAGGCGCCGCCGTGAAGCAGGCCGACGGGCTGCGTGTTGCCCTCGATGGGCATGGTCATGATGCCGCCGTCGGGCCGAAGTTCTACGATCTCCATGCCCATGCGTTCACACAGCGTTCCCTTGAGGGAGGCGCGGACGCGGTCGGCCATGGGGTGACTGCCCTGCGTGGTGCTGGCAGCCGGGGTTTGTCCTGTCGATTCCATCCGCCTAGCGTGACACACTTGAGCCATGAGTGAGAGCACTTCCGGCACCGAGCCCCAGCGAATTGTCATCATCGACGGGCACGCGATGGCGTTTCGCGCCTACTTCGCCCTCCCTCCGGAGTCCTTCGTCAACGGGCAGGGCCAGGCGACGAACGCCGTGTATGGCTTCACGCGGATGATCTTCAACATCGTGAAGAACGAGCAGCCGACCCACATCGCGGTGGCGTTCGATCTGCCCGGCGGCACGTTCCGCGACCGGATCTACGATCAGTACAAGGCGGGCCGCGACGCCACGCCGGAGCCGTTCAAGGGTCAGATCGCCCTCATTCAGCAGGTGCTCGACGCTCTCGGGGTGTCGTGGTGGACGGTGGAGGACTTCGAGGCCGACGACATCGTGGCCTCAATTGCGACGATTGCCGATGCGGCGGGGGTTCAGCCGCTGCTCGTGACGAGTGATCGCGACGCGATCCAGCTCGTGAGCGACACCGTGACGCTGCTGCAGCCCGTGAAGGGCGTGACGGAGATGCGGCGCATGACGCCCGCGGCGGTCGAGGAGAAGTACCTCGTGAGCCCCGCCCAGTATCCGGAGCTCGCGGCTCTCGTGGGCGAAAGCGCGGACAATCTGCCGGGCGTGCCCGGAGTGGGGCCGAAGACGGCGGCGAAGTGGCTGGGGCAGTTCGGTTCGCTCGAGGCGCTCTTTGAGCGGGCCGACGAGATCGGGGGCAAGGCCGGGCAGAGCTTCCGCGATCACCTGGAGGCGGTGCGGCGCAATCGGCAGATGAACGCCGCGGTGCGCGATCTTGACCTGCCGACGGACTTTTCCGCGTACGCGCTGGGCCGGGGCGACCGGGTGCAGATCAACGCCCGCTTCGACGATCTGGCGTTCGGCCCAACGATCCGGCGCGACATTCCCGCGGCGCTCGTGAGTTCGGATTCTCCCGAGCTCCCCGAGGAGCCGATCACTGCCAATCCCACGGTTCCGGTGCTCACCCCGGGTGTGGGGGAGCTCGAGTTGGCGCTCGGCACGCACGCCGCGACCGGCGGCGCCATCGTCGCCGAGGGCGCGTACGTGGCGGGGCTCGCGCGGCTCGACGCACTCGCGGTCGCCACTTCGAGCGCGACGATCATCGTGGACCTCGGGCAGCTGGCCGACGAGGGCGACGACATGGCCGCGCTGCGGCGCTGGTGCCGAAACTCCGTCATCCCGAAGAGCGCCGCGGACACGAAACTCGCCGCGCACCTGCTCGGCGCGATCGACGCCGAGGTGCGCGGCTGGACGCTGGATTTGTCGCTCGCCGAGTTCCTGTGTCGGCCCGATCAGCGGCCCGCGGACGTGGCGGGGCTCGCGATGCGGCACCTGCGCGAGGACCTCGAGCATGCCGACGGGGCGGCGCAGGGCGCGCTCGACCTGGACGCGGAGGCCAGCACGGCCGCTCTCGTGGCGCGGGCCCGCGCGGTGTGGCGCATGGGGCCGCTGCTCGAAGCCGACCTCGACGCGCACGCCTCGAGGGCGATCCACGACGACCTCGAACTGCCGCTCGCCTCGGTGATCGGCCGCATGGAGAGCGCGGGGATCCAGGTGAGCGCCGACCAGCTCGGGACGCTCGATGCCGCCCACGCGGAGTCGCAGCAGCGCGTGGCGGAAGAGGCGTTCTCGCACATCGGCGGCGAGCCGATCAACCTGGGCTCGCCGAAGCAACTGCAGACCGTGCTGTTTGAGCGCCTCGGGATGCCTCCTACGCGCAAAACCAAGACGGGCTTTTCGACCGATGCCGAATCGCTCTCGGACCTCTTCGTCAAGACCGGCCACCCGTTCCTCTCCTCCCTGCTCGCGCACCGGGATGTCACGAAGCTGCGCCAGATCATCGAGACGCTGCGCAAGTCCGTGAGCGCGGACGGCCGGATCCACACGACGCTCGCCCAGAACGTCGCCGCGACGGGCCGCCTCGCCTCCTCGAACCCGAACCTGCAGAACATTCCCGCGCGCACCGAGGCCGGGCGCCAAATCCGCGGGGCTTTCGGTACAAGCGAGGGCTACGAGAGCCTGCTCACGGCGGACTACTCGCAGATCGAGATGCGGATCATGGCGCACCTGAGCGGCGACGAGGGGCTCATCCACGCGTTCCGCGAGGGCGAAGACCTCCACAACTTCGTGGCCTCCCAGGTGTTCGGGACGCCCGTGGATCAGGTGACGAGCGAGGAGCGAGCAAAGACGAAGGCCGTGAGCTACGGCCTCGCCTACGGGCTCTCGGCGTTCGGACTGGCGCGCCAGCTGCACATCCCCCAGGCCGACGCGACCGCGCTGCGCGATCAGTACTTCGAGCGCTTCGGCGGGGTGCGCGACTACCTCCGCGAGAGCGTCGAGCGGGCGCGCGAGGCCGGATACACCGAAACGCTGCTCGGCCGCCGCCGGTACCTGCCGGACCTCACGAGCGACAATCGGCAGCGGCGGGAGAACGCCGAGCGAGTGGCCCTCAATTCGCCCATTCAGGGCAGCGCGGCCGACATCATCAAGCTCGCGATGCTGCGGGTTGACGCTCGACTGCGGGCCGCGGGCGCGGCCTCGCGGCTGCTGCTCCAGGTCCACGACGAACTCATCGTCGAGGTGGCCCCGGGGGAGGGCGAGGCCGTCACGGCGCTCGTGCGCGAGGGCATGGAAGGCGCCTACGCGCTCGACGTGCCAATGGACGTGTCGGTGGGCCGGGGCGTGACATGGCTCGAGGCCGCCCACTGAGCCGTCGGCCCCGCCACTCCCCGCACCCGCGTGTGGGGTTGCTCACGCCAGCGGGGTGCGGGGCCCGTCGGCCCGCATAGTCGTTGACCCCGCGCGCCCCGGGCGCGTATTGTTGGATGCGTATGGCTACCTGCGCCCCCGCGCGCGGCCATGCATGACACTGCACCAACTACTACCTGTCCCGACGGAGTCACCACCTACATGACCACCAATACCGCACCTCAGATCGCCATCAACGACATCGGTAGCGAAGAGGACCTCCTCGCCGCGATCGATTCGACCATCAAGTACTTCAACGATGGCGACATCGTCGAGGGCACCGTCGTCAAGGTGGACCGGGACGAGGTTCTTCTTGACATCGGTTACAAGACCGAAGGCGTCATCCCCTCGCGCGAACTCTCCATCAAGCACGACGTCGATCCCGACGACGTGGTTGAGGTGGGCGACGAAGTCGAGGCCCTGGTCCTCCAGAAGGAAGACAAAGAAGGCCGCCTGATCCTCTCCAAGAAGCGCGCCCAGTACGAGCGCGCCTGGGGCTCCATCGAGGAGATCAAGGAAAACGAAGGCGTCGTCACCGGCACCGTCATCGAAGTGGTCAAGGGTGGCCTCATCGTGGACATCGGCCTGCGCGGCTTCCTGCCCGCCTCGCTCGTGGAGATGCGCCGCGTGCGCGACCTGCAGCCCTACATCGGCCAGGAACTCGAAGCGAAGATCATCGAGCTCGACAAGAACCGCAACAACGTGGTCCTCTCGCGTCGCGCCTACCTCGAAGAGACCCAGGCGTCCGTGCGCACCGACTTCCTGCAGACCCTGCAGAAGGGCCAGGTCCGCGACGGCCACGTCTCCTCGATCGTCAACTTCGGTGCGTTCGTGGACCTCGGCGGCGTCGACGGC
>JAUNTX010000011.1 GCA_030538475.1 Dermabacter sp.
GGGGCTAAGCGGCGTTCTCGTTCTCGTCGGGCAGTTCGTCGTTCAGGTTCCTGAAGAACGTGATCGCGGTGGTGAGGGAGCAGCGCAGGGCGCGGTCGAGCGCGTCGTCGCTTGCGCCGTGGTGGAAGTCGAACACGTTCTCGCCGTAGACGCCGAGCGCGCCGTCGCCTTCGCGGCGCACATACACCTTCGGCCACAGGCGTTCCATGTTCCAGTGGTTGCACACACGGGCGGCTTCCATCTTCAGCTTCACGGGGATCAGCTGATCCCAGCGTCCCCGCACCACGAGCAGCGAGGAGTGTTCGCCGGTGATGGCGAACGTGAAGGGGTAGGCGTCGAAGCGTGCGCGAAGAATGTCGGGGTTCTCTTCGTCTTCCACGAAGGAGTATCCGAGGCGTGTGAGCGCGGCCTTGAGACGCTCGGCGGTGAGCGCGTGTGCGGGTCCGTGCGGATCCCTAACCTGCGGAGACATCGGGTACCTTTCTAGTGGACTACACCCGGGTAGTGCTCAACGCTACGACACGAACCTGGCGGGAGCGAGCCAGTGACGCGCCCGGTGCGACCCACGTGACAACGGAGGCAGGAATGGACGGCGATCCAGGGCAGCAGGAGCGCCCCGGCGGGGTAATGCCGCTGGTGGTGATCGCGGGCGCCACCGCCACGGGGAAGTCTGATCTGGCGCTCGATCTTGCCGAACGTGTGGGCGGGGAGATCATCAACGCCGATGCTTTGCAGCTGTATCGGGGCATGGACATTGGGACGGCGAAGACCCCGCTCCACGAGCGTCGGTCCATTGCCCACCATCTGTTCGATACGCACGAGGTGAGCGAGGACGCGAGCGTCCAGGACTATCAGGTGCAGGCTCGGCGGGCGGTGGCCGACGTGCGCGCGCGGGGCGCGGTGCCGATCGCGGTGGGCGGCTCGGGGCTGTATCTTCGTGCGCTGACGGACCGGCTGGAGTTTCCGCCGTCGGATGCGCGGGTGCGGGCGGAGATCGAGGAGTGGGCGAGCAGCGTGGGTCTCGCGGCCGCGCACGCCAGGCTCGCCCAGAGTGATCCGGTGGCGGCGTCGTCCATCGGGGTGGGGGACATGCGGCGGATCGTGCGGGCCCTCGAGGTGGGCCGCCTGACGAGCCGCCCCTTCTCGGCGTTCATGCCCACCTACACGTTCGAGGATCCGAACGTGGTGTACGTGGCGGTGAGGCGCGAGCGCGCCGAACTATACGAGCGAGTGCAGGCCCGGGTCGAGTGCATGATGCAGGCCGGGTTCCTCGACGAGGTGCGTGGCCTCGTTCAGCGGGGCATCGAGCGGGGGCTGACCGCGCGGCAGGCGATTGGGTACGCGCAGCTCCTCGCCCACCTGCGGGGAGAGGTGAGCCTCGACGACGCCATAGAGCAGACGATTGTGGGCACGCGCAAGCTCGTGCGCAAGCAGGACACGTGGTTTCGCCGCGACCCGCGCTTCACGTGGGTTCAGGGCGCGGACCCGTCGGCCCTCTCGCTCATCGAACGCGACCTCGACCACGCTTCCCGGGCCACGACGCAGCGCGGTGCCTAGACTGGCGGCATGACCGTTGAATCCCGTGAGGCGCTTGAGAAGGACCCGCGCCTGAGCTACGCGAGCGCTACCCGCAACGATTTCGTCATGATCGACGACCCCGACGGCACGTGGGCGCTCGATGCCGGGGCCGTGCGCGCCCTGGCGGGCCCGGTCGGGACCGACGGGATCATCCGCGCCGTCCGCACCGCAGCGGCAGGCGAGGAGATTCCGGGCGTTGGTGCGGCGCTGAGCACTGACGACGCAGATCTGGGCACCGACGACGCACGGCGGGGCACGCAGGCGCCCCCCGAGTGGTTCATGGACTATCGCAACGCCGACGGCTCCCTGGCCCAAATGTGCGGCAACGGCGTGCGGGCCTTCGCCGCGTTCCTCAGCGAGCGCGGCTACGTGAATGAACGCTCCTTCGACATCGCCACCCGCGCCGGGCTGCGCCACGTGGACATCCTCGAGGCCGGGCCGAACTGGCGCGTGCGCGTGGGCATGGGCCCCGCCCGGCTGGAGGGCCCCGTGCGGCGCGTCCAGGTGGGGGAGCGCTGGTTCGAGGCGGAAGACGTCAACGTGGGCAACCCCCACACGGTCGTCCAGCTGCCGGAAGAGATCGACCTGGAATCGCTGGACCTGACCGAGGCTCCGCCGCTCGACCCCGTGCCCACCGAGGGCACGAACATCGAGTTCGTGCAGCGGCGCGGCACACGCCACGTGGCGATGCGAGTGTTCGAGCGGGGCGTGGGGGAGACCCTCTCGTGCGGCACGGGCGCCACCGCCGTCGCGGCGGCGACCGCGCACGTGACGGGAGACGCCTCCCGCGCGAACTGGCAGGTCGATGTGCGCGGCGGGACGCTCACGCTCGGCTGGGATGAGCTGGGGGAGATGACCCTGATGGGACCGGCTGAACTATCAGCGCTCGGCGCCGTCGGCCCCCGCCCCTGACGGCCCCAGCACGAGCAGCCGGAACCCCTTCGAGGAGTGCGCCTTGTGGGCCTCGCGGGGCGCGAACTCGCGGTTCATCCAGTTAGCGAGGGAATCCGCGCCGAGGTTCTTGCCCACCACCATCGACGCAGTCCCGTCCGGCGCCAGCTGCCCCACCCAGCGCCGCAAAAGCGCGTGCAGTTCCGGCTTGCCGATCCGAATGGGCGGATTGGACCACAGGGCATCGAAACGCTCGGCCTCATCCACGTCCTCCGGCGCCGCCACGCGGACGTTTGTGAGGCCCAGCAGCTCGGCATTCGTGGCCGTGATCGCCCGCGCGTGAGGGTGCACATCCACGGCCGTGACCTGCGCGCTCGGGTGCGAGAGCGCGATGCTCAGGGCGATGGGCCCCCACCCGCAGCCCACATCCAGCACGCGCGCGCCGCCTGGAATGCTGGGCAGGCGCTCGGCGTTGTCTAAGAGCACGGCCGTCGCCTTGTCGAGGCCCCCGGCACTGAAGAGGCCCCGGGCGCTGACGAGCGTGCGCTCCGCCCCCGCCAGCTGCACCCGCAGCGGCATCTCGCGAAGGTCCTGCCCGGGCACGGGAGAGAAGTAATGGCCGTCGGAGTTCACGGGTGGAGTCTATCGGCCGCAATATTCCTTCGCGCACGCCCACGGACGCGTGCCACACTGAAGACATGCGGCAAAGGCCGCCCCATCAACCACAGGGAGAACCCCCGCACGTGACGCCTTTTATTCCTGACACGCGAACAGGCGACGAGACCGCTGCCACCGAGACCACCGCGGACGCCGCCACCGAGGCCGCGCCCACCTACGAGTCCTCGATCATGGACCGGGTGCTGTCGCGCGGCGACGCCTCCGTGTCCCGCATCACCTACGATTCCGATGCCGACGGCGACCAGCTGGACCTGGCCGAACGCCACTCGCTGCGCCGCGTGGACCAGCTGCGCACCGAACTGGACGACATCACCGAGGTCGAGTACCGCGAACTGCGCCTCGAAAACGTGGTGCTCGCCGGACTGTTCACCACGGGGACCGTGGATGAGGCAGAGAACTCGATGCGCGAGCTGGCGGCGCTCGCCGAAACGGCGGGCTCGCGCGTGCTCGACGGCGTGATGCAGCGCCGCGCCCACCCCGACCCCGCCACGTTCCTCGGCTCCGGCAAGGCGAAGGAACTCGCGGAGATCGTCGCGGCGCTCGGCGCCGACACCGTCGTGTGTGACGGCCAGCTCGGCCCATCACAGCGCCGCGCGCTCGAAGACGTCGTGAAGGTCAAGGTCATCGACCGCACCGCGCTCATCCTCGACATTTTCGCCCAGCACGCCAAGTCCCGCGAAGGCAAGGCGCAAGTGGAACTGGCCCAGCTCGAGTACCTGCTGCCGCGCCTGCGCGGCTGGGGCGAATCGATGTCCCGCCAGGCGGGCGGCCGCGTTGCAAGCGGCGTCGGCATCGGCTCGCGCGGCCCCGGCGAAACGAAGATCGAACTGGATCGCCGCCGCATCCGCACCCGCATGGCGAAGCTGCGCCGCGAAATCCGCGACATGGCGCCGTCCCGCGAGGCCAAGCGGGCCGACCGCAAGCGGCACGCGATCCCCGCCGTCGCGATTGCTGGCTACACGAATGCCGGGAAGTCCTCGCTGCTCAACCGCCTGACGGGCGCCGGGGTGCTCGTGGAGAACGCCCTGTTCGCCACGCTCGATCCCACCGTGCGCCGCGCCGAAACGCCCGATGGCCGCGAGTTCACGTTCGCCGACACCGTCGGCTTCGTGCGCCACCTGCCCACCGAGCTCGTGGAAGCGTTCCGCTCGACCCTCGAAGAGGTCGCGGATTCGCACCTGCTGCTGCACGTGGTCGATGCCTCGCATCCTGACCCGGAAGGCCAGATGAAGGCCGTGCGCCAGGTGCTCTCCGACATCGAGGGCTTCGACGTTCCCGAGATCGTGGTCTTCAACAAGGCCGATCTGGCGAGCCCGGAAACCCTCGCGCGCCTGCGCTCGCAGGTGGAGCGTTCCGCGATCGTATCGGCCCGCACGGGCGAGGGCATCGAGGAGCTTCGCGAGCTCATCGCCGAGTCCCTGCCGCGCCCGTCGATCCCCGTGGACCTCGTGGTGCCGTACACGCGCGGCGATCTGGTCTCGCGCGTGCACTCCACGGGGGAACTGCTGAGCGAAGAGTTCCTCGATGGCGGCACGCGGATCGTGGCGCGGGTGGATGATGCGCTCGCGGCCGAACTCGCCGACGCCGCCATGTAACGCCCCGGGGCACCGGCCGGAGGCTAGACTTCTTCGGTGCCCCCGAGTGTAGAAGCCGAACCGTCGCGCCCCGAGCGCGGCGAGGAATCGACGGCGCTGCACGCCATGCTCCGCCGCGCCGTCGGCGCCGTGGGCGGCCAGGAACGCGAGGGCCAGCGCCGCATGGCCGAGGCGATTGAGGCGAGCGTGGCCTCTGGGCGCCACCTGCTCGTACAGGCGGGCACCGGCACCGGCAAGTCGCTCGCGTACCTCGTGCCCGCCCTCATGCACGCCGTCGCCACGAACACCACAGTCGTGATCGCGACCGCCACGATTGCGCTCCAGCACCAAATCGTCTCGAAGGACCTGCCGCGGCTCGTGGACGCGCTCGGGCCGCACCTGGGCCGCACACCGAGCTTCGGGCTGCTCAAGGGACGCGGCAACTACGTGTGCCTGCACAAGCTCGACGGCGGCTATCCCGACGACCTGGACCCGGGGTCCCTGTTCAGCGAAGCGTCGGTCACGGGCGCGCCGGGTGATAGCGAGCGCCTCGGCGAACAGGTGCGGCGCCTGCGCGAATGGGCGCGCGTGAGCGACACGGGGGATCGAGACTCGCTCCCGGTGCCCGTCTCCGACCGGGCCTGGCGGCAGGTCTCGGTGAGCAGCGGCCAGTGCCTCGCCTCCGCTTGCCCCGTCAAGGACGCGTGCTTCGCGGAGCGCAACCGCAGCCTCGCCCGCGAGGTCGATGTGGTGGTGACGAACCACGCGCTGCTCGCGATTGATGCGTTCGACAAGCTCGGGATCGTGCCGCCGCACGATCTGGTCATCATTGACGAGGCCCACGACCTCGTGGATCGGGTGACCGCGGCTGCGACGGAAACCCTCAGCCACGGCTCCGTGCGCGGGGCGGTGCGGGAGCTGCGGGCCCTGGGTGTGGCGGCCGCCGCCCTCGACGATGCCGGATCCGCCTTCGCCGACGCGCTCGCCGCGCAGAGCGCCGGGCGGATCATCGGGGACCTCGAGCCGCGCCTGAAGGACACGCTCACCCATCTGGAGATCGAGGCGAGGGGAGCGTTTAGCGACGCGAAGGACGCGGGGGAGCGCTCCGACGCCGCGACCGCGGGGGCCCGCAAGTCCGTGCGCACACGCCTGCAGGAGATCATGGACGTGTGCGAAAGGCTCGTGGCCCCGGACGATGATGACGTGCGGTTCGTGTCCCATTCGGAAGCGACGGGCCGCACGATGATCGACGTGGCGCCGCTCAGCGTGGCGGCGATGATGCGCGCCGCCCTCCTGCGTGACACCACCGTCGTGTTCACCTCCGCCACCCTCGCCTTCGCGGAGCGTTTCGAGCCGGCCGCCGCCCAGTTCGGGCTCTGGAAGGACAACCGGGTGGATGTGGCCGATCCCGTTCCCGGCGTGCTCAGCCACGCCGAAAACGCGGACCGGGACCAGTGGGCGGGCATCGACGTGGGCTCGCCGTTCGACTACCCGAAGCAGGGCATCCTCTATACCGCGCGCCACCTGCCGCCGCCCGGCCGCGACGGCCTGGCACCGGCCACGCTCGAGCACCTCACCGAACTCATCGAGGCGGCGGGCGGCGGCGCGCTCGGCCTGTTCTCCTCGCGCCGCGCCGCCGAGGACGCCGCCGCCCACGTGCGCGCCCACACCGGCCGCACCGTGCTGCTGCAGGGGGAGGATTCGCTGTCCGCGCTCGTGCAGCGCTTCCGCGAGAGCGAGGATTCGTGCCTGTTCGGCTCGCGCGCCCTGTGGCAGGGCGTCGATGTGCCCGGGCACGCGTGCCGCCTCGTGCTGATCGACCGCATTCCCTTCCCGCGGCCCGACGACCCCCTTGCTTCGGCCCGGCAGGAGCGCGTGGAGCAGCGTGGCGGGAACGGCTTCATGGCCGTCTCCGCCTCCCACGCGGCGCTGCTCATGGCGCAGGGCGCCGGGCGCCTCATCCGCGCCGTCGAGGACCGAGGGATGGTGGTGGTGCTCGATCAGCGGCTCGCCACGAAACGCTACGGATCGTATCTGCGGGAGGCGATGCCGCGCCTGTGGCCCACGAGTTCGCCGGACGTGGCGCTCGCGGCGCTCGCGCGGCTGAGAGCCGCGGCGCGCTGACCCTGCTGCGCGTTGACGCTACCGTGCGCGCTCGCGTGACCGGGGAGGGCCGTGGAGTCTCGCGGTTAGGGGGTGCGTAGCACCCGCACCGGGTCGCGCGTGGCGGCATACATGGACGGCGGCACGCTCGCGAAGATCGCGACGCTGACCCCGAGGATCGTGATGAACACCGAGGTCATGAGCGATGGTGCGGAGCTGCCCGCCGCGATCGTGGCCGCCGCGCAACCAACGATGGCGCCTGCGATGGCGGCGATAGCGGTGCGCACCATGACCAGCAGCACGAGGTCCAGGCGGCTAATGCCGAGGGTGCGGCGCCGCCCCAGGTCGCGCGCGCGAATCAGCACATCGGCGAGCACCACGCTGCCCACGAACAGGAGGCCCGCGCCGAGGATGGTGAAGAGTTGCGTGCGGGCGCTCGCGGCGAGGCGAGCGTCGAGTTCGCGCGCGGTCTCGGCGCCCGCGACGGGGGAGGTGATCGTCACCTTGGTGGGGTCGGGTGGGGCGAGGATCCCGAGGGTGTCACGTTGGAGCAGCGCGGCCTGATCGAGGCTGTGCCCGAGCACGTTCACCGTGAACATTTCCGGGCTCTGGCCCGGGGTAGGGCTCACGAGGATGCCCGCGTTGAGATCGTCGAAGGCGTCGCGCGCGCGAAAGCGCCCCACGATGGGGTAGCTCGCGCCGTCGGCGGTGGTGGCGGCTCCCACGTGGGCGGATAGGCCGAACGCGGGCGCTGCCGTCTCCGCGATGATCGCTTCGCCCGGGCCCGGCCACCTGCCCGCCGTGAGCTGGACCGCGCCGGGCAGATCGCCTTGAACCGTCCACAGGGCCATGACCCCGGTGCCGCCCTTCAGGGTGGGGTTCGTGGCATCGGTGGGCAGGGCGCGGGCGATCACGGCCTCGGTGGTGGCCAGCGAGCCTATCTGAGCAATGGTGGTCTCGTTAATCGCCCCGCGCTCGTCGTTGATGGTCACGGTGAGGGTGCGGGCGCTTTCGGTGCCGAGCTGCTCGCGGATGTTCTCGCGCTGGGCGGCGCTGCTGCCCGCGGTGAGGAGCGCGATCGCGCACATCGCTGCGGTGGCGATGAGTACGAGCGCCGACGCCATGCGCGCGCCCCGCACGGATGCCCAGGCCTCGAGGATCAGGACGCGGAGCCTCATAGCTGCACCACTGCGTCGGCGTGTTCCACCACGAGCGGGTCGTGCGTGGCGATGAGGACCGTGCAGCCCTCGCGGGCGATGTCGGTGAGGGAGTCGAGCACCAGCAGGGTGTTGTCGCGGTCAAGGTTGCCGGTGGGTTCGTCGGCCAGCACGATGTCGGGGCGGTTCATGAGGGCCCGGCAGAGCGCCACGCGTTGCGCCTGCCCGCCGGAAATCTGCCACGGGGTGTGCCGGGCCCTTTCGGCGAGCCCGAAGCGTTCGAGCAGTTCGTGGGCGCGGGGCCGGAGCGCAGCGGGCGTGTGCCCGGCATAGAGGCCCACTTCCATGACGTTGTCCACGATGGTGCGGGTGGGGTCCAGTTCGGAGTCTTGGAACACGAACCCCATGCGCGTGGCGCGCAGCGCGGAGCGTGCCGCGTCGGTAAGGGCGGAGACGGGAGAGCCATCAAGCTCGACGGTCCCGGCCGACGGCGTGAGCAGGAGCCCCGCGAGGTAGAGCAGCGTGGACTTTCCCCGGCCGGAGGGCCCCGTGAGGGCCGTGACGAGGCCGACGGGGAAGTCGTGGGAGAGCCCGCCGAACAGTGGGGCGCTGGTGCGGGAGTAGGCAAACTCGAGGTCGCGCAGAGCGAGTGTCATCGCGCGTGTTCACCCGCGCCCGTCATCGGAGCCACCGGGAGCCTGGCCCGGGCTCTGGCCGGGCCTCTGGGCGGGCGGCGTGCTCGGTGTGGAGGGGAAGCGAACCATGTCGCCTTCCTGAAGGCCGTCCACGACCGCGACGCCGTCTTGCGTGCCGAGCACCGTGACGGCGCGCTCTTCGGTGCCGTCCCCGACCTCGAGCGTGACGTGGGCGCGCCCGTCGGCCCCCACACTCACGGCCGCGACGGGCAGGGCGGGGCCGCTCACGGGCTCCACGATGACGATGGCGGTGGGGAGGCTGAGTGTGCCGGAGGCGGGGATCTGGTCGCACGCGTCGGCGCACACGGGGGAGCCGTCGGGGGCGGTGAGAATGAGGTCGGTCCCGCCGGAATCGTTGGCGCGGGTTTCTGCGATGATCGCGGGCCACTGGTGCTCACCGCTGGTGACGGTGAGGGAGGTGTCGCTCGGGATCATGACGCCCTGGTTCTTCGTGAGCGACATCGTGAAGTCTGGAGGACCGCTCGCGTGGAGGATGCCGAGTTCGCCGCCCGCGACGGGCAGGCCGGGGTGGATGATCTTTGGGTCGAGTGTGAGGGTGGCGGGGGTGGAGGGTACGACGACGAGTTCACCGTGGCCGATGGCGCCGGTTTGTTCGATGCCGAGGTCTCGCTGCCAGGCCTTGACCGCCCTCGTAGTGGAGGGGCCGTAGGTGCCGTTCGCCGCTCCCGGCGAATAGCCCAGGTGAGCGAGCGCGTTCTGGAGGTCCGTCACGTCAACGCCCTTGTCGCCTTCGGCGAGGCCGCGGTAGTGCGCGATGCTGCCGGGGATGACCCTGACGGGCTGGGTGTTGACGGAGTACAGCACGGCGCCCGTGTCGAACGAATCGGCGTCGGCGATGGAGGTGACGGTACCGGTGAGGGCGTTGGCGGCGAGCGGTTCGCTGGTCCTCGTCACGGTGGTCATGAACGTGAGGGAGCGGCCCACGCTCGCGGTTTCCACGGTCACCGTCTGGGGCGCCGCCTCCTCTCCGCCGTCCTCGCTACCGCTCGCGGTGAGGGCGCGCCCGGCCAGAAAGGAGGCGACGATGAGGGCGAGCATCGCGGCAAGAGCGATGCCGATCTTGGTGCGTGAAATGTTCATTGTCGCCTAGCCGTAGAAGTGTTCGGGAGCGGGCATGATGGGGCAGGCTTTGCCCACCTGTTGGCGCTCAGTTTCGGGGAGGAAGACGATAGCTTCTTCAGGCCACCATCGGTTATCAAGATCAGAGTCGAAGGTATCGATATACACCGCTCTCGATGGCGGCTCTTCAACGGTATATCCGCGAGCTTCTACACATGGGACGAAAGCTTCGGTCCAGTAGTCGTAGATCAGGCCCAGCTGGTCGGCATTCCATTCGGTGCGGAGGGAAGGTAACGGTGTGTACTGGGAGTAGCAGGTGAAATAAGCGTTGTTGAGTGCTTCCTCTTGAGATGTGGGGACCCCGCCACCGTCGAACAGGACTCCTCCGCCGGCCTCATCGTAGGTGGCAGGGAACCCGGCCTCTGTTAGGCATGCGGCCTCCGCTTGGTCGGCATCATCAGGAGTCGTGGTCCATCGGACGAGTTCGATCTCGGGAGGATTCTCTATGTTCATCTGCGCGGCCATGGAAGCCAGCCACTGTTGGCGCCACTCCAGCTTTTCGGCTTCTGTGTAGGTTCGGTGTTTGATGGGCTCTTTCGGTGCCCAGGAGGCGCTGGACTCGGTGTAGTCCACTGCCGTCGCTTCTGCTGCCGTTGGGGAGTCCGTGCTCGAGCATCCGCTCAGAAGGAGTGTCACTGTGGCGGCAATGGCGATGCCGATCCTTGTGCGTGAGATGTCCATGGTGGCCTAGCCGTAGAAGTGTTCGGAGGCGGGCATGACCGGGCATGCCTTGCCTACCTCCTCGCGCTCCGCTTGGGGGAGGAGCTTGAGGGCATCTTCAGGCCGCCACTGGTCATCACGAAATTCGAAGAATGTATCGACGTACACCTCCCGCGATGGTGGCTCCTCAACGGTATATCCGCGAGCTTCTACACACGGAACGAAAGCTTCGGTCCAGTAGTCGTAGAGCATGCCCAGCTGGTCGGTGCTCCAGTCTGTGAGGAGACCTGGCACTCGTGTGTATTGGGAATAGCATGTGAAGCTAGCGTTGTATAAAGCTCCTGTTTGTGAGTCCGGTACCCCGCCATCGCCGAACACGACTCCTCCACTGACCTCATCGTAGGTGGCAGGGAACCCAGCCTCTGTTAGACACGCGGCCTCCGCTTGGCCGGTATCTTGAGGGGTGGTGGTCCAACGGATGAGGTCGATCTCGGGAGGATTCTCTATGTTCATCTCCGAGGCCATGGAGGCCAGCCATTGCTGACGCCGCTCCCACTTTTCGGCTTCTGTGTAGGTTCGGTGCTTGATGGACTCTTTCGGCGCCCAGGAGGCGCTGGACTCGGTGTAATCCGCCGCTGCCGTTTCTGCTCCCGAGGGGGAGGTCGTGCTCGTGCATCCGCTCAGAAAGAGTGCCGCTGCCGCTACGAAAGCGCCAGCGGCTCGCGTGGCCAAGGTTGCGAGAGGAGGTGTCATGTCAGACTTCCTTGTGCGACAGGCAACGGGTGCTGCGTCCGTGCAGCCTCTCATGAGAGTTGGGTCACTGTCAAGGACCGAAGGCCCCTCGGGCGATAGGCCGGAGGTTCCAGGAACGTGTACCGCACGTTCGGCTAGCCGTACTCTGGGAGTTCGCTCGATGTGTCCAGCCGGGCGGCGGCCTAACCTTCGGATTCTTCACCGGACCGGAACTCGCGCCCTTCGGCCATGCGATCACGACGGCGTACTTCTAGCCGCTCAACGCCCTCGCCGCTGAGGTCGAAGCCGCTGGGTTCACGGGCGTTCATAGCGAAACCCGTTCGGATGCAGGAGTGCGACCATACGGCGCTCTCCTGGCGACCCGCAGCTGACTTTCCCCGTTCTCCTTGGTGCCCAGGCTGTCACGTCAGCCGGTCGCGGGTTTCTGTGGCGTAGGCCTCACCAAGGAGTCTCATGAACTGAGAGTCCTGGGCCATCGCGTGATCGGCTATGCGCGAGATCGCGATTCCCGGTGTCCACGAGTTCATGACGACCGCCGAGAGACGTTCACTCAGATCGGCCACGCGGATAGGGCGAGTCTGCTGCGGTACCCCCAGCAGGCGCAGGCGGCGAGCAATAATCTGCATGGTCACCCCCGCCAGGTACTCGGCCTCCGGCCAGATGACAGACTCGCCGTCCCAGAAAGTGAGATTCCAGATCGTTGCCTCACTCAACCTGCCAACCGAGTCCTCGAATGCCGCGTCATTGAAGCCTCGCTCGACGGCCTGGCGCAGGAAGAAGGTCTTGCTGACTTCGCCAACGTGCTTCACCTGCGGCAGGTGCCGCTCATGCCGCACAACATTCAGAGCAAGCGGACCGGCCGGAGCGGTTGCGGGGTTCGTGACTTTGACGAGCACGTCGAGTGTGGGGTCATTCCCGGCGGGAGAGAACTCGCCCGGCCGGGACGTGATGAAGCAGGTCACCGATGCGTTCGCTGCTTCGGAGGCGCTGACAGCCGTTCGAAGGAACTCGGTGATCTGCTCGTCGGGAAGATGCTGTCCGAAGAGCGTGTCGCTGGCCTGACGCAGACGGGCGAGGTGCAGATCGAGGCCCGGCACGGAGTGCTCCCGCATCTGCATCGCGGTGAAGTGGGCATACCCGGCGAAGGCCAGCGGAGCCAGGGCCGGAGCGGTGGCCGGATTACCATTGAGGTGAGTGATCTGTTCGGTCATGAGAAGACCGTAGGAGTTGACGCTAGTGGCAGAGGCAAGCCCGCGCGACCCGGCGCTGCTCCGTGTCGGCGACCTGGCGGCCCTCACCGGCGCGACCCCGCGCATGCTCCGGTACTACGAGAACCAGGGGCTCATCGACGCCGAACGCTCGCCTTCAGGACAGCGCCTGTTCGACCCCGCCGTCGCAGCCCACGTGCGTCACATCAGGACACTGCTTGCGGCAGGACTACCGACGCGAACGATCAGCGAACTGCTCGACTGCATCCATGACCCCGAGCGTCTGGAACCATGCGCCGTGCCGGTCCTCGTGGACCACCTACGCGACTATGACGCGCGGATAGCTGAGCTGGTCGGCACTCGAGACACGCTCCAGGGCCTGATCGACTCCTCGGCGCCACGCGAGGACGGTTAGCGCGCGGCGACGGTGACGTGCTGGTCGCCCCCGGGGCGTTCGAGTTCATCGAGAACGGCGATGGCGAAGTCCGGTGCCGTGATACGCGATGTCCCGCTCGCGTCAGTGAGTAGCGTCGTTGTGCCGCGCCGGTAGCTGCCGCTGCGCTCACCCGGCTCAAACACGGCAGGCGGGCTGAGATACACCCACCCGGTGTAGTCGTGTTCCCGGCAGGCATGGAACTGGTCGAGGCTGGCCTGCGCAATCGTCTTCCACGCTTCGGGCACATACTCGGGGTCATCGATCAGGAGCCGGTCTGGGTGGTTCGGCGAACGCAGCGGTGCGGAACCGCCGACCATGAGCACCCGCGTGCCGTGACGGGCCGCCGCATTGAGCACGCCGCGCGTCAGAGACGCGAGCCGGCCTTCGTCGCCAGGGGCGAGGCGGATGGTGAGCACGGCGGCATCGACGTCGGCCATGACCGCCTCTACTGCGTCCGGGGCGGCGACATCGACCGCCCGTACCGAGAGGAGTTCTTCGTCGTCCGATGCGGCGGGGTGGCGGGAGGTCGCGATGACGTGGTGCCCACGGGTGAGGGCTTCGGTGACGATGGCGCTTCCGGCCATGCCGGTTGCGCCGAAGACGGCGATTCTCATGAGGGGATCTGAGCTTTCTGTTTCGGGGATGGGAGCTGGCCCGCGAGCATCGCGATCAGGACGAGGGCGAAGCCGAGGAACTGGATGGGGGTCAGAGATTCTCCGGCGATAGCCGCGCCGAGGATGGCGGCCACGAGCGGGGAGAGCAGTCCGAGCAGGGCGGTCGCGGTCACCGGGAGGTGGTGGATACCGGCGAACCAGATCGTGTACGTGATGAGTGCGCCGACGATGCCGAGCCACGCGTAGCCGAGCCACGCCGTCGCGTCGATGCCGGGCGGGATACCGTCGGCCAGTAGCGCAGGCAGGAGCAGCACGAGCCGTGCGGCGGTGAGTTGCCACCCGGCAAGAGCGATCGGGGAGACTCCCGAGGGGCGGCCCCACTTCTTCGTG
Organism: Dermabacter sp.; assembly: GCA_030538475.1. Classification (GTDB taxonomy): domain Bacteria; phylum Actinomycetota; class Actinomycetes; order Actinomycetales; family Dermabacteraceae; genus Dermabacter. Next base: position 13,878 of record JAUNTX010000011.1, read on the forward strand.
AGCACGACGCCGGTGCCCATCGAGGCGGCGCCGCCGAGCCCGGCGAGGACGCCGACAGGAGACATGGCCGCGTCGGGCCCGAGGACGACCAGGGCGACGCCGATCATCCCGAGCCCGCCCCACAAGACCCGCCAGGCCGACAGTTTCTCGTGCAGGATCGCCACGGCCAGAAACGCGATCACGATGGGCTGCGCCGCGCCGAGGGTGGCCGCGACGCCGCCGGGCAGTTCCTGGGCGGCGAGGAACAGCAGCGGGAAGAACGCGCCCATGTTCAGCGTGCCGAGCACGAGGCTCTTCCACCACCAGGAACCGCGCGGCAACTGCCGGGCGATCAGCAGCGCCAACAGTCCCGCCGGGAGGGAGCGCATCATCGCCGCGAACAGGGGATGGCCCTCGGGCAGCATGTGCGTGGTGACGATGTAGGTGGTGCCCCACACTATTGGGACGAGCGCGGTCACCACCGTCCAGCCCACGCGATGCTCGGTGCCTGCCGGAGCGCTCTGGGGCGCGGTCGCGGTGGTCGTGAAGCTCAAGGCTCCATCGTGGGGCCACCCGTGACTATGAGTCCAACAGATTGTTGCCATACATAGGATGCACTGAGACCATAGGTGCATGGAGTTGCAGCAGATGCGGTACGTCGTCGCCATCGCCGAGGAGAAGAACTTCACCCGCGCGGCCGAACGGTGCTTCGTGGTGCAGTCCTCGCTCAGCCACCAGATCAAAGCTCTCGAACACGAGCTCGGGGTCACACTGTTCGCCCGCTCCAGCCGCCGGGTTGAACTCACGGCCGCCGGTGAAGCATTCCTCGTGCAGGCCCGTGCAAGCCTGGACGCCGCCGAGCGCGCCGTCGCCGATGCTGCCGCGGCAACCGGGCAGATTCGCGGCACCCTGACCGTCGGCCTGATCCCCACCGTGACCGCGATCGACATCCCCGCCGCCCTCGGAGAGTTCCACCGCGCCCACCCGTCGGTCCGGATCAGACTCAGGGGAGGCGGCAGCGATGAGTTCATCGCCTCGATCAGCGAGGGCGCCATGGACGTTGCCGTGCTCGGACTACCCGACACCACGCCGCCCGCAGGCGTGAACGCGCGCGTGCTCGCCCGGGAGCGCCTGGTCGCGGTCGTCTCCGCCGAACACCCGCTCGCCGGACGGCGCAGGCTGCGATTGGACGACCTCGCCGATGAAACGTTCGTGGACTTCCCCGAGGGCACACCGGGGCGAGTGCCCTCCGACCTCGCGTTCCAGGCCGCAGGCGTTCAACGCGACGTTGCCTTCGAGGTGATGAGCACCGACCTCATTCTCGATCTGGTCAGGCAGGGCCTCGTGATCGCGCTGCTCTCACCAGCCGTGATTCCCGACACCAGCGACCTTCGAACGATCCCCGTCAGCGCGGGCCCCACCCGTATCGAGTATTTGGCATGGAGCACCTTCAACCCCGCACCAGCGGCGCTGGCATTCCTCGACACGCTCCGGCTGCCCGCAAACGTCTGAGCGCGCCTCAGCGGGTGTCGTCGCGCGGAGAGGGGCGCGCCGAGGGGACGAGCGTTCGCAGCGCCTTGGCTACATGGCGTCGCTACACGGCCCGCAGGACCGCGACCACCTTGCCGAGGATGTCGGAGTGGTCGCCGAGGATCGGGGCATAGGCGGGATTGTGGGGCATGAGCCACACGTGGCCGTCGCGTTCGTGGAAGCTCTTGACGGTGGCCTCGCCATCGATCATGGCCGCTACAATTTCCCCCCGCTCGGCGATTCGCTGCTGGCGGATCACCACCCAGTCTCCATCGCAGATCGCGGCATCCACCATCGAATCGCCCTTGACCTTCAGCAGGAAGAGGTCGCCGTCACCCACGAGCTGTTCGGGCAGGGTGAATACGTCCTCCACCTGTTCGTTCGCGGTAATGGGTGTGCCCGCAGCGATGCTGCCCACGAGCGGTACCTGGACCGACGGCCCGGCCACGATGCCCAGTTCTTCCAGGGCGGGGGCTCCCGATTCGTCCGGCAGCACAATTTCCATGGCGCGGGGACGCTTGGGGTCGCGACGCAGATAGCCCTTGCGTTCTAGGGCGCCGAGCTGGTGGGACACCGACGACGGGGACTGCAAGCCCACCGCATCGCCAATTTCTCGCATGGACGGCGGGTAGCCCCGGCGGCGGATCGCTTCGGCAATCGTGTCGAGTATCCGGCGCTGGCGCGGGGTGAGCGGAGCTTGCGAGTCATCCTCGGGGAGGTCGGGAGCAGCCATGCGCGGATCCTTTCGAGCGGCGGCGAGTTTAAATGTCTCACCCCCTGTGTTCACTGGAGCTGTTCCCTCAAGGGTAGGGCCTCGGCCTCGCCGTTCCAAACATTTGTTCGAGTGTCGCTTGACTTTTTCGAACAGTGGGCCCTACGCTCGAACACATCACCGATCGAACAAGGATTCTAATCATGGGTACACAACGCGCGTACGCTCCGCAGATTCGAAACGATGTTCGCCTCCGCTTGACTCGGCGCGGGCGCATCGTCGTCGTCCTCGCCATCTCCGCCCTCCTCCTGGCGGGCGCCCTCGTGGCGGCCTTCTTCCTCGGCACGCCGTCGGCGGCCGCGGGGGAGGAAAGCTCCCTGCAGTTCGCCACGGTCACCGTGACTCCGGGCGATACCCTCTGGGATCTGGTCACCCCGCACGTGCCCGAAGGTCAGGACGTGCGCGATTACCTCCTGCTCGTCGAAGAGATCAACGACCTCGACTCGAGTGCCGTGCGTCCCGGGCAAGTGATCTCCCTGCCCGTGCAGTGAGTCGGCTCTACTCGCCCGCCTCTCCTGGGGCGCTGCGCAGCGCCTGCCGGTAGACTGCCGGGGTGTATTGCCCTTTCTGCCGGAACCCAGATTCGCGCGTCGTTGATTCGCGCACGGCCGACGACGGCGTGACCATCCGCCGCCGTCGCCAGTGCCCCGCTTGCTCCAAACGCTTCACCACGACCGAATCCGCCTCCCTCGCCGTCGTGAAGCGCTCCGGCGTCAGCGAACCGTTCTCGCGAGCCAAAGTCATCTCCGGCGTCCGAAAAGCGTGCCAGGGAAGGCCGGTCAGCGACGACCAGCTCGCCCTGCTCGCCCAGCGCGTCGAAGAAGCCGTCCGCCTCACCGGCGCCTCCGAAGTCGAAGCGCACGATGTTGGCCTCGCGATCCTCCAGCCCCTCAAAGACCTCGACCTCGTGGCCTACCTGCGCTTCGCGAGCGTCTACCAAGGCTTCGACTGCCTCGGCGACTTCGAGGCTGCCATCGCCGCCCTGCGCGCCGAAGGGCTCGACCACACCACCGCCCTCTAGCACCCCGCCACCGACGAATGTGACGTGCATCGCAGCACCCGATTCCGCAGATGGTCAGCGGGCTCACAGAATCCAGGTATGATTTCTCGTGGACCGATGGTCGCGGAGGGGAAGCCGCGGCCATCGGTTCTTCTCTTGCCCAGCCCCGCACGGGCCAGCGCCCCGAGCCGCCCAGGCTCAGCCGTGAGTGTCGGCCCCCTCGAAACCGGCGGGCAGCGCCTCCTCGTGCACCACGCACAGTAGCTGCGTGGGCCGCGTCATCGCCACGTACAGATCGCCGATGCCACGCGCGTGAGCGCCCACGAGCATCGCGGGCTCCACCACCACGGTGGTGTCGAACTCGAGACCCTTCGCATCCGTCGGCCCCATCACTGAAATCTCGCTATCGATGCCCTGCGAACCAAGCCCCACCCGCTCCGCACCAAAGCGCTCCCGGGCGGCATCAGCGAGCGAGCCCACGAGCGCCGGGGGAGCGATCACCGCAAGACGCCCCGTCACCCGCTCCAGGGCGACGCTCACGGCCTCGAGCACGCGCGCCTCGCGCGCGCCCGGCTCGGCAGCAAACAACTGCGGCGCCCACTCGCCCTCGCGCACGCTCGTCACATCGGTGACGTGCAGGTCGTGCGCGCGCGCCACGTCGAGCGCCACGCGCATGATCCGGCTCGGGGTGCGGTAATTAACGGTCAGTTCCTCGATGATCGCGCGGTCCTCCACGAACGGGGACAGTGCATCCACCCAGCCGTTCGCACCCGCGGGGGCGGAAGTCTGCGCCACGTCCCCCACCACCGTGAACGACTTTGTGGGGTTGCGGCGCATGAGGGAGCGCCACATCATGGCCGATAGCTCTTGTGCTTCATCCACGACGATGTGGCCGTAGGTCCAGCTGCGATCAGCGGAGGCGCGTTCAGCGAGCGTGCGCCGATCCCGGCGGTAGCGCACCTGAGCGGCCAGTTCTTCGGCGCTCACGATGCCCTGGGCGTCCATCATGTCGAGCACCTTCGTGGCGTACTCGACGTGCTCGCGGGTGCTCTCCGCCTCGCGCGCGCTCTCGCGCCGGGCCGCCGAATCGTCCTCGCCCAGCAGCTCCGCCACCTCGTCCAGGAGCGGAACATCCTCGACGGTCCACGCCGAATCCTTGCCCCGCACGAGCAGGTCGGCGTCGGCCCGGCTCAGGTGATCGCGGGCGGCGTGACGCACCCGCGCGGGATCGGCGAAGAACGAGCGGAGGAACGACTGGGGCGTGTAGGGCAGCCAGCAGCGATTGAGCGCCACCCGCACGTCGCCGTTCGAGCGCAGGTCGGCGATGAGGTCACCTCGATCCTCGGGCGATACCGTCTGGCCGAGCCGCGTGAGCTCCGCGGCGTAGGCCGTGGCGAGCCGATCCAGGGCCGCGCGCACGAACGTGGTGCGGGCGAGGTTATGGGGCCGCCCGGTCGAGCGGGCCTCCCGGCGCGCATCGCGCACGTCCTCGGGGCGCAGCGTCAAATGAATGCCGTCAATCGACAGCGGGATCGGGGCGGCGGGCACGATCTGCCGGGCCCGCACCGCGCGCTTCAGCACCTTGGCCATCGCGAGCCTGCCCTTGACGCGGGCAGCGTCGGCCCCGTCGTGACTGGTGGCCTGCACCCCGGGCAGCAGTTCTCCGGGGGTGACCATGATGACGCCGCTTTCCCCGAGGCTCGGCAGCACCCGCTCGATGTAGCGCAAGAAGCCGCGCGTGGGCGCCATGATGAGCACGCCCGAGTGCGCGAGGCGCGCGCGGTGCGTGTAGAGCTGGTAGGCGGCGCGGTGCAGCGCCACGGCGGTCTTGCCCGTTCCCGGCCCGCCCTGGACCACGAGCACGCCGCGGGTGTCGTGGCGAATGATGCGGTCCTGTTCCGCCTGGATGGTGGCCACGATGTCGCCCATGCGCCCCGTGCGGGATGCGGAGACGGCGGCCAGCAGGGCGCCCTCGCCCTGAAGGGCCAGGCGGTCGCTCGCGCCCTCGTCCAGGAGCGAGGAATCGAGCACGTCGTCCTCAATCCCCGTGATTGTGCGATCGTGCGTGACGAAGTGACGCCGCAGCCGTACCCCGAGACTGTTGCGGGGGGTGGCCTGATAGAACGCGGCGGCGGCCGGCGCGCGCCAGTCCACGAGCAGCTGGGTGCGCTCCGCCGTGAACACGCCGATGCGCCCGATGTAGTGCCGCGAGGAGTCCTCCATGTCGAGCCGCCCAAACATCGCGCTCGATGCCACGGAACTTAGCAGCGCCAACCGGTCCTCGTAGAACGCGGCAAACGAATCACGCTCGCTGCGGTTCTGGTGGGTGGAGGCCGACTGTTCCGCGATGACCCCCTCCAGTTGCGTGCCCAGGTGGGCGATGAGCTCGTCAATGCGCGCATACAGGGCATCGGCGTACTGTTGCTCGAGGTCGAGCTGTTGTTTCGAGGAGTCCACAGGAGTCCTTACACGCTAGTCAGAGGGCGCGGGTGCCCAGTCGGGATATGCCTGGACGTCCGCGTGCGACATTCCATTATGGTCGAAGGGCCACGAGAGCGAAAGCTCCGCAGCCCACCGGAAGGGGAAAGGAGAGCCCATGCCCACCGCGCGGGACCTGTATCGCGTCACCTCCGGGGCGCTCGCTCCGTCGGTTCCGCGGGGCCTGACCCTCGTCAGTACCCTGCCGGGCGTGATCGATGCCGGGCAGGTGTGCCGCGTGGCCGCCACCTACCTCTCGGACTCCCTTCCGCACGAACGACTCATCACGTTCGAGGCCGACGAGCTCATCGATTTCCGCTCCTCGCGGCCCCTGGCGCTGTTCGATGGCTCCCGGTTTGCGCTCGATTCAGAGCCGAGCCTGCACATCGACCTCCTGCACGACGAGGCGGGCGTGCCCTTCCTGCTCATGTCGGGTCTTGAACCGGACCTGCGCTGGTATGGGATGAGCGATGCCCTCGTGGAGATCTGCGAGACCTTCGAGATCGCCCGGCACATGTCGCTACGGGCCGTGCCCGCCGAAGTCCCGCATACGCGGGTCATCAGCCTCGTGCCCCACGCCAATGCTGTCGCGCAGCCGCGCTCCCCGGAGGACGTCTACCGCACGGCGCCGCTCGAAGTGCCCGCAAGTTTCGCCGCGTTCCTCGACGTGCGGCTCGAAGCCGCCGGGCTGTCCTCCCAGGGGTTCGTCGCGCAAATCCCGCACTACCTCTCCCGAGCGTCCTTTCCCGCGGGCGCGCTCGCCCTGCTGCGCAGGGTGGGGCAGGCGGCGGGGCTCTCGTTCGGGCTCATGGGCCTCGGCGACATCGTGGAGGCTTCCACGCGCCTGATCTCCACCGAGGTGGCCGAGAATCGGGAGCTCGAGGCGCACGTGCGGGACCTGGAAGAGGCCTACGACGCGATGCAGCACGGGGTGGGCGAGGACGCGCACACGGTCCTGGACATGCCGACGGCGGACGAAATCGGGGACCGGCTCGAGCGTTTTCTGGCGGAGAACACGAGGGACGACGGCCAGCCGTGATGCCAGGTAGGTCACTCCACCTGAGCGAAACCTGAGGTGACCCCAGGGGTCCATGACATGATGAGGGTCCCATGCCGCGTTTTGGGGCATGGATTTTTTTCGCAGGACAGTAAGGAAATATAGCTCATGGCACAGGGCTCGGTTAAGTGGTTTAACGCCGAAAAGGGTTTCGGATTCATCGAAGTTGACGGCGGTGGTGCCGACGTCTTCGTCCACCACACCAGCATCGACACTGATGGCTTCCGCACGCTCGACGAAGGTCAGCGCGTGGAGTTCGAGCTCACCGACAGCGACAAGGGGCCGCAGGCCTCCAAGGTTCGCCCGATCGGTTGAGACGCGTTCTAGACTTTGTGAAAAGCCCCGGCATTCGTGCCGGGGCTTTTCCTTGCCCTCGCCCGCTAGGCGGGAGGCGCCGGAGGCTCGGCGTGGGTGATGGTGCCGCCTGCCGCGAGCTTGTCCACAGCTGAGGGCTCGAGCACGCGCACGCTCACGGGATCCGCGCGAATCGCCCGCAGGGTCGCCTCGGAGAGTCCCGGCCCACCGGCGATGAGGATGCAGTTGCTGCGCCTGCGCTTCTTGAGGGCCGACGGCTCCGCGATGACCTCGATGTGGCCGAACACGGAACGCAGCGTCACGATCTCATCCGCCAGTTCCTTCTGATCGGGCGCGAGGGCCGCATTGGCGAGGTAGAGCCCGCCGGGCACGAGCACGCGCTTCGCCTGGGTGGCCGCCTCGGCGCTGCGCAGGGGCGGTGGGGTCAGGCTGTGGGAGAACGCATCGCGGATGATGATGTCGAACCGGGCATCGCGCCATGCGTGCAAGGCCTCGAAGGCGTCGGCGGCGCGTAGCGCCACGCGGGGAGCGCGCGGAAGATCCACCCAGTCCCGCACGCGGGCCAGCAGGCCCGGATCGAGTTCGACCACCGAGTTTTTCGAGGCGGGATACAGAGTTGCGATAGCGCGGGGGAGGGCGGCCGCACCACCGCCGAGGTGGGCGATCGCGAGTGGCTGCTCGCTCGGGTACGTGCCGGTGATGACGGCGGCGATCCACCGCATGTACTCGAACACGAGGTGCGTGGGATCGGGGTGGATGTGGGAGCTTTCCATGCCGTCGATGATGACCGTGAAGGATCCGTCGGTCTCTGGCTCGAGCCTCACCGTGGAGTATGTGGTGGTGATGTCCTCGAAGTAGGGCAGGTGGAGGGGGAGTGCCGTGGAGCGTCTGGCCATGGTGGCCATCCTACGTCGGAGTTTAAATGTCTCACCCCCTGCCTACGGTGGAAGCACCACAGGGAAAGGGGACACGGACATGAGTGAGATCGACCAACTGAACGCCTGGCTGGACCAACTGGACGCCATCGCCACGGACCTGGCCAGGATCGATGATGCCGCCCGTAGCGCGGAGCCAGGCCAGGAATGTGCCTCTTCCTTTGAGCAGGTGCATCGCGGCGCCCTCAAGGTGGCGGGCATCGTCAAGGAACGGGCGAACGCGCAGCGCAAGCGGCCGCTGCCGCTGAACGTGTGGCGCGCGATTGCCCGCTGCGGCGGCGTGCACCAGGCGCGGGCGCTCGAGGTGGAGCCGTTCGTGCGTCTTCGCCAGCGGGCCGAGGCATCCACCCAGCACGCCGCGCAGATTTCGGCTGCCGATGTGCGAGCTCACGTGGCCGGTACGCTGGCTCACATGGACGCCGTGCGTGCGGAACTCATGGGGATTGCCCAGCCGCTCGCCGCGTAGGCGCGGGGGTCGGTTGGCGGGGCAGCGGGGATGGCGGAAGGGAGGGAGCGGTGGAGGACTCACGTGGACGGGCGACGGAGGCGCCGTGGCCGCGCGCGATCGCGCACGTGGACATGGATGCCTTCTTCGCCTCGGTGGAAGTGCGGGACGATCCCTCGTTGAAGGGGCGCCCGGTGGCCGTGGGCGGGCTCGGTCCTCGAGGCGTTCTCGCGACCGCCAGTTACGAGGCTCGGCGGTTCGGGGTCCGCTCCGCGATGGCCACCTCGCGCGCGTTCGCGCTGTGCCCGCAGCTCATCGTCCTGCCCGGCAGGCACTCCTACTACAGCGATATCTCCCGCGAGATCATGGAGGCCCTCGACGATTTCTCGCCGATCCGCGAAACCGTGAGCGTGGACGAAGCCTTCCTGGACCTCACGGGGTCCCAGCGCCTCCTCGGCCCCGTCAGCACGATGGCCCGGGACATTCGCCAAGCCGTGTGGGATCGGGTGCGCCTCACGTGCTCGGTGGGCGCGGGAATCTCGAAGTCCGTGGCCAAGATTGCCTCCGCCCACTCCAAACCCCACGGTCTCACCGTGGTGCCACCGGAAGACACCGTGGGATTCCTGGCGCCCCTGCCCATCGGCGCCATCTCCGGGGTGGGCCCGGTGGCCCAGAAGAAGCTCGCCAACCTCGGCATTCACACCGTGGGGGAATTGGCTCAGGTGCCGCTCGGCACCCTCACCCGGGCCATCGGTTCGAGCGCCCCCTACCTGCTCTCCCTCGCCCAGGGGCGCGATTCCCGCGCGCTCGGCACGCCTGCGAAAGATCGCAGCATCGGCAAGGAGCGCACCTTTTCCGAGGACATCACCGATCCGGTCCGCTTGCGGGCGCTCGCTATCTCCATGGCCGATGAGGTGTCCCACCGCATGCGTATGCAGGGCTACGCGGCCCGCTCCGTCGCCATCAAAATGCGCGCCACCGACGGCCGAACCATCACGCGCTCCCAAAGTTTCCCCCACCCGTGCCACGGCAGCGAAGAGTTCCGGGTGAGGGCCCTCGCGGCCTTCGAACGGGCACTGCCCGATATCCGCCGCGTGCGCCTGCTGGGCGTGCGCGCCGAACACCTCGTGCCGAGCGCCGACGGCGCCGACGTGCAGGGCGACCTCGAGGGCAGCACCGAAACCTGGAGCGAGGTCGATTCGGCGATGGACCGTGCCCGCACCCGCTTCGGGGTGCGCGCCATCGCCCGCGCCACCACTTTGCGCAGCCCCGATGCCTCCGCGAAAGACGGGACAGACAACCGGTAGGGCGCCCCCAGCCTGAAGGTCCGAAGTCTCAGGTTTGCGGCATATCCTGAAGGCCAGCACCGCGATGCGCGCGAAACCCGGCAGCCACACCTTGAGCGGCACGCCCCGGGACGCGTCACACCAGTGAGGAGGCAGCCATGCCACTGTCGGAGAACGAACAGCGGATCTTGGACGAGCTGGAAAAGCAGCTGCGCGCGGACGACCCCACGCTGGCCACCACCTTCAGCGAACCCGCGCGCCCCGCCCTGAACACCCGGCGCCTCATCGTGGGCGGCATCGCCATCGTCGTGGGCCTCGGCCTCCTCATCTTCGCGGTGTCCCTGCCCGCCATCTGGCTCGGCGTCCTCGCCTTCCTGCTCATGGTGGCCGGAGCCGTCTTCGCGATCTCCAACGATTCCCGCCCCGAACCCGCCACCGACGATCCCCGCCGCCAGCACCCCTCGTGGGCCGGGAACAAGAACAAGAAGGGCGCGAAGCAGGGCGGCGCAGGCAACCAGGGCTTCATGAAGAAGATGGAAGAGCGATGGGAGCGCCGATCCAACGGCGACCGCTGAGCTCACCCCTACCCGGGCCACGAAGCCCCCGGGCAGGCCCCCAGCACACCGGGGAACCCAGGACAGAACCTGAAAGAGCCCGCCGAAAGGCGGGCTCTTCGCATGCCCGAAGCCAGCGCCTCCACGTCGCTCCACCTGCGCCCCCACTTCCCTCCACTCGCGTCCCCCACTTCCCTCCACTCCCAAGAGCGGCGCGGCGGGTCCGCGCCCGGCCGCGCCACGGCTGAACTCGCCCCTTCGACGCGAAAGCCTTGTTGACCTGCACATATATCCCCACTCGAGCGGCGCTCGCCCGTCCGTCGGCCCTGGGTGGACCGGGGGAGGGTCGGCCCTTAAGCGGGCCCACGCGCGCCGCGGCGCCGATGTGCACGGAATCTCCTCCACTTCGCTCCACGCCCGCGACCTGGGCTTTTCTCGCATCCAGAAAAGATTAAGGCCCCGAGGGGGTTGTATGTGGAGTGAAGTGGGGTAAAGTGGGGCCGCAAGGAAGGATCTGCTCGTCGCGGTCCTGGAAAGGGAGGTGCCTCGTGTTTCTCGGCACCTTCACGCCCAGGCTCGATGACAAGGGGCGCCTCATCTTTCCGGCCAAGTTTCGCGATCAGCTCGCTGCTGGTCTCGTCATGACCCGCGGTCAGGAACACTGCGTGAGCGTGTACCCGATGCGGGAGTTCGAGACTCTGCACGAGCAGTTGCGGCAGGCCCCGGTCACCAGCAAGGACGCGCGCGATTACCTGCGCGTGCTGCTGTCGGGGGCTGAAGACGTGGTGCCGGACAAGCAGGGGCGCGTCACGATCCCTTCCCACCTGCGTACCTACGCTGGGCTGGATCGCGACTGCACAGTGATCGGGACGGGCAACCGGATCGAGATCTGGTCCACCGAGGCGTGGGAGTCGTACCTGGAGCAGACGGAGGAATCTTTCTCGCAGACGGCAACGGAGATCGTGCCCGGACTGTTCTAGGAGTGAGGTACCGCGAGACATCTTTTCGCTTGCGCCCCGACGCAACTTCCCCGGTGGCGGGTCGTAAGCGAGGAGATGTCTGACGGTGCGTCACTGCCGGGCCCGACACATCAGCACGCCGATCAGTAGCAGGGAAGGGGAGAATCGTGGACGCCTCCACCCTTCACGCACCCGTCATGCTCACCGAGTGCCTCGACCTCATGGCCCCCGCCCTCGACGCCGAAGAATCTACTTACGTCGATTGCACCCTCGGCATGGCCGGCCACGCCAGCGCCGTCCTCGCCTCCCAGCCCACCGCGCACCTCGTCGGCATTGACCGGGACGCGGACGCGCTCGAACTGGCCCGGACGCGGCTCACCCAGGGTGGCTTCGAGGGGCGCTTCACCCTGGTCCACGCCACTTACGACGAGATCGACCACGCGCTGAACCAGGCGGGCGTGACGCACGCCGATGCGATCCTCATGGACCTCGGGCTCTCGAGCTTCCAGATCGACACCCGCGAACGGGGCTTCGCCTACGCGAGCGATGCCCCGCTGGACATGCGCATGAACGCCCGCTCCGAGGGGCCGACGGCCGCGCACATTCTCAACACGTGGAGCGAACAGGACCTATCGCGGATCCTCGCGCGCTACGGCGAAGAGAAGTTCGCCCGCTCGATTGCTCGCGGCATCGTGGCCGAGCGCGCGCACACGCCGTTCGAGCGCTCACCCCAGCTCGTCTCCGTCATCGAACGCCACATCCCCGCGAAGGCGCGCTATTCGGGATCGCACCCCGCCAAGCGCACCTTCCAGGCGCTGCGCATCGCGGTCAACGAGGAACTGGACATCCTCGAGGACGCCCTTGAGGCGGCGCTCGGTGCGCTCCGGGTCGGCGGCCGGCTCGTGATCGAGTCCTACCACTCGCTCGAGGATCGCATGGTCAAGCAGGCGTTCGCGAAGGCCAGCACGTCGAGCGGCCCCGCGGACCTCCCGGTCGAGCTCGACCGCTACCGCCCCGATTTTGCCCTCCTCACCCGCGGCGCTCTCAAGGCCACCCGCGAGGAAGCAGAAAGCAACCCCCGCTCCGCCAGCGTGCGGCTCCGCGCGATCGAGCGCACCCGTGACACCCGCCCACCACGCACCCGCGATTCGCGGTCGCAGAACTGAAGACCACCCCACTCTCATGGCACAACTTGCACCTTCCCCAGCACGTCGCCCCCGAACCGCCGCCCCCGCGCCCAGCAGGCGGCCCGCGCTCGCCCTCGTGGCACGGCCGCAGACTCAGCGCAGCACGCTCCCGTTCACGATCCTCGTCTCCCTCATCCTGGCGGGCGCGCTCGTGGCCATGCTGCTGCTGAACATCGCCATGTCGAACACGAGCTACGAACTCACGCGCCTCCAGGGGCAGTCCCAGTCCCTCGCCGAACAGCGCCAGGGACTCGAGGAGCGTGCCGAAACGCTCGGCACGCCCCAGGAGCTTGAGCGGCGCGCCCGGGAGATCGGGATGGTGCCCGCGGGTGAGGTGGCCTATATCGACCTGGCCAGCGGCACGATCATCGGCACGGCAGGCGTGGCGGAAAGCACGGGCCAGGCGCTGCCCGCGACAGCGCCCACCACCGAGGGTGGCGGCCCCGCCCCCTACGACTACGGCATGGGCAACGAGAGGAACTGAGCGTGCCAGCGAACCGGCGCTCTGCTTCTCGCGCCCCGTCCAGGCCGCGGCCGGACGGGCGCCCGCCTCGCCCCGCCCAGGCAGTGGCCCGCGCCCGCTCGAACGGCTACGAACCGTTTCGTCGGCACCGGCCCGTCCTGGTCCTCGTGCTGCTCGCCGCGCTCGTGGTGAGCGGCCGCCTCGTGTGGGTCCAGGGCCTCAACTCCGCGGCGCTCGCGGACCAGGCGCGCGAGGCGCGCTCCTACACGCGCACGATCAGCGCCCTTCGCGGCGACATCGTGGACCGCGACGGCGAGGTCATGGCCACGAGCGTGGAACGCTACGACCTGTGGGTCAACCAGGTGCAACTGGCCGACTACGCGCCCTCGAAAGACGAGGGGGCGGCCACGGGCGCCGAGGCGGCAGCCGTGCAACTAGCGCCGCTGCTGGACATGAGCGTGGGCGAACTCCAGGAACTCCTGACGGGCGATGCCGGCTTCAAGTACGTGAAGAAAACTGTGGATCCGCGGGTGAACAAGGCGGTGCTGGCCCTGCGCATCCCCGGCATCGGATCGGATCGCGTGGCCCAGCGCCTGTACCCCGCGGGCCAGGTGGGCGGTAACGTCATCGGATTCGTGGGGGCCGACGGCACCGCGCTGGCCGGAGCGGAGCTGACGTTCGATGACAAACTGCGCGGCACCGACGGCGAGGTGCAATACGAGCGCGGCGCGGGTGGCCAGGTCATCCCCACGGGCGAAAGGCGCGAAGTCGAAGCCATCGACGGCCGCGACGTGCAACTGACCATCGACCGGGATCTTCAATACCGCGCGCAGGAAATCATCGCGGGAACCGTGGGGGAGTGGGGCGCGAGCGGCGGCTCGATCGTCATCCTCGATGTGTCCTCGGGCGAGGTCCTCGCCCTCGCCGATTACCCCACGTACGATCCGAACGATCCGGGTGCCACCCCGGCCGAGTTCCGCGGCAACCAGTCCATCTCCAACGTGTTTGAACCGGGCTCCACCGGCAAGCTGTTCACGATGGCGGGCCTGATCGATCGCGGTGACGCGACGATCTCGGACCGCCTCACCGTCCCCCACACGAAGTCCTTCGGCGGCGAAGACATCAAGGATGCGGTGCCTCACCCCGTCATGCAGTACACGCTCGCGGGCGTGCTCAAGAACTCCTCCAACGTGGGAACGGTGGAACTTGCGGGCCGCCAGGACCTTCAGACCCGCTACGACTACCTGCGGGCGTTCGGCCTCGGCTCACTCACGGGCATCCAGCTGCCCGGCGAATCCGCGGGCATCGTGCACACCCCGGACCAGTGGACCGGCCGCACCGCCTACACGACCGCGTTTGGCCAGGGCTATTCCGTGACCGCCCTCCAAATGACCTCCGCCGTCGGCACCTTTGGCAACGACGGGGTGCGGGTCGAGCCGCGTGTCGTGAGCGCGATCCGCGGCAGCGACGGTTCGCTTCAGCCGCTCGAACCGGGCCGCCCCACGCGGGTCATGTCCTCCGAGACGGCGGCAACCATGCTGCAACTCATGGACAACAACATTGCCGACGGCGGCGGCAGCAACGCGAGCGTGCCCCACTACGCCGTCGGCGGGAAGTCGGGAACCGCGCAGGTGCCCGATGGCACGTACACGTCCTCGTTCGTGGGGATGGCGCCCGTGGACGATCCCAGTATTGTGATCGGGGTGTTCGTTTACGGCATCAACGGCTTCAATTCCGGATCCACCGTGGCAGCACCCGCCTTCAGTGACATCATGAGTTATGCGCTGCAGGCGCGACGCGTGGCCCCCACCGGGGTCGAGGGCGTTGAACTCGACAACGAGTGGGAGTAGGGCGATATGGCGGCAGTGAGCGTCAAAAGCGTCATCTCCAGCGTGGGCGTGCCCGGGGTGCGCCTCGCGGGGGACGACGTCGATCTCGTGGGGATCACCGTGGATTCGCGCGCGGCCCGGCCCGGATACGCGTGGGCGGCACTGCGGGGCGAGAACGCCCACGGTGCCCAGTTCGCCGCGCAAGCCATCGAGCAGGGCGTGAGCGCCATCCTCACCGACGCCGACGGTGAACGCCTCATCGCCGACCTCGCTCTCCGCGCGGACGCCATGCCCGTCGTGGCCGTGTGCGAGGATCCGCGTCGCATGGCGGCGCTGTGGGCCGACGTCATCCACGGCCACCCGTCGGCCTCCCTTCCCGTGATCGGCGTGACCGGCACGAACGGCAAGACCTCCGTGACCACCATGGTGGCCCGCACCCTCGCCCACCTGGGCCGGGCCGCGGGCGTCGTCGGGACGAACGGGACGTTCGTGCTCGGCACGGGCGGCAGCGAGCGCCTCATACCCACCGAGCGCACCACACCGGAAGCGACGGACCTGCACGCGCTGCTGGCCCTCATGCGGGACGACGGCGTGAGCGCCGCCGCCCTCGAAGTGTCGAGCCACGCGATGGTGCTGCACCGGGTCGAGGCCGTGCGGTTCGACCAGGTGGCCTTTACGAACCTCAGCCAGGACCACCTCGACTTCCACGCCGACATGGAGGACTACTTCCTGGCGAAGGCCTCCCTGTTCACCCCGGAATACGCCCGGCGCGCCGTGATCTGCGTGGACGACGAGTGGGGCCGACGGCTCGCCGCACTCGCCCGCGTGCCCGTCACCACCTACGCCACCTCGGATGCGCACCCGGCCGATTACACCGTGAGCGCCATCGAGGCGGGCGACTTCTCCACCACCTTCGACGTGCGCGACCCGGAGGGCCGCGCCTGGCGCCTCACGAGCCCGCTGCCCGGCCGCCACTACGTCGCCAACACCCTCGCGGTCGCCCTCCTTCTCCAGGGGCTCGGCGTCCAGCGCGAGACGATCGCCCCCGCCATTGCCGCCGCGGGCACCGTGCCCGGCCGCATGGAACTCATCGCGTCCCCCGCGGGAGCGGCCCAGTCCCCGCGAGTGGTCGTGGACTACTCCCACACTCCCGACGCCCTCGACAAGACCCTCACCACCCTCCGGGAGCTTCCCGGAAAAGGCTCCCTCATCGCCGTGATCGGTGCCGGTGGCAAACGCGATGCGGGCAAGCGCCCACTCATGGGTGAGGTGGCTTCTCGCCTCGCCCAGACGGTCATCGTGACCGACGACAACCCGCGCGGCGAGGACGCGGCCCGAATCCGGGCCCAGGTCATGGCGGGCGCCACCGGTGGCGCCCACGTGAGCGAGTGCGCCGACCGCGCCGACGCCATCGCGCGGGCCGTCGTGCTCGCGGACAGTGACGACATCGTCCTCATCGCGGGCAAGGGCGCGGAGAGCGGCCAGGACCTCGGTGATCGTGTCATCGACTTCGACGACCGCGAGCACGCCGCCGCGGCCCTGCGCTCGTGGGTGGCAACGCGGGCCGAGCGCGGCCGGAACGAAGGAGACCCCCATGCTTGAGATGACCGCCGCACAGATCGCCGACGTCGTGGGCGGCACGCTCGTGGCCGGAGCCACCGGCGACGAGCGGATTCACGGCAGCGCCACCGTCGATTCGCGCGCCGTCAAGGACGGAGACCTCTTCGTCGCCTTCGTCGGCGAGCGGGTGGACGGGCACGACTTCCTCCGTCCCGCGCACGAGGCCGGGGCCGCCCTCGCGCTCGTGACCCGCGAGGATTCCCCGGTGCCCGCCGTCCTCGTGAGTGACGCGCAGGACGCGCTCACCGCGCTCGCCCGCTACCAGCTGGACCTCGCCCGCTCGAGGCCCGAGGCCCCCGTCGTCATCGCCCTCACCGGCTCGAGCGGCAAGACCAGCACGAAGGATCTGCTCGCGAGCATCCTCAGCCCGCTCGCGCACACCATCGCGCCCGCGGGCAGCCGCAACAACGAACTGGGGCTCCCCCTCACCGTCCTCGAACTCACGGAAAGCACGCGCTTTCTCGTGCTCGAAATGGGCGCCCGCGGCATCGGGCACATCGACTACCTCACCTCCATCGCCCGGCCAGATATCGCCATCGTGCTCAACGTGGGCAGCGCCCACGTGGGCGAGTTCGGCACGGTCGAGAACATTCAGCGCGCCAAGACCGAACTCGTCACGGCGCTTCAGGAGACGGGCGTGGCGGTCCTCAACGCGGACGACCCGCGCGTGCGGGCGATGGCCGACAGCACGCGCGGCCGCGTGAGCTTCGTGAGCACCGCGCCCCCCACTCCACGGGACGCGGCCGGTTCCCGAGACGCGGCCGACTCCCGGGGCCAGGCAGGCTCCGGAGGCCAGGCTGCGGAGCCGAGCTGGGCGTGGGCGAGCGACGTGCGCCTGACCGACGCCGCCACCGCGTCCTTCACGCTCCACCTTGCCGGGGCGAGCGCGCCCGTGACGCTCGGTTTGACCGGCGAACACCACGTGAGCAACGCCCTCGCGGCCGCAAGCGCCGCACACGCCGCGGGCGTGGACCTGCCGGACATCGTGCGCGGCCTCGAGGCCGCCACCACCCGCTCGCCCGGGCGGATGCAGCTCACTGAGGTACCGGACGGCATCACCCTCATCAACGATGCCTACAACGCGAACCCCGAGTCGATGCGCGTGGCCCTCAAAGCCCTCGCGCACCTGGGCCGCACCCGCCGCACGGTCGCCGTGCTCGGCGAGATGCTCGAACTGGGCGAGGACGCCGTGCGCGCCCACGACGAGGTGGGCAGGCTCGCGGTGCGACTCAATATCGCCCAGCTCATCGTGGTGGGCCCCGGGGCACGTGCGATTCATAACGGCGCGAGCCTAGAGGGTAGCTTTGGAGGGGAGTCGCGTTATGTCGAGACCATTGAAGAGGCGCACGCTGTGCTAGAACAAACAACGCACCCCGGGGATGTCATCCTCTTCAAGTCCTCGAACGGGGCGCGCCTCGCCGCCCTTGGCGAGCGCATCGCTGACGAGTGGACCACCCAGAAGGAGCGGGCATGATTAGCATTCTGATCGCCGGCGCGATCGCGATGGTGTTCTCCTTCGCCCTGACCCCCGTCTACATTCGGCTGCTCGTGCGCCGCGAGTACGGCCAGTTCGTGCGCGACGACGGACCCACGAGCCACTCGGTCAAGCGCGGCACCCCCACGATGGGTGGGGTGATGATCATCCTCGCCACCATGCTCGGCTACGCGGGCGGCCACGTGGCCGGATGGTCGTGGCCCACCGCCTCCGGCCTGCTCGCCATCTTCCTCATGGTGGGCCTCGGCCTGCTGGGCTTCGCCGACGACTACTCGAAGATCGCGAAGAAGCAATCGCTCGGCCTCTCCCCGAAAGCGAAGCTGATCGGCCAGGGCCTCATCGGCACCGTCTTCGCGGTGCTCGCGCTCCAGTTCCCCGACATCAACGGCAACACCCCCGCCTCGACGCAGATCTCCTTCGTGCGGGACCTCCCGTGGCTCGACCTCGCGTTCGCCGGGACGGTCGTCGGCATCATCCTGTTCGCCCTGTGGTCCAACTTCCTCGTCGCGGCGTGGTCCAACGGCGTCAACCTGACCGACGGGCTCGACGGCCTCGCCTCGGGCGCCACGATCCTCTTCGCCGCGAGCTACGTGCTCGTGACGTTCTGGCAGTGGCGCCAGGAATGCGGCATCTCGCTCGAGGCCTCGTGCTACTCCACGCGCGACCCCCTGGACCTCGCCATCTTCGGCTCCGCCGTCATTGGCGCGTGCGTCGGCTTCCTGTGGTGGAACACCTCGCCCGCGAAAATCTTCATGGGCGATACGGGCTCCCTCGCGCTCGGCGGCGCGCTCGCGGCCCTCACCATCCTGTCGCGCACCCAGATCCTCGGCGGAATCATCGGCGGCCTCTTCGTCATCATCTCCCTGTCCGTCATCATCCAGGTGACGAGCTTCAAGCTCACGAAGAAACGCGTGTTCCGCATGGCGCCGCTCCAGCATCACTTCGAGCTGAAAGGCTGGAACGAGGTCACCATCGTGGTGCGGTTCTGGATCATCGCCGGGATCTTCGCCGCGATCGGCCTGGGCCTCTTCTACGCCGACGCCCTCACCACCATGTAAAACCCCCGCGAACAACCCCCGAGCTTCGACCAAGGAGTGCCGTGTCCCAGGCGAGTGACCACATCCCCCTCGATGCCCGCGCGTGGCCCGGGCTCGATGTTGCGGGAGCCCGCATCCTCGTGGCCGGGTTCGGGATCACGGGCTATTCCATCGTGGATCAGACCCTGCAGCGCGGCGCGCGCGTGAGCGCGGTGGATGCCTCGACATCCCCGGCCACGCGCGAGCGCGCCCAGATCCTCGAGGTGCTCGGCGCCGACATTCGGCTCGGGCCCGAGCACACCGAACGGGTGCCGGAGCTTCCCGGAGGTGAGCGATTCGATGTCGTGGTGACCTCCCCGGGCTGGCGGGCCTCCCAGCCGCTGCTGGCCGACGCCGCCGCCCAGGGCATCCCCATCTGGTCGGAGATCGAACTGGCCCGCCGCATGCAGGCCGAAGACGGACCCGCGTGGCTCGCCGTGACCGGCACGAACGGCAAGACCACGGTCGTGACCATGCTCGAATCGATCCTTCGCGCCGCGGGCCTGCGGGCCGTCGCCGCGGGCAACGTGGGCGTGCCGCTGCTCGATGTGGTCCTGGCGCCTGAGCCGGTGGACGTGATCGCCCTCGAACTGTCGAGCTTTCAACTGCACTGGACCCAGCACGTGCAGGCGCACGCGAGCGCGATCCTCAACATCGCCGACGATCACCTGGACTGGCACGGGGACGCGGCCGCCTACGCCGACGCCAAGGGCAAGGTGTACGCGGGAACGCGCGTCGCGTGCCTCTACAACGTCGCCGACGAGGCCACCCTGCACCAGCTCGAAGAGGCCGACGTCCAGGAGGGCGCGCGCGCCATCGGCGTGAGCCTCGGCGCCCCCGGGCTGAGCGAACTGGGCGTCGTGGACGACCTGCTCGTGGACCGCGCCTTCATCGCCGAGCGCGCTCGTCAGGCCGCCGAAGTGGCGAGCCTCGCCGACCTCGCCCACCTGGGCCCCCACGGCGCGCCCCCGCACATCGTCTTCAACGCGCTCGTCGCGGCGGGCCTCGCCCGCAGCATCGGCGTGCCCACCCACGCCGTGCGCGATGGACTGCGGGCCTTCACGCCCGGCGCCCACCGCAGCGTGGTCGTCGCCGAGCACGCCGGCCTCACGTACGTCAACGATTCCAAGGCCACGAACCCGGATTCCGCCTCCGCCGCGCTCTCGGGCGCCGACTCCCTCGTCTGGATCGCGGGCGGCGACGCGAAGGGAGCGGACCTCGCGCCGCTCGTGCGCGCCCACGGCCATCGGCTGCGCCACGTCGTGCTGCTCGGCCTCGACGCCGCCCCGTTCATCGACGCGCTGCGGGCCGAGGCCCCGCTCGTCGGCGTCACGTGGCTGAACCCCGAGGAACACGCGGGACCGGCCGCGCTCATGGACGCGGCCGTGGCCCGCGCCCGCGAGGCCGCCCGCCCGGGAGACGTGGTGCTGCTCGCGCCCGCCGCGGCCAGCATCGACCAGTTCGCCAACTACGCCGAGCGCGGCGAGTTGTTCGCCGCCGCAGTCCACCGGGACACGCAGTGACGGACACGAAGCGCCGGGGCTCCGGCGCGGGGGCGAAGCATGCCACGGGGGCGGGCCCGTCGGCCAGCAAACCCCTCGGCGACGTCTCGCCCAATATTCGCCACGCCGTCGGCACGTGGCTCAAATCGCCCGCGTTCGATTTCTACGCGATCGTCATCATCGGCGGGCTGCTCGTGGGCATCGGCCTGGTCATGGTGCTCTCCAGTTCGTCCGTGGGCCAGATCGCCCGCGGCCTCTCGCCGTTCGGCGGCTTCCTCAGCCAGGCTATCTTCGCGATGGTCGGGCTCGTGGCCGCCGCGATCACCGTGTGCCTGCCGATCAGCCTCCTGAAGAAGATGTGGTGCGCGCACCTCATCCTGATCCTCGGGCTCGCCCTGCAATCCCTCGTCTTCGTGCGCGGCATCGGCATGAACGTCAACGGCAACCTCAACTGGATCAGGATCGGCCCCCTCCAGGGCCAGCCCTCCGAGTTCCTCAAGATCGCGCTGGCCCTGTGGCTCGGTGCCTACCTCGCCCACAACCGCGACCGGCTGCGCAACGTCTCCACGCTCCTCATCGCCGCCGTCGCCATCCTCCTCTCGCTCGGCCTCGTGGTCGGCGGCCGCGACCTCGGCACGATGATGATGCTGGCGGCCCTCGCCACCGGCGCGCTCTGGGCCGCGGGCGTGCCCAAGCGCTGGTTCGCCGTCGTCACGCTCGTCGGCGGCGCCGGGGTGCTTGCCTTCGTGCTCCAGTCTCCGAATCGCATGGCCCGCGTGGGCAACTGGCTGCACGGCGAGTGCCCGGGAGATTCGTGCTGGCAGTCCGACAACGGGCTCATGGCGCTCGCCGAGGGTGGCATCACGGGCGTGGGCCTCGGCGGCTCGCGCCAGAAGTGGGGGCGCATTCCCCACGCCGAAAACGACTTCATCTTCGCGATCATCGGGGAGGAACTGGGCCTCTTCGGCACCCTCACCGTGGTCGTCCTCTTCGCGCTGCTCGCCATCGTGCTGTACCGCGTCATGATGCGCAACCGCGACCCGTTCGTCCAGATCACCACCGCGGCCATCTCCACGTGGCTGATCGTCCAGGCGTTCGTCAACATGTCCGTCGTCGTGGGCCTCTTGCCCGTGCTCGGGGTGCCGCTACCGTTTGTCTCCGCCGGTGGCTCCGCCCTCGTCGCCTCGATGATCGCGCTCGGCTTGCTCGCGAACTTCGCCCGCAACGAGCCGGGGGCCCGCGAGGCGATCAGCGCCCGCGCGTGGTTCGCGCGCCGTTCGGCCACCGTCGTCGCCGGCAGCGATGCCGCTCTCACACCAAGGCGCGCCCCGCGCCGGAAGAGGACCTCGTGACACCACGCCGCAGCAGCCCGGATGCCCCCGCCCACGCGCCCACGGTCCTCGTGGCCGGAGGGGGCAGCGCCGGGCACGTCTCACCCATGCTCGCCACCGCCGAGGCGCTTCGCGTGCGCTACCCGGCCGTGCGCGTCCTCGCGCTCGGCACCGCCGAAGGGCTCGAAGCCGATCTCGTGCCCGCCGCGGGCTTCGACCTGCTCACCATCCAGAAGGTACCCTTCCCGCGCCGCGTGAACCGCGCCGCCGCCGCGTTCCCCCGGGACTTCGCCCGCGAAGTGCGTCGCGTGCGCGGCTACCTGGAGGAGTTCGGCGTCGATGCCATCGCCGGGTTCGGCGGCTACGTGTGCCCGCCCGCCTACCTCGCGGGAATGCGGACCGGCCGCCCGCTCGTCATCCACGAAGCGAACAAGCGGCCCGGCCTCGCCAACCGCCTGGGCGCCCGCCGCGCCGCCCACGTGGCCACGGCCTTCGACGTGGATGACGCGCGCGGAGGCATGGCCCGCGCCGTCACGCTCGGGATGCCCATGCGCTCCCAGATCGCGACCCTCGACCGCGGCGCGCGCAGGGCCGAGGCCCGCGCCTCCTTCGGCCTCGAGGCCGAACGCCCCACCCTGCTCGTCACCGGCGGATCCCTCGGCGCGCTCCGCCTCAACGAAACCCTCGTGGCCGCTCTGCCCGGCCTCGCCGAGGCCGGCGTGCAGGTCCTGCACATCACCGGCCGCGGCAAGCGCATCGAGGCGAGCGGCGCGCACTACCACCAGGTCGAGTACGTCACGGCGATGGAAGATGCCTACGCCGCAGCCGACTTCGCCGTCACCCGCTCGGGCGCGGGAACCGTGAGCGAACTGGCCGCCGTCGGCCTGCCCGCCCTCTTCGTGCCCCTGCCCATCGGCAACGGCGAACAGGCCCTCAACGGGAACGACGTGGTGGCGGCCGGAGGCGCCCGCATGATCGCCGACGCCGACCTCACCCCCGACGCGCTCATCGCAACCGTCCGCGAGTGCCTCGTGAACCCAGAAATCCTCGCCTCCATGAGCGAGGCGGCGCGCCGCTTCGGCGTGCGCGATGCGGCCGAACGCCTGGCCGACCTCATCGCCTCGACCATCCCCGCCCTCTCAGGCGGCCCCGCCCAGCCCAGCGCCGACCACAAGGACCACGCATGAGTGCCGACCTCACCCAGAGCCTCACCCCCTTCCTGCCGGGCACGCCGCACACTGTCCTTGCGCCCGGCGCCGTCATCACCCAGAGCGCCTGGCCCACCACGCCCGTGCGCAGCATCCACGTGGTGCGCATCGGGGGCGCGGGCATGAGCGCCGTGGCCCGACTCGCACTCGACGCGGGCCTCGCCGTCACCGGCTCCGAATCGCAAGACGGACAGTTCCTGGCGCCCCTGCGTGCAAAGGGCGCCACGATCACGGTCGGCTTCAGCGCCGCCACCGTGCCGCCGGACGTGGACCTGCTCGTGGTCTCGACCGCCGTGCGGGCCGACAACCCAGAGGTGCAGTGGGCGCGCGAGCGCTCCATCCCCGTCATCCACCGGGCCGCGGCGCTCGCGGGACTACTGGCCGGGCGTGCGATCGTCGCGGTCGCAGGCACCCACGGCAAGACCACGACGACCGCGATGACCACGCTCGCGCTGCGCGCCGCGGGGGAGGACCCCGCGTGGGCCGTCGGCGCGGCGGTGGGCCAGCTCGGCGCCAACGCGGGCTTCGGCGCAGGCAAGCAGGGCCCGCGGGAGGACGGACCGGGGGCGGGCAGACTAGACGACGGCGGCATCGCCGTGGTCGAGGCCGACGAGTCCGACGGCTCGCTTGTGGCCTTCGCCCCCCGCATCCTGGTCCTCACGAACTTCGAGGCCGATCACCTGGACTTCCACGGCACCGAGGAGAACCTCGCCGCCATCATGTCGGCCTTCATCAGCCGCGCGCGCGAGGTGGGCGGCGTGCTCGTGGCGTGCGCCGATGACGACGGCGCCCGGCAGCTGGCGATGCGGGCCCGCGACGAGGGCATCCCGACGCTGCTGTACGGCGAGTGGGCCGAGTCCGATTGGCGCATCGTCGAGGACCACTCGGGTGCCGAGGGCGCGCACGTGAGCGTCATCGATCCCGCGGGCGAGCAATTCGAGCTGCGCCTGAAGGTCCCGGGCCGCCACAATGTCCTGAACGCCCTCGGGGCGCTCATCGCGGGCAGCGAGCTCGGCGCGGATCGGCGCGGCCTGCTGGCCGGGCTGCACGAGTTTCAGGGAGCGCAGCGCCGCTTCCAGAGCGCCGGGAGCGTCGCGGACACCGAGGTAATCGACGACTACGCGCACCACCCGCGCGAAGTGGCCGCGACCATCGGCGCCGCGCGGGAACGCGCCGCGGGCCGCGACGTGCTCGCCGTGTTCCAGCCCCACCTCTATTCCCGCACGAAGGCGTTTACCGCGGAGTTTGCCGAGGCCCTCGGCCTCGCCGACCGGGTGATCCTCCTACCGATCTATGCCGCGCGCGAAGACGAGGACCCCTCGATTACCTCCCACGACATCGCCGCCCTCATCGTGCGCGGCGACGACTTCGTGAGTGTGGTCGAGGACGCCGAGGCCCCGGCCGCGATTGCCGAGCAGAGCGCTGAGGCAGGCATCGTGCTCATGATGGGCGCGGGCGATATCGTGGAGCTCACGCCGCGCGTGCTCGACGCCCTGCGGGATCGGCTCTCGTGAGCCAGAAGCGCCCGCCGCGACCGAAAGCGCCCGCGCGACGGGTCGCTCCCCGTGCCGCGGTCCCGTCCCCGTCGGCCCGTGGCCCGCGCACCCCCACGCCGAGGAAGAACCCGAGCGCGCCCACGCCGGGCTCCGCCTCGCGCGGTGCGGCCCCCGCCTCGCGCAGTGCAGCCCCCGCGGCGAAGGCGGCCGCCCCGCGCAAAGCTGCTCCACCGGCACAGACGCGCACCCCCCGCGCCGCGAAGCAGCGCACGCGCCCGGCGTCCGCCGCAGAAGAGGCGCGCACGCCCGCGGCCCGCACCGTCATCGACGCGCGCGACCGCTTCCTCGCCGCCGTGCGTCCGCGGCCGTGGCGCAGGCGCCGCCGCCCCTTGCTGATCGCCGCGCTCGCGGCCGTGAGCATCGCGGCCCTCGTCGTGCTGGCCCTCGCCTATCTGCCGTGGCTCACGGTCCAGAAGGTCCAGGTGGATGGCGTCGGCTACGTCGCCGCCGACGAGGTCGCGAGGGTTGTCGATCCGCTCGAGGGCCAGGCCCTCGCGTTTGTGGATACGGGCGCCGTGAAGAAGCAGGTGGCGTCGATCCCGGGCGTCAAATCCGTCACCACCTCTCGCCAGTGGCCCAGCACACTGCGCGTGCGCGTGACCGAGCGGCTGCCCGCCGCGCTCGTGGAACGGGACGGCGCCCAGGAGGTCGTGGACCACGGGGGAGTGTCCCTTCCCCAGGCGGCCGCCGACGGGCGCCACCTTCCCGTGCTCGCCGTCGAGCCCGGCGCGAAAGACCCGGAAGCGACCGAGGCCACCCTCCTCGAGGTGCTCGGTGTCCTGCCCACGACCGTGACCGCGCAGACGAGCCGGATCTACGCCTCGACCCCCTCCAACGTCACGCTCACGCTGTGGGTCGATGACCAGGAGAAGACCGTGGTGTGGGGCGGGCCTGAAGACTCCGCCCTCAAGGCCCAGGTGGTGGCCGCGCTCGCGCATCAGCCGGGCACCATCATCGATGTCTCGGCGCCGGAGGCTCCCACTCTGCGGTGAGGCGGAGATGAGAAACTGACATTGGTGGAAGACACGCAGGCAATAGCGTTGATTCCACCGTCCTTGGCACCTAGCGTCAAGGGGAGAGAAAATCGCTCGATCCCAAACTTTCAGACTAAGGTTGAGGGTTGTAGACGGAGCAACGAAAGCAAGGACCAAGCGCACGTGGACGGATCACAGAACTACCTCGCAGTCATCAAGGTCGTCGGTGTCGGCGGCGGCGGTGTCAACGCAGTCAACCGCATGATCGAATCCGGCCTCAAGGGTGTCGAGTTCATTGCCATCAACACCGATGCGCAGGCCCTGCTGATGTCGGATGCCGACGTCAAGCTCGACGTGGGCAAGGAACTGACCCGCGGCCTCGGCGCGGGCGCCGATCCCGAAGTGGGACGGCGCGCGGCAGAGGACCACACGGAAGAAATTGAAGAGGCCATCAAGGGCGCCGACATGGTGTTCGTGACGGCCGGCGAAGGCGGTGGCACCGGCACCGGCGGCGCCCCCGTCGTCGCGAAGATCGCCCGCTCGCTCGGCGCGCTGACCATCGGCGTGGTCACCCGCCCGTTCACGTTCGAAGGCCGCCGCCGCTCCACCCAGGCCGATTCCGGCATCGATGCGCTCCAGGCCGAAGTCGACACCCTCATCACGATCCCGAACGACAAGCTGCTCCAGCTTGCCGATTCCGCCGTCTCGATGATCGACGCCTTCAAGCTCGCCGATCAGGTGCTGCTCCAGGGCGTGCAGGGCATCACCGACCTCATCACGACCCCCGGCCTCATCAACCTGGACTTCGCCGACGTCAAGAGCGTCATGCAGGACGCCGGGACCGCGCTCATGGGCATCGGCACCGCTCGCGGTGAGGATCGCGCCCTGCAGGCCGCGGAACTCGCCGTCTCGAGCCCGCTGCTCGAAGCCTCGATCGATGGCGCCTACGGCGTGCTGCTGTCCGTGCAGGGCGGCAGCGACCTCGGCCTCGTCGAGGTCTCGGACGCGGCGCGGCTCATCCAGGAAGCGGCCCACCCGAGCGCCAACATCATCTTCGGTACCGCGATTGACGACGCCCTGGGCGACGACGTTCGCGTGACCGTGATCGCGGCGGGCTTCGATCCGAACCCCGAGCGCGGCGATGAGCAGAAGGCCGCGGCCCCGGCCCCGGTCCAGTCGCGCGAAGAGCAGCCCGCCGCGAACGTGTGGACCTCCCCGGCGCGCCCCTACGTGCCGAAGACCTCGACCGGGCAGCGCCCGGAAGAACCGGCCACGGAGACACTGGATCCTGCCGAGGCCGAAGGGGAGCGCCGCGATCAGCGCCCCGACACCCCCGTCGTGCCCCGCATCAGCGAGCACGGGCGCGGGGGAGACGACGACCTCGACATCCCGTCGTTCCTCAAGTAGCCCTGGCGCTCACGGCCGCATGACAACCGTTGCTCGGGCGCGGGTCCTCGATACTCTCGGGGCCCGCGCCCGTGTCACATCCGTCGCCGACGGCAACCTGGCCCTGCACGTGGGCGATGACGCCGAGGCGGTGCGCGCTCGGCGCCGCGCCCTCGAGGCCCGGGTCGGCGCTCCCGTCGTCTTCGTCTCCCAGGTGCATTCGGCGACGGTCCAGGTGATCGACGACGAGACCGATATTGCCGCCTTCGCGTCGGCGCCTCCCGAGGCCGATGCGCTCGTGAGTGCCCGCAGCGATATCGCGCTCGCGATCATGGTGGCCGATTGCGTGCCCGTGCTGTTCTCCGATCCCGATGCGGGGATCGTGGGGGCCGCGCATGCGGGCCGGCGCGGCCTGCTGGACGGCATCCTCGAGCGCACCGTGGACCAGATGCGCGCCCTCGGCGCCGAGGCGGGGCGGATCCGCGCGTACGTCGGCCCGTCCATCTGCGGCGCGTGCTACGAAGTGCCCGCGCTCATGCAGGGAGAATCCCTGGCCATCAACCCCGCGCTTCGGGCCCGCACGTCGTGGAACACCCCCGCGCTCGACCTCAAGGCGGGTGCGGCCCACGCCCTCGCGCGGGCGGGGCTCTCGCCGCAGCACATCGCGGTCGATGCCGCGTGTACCCGCGAGGATCACACGTTCTATTCCTACCGCCGGGATCCGGCCTGCGGCCGCTTCGCGGGAGTCATCCGCGGCGCAGGTCCGCGCTAGCGGAGATTTCCCACGAACTTTCAGCGACACGCCGACCATTGCACCGCTCTCGCTGCTGTTCTGCGGTAACTTCGGACCAGACCCGCACTCCCGTGCTTCCCCATGGGTCGAACCGCCGGAATTCCACCAGGGAGATTGAGACCAATGAGCGCAATGCGCAATTTTATGGTCAGCCTCGGCCTCGCCGAAAACGATCAGAACTACTACGACGACACCGAGCGCTACGCCGCTGAGGAGCCCGCCCGCTCCCGCACCGTCGAGCGCGTCAGCGAGTCGAAGGCCCAGGAGGCACACGTGACCCCGCTTCGCCCCCGCTCCAGCAGCATGTCGATCGCCCCCGCGGCGCCCGAAGCGATGCAGCGCATCACCACGATTCACCCGCGCTCCTACAACGACGCGAAGAGCATCGGCGAATCGTTCCGCGACGGCGTGCCGGTCATCCTCAATCTTTCGGACATGAGCGAAGCCGACGCGAAGCGCATGGTGGACTTCTCCGCCGGGCTCGTCTTCGGCCTGCACGGCACCATTGAACGCGTCACCACGAAGGTGTTCTTGCTCTCGCCCGAGTTCATCGAAGTCGAGGGTGAGTCGCGCACCGACGAGGGAACCTTCTACAACCAGAGCTGAGTGCCGTGGGAATCGTTGCATCGCTGCTGTATATCGCGGTCTACCTGTTCTTCCTCGCGTTGGTGCTGCGCATCGCGCTCGACACGATCCGCTCCTACGCGCGCGAGTACCGGCCCGCGGGCGCGAGCCTCATCGTGTTCGAGGTGGTTTACACCGTCACGGACCCCATCGTGCTGACGCTGCGCCGGGTGATTCCGCCGCTGCGGCTCGGGGCCGTGGCCCTGGATGTGAGCGTGCTGATCATCTTCTTCGCGTGCATGATCGCGATGAGCCTGCTCAGCCCGTATGTGATCTGACCCGGGATGGGGCGAAGCCCCCACCACGAAGTTGCCGCCTTACCGACTCATTTGTGCGTGATCCCCCGTGGGCTCCGGTAATGTGGGAGTTAATCGTCCGTTCGATCAATCAAGAGGTGACCCCATGGCCCTGATGCCAGAGGACTTGGAGAACAAGCGTTTTACGCCGGTTCGTTTTACCGAGGGCTACGACATGGACGAGGTGGACAACTACCTCGACAACGACGTCATGCCCCGCCTGAAGGAGCTCATCGAGGACAACGAGCGTCTCGCTCGCGAACTTGAGCAGGCCCAGACGCGCATCTCGGAGCTCGAGAGCCAGGACGCCGTGTCGGGCGACGCGGATTACACGCCCGCTCCTTTCACCGACGGCGGCGAGGTCGCGGTCTCTGAAGAGACCGTTGCCGTGGCTGACGTGAGTGACGCCGACCAGGCGGCGAGCCCCGCCGCTGTGGAGGGCCAGTCCGCGACCGAACTGATCGCCCTCGCGCAGCGCCTGCACGACGAGCACGTGCGCAACGGTGAGCAGGAGCGCGAGCGCCTGATCAGCGAGGCCACGAGCGAGCACGAGCGCATCATCAACGAAGCGAACGAAACCTCCCGCACCACCCTCGAGCAGCTGGAAGCCGCCAAGGGTGAGCTGGAGAAGGACATCGAGTCGCTGCGCACCTTCGAGCGTGACTACCGCACGCGCCTGCGCAACTACCTTGAGAATCAGCTCCGTGATCTCGACACGAGCGAGACTCAGGAGAAGGCCGCGAACTACGGTCTGTGAGCACTGTGAGTGAAGAGCGCGGAAGCGCCGATTCCCGCCGAGGGGTCGGCGCTTCCGGCCGTTTCGTTGCCCTGATTGCCGCGATGACCACGGTGCTCGTGGTGGTGGCCGATCAGGCAAGCAAGGCGTGGGCCGAAAGCTCGCTCGAGCACAACGTGTCCGTCCCGCTGTTCGGGGAACTCCTGCAGTGGCGCCTCATCTACAACTCCGGGGCCGCGTTCGGCATGGGCTCCCAGATCACGCCGATCCTCACGTGCGTGCAGATCGCGATTGCGGTGGGCATCATCGTGGGGCTCGTGCGTGTGGTGCGCAACCGCTGGTGGGCGCTCGCGCTCGGCCTCCTGCTCGGCGGCGCGCTCGGCAATATTCACGACCGCCTGCTGCGCCCGCCCGGCCCCTTCCACGGCTTCGTCGTGGACTTCTTGCAGCTGCCGCGCTGGCCCATCTTCAACATCGCGGATATCGCGGTGACCTCGGGGGCGATCCTCCTGATCCTCCTGACCTTCCGCGGCGTGCCCGCGGGCAGGGCCCCGGCAGCAAGCGCCGAGGAGCCCGATGCTTCCGCGAGGCGAGAGCCGTGAGCACGTCGCGCCTGCTGTTCGTCCCCGATGGGCTCGAGGGGGAGCGCGTCGATGTGGGCGTCTCCCGGATGCTCGGGCTGTCCCGCACGAAGGCCGCGGAACTGGTCTCTGCCGGTCACGTCCTCGTCGAGGGGCGCGCCCCCTCGCGCTCCGAGCGGCTGCTCGCCGGGATCCAGGTGGAGGTCACCCTGCCCGACGAGCGGGACATCGCTGACATCGTGCCCGATGTGGTCGAAGGCATGGACATCGTCTACGAGGACGCCGACATCGTGGTCGTGAACAAGCCCGTCGGCGTGGCCGCCCACCCGAGCGTGGGATGGGACGGGCCCACCGTGCTCGGGCACCTGCTCGGCGCGGGGGTCAGCATCGCGACCTCGGGCGCGCAAGAGCGGCGCGGGATCGTCTCCCGGCTCGACGTCGGCACGAGCGGGCTCATGGTCGTCGCCAAGAGCGAGGTCGCCTATGCCGTCCTCAAGGACGCCTTTCGCCGCAGGCTCGTCTCCAAGCGCTACCACGCCGTGTGCCAGGGGCATCCCGATCCGCTCGAGGGCACGATCGATGCGCCGATTGGGCGCAGCAAGCGGCACGATTTCAAGTTCGCCATCATGTCCACCGGCAAGGCGGCGCGCACGCACTACGAGGTGGCGGAGATGTTCGCGGGCGCTGCCCTGTGCGACGTGCTGCTCGAGACCGGCCGCACCCATCAGATTCGGGTGCATTTCGCGGCGCTCGGCCACCCCCTCGTCGGCGATCCCCTCTACGGTGCCGACCCGGCGCTCGCCGAGCGCCTGGGGCTCGCGCGGCAATGGCTCCACGCGCGCGAGCTGTCGTTCGAGCACCCCACGCGCCACGAGCGCGTGAGCTTCGAGGCGCCCTACAGCGACGATCTTTCGCACGCGCTCGAGGTGCTGCGAGGGCACTGAGACCTGGCCGACGAGCGGAGATGCTGAAGCTATCCAGAGCGCCCCGCCAGTCCTAGGATGGACCGCATGGCTTCCGAGGATTTCGTTCACCTGCACGTGCACACCGACTACTCGATGCTTGACGGTGCGGCCAAAATTGACGCCCTCGTGAACGCCGCGGCAGAGGCCGGGCAGAAGGCCATCGCGATCACCGATCACGGCTACGTGTTCGGCGCCTACGAGTTCTACCGCAACGCCGTGCAGGCGGGGATCAAGCCGATCATCGGCGTGGAGGCGTACGTGACGCCGGGTACGAGCCGCCACGACCGCACGCGCGTGCAGTGGGGGACCAAGGCCCAGCAGGACGCGGGGGACGACGTATCGGCGCGCGGCGCCTACACCCACCTCACGCTGTTGAGCCGCTCGACCGCGGGCATGCACAACCTGTTCCGGCTCGCCTCGCTCGCCTCCCTCGATGGGCAGATGGGCAAGTGGCCCCGGATGGACCGCGAGATCCTCAGCCGCTATTCCGACGGCATGATCGCCTCGACCGGCTGCCCCTCGGGCGAGATCCAGACCCGGATTCGGCTCGGGCAGTGGGACGAGGCGGTGCGGGCCGCGGGCGAGTTCCAGGACATCTACGGCAAAGAGCACTACTTCGTGGAGCTCATGGACCACGGCCTCGAACTCGAGCGCCGGGTCACCAAGGACCTCATCCGGCTGTCCGAAACCATCGGCGCGCCCCTGCTCGCGACGAACGATTTGCACTACGTCCACGAGTCCGACGCGAAGGTGCAGGATGCGCTGCTGTGCATCAACTCGGGCTCGAAGCTGAGCGATCCGGACCGCTTCACGTTCGATGGCTCGGGCTATTACCTCAAGACGGCCCGGGAGATGCGCGAGCTGTTTCGCGAGCTTCCCGAGGCGTGCGACAACACGCTGCGGGTCGCCGAGATGTGCGACGTGCATTTCACGACGAGCGACGAGGGCGCGAACTTCATGCCGCGCTTCCCCGTCCCGGACGGCGAGGATGAGCACTCGTGGTTCGTCAAGGAGGTGCAGCGGGGGCTGCAGGATCGCTACCCCGCGGGCATTCCCGACGAAGTTCAGTCCCGCGCTGACTACGAGGTGAGCGTCATTACGGGGATGGGCTTTCCCGGCTACTTCCTCGTGGTCTCCGACTTCATCCGCTGGGCGAAGTCGCAGGGCATTCGCGTGGGTCCGGGCCGTGGCTCGGGCGCCGGCTCGATGGTGGCCTACGCCATGAAGATCACGGACCTCGACCCCCTGCCACACGGGCTCCTGTTCGAGCGGTTCCTCAACCCCGACCGCGTGTCGATGCCCGACTTCGACGTGGACTTCGATGATCGCCGCCGCGGCGAAGTGCTCGAATACGTGACCCGCAAGTACGGGGATGATCGCGTGGCCCAGGTCATCACCTACGGCGTGATGAAGACGAAGAACTCGCTCAAGGACGCGGCGCGCGTGCTCGATAAGCCGTACGTCATGGGCGATCTCATGACGAAGGCGCTGCCGCCGACCGTCATGGGCAAGGACATTTCGATCTCGGGCATCTTCGATGAGAAGGACAAGCGGTACGCGGAGGCCGAAGACTTCCGTCGGCAGATGCGGGAGAACCCCGAGTGGCAGCAGGTGGTGGACCTCGCCAAGGGCGTCGAGGGTCTCACGCGCGGCTGGGGCGTGCACGCGTGCGCGGTCATCATGTCGAGCGAGCCGCTGACCGACATCATTCCGATGATGCGGCGCCCGGCCGATGGCCAGATCATCACGCAGTTCGACTACCCGACGTGCGAGAACCTGGGCCTGCTGAAGATGGACTTCCTCGGGCTCAGGAACCTCACGGTCATTTCCGACGCGCTCGAGAACATTCGCAGGAACGGCAAGGAGGTGCCGGACATCGACCAGTTGGGGTTCGAGGATCCGGCCACCTACCAGTTGCTCCAGCGGGGCGATACGCTCGGCGTGTTCCAGCTCGATGGCACGGGCATGCGGGCGCTGCTGCGCCAGATGAAGCCCGATAAGTTCGGCGATATTAGCGCCGTGTCGGCCCTGTACCGCCCGGGCCCGATGGGCATGAACTCGCACACGAACTACGCGCTGCGCAAGAACGGGCTGCAGGACATCACGCCGATCCACCCGGAGCTCGAAGAGCCGCTGCACGAGATCCTCGCCGAAACCTACGGCGTGATCGTGTACCAGGAGCAGGTCATGCAGACCGCGCAGAAGGTCGCGGGCTTCACGCTGGGCCAGGCGGATATTTTGCGCCGAGCGATGGGCAAGAAGAAGAAGGCGGAACTGGACAAGCAGTTCGTGGGCTTTCGCCAGGGCATGATCGATCACGGCTACAGCGACGCCGCGGTCAAGGCCCTGTGGGACGTGCTGCTGCCGTTCGCGGACTACGCGTTCAACAAGTCGCACTCCGCGGCGTACGGCGTGGTCTCCTACTGGACCGCCTACCTCAAGGCGAACTTCCCCACGGAATACATGGCGGCCCTGCTCACCTCGACGCAGGACAACCGCGACCGCCTGGGCCTGTACCTGGGCGATTGCCGCCACCGCCACATCACGGTGCTGCCGCCGGACGTCAACGAGTCCGGCATGTACTTCTCCGCGGTGGGGGACGATATCCGCTTCGGCCTCTCGGCGATCCGCAACGTCGGCGCCAACGTGGTCGAGGCGATCATCGCGGCCCGCGAGGAGAAGGGCCCGTTCACGTCGTTCGCGGACTTCCTGGACAAGGTGCCGATCGTGGTGTGCAACAAGCGCACGATCGAGTCGCTCATCAAGGGCGGGGCGTTCGATTCGCTCGGCGCCAATCGCCGCTCGCTCGTGTTCGTGCACGAGGACGCGGTCGATGGCGTGATCGACGTCAAGCGCAAGGAGCAGCAGGGCCAGTACGACCTGTTCGGCGACGGCATGTTCGGCGACGACGTGGCCTCGGGAACGGCCGCGACCGTGAGCGTCCCGGAACTGCCCGAGTGGGACCGCAAGCAGAAGCTCTCGTTCGAACGCACGATGCTCGGGCTGTACGTGTCCGACCACCCGCTTCAGGGGCTCGAACACCTCGTGTCCCAGAACTCCTCCCATCAGATCAGCGCGCTCGCGGAGGTGGAGAACACGGACGCGCTCGGCCCCGTCACCGTGTCCGGCCTCATCACGGGCATTCAGCGCAAGACCACGAAGAAGGGCGATACGTGGGCGATTGTGACGGTCGAGGACCTGGAGGGCTCGCTCGATTGCCTCATGTTCCCCCAGACCTATCAGCAGGTGGCGACGGAACTGGCCGAAGACCTCGTGGTGAGCGTGCGCGGGCGCGTGGATAACTCGAAGGGCACGGCGGAGATGCGGGTGCAGGAGGTGCGGGTGCTCGATACCTCGAGCGCGGGGGCCGACGGTCCGCTCACGATCAGCGTGGCCGATGCGCGACTGAGCGACGACGTGGCTCAGAAGCTGCGGGGAATCCTCGCAGACAACCCGGGTTCGAGCGAGGTGCGGATCAAGATCACCGAGCCCGGTCGGGCCACCCTCATGAGGGTGGATCGACGGTTGTCGGTGGCCCAGTCGCCCGCGCTGTTCGCATCGTTGAAGACTCTGCTCGGGGCGTCCTGCCTGCAGTAGTCTGACGCCTATGACTGCTCCCACCCTGTGCTTTGCCACGCGCGATCTGCGCGGCGCTGACCTCTCGCGCTCCGCCCTGCGCAGCGCCCTGCCGAGGCCGCTCGTGAACGTCGCGGCCGCGCTCGATCAGGTGCGCCCCGTGATCGAGGATGTGCGTGAGCGCGGCGCCGAGGCCGTGCGCGAGGCGTCGCTGCGCTTCGACGGCATCGCGGCACCCTCGCTGCGGGTCCCGCCCGAGGTGCTGCAGCGCGCGCTGGACGGCGTGGACCCGGCGGTGCGCCGGGCGCTCGAGGTCGCGAGTGCGCGCGTGCGGCGCGTGAGCGAAAAGTCGGTGCCGACGGGCACCACCGTCCAGCTCGCGCCCGGTTCCGTCGTGCGCGAGCGCATTATCCCCGTGGACCGCGTGGGCCTGTATGTTCCGGGCGGTCGCGCGCCCCTGCCCAGCTCCGTCGTCATGAACGTCGTGCCCGCGCAGGTGGCGGGCGTGAGGGAGCTCGTGGTGGCCTCTCCGCCCCAGCGGGAGTTCGGCGGCTACCCGCACCCGACGATCCTCGCGGCGTGCGCGCTGCTCGGCGTTCAGGAGGTGTATGCGGCCGGAGGTGCCCAGGCCATCGCCCTGCTCGCGTACGGCTCGCGCGGCCCTGGCGCCGACGACCGGGTCGAGCCCGTGGACCTCGTGACGGGCCCGGGCAACGTGTACGTGGCGGCCGCGAAGCGGGCGCTTGCGGGCGTGATCGGGATCGATTCGGAGGCCGGCCCGACGGAGATCGGGATCATTGCCGACGCCGGGGCCTCGCCGCGCTTCATTGCCGCTGATCTCATCTCGCAAGCCGAACACGACCCGAACGCGGCGAGCGTGCTCATCACGCCGAGCGAAGAGCTCGTGGCCGCGGTGGTCGAGGAACTGGCCGCGCAGGCGCCGCATACGGAGCACGCGGCCCGCGTGCTCGAGGCCCTCGGTGGCCCCCAGTCCGGCGCCGTGCTCGTGGACGATCTGGAGGCGGCGATCACGGTTGCCAACGCCTACGGGGCCGAACACCTGGAGATTCACACCGAGGATGCCGAGCAGGTGGCGCGCCGAATCACGAACGCGGGCGCGATCTTCATCGGCGAGCACGCCCCCGTCTCGCTCGGCGACTACGCGGCGGGCTCCAACCACGTGCTGCCCACGGGCGGCGGCTCCCGGTTCTCCTCGGGCCTTGGCCCGCACAGCTTCGTGCGCCACGTCCACGAGATCGTGTACGACCGCGAGGGGCTTGAGGCCGCGCGCGAGGCGGCGATGACGCTGTCGGCGGCCGAGCACCTTCCGGCGCACGGCCGCGCCATCGCGGTGCGATTCGAGGCTTAACCGCCCCGGGGGGGATGAGTCGCCCCGGGAGGGATGAGCCGCGCCGTGGGAGGGCTAGCCGTCCCGAGGATCGCCTGCGGCGGCTGGGCGCTCGCCGTCGGCGCCCGCAACCGCGCGCGAGCGGCGCCCGATGAGGCGGCCCACCAGGCGCCAGCCCAGCAGCAGCGCCGTGATGACTCCCGTGGCCACGAGCACGAACGAGGTCGCGGTGCCGTCGCCGATCAGGCTGCGGATCACCATGGCCCCCACCACGGTGATCGCGACGATGAACACGCCGTGCGGCCAGATCCGCGTGGGCTCCACCCGCCACGAGCCGAGCACGAGGTGCGCCACGAGCAGGCTGATGAGGAAGGGCCACGCCACGCGCGCCACGAGCGCGGGCTCGAGCAGCGAGTAGTGGGAGTAGACCCCGATGCACGCGAAGATGAGGATGGCGAGAATATCGGCGAGGACGGCGAGAGAGGACTTTTTCACCCCGCCACCCTAGCGCGATCAGGGCGCGAGCCTCGCGCGGCAGGTGCG
The DNA here is from genome assembly GCA_030538475.1 of Dermabacter sp. Lineage (GTDB taxonomy): Bacteria > Actinomycetota > Actinomycetes > Actinomycetales > Dermabacteraceae > Dermabacter. The sequence goes on from JAUNTX010000011.1 coordinate 50,277, forward strand.
CCGGTATGGACGCCCGGCGGCGCGGGCGGGGGAGTTTCCTACACTGGGCAGATGAGCGTTCCGCCCCCCGATACCCCGGCCCCGTCGCCGTTTCGTCCGCCCCTGCGCCCCGGACTCGAGGGCGAGGTGCCATACGGCGCACCCCAGCTGAGCGTGGCGCACCCGATGAACGTCAACGAAAATCCCGTCGGCCCCTCGCCGCGGCTCGTGGCCCGGATTCAGGAGCGCGTGGGCGAGGCCGCCGCAGGGCTCAACCGCTACCCCGACCGCGAGTTCGTGGCGTTGCGCGAGCGGCTCGGGGCGTTCCTCGCGCGCGAATCGGCCGACCACGGCCACCCGATCCCGGCGCCGAGCGCGGATCAGGTGTGGGTGGCCAACGGCTCCAACGAGATCATGCAGCAGATCTTCCAGGCCTTCGGCGGTCCGGGCCGCACCGCCCTCGGCTTCGCCCCCCACTACTCGATGTACCCCGAGTACGCCCGCAACACCCTGACCACGTGGGAGATCGCTGAGCGCGGACCGGCCCCGGACTTCGCCCTGGACGCCCCGAGAATCCGCGCCGCCATCGCGGCGTGTGATCCCACCATCGTGGTCCTCACGAGCCCGAACAACCCCACTGGCACCGCGCTCGATCTGGACACCATTCGGGAGGTGGCCCGCGACCTCGAGGCGCGAGGCGGCATCCTCGTGGTCGATGAGGCCTACGCCGAGTTTCGCCGCGACGGCGTGCCAAGCGCCCTGAGCGTGCTCGGCGAGCACCCGAACCTGATCGTCTCGCGCACCATGGCGAAGGCGTTCGCCCTCGCGGGCGCGCGCATCGGCTACGCGGTCGCCCACCCGGCCAGCATCGACGCGCTGCGCATCGTGCGCCTTCCCTACCACCTCAGCGCCATCACCCAGGCGGTGGCCCACGCGGCGCTCGATGCCACCGATGAACTCCTCGCGGGCGTGGACGCACTGCGCGAGGCCCGGGACGCGCTCGCCGAGGCGCTGCGCGAGCGCGGCTACACGGTCGCGGACTCCGACGCGAACTTCGTGCTGTTTCGCGCGAAAGCCGACCGTCACGCCACGTGGCAGGCCCTCGTGGAGCGCGGCGTCCTCATCCGCGAGGTGGGCCCGCCCGGCTGGTTGCGAGTCTCGGTAGGAAACGAGGACAATAACAGGGCATTCATCCAAGCACTGTCGGAGGTCGAGGCCGCGTGAGCGAGCAGTCCAGAACAGCACACATCACGAGAAGCACGCGCGAAAGCTCGATCGAGGTCCACCTGGACGTGGATGGGACCGGCCAGGTGTCCATCGACACGAGCGTGCCGTTCTTCGACCACATGCTCACGGCCCTCGGGGTCCACGGCTCGTTCGACCTCACCGTGAAGGCCACGGGCGATACCCACATCGACGTCCACCACACCGTCGAAGACACCGCCATCGTGCTCGGGCAGGCCTTCGCCGAGGCCCTCGGCACGAAAGCCGGGGTGCGCCGCTTCGGCAGCGCCTTCGTGCCGCTCGACGAAGCCCTCGCCCACGCCGTCATCGACCTCAGCGGCCGCCCCTACTGCGTCGCCACCGGGGAGCCGGACGGCCAGGAATACCACCTCATCGGCGGCCACTTCACCGGCTCCCTCACGCGGCACGTGCTCGAATCCTTCGCCTTCCATGCCGGGCTGTGCCTGCACATGCGCGTGCTCGCGGGCCGCGACCCCCACCACATCGTCGAGGCCCAGTTCAAGGCCCTCGCCCGCGCCCTGCGCGAAGCCAGCGAGCTGGACCCGCGCATGGCCGGCGCCATCCCCTCAACCAAGGGCGTGATCTGACATGAACGCATCCCCGAATCCACCCGAACCGGGCCGCGACGACAAGGACGCCATCGACGCCGAGTTCAGCAAGCTCATGGAGGGCCTCGGCTTCGACGACTCCCTCCTCGAGGACGTCGATCCCCGAGAAGGAAGCGGCGAGAGCGCCGACGCTGCCCCGTCGGCCCCCGCCCCGAACGGACCGAACGCGCCCGGCGGCGCGGGCGCACTCACGGGACCGACCCCCGCCCACCCCGGCGACGTCCAGGTCCCCGACGACCTCTCGAGCCTCGGGCTCACCCCCGCCGCCGAAGACCCGAACGCGCCGCGCCCCCTCGCGATTGTCGCGACCCCGCTCGCCTCCGCGAAAGCGCTCGCGGGGGTCATTCGGCTCGCGCTCGCCGCCGAAGACGACCTCCCCACCCTGCCGGACGGCACCGTCACGCTCGACGCCGAATCCGGTGCGATTGCCGCGGGCCCCCTGAGCGAGGCCGAGGCCCACACGCTCGCCCACCTCACCTCGCTCGGCCTTCAGCGTCAGGGCGTGGTCCTGTTCTGGCGGCAGGGCGATCGCATGATCGCGGCCCGCTACCGCTACGGCCGCAACGAAGGGGAGACCCCTCCCGCGCTCGTGCTCGGCGCCCTCTCCGGCGAGGTCGAAGACCTCCTGCTCGGCATCGACCGGCTCGAGGACGCCGAGGACACCTATGATCCCGCGTCGCTCAGCCGCACCGAGGCGATGGCGTGGATCGCCCGCGGGCGAAAGCGCAAGAAGTGAACCAGCCCTGGGTCGTGGTCCTCGACCACGGCAGCGGCAACGTCCGCTCGGTCGTGCGCGCGCTCGAAGCCGCGGGCGCCCGCGTGGACCTCACCGCCGACCGCGACGCCGCGCTTGCGGCCGACGGGCTCGTGGTGCCGGGCGTGGGCGCCTACGCGACGACGATGGCGCAGCTGCGAGCCGTCGGCGCCCCCCAGATTATCGATACCCGGCTCGCCGGGGGCCGCCCCGTGCTTGGCATCTGCGTGGGACTCCAGGTCCTCGTGGAATCCGGGACCGAACACGGCGTCCACACCGAGGGGCTCGGCCAGTGGCCCGGCACCGTCGAGCGACTCACCTCCCGCGTGGTGCCCCACATGGGCTGGAACACCGTCGAGGTCCCGGTCGGCAGCCGCCTGTTCGAGGGCCTCGAATCCGAGCGTTTCTACTTCGTCCACTCCTACGGCGTGCGCGACTGGAGTTTTGACGCCGTGAGCGAGGTCATGCGGCCCCCGCTCGTCACGTGGGCCGAACACGACGGTGATCGCTTCGTCGCGGCCATCGAGAACGGGGCGCTCAGCGCCACCCAGTTCCACCCCGAGAAGTCCGGCCCCGCGGGGGCGAGGCTGCTCGCCGCGTGGCTCGAGACCCTGCCCACTGGGGCCCCCGCTCACGAAGGAGAGCGCCCATGATTCTCGCGTTCGTCATGCTCGCCGTCGGGGGCATCTTCCTCGGCGGTGCCTACTCGTTCGCCCGGCAGAAGAAGCCGATGCTGGCCATCGTCGGCCTCGCCCTGACCGGCCTCATTTGCGTCGCCGTCGCCTACTGGCGCATTAACCAGGGCGGCTAGCCGCCCCGTCGGCCGCGCCCACCACCCCGTTAGCCCTCAGGAGAGAGCCCATGACCCCACCCGCCGCTTCGCTCACGCTGCTGCCCGCCGTCGATGTCGCCTCCGGTGAGGCCGTTCGCCTTGTCCAGGGTGAGGCCGGGACGGAGACCACGTACGGTGCGCCGCTCGAGGCCGCCCTCGATTTCGAGCGCGGGGGCGCCGCCTGGCTGCACCTCGTGGACCTCGATGCCGCCTTCGGGCGCGGCACGAATGCGGACCTGCTCGCCGAGGTGGTGCGGGCCGTGGGGATGCACGTCGAGCTGTCCGGCGGGATCCGGGACGACGCGTCGCTGACGCGGGCGCTCGCGACGGGATGCCGCCGCATCAACCTCGGCACCGCCGCCCTCGAAAACCCCGAGTGGACCGCCCGGGTCATCGCCGAGCACGGCGATAGGATCGCCGTCGGCCTCGACGTGCGCGGCACCACGCTTGCGGCCCGCGGCTGGACCGAGGAGGGCGGGGACCTGTGGGAGACCCTCGACCGTCTCAACGAGGCCGGCTGCGTGCGCTACGTCGTGACCGACGTGACCAAGGACGGCATGCTCAGCGGCCCCAACGTGGAGCTTCTGGCCGAGGTGGCGAGCCGGACCGACGCCGCCGTCATCGCCTCGGGCGGCATCTCAAGCCTCGCCGACCTTGAGCGCCTGCGCGCCCTCGTGGACGCCGGGGTCGAGGGTGCCATCGTCGGCAAGGCCCTGTACGCGGGAGCGTTCACCCTGGCCGAGGCCATTGAGGTGGCCGGTCCCCAGTGAGCGACGGTGACGCGGCGCCGAGCCCCCTTCCCGAGCAGGGCGCCCACGTGCGGCGCACGCTGCCCGATCACTTCGCGCACAAATCCCCGCTGACCGACACGGCCGGGATCGCGTGGAAGGGCCGCGACTACACCGTGAGCCCGTTCCCGGAGGACCGCGGGCAGCTGAGCGAACGCCTCCGCGACGCCCTGCGGGCCGTGGACGCGGGCGAGGACGCCACGCGCGAGGCCTTCGTCGCGGCCCTCGCCGGTGAGCGCGTGCTCGTGCCCATCCAAGCGATTGCCACCGAGGAAGCCGTCACGGAAAGCGGCCTGCACGCCGATAACGCCTCCGACATGGCGATGGTGTCCTTCCAACTGTCGAACGGCCAGGCGGCGCTGCCCCTGTTCACGAGCGTCGAGGCCCTGAACGCGTGGAGCGCCGAAGCCCGCCCCGTCCCGCTGCAGGCCGAACGCGCCGCGCAGGCCGCGGTGGCCGAAGGCTGCACGATGCTCATCATCGACGCGGGGCGAGCGAGGCCACTCACCCTCAGCCGCTCCGCCCTCTGGGCGCTCGCCCAGGGCCGCGCGTGGAGCGCGCCGCACCGTGACGCCGAGGTGCTCGCCGAGGTGGCGCGCCTGCCCCAGCTCGTTGCCGAGGTCACGGCCGCCGATCTCGCGCCGGGCGACGAACGCGAGGTGGAGCTGCGCCTCACGCTCGTGCCGGGCCTCACCCGGGCCCAGCTCACCGCCGCGCTCGAGCGCGTGAGCGCGTTCCTGTCCACCTCCGATGTGGTGGCGGAACGGGTCAGCTCCCTCAAACTGACGCTGAGGTAACGGCGGGGCTAGAGTGGCCTCGTGGCACTGTCGATCTACCGCGAAGTTCTCTCCCAGCCGAAGGCCCCCTCGATCCTGCTCCTGGGTTTCCTGGCGCGCTTCCCGTTCTCCGCCACCGGCCTCGTGCTCACGCTGCACTGCGTGTTCACGCTCCAGGTCAGCTACCTCATGGCGGGGCTCATCGTCACCTCCGCGACCCTCGGCGCGGCGATCTCCGCCCCCTGGCGCGGCCGCATGCTCGACACGAAGGGCCTGCGCCGCACGCTCGTGCCCCCGATCATCGTCAACCTCGTGTTCTGGTCGGTGGCGCCGTGGCTGCCGTACTCCCTGCTGGTGCCGAGCGTGTTCGTCGCGGGGCTCTTCTCCATCCCCGTCTTTTCCATCGTGCGCACCTCGCTCTCGGTCATCATTCCCGCGCGCCTGCGCAAGGCCGCCTTCTCCCTGGACTCCGTGTTCACCGAGATCGTCTTCATGACCGGGCCCGCGATTGCCACCGTGCTCGTCTTCTCGCTCAACTCGACCCTCGCCATGACCGTCCTCGGCGCCGCCATCGTCACCGCGGGCATCGGGCTGAGCATCGTCAACCCGCCGCTGAAGAGCGAGCAGCTCGTGATCCCCGCGCGGCTGCCCGCGCCCCTCGAAGCCGCCGAAGAGGGGACGTTGCGCAGCGGCGCCCAGATCGCCGACCGCCTCGCCTACGAACACACGCAGACCGGCCAGATCCCCATCATCGCCCCGCAAGACACCGAGGCGCCGGGCGGCGGGGCGTCCGAACTCGATCAGGCCCGCTCCCTAGCCCGTCGGCAGCTCGCGAGCCTCGGCGGCATCGCGATCCTGCTGGCCACGGCGACGGGTAACCTCATCCTCGTGGCCACCGACCTCGGGATTGTCGCGGTCCTCGAAAGCCGCTCCGCCGAACACCTCGTCGGCCTCGTCATCGCCGTGTGGTGCGCGGGCAGCGCGATTGGCGGCCTCACGTACGGCGCGATGACGCGCGACATCTCCCCGCTGTGGGTGCTCCTGCTGCTCGGCCTGTTCACCCTGCCGATCGCGCTCGCCACGGACCTGCCCGGTCTGCTCATCCTGTGCTTCATCGCGGGCCTCGGCGTGGCCCCGATCCTCGCCTCGACCGGCGAGGCGATTGCCCGGCGTGTGCCGGAGATCGCGCGCGGTGAGGCGATGGGCTGGCACGGTAGCGCCATGACCATCGGCGCGAGCGCGGGCGGCCCCCTCATCGGGCTCGTGATCGATGCCGGGGGAGCGGAGTGGGGCTTCATCACCGGTGGCCTCATCGGCGTCACGGTCGCCGTCTTCGGCCTCGTGGCCACCCGCATTCACCGCACCCGGATGCGCGCGCGGCTGGCGTCGGAGCTTGGTTCCCCACGCTCGGGGGTCACCGACTGAGGGCTCGGGAGCCGGTGAGGGAGCCCGGGGATCGGCGAGAAGTCGCGAAGGCCCGACTAGAAGTAGACGGCGAGCGGGCCCCTCGGACCCTCCACCACCTCGACGTCCGTGTGAAACACGCGCGAGAGCGTGCCCGAGGTGACGATCTCCGACGGCGGCCCCGCCTCCGTGACCACCCCGTTGTTCATCGCGATGATGTGATCGGCGTAGTGCGCCGCGAAGTTGATGTCGTGCAGCACGATCACGATCGTGCGCCCCAGTTCGTCGCACGCCCGGCGCAGCTGCTTCATCATCTGCACGCTGTGCTGCATATCGAGGTTGTTGAGCGGTTCGTCCAGCAGCATGTACCGCGTGTCCTGGGCGAGCACCATCGCCACGTACGCCCGCTGGCGCTGCCCCCCGGACAGCTGGTCCAGGAAGCGGTGCTCGAGCTCGGTGAGGTTGAGGAAGTCGATGGCCTCGGAAATCACCCGCTCGTCATCCTTTGTGAGCCGCCCCTTCGAATAGGGGAAGCGGCCGAAGCCCACGAGCTGACGCACGGTCAGGCGCGTGACGAAGTGGTTCTCCTGGCGCAGGATCGACAGGGTGGTCGCCACCGTCGCCGACGGCGTCTTCAGCACGTCGAGGCCCCCGATGTGGACGCTCCCCGAATCCGAGGTGAGGAGCCGCCCAATCATCGTGAGGATCGTGGACTTGCCCGCGCCGTTTGGCCCCACGAGCGCCGTGATGGAGCCTTCGGGAATGTCGGCGCTCACGGGCCCGATCTGGACCGTGTCGCTATAGCGCTTGGTGAGGTCTCGAACGCTGATCACAGCCGGCCCTTTCGCATGACGACGATGAGGAAGGTGAGGCCGCCAATGACCTCGATGATGATGGTGACGGCGCCCTGGGCGCTGAACACGTGCCGCAGCACGAAGTAGGCCGCGGTGAGCACCGTGTACCCGGTCAGGGCCGCCACCGGCAGGATGAGCCGGTGGTCGTAGGTGTCCGTGAACTGGTAGGCGAGGGTCGCGATGAGGAACCCGAGGAAGGTCATGGGGCCCACGAGCGAGGTGGTCATGGCCATGAGGATCGAGACCAGCAGCAGCACGATCATCGTGTCGCGCCGGTGATTCAGCCCCAGGTTCGTCGCGGTGTCGCGCCCGAGCGCGAGCAGGTTGAGGCGCCGCGCATTCAGGTACAGGGCGCCCGCCGCGAGGATGACGATGGGGATCGCGTACGGCAGGTACTCGGTGCGGGCGTTGGAGATATTGCCGAACATGCGGGCGGTGAGGATGTCGAACGTGCTGGGATCCAGCATCCGCTGCATGAACGTGGACAGGGAGCCGAGCCCGCCGCCCATGATGACGCCGACCAGCAGCATGACGTGCATGTTCCCGTACTTCCCGCCGAGCAGCCACCCGTACAGCAGGGCCGAGAACCCGACCATGAGGGCCACCTGCAGGAAGAACTGGGGGATGCCGGTGAACAGGGTGACCCCGGCGGCGCCGAGGAAGAACACGGCCGCGGTGTTGAGCACGACGTAGAGGGCCTCGAAGCCCATGATCGAGGGCGTGATGATGCGGTTCGCGGCCGCGGTCTGGAACGAGACCGTGGCGAAGGCCTGGCACGTGACCACCACGGCGATCACGAGGAGCGAGGTGGCGCGCATCTTCGCGATGAGCCAATAGCCCTCGGTGCCGAACTCCATCGGGTTGTTCCAGCTGAGTACGCCGAAGGAGAGGGCGAGCGAGAGGATCGCGAGGCCGACAACGAGTGCGACGTAGCGCCGACGATGGGCGCGGGAGGTGAAGGAGCCCGAATGGCGCAGGACGCTCGAGGCGGGATCGGCGGCGGTCGAAGCCACGGGGGCCGACGGGGCCGACGGGGTGGACGACACCGAGGCGGAGGCTCCGGTGGTGGCGGGGGCCGAGGCGCGCTCACGCATGGCGGCTCCTTCGCACGAGGAGGGTAATGAAGACGACCGCGCCGAGGATGCCGAGGATGACGCTCACCGGCATTTCGAACGGCATGACGATCGTGCGGGCAATGAGGTCGCACACCGTGATCACCCAGATGCCCACGAGGCACACCCACGGCAGGTTGCTGCGCAGGTTGTCGCCGCGAAACATCGAGACCACGTTCGGCACGATGAGGCCCAGGAACGGCAGGGAGCCGATCACCACGGTGACCACGCCCGTGGCGACGGCCACGAGGCTCACCCCGAGGAACATGATCGTGCGGTAGTTCAGCCCCACGTTCGTGGCCACGTCCTTGCCGAGCCCCGCCACCGTGAAGCGGTCGGCCACGATGTAGACGGCGAGCGCCACAATCGCGACGATGAACAGGAGCTCGTAGCGGCCCCGCACCACGGAGGTGAAGCTGCCCGTGAACCAGATGGAGAGGTTCTGCAGCATGTCGGTACTGAGGGCGATGAACGTGGTGAAGGAGCCCACGACCGCGCCGAGCATGATGCCGACAATCGGCACGATGAGCGAGGACTTCAGGCTCACGCGTTGGAGGAAGGCGAAGAACACGAGGGTGCCGATGAAGGCCATGAGGATCGCGCCGAGCATCCGCTCCACGAGGCTGGCCGTCGGGATGAGGACCATGACGAGGATGAGGCCGAGGCTCGCCCATTCCGTTGTCCCCGTGGTCGAGGGTTCCACGAACTTGTTCTGGGTGAGCAGCTGCATCACGAGGCCGCACATGCTCATGGCCACGCCAGCGAGGACCAGGGAGAGGGTGCGGGGGACTCGGGTGATGGCGAACATCTCCCAGCCGTCGTCGGCCCCCGTGATGTCGTAGACGCCGACGAAGAGCGAGGCGGCAACGAGCGCGATGGTCACGAGGACGGCGACCCCGAGCGCAAGGCGATTGCGGCGCTGGGAGGGCAGGCGGGCACTCGAGACCTCGGGCGAGGCGAGCGTCTGCGGTTCGGAAGTCACGAGGGAAGTTTCCTGGGTGTGGTCACGGCGGAGCGTTCTCATGCGCTGGCGCGGGCACGCGCCGTGAAGGCTCGTACCCGCGCCGTGCGAGAAATATGGACGACTACTTGTTCTTCTCGAGGGCGTCGGCGAAGGAGTTGAGGAACTCCGTGTACACCTGGATGTCCTCGGTCAGGTAGAAGTTGTTCGGCATGTAGACGATCGTGCCATCCTTGACGGCCGTGACGTTCTTCAGGGCTTCGGAGCCTGCCACGAGTTCTGCGGCGGGCTGGTAGCCCTCTTCGTCTGCGGAGACGGCCGCGTCGCGGTCCAGCACGATGATCCAGTCGGGGTTGGATTCCGCGATGGCTTCCACCGAGATGTCATCGCCCGTGTGGTCGGTCGAACCATCCACCTGGAGCGACGGGGTGAGGCCGAGCATCGGGAACAGCGGGCCGATGCCGCGACCGGTGACGGGCGCCGAGTAGTTGATGTCGCCGCCCGAGGTGATGAGGCCCATGACGGTCTTCGAGGGATCGTAGGCCTTGGTGACGCGCGTGATGGCGTCTTCGAACGCGGTGACGAGCTTCGCCGCCTCCTCGTCGTGGGCGAGAACCTCGCCCACGAGGGTGATCTGGCGAATCAGTTCGTCCTTGAGCGGCTTCTCGGAGTCGATGTCGGTGTCCACGAGCGCGGCGTTCGGCACGAGGGCCTTGATCTGGTCGTAGTACTGGGCGTAGCGCTGGCCGTTGAGCACGAGGTCCGGGTCGGCGGCCACGAGCTGTTCGAGGTTGGGCTCGCGGTGGTTGCCCGTGTTGAGGATGCTGGAATCACTCGTGTAGCTCACCTCGTCGGGCATGAGGTCCACGGGGCCGGCCACGAGCTTGATCTTCCACTCGTCGAGCGTGCGGAACAGGCGGTTGTCGGTCGCGACAATCCGGGTGGCAGGCACGGGCACCGTGACGGAGCCGCGAAGATCCTCAACGGTCACCGTGGTGGGGGAGGTGCTGGCCGTCGAACCGCCAGCGTCGCTTGCCGCACCGTCGCTGCCGGAGGAGGAGCAGGCGGCGAGGGCGGCGGAGGAGGAGGTCAGCAGGGCAATGAGGCCGAGCTGGCGACGGGAAAGGGAAACCATGGGTGGAGTACTCCTTGAGAACGAGGGAGAAGGGTTGCCCCCTGAACTGCTCAGGTTAGGCTCCCCTAGTGTCCACGAACGGCGAGGATTATGCAAGCAGAGACTTGCTGAATTAGCGCACGCGCCCCGTCCACTTCTCGCCCGGTCCCTCGCCCGGCTCGTCGGGGAAGGGGAGCGCTTCCGCGAACGCGAGCTGCAGCGAGCGCAGCCCGTCGCGCAGGGAGCGGGCATGATCTCCGCCGATTTCGGGCGCCGCTGCCGTCACGAGCCCGGCGAGCGCCGTGATGAGTTTCCGCGCCTCCGCGAGATCCTGGTACTGCCCCGTCGCCTCGTCCTCCGCGAGCCCCACTTTGACCGCGGCGGCGCTCATGAGGTGCACCGTGGCGGTCGTGATGATCTCGACCGCCGCCACGTCGGCAATGTCGCGCGAGGCGCCGTCGGGCGTGCCCGCGGGTACCACGTTGCTCACGGGGGCAGGATCGCCCGCGGGCAGCGGCGTCTTCGTCGGCCCTGCAGTGGGTGAGGGCGGGGCGGGCGTGGGGAGGGACGGGGTGGGATGCTCACTCATGCGGACCATCCTACGCAGCCGGGACGCGTGCAGAAGCGAGCCAGGTCACCGCCCGCACCCCTTTCGCGCCGCCGGATCGCTGGTACAGTAGAGGGCTGGAACATGTGCGTTCCTCCTCATCAAGTGGAGTCCCCTCCCACCCGAGCGGCCGCGGCTGCCGGGTCATGTCGACCGCTAGCGCTCGCGCGCTCGCGGCCTGTGAACGGGTCTCCGCTGTCGTGCGGGGGCCCTCGTTTATGTTCACACATAGGTCAATTGTGAGGAGCAATCATCAGCGAACAGCGAATCAACGAACGGATCCGCGCCCCCAAGGTTCTTCTTGTGGGACCCCAGGGTGAACAGGTCGGTGAAGTTCGCATTGACGACGCGCTGCGGCTCGCCGCGGAAGCCGATCTCGACCTCGTCGAGGTGGCTCCCGGTGCCAACCCGCCCGTCGCTCGTCTCATGGACTACGGGAAGTTCAAGTACGAAGCCAACCTCAAGGCACGCGAGGCTCGTAAGAATCAGGTCAATACCCAGCAGAAGGAAATTCGCATGGGGCTCAAGATTGACACGCACGATTACGAAACCAAGAAGCGCAACGTCGAGAAGTTCCTGGATGGCGGCGACAAGGTTAAGGTCATCATCCGTTTCCGAGGCCGCGAACAGTCCCGTCCCGAGATGGGCATCAAGCTGATGCAGCGCATGGCCGAAGACGTCGCCGAATCTGGCTTCGTCGAATCGCACCCCCGCCAGGACGGTCGCAGCATGGTCATGGTGCTTGGTCCGAACAAGAAGAAGGCCCAGGCACGCGCCGAAGCCCGCAAGCGGAAGTCGGACGCCGAGAAGGCCGACGGCAAGCAGTCCAGCGCCGAGTAGGGCGCGTAACTTACAAGGAGAACAGGCAACATGCCGAAGAACAAGACTCACTCCGGTGCCAAGAAGCGCATTCGCATCACCGGCTCCGGCAAGCTGCAGCGTGAGCGCGCCAACGCGTACCACAAGGCCGAGCACAAGACCTCGCGCCACAAGCGCCGCCTCGCTGGCGTGACCGACGTGGCCAAGGCCGACGTCAAGACCCTCAAGCGCATGCTGGGCCGCTGAGCACCGTCCTGCTCACCCTTTCTAGACTTACCGACTGACATAAGGAGAACCACGTGGCACGCGTGAAGAGGGCAGTGAACGCCCACAAGAAGCGTCGAGAAATCCTCGAGCAGGCGTCCGGCTACCGCGGTCAGCGCTCGCGCCTGTACCGCAAGGCCAAGGAGCAGGTGCTCCACTCGGCGACCTACAACTACCGCGACCGCAAGGTCCGCAAGGGCGACTTCCGCCGCCTGTGGATCCAGCGCGTGAACGCGGCCGCTCGCGCGAACGGTATGACCTACAACCGCTTCATCCAGGGCCTCGGCCTGGCCGGTGTCGAGGTGGATCGCCGGATGCTCGCCGAACTCGCCGTGAACGACCAGGCCGCGTTTGCCGCGCTCGTTCAGGTGGCGAAGAACGCCCTGCCCAAGGACGTCAACGCGCCTGCCGCCTGATTTCCTCATGGCATCTCCTGAGCGCCCGGATGGTGCGCACCTGAGCCCTCGCAGCGAGCGAGTGCGCAAGGTCGCCGCACTGTCCGGGCGCTCTGTGCGTGCCAAACAGAACGCCTTTCGCGTGGAGGGCCCCCAGGCCGTGCGCTCGCTGCTCGAGGCCGCCCCTGCTCACGCGCTCGAGGTCTTCCTCACCTCGGAGGCCGACGCCGCCCACCCCGAACTGTCCGCGCTCGCGCGCGAGGCAGGCGCCCCGCGCCACGAGGTGAGCGGCGAGGTCATCGCCCACATGGTGCGCGAACAGGGCCACAGCTCCGTCGCGAACCCGCAGGGCGTGATCGCCGTCGCGCGCCCCGTGGATCGCCCCTGGAGGCAGGTGCTGGACGCGCTGCCCGCAGAAGGGCCGCTCACCGTCGTGGTGTGCGAGCGCCTCCAGGACCCCGGCAACGCCGGGCTCGTGCTGCGCACCGCGGATGCCGCGGGGGCCGACGCCGTGTTCTTCGGTGAGGACTCCGCCGACATCTACTCCCCGAAGGTCGTGCGCTCGAGCGTCGGGAGCCTCATGCACGTGAGCGTGGCACGCAAGGTGCCCGTCGGCCCCCTGCTCGCCGAACTGTCGCGCCGGGGCATCCGCACCGCCGCGACGAGCCCCCGCGCCGCGACCGATCTGTTCCAGTGGTCCGTGCCCGAGCGTCTCGCCTGGGTCGTGGGCAACGAGGCCCGCGGCCTCACGGAGGACACCCTCGCCGCGTGCGATGAGCGGGTCCGGATCCCGTTGTTCGGGCGCGCCGAATCGCTCAACCTCGCGACCGCCGCGACACTGTGCCTCTTTGAATCCGCCCGCGCCCACCGGGCGGTGAATCCGTGAGCGCCGAGGCGATTCGCCGCCGGGGAGGGCGCCGTCCGCTGACGTGGGCGCTCGTCATCCTCCTCGTCGGCACCGTCGCCGGAATACTCGGGCTGGTGCTCACGGGAGAACTGGGCCCGGGTACCCTCGCCCGCGTCGTGAGCCTCAGCAGTGCGGCCCTAGCCGTCAAGGTCGCCGAGTACCTTGCCCTGACCCTCGCCTTCGGCTACGCCTTCACCCTCTGCCTCCTGCAACCCGGATCTGGGCGCCAGCGCGGCGATGTCCGCTCGCGCCTGGATGCGGCACAGAAGCGCCTGCTGCACCGCTCGCTCGTCTTCACCGGTGCCTTCGCGGTGCTACTGGCCCTGACCACCTATCTCGCCTACGTCACCGCGAGTGGGAGTTTCAGCCCCGATCAGCTCGGCTACTTCCTCACCTCGAGTGAGCTGGGACGGATCTCGATCACGGCCGGCATCGTCGCTCTTGCCTCGCTCGGCGTCGGCGCCCTCACCAAGCGCTTGCGCGGCGCGGGGTGGTCGGCGGCGCTGCTCACCGCGTCCGTCGTCACGCTCGGCTTCCTCGGTCACGCCGGAAGCTCGGTTGATCACGGCAATGCCGTCAACGCGATGATCGTGCACCTGCTCGGCCTCGTCGTGTGGCTCGGGCCCCTGCTCGTCTTCCTCATCGAGGGCCGCCGCGTCCCCGGCGCCACCCTCGCCACCTGGCTCGAACGCTACTCCCCGTGGGCCCTGTTCGCGCTCGTGGCCCTCGCGTTCTCGGGCGTCGTCAACGGCCTCATCCGCCTCGAATCTCCCCTCGACCTCGTGAGCACGGGCTACGGCGCCCTGATCCTCGCCAAGGCCGTCGGCACCCTCGCCATTGCGGCCCTCGGCTTCGCTCAGCGCCGGCGCGTCATCGCGGCGCTCGGGCACACGCGCGGCCGCGGCGCCCACGCGGAGATCGCCGCCGCCCCCGCGGGCCTGTTCGCCCGCCTCGCCCTCACCGAAACCGTCGTCGCCGCCCTCATCATCGGCCTGTCCGCTGCGCTCGGGCGCTCCGAACCACCCGTGCCGCAATACGTGCCGCCCGAGGAGTACCGGGTGCTCTCCCTCGTCGGCTACGAGGCCCCCACGGCCCGCTTCGACATCCCCGCGCTGTTCACCCAGTGGCACATCGACTGGGTGTTCCTCGCCGCCGCGCTCCTGTTCGCGGGCCTCTACCTCGCGGGCGTGCGCCGCCTGGCCCACCGCGGCGATGCCTGGCCCCTCCAGCGCACCGTGTTCTGGCTCCTCGGCTGCGCCGCGTTCATCCTCGTCATGAACGCGGGCCCCGCCGCCTACGGGCGGATCCGCTTCGATGCCCACATGGTTCAGCACATGTCGCTCATGATCATCGTGCCGCCCCTGTGGGTGCTCGGCGCCCCCGTCACCCTCATGAGCCGGGCGCTCGCCCCCCGCTCCGACGGCTCGCGCGGCATGCGCGAATGGGTGCTCGCGATCCTCCACTCCGGCTACGCCACCGTGGTCTCGAGCCCGCCCGTGGCCGGGTTCCTGTTCGCCGGATCGCTCGTCCTCTTCTACTTCTCGCCGATCTTCACGTGGGCGATGTTCTCCCACGCCGGTCACCTCTTCATGACCATCCACTTCCTGCTCGCGGGCTACCTCTTCGCGTGGGTCATCATCGGGATCGACCCGGCCACGAGGCCCATCAATCCCGCGCTCAAGCTCCTGACCCTGCTCGTCACCCTGAGCTTCCACGCGTTCTTCGGCATCGCGGTTGTGAGCGCCACGTGGATCATCGGCGGCCCGTGGTACGAGGCGCTCGGCATGTTCGATGTGCCCGAACTCGAGTTCCTTCAGCTGCGCGGCGGCTCGATCATGTGGGGCGTGAGCGAGATCCCCACGGTGCTGTACGCCATCGTGGCGGCCGTGCAGTGGAAGAACAGCGAGGAGCGCCGCGCCCGCCAGTTCGACCGCAAGGCCGAACGCGACGGCGACGCGGAACTGCACGCCTACAACGACTACCTCGCCTCGATGCAGGAGCCGCGAGGCGGCGCGGGAACGCCCGGCGCCTAACGCCTCGCTCTCAGGCCCAGTCGCCCGCAGCGCGGGCCTTTTCCTCCCCGATGCTCGTGTCGGGCCCGTGGCCCGTGTGCACGATCGTGTCATCGGGCAGGGAGAACAGGCGCTCCCGGATCGAGTCTTCGATGAGCCCGCGGTCGCTGAACGAGCGGCCGGTCGCGCCGGGCCCGCCCTGGAAGAGCGTGTCGCCCGTGAAGACTTCGTCGGGCGCGTCCGGGTCGCCCGGATTCTTCAGGAGGAAGCACACGGAGCCGGGGGAGTGCCCGGGCGTGTGCAGGGTCCAGATCTCGCGCTCTCCCAGTGTGAACCTGCTGCCGTGCTGAAGGTCTTCGTCCCATTCCAGGTCCCCGTGGGTGAGTTCCCAGAGCGGGGCGTCGTCCGGGTGCAGCAGCATGGCTGCCTCGAATCGTTCGGCGAGCTCGGGGGCGAATCGCACGTGGTCGTCGTGGCCGTGGGTGAGCAGGAGGGCCAAAACCTCGCGCTCACCGACGAGGCGGGCGATGGCGTCGATGTCGTGCGGGGCGTCGATGACGACGCACGAGGAGTCGTCACCGAGCACCCAGAGGTTGTTCTCGACCTCGTGGACTTCGCCGTCGAGGCTGAAGGTGCCCGTGGCCGTGTCGTGATCGATGCGGAAGGTCATGAGGGGGTGCTCCTTGGCTCTGCTGGGGGAATCGGTGGGCGCGGGTTCACGCGGGATCGTTGGCGGCGCTGTACTCAACGACGCTGCGCACGACCTCGCCCGTGCTCATCTTGACGAAGGCGTCCTCCACCTGGTCCACCGTGATGCGCTCGCTCACGAACGCATCGAGCGGCAGGCGGCCCTGGAGGTAGAGGTCGGTGAGGGCGGGGAAGTCCCGTTCGGGCAGGCAGTCCCCGTACCACGAGCTCTTGAGGGCGCCGCCGCGGCCGAAGACGTCGATGAGCGGCAGGGTGATCTCGCGCGTGGGTGTTGGGACGCCGACGAGGACGACGCGGCCCGCGAGGTCCCGGCCGTAGAACGCGGCCGTGTAGGTGGCGGGCAGGGCGACGGCGTCGATCACGAGGTCCGCGCCGAAGCCGCCCGTGAGGTCGCGGATGCGCTCGGCAACGGCGTCGGGCTCGAGCCCCGTGGTGTCGATCGTGTGGGTCGCGCCCAGCTCGCGGGCGGCGGCGAACTTTCGTTCGTCGAGATCCAGAGCGATGATCGTGGTGGCGCCGCCGAGGGCCGCTCCCGCGATCGCGGCGAGGCCCACGCCGCCGAGGCCGATGACGGCCACGGACTCGCCGCGCTTCACCTCGCCCGTGTTCAACACCGCGCCGATGCCCGCCATGACGCCGCACCCGAGCAGGCCCACCGCGGCCGGATCGGCCTCGGGGTTCACCTTCGTGCACTGGAGTTCGTGCACGAGGGTCTTCTCGATGAAGGCGCCGATCCCGAGCGCGGGCGTGAGCGCCGTGCCGTCCTCGAGGCGCATGGGCTCCGAGGCGTTGTAGGTATCGAAGCAGTACTGGGGAACGCCCTTCTTGCACGCGCGGCACTGCCCGCACACCGCGCGCCAGTTGAGCACGACCATGTCGCCCACCTGCACGTGGGTGACGTCCTCGCCCACGGCCGCGACCCGGCCCGCGGCCTCGTGGCCGAGCAGGAAGGGGAAGTCATCGTTAATGTCGCCATCGCGGTAGGCCAGATCGGTGTGGCACACACCCGAGGCGCTCACGTCCACCACCACGTCGCGGCCGCGCGGCGTCGGCACCTGCACGGGCATGAGCTGGGCGGGCTGCCCGGGGGAAAGAGAGACGAGTCCTTGCACACTCCAGGTCACGGAATGCTCCTTTGCGGTCGTGGGCGCTGTCTGTATCGAGGCTACCGGGCGCCTATCATGGAGCCTGAAAGATTGACCGGGATTGTGCCCACCGGCGGCCGGTGCCGCCGCGCGCCACGAGCGCGTTGGGACGCCCGCCAGCCGCGGGGAAAGAAAGCGTGTGATTCGTGTCTGAGATGACCCAAGAGCCCACTGTGGATATGAGCGAGGAGGGGATCGCGCGCGCCGCCGAGGCCGCGCTCGCCGCGATTGCCGAGGCCGACAGTTCCGCCGACCTCGCCCGCGTGCGCCAGGCCCACACGGGGGAGTCTTCGCTGCTGACCCGCGCCAATCGCGCCATCAAGTCGCTCGCGAAGGAGGAACGCGCCGCCGCGGGAAAGATCATCGGCGGGGCAAAGGGCCGGGTCATGCAGGCCCTTGCCGCGCGCCAGCAGGAGCTCAAGGAGGCGGAGCTCGACGCGGCTCTCGCGAGCGAGCGGGTCGATGTGACGACCGCGAGCGACCGGCTCCCGCGCGGCGCCCGCCACCCCCTCACGACGCTGCAGGACCGCATCGCCGACTTCTTCGTGGGGATCGGGTGGGAGATCGCGGAAGGCCCCGAGATCGAGGCCGAATGGTTCAACTTCGATGCCCTGAACTTCGATGCCGACCACCCCGCGCGGCAGATGCAGGACACGTTCTACGTGGCGCCCGAAGGCAGCGGCCAGGTGCTGCGCACCCACACCTCGCCCGTGCAGGCGCGCACGCTGCTCGAGCGCGGCGTGCCCCTGTATATCGCGTGCCCCGGCAAGGTGTTTCGCACCGACGAACTGGACGCCACCCACGCGCCCGTGTTCAACCAGGTGGAGGGCCTCGCGATCGATAGGGATCTGACGATGGCGCACCTCGTCGGCACCCTCGACGCCCTGGCCCGGGCGATGTTCGGCGGCGAGCCCATCACGCGCCTGCGCCCCAGCTACTTCCCCTTCACCGAACCGAGCGCGGAAATGGACTTCCGCTGCTTCGCGTGCGACGCTCGCCTGGGCCTCGATCACGACCCCGATCCCGCGTGCCGCGTGTGCGGGGGCACCGGCTGGATCGAGATGGGCGGCTGCGGCATGGTCAACCCCGCCGTGCTGCGCGCGTGCGGCGTGGACCCCGAGGAGTACCGCGGTTTCGCGTTCGGCCTCGGCATCGAGCGCATCCTCATGCTGCGCAACGGCGTGGCCGACATGCACGACATTGTGGAGGGCGACGTGCGCTTCTCCCAGACCTATGGAACGGAGATCTGAGGTATGCCCCGCATTCCCCTGACCTGGCTGGGCGAGCACGTCGAGCTCGCCGACGGCACCACCGCCGAGGCCGTGGCCGCGTCCCTCGTGGGCGTGGGCCTCGAAGAAGAAGCCATCCACGGCGCGTCCGTGAGCGGCCCGCTCGTGGTGGGCCGCGTCCTGAACCTCGTGAAAGAGGAGCAGAAGAACGGCAAGACCATCAACTGGTGCCGCGTCGATGTGGGCCCCGAACACAACGAGGCGGCCGACAATCCGAAGGATCCCCAGCCCGGTCCCGAGCAGCCGAGCCGCGGCATCATTTGCGGCGCGCACAATTTCGTTCAGGGGGACCTCGTGGTCGTGTCCCTGCCCGGCACCGTCCTGCCCGGCCCGTTCCCGATCCAGGGCCGCAAGACCTACGGCCACTTCTCCGACGGCATGATCTGTTCGACCGAAGAACTGGGCCTCGGGGAGGACCCGAACCACGGCATTATCGTGCTGGGCCAGGGCGACTTCCAGGGCGTGACGGCGGAGCCGGGGGCCGACGCCATCGCGCTGCTCGGACTCGGCGAGGAGGTCGTGGAGATCAACGTGACCCCCGACCGCGGCTACTGTTTCTCGATGCGGGGCGTGGCGCGCGAATACTCCCACGCCACGGGCCAGCCCTTCACCGATCCTGCCGCTCTCGTGCGGGTGCCCGCGCCCGCGGGCGCCGGCCACCCCGTGCGGCTCGAGGACGAGGCCCCGATCCGCGGCCAGCTGGGCTGCACCGCCTACGTGGCGCAGACGGTCACGGGGATCGATCCCACGGCCGCGAGCCCGCGCTGGATGCAGCAGCACCTGCGCTCGGCGGGCATGCGCCCCATCTCGCTCGTCGTGGATGTCGCGAACTACGTCATGCTCGACCTCGGGCAGCCGCTGCACACCTTCGATGCCGACCTCGTGGACTCCGACATCGTGGTGCGCCGCGCGCGCGAGGGCGAGGTGCTGAGGACCCTCGATGACGCCGAGCGGACACTCGCGAGTGAAGACCTCGTCATCACGGACCGGGGAGGCGAGCGCGTCATCGCCATCGCGGGCGTCATGGGTGGGGCCAGCACGGAGGTCTCCGAGACCACGACGAACGTGCTCATCGAAGGCGCGAGCTTCTCGCCCATGTCCATCGCGCGCTCCGCCCGCCGCCACCGCCTCCCGTCCGAGGCCTCGAAGCGGCTTGAGCGCGGGGTCGATCCCGCCCTTCCCGAGATCGCCGTGCGGCGCGCGGCCGAACTGCTCGCCGAATACGGCGGCGGAAGCATCGCCGACGAGCGGACCGTAGCGCGCGCGGGCGAGGCCTGGTCGGCTCCCGAGATCACGATGGACCTCGGCTTCCCCGCCCGCATCGTCGGGGTGGACTACACCCGCGAGCAGATCGAGGACAGCCTGAAGATGATCGGCTGCACCGTCGTCGCCGACGGCGACACGCTGCGCGTGAGCCCTCCGAGCTGGCGTCCCGACCTCACGATCCGCGAGGCCCTCGTCGAGGAAGTCGCCCGGCTCGTCGGCTACGGCGATATCCCCTCGCTGCTGCCGTCGGCCCCGGGCGGACGGGGCCTCACCCGCGCCCAGCGCGCCCGCCGCGCGGTCGGCACCGCGCTCGCGGAGGCGGGCCTCACGGAGGTGCTGTCCCTGCCGTTCACGAACGAGAAGACGCTGGATGATCTGCGCCTGGACGCCGCGAGCCCGCTGCGCGGCGCCGTGCGGATCCTCAATCCGCTGTCGGACGATGCGCCGCTCATGCGCACGGCGATACTCGAGACCCTGCTGCCGGTCGCGCGGCTCAACCTGGCCCGGGGCGAGGACTCGGTGGCGATCTTCGAGACCGGGCTCGCGTTCGCGCAAGCGGGGGATCGGGTCCCGGTGCCGAGCGCGGCCTCGCGTCCGAGCGATGCCGAGCTGGCGCAGATCGACGAGGCCCTCGCGCGTCAGAGCCGCGCGGTGGCCCTCGTGCTCGCGGGTCCGCTGGCTCCCGCGGGAGTGCTCGGTGCCTCGCGCTCGTGGGACTGGGCCGACGCGGTGACGCTCGCGGAGCGGATCGCCGCGGCTGCCGGGGCAACGATCCGCGTGAGCCAGGGCGAGTTCGCCCCGATGCACCCGGGCCGCACGGCGCGCCTGACGCGGGCCGACGGCGAGCTTCTCGGGTACGCGGGTGAGCTGCACCCGAGCGTGTGCGCTGCGTTCTCCCTGCCGACGGGCGCGTGCGCGCTCGAGCTTCAGCTGGATCGCCTGATCGACGCCGCGCCCGAGGTGGTGCCCGCAGTTCCGGTCTCGACCTACCCGCTCGCGAAGGAAGACTTCGCTTTCGTGGTGGACGAGGACACTCCGGCGGCGGCGGTCGAGGCCGCGCTCATCGTTGGGATCGGGGACGTGGCGGAGACCGTGCGCCTGTTTGATGAGTACCGGGGCGATCAGGTGGATGCGGGCAAGAAGTCGCTCGCCTTTGCCGTGCGCCTGCGCCCGAGTGCGGGAACGCTCACGGGCGAGGATATTGCTTGCGTGCGGGAGCAGGCGGTGGCCGCCGTTGAGACGGCGGTGGGCGGGCGTCTGCGCGCGTAGCGCCAGGTGTCGGGCCCAACGACCATGTGACGGGGCTCCGGTGTGCGGGGGACGCATGCCGGAGCCCCGTCGTGTATAGTTTTACGCGTGAGTGCAAAAACATTCTCTGTAGCGGTTGCCGGAGCCTCCGGGTATGCCGGGGGCGAGGTGGTGCGCCTGCTCGCCGACCACCCGCACCTGCGCCTCGGCGCGCTGTGCGCCCACTCGAGTGCGGGGCGCCCCGTGCGAGAGGTCCTCGGGCACCTCGATCTGCCCGCATCCCTCACCTTCCAGGACACGACGGTGGACAATCTGCGCGGGCACGATGTCGTAATCCTCGGCCTGCCGCACGGCACCTCCGCGCCGCTCGCGAGCGCCCTGCGGGCCGCCGATCCGGGTGTCATCATCGTGGATCTCGGCGCCGACTTCCGGCTGGATGATCCCGCCGCCTGGGAGCGCTACTACGGCGGTGAGCACGCGGGCACCTGGACCTACGGCATCCCCGAACTCCCGCTCGCTGACGGCCGGACCCAGCGCGACCTCCTCCAGGCCACCCGTCAGATCGCGGCGCCCGGCTGCAATGCCTCCGCCGTGACTTTCGCTGCCCTGCCGCTCGTGAGGGCCGGACTCGTGGATCCCACCTCCCTCAGCGCCGTGCTCGCGGTCGGCTACAGCGGTGCGGGAAAGGTGGCAAAGCCCCACCTGCTATACGCCGAGGCCGCGGACAGCGCGAGCGCCTACAGCGCGGGCGGCACCCACCGCCACATCCCCGAAATCCTCCAGAACCTCGACCGGGCCACTGGGATCCCGCGCAGTGACATGGCGCTCGCCTTCACCCCCGTGCTCGTGCCCATGAGCCGCGGCATCCTCGCCGTCCTCACGGCCCGCCTGAACGAGCGGGGCCGGGCCGGGGGTGCGGGCGCCGTCGGCGAGGCCTTCCACTCCACGTGGGGGAGCGAGCCCTTCGTCCGGCTGTACGAACCGGGCACCCAGCCCGCGACCGCGAACGCGCGCGGCGCCAACGCCGTCCACCTCGGGTGGGCCTACGATCCGGTCTCCGCCACCGTCACGGTCACGTGCGCGATCGACAACCTCGTCAAGGGCACGGCGGGCGCGGCCCTCCAGTCCCTCAACCTCGCCCTCGGCCTCGACGAATCCGCGGGCCTGCCCACCGCGGGCCTGCGCCCCTGAGCCGGCGCCCCTGAAACCGTCCGTCGCCTCCCTGCAAAGAAGGAGCCCCACCCATGTCCGTCACCTCCGCGCGCGGCTTTCGCGCCGCCGGAATCGCCGCAGGACTGAAGTCCACGGGCGCCGAGGACATCGCGCTCGTCGTCAACGACGGCCCCGAGTACGCCGCGGGCGCCGTCGTCACGAAGAACCGGGTCAAGGCCGCGCCCGTCGTATTCTCCGCCCATGCCCTCGAGACCGCTCACGCCCTGGATGCCCCCATCACAGCCGTGCTCCTTAACTCCGGCGGCGCCAACGCTTGTACGGGGGAGGGCGGGTATGCCGACACCACCCGCAGCGCCGCCCACGTCGCCTCCCTGCTCGCCGGTCACACGACCGCCACCCAGGTGCTCGTGTGCTCCACGGGACTCATCGGCGTGCGGCTGCCCATGCCCGCCCTGCTCGCAGGCGCCGAGGGCGCCCACGCGCAGCTGGACGCGGGGGAATTGGCCGGGGCCGCCGCCGCGCGGGCCATCATGACCACCGACACCGTCCCGAAGACCGCGACCCACACCGAGCACGGCGTCACGGTGGGCGGGATGGCCAAGGGCGCGGGCATGCTCGCCCCCCAGCTCGCGACCATGCTCGTCGTCGTCACGACCGACGCCCAGCTCACCCACGCCGAAACCCAGCGCATCATCGCCGAAGCGAGCCGCACCACGTTCAACCGCGTGGACTCCGACGCCTGCATGTCCACGAACGACACCGTGATCCTCCTGGCCAGCGGCGCGAGCGGCGTGCGGCTCAGCGAGGCCGACATGACCGAACGGGTGCGAGCCGTGTGCGCCGACCTCGCCCGCCAGCTCGTCGCCGATGCCGAAGGGGCTTCGCACGACGTGCTCGTGAGAGTCGAGAACGCCACGAGCGAAGAGGCCGCGGAAGCCGTGGCGCGCGAGATCGCCCGCTCCAACCTCGTCAAGGCCGCCATCTTCGGCAACGACCCGAACTGGGGGCGCATCGCCGCCGCCGCGGGTTGCGTGAGCGAGGCCGTGGCCCCGTTCGATCCGCACCGCATGAACATCAGCGTCAATGGCGTGTGGGTGTGCCGGGCGGGCGGCGTCGGCGAGGATCGTGAGAAGGTGGACATGACAGAGCGGGAGGTGCGGATCGTCATGGAACTGAACGCCGGAGATGCGAGCGCCGAGGTCTGGACGAACGATCTCACCCACGAATACGTCGAAGAGAACAGCGCGTACTCGTCATGACAGCACAGCACTCGAGCGCGATCGGTGACGCCCAGCTCAAGAGCGAGATCCTCATCGAGGCTCTGCCCTGGATGCAGCGCTTCCAGGACTGCATCGTCGTGGTGAAGTTCGGCGGCAATGCCATGATCGACGATGCCCTGAAGGAAGCCTTCGCCGCCGACATCGTCTTCATGCGCCACGCGGGCCTGCGCCCCGTCGTCGTCCACGGCGGTGGCCCTCACATCACGCGCATGCTGAGCCGTGTGGGTCTCGAATCCGAGTTCAAGGGCGGCCTGCGCGTCACCACCCCCGAGGTCATGGACATCGTGCGCATGGTGCTCGTCGGCCAGGTGGGCCGCGAACTCGTGGGCCTCATCAACCGCCACGGCGCCTACGCCGTCGGCATGAGCGGCGAAGACGCCCAGCTCATTCAGGCGCGCCGCCGCACCACCGTCGTGGACGGCGAGGACGTGGACCTCGGTCTCGTCGGGGAAGTCACCGGGGTCAACCTCGAGACGATCTACTCCGTGTTGAACGCCGGGATGATCCCCGTGGTCAGCTCGGTGGCCCCCGAAATCGGGGCCGACGGCTCCGCGACCGGCGAGGTGCTCAACATCAACGCCGATACCGCCGCGGCCGCCATCGCCGCGGGACTCGGCGCGGAAAAGCTCGTGGTCCTCACCGATGTTGAGGGCCTGTACGCCCGCTGGCCGGACCGCTCCTCGCTCATCCCGGAAATTTCGGCGAGCGAGGTGCGGGAGATGCTGCCCACCCTCACGGAGGGCATGATCCCGAAGGCCGAGGCGCTGCTCGAGGCGATCGATGCGGGCGTGAAGACCGCCGCGATCACGGACGGGAGGATCGCGCACGCGGTCCTGCTGGAAATCTTTACCACGAAGGGAATCGGCACCATGGTGAGAAGGGATGACTATGTCTGACAACGCTGTGACACCCACCGAGGGCGCGGAGATTCTGGCGCGCTACAAGGCCTCCGTCCTGCCCCTGTACTCCCCGAGCCGCGTCCTCGTGCGCGGCCGAGGCGTCGAGGTGTGGGACATCGACGGCACCCGCTACCTCGACTTCCTCGCGGGCATCGCCGTGAACACGCTCGGCCACGCCCACCCCGCGCTCGTGGCGGCGATTGCCGCCCAGGCCGGAGAGCTCATGCACGTCTCCAACTTCTTCACCACCCCCGCGCAGGTGGAACTGGCCGAACGGCTGCTCGCGCTCGCGGACGCCCCGGAAGGCTCGGGCGTCTACATGGGCAATTCGGGCGCCGAGGCGAACGAGGCCGCGTTCAAGCTCGCCCGCCGCACCGGCAAGCCGCGCATCCTCGCGCTCGAGAACAGCTTCCATGGCCGCACGATGGGCGCCCTCGCCCTCACGCACAAGCCCGCCTACCGTGCGCCGTTCGAGCCGCTGCCCGGCGGCGTCGAGTTCGTGCCCGTGGGCGACGTGGACGCTCTCGCCGCGGCGCTGTCGGCGGGGGATGTGGCCGCGCTGTTCCTCGAACCCATCCAGGGCGAGGCAGGCGTTCACCCCCTCGATCTGGACTACCTGCGCGCCGCGCGCGCCCTCACGCGCGAGCACGGCGCCCTGCTCATCATCGACGAGGTGCAGACCGGCATCGCTCGCACGGGGGCGTGGTTCGCGCACCAGACGGCGGGCATCCAGCCCGACATCATGACCCTCGCCAAGGGCCTCGGTGGGGGCTTCCCCATTGGCGCGACCCTCACGTTCGGCCCCGAGGTCACCGCGCTGCTGAGCGCGGGCCAGCACGGCACCACCTACGGCGGCAACCCGCTCGCGGCGGCCACCGCCCTTGCGGTGCTCGACACGATTGAGAGCGAGGGTATCCTCGCCCACGTGAGCGAGGTCTCGGCCCACGTCCAGGCTCGGATCGAGGCGCTCGAGCACCCGCTCATCGAGTCGGTGCGAGGCACGGGCCTCCTGCTCGGCATCGCGCTCACGGCGCCCATCGCGCCCGCCGTCGTCACCGCCGCGCTCGATGCGGGCTTCCTCATCAACGCCCCGAACGAACGCACGCTGCGCCTGGCCCCGCCGCTCATCGTCACCGCCGACCAGCTCGGCGAGTTCGTCGATGCCCTGCCGGGACTCCTCGATGCGGCCCAGGCGGCCTCGAACGGGG
Source organism: Dermabacter sp. (assembly GCA_030538475.1). Classification (GTDB taxonomy): domain Bacteria; phylum Actinomycetota; class Actinomycetes; order Actinomycetales; family Dermabacteraceae; genus Dermabacter. Next base: position 75,924 of record JAUNTX010000011.1, read on the forward strand.
GCGCCGCGTGACCCGGCACTTCCTCAAGGACAGCGACCTCAGCCCCGACGAGCAGCGGGAGGTCCTCGCCCTCGCCCTCGATCTGGAGGCCGATCGCTTCGCCCGTCGGCCCCTCGCCGGCCCGAAGACCGTCGCGGTCCTGTTCGACAAGTCCTCCACCCGCACCCGGGTCTCGTTCGCCACGGGCATCGCCGAACTCGGCGGCTACCCGCTTGTCATGGAGGCCGGATCCAGCCAGCTTGGCCGCGGAGAATCCATCGCCGACACCACTCGCGTCCTCACCCGCATGGCCTCCATGCTCGTGTGGCGCACCTTCGGTCAGGACCGCATTGAGGAGATGGCCGCCCACGCGAGCGTGCCGGTCATCAACGCCCTCACCGACGCCTACCACCCGTGTCAGATTCTTGCCGACCTCGCGACCATCGGGCACCTGCGCGGGGGCTTCGAGGCCGCGGGCCCGGCGCTGGCCGGGCGCGTCCTCGCCTACGCGGGCGACGGGGCGAACAACATGGCCCACTCCTACCTGCTCGGCGGTGTCACGGCGGGGATGCACGTGCGCATCGCGTCCCCCGCCACCCACGCGGCTGATCCGGCCGTGGTGAGCAAGGCCCGCGCGATTGCCGAGCGCACAGGCGGGTCCGTGACGCTCACGGACGACCTCGCCGCGGCGTGCGAGGGCGCCCACGCGATCGCGACCGACACGTGGGTCTCGATGGGGCACGAGGGCCAGGACGGACGCGGGGACGCCACCTTCGCGCCGTTCCAGATCACCGAGCAGGTGATGCGGCTTGGCGACGACCCGCTGTTCCTCCACTGCCTGCCCGCCTATCGCGGCAAGGAAGTGAGCGCCGAGGTGATCGACGGTCCCCGCAGCGCCGTGTGGGTTGAGGCCGAGTTCCGCCTCCACGCGCAAAAGGCCCTCATGACGTGGCTGCTCGAGCAGAGCGGCAGCGCATCCGCAGGGGTCGGGGAAGGATGAGCGGCATGCAGGACAAGTTTCAGGCGCCCCAGACCAAGATTTCGCGCCAGCGCAAGATCGTCGAGCTCCTCCAGCAGCACGAGGTGGCCTCGCAGACCGCGCTCCTGGACCACCTCGCCCGCGCGGGCGTGAGCGTCACCCAGGCCACCCTGTCGCGCGACCTCGTGGAACTGCATGCCGAAAAGGTCCGCTCCGGCAGCGGCGCGCTCGTCTACATGCTCCCGCCCGAAGGCGGCGAGCGGCAGCACAGCCTGCGCCGCAGCGCCACGAAGGACACCTATTCCGCGCGCCTGGCCCGCCTCGCCGAGGAACTCCTCGTGAGCGCGGAACCGAGCGGCAACCTCGTGGTCGTCCGCACGCCCCCCGGCGCCGCCCAGTACCTCGCCAGTGCCCTCGATCACTCGGTGATCCCCGCGCTGCTCGGCACCATCGCGGGAGATGACACGATCGTGCTCATCGCGCGCGACGAGGCGGCCGGTCCCGAACTGGCCACCAAGCTCCTCGAGCTGGCCGACGGGCGCCGCACAGACATCACCGATGCCGGACTCGGCACCGAGACCACGTGAGCCACGGCCCCGCGCCACGGCTTTAGCACCCCAGATTTTCACCCACCCATCAGGAGAACCAATCCCCATGACCGAACGCATTGTCCTTGCCTACTCCGGCGGCCTCGATACCTCCGTGGCCATCGGTTGGATCCACGACGCCACCGGCGCCGACGTCATCGCGTGCGCGGTGGATGTGGGCCAGGGCGGCGAAGACCTCGAAGTGATCCGCCAGCGCGCGCTCGACTGCGGCGCCGTCGAAGCCTACGTGGCCGACGCCCGCGACGAGTTTGCCGAGGACTACTGCATGCCCGCACTGCAGGCGAACGCCCTCTACATGGACGCCTATCCCGTGGTCTCGGCCCTCAGCCGCCCCGTCATCGCCAAGCACCTCGTGCGCGCCGCCAAGCAGTTCGGCGCGAGTACCGTCGCGCACGGCTGCACCGGCAAGGGTAACGACCAGGTGCGCTTCGAGGTCTCGATCACCTCGCTCGCGCCCGACCTCACGTGCCTCGCGCCCGTGCGGGACCTCGCCCTCACCCGCGACAAGGCCATCGACTACGCCGAGGCGCACAACCTGCCGATCGCCACGACGAAGCACAACCCGTTCTCGATTGACCAGAACGTGTGGGGCCGCGCGATTGAGACCGGCTACCTCGAGGACATCTGGAACGAGCCGACGAAGGATGTTTACAGCTACACCGACGATCCCGCCTTCCCGCCCGTGGCCGACGAAGTGATCATCAGCTTCAACGCCGGTATCCCCGTGGCCATCGACGGCCGGGCCGTGAGCCCGCTCGAAGCGATCCAGGAGATGAACCGCCGGGCCGGGGCGCAGGGCATCGGCCGGATCGACATCGTTGAGGACCGCCTCGTGGGCATTAAGTCGCGCGAGGTCTACGAGGCGCCCGGCGCGATGGCGCTCATCGAGGCCCACAAGGAACTCGAGCGCGTCACTCTCGAGCGCGAGCAGGCCCGCTTCAAGCGCGAGGTGAGCGACCGCTGGACCGACCTCGTGTACGACGGCCAGTGGTTCTCGCCCCTCAAGCGTTCGCTCGATGCGTTCATCGAGGACACCCAGCGCTACGTGAGCGGCGATATCCGCATGCGCCTGCACGGCGGCCACCCCACCGTGACCGGGCGCCGCTCCGACAGCGGCCTGTATGACTTCAACCTCGCCACCTACGACGAGGGTGACACGTTCGACCAGTCCCACGCGAAGGGCTTCATCGAGATCTTCGGCCTCGCCTCGAAGCAGGCGACGGCGCGTGACGAGAAGTTCGGCAACGGCCCCGAGCTGGGCGAGGGTGCGGCGCTTGACGGCGGCACCCGGTGAGCGCGAGCGAGGCAGCTGGCGCCGAGCGCGTCGCCCTGTGGGGCGGGCGCTTCGCTTCCGGCCCCGCGAACGCCATGGCCGCCCTCTCGAAGTCCACCGACTTTGACTGGCGGCTCGCGCCGTACGATCTGCGCGGCTCGATGGCCCACGCGCGCGTCCTGCACCGCGCGGGCCTGCTGAGTGAGGACGAACTGGAGGCGATGCTCGCCGCCCTATCGACCCTCAGCGAGCGCGTGGCCAGCGGCGCCTTCACCGCGCAGCTGGACGATGAAGACGTGCACTCCGCGCTCGAGCGCGGCCTGCTCGAGATCGCTGGGCCGGACCTCGGCGGCAAGCTCCGCGCCGGCCGCTCGCGCAACGACCAGGTGGCCACGCTCGGCCGGATGTACCTGCGCGATCACGCGCGCATCATCGCCGGCCTGCTCCTGGATGTTGTGGATGCCCTCATCGCTCAGGCGTCGGCCCACCCGGAGGCCCCCATGCCGGGGCGCACGCACCTGCAGCACGCCCAGCCCGTGCTGCTGGCCCACCACCTGCTCGCGCACGCGTGGCCGCTCCTGCGCGACATCGACCGCCTGCGGGACTTCGACCGGCGCGCCGCGGTCTCGCCGTACGGCTCGGGCGCGCTCGCGGGATCCTCGCTCGGGCTCGATCCCGAGGCCGTGGCCCACGAGCTCGGCTTCGATACGTCGAGCGAGAACTCGATTGACGGCACCGCTTCGCGCGACGTGTACGCCGAGTACGCGTGGGTCATGGCCATGATCGGGGTGGATCTTTCGCGGCTCAGCGAGGAGATCATCCTGTGGAACACGAACGAGTTCGGCTTCGTCACCCTCGATGACGCCTACTCGACGGGCTCGTCGATCATGCCGCAGAAGAAGAACCCCGACGTGGCCGAACTGACCCGCGGCAAGGCGGGGCGCCTCATCGGCGATCTCGCGGGGCTCCTGGCCACGCTCAAGGCCATGCCGCTCGCCTACAACCGCGATCTGCAGGAAGACAAGGAGCCGATCTTCGATCAGACCGATCAGCTCGAACTGCTGCTTCCTGCGTTCGCCGGGATGGTCGCCACGATGAGTTTCCACACCGAGCGCATGGCCGAACTGGCCCCGCGCGGCTTCGCCCTGGCCACCGACATCGCCGAGTGGCTGGTGCGCGAAGGCGTGCCGTTCCGCGTCGCGCACGAGCTGTCCGGGGCGTGCGTGCAGCGTGCGGAGTCTCGCGGCATTGAGCTGTGGGACCTGAGCGACGAGGACTTCCAGGCCGTCTCCGAGCACCTCACGCCCGAGGTGCGGGGCGTGCTCAGCACCCTCGGCTCGATTGACTCGCGCAGCGCCAAGGGCGGCACCGGACGCGCCGCCGTCGCCGTCCAGCTCGATTCGGCCCGCGAAGCCGCGACGGCGTTGCGGGAGTTCGCGGCGCCGCTGCAGAGCTCGCCCGTCGGCCACGCGTAACCGCGCCGCCCGCTGGGCCTGTGCATGAGCCATCCCTCTGGCCCCGGGCGCGCGCTGCATGATCCAGCCCGGCGCGCGCCACACGCACGAGCTGCCTCCGGTGCGCTAGCGTTAAAGCGCCTGAGCGCACGAACCGCGCGCCGGGGGCGGGCTTGCCCGCCACGCACCTGATACACAGAAACGGGGTCCACGGTGTCTTCCATCGTCGACGAACTTGAATGGCGAGGTCTCCTCGTCAACTCCACCGGAAAAGAAGCCCTCGCGAACGCGGCGGCCTCCGGGTCGCTCAAGTTCTATTGCGGCTTCGACCCCACCGCGGCCTCGCTCCACGTCGGCCACCTCACCCAGGTGCTGACCATGCGCCGGCTGCAGCTCGCGGGCCACACGCCGTATGCCCTCGTGGGCGGCGCCACCGGTCTCGTGGGCGATCCCCGCATGTCCGGCGAACGCGTCATGAACTCCGAGGACATCGTGGCCGGATGGGTTCAGTCCCTGCGCGGCCAGATCGAACGCTTCCTCGATGCGGACGGCGAGTTCGGGGTGCGCATGGTCAACAACCTCGACTGGATCGGGCCGCTCGGTGCGCTCGAGTTCCTCCGCGACTACGGCGCGCACTTCCGCATGGGCACGATGCTCTCGCGCGAGATCGTGGCGAAGCGCCTGCATTCCGACGAGGGCCTCAGCTACCTCGAGTTCTCCTACCAGATCCTCCAGGCCATCGACTACCTCGAGCTGCATCGCCGCCACGGGCTCACCCTCCAGTACGGCGGCAACGACCAGTGGGGGAACATCGTGGGCGGCGTTGACCTCATCCGCAAGGTCGACGGCGCGCAGACCCACGCCTTCACGACCCCGCTCGTCACGAAGGCCGACGGCACGAAGTTCGGCAAGAGCGAGGGCGGGGCCGTCTGGCTCGATCCGGAGCTGACCTCGCCGTACGCGTTCCACCAGTTCTGGCTCGGGGCCGACGACCGCGACGTGATCGACTACCTCAAGTTCTTCACTTTTAGGAGCCGCGAGGAGATCGAGACGCTGGCCGAGGCCACCCGGGAGCGGCCGCACGAGCGCGCCGCTCAGAAGCTCCTGGCCGACGACCTGACGGACCTGGTGCACGGGACCGACGCCACCGCGCAGGCCAAGGCGGCCGCTGCGGTACTGTTTGGGCGCGGCAATGTGCGCGAGCTCGATGAGGCGACGGTGCGGGTGATTGCGGGCGAGCTCGAGACGGTGAAGCAGCCCGGCGACGCCCCGCTCAGCGTGGCGCTCACGGAGACGGGGCTTGTCCCCTCGACCAGTGGCGCCCGCCGCGCGCTGGCCGATGGTGGGCTCTCCATCAACGGCGACAAGCTCACCGGGGGTCCCGAGACCCTCGAGACTCGCCTGTCGACCTACGCGCCGCTCGCCGGGGGATATCTCCTGGTGCGGCGCGGCAAGAAGTCCGCGGCGATGGTGAAGCTTTCCGCCTGAGGGGCGTGCTGAGCGCTCCCGCGCACGAGGGAGACCCGCATCTCAAACGTAGGTCACACCGAGGGTTTCTTGGGGCCGACGGGAGATGCGGGTCTTCTTTTATGCCTCTGACCTGGGGTGATGCGTGCTGAGCGCGGGTGGCGGCGGGCTGGCGCGGCAGTTTGACGCGGGCCGCGTCGGTGCGTAATGTTGTTCCTCGTTGGCCGCACGGAAGGAAACTTCCAGAAGGTCAGTGCCACGGCTCTTCTTCGGAAGGGGCCTGCGGCGCGGGAGATTCGCAAGGATCGCCGGTGACGCAGACCACGAGGAGCGGAGTTGACCGGCCGCCAAGGAGTTGCTAAGCTAGTGACTCGCGCCGGGAAGCGAAGCTCAATTCGCCGAGGCGCACAACGAGCCCTTGAGATCAGCACCGAGAATCGGTGGTGTTTCGAGGTGTGCTCATGTTGTTTGATATCTCAATAGTGTGTCTGTTTATTGATGCCAAGTTTT
>JAUNTX010000005.1 GCA_030538475.1 Dermabacter sp.
CTCTGCCCCGCTCGTCGCGGGCTCGGTCCCGCCGGTCACGGGCTCTGCTCCGCCGTTCGCCGGTTCGAGACGCTCGGTCAACTCGCCGGTCTCGGAAGCATCGACCGGCTCGGCGTCGCTCGTGGACACGGCGCCCGCGGAGTCGTCGCTCACGGAGTCGGCGCCCACGGAGTCAGCGCTGGGGGCGTCCGTCTCCACCTCGGTTGATTCGCTGGTCTCGGGGCCGTCGCCGTCGGGCGTGCCCTCAGTATCGTCCTCGTCGTCGCTGCCGCCGCGGCCCACGGTGATGCTCAGTAGCAGGAGAACGAGGCCCACGATGGCGAACACGGCGCCCACGGCGTAGGCGTAGGGCACCCAGTCGTTGCGGTCGTGGGAGGGCCACGTGATGCTCACGCTCGAGGCGGCGGGCGCGGTGCCGTCGGCCACGATCAGCACCGCGCGGTAGGGCTGCGGCGCGGCGGGGTCGAGTTCCGCTCCGGCCCACTCGGCGATGTCGAGCGTGGCCGGGCTCTGCGCCGTGGTGACGGCCTGCCACAGGTCGGAGGATTGCGGCCCCTCGACCTCCGCGGCGCCGTCGGCGTTGCGCTCCTCGGTGGACAGCGTGGTCCACGTGGGCACGCCCGTCACCGCCGTGTAGCGGGTGCCGTCAAGAAAGGCGGCCACGTCGGTCGGAGTCGCGGCGATGATCGAGACTTCGCCCTCGCTCTGAACCGTGAGCGTTCCTTCGCGGCCACCCACGTAGAGGACGCCGGGGTCGATCACCACGGCGGGTCCGGAATTGTCCAGGCTCACGCTCGCCACGTGGGCGTCGTCGGGTGCCCACGTGGTCTCGCCGAGGCGTCCGAGCACAAGGCCCACGATGCCCACGAGCAGCAACGCACATGCCAACACTTTGCGCATGAGAGGTCTCTCTTTCTTCCAACTCGCCCCCGCACGAGACGCCGCACGGGCGCGCGGCGGCACTCGGCCATTGTCTCGAATATTCCCCTCCCTCGCCTGAAGGCCTCCGCGACCCCGGGCCAGGGAGGGCCGAATCTCACACGGCGCCGCATCGCGTAGGCTGGGAGGCGTGCGTCTTGTCCTTGCAGAATGTTCCGTCAATTACGTGGGCCGGCTCACCGCCCACCTCCCCCGTGCGCCGCGCCTTCTCATGGTGAAGGCCGACGGCAGTGTGCTCGTCCACTCCGACGGCGGGAGCTACAAACCCCTCAACTGGATGGCCCCGCCGTGCACGCTGAACGTCGAGGTGGCCGACGCCGAGGACGCCGAGCAAATCTGGACGGTGACCCACAAGAAGAGTGGGGACAGCCTCGAGATCACGCTCTACACGATTCTCGGCGAGATCGACCAGGAGCTCGGCGTGGATCCGGGCCTCATCAAGGACGGGGTCGAGGCCCACCTGCAGGCCCTGCTCGCGGAGAACATGACGACCCTCGGCAACGGCTGGTCGCTCGTGCGCCGCGAGTATCCGACGGCGATTGGCCCCGTGGACATCGTGGCGCGCGATCCCGACGGCGGCACGGTCGCCATCGAGATCAAGCGCCGGGGCGAGATCGACGGCGTGGAGCAGCTCACCCGCTACGTGGAACTGCTCAACCGCGATCCCCTGCTCGCGCCCGTGCGCGGCATGTTCGCCGCCCAGGAGATCAAGCCGCAGGCCCGCACGCTCGCCAAGGACCGCGGGTTCACGTGCGTCACGCTCGACTACGACCAGCTCAAAGGCATCGACGATTCGGAAATGAGGCTTTTCTAATGCCCACCCTGCTCACGGGCCCCGCCATCATCGAGGGCGCCCTCGTCAGCGACGCCGCCCTCCTCATCGAGGCCGACCGCATCGTCTACGCGGGCCCGCGCGCCGATCTGCCCGCCGACGCGAGCATCACCGAGACCATCGCGCACGACGGCTACATCCTGCCCGGGCTCGTCGACATTCACAATCACGGCGGCGGCGGCTGGTCCTTCCCCGACACCGAGCACCCGGGCGATGCCGCTGCCGCGATCAACGAGCACCGCCGCCACGGCACCACGAGCATCGTGGCCTCGCTCGTCACCGCCCCGCAGGACGTGCTTGTATCCCGCGTGCGTGCCCTCGCCGCACTGTGCGACGCCGGGGAGCTGGCGGGCATTCACCTCGAGGGCCCCTTCATTTCCGTGGCCCGCAAGGGCGCCCACGACCCGGACTTCATCGTGCCGGGTGATGCCGAACGCACGCGCGCCCTCATTGCCGAGGGTCGCGGCCACGTGGTCACGATGACCGTGGCCCCCGAAGCAGACCCCGACGGCGCGGTGAGCCGCGCCCTCATTCAGGGGCGGGCACTGCCGAGCTACGGCCACACGGACTGCTCGGGCGAACAGTTCCTCGAGGCCGTCGAGGGCGCACTGCACGCCATCGAGGCCCAGGACGGCGCGGCGCTTTCGCCTCGACCCACCGCCACGCACCTCTTCAACGCGATGCGCCCGATCCACCACCGCGACGCAGGGCCCGCCCTCGCCGCCATCGACGCCGCCTCGCGCTCGGAGCTCGTGGTCGAACTCATCGCCGACGGGGTGCACACGAGCGCCGATACCGTGAAGTACGTGTGCGACCTCGTGCCCGCGGATGCGCTCATGTTCATCACGGATGCGATGGCCGCGACGGGCATGGCCGATGGCTCCTATGTGCTCGGCTCCCTCGATGTGACGGTCGCGGGCGGGGTCGCCACCCTCACCCACGGCGGCAACATCGCTGGGGGCACCGCCCACCTCATCGACGTGGTGCGCTTCGCCCACCTCGAGGCGGGCGTGGACCTCGCCCGGGCCGTCCACGCCGCGAGCCAGGTACCCGCGACCGTGCTCGGGATCCAGGCCGATGTCGGCGCCCTCGCCGAGGGCCGCCTCGCCGATATCCTCCTCGTCACGAGCGACCTCTCCCCCGTGCGCGTTATGCGCCGAGGTGCCTGGCTGGACGCGTAGCGCCCGCCGCAGCAGCGCGCTCGGTCAGGGCGCGAGCACAGATAGGCGCGCACAGACAACGACAAGGGCGGGGAGCCGATCGCTCCCCGCCCTTCATCGTGTGCTCTCGTCGTGAGGCCCTACTCGTGAGTGCTCAGGCCGCCTCGTCCTCGAGGACGTCGTCGGCCACGACCGTCACCACGGAATCATCCACGGACACGAATCCGCCGCTGATCCGAATGGCGCGCTTGCTGCCGTCCAGCTCGGTGATCTCCACCGGGCCTTCGGCGAGCACCGCCAGGGCGGGCGCCATGCGGGGCAGCACGCCCATCGAGCCGTCCACCGTGGTGAACGAGACGTAGCTGGCCTCGCCCTCCCACAGCGTCCGATCCGAGGCCACGAAGTTGACCTTGAGGGTACTCACTGGCCCAGACCCTTCTGGATCGAGTCCCAGTTGCGCAGAACATCCTCGATGCCGCCCACGTTGAAGAAGGCCTGCTCGGCCACGTGGTCGAACTCGCCGTCGCAGATGCCCTTGAAGCCCTCAATCGTGTCGCGCAGCGGCACGTCGGAGCCGTCCACACCGGTGAACTGCTTCGCCATGTGGGTGTTCTGCGACAGGAACTGCTGGATGCGGCGCGCGCGCGACACGATGACCTTGTCCTCTTCGGACAGTTCGTCAACGCCGAGCATCGCGATGATGTCCTGCAGTTCCTTGTTGCGCTGGAGGATCTGCTTGACGCGTACGGCCACGTCGTAGTGATCCTGGCCGATGTAGCGCGGGTCGAGGATGCGCGAGGTCGACGCGAGCGGGTCAATCGCCGGGTACAGGCCGCGCGAGGCGATCTCGCGGCTGAGCTCGGTGGTCGCATCGAGGTGCGCGAACGTCGTGGCGGGCGCCGGGTCGGTGTAGTCATCGGCCGGCACGTAGATCGCCTGCATCGAGGTGATCGAGTGGCCGCGGGTCGAGGTGATGCGCTCCTGGAGCACACCCATTTCGTCCGCGAGGTTCGGCTGGTAGCCCACGGCCGACGGCATACGGCCCAGAAGGGTCGAGACCTCGGAACCGGCCTGCGTGAAGCGGAAGATGTTGTCGATGAACAGCAGCACGTCCTGGTTCTGCACGTCGCGGAAGTACTCCGCCATCGTGAGCGCCGAGAGGGCGACGCGCAGACGCGTGCCCGGCGGCTCGTCCATCTGGCCGAACACGAGCGCGGTCTTCTCGATCACGCCGGACTCGGTCATTTCCTCGATGAGATCCCAGCCCTCACGGGTGCGCTCGCCCACGCCCGCGAACACGGACACGCCGTCGTGGTTGTTGGCCACGCGGTAGATCATTTCCTGGATGAGGACGGTCTTGCCCACGCCAGCGCCGCCGAACAGGCCGATCTTGCCGCCCTGGACGTACGGGGTGAGGAGATCGATCGACTTGATGCCGGTCTCGAACATCTGGGTCTTGGACTCGAGCTGATCGAAGTTCGGGGCCTTGCGGTGGATCGGCCAGCGCTCGTTGATCTCGATGCGTTCGCCCTCGGGGGCGTTGAGCACGTTGCCCACGACGTCGAACACGCGGCCGAGGGTGAAGTCGCCGACGGGCACCGAGATCGGCGCGCCGGTGTCCTCAACGGCCTGGCCGCGCACGAGTCCGTCGGTGGGCTTGAGCGCGATCGCGCGCACCATGCCGTCGCCGAGGTGCTGCGCGGTCTCGAGCGTCAGGGTGACCTGCGTGGTCTCGCCATCGCCAGCGGGCAGCGAAATCTCGGTCACGAGGGCGTTGTACATCGCGGGGATGTGGCCCGCGGGGAACTCGATGTCAACGACGGCGCCGGTCACGCGAGCGACACGACCGGTTGCGGCGCTGGCCTCGGCGGTGACCGGGGCGTTTTCGATGATGGTCATCTATTACTCCAAAGGTGGTTGTGCACTCAGCGTTCTTTGCGTCCCGAAGAGTTGAGGGCGTCGGCGCCACCCACAATCTCCGTGATTTCCTGCGTAATTTCGGCCTGACGGGCGGAATTGGCCAGGCGCGTGAACTTGTGGATCTGGGTCCCCGCGTTGTCCGTCGCGGCCTTCATCGCCTTCTGCCTGCTCGCGTGCTCGGAAGCAATCGACTGCAGAAGGATGTTGACGATGCGCGACTGGACGTAGCGCGGCACGAGTTCCTCGAACACCTCGGCGGGGTTCGGGGAGTATTCGTACAGCGGGTAGGTGCCGGTTTCGGCGCCGTCCTCGTCTCCGCGCAGCTGCAGCGGCACGAGGCGCACCACGTTGACATCCTGGCGGAAGCGGTTGACGAACTTGTGGCCCACGACGTACAGCTCGTCGAGGTGAACCTCGGGGTCCTCCGACAGCAGCGCGTCGCGCAGCACGACCGAGATCTCCCGGCCCACCTTCGGCAGGTCCTCTTCACGCACGCCCACCCACGACTGCTCCGGCGGCCGGTTGCGGAAGCGATAGTAGGAATCGCCCTTGCGTCCGACCACGAACTTCACCGGGGTCTTGCCCTCGGCGCGCAGGTGGTTCGACAGGCGCTCGGCCTCGCGGATCGCGCTCGGCGAGTACGAACCGGCCATGCCGCGATCCGACGTGATGATGAGGACGCCGACGCGGCCCGTCTGGGTGCGGTCCTTCTCGAGGAAGGGGTGCACGGCATCGTCCGCGTGGGCGACCACGGCGGCAATCGCTCCGGTGATGGCTTCCGCGTACGGGGTGGTGGCCTGAACGCGGGCATGAGCCTTGGAAATGCGCGCAGCGGCGATCATCTCCTGGGCCTGGAAGATCTTCTTCATGCCCTTCGCGGAGGAAATCTTCTTCTTGTATTCCCTTTGCTGGGATCCCATGTCTCTCCCTCGTGACTAACGATCGATCTCGTGAACTCGCGTCACTTCTGGGCAGACTTGAGGATCGACTCCTGCTCGATCAACGAATCTTCGATCACGTCGGCGTTGTCGTACACGGCGTACTTCTCGCTTTCGGCGAAGTAGTCCCGCTTGACGTTGTCGAGGACCGTCACGAGTTCCGCTTCGGTCTCGGCATCAAACTTCTGCGTCTCGCGGATCGTCTCGAGGATCGTGCCGTTGTGGCGCAGGTATTCGTGCAGGCGGGACTCGAACTCGAGCACGTCCTCCACGTCGATGTCGTCGAACTTGCCGTTGGTGCCGGCCCAGATCGAGACGACCTGCTCTTCGACGGGCATCGGCTGTGCCTGGCCCTGCTTGAGCAGTTCCGTGAGGCGCGCGCCGCGGGCGAGCTGCTGCTTCGAGGCCGCGTCCAGGTCGGAGGCGAACATCGCGAACGCTTCGAGGTCACGGTACTGGGCCAGCGAGATCTTGAGCGTGCCAGCCACGCCCTTCATCGCCTTGATCTGCGCCGAGCCACCCACGCGGGAGACGGAGACGCCGACATCGACGGCGGGGCGCTGGTTGGCGTTGAAGAGGTCCGACTGGAGGAAGCACTGACCGTCGGTGATCGAGATGACGTTGGTCGGGATGTACGCCGAGACGTCGTTCGCCTTGGTCTCGATGATCGGCAGGCCGGTCATCGAGCCGCCGCCCATGGCGTCGGAGAGCTTCGCGCAGCGCTCGAGCAGGCGGGAGTGGAGGAAGAAGACGTCACCCGGGTACGCTTCGCGGCCCGGCGGGCGGCGCAGCAGGAGGGAGACGGCGCGGTAGGCTTCGGCCTGCTTGGAGAGGTCATCGAAGACGATGAGGACGTGCTTGCCCTCGTACATCCAGTGCTGGCCAATCGCGGACCCGGTGTAGGGGGCGATGTACTTGAAGCCCGCCGAGTCGGAGGCGGGGGCGGCCACGATGGTCGTGTACTCGAGTGCGCCGTTCTCTTCGAGGGTCGCGCGGACCGAGGCGATGGTGGAGCCCTTCTGGCCGATCGCCACGTAGATGCAGCGCACCTGCTTCGAGGGGTCGCCGGACTCCCAGTTCGCCTTCTGGTTGAGGATCGTGTCCACGGCAATCGTGGTCTTGCCGGTCTGGCGGTCGCCGATGATGAGCTGGCGCTGGCCGCGGCCAATCGGGATCATCGAGTCGATGGCCTTGATGCCGGTCTGCAGGGGCTCCTTGACGCTCTTGCGCTGCATCACGCCGGGCGCCTGGAGCTCGAGGGCGCGGCGGCCCACCGTGTCAATCTCGCCGAGGCCGTCAATGGCGCGGCCCATGGGATCGACGACGCGGCCCAGGTAGCCGTCGCCGACGGGCACGGAGAGGACCTCGCCGGTGCGGCGGACTTCCTGGCCCTCTTCGATCCCGGCGAACTCGCCGAGCACGACGACGCCGACTTCGCGCAGTTCGAGGTTGAGGGCGAGGCCCAGGGTGCCGTCTTCAAAGCGCACGAGTTCGTTGGCCATGAGGTTCGGCAGGCCGGAGACACGGGCAATGCCGTCGGCTGACTCGGTGACGCGGCCGATTTCTTCACGACCTGCGTTCTGGGGCTGATAGGTGGACACAGCAGTGTCGAGAGCGTCCCGGATATCTTCGGGACGAATCGTGAGCTCGGCCATCGCGCTCCGCTTCCTTCTGTAGTGAACTCCCGGCGGGGCCGGGAAGGGGTGGTCTGTGTGGTGACGAGGTCAGGCGGTCAGCTTTTCGCGGGCATCCCTGACGCGCCCCGCAATGGTGGCGTCGTAGAGGTCATCGCCGACGGTCACCTGCATGCCGCCGATCACCTCCGGGTCGATCTCGTAGTTGAGCGTGATCTCCGTGCCGTAGCGGGCGGCGAGGATGCGCGAGAGGCGCTCCCGCTGCTCGTCGTTCAGGGCAATGGCGCTCGTGACAACGCCGAGGCGCTGGCGGCGACGTTCGCTCGCGTACGTGGCGAAGGCGTCGACGCGGGCGGGCACCTTGATATCGGTGTCGAAGCGCACCGCCTGGCGGGCGATGCGTTCGGTCACGGGCAGGGCCCGTCCGCCGAGGAGCGAGCGTACGAGGGCCTCGCGCTCATCCACGCGGTCCCTCGTGGCATCGAAGGCTTCCGAGATCTCGGGGGTGTCCTGGATGATCCGAGCGAACTGGAACAGTTCGGATTCGACCGTATCGAGGTCGCCCGCGCGTTCTGCCGTGATGAGCAGGAGGCACACGCCCGCGGTCTCGAGCGCCTCGAGAAGGTGGTGCTGTTCCGACCAGCGGGCCGTGACGGCCTGCAGCGTGATGTCCAGGGCGGCCGACGAGACGCGGCCCTCGAAGAGGGAGCGGATCACCGAGGTCTTGATATCGGCGTCGCGTCCTGGGTCGCTCAGCAGGCGCACGAGTCGATTGCTCCCGTCGATCGCGTCGAGGATCTCGAAGAGTTCCCCGGCAATCGCGGTGAGATCGGCTCCACTGTCCTGCGCCACCTCGGTGGTGCGCTTCAGCACGGTGTCAAGCGACTGGGCTGACACTCCTCGCATAACGGGCCTTTCCTTACTTCGTGGTGGCGCTCGACGATTCGAGATCGTCGAGGAACCGGTCGATCACGCGGCGCGAACGCTCGTCGTCGGTGAGCGCTTCGCCCACGATCTTCGAGGCCAGCGTGCTCGCCAGGCTTCCCACGTCTCCGCGAAGCTGTGCCGAGGCCTGGGTGCGTTCTGCCTCGAGCTGCTGGCGTCCGGCACCGAGCACGCGCTCGGATTCGAGGCCAGCGCGCGACTTGGCTTCGTCGATGATGCGGGCGCCTTCCTGGCGCGCGTTCTCGCGGATCTCGGCAGCCTCGCGGCGCGCGGCGGCGAGCTCCTGCTCTTGCGTTTCCTTGAGGCGATCCGCTTCCTGCTGGGCCTGTTCGGCCTTCTCCAGGCCTCCCTCGATGCGCTCGGCGCGCTCGTCGAGGACCGCGGTCATTTTCGGCAGCACAAGCTTGATGAAGATGACGGCGAAGACGATGAGGAAGAACAGCGCCCAGAAGAGCTCAAACCACGGCGGGATGAACAACAGGACGGGGTTCGCGTCGACTCCTTCTCCTGCAGCAGTATTCATGGTGATATTCCCGTTCAGGATCAGGCAGTTCCGCCGAAGATGAGGCCGGTGACGATGGCCAGAAGGGTGAGGATTTCGGTGAAGGCGATACCGATGAGCATCGTGGTCTGCAGCTGGCCGCGCATCTCGGGCTGGCGAGCCATGGCCTCAGCGGTCTTACCCACGATGATGCCGATACCGATGCCGGGGCCGAACGCTGCGAGGCCGTAGCCGATCGACGCAAGGTTACCGGTGACTTCGGCGAGGATAGTGGTATCCACTGTGTTTCCTTTCGATGGTTGCCCAGAAGGGCGCTGTGGAGGAGGGGTGACGCGAACGTCAGGATTGCCGGCTCAGTGTTCTTCCGCGGTGGCCATGTTGATGTACACGGCCGACAGGATGGTGAACACGAACGCTTGGAGCGCGCCAACAAAAATTTCAAATCCGTAGATGCCAAAGGCGAGGGCCCCGGCAAAGGGCGACACGGCCATGAGCCACGTGCCGCTGAAGAGGAGTCCGTGGGCCATCGAGATGAAGACGACGAGCATCATGTGCCCGGCGATCATGTTGGCCAGCAGACGGATGGTGAGCGAGCCCCAGCGAATAATGGCGATCTGGAGGAACTCGATCGGCACGAGCAGCAGGTAGATCGGCTTCGGCACGCCCGGGGGCATGGTTTCGTGCTTGAGGTATCCGGCGAAGCCGTGCTGCTTGACGCCCGCGATGATGTAGGTGAAGAAGGTCCACATGGCCAGCACGAGCGGGAGGCCGACGACGGAGGTGCCCGCGAGCAGGGTGAGCGGGAAGACGCCGGCGAGGTTCATCGTGATGATGAACAGGAACATCGTGATGAGCATGGGCGCGTACTTCTTGCCCTTGTCTTCGCCGAGGGTGGCGTTGACGATCGAGTTCTGGACGAACTCGAGCACCATCTCGAACATGCTCTGGATCCGGCTGGGCACGAGCTTCGCGCGCGACGCGATGAGGTAGGTGGTCGCGAGGACCACGATCACGACGAGGAGCCGAATGAGCTGCACTCGGTTGAACTCAAAGATCGTGCCTTCGAAGAGGATGGCAGGAGGGGTGAATTCCGAGAGCGTGGGGAGATGGAAAAGAGAATCGCCTTCTGCCACGACTCGCGAAGGATCGTTGGTGATCAACTGCACTTACTCCAATGAATCGGCCGGCGTGTGGATCGCAGTGGGTTCTGAACCCGCGCTTCCTTGAGGGGGCTTCCACCGGTCATAACGGACGCACCCAATATAACAGAGGTCCGACGGGCCCTCGCGCCCAGCTAGACCTCGAGGCGGGGCCTGGTGCGGATGAGAAGACCGATCTCCACGACGGTGGGCACGACGGCGCCGACGAGCAGCGCAATACCGACCCAGGGGGTCGAGAGCCAGGTGGCGCCCTGCACGACGAGAACGGCGATGATGAGGGCAAACATCTTGATGACCCAGGTGCCGAGCACGCTCGTGGCGAGAGCGGCGAAGCCGCCGTCGAGCCCCCAGAACGCGGTGATGAGCGTGGGCAGCGTGGCGATGAGCGCGAACCCGGTGCCGACAAGGGCGCCATTGAGCGCGCGGGCATCGCCGACGGCAACGGCGACGGCGATGAGCACGAGGTCGAGCACCACGCCGACGATGACGGCGATGACGAAGGCCCGGCGAAGCGCCTTCGTGTTCATCTCCTTGGCGTCAGAGGAGGCCATGAGTTCCTTTCTTGGCGCGCGCGGCCCGCAGCCGGGCGACGGGATCCAGCGTGATGAGAACGGCGATGATGATCGAGAAGATCCAGATGCCGATGGTGACACTCAGGGGGAAGAAGACGGGGGCGAGCATGCCGAGGCACACGAGGAAGGTCCACATGTACATGATGAAGACCGCGTTGACCTTGGAGTGCCCGAGTGACAGCAGGCGGTGGTGCAGGTGGAGCTGATCGGCGTGGAACGGCGATTTTCCGCTGCTGACGCGGCGCAGGACGGCGAGGCCCATGTCCAGCAGGGGCAGGATCATCACGGCGACGGGCATGAGGATCGGCAGGAACTGCCCGAGCGCGTCGGCTGGGGCGAGGCGCAGCGGGTCCACCTGGCCGGTGACGGCGATCGTGGAGGAGGCGAGCAGGAGGCCGAGCAGGAGCGCGCCGGAGTCCCCCATGAAGATGCGCGCCTTGGAGAAGTTGTGCGGGAGGAATCCCACGCACGTGCCGATCATGAGGGCCGTGATGAGGGTCGCGAGCGAGGAGTAGTCGGTCGCGCTCGCGTCCCTCGTGAGGGAGTAGGCGTAGATGAAGAAGGCGGCGCCGCCAATCGCCATGACGCCCGAGGCGAGGCCGTCGAGCCCGTCGATGAAGTTGACGGCGTTCATACATCCGATGATGACGACGACCGTGAGCACGAGCGAGGCGTGGGGTGAGAGGAGGGTGACGCCGCCAATGGGGAGGGTCACGAGCTGCACGCCCTGATAGGCGAGGAAGACGGCGATGAGTGCCTGGCCGGCCAGCTTGGTCACCCAGTCGAGGTCCCACTTGTCGTCGAGCGCGCCGAGCAGGCAGATGAGGCCGCCCGCGATGAGGATCGCCCAGGGCTTGAAGGAGCTCTCGAAGAGCGGGGCAAGGAAGGGTGTCCACGAGGCGAGGACCATCGTGACGGCGACGCCGACGTACATCGCGACGCCCCCGAGCCTCGGGGTGACCTCTTGGTGAACGTCACGCTCGCGCACGGCCGTCATGGCGCCCAGTCGGCGCGCCAGCAGCCGCGCCGCGGGGGTGGCCAGGAAGGTCACCGCCGCGGCGACGAGCATGAGAAAGAGGTAAATCCTCAAGCGCGGCCCTCAGCCTGTGGTGCGGGGGCCTCGGCCTGCTCTACCGCGGGTGCAGCGTCAGCCTCCGGGGCTTCGCCGTCGTTCGGGGCCGCTTCTGCGTCGGCCTCCGTCACCGAATCCGGCGCCACCTCCGCCTCCGATTCCGGCTGCTGCTCGGACTCTGCTTCCAGCTCCGGCTCGGGCTCGGGTTCCGGCTCCGGCGTGAAGATCGGCCCGAACTTCGCGACGATCTCCTCTTCGGTGATCGCTCCGGGGCGCAGGATTGCCACGGGCTCGACGGTCGCATCAATGATGGTCGAGGATTCGCCGATCGGCGAGGGCCCTGCGTCGAGGTACACCTCTACGCGGTCACCGAGCTGGGTGGCGGCATCGACGATGCTCGTGGCCGCATCGCGCCCGTGCTTGTTCGCGCTCGAGACGGCGAGAGGGCCGGTCTTCTTCAGCAGGGCAAGCGTGCCTTCGTGATTGGGCATCCGCAGCGCGACCGTGCCGCGGCTTTCGCCGAGGTCCCACATGAGGGAGGGCTGCGCCTTGACGATGAGGGTGAGGGCGCCCGGCCAGTATTCGTCGGCGAGGTCTTCGGCAATCGGCGGAATGTCGACGCCGAGCGCGTGGAGCACCCCGGCGTCGCCGATGAGCACGGGCGGGGGCACGTTGCGCCCGCGTCCCTTGGCATCGAGCAGGGCCTGCACGGCGTCGGCATTGAAGGCGTCGGCGCCGATGCCGTACACGGTGTCGGTGGGCACCACGATGAGCTGGCCGCTCTGGACGGCCTCCACCGCCGCCTGCAGGCTTTCCTCGCGGTTGTCGTCTGTGCTGTAGTCGTACACGCTCACGCGCTCATCCTCTCACTTTCTTCGCACTCGTCGCTGGAGCCCTGTCCCGCGGTGCGCGCGTCCTCGGTTGCCGTGCTCTCGCGGGCGCCCGGGAGCGGGGCGCGCTCGGCCACGAGGAAGCGGTCGGTCCCGGTGAGGTCCCGGACCGTGCGGACGCCGGTGAAGCCGCCGATCTGCCGGGCGATCTCGCGGGTGGCCGCGCCCTGCACGTCGGCGTGTTCCATGACCAGAAGTCCGCCGGGTGCGAGGGTGCGCGCGGCGAGGGCCACGACGGCGCGGGGAACATCGAGGCCGTCGGCCCCTCCCCCGTACAGCGCTTCGCGGGGATCGTAGTCGGTGACCTCGCGGTCGCGGGGCACGGCGTCCGCGGGAATGTATGGCGGGTTCGCGACGAGCAGGTCGGCGCGCGCCCCGGGGTCGCTTCCGAGCAGAAGGGTATGCAGGGCCGCGAGGTCCTCGTCGGTGGGGCCGACGTGTGCGTGATGCACCGCAAACCTCGCGTCCACCGCGCCGGGGGTGGCGGCAGGAGGACAAGCGCTCCTGCCGGGCGTATGAGCGGAAGCGTACTCGCGCGCGATGCGGGCAAGGTTGGCACTCGCAAGATCCACGGCCCGCTCGCTCGCGTCAAATGCGACGACGCGGGCGGTGGGAAACTCGCTCAGCAGAGAGGCGGCGAGGGTCCCGCTGCCGGTACACGCATCAATGGCGCGAAGCGGCGCTTCGGCGTGCGCACGGTAGGCGCCCCACCACTCGTGCACCACGTCGATCGCAACCTCGGTCTCGGGCCGCGGAATGAACACGCCGGGGCGCACCTCGAGGCTCACGTGACGAAACGGCGCCCTCCCGAGGATCAGCTGGAGCGGCTCGCGCGCCACCCGTCGCTCGAGCGCGGCCGCCAGGCAAGCGTCAAAATCCTCGGGCAGGCGCGTGATGCTCACAAGCGAGCGCTGACCCCCGGCGGCGTGAGAGACCAGGGCGCGCGCTTCGGCGTCGGCCGAGGCGATTCCCGCCTCCCGCAGCCGCTCGCGCGCCTCCCGCACGGCCCCCGAGACGCGCTCGTGGGCGGGCGGCACGTCACTCACTCGAGCCCGCCGCGGCCAGCATCGCCTCGCGGTCGGCGTCCATCGCGGACTTCACCACGGGATCCAGGTCTCCCCCGAGCACCTGATCAAGATTGTTCGCCTTATAGCCCGTGCGGTGATCGGCCACCCGGTTCTCCGGGAAGTTGTAGGTGCGGATCCGCTCGGAGCGATCCACCGACCGCACCTGGGAGCGACGCGCGGCCGACGCCGACGCCTCCTGCTCCGCGTGCACCTGATCCAGCAGGCGCGAGCGGAGGATCCGCAGCGCCTGCTCCTTGTTCTGCAGCTGGCTCTTCTCGTTCTGGCAGCTCACCACGAGCCCCGTGGGCAGGTGGGTGATCCGCACGGCCGAATCGGTCGTGTTCACGCTCTGGCCCCCGGGGCCCGACGAGCGAAACACGTCGATGCGCAGGTTGTTCGGGGCCATCTGCTCGGCCAGGTACTCGCCCTCGTCGGCTTCGTCGGCCTCCGGCACCACGAGTACGCCCACGGCGGAGGTGTGAATGCGACCCTGGGACTCCGTGACCGGCACGCGCTGGACGCGGTGCACGCCGCCCTCGTACTTGAGGTGCGCCCACACGCCATCGGCGGGCGAGACGTTGCCCCGGGTCCGGATCGACATCGCGAGGTCCTTGATCCCGCCGAGGTCGGATTCGGTTTCCGTGATGACCTCGGCGCTCCAGCCCTTCTTCGTGGCGTACGCCTGATACATGCGCACCAGTTCGGCGCCAAACAGCGCCGACTCCGCTCCCCCGGCCCCCGCCTTGACTTCGAGGATTACGTCGCGGGCATCGTCGGGGTCGCGCGGGGCCAACAGGTCTTCCAGCACCACGGTGAGCTCGTCGAGCCGCGCAGCGAGCGCCGTGGCCTCGTCGGCCATCGAGGCGTCGTCGGCGGCGAACTCGCGCGCGGTCTCCAGATCGTCCTGGACCTGGGTGAACTCCCGGTAGGCGCTCACCACGGGCCCGAGTTCCGCATACCGGCGGCCCACGCGGCGCGCCGTAGCCTGATCGTTGTGCAGGGCCGGATCCGCCATCCGCGCTTCGAGCGCAGCGTATTCGTCCACGAGCGATGAAACGTTGTCAAACACGGCAGATCCTTCAGCAGTCGGCGTTCATGCAGGAAAAAGCGGCGCCGACATCCCGCATGGAGGCGGGGTGTCGGCGCCGCTGAAAAGCGCTACTTGGAGGCAGCCTTCTTGCCGTACCGGGCTTCGAAGCGAGCCACGCGGCCACCGGTGTCCAGAATCTTCTGCTTGCCGGTGTAGAACGGGTGGCAGGCCGAGCACACTTCGGCCTTGATAACGCCGTCGGTCTTCGTGCTGCGCGTGGTGAAGGTGTTCCCGCAGGTGCAGGTCACTTCGGTCACCACGTAATCAGGATGAATATCCTTCTTCATGAGATGTCTCCTTGGGTGAGTGTAGGCGCTGGGTCGGCACCGAAAACTCGGGCCGTGAACCAGAACCGTCGATCATTGTTGCACGCACAGTGCACCCGCGTACAGCCTGGGGCCTGTAACTCTGCTAACAGCTGAAGCGGCCGCTATTCGGAGGCCTGCTGGCGCGGAACGCTCGGCGTGGACTTCGAGACGGCGAGCAGGAACTCGCTGTTCGACTGGGTCTTCTTCATGCGCTCCAGCAGCAGCTCAATCGCCTGTTGCTGTTCGAGCTGGCTGAGCACGCGGCGTAGCTTCCACATGATGGCCAGTTCCTCGTTGCCCATGAGTTCTTCTTCGCGGCGCGTGCCGGAAGCGTTGACATCGACGGCCGGGAACACGCGGCGCTCCGCGAGCTTACGGTCGAGCTTGAGCTCCCAGTTGCCGGTGCCCTTGAACTCCTCGAAGATCACTTCGTCCATCTTCGAGCCGGTCTCCACGAGCGCGGTCGCGAGGATCGTGAGCGAGCCCCCGTGTTCCACGTTGCGTGCCGCACCGAAGAATCGCTTCGGCGGGTACAGCGCGGAAGAATCCACGCCGCCCGACAGGATGCGGCCAGAAGCGGGCGCCGCGAGGTTGTAGGCGCGGCCGAGGCGCGTGATCGAATCGAGCAGCACCACGACATCGCGGCCCATTTCCACGAGGCGCTTGGCCCGCTCGATGGCGAGTTCGGCGACGGTCGTGTGGTCGTCGGCGGGGCGGTCGAAGGTCGAGGCGATGACCTCGCCCTTGACCGTGCGCTGCATGTCGGTCACTTCTTCGGGGCGCTCGTCCACGAGCACCACCATGAGGTGCACCTCGGGGTTGTTCTTCACGATCGCGTCGGCCACCTGCTGAAGAATGATGGTCTTACCGGTCTTCGGCGGTGCCACGATGAGGCCGCGCTGGCCCTTGCCAATCGGCGAGACCAGATCGATGACGCGGGGCGTCAGGTTGGTCGGCGTGGTCTCGAGGCGCAGGCGCGTGTCGGGGTACAGCGGCGTGAGCTTGTTGAACTCGAGGCGGGCCTTCGCCCGCTCCGGGGTCATGCCGTTCACAGCATCCACGCTCACGAGCGCGGCGAACTTCGAATGCCGCTGCTGGCGCTGGCGATTGCGGCCCGAACCCTGGTGGTTCTGCTCCGGTGCGGCCTGCTCCTCGCCGTCCTTCGGCGCCTTGACCTGGCCGGCAATGGCATCGCCCTTGCGCAGGCCGTACTTGCGCACCTGGTTCATCGAAACGTAGACGTCGCTCGGCCCCGGCAGGTAGCCGGTCGTGCGCACGAAGGCGTAGTTGTCGCGGATATCGAGAATGCCCGCGACGCCCACGAGAACATCATCCTCGCGCACCTGCGGCTCGTCGCCGTCATTGCCGCGGCGCTTGTTCGTGCGGTCGCGGTCGCGATTGCGGGTGCGGCGGTTGCGGCGCTCGCCGTCCTGATCGTCGCGGTTGTTGCGGCCCTGGCGGCCGGGGCCCTGGGAGTCGGAGCGCTGCTGATCGCCCTCGCCCTGCTGGCCACGGTTCTCGCGATTGTCGCGCTCGCGGCGGTTGCGTTGGCGGTTCGAGCGCGAGTCGCGGTCGGAATCTTCGCGCGTGCGGTTCGAGCCGTCGGGAAGTTCAATGTCGTCGACGCTGCGGGGGCGGGAGCGACGCGAGGAGCGCTCGCCCGCGCCGCCCGCGTCGTTCTTGTCGCCTCGCTCGGAGCGATCCGCCCGCTCGGTGCGCTCGGTACGGTCGGCGCGTTCGGTACGGGCAGAACGCTCGGCCCGCTCAGTACGGTCAGGGCGCTCGGCCCGTTCGCGGGAGCTCTCGCTGCCCTGGGCGCTCGAGGTCGAGGCGTCGGTCGCTGCCGGGGCGGCAGGCGCGGAGGTGTCGCGCTCGCGCTGGGGGGCGTCGGCCTGGGCGGGCGCTTCGGCGCTCTGCGCGGCGCGCGGGGTGCCGCCGGCCGGGGCGCTGCCCGATCCGATCGCGGCGATGAGGTCATTCTTGCGAAGCTTGCGCACGCCGCGGATCCCCATCGCGCTCGCGATGGATTGCAGTTCGGGAAGCTTCTTGGACGCGAGCGATGCCTGCGAGGCATCAGTGGCGTGTGTGTCGTTCACCCGGGGTCCTTCCTTAGGTTCATGGCCCGTGGTTGTCGGTGTCTCGGCGGTGAAGGGGATGGCGAAGGCATGAAGGGCACAACGCGCGGACAAACGCCGCGACCGCTCACGGGGCACAAAGCTCGCCCAGAGGGGTCAACATACGCGTGGAAATCCCAGATCGTCACCGATGGGGAGAACACCGAATGGTGTGTGAGAATCGCCGGGCCCACCGAGTGCGTTCCGCCGTGCGGGCGCGCGGGGGCCGAGCGGTTCCTACAGTAGCACAGTCGCCACGCCGGAGGTGGCGAGCGGCACGCGCGCGAGGCGCCACGCTTCCGGCTCCGCCACCAGATCGCACAGGAGCTGCGCAATCGTGGCCGGGGCGTGCGCGGGAATGAGGACCGTGGGTCCGGCGCCGGAGATGACCGCGGGGATGCCGTGCTCGCGCAGGCGCGCCACGAGTTCGGCACTTTCGGGCATCGCCGATCCCCGCGCCTCTTGGTGCAGGGCGTCTTCGGTCGCGTCCATCAGGAGGCTCACGTCGCTCGTCAGGGCGTGGACCAGCAGCGCGGTGCGCGAGATGTTGAAGACCGCACTCGCAAACGGCACCTCGGCGGGCAGTAGGGAGCGCGCGCGCTCGGTCGCGAGCGACGTGGCGGGGGTCAGCACGACCGGATCTAGCGCGGGCCGCCCGTCGGGGGTGTGGGCCACGTCCAGGCATACGGCGCGGGCGACGGAGCCGTCCATATAGCCCACCGTGACGCCGCCGAGCAGCGCGGGGGCCACGTTGTCGGGGTGGCCTTCAGCCTCGGTGGCGAGCGCGAGCATCGCCTGGGTATCGAGCGCGTCCGGTTCGGCCAGGATGCCACGCGCGAGCGCGATTCCGCCCACGATGGCGGCGGCGCTCGATCCGAGGCCCCTGCCGTGAGGAATGACGTTGTGGCACGTCAGGCGAATGCCGCACTGCGGGGCGCCGACGGCATCGAGCGTCGAGCGGATCGTGCGCACCACGAGGTGTCGATCATCGAGCGGAACCTCACCCGCCCCCTCCCCCTCGACGATGACTTCGGTGGCGCCCGTCGTGACCTCGAGCGTGTAGGTATCGCGCATCTCGAGCGCGAGACCCAGGCTGTCAAAGCCGGGGCCCAGGTTCGCGCTTGTTGCGCTGACGGAGACCCGGACCTTTTCGTGAGCGATCCTCACAGGCCCATCGCCTTCGCCGCCTGCTGCACGTCGGCATCAATCAGCACCGGGGTGAGATCCGCGTGGCCAAGGGCCGTCTGCGTGTCCTTCAGGCCGTTACCGGTCACGGTCACGGCAATCGTCGCGCCCTCGGGAATCGCGCGCTCCTGACCCGTCGCGGTGCGCCCCTCCCGCGCGATCTTCAGCAACCCGGCCACGCCCGCGGCGGAGGCGGGCTCGACGAAAATACCGACCTCGGCGGCCAGGAGCGCCTGCGCCTCGAGGATCTCCTCATCGCTCACCGCGGAGATGAGACCGCCCGAGGCATCGCGGGCCTCGACGGCGAGGTTCCACGACGCGGGGGCGCCGATGCGGATCGCGGTGGCCACGGTCTCCGGGTTCGTCACCGGGGCACCGGTCACGAACGGCGCGGCACCGTCGGCCTGGAAGCCCCACATCTGGGGCAGTGCGTCGGTGATGCCCCGCTCGCGGTACTCGCGGTAGCCCATCCAGTACGCGGAGATGTTGCCCGCGTTGCCGACGGGCAGCACGTGCAGATCGGGCGCCCTGCCGAGGGCGTCGCACACCTCGAAGGCCCCCGTCTTTTGGCCCTGGAGGCGATACGGATTCACGGAGTTCACGAGCTCCACGGGGAACTGCGCATCGAGCTTTCGGGCGATCTCGAGGCAGTCGTCAAAATTGCCCTTGACCTGCACGAGCGTCGCCCCGTGCACGATGGCCTGGGCGAGCTTGCCCGCCGCGATCTTCCCCTCGGGAATGAGGACGGCGCAGCCCATGCCCGCGCGGGTCGCGTACGCGGCGGCGGAGGCCGATGTGTTGCCGGTCGAGGCGCACACCACCACCTCAGCGCCGTCGGTCGCGGCCTTCGACATCGCGCTGACCATGCCGCGGTCCTTGAAGGATCCCGTGGGGTTCATGCCCTCGACCTTGATGTGGACCTCGGCGCCGAGCTGCTCGCTCAGGGCAGGGGCGTGCACGAGGGGCGTGCCGCCTTCGCCGAGGGAGAGCACCGTATCGGCGTCCGTAAAGGGGAGGAAATCGCGGTATTCGTGCAGGACTCCGCGCCACTGGTGTGCCATGGTTGCCTATTCTCCTTCTACGCGCACGAGCGATTCGATGCGCTGGACGCTTTCGTGCAGGGTCAGTTGGTGGATCGCCCGCGCCATGTGTGCTTCGTCGGCGCGGTGCGTCACGATGGCGATGCGTGCGGCCGCCGCATCGCCATCGCCGTCGACGGGCTCCTGGTGGATCGTGGCGATGGAGATGCCGTGCGTGCTCAGCGTACCCGCGATCTGGGCGAGGACGCCGGGCCTATCCTCAGCCCTCATCGCGAGGTAGAAGGCGTTCGTGACGCCCCCGATGGGGACGATGGGCAGGCTCGCGTAGTAGGACTCGTCGGCGCCCTTGCCGCCGAAGACCTTGTTGCGGGCCACGGACACCAGATCGCCGAGCACCGCGGACGCCGTCGGCGCCCCGCCCGCGCCCTGCCCGTAGAACATGAGCCGCCCCGCGGCCTCCGCCTCCACGAACACGGCGTTGTAGGCCCCGCTCACGCTCGCGAGCGGGTGCGAGGTGGGGAGCATGACCGGATAGACGCGGGCGCTCACGCCTTCGCCGCCGCCCGCGGCCGGGACGCGCTCGACGATGCTGAGCAGCTTGATGACGCAGCCGAGCCGCTCCGCGGCCTGCACATCGGCGGCGGTGATCGCCGTGATGCCCTCCACGAACACGTCCTCGAGGGTCACGCGGGAGTGGAAGGCGAGCGAGGCAAGGATGCTGGCCTTCGCCGCCGCATCGTGACCCTGAACGTCCGCCGTCGGATCCGCCTCCGCATAGCCCAGCTCTTGCGCCTCGGCAAGGGCCTCATCGAAGCTCTGGCCCGTGCGGGTCATCGCATCGAGAATGAAGTTCGTGGTGCCGTTGACGATCCCGAGCACGCGCTGGATCGAGTCGCCCGCGAGCGAATCGCGCAGGGGCCTAATCAGCGGCACTGCCCCGGCCACGGCCGCCTCGAAGGAGATGTCCACCCCGTGCTGGTCGGCCGCGGCGTACAGCTCGCGCCCCTCCGTAGCGAGCAGGGCCTTGTTCGCGGTCACGACGCTCGCGCCCGAGGAAAGGGCGCGCAGCAGCAGTCCGCGCGCGGGCTCGATCCCGCCCATCACCTCGACCACGATGTCGGCCTCGTCCACGAGCGCCTCGTGATCCACGCGGTACAGGGAGGCGTCCACGTACGGGCCGCGGTCCTTGTTCCGATCCCGCACGGCAATGCCGATCACCTCGAGGGGGGCGCCCACGCGGTGCGCGAAGTCCCCGCTGTGGGTACCGAGCAGGCGCAGGACCTCCTGGCCCACCGTGCCCGCGCCGAGAATCGCCACCTTGAGGGGGCGATGCTGCTCGAGGGGCGCCGTGCTACCGGCGTCTGGGGTGTGCTCGCTCATGACTTCTCCATGCTCTGGTTGTCGATAGGGGGCGGTGCATCAAGGTGGGCGTCTAACCGAGGTCCCTCGCCAGGAGGTCGTCGTCGGTCTCGCGGCGGATCATGGGAGTGATGACGCCGTCCTTCACCGAAACCACGGCCGGGCGCGGCACGTGGTTGTAGTTGGAGGCCAGCGACGCGCAATAGGCGCCCGTGACCGGGACGGACACGAGGTCGCCGCGCCGGACATCGCCGGGCAGGTATTCGTCCTTCACCACGATGTCGCCGCTCTCGCAGTGCTTGCCCACGATCCTCACGACCCGAGGCGTCGCGTCGGACGTGCGGCCGGACAGCAGGCACGAGTAGTCCGCGTCGTAGAGCGCGGTGCGGAGGTTGTCGCTCATGCCACCATCCACGGACACGTACAGGCGCCGCTGCACTCCCCCGAGCTCCACGTCCTTGATGGTGCCCACCGTGTAGAGGGTCTGGGTCGAGGGGCCCGCGATGGCGCGGCCGGGCTCGAAGCCGAGGCGCGGGATCTCGATGCCCAGCTCCGCGCAGCTGAGGCGCACGATCTGCGCGAGCGAGTCGGCAAGCTCCGCGGGCTGCTTCGGGGTGTGCTGCGTGTTGTACATGACACCGAAGCCGCCGCCGAGCACGAGGTGATCCACGGCCTCGCCGGTGCGCTCGCGGATCTCGGCCACGAGCGCGAGCACGCGCCGCGCCGCCACCTCGAAGCCGTGCGTGTCAAAGATCTGTGAGCCGATGTGGGAATGCAGCCCCTCCAACTGGAGGTTCGGCGCGGCGCTCACGAGGCGGGCCGCCTCGAAGGCGTCGCCCGTGGCGAGCGAGAGGCCGAACTTCTGATCCTCGTGGGCCGTCGCGATGAACTCATGCGTGTGGGCTTCGACCCCGGAGGTGACGCGGATCAGCACCGGCTGCACCGCGTCGTAGGTGCGCGCAATCTCGTCCACGCGCGCTACTTCGTCGAGCGAATCGATGACGATCCGGCCCGCCCCCACCTCGATCGCGCGAGCGATCTCCGCGTCGGACTTGTTGTTCCCGTGCACGGTGATCGTGGCCGGGTCGGTGCCCGAGGCGAGCGCCACGGCGAGTTCCCCGCCCGTGCACACATCGATCCCGAGCCCCTCTTCGCGCATCCAGCGTGCCACGGCGCGCGTCAAAAAAGCCTTGCCCGCGTAGCTCATATCCGCGCCGTTCAGCGGAGAAAAGGCGGCGGCGAAGGCGTCGCGGAACGCGGCCGCGCGCGAGCGAAAATCGGCTTCGTCGATCACGAACGTGGGCGTGCCCACCGTGCGGGCGATCTCCTTCACGCTCACCCCGGCCACCTCGAGCGCCCCGTCGGCCCCCCGCTCCGTGGCCGTGGACCACAGGCCGTCGATCAGGTGATTGACGTCGGTGGGATACGGCAGCCACTGCGGGGCGGCGTCGTTTCCGTGCAGGGCACCGGCCTCGTGCGCGCGCATGAGCCTCCTTGAGTTCGGCCGCGGCCGAGGCCGGGCACAGCGTGATTCCCGTTCAGCCTAGTGAGCGGCCCGCGGCCCGCGGCGCGCGTGTCCACACACAAAGATGCAGGCCGTAAGGCAGATCACCCCCGAATGTTCACACGCGGCCTTGTTAGGCTCAGATCACACCACGAGTCAGGAGCCCTCATGAGCCACAGCGACCTCGTTGTCGTTGCCAATCGCCTGCCCGCCCACCGCCAGGAAGACGCCGACGGGACGGTGACGTGGCAGCAGAGCCCCGGCGGTCTCGTGACCGCGATGGAGTCCGTCATGCGCACCGCCGAATCTGCCGCGTGGGTGGGGTGGGCCGGGACGCCCGACGAACACATCGACCCGTTTGACCTGGACGGCATGCACCTCGTGCCCGTGACGCTCAGCACCGACGAAGTGGAGAAGTACTACGAGGGGTTCTCGAACGACACCCTGTGGCCGCTGTATCACGACGTGATCGCCGACCCGAACTTCCACCGCACGTGGTGGGACGTGTACGTGAAGGCCAATCGGACGTTCGCGACCGCCGCGGCCCGCGTCGTGGCCAAGGGCGGGACGGTGTGGGTGCACGACTACCAGTTGCAGCTCGTACCCGAAATGCTGCGCACGCTGCGGCCCGACGTGCGGATCGGCTGGTTCAACCACATCCCCTTCCCGCCGTTCGAGCTGTTCGCTCAGCTGCCGAAGCGTAATTCGGTGCTGCGCGGCCTGCTCGGCGCCGATCTGCTCGGCTTCCAGCGCGAACGCGACGCCATCAACTTCACCACATGCGTGCGCCAACTGCTCGGCTACCGCACGGGCGAGCACGATATCGAGGTGCCGGGGCTCGGCCTCGAGGCGCCGCGCACGGTGCACGCCCAAGCGTTCCCAATCTCGATTGACGTCTCCTCCTACGACGCCCTCACCTCCGACCCCGAGGTCATCGCCCGCGCCGCACAGATGCGCGAGGAACTCGGCAACCCGTCGAAGGTGGTGCTCGGCGTGGATCGCCTGGACTACACGAAGGGGATCCGCCACCGCCTCAAGGCCTACGGCGAGCTGCTGCACGACGGCTCGATTGATCCGCGCGAGGTGGTCATGATCCAGGTGGCCACGCCGTCGCGCGAACGCGTGGATGCCTACCGGCAGCTGCGCGACGAAATCGAACTCACGGTCGGGCGCATTAACGGCGACTACGCGACGCTTGGCCGCCCCGCCGTCTCCTACATGCACCGCACGTTCGACCGCACCGACATGACCGCTCTGTTCATGACCGCCGATGTCCTGCTGGTCACGAGCCTTCGCGACGGCATGAACCTCGTGGCGAAGGAGTACGTGGCCTCGCGCGTCGATGAGCGCGGCGTGCTCGTGCTCTCCGAGTTCACGGGCGCCGCCGATGAGCTGCGCGCGGCCACGCTCGTGAACCCGCACGACATCGACGAACTGAAGAGCGCGATCCTGCACGCGCTCGTCACCTCCGACGAGGAGCAGCAGCTGCACATGCGCTCGCTGCGCCGCCAGGTGCTCGACAACGACGTGCAAAAGTGGGCGCGGGACTTCCTGGCCGCGCTCGAGGAGACGGGCGGCGCGCACGAGGCCACCGAATCGCCCGTGCGGCTGGCCGATGGCGAGACTCCCCCACCGGAGCGCCTCGCCGAGGCCACGCGCCGCTTCCTCACGAACCCCCGCATCCTCATTGCCTCCGACTTCGACGGCGTGCTCGCCCCCATCGTGGCCCGCCGCGAGGATGCCCGCGCCCTGCCCGAATCGCTCCAGGCAATCCGCGCGATCGCCCACGGCGAAGGGGTGAGCGCGGCGCTCGTCTCCGGCCGCGCCCTCGAAGACCTCGACGCCCTCACGCAAATGCCCAGCTCCATCGTGCTGATCGGCTCTCACGGCGCGGAAGTGGGCGCCCTGCCGCCAGACATGGACGCGAGCGTGCTCGATGCGGGCTCGATGTCCATGAACGAGGAACGCCACCTGCAACTGGCGGCCATCACCGAGGAACTCACCCGGATCTCCCGCAAGTTCCCCGGCACCGAGGTGGAAACCAAGCCGACGGCGGCGGTCCTGCACACCCGCAACGCCCGCGGTCGCGGCGGCGTCAACGCCACCGAGGCCGCCCTCGAATACGCCCGCTCGATCCGGCACGCGAAGGTGACCCCCGGTAAGGAAGTGGTCGAGTTCTCCGTCATCCCCGCCACGAAGGGCGAGGCCATTGAGGCGCTCGCGCGCGCGTGCGCTGCCGACGCCTGGCTGTACCTGGGCGATGACGTCACCGACGAGTCCGTCTTCGCCCGCGCGGGCGAGCACGACCTCACGCTCAAGGTGGGCGAGGGCGAGACCGCTGCCGCGTTCCGCCTGAACAGCCCCGAGGACGTGCGCGACTTCCTCGCCGCCCTGGCCGAGGGGCGGCTCGGCGATACCCCCGACGCCCCGTAGCCCCGACCACCCCGCCAGGGCACGCTAAAGCCCCCGCCGATCCAGCGAAAATGCTGGTGGCGGGGGCTTTGTGGTGCCCGCGACAGGATTCGAACCTACGACCTTCTGCTCCGGAGGCAGACGCTCTATCCACTGAGCTACGCGGGCGCGAGTGCCACTCTACCAAGAGAGGCGGGCCTTCCCCAGTCGGCGCGGCGGCCTCACGGATAGATCACACGGCGGGGACGGGCAGCTGGGCGCCGTGCAGGACAGCGGAGGGGTTCGCGGCGATCCCGAGCGGGTTCGGCAAGGCGCCCGAGCGCACGAGGAGGTCCCCCACCGCGGCGATCATCGCGCCGTTGTCGGTGCACAGCGAGCCGGGCGGGATGCGCAGGGTGATGCCCGCTGCCGCGCACGCCTCGGTCGCGGCAGCGCGCAGGCGCTTATTGGCGGCCACGCCGCCGACGATGACGAGGGTGTCGAGGTTGCTGTCGCGGCACGCGCGCACGGCCTTGGTCACGAGGACATCGACGACCGCCTGCTCGAACGAGGCGGCGATGTCGGCCACCGGCACGGCCTTGCCCGAGCGCTCGATGGTTTCCACGGTACGCGCCACGGCGGTCTTGAGGCCCGAGAAGGAGAAGGTGTACGGATCGTCCCCGGCGCGCAGCATGGCGCGCGGGAAGCGGAAGGCCTCGGGGTTGCCGCCTTCCGCGGCGGCGGAGATGACGGGGCCGCCGGGGTAGCCGAGGCCCAGCAGGCGGGCCACTTTGTCGAAGGCCTCCCCCGCGGCGTCATCGAGGGTGTCGCCGAGGTGCACGATGGGGTCGCGCACAAGGTCCCGCACATCGAGCAGGGAGGTGTGGCCCCCGGAGACGATGAGCACGATGGAGCGTTCGGGCAGTGGGCCGTGGGCCAGGGTGTCGGCGGCGGCGTGGCCCGCGAGGTGGTGGACGCCGTACAGGGGCACGTCGAGGGCCCAAGCGATGGATTTGGCAGCGGCGAGGCCGACGTGGACGGCCGTCGCGAGGCCGGGGCCGCTCGTGGCGGCCACGTGAGTGATGTCCGAGGCGTTGATGCCGGCGTCGGCAAGGGCGGTGTGGAGGGTGGGCACCACGGCGTCGAGGTGCGCGCGAGCCGCGATTTCTGGGACGACGCCGCCGAAGTCTGCGTGCTGGGCTGCGGAAGAGGCGAGGGCGTGGCCGAGGAGGCGCCCGTCGCTCACGATGCCGAATCCCGTTTCGTCACACGAGGATTCAACCCCGAGGACGACGGGAGTTACTGCCACAGCGACATCGGGTTGACGTAGTTGCCGTCTCCCTTTTCGAGGCCGAAGTGGAGGTGGCAGCCGGTGGAGCGGCCGGTGGAGCCGACAGTGCCGATCTGCTGGCCCTTCTGGACGCTCTGGCCGGCGGAGACCGAGTACTTGGTGAGGTGGTAGTACCGGGTGTAGGTGCCGTTACCGTGATCGATGCGCACGCGGTTGCCGGAGGTGCCGTGGTATTCGGCGTTCGTCACGGTGCCGGATTCGGCGGCGTAGACGGGCACGCCGCACGCCGCACCGAAGTCCACGCCCTCGTGCAGCTTGGAGTAGCCGAGCGTGGGGTGGATGCGGTAGCCGAAGCTCGAGGTGACGGAGGCGCCGGGGGTGGGGTTCTGCCAGCCGGTGCCGGTGGCGACCACGGCGGGGCCGCTCGTGGGGGTGGAGACGGAGGCGGCGGTATCGGCCGTGGCGGCGAGGTTCGCGGCGGAGGAGACATCGGTGTACTGGTCTTCACCGCCCGTTTCGCTATCCACGACGGGGAGCACGAGGGCGGCCGCTTCTTCTGCGGGGGCTTCGGCTTCCGCGGCGGGCACGGCGGTCTGCTGACCGGTGGCCTCGACGCTCGCGGGAAGGGCGGCGCCCTGAGCCTCGCCCTGATCGGCGGCGGCTGCGGCGAGCGGAGCGGCAATCGTGGCTGTCGCGAGGGCGCCGAGCATGCCCACCTTGATGGCGGAGGCCGAGAGGACCTGGGAGTTGCGGCGGGTTCCCCGACCTGCCGCGAGGGGTCGTACCTGTGCTCGGCCTTCAGCGCGATGAATCGCCACGTGTTTCCTGCTTCCGGTGCTCTGCGTGTAGGGAATCCTGATCGCACTGCACCGAGCCGGGGAAGTCTTCGGTTGGGCGACCTCGTTAAACCTAGGCGCGATTCGGGGCGTTTCGCGGCCCAGCAACCGAGTGATTACCGAACTTTTGCCCGGCCGGGCGATGGGCATCACGCTCGGGGCCCACCCGGGCGCAGTTGATGGACATTTCAACCATTTCGCGGTGGTGGCCGTCACAGATGGGGCGCTGGGTAAAGATCTTTTTACCCGAGCCGGTCGGCCGTACCGGAGCGGCCCAGGCGCTGCTGGCGCTGCATCATGTCCTTGACCTCGCCCACGAGCTCTTCGAGCACGTCTTCGAGGAACACAGCGCCCACGCTGCGCTGCTCGGGCGAATCTACCCGGGCCATGTGCGCGCCGTTGTACTGCATCGCGCGCAGCACCTCTTCCACGTCGTCATCGTCGGCCACGGAGACCACCGCGCGCACGTTTCCCGGGTGAATGGGCGAGCGGTAGGCGGCCTCGGGCGCGTCGGCGTCGAGGATGACGTCCTTGAGGTGCAGGTAGCCCACGAGGTCGCCCGCGTCGTTCATGACGCCGATCCGGCTGAATCCGGTGCGCGCGACGATCTGCTCGAAGCGCTCGGGAGTCACGTCGTAGCCCACCGTCACCACGTCCGCCATCGGCACCATCACTTCGCGCGCCGTGTGGTCGGAGAACTGGATCGCTCCCCGCAGCAGCCCTTGATCGTCCACGAGGAGTCCCTCGCGGGCCGATTCGTCCACGATGGCCGCGATCTCTTCGGCCGTGAACTGGCTGACCACCTCGTTCTTCGGCTCGACCCCAATGAGCCGCAGGAAAGTGTTGGCAATCGCGTTGAGCAGCCAGATGATCGGGCGGATGAGGCGGGTGATCCACACGAGCGGCGGGGCCAGGATGAGGGAGGCGCCGACGGGGATCGCGATGGAGATGTTCTTCGGCACCATCTCGCCGAACACCACGTGCAGGTAGCTCGCGATGAGCAGGGCCACCGTGAAGGCGGCGGGGTGCACGAGCGCCGTGGGTACGCCCAGGTCCTCGAACACGGGCTCGATGAGGTGAGCAATCGCGGGCTCCGCGACGGCGCCGAGCGTCACCGAACACACGGTGATGCCGATCTGCGCGGTCGCGAGCATAAGCGAGACGTGCTCGATGGCCCACAGCGCGGTCTTCGCACCCGGCCGCCCCTGGTCCACGAGGGGTTCGAGTTGGCTGCGGCGCACGCTCATCACCGCAAATTCGGCGCCCACGAAGAAGGCATTGCCGAGCAGCATGGCGAGGCCCAGCAGGAGGGCGGTGGAGTCACTCATTCTCGGTCACCGCCTGCATCTCGCCGGTCACGGCTTTCACGGCGCGGGCCGCCTCGTCCACAATGCTCATGCGCACCGTATCCACCCGTCGGCCATCGAGGCCCAGGATCTCGAAGCGCACGCCGCCGGTCTCGACCACGTCTCCCACCTTAGGGATCCTGCCGAGCGTGTCCATGAGGAGCCCCCCGAGGGTCTCGTAGTGGGGCGATTCGGGCACGCGCACGCCAAGCTCGCGCTCGATTTCGTCGGGCCGCATGAGGCCGGAGACCGTCCAGTCGTCCACGCCCGCGCCCTGGGCGAAGCGTTCGGGCTCGTCCGTATCGTGCTCGTCGGAGACCTCGCCGACGATTTCCTCGATCACGTCTTCGAGCGTGACGATCCCGGCGGTGCCGCCGTATTCGTCGATCACCACCGCGAGCTGGGCTCCCACCGACCGCAGGTCCACGAGGAGCGAGTCGAGGCCCACCGTTTCGGGCACGCGCACCACCTCGGTCATGAGGTCGGCCGCGCTCGTGTGCGCGCGGCGCTGCCGCGAGACCGCGACCGCCTGACGCGCCTGCACGATGCCCACCACGTCGTCCTCGCTGCCGTCAATCACGGGAAAGCGGGAATGCCCCGAATCGCGCGTGAGCTGCAGGATCTCTTCGGCGCTCTGGGAAGCCTCGATGCTGAGCATCGCGCCGCGGTGCGTCATCACGTCGGCGGCGGTGCGCTCGGCCAGCTGCAGGGTGCGCGAGAGCAGGATCGCGGTGCCGGAATCGAGCGTGCCCGCGCGCGCGGAGTGCCGCACAAGCGATTCGAGCTCGGCGGGCGAACGAGCGGCAGAGAGCTCCTCTTGCGGCTCGATGTTCATGAGGCGCAAGAAAAAGTTCGCGGTCGCGTTGAACATCGCGATGAGTGGCCTGAGCGCCACGGTAAAGCCGTGCTGAAGGGGCGCCACCACCTTCGCGGTCGCAAACGGGGCGGCAATCGCGAGGTTCTTCGGGATGAGTTCACCGAAGATCACGGAAAAGACATAGGAGAGCACCATCGCGAGCCCGACGCTCACGGCGCCGATCATTCCTTCGCCCACGCCCGCGAAGGCGAGGATGGGCGTGAGGACCTCCGCGAGCGGATCCTTGACGGCGAAACCGAAGATGAGCGTCGTGATCGTGATGCCCACCTGCGCGCCCGACAGATTCGTGGAGAGGTGGGTGAGCGCGTGCAGGACGCCCTTGGCGCGCGTGTCCCCGTCGGCCACGGCCTTCTCAACGGTGTGCTTATCGAGGGCCACGAGCGAAAACTCGGAGGCCACGAAGATGGCGGTGCCCAGCGTCAGCAGGACTCCGATCAGCAGCAGGATCCAGGTCATGCCCTCTCACCACCTCGGCGGCCGGTGCGGGAGGCACCTGGCATGCGAGCGGCGGAGGGCACGGGACTTCGAGGGGGCACGTCGTTCATCGCCTGCCACTATAAATCACTCCGGTTCAGCCTGCCCTGAGCCGGGCGGAAATAGAGTGAGCGCATGACGAGCACCTCACTTCCCAGCGCAGCACCCGGCCCCGACGCCTCCACGAGCGTCGTCGTGGTGGAGGACGAGCGCACGATCGCCCGGACCATCGCCGACCGCCTGCGGGCCGAGGGATGGAGCGTCCACATGGCGCACGATGGCCCCTCGGGCGTCGAACTCGTGGAACGCGTGCGCCCCGACGCGGTGGTGCTCGACGTTATGCTGCCCGGCTTCGACGGCCTCGAGGTGTGCCGCCGCATCCAGGGCTCGCACACCCAGGGCGTGCTCATGCTGACCGCTCGCGACGAGGAGACGGACATGCTCGTGGGCCTCGGAGTGGGGGCCGACGACTACATGACCAAGCCGTTCTCGATGCGCGAGCTCGTGGCGCGCCTCAAGGCGCTCGTGCGGCGCGTCCAGCGCAGCCCCGCCCCCACGGAGGACGCCTCGAGCCAGCTTCTGCTTGGTGATCTCGTGATCGACCGCGCGTCCAGGCGCGTGACCCGGGCGGGCAGCGAAGCCCACCTCACGCCCACCGAATACGACCTCCTGCTGTGCCTGGCCACCGCGCCGGGCACGGTGCTGACGCGCGAGCAACTGCTCGAAGACGTCTGGGACTGGGTGGATGCCTCCGGCACCCGCACGGTGGATTCGCACGTCAAGGCGCTCCGGCGCAAGCTCGGCAGCGACCTCGTGCGCACGGTGCACGGCGTGGGCTACGCGCTCGAGGTGCCCGAGGCGGAGGACGAATGAAGGGGCCGACGGAAGCCCTCGACGTCACGCCGTTGCAGCGGTTTCGCTCGTTCAAGGTCAAGCTGGGCGTCCTCGTGGCCACCTCGGTGCTGGTCGCGGCGGGGCTCGGCTGGATCGGTTCGACGGCGCAGCTCAATCCGTGGCTGTTCATTCCGCTCACGGTCGCGGCGGCCCTGGCCGTCACGCAGGTGCTCGCGCGCGGCATGACCTCGCCGCTGAGGGAAATGACCGCGGCGGCCAAGGCCATGGCGCACGGAGACTACGGCCGCAGGGTCCGCACCCGCTCGCGCGACGAGGTGGGCCAGCTGGCCGACGCCTTCAACACCATGTCGGCCGATCTGGGCCATACCGACCAGGCCCGCAGAGAGCTCGTGGCGAACGTGTCCCACGAGTTGCGCACGCCCGTCGCGGCGCTGCGCGGGCAGTTGGAGAACATGGTCGATGGCGTCACCCCGAGCGACACCGCGAACCTCAACGTGGCCCTCACGGAAACCGAACGCCTCAGCCGCCTCGTGGCGCACCTGCTGGACCTCTCGCGGCTCGAGGCGGGGGTCGTCACCATCACCCCCGAGCTGATTCAGCTCACGCCGTTCCTGCACGAGGTCGTGGATTCCGCCGATCTCGCGGCCCGCTCCCAGGACCAGAGCGTGCACTTCGTGGTCCAGGTCGAGCCCGCCGACCTCACCGTCTTCGCCGACGCCGCGCGCCTGCACCAGGTGATGTCGAACCTGCTCAATAACGCCTCCCGCCACTCCCCTCCCGGCGGCCGCATCTTCGTGAGCGCCCACCCGGCCCCTGGCGACACCGAGGTCCGCATCGAGGTGCGCGACCAGGGCCCCGGCATCGCCGAGGCGGATCGAGAGGCCGTGTTCGAACGGTTCGAGCGGGGCGGCTCCCCCGACGCCTCGGGCGGGACGGGGCTCGGCCTCGCCATCGCGCGCTGGGCGGTGGACCTGCACGGCGGGGCCATCGAAGTCATCGATCACCCGGGCCGCGATGCCCATGCACCCAGCTCGACGATCCGCGTCAGCCTCCCCCGCGTCGGCGACGAATTTCCGCTGAGCGACGAAAGTCCCGCCCACCCCGCCTGATGATGCGGGGGCATCCCTCACGCTGGGCTAGGCTTGGCGTGTTCACTTACGCATACGAACGAAAGTTGGCGATCTGGACGTGTCAGAGCAGACACCCCCGGCTGGTGCATCCGCAGACTTCGGGCCCAATCAGTGGCTCGTCGATGAACTTCGCACCCAGTACGAAAGCGACCCCTCGAGCGTCGATCCTTCGTGGGCCGACTACTTCCGGTCCGCCGCCTCGAGCGCGGCCCCCGTAGCCGACACGCCGCCGGAGAAGGCACCGCCAGCCGCCGAGAAGACCGAGAAACCCGAGAACACCGGTGATCCCGCGCCCGCCCCGGCCGCGAAGCCAGAACCAAAGCCGGAGCCGACCCAGGCAGCGGAGCCCGCGAAAAAGGCGGAGCCTGCGCAGGAACCGGCGAAGGCCCCCGCCCCGGCGTCGGCCGCGTCGGCCCCCGAGCCCGCTCCCGTGGCCCGCCGCCGCGAGGTCTCGAGTACGTCGGACCGCCCGGCCCGCCTGCCCACCACCGAAATGAAGGCGGTCGAGCTCAAGGAGCCCGCCGACATCGAAGTGGTGAAGCTGCGCGGCCCCGCCGCCGCGGTCGTGCGGAACATGGACGAATCGCTCACCGTGCCCACCGCCACGAGCGTGCGCGACGTGCCGGTCAAGCTCCTGTTCGACAATCGCATCGTCATCAACAATCACCTGCACCGCACGCGCGGCGGCAAGGTGAGCTTCACGCACCTCATCGGCTACGCCATGATCGAGGCGATTGCCGAGCTGCCGGACATGAACAACGGTTTCGAGGTGCAGGACGGCAAGCCCGTGATGCTGCGCCGCGAAGACGTCAACTTCGGTCTCGCGATCGACATGCCGCGGCCCGACGGTTCGCGCGGCCTCGTGGTCCCGAACATCAAGGGCGCGCAGCAGTACGACTTCCACGGGTTCTGGAAGGCCTACGAGGACCTCGTGCGCCGGGCCCGCAAGAACAAGCTCACGATGTCGGACTTCGCCGACACCACCGTCTCGCTCACGAACCCCGGCGGGATCGGCACCGTCCATTCGATCCCGCGCCTCATGAAGGGCCAGGGCGTCATCGTGGGCGTGGGCGCCATGAACTACCCGGCGCCTTTCCAGGGCGCGAGCCAGGAGACGCTCGCGAGCCTCGCGATCTCCAAGGTCATGACCCTGACCTCCACGTACGATCACCGGATCATCCAGGGTGCCGCGTCGGGCGAGTTCCTGAAGATCATGAGCGACAAGCTCCTCGGCCTCGACGGCTTCTACGATCGCGTGTTCTCCTCCCTGCGCATCCCCTACGAGCCGGTGCGCTGGGTGTCCGACAACCCGCTCCAGGACTCCGACCAGGAGAAGTTCGCGCACGTCATGGACCTCATCCACGCGTATCGCACGCGCGGACACCTCATGGCGGACATCGATCCTCTGCAGTACCGTCAGCGCCGCCACCCGGACCTCGACGTGCAGACCTACGGGCTCACCCTGTGGGACCTGGATCGCACGTTCCCGACGCGCGGCCTCGGCGGCTCCGATCACCTGACGCTGCGCGAGATCCTCGCGGTGCTGCGCGATTCGTATTCGCGCACGATGGGCGTGGAGTACATGCACCTCGCCGATCCGGCGGAGCGCCTGTGGCTGCAGGAGCAGATCGAGCAGCCCCGGCAGTCCTTCACGAAGGAACAGCTCACCCACATCATCGACCGCCTCAACGCGGCCGAAGCGTTCGAGACCTTCCTGCAGACCAAGTACGTGGGGCAGCGGCGCTTCTCGCTCGAAGGCGGCGAAGCGGTCATCCCGCTGCTGGATTCGCTCCTGTCGGATTCCGCGCGCGAGCAGATCGACGAAGTGTGCATCGGCATGGCCCACCGCGGGCGCCTCAACGTGCTCTCCAACATCGCCGGGAAGAACCATTCGCAGATCTTCCAGGAGTTCGAGGGTGCCGGCCCCCGCGACGGCCTCGGTTCGGGCGACGTGAAGTACCACCTCGGCACCGAGGGCTCGTTCACCTCGTGGGACGGCCACACCACGAAGGTGTATCTGGCCGCGAATCCGAGCCACCTCGAGGCCGTCAATCCCGTCCTCGAAGGCATCGTGCGCGCCAAGCAGGATCGCCTCAATCGCCGCGGCGTGGACTTCCCCGTGCTGCCCGTGCTCATTCACGGCGACGCCGCATTTGCGGGGCAGGGCGTGGTCACCGAGACCCTCAACCTCTCCGAGCTGCGCGGCTACCGCACGGGCGGCACGATCCACGTGGTCATCAACAACCAGATCGGGTTCACCACCTCCCCCGATTCCTCCCGCAGCTCGTTCTATTCGACCGACGTGGCCAAGGGCACGCAGCTGCCGATCTTCCACGTCAACGGGGACGATCCCGAGGCGTGCGTGCGGGCCGCGGAAATCGCGTTCGCGTACCGCCAGAAGTTCCAGCGCGACGTCGTGATCGACATGGTCTGCTACCGCCGCCGCGGCCACAACGAGGGCGACGATCCCTCGATGACGCAGCCGCAGATGTACAAGCTGATCTCCGACAAGCCGAGCGTGCGCAAGCTCTACATGGAAACGCTGTTGGAGCGCGGCGACCTCTCGGACGAAGAACTGCAGGACGTGGTGCGCAACTTCCAAAAGCACCTCGATCAGGCGTTCGCGGGCTCGAAGGAAGCCATGAAGGACTCGTCCACGGCCACGATCAAGGGCCTGGATCTGCCGCTGTCGCAGCAGCGGCCGGAGCCCCAGGGCGACATTCCGCCGATTCCCACGGGCGTGGACCGCACGGTCATCGAGCGCGTGGGCGATGCCCACGTGGGCTACCCGGACGCCTTCACGGTGCACCCAAAGCTCGAACAGCTCGTGAAGAAGCGGCAGGAGATGAGCCGCGAGGGCGGAATCGACTGGGGCTACGGCGAAATCCTTGCCTTCGGCTCCCTCCTCGTCGAAGGCACGCCCGTGCGCCTCGCGGGCCAGGATTCGCGCCGCGGCACGTTCACCCAGCGCCACTCGGTGCTCATCGACTACCGCGATCAGGACACGTGGACGCCCCTGCGGCACCTGAGCGAGGACCAGGCGCAGTTCAGCGTTTACGACTCCTCGCTGAGCGAGTTCGCGGCGCTTGGCTTCGAGTACGGCTATTCGGTGGAAAGCCCCGATGCGCTCGTGCTGTGGGAGGCCCAGTTCGGCGACTTCGTGAACGGCGCGCAGACCATCATCGACGAGTTCATTTCGAGCTCCGAACAGAAGTGGGGCCAGCGCTCGAGCGTGGTCCTGCTGCTTCCCCACGGCTACGAGGGTCAGGGCCCGGATCACTCCTCGGGCCGCCCCGAGCGCTTCCTCCAGCTGTGCGCCGAGAACAACATGCGGGTGGCGATGCCGTCCACGCCCGCGAGCTACTTCCACCTGCTGCGCCGCCAGGCGAAGCGTCCGCGCCGCCGCCCGCTCATCGTCTTCACCCCGAAGTCGATGCTGCGCAACAAGGCGGCCGTGAGCCCGGTCGAGGACTTCACCCACGGCACGTTCGAGCCGGTGATCCCGGATTCGAGCGCCAACCCCGCCGACGTGACGCGGGTGCTGCTGTGCGCGGGCAAGGTCTACTGGGACCTCGTGGCCGAACGCGAGAAGCGGGGGCGCTCCGACGTGGCGATTGTGCGGCTCGAAGAGCTGTATCCGCTTCCGGCCAATGAACTGCGCGACGCGCTCCTTCCCCTCAAGCACGCCCAGCTGCGCTGGGTGCAGGAAGAGCCGAGCAACCAGGGGGCGTGGAGCTACATCGCCGTGAACTTCCCCGAGAACGTGGGCCGCTCACTCACCGTCGCCGCTCGTCCAGCCTCGGCCTCGCCCGCGGCGGGTACGATGAAACGCCATCAGGCGGAGCATCGCGAGCTGATGGATCGCGCTTTCGCCCCGTAGACACGGGGGCTGAGGGAGCCACGGGGCTGAGGGGCGGGCCAGGACCGCCCGGTGCTCGAGAGATGCTGGCGCCGTGACACCGACAAGCAGTGACACAGACGAAGGGACAGCAGTTGTGACCGAGACCCAGGCCCACACCTCCACCACCGGGCGCGTGCGCGTCATCGCCCTCGGCGATCACGTGCTCGCGGGCGCGGGCGACGCCAAGGCGATGGGGTGGCTGGCACGGGCGGTGGCCTCGCACAACGATGGCGCCGATACCGTCGATGTCTATCGCGCGGCAATCCCTCATGAGACCACCGCGGCGCTCGCGCACCGGTGGGAGGCGGACGTGACGCGGCTGCTCGAGCGCGACGAGGAATCGGGGACCGAGCACCGCGTGGTGCTCGGGCTCGGCAGTGCCGATCTCGACGCCGGAATCTCGATGGCCCGCTCGCGGCTGAATCTGGCCACGGTCCTGGACGGCCTGGATCACCTCAAGATCCCCGTCTTCGTCGTGGGGCCAGTGCCGTCGGCCGACCGCGAGAGGACCGAGCAGATCATCGCGCTGTCCGGCGCCTACGCGGATGTGTGCGCGCGCCGCCGCGTCCCGTACGTGGACCCCGCCGCCGCGCTGCACCACCACGATCAGTTCATCGCCGACGTGGCGCGCTCCCCGCGGGACCTTCCCTCCCAGGTGGGCTACGGGCTCATCACGTGGCTGGTCCTGCACGGGGACTTTTCACAGTTCCTCTCCCCCGCCTGAGACGCCCCGGCGGAGCCATCGACGTGACCTCCGCCCCGTCAGCCCCGCGATGCGCGCCCGCGGCCCCAGGATGTGCAAAAATAGACGGGTTGCTTCCGCGCCCGCGCGGAGCGATGG
Organism: Dermabacter sp.; assembly: GCA_030538475.1. Classification (GTDB taxonomy): domain Bacteria; phylum Actinomycetota; class Actinomycetes; order Actinomycetales; family Dermabacteraceae; genus Dermabacter. Next base: position 36,174 of record JAUNTX010000005.1, read on the forward strand.
TACCGGCCCCGATGGGGCCCCAGCGAGGAAAAGGAGGTCGCCATGAGCAAGCGTGGCCGTAAGCGCAAGTCGCGTAAGAAGGGCGCCGCTAACCACGGCAAGCGCCCCAACGCATGAGATGTGGGCCCAGCGCCCCTCTCGCGTTCTTCCTCGGAAACTAACCTCCGAGAAACATGAGACGCCCGGCATCTGCCGGGCGTCTCATGTGTTCGGGGCAGCCCCAAGAGTTCAGGGGGCGATCCCGTCCTAGAGTTCGGTGCGCCTCACGCTGACCTGGACCTCACGGTATTCGGCGATGCTGCTGTCGGCGCGCTGGGTGATGCTGACCTCGCGGCTGGACATGCGGATGCGTTCACGCAGGTGGTCGGGGGCTTCGCGCTGGCACGAGCCTTGCAAGAGGCGCCGGATGAGCTGGGCGCGCTGCACTTCGGTCGCGCACGCGCCGCATTCGTCGAGGTGTCGCTGAATCTCGCGGAGTTCGTCGGCGTCCACGCCCGTGGCCAGGGCCCGGTCCACGCGCGCCATGAGGCGTTCGAGCGCGGCTGCTGCCTCGTTCATGCGCTCTCCTTGCTGGGGTCAGAGGTCGATTCTTGCGCCCGCGGATGCGGGCTCAGCCGGTACAACGCATCGCCTGCCGGGTTTATTGCACGGCGCGGTGCCAGGGCCGTGGCGCTCATGCGGGGTGGGCGGCGCTGGCGTCCGAGGAGCGCAGGTAGCCGCGTTCGCGCGCGTAGTCCGCGAGCGATTCGCGCAGAAGGGCGCGGCCGCGGTGCAGGCGAGACATCACGGTACCGATTGGGGTTCCCATGATCTCCGCGATCTCCTTGTAGGAGAACCCTTCGACATCGGCGAGATAGACCGCCTCGCGGTAGTCCTCGCGCAGGTCGCCGAGGGCCGCCTGGATATCGCCATCGGGCAGGGCCTGAAGTGCCTCGGTTTCCGCGCTGCGCAGCCCGGTGCTTTCGTGCGAGGCGGCGCGTGCGAGCTGCCAGTCCTCGATGGTCTCCGCTCCGCTTTCCTTCGGGCGGCGCTGCTTGGCCCGATACGTGGAGATGAACGTGTTGTGCATGATGCGAAACAGCCAGGCGCGCATGTTCGTGCCGGCGCGGAAGCGTTCGCGCGAGCGGAAGGCCTTCGCGTAGGTTTCCTGCACCAGGTCTTCAGCATCCTGCTGATGCCGGGCCAGGCGCAGGGCGCCGCCGTAAAGGGCGTCGATGTGGCTGAGAGCTTCGGCCTCGAAATCGGCGGGCTCCAAGACGTCGAACGTGCCCTCGGACTCGTCGGAGGGTTCGGGGCTGGGAGTGTCAGTCATCGGTGAGGAGTCTACGGCGTGCAGGTGGGAGTTCTCCGAGGTGGGGTACGCTATTTGGGACGTCAAGCCCAACCACAGTGATCGTGAGGAAGCCATGTCCCTCGTCCGCCGTATCGCGCGCCCCCTCCTTGCCGCGCCCTTCATTTTTGAGGGCGTCCAGACCGCCCTGCGCCCCGAGCATGTGCTCGAAGGCCTCGATTTTTCCATCGATGATGTCGAGTCGCAGGTGGCCAAGACCGACCTTCCGGTCTCGGCGGAAACCATGATCCGCATCGCCGGTGGCGTCGCCGTCGTGGCGGGGGCGGCCCTCGCCCTCAACAAGCGCCCGCGCCTGGCCGCTGTGGCCCTCCTGGCCTCCACCACCGTGGGGGTGGCGGGCCGCAAGCGCCTGTGGGAGCTGAGCGGCGAGGAGCGCCTCGCGGAGATCCGTTCGATCACGGGCGATCTGGGCCTGTTTGGCGGCGTTCTGCTCGCGGTCGTCGATACCGATGGCAGGCCGTCGGTGGCCTACCGCGTGGAGAAGATGATTGATCGGGGTCAAAAGGCCGCGGAGCAGAAGAAGCGCGAGCTGGACAAGGCCACCAAGGGCGGCAAGAGGGCGTCCTCGAAGGCGATTGCCGAACTGGATCGCACGCTGGCGAAGAAGATCAAAGCCGCCTGATTCTCGTGACGGACGTGCAATGGTCGGCGCCGGTGGCGCACGGCCCCATCGATGCCCACGTGAGTATTCCGGGCTCGAAGTCGCTCACGAATCGTTGGCTGGTGCTCGCGGCGCTCGCCGCCGCCCCCACTCGCCTGATCGGCGCCCTCGCCTCGCGCGATTCGCGGCTCATGATCGATGCGCTGTCCCAGCTGGGCGCGCGCTTCGAGGCCGATGGAGAAGCGCTCGTCGTGCACCCGCTCGCAGCGCCGGAGGCCGACGCTGGCCCGCTCGAGGTGCACTGCGGCCTTGCCGGAACCGTTATGCGTTTTGTTCCCGCGCTCGCCGCCCTCTCGGGTCGCCGCGTCACGTTCACCGGGGATGCGGGCGCGCTCGTGCGGCCCATGGCGCCGCTGCTGTCGGCACTCGACCAGCAGGGCGTGAGCGTCGCCTTCCACGGCCGCGAGGGCTACCTGCCCTTCACCGTTCACGGCCCGGGCGCCCTGCCGGGCGGGCTCGTGAGCATTGACGCAAGCGCGTCAAGCCAGTTCGTCTCGGGCCTGCTCATGGCGGGGGTGCGCGCGGCCTCGCCGCTCACGGTTCGCCACGTCGGCGCCGATCTTCCCTCCCTCCCCCACATCGCGATGACCCTCGCGCTCTTGAACGAGGTGGGGGTCCAGACCTCCCACACCGTGATCGACGGCGTGCACGAATGGACGGTGCATCCCATCGCCTTCACGGTGGGCGACATCGTGGTGGAGCCGGACCTATCCAACGCGGGCCCGTTCCTGGCCGCAGCCATGGTGGCGGGCGGCACCGTCTCCATCGCCCACTGGCCGCACACCACGACCCAGCCCGGCGATGAGTTCCGCCGCATCCTGCCGCTCATGGGGGCGAGCGTCGAGCGCGTGGGCGACGACATGGAACTCACCGGCACGGGCACGCTGCGCGGCATCGACATTGACCTGTCGGCCGTCGGGGAACTGACGCCCACCATTGCGGCGCTCGCCGCCCTGGCCGATTCGCCGAGCCACCTGCGCGGCATCAAGCACTTGCGCGGGCACGAGACGGATCGCGTGCACGCGCTCGCGGTCGAACTTGGCAAGCTCGGGGCCCGCGTGGTCGAGCACGAGGGGTCGCTGGAGATCGACCCGGCGCCGCTCGGCGCAACCGTGTTTGAGACCTATGAGGATCACCGGATGGCGACGGCCGCGGCGATCATCGGACTCAGGGTGCCGAACATGCGGGTGGTCAATGTGGCCACGACGCAAAAGACCATCCCGGACTTCGTGGGCATGTGGATGTCGATGCTGCACACCGAAAAACTCGCCGGTCAGACGTGGTGAGGGGGCGCGACTACTCGACGTGGGATGAGTCCCACGTGCGCGTGCGCCCCAGCAAGCGAGGCTCCCGGCCCCGCACGAAGGAACGGCCCGCCTACGCGGATGCGACGACCGCTCGCGTGGTCGCGGTGGACCGGGGACGCTGGCGCACGGTCGCCGATGAGGGCCTGGAGAGTGAGCGGCCCGTCACCGCGATGCGCGCGCGGGCGCTCGGCCGCACCCCCATCGTGGTGGGCGACGTGGTGGCGCTCACGGGGGATGTCTCCGGCGCCCCCGACACGATTGCCCGGATCGTGGGGGTGCAGGACCGCTCGACGTATCTGCGCCGCAGCGCCGATGATGACGATGCGACGGAGCGGGCCCTCGTGGCCAACGTGTCCCTGCTCGTCATCGTGACCGCGCTCGCGAACCCGGAGCCGCGCGGCGGCATGATCGACCGTTGCCTCGTGGCCGCCTACATAGCGGGCATTACCCCGCTGCTGTGCCTCACGAAGGCGGATCTGCGCGATCCGCAGCAGTTCCTCGACACCTACGCCCCACTCGGCGTGGACTACGTGGTCACGCACGTGCAAGAGGACGGCTCAATAGCCGGACTCGATGAGCTGCGCGCGCGCCTCGAGGGGGAAGTGAGCGTGCTCGTCGGGCATTCGGGCGTCGGCAAGTCCACCCTCATTAACGCGCTCGTGCCCGGCGCTCTCCGCGCCACCGGTCACGTCAACGAGGTGACGGGGCGGGGGCGCCACACGTCTAGTTCGGCCCTGGCCCTGCGCTTGCCGGGGGCCGACGGGTGGGTGATCGACACCCCGGGCGTCCGCTCGTTCGGTCTCGGCCACGTAGATCCCGACTCGCTCGCCGAGGCGTTCGAGGACCTCGCGCCCCTGATCGCGCTGTGCCCGCGTGGCTGCACGCACGCGGCGGATGCGGAGGATTGCGCGCTCGATGAGGCCGTGGCCGACGGTAGGGCAGGAAGCGCGGGCCCGGCCCGCCTCGCCTCGTTCCGTCGGCTCAACGCCGCTCTGCGTAAGAACGATCCCTGGGACGTCTAAGGCGCCACGCACCGCCGCCGCTGCCCTGAGCGGATCGGGCCGCCGCATGAAATAGGGTGAGGCACATGACTTCAACGCATCATGACGATATGCGCCTCGCGCACGTGCTGGCCGATTCGGTGGACCAACTGACCATGGCCCGGTTCAAGGCCCAGGATCTCGTGGTGGAAACGAAGCCGGACCTCACAGAAGTCACCGATGCCGACCGCGCCGCCGAAGAACTCGTGCGGTCCCAGCTGGCCCGCTCGCGCAGCCGCGATCAGGTGATCGGCGAGGAGTTCGGCACGACCGGCTCCTCCTCTCGCCAGTGGATCATCGACCCCATCGACGGCACCCGGAACTTTGTGCGCGGCGTCCCCGTGTGGGCCACCCTCATTGGGCTCGTCGAGGACGGTCAGGTGGTCGCCTCGGTCGTGTCGGCCCCCGCCCTCAACCGCCGCTGGTGGGCCGCCCAGGGCTCGGGTGCGTGGACGGGGCCGCGCCTGTCGTCGGCCCAGCGCATCCGGGTGTCCCAGGTGTCCTCGCTCGATGCCGCGTCGCTCTCGTATTCCTCGCTCGCGGGGTGGGCCGAGAGCGGGAAGCTGCGCGAGTTCGTGAACCTCTTGCAGCAGTGCTGGCGCACGCGTGCCTACGGCGACTTCTGGAGCTACATGCTCCTGGCAGAGGGCGCGGTCGATATCGCGCTCGAACCCGAACTGGCCCTGCACGACATGGCCGCGCTCGTGCCGATTGTGACGGAGGCGGGCGGGCGTTTCACGGACCTCACGGGCGCGGATGGCCCGTGGGGCGGCAATGCCCTCGCCACAAACGCACTCCTGCACGACGAGGTGCTCGCCGCCCTCGGCTGACGGGCCGTGGGCGCCCGGGTGGTCCCCACGCTTCCTTAGTAGGATGAGGGGCGATCATGCGCGGGGCATCACGCCCCGCTACCCGAACACCTGGGAAGGACCCACATGAGCGTCAAGCGCGTTGCTCTGCTGACCGCGGGCGGCTACGCCCCGTGCCTCTCGTCCGCCGTTGGCGGCCTCATCGAGCGCTACAACGAGCTGAACCCGGAGATCGAACTCATCGCGTACAAGCACGGCTACTGGGGCCTGCTGTCCGGCGAAAAGGTCGTCATTGACGAGGACGTGCGCAAGAACGCCGCCGTGCTCCACAACTACGGCGGCTCCCCCATCGGCAACTCGCGCGTGAAGCTCACGAACACCGCGGACCTCGTGAAGCGCGGCCTCATCCAGGAGGGCGAGAATGCCCTCGAGGTCGCCGCGAACCGGCTCAAGGCCGACGGCGTGGACGTGCTGCACACGATCGGTGGCGACGATACGAACACGACCGCCGCGGATCTAGCCAAGTACCTGGCCGATAACGACTACCCGCTGCAGGTAGTGGGCCTTCCGAAGACCATCGACAACGACATCGTGCCCATCCGCCAGTCGCTCGGCGCGATGACCGCCGCGGAGCAGACCAGCGTGTTCGCCCAGAACATCCTCGCCGAACACGGCTCGAACCCGCGCATGCTCATCATTCACGAGATCATGGGCCGCGCGTGCGGGTACCTCACCGCGCAGGCGGCCGAGTACTACCAGGACTGGCACTCGAAGCAGACCTGGCTGCCCTCGATTGGTCACGATCCGCGCCGCTGGGACGTGCACGCCGTGTTCCTTCCCGAGCTTCAGCTCGACATCGAGGGCGAGGCCGCGCGCCTGAAGACCATCATGGACGAGACCGGCTGCGTTAACATCTTCCTCTCCGAGGGCGCGGGCATCCCCGAGATCGTCGCGGAGCTCGAAGCCAAGGGCGAAGAGGTGGAGAAGGATCCGTTCGGCCACGTGAAGCTCGACAAGATCAATCCCGGCCAGTGGTTCGCCCAGCAGTTCGCCGAGAAGCTCGGCGCGGAAAAGGTCATGGTGCAGAAGTCGGGCTACTTCGCTCGTTCCGCCAAGGCCAACGCGGATGATCTGCGGCTCATCAAGTCGATGACCGACCTCGCGGTGCAGGTGGCGCTCGATGGTGGCACCGGCGTGATCGGCCACGACGAAGGCCACGGCAATGTGCTGCGGGCCATCGAGTTCGAGCGGATCGCCGGCCACAAGGCCTTCGATGTCAACCAGGAGTGGTTCGCCGAGGTGCTGAACAAGACGGGCCAGAAGCTCGTTCCTGTCGAGGCTCACTGAGGTCCTTCACGCCCGCGGGTGTGAGAGTGGGGCGGGTATCGGCATGGCGCCGGTGCCCGCCCCTTCCTGTTCGTGGCGTGTGCTTCGGTGGAGCACTGAGGCGAATGGGCGGACGCAGAAGCGAAGGGTGAGAAGCAGAAGTGAAGGAGGGTGCCATGTGGCGACACGCGCTTGCGGGGGCGGCTCGATTCCGCGCGCCCCGGCCAGCGGCGGACGGCGAGCCGGGGCTCAGCGCCCGCGCTTCGGGCTACGCAACGAGCCTCGCGGCGCCCAGGTGGGCGGAGCGCCCGCGCCAGGGGGCGCTCGGGAACTGCTGGCTCATGGCGCCCATGCTCGCCATTCACGAGGCGGCACCCGAGTATTTCCGCACGAGCATCGACCTGGGCCCTCGTACACACGGGTCCCCCGCGGACGGCCCCCCTGCACCCGACTCCATCGCGCACGGCTCCTCTGCGGACGACTCCCCTGCTCGCGACACCCCTGCGGAGGGCTCGCGCGCGCTCGTGCGGCTCTATCGCCGGGGCGAGCCCACGTGGGTGCCGGTGACTCGTCGCTTTCCCGTGCGGGCCGACGGGCGCTGGGCCTATGCCACCGAATCGACGGGTGAGCCCGGGTGGGCGGGGCTCGTGGAGAAGGCGCTCGCCACCCAGATTGCCGGCTCCTACGCGGGCATCGCGCGCGGTTTCGCCACCTTCGGCTTTCCCGCCCTGACGGGGATCGGCGCCAGGACGCACCTTCGCCTACCGTCGGCCGCGCGCATGGAGGAGTGGCTGGGGCAGGGCCGCGCGGTGGTGGCCTCGACCCATCCGCTCTCGCCGGTGCTCTCGCGCCGGGATTCTCGGCGCGGCACGGGGCGGCTCGTGGAGGTTCCGTCCACGCACGTCATGGCGGTGATCGGCGCCGATCCGGCCTCGGGGAGCGTCCTGCTGCGCAACCCCTGGAAGCCCGGCGAGGTGATCGAGTATTCGGCCCGGGAGTTTCGCCGCTACTTCCTGTCCGCGGACGTCACGAACGCCCCGGTCCGGTCCACGGCGCCCTGAGTTGGCGGCTGCCTGCCGCCCCGGCATCCGGAACAGAAAAACGTGTCCGGCATAGAAAAACGCTGGGCGAGGGAATCCGTGAGGGATCCTCTCGCCCAGCGCGTCTGCGATGGAAGGGCTACTTGCCGCGCGCCTTATCGATCGCGTCGGAGACAGCGTTCTTCACATCGTTCACGGTCTCTTTGAGGGAAGCCGAGGCCTGATCGGCCTTGCCTTCGGCGCGGAGCTTATCGTTGTCGGTCAGGCTGCCCGCAGCCTCCTTGGCGCGACCGCCAAGGTCCTCTGCCTTATTGTTCAGGTTCTCACTCATACGCGCACTCCCGTCGTTTGGGGCATCGCGACGTGTCCGCCACAATGTTGTGCCAGTATGGCAGGGGTTTCTGGGCACAGCGTGGGCGCGTGCAGCTGCGCCCCGGCACCTACGCGCCGTGGGCCCCGCCCCCGCCCTCCTCGTCGTGCGTCCGCAGCGGGCGCACGAACGGGAAGGCGAGAACATCGCGGATCGTGGTCCCCGTGAGGACCATGACGAGGCGGTCCAGGCCCACGCCCAATCCGCCGGTGGGCGGCATCCCGAGTTCGAGGGCCGACAGGAAGTCCTCGTCGATCTCCATCGCTTCCAGATCGCCCGCGGCGGCCTTGAGTGACTGCTGAGTGAAGCGTGCCCGCTGCTCGATCGGATCGGTCATCTCCGAGTACGCGGTGCCCAGTTCCATGCCGCCGATCACGAGGTCCCAGCGCTCGACCAGGCCCGGCTTGCTGCGGTGGGGCGCGGTCAGCGGGGAGGTCTCGGCGGGGAAGTCGCAGTAGAAGGTGGGTTCGATGGTGGCGGGCTCGACCAGTTCGCCGTACAGCTCTTCGAGGATCGCCCCGGGGCCCATCGCGGGCCCCACCTGGACGCCGTGCTGCCGCGCCACCTGGAGAAGAATGTCGATGTCGGTGTGCACCGACACGTCCTGTCCCACGGCCTCGCACACCGCCTCCGTCATGGGTTTTACTCGCCACGGGCCAGAAATATCGACCATGCGCACCCGCTGATCGCCCTCGCGGCCAGGGGCGCCATCGATGCGTCCTGTCTCGCGCGAACGCTGCGCGTGAACGTCCACGAGCGGGATAACGGGCGCCCCGTAGAGCGCCGTGGCCGCCGCCGTCACCATGGCCTCGGTCAGGTGCCGCATCGTGGTGTAGTCGGCCCACGGCACATACGCTTCGAGGGCCGTGAACTCGGGGTTGTGTGTGGCGTCGGCCCCTTCGTTGCGGAAGTTGCGGGCGATCTCGAAGAGCGGCCCGTACCCGCCCACGAGCAGCCGCTTGAGGTAGAGCTCGGGGGCGATTCTGAGGGTGAGCGGGACGCCGTAGGCGTTGATCCAGGTGCGAAATGGCCGGGCGGAGGCGCCGCCGTGCACGGTGTTGAGAACGGGTGTCTCCACTTCGCTCAGCCCCGCTTCGAGGAGGTAGTGGCGCACGGCCTGCATGACGGTGGCGCGCTGGTGGAGCAGGGTGAGCCGATCCGGGTGAATGATGAGGTCCAGGGATCGCTGCCGGAGCCGGGACTCGGGGTCCTCGAAGCCCTCGAATGGCACGGGGAGCAGGCACTTCGCGGCGACCGTGAGCGAGTGAGCGATGAGGGAGGGAGTGCCGTTGCGCGAGGCGCCGCTGATGCCGTCCACGACCACGAGGTCCCCGCGGTCCAGGGTGCGGGCCAGGACGGCGAACTCGTCGGCGCCCACCGTCTCACGTTCCACGACCACCTGAACGTCGTGTCCGGCCTCGGTGAGGACGAGGAACTGCACGCCGCCGAAGTCGCGCTGATACCTCACGCGCCCAGCCGCGCGCACGGCCCGGCCCGGGTGCTCGAGCGCCTGAACGGCCGCGCTCAGGGGGTGGACATCGAGGAGGCCGACGGGCCACGGCGCGTGTCCCGTCCGTGCCAGTTCCGCGGCGTGCGCGCGTCGGTGCTCCTGTTCCGGCGTTCGACGAGAGGCGCCGAGGCCCGAGAGGACGTCCTCGACCTGCGGTTCCATGAGGCGCCGATCGATCTCCCGCACGCGGGCGAGCTGATCGGCCGATAGCCCGTGGGCGCCGTGGCCGTGGCGCCGGGACGAGCGGGCGAAGAGGTCGGGGACGAAGCCTTCGGCCACGCCTGCCGCCCACGCCACGCGCCCCAGGGTGAGCACGCTTTCGTACACCGCATATCGGGGCACCCACCGGGGGTGGAGCTTGTCGTTGAATCGGTAGAGGCGTTCGAGCTGAAAGAAGCGGTCCAGCCGCCCCAGCATCCCCGAGTTGAAGCGCGTCATGACGCCCGCGCCGAGCCTGTCGGCGTCGGCAAAGACCGTGCGGAACATGGCGAAGTTCAGCGACACCGTGCTCACGCCCATCGTCTCGGCCTGCCGCATCAGCTCCGCGATCATGAACTCCGAGGTGCCATTCGGTGCCTCGGGGCTGCGGCGCATGACATCGAGGGACAGCCCGCGGCGCCCCCAGGGGACGAACGAGAGGAGCCCCACGGGAACACCGTCGAGGGTTCGGGCCACGACAACCACGCTGCGCCCGTCGGCCTCGTCGCCCCACCGATTGAGTGCCATCGAGAACCCGCGGTCGGGCTCCGCGCCCCGCCACTCATCGGCGAGGCGCCCGAGCGCCGCGAGGTCCTCGGCAGCGAGGTCCTGGTGGTGGTCGATGCTGACGCTCAGCCCGTCGCGGCGGGCCCGGCGCACGGCTCGGCGCACCTCCGTCATGGCGGTGGAGTTCAGGGTGAAGTGCGCCGCATCCAGCACGGCCTCGTCCCCCATCACCGTCACGGCGAGCCCCACACCCTCGGCATCGGGGCTCGCATAGGCGCGCCCCCCGGCCTCCGAGGCCGAGAGGGCCCCGAGCACCAGGCCGAAGCGACGAGCGTGCGCCTTCCACGCCGCGATGGCCTCGGGCCAAGCGTGGGGATCGCCGACGGGATCGCCCGAGGCGAGGCACACTCCCCCGATGGTCCTGAACGTGACGGCTGCCTGCCGGTCGGGGGAAAACACGACCTCCTTGTCGCGCCGGGTGGCAAACCATCCGAGCGAGTCCTCGCCGCCCCACCGCGCCAGAAGCGCGCGCAGCTCGACTTCGCCGTCGCCCGTCCACGGGGCCGTTTCATGGCCCGCCCGCAAGAGGCTCCACACGGTCACCACGAGCACGCCCGCGAGCAGCACCGAGGTGAGCTCCGGGATCCACGTCGGCACCATCTCGACGTGGTGCCACCCCGAGCGGTGGTAGCCGACGGCCGCCCACACCACCTTCTTGAGGGCGTGGAAGGAGAGCCACGAGGTGTGTGTGGTGGCGACGAGAAGAACCTGCGTCAGCGCGAAGGTGACGAGCGTGCCAGCCACCGCCACGCCAGCGGCGACCCACCCCGCCCCCGGGCGGGTGCGCGCCGGAAAGGAGGAACGCGCGCGCACGGCCGCCACCAGGGTCAGCCCGCCCACGAGGATCCCCACGGATTCGATGGCGACCTGCACGCCGAACGGGAGCGCCCCGTGGCGGCCCGCGCTCCACTCCCACTGACCGGTGAGGATCAGCAGTGACATGGCCATGCCGACCAGGCTGAACAACGCGACCGCTTCGAGCGCGAGGCGCATGCGCCGCACCAGGGCCGCCGCCACGAGGGCCACCACCACGACCGAGACGAGCGACGGCATCACCGGGACATTCAGCGCCCCGAACACCACGACCGGAACCACGGTGAGCGGCCCGGTGATCTGCAGGATCCACAGCGCGGCCCCCACGATCGCCGCGATACTCCACGTCCAGGTCAGAATCCGGGCGAGCCACTCGCTCACGGGCACTGGAGATTCCGGGGGTGTCTTCCTCATCGACCTGCCTTTCGTGCGTGGCGCGCGGCCTGTGCGAGCCACACTCAGTTTAGGGTCCGCGTCCGGGACCGCCGCGGACCTCGACGGCGCGGGCCCTCCCCGGCTGAGTGTCCGTCCCGTCACCGTCGTCAGCCCGGCGCTCGGAACATGCGGGGTGTGCGGAGCGTGCGGCATTCCACCAGAGGCATCGTTCTATGCTGGCGCTGGCACCCCTCGCCATGTCGATCCCCCGCAAGGACCCCATGTTCTCCATCATTGGTCTCCCCGTTCTGCTCACCTCGTCGGTGCTGTTCGCTCTCGTGCTGGTCGTGGCCCTCGTCGTGGTTCCCCGGCGGCGCGCCGCGGGCGCTCGCGCGTACGTCGAGCAGGCGGTCGTGGTCCTGCTCGTGATCCTCCTGGCCCTCTCCACTGTCTTCCTCTATCTGAATCGCGAGAACAACTGGTACGGCACGTGGGGCGATCTGCTGGCCAACAACGACATCGGGCACATCTCCTCCACCACCTACGGGGCAGCGCTGGCGCCGAACCCGGCGCCCACTCAGCAGACGAACGCCCAGCTCACCGACCTGCAGCGCGCCCCACGCACCAACCCCGCGCTCGGCGATGTCAGCGCTGACGACGCCGACGGGCAATGGCTCTCGGTGACCATGGCCGCCACGTCCGCGAGCACGACGCAGCTCAGCGTCCACGCGCTGATCTGGCTTCCCCCCGGGTACGTCGAGGACTCCACGCGGTCCTACCCCGTGGTCGTAGGCTTCCCCGGCATTCCCGGATCCGTGAGCACCTACCGCGACACCTTCCACATCGACCGCATGGTGCTGGACAACGTACGCGAGGGCCGGATGCAGGCCCCCATCATGGTGTTTCCCTCCGTCTTCCCGCGCAACGCCGACACCGAATGCGTGGACGGGAAGGATGGCACGTGGGAAACGTGGATCACCACCGACATGCGTGCCTGGATCACCACGAATCTTCGCGCCGTAAACGAGCCCGCGGCCTGGGCCACGACCGGCTACAGCGCGGGAGGGTGGTGCGCCTCCATGATCGCGATGCGCCACCCCGACCAATACTCGTGGGGGATCTCCCTAGCCGGGTATTTCCACGCCGAGTACGCGCCGGGGCAGATTCAGGACGACCCCGAGGATGCCCGGTATCGCCTGGATCAGGTGGCCGAGCACGAGCGGCCCGCTGTCGCGCTCTGGGCCTTCGCCGGCGGCGACGATCAGCCCGCAATCAACGACGTCAAGGACATTGAGAAGAGCATCGGCGCCCCCACCACCCTGGTCGCGAACATCTCCGAGCGAGGCGGGCATCGCCCCCGCATGTGGATGACGCCGCAGCGCACGGCATTCTCGTGGCTGGGGCAGGTATCGCCCTGGTTCGCCCCCATGGGCGCATGAGCGCCTTCTTCGCCTCCACGGTGGCGGCGGGTCTCGCGGGGTTTGATCCCGCGTCCCTGCTCATTGGCCTCGGCGCGCTTGCCAGTGGCCGCAGCAGGCGGGCCGTCCTCACCTTCACCGCCCTCATCGTGGGCGGCACCGCCGTGTGGGGCGTGCTCCTGTCCAGCCTGCTCGGGCCCCAGATCCAGGCGCTCCACCATCGCCACCTCGCCAGTTCCGGGGCACTCGCGGGAGGGATTGAACTGGGCCTTGGCGTGGTGGTGCTCGGCTGGGGCCTCTGGCGCCTCCTTCGCAGGAATGGCCGACGGGGCAAGGATTCCGGCGCCGATTCCGCCCGTGACGCGCAGGCGTCGCCGGCCGCAGGCGGCGCTGCTTCCCGCTCCTCTCACAGCGCGGGCCTTGCCCTCATCGCCCTCGGGTTCGTTGCGGTCGTGGTGGGCGATCCGGCCTTCGACGTGCAGGTCGTGGAATCTGCCCGCGTCTCGCTCGCCGCAAGCATCGCCGGATGGATGCTGTGGTCCGTTCTCTCGCAGCTGCCGCTGGTGATCCTCGCCTGCGCCGTCGCCATCGGCCGCTACCGGCGGCTCGCCACCTGGATGGATGCCACGTGGCGGCGCCTATCCCCCATCGTCCACCGGCTCGGGACCGTCCTCATCCTCGCTGCCGGGATACTGCTCGTGGCCGACGGGCTTCGCCGCCTGCTCGTCGGAGCCTGAGCCCCGAAGTTTTGCGCCCGGGTTCCCGCGGGTGTGCTAGAGACTCTGCCCGATCTCCCACGCGACCGGCTGGCTTTTTCCGGAGGCCCAGTCGGTGCGAAGCAGCGCGTACCCGAGCGTGTCGGTGGTGCGCCCGTCTGGCATGGTCCCCGCCGATCGGTAGTGCGCTTCCTTGACCCACCCCGCGTGAAGGAAGGCACGCTGCATCGCGATGTTGTCCACGAGCGTGGTGGCTTCCAGCCGCGCGAGGTCGGAAAACCGGGGGAAGACGGCGCCCGCCAGGGCGCGCACGGCCAATCGGCCAATGCCTCGTCCGCGCGCGCCGTCAGCGAGGCGCACGTCCACGAGCGCCGACGGGTCCTCTGTATCGCTCACGGTCATGAATCCCACCGCCTCGTGGTCGGCGAGCACCCAGTACGAGCAGACCGATGCCGAGTCAAACGCGCCGCGCTCCAGGCGAGCCTCGACCTCAGAGGCCGCGGGCCTGGCGATCAGATGGAACGGGAAGTGGTTCTCCGTGAAGAAGGCGAGGAGCTGCCCACGATCGCGCTGCGGCTCGAACTCGCGAAGCGCGACCTCCGCGGCGCCCGGGTGGCGTTCATTCATCATCGAACCTCCTGGATAAACGACCATTGTTCTCGAGAAACCCTCGGCAGCAGAAAACCCCCGAACCACTGGTTCGGGGGTTTTCTGTGTCCTGTCACAGGACTTTCGTAGCGGGGGCAGGATTTGAACCTACGACCTCCGGGTTATGAGCCCGGCGAGCTACCGAACTGCTCCACCCCGCGGCGACGTGTACTAATCTACGCGCCGCGGGTGGCGGCGTCCAACGCGGGTGTGCAAAACGTTTGCTACCTCACGTTGAGGCCGCCGTCGGCCCCGCTTGACCGCCTACCCGCCGTTCATCTGGGCGTATGCGGTCTGAGCGCGGGTGATCGCGTCGTCCATCTTCCGCTGGGCCTCGCCGTAGGCGGCCCAGTCACCGGCGCGCATCGCGGCGTCCGCCTCCTCCTGAGCCTGCTGGAGGTCCGTAAGGGCACGCGACAGCTCAGCGCTCGGATCGCCGTCCGTCGCCGGCGCCTGGGTGGGGCTCGGCGACTCGCTTGGTTCAGCCGGGGTCGCACCATCGGTCGGGGCGGGGGTTGCTCCACCGTCGCCGCTGTCCGGGGTGCTCGTCACGGCATCGTCCACCGCGACGGCCTGGCCGGTCGACGGCACGGCCGCATCGCCCGCTTCGGCACCGGAGTCGCCGCCGAAGACCGCATCGAGCGCTTCGTCGAGGGTGTCGGCGTAGCCCACCTTGTCGCCGAAGGACACGAGGACCTTGCGCAGCAGCGGGTAGGACGTGCCGCCACCCGAGCTCGAGCTCATGACGTAGACGGGCTGCACGTACAGCAGGCCGCCGCCCACCGGGAGGGTGAGGAGGTTGCCGCTGATGACCTCGGAGTTTCCGGCCCGCAGCAGGTTCAGCTCGCGTGACACCTCGGTGTTGGAGTTGAACGTGTTCTGCACCTGGCGCGGCGCGCTCACGGGGTTGGAGCTGGGCAGTACGAGCAGCGACAACCTGCCGTAGGTGTCGGCCGGGTTACCGGCCTCCGTGCCCGTTTCCGAATCGACCGCGAGGAAGCCGGTGAGGACGTCCTGGCCGCTTTCGGGAATGTAGCTCGAGCTCATGGAGAAGCGCGGGGAGTCATCGTCCGGCATCTGCATGGTGAGGTAGTACGGCGACTGGAGCGCCGCCGCTTGCGATTCGGAGGAGGCCGACTGCGTGGGGTCCGGCGAGGTCTGCCAGAAGTCCTGACCCACGTAGAACTCTTCGGGATCGGTGATGTGGTACTTGCCGAGCACGGTGCGCTGCACCTTGAACATGTCGGCCGGGTAGCGCAGGTGGCCCATGAGGTCGCCGGAAATTTCCGAGGCCGGGGTGAGCGCGCCCGGGAAGGAGCGCTCCCACGCCGTAAGAATCGGGTCCTCGGTGTCCCACGAGTACAGCTTCACCTGTCCGTCGAAGGCATCGACAGTGGCCTTGACGGAGTTGCGCAGGTAGTTAACGTTGCCGGTGCGCAGGTTCGCGGTGTTGGCGCCGCTCACCTTCGAGTCCGTCACGGCAGCATTGAAGTCCGTGCCCTGGGAGTAGGGGTAGCGGGTCGAGGTGGTGTACCCATCGATCACCCACACGAGGCTGCCGTCCACAACAGCCGGGTACATCTCGGTATCGAGCGAGAGGAACGGGGCCACTTCCATGACGCGCTGCTGCGGATCGCGGTCGTAGAGGATCTGCGACTCGTCGTTCACGTAGCTCGAAATGAGAATGTTCGGTTCGCGGAACTTGATGGCGTATAGGAGGCGGTTGAAGATGTTGCCCACGGGCGGCCCGCCGTTGCCCTCATACGTGTTGGAGACCTGGCGGCCCTGATCGTCGCCCGCGGTGCCCGACTGGTAGTCGAACTCCTGCGGCTCGGTGCCCTCGGGGGCGCCGACGATGGAGTAGTTCGGCGAGTGACGCCCGAAGTAGACGCGCTCCTCGAACTCGCCGAGTTCGCCGCTGCCGGGCACGCCGGACTGGAAGAACGTGGGCTCGCCGTCGCTCTGGCGCTTGTTGCCGTAGGCGGCGGCCACGCCGAAGCCGTGCGTGTAGATCACGTGCTGGTTCACCCACGACTGGTTGGCGAGGTCCAGCTTGTCGGGGCGCAGTTCGCGCACGCCGATCACGGTGTCCTGCTTCGTGCCGTCGATCTCGTAGCGGTCAACGCTGAGCGTGTCCTCGAAGCCCCAGTAGCGGCGGTTTGCCTCGCGCTGGCCGAAGGTGGGGGAAACCACGGTGGGGTCGAGCAGGCGAATCTGGGTGGTGGTCGCGGCGTCTTCGCGCAGCTGGCCCGGCTCCGCGTTGCTTTCTGCCTGATAGGAGACTTCGTTGACGCCCGCGAGGCCGTACGCGTCGCGCGTTGCCTCAATGTTGTAGGCGATGTACTGGTTTTCCAGCTGGCGTTCGTTGGGGTTCACCTGGAACGTCTGGATGAAGTACGGGTAGACCATGCCGACGGCGACCGTGCTGAGGATAATGATGCCTGCGCCCACGGCGGGGATCCGCCAGTTGCCCCGGATGATCCAGACGAGCAGGAGCGCCGCCACGATGAGGGCGGAGATCGCAAGGATGGTCTTGCCGGGGATCAGCGCGTTGACGTCGGTGTAGGACGCGCCGTCGAACTTTTCGTGGTTCGAGGTGAGCATCGCGTAGCGCTCGAACCAGTGCTGGGCGGCGAGCACAAGCATGTAGGCGATCGCGACGATGCCCACGTGGATGCGCGCGGCCTTCGTGATGCGAAGGCCCTTGCTCTGGTCCCACTCGATCCCGCCGTAGATGAAGTGCCCGGCCACGGCGGCGAGCGCGCTGGCGAGCACGATGAAGTTCGCCATGCCGAGCAGGAGGTCCACGATGGGCAGCGTGAACACGTAGAACGAGACGTCGTGATTGAAGATCGGATCGGTGGTGCCGAAGGATTCCTGATTGATCATCAGGAGGACGTTCTGCCAGCTGCGCGCGGCGGTGAGGCCGCCGAAGATTCCGAGAATCACGGGGGCCGCGTAGGTAATGACCTTGCGCAGCGGGTCCACGGCTTCGCGGAACTGTTCGAGCGCCTGCTGCTCGCGGGTCACGGGCGGATAGATCGGCCGCTTCGAGTAGGCAAACCGGAGCGAGAAGTAGATCGGGACGGCGATGACCACGGTGCCGAGCAGGAAGAGGATGCCCTGGGTGATCCAGCGCTTGATGAGGAACTCATCGAAGCCGAGCTGATCGAACCACAGGTAGCGGGTCCAGACTTCGGCCAGCACGAAGAAGCCCGCGATGAGGGCGCCCATAACCGTGAGCGTGATCGAGAGGGGCGATATCCGCCCGCGGCGCTGCCCCGTGCCACCGGCAGCGGGGCGCGGAGCTCGAGGTCCGGGCATGGGGGCAGAAAAACTCACAGGAACCTCAACTCACTCGGCCAGAACAGTATCGTGGGTGGGGTGGTCGCCCTCGTGGTGGCGGCGACAGTCGGGTATCTAGTGTGTCAGGAGCGCAGTGTGGACGTGAACTCAGAGTCGCAGCAGGGCTTCGAGGGCGAGGCCGCCCTCGATCTCACCGAGCGTGAGGGTGCGCTGGCCGCGGCGGTTCTGGAACTCGTGCGTCACGCCCGCAGCGAGGGGGCCGACGGCTCCCGTGCCACCTCTCGTTTCGCTTTCTTCATCACCGATGAGCTGCTGAGTGAGCGCCCCGAACTGCGCGCTGTCCTGCCCGAAGAGACCGTGGCGCAGGCCGCGGGCGATCCGCACCACCTGACCAGTATCGAGACAGGCACGACGCACAGCGAGGTGGGGCACGAACTGAGCGTGGCGACGTGGCCGAGCGGCCTGGCCGGTGGCTATGTTCAGGGCTTGGTCCGTGGCAGCAGCGAGGCGGGGCCCGGCCACGTGGACACCTCCCGCGTCTTCGTGGCCGTGGGAGCACTGCTGACCGGCGAGACGTTCTGCGCCGTGGAACCCGCCGAGGGCGCCGCGTTGCGCGTGGGCCGCGCCGTGGTCCCGGAACTCGTGGCCGCGCTCAGCTCAAGCCTCGGCATCGAGCCCCGGGACCCCGCGTAGCCGCGTTGGTGTCTACTCGCACGGTTTAGGCGGCCACGAGCGGAGAATCCGCGTGCTCGCTTTCTGTGCCGGAGGGGGCGGGGGTGAAGGCATCGTCGGCCTCCCCCACCGACCGCACCTCCCCCGTGTTTTCATCGACCACCTGGCGCAGGTTCTTTTCGTAGCTCACCGAACCGTGGGTGAGTTCGACCCCCACGTTGTCGGCGTGGAGCGTCAGTTCGGTGCGGCGCCCGCCTTCGCGATCCACCCATTCGTTCGTCACGAGCCTGCCGGAGACGAGCACCGGCATGCCTTTCTTGACCGAGCGGGCCACGTTTTCGGCGAGCGACTTGCGCCGCACCTGCACCCGCACGAACTCGGGCTTGCGTTCCTTCCACTCGCCGTCGCGCGGATCGTAGTAGGTGTCGTTGACGGCGACGGTGAAGCCGGTGCGGGATCCGCCGTCCTCGAAGCGGTGGATCGCCGCGTCCTGCGTTGCGTTCCCCTGGATGCTGGTAGAGATGGCGTTCATGAGGGTTCCTCCCCTTGGGTCAGTGTGCGGTCCGCGGGCGCGGCCGTGGCACCACTGTGGCAAGCTCACTCCCCCACATTTGCGCTTCTGCCACGCCTGGGGACAACTCGCTTCCCGCGCGGATTTCTGGCGGGCCGGTTAGACTTGTGCGCGGCCCTCGGGCCCCGCTCCCCACCGAGGAGCACCGCCTCCATAGCTCAATGGATAGAGCAACGGCCTTCTAATCCGTAGGTTGCAGGTTCGAGTCCTGCTGGGGGCACCAATCCCTCCCTCCACCAGCGTCACAGCAAAAACTCACGACTTCCCTGAGAGGACCGACGATCATGTCGAGCAAGGACGCTCATCGCCGCAAGGATCGCGAATCACCCAGCGACGACGGGTGGCTCCTGGGCCTGTCTCTCAAGGCCGTGGGGATTCTGGCGGTCGTCGCCATCGCAGTCGTCGTCGGATTGCCCACGGCCGTTCTTTTCGGTCTCGGGGACCTGCTCACTCATGGCCCGGGTGGGGTCATCAAGACGTTCCTGGGTGGGCTCTTCATGTCCTCGGTCCTGTTTCTCCTCTCCGTCGCGTGGGAGTTGTGGAAAGATCGCCGAAACAAGCGCAAAGGCCCCGCTACGCACCCCCGAGGACGCGGCTAATACCCTCGCGGTACGTGGTGACCTCGAACTCGGGGAACCGGGTCTCGAACTTGGTGGAGTCGAAGATGTTGTCTTGCCGGTAGCGCGGCAGCAGTTCCTCGGCCTCTTTGATCGACGGGTTAATCAAGCCGCCGAGCCGGTACACCCAGCGAGGCAGCGTCGTGTACGAGATCTTTCGCCCGGTGAGCTCAGAGGCAATCTCGATCATCTCCGCGTAGGTGATGCGGTAGGGATCCACGGGCAGGTGCCAGGTCTGCCCGAAGGCATCGGGGGTGTTGCCGATCAGCGCCGTCGCCCGGCTCGCGTCGGGCGTCCAGATCAGTGAGCGTTTCGCGTGGGCATTCAACGGCACGAGCGGGCGCTTGCCCTGGGCGATGCGCCCCAGCACCATCGAATTGGTGAGACTCTGCGTCTTATCCGGCCCATAGAACTCGGGGGCGCGGCAGATCACCGCGTTGATCCCACCCGCCTCCATCTCCTCCAGGAGCATGTCAGCGATCAGCGCCCGGACTGTCGACTTCCGACCCACGGGCTCAAACTCAGTGTCTTCGGTGTGAGGCACCTCGGTGCGGGGATACATGTAGGTGTTGTCGAAGAACACGAGGGCGCTGCCGTGCTCGACGCACGCCGCCATCGTGTTCGCGACCATCACGGGGAACTTCTCTTCCCACAGCCCGGAGTTCATCGGCAAACCCACGGTCAGGTACACGACATCGCTGCCCTGGACAGCGCGGGAGGTGGCGCCCGCGTCCATCAGATCGGCGGACACGAGTTCATCCGTGTCGTGAAGAGCGCGCGGGTTGCGGCTCACCAGCCGAATATCGCGCGTGTAGTGGCGGTAGAGCTCGCGGGCGAGTTCGTCGGCGATCTGCCCGCCGGCCCCGAGGATGGTCTGCATACGTGAAAGATCCTTGTCAGTGACGATAGACAGTGGCGATAGTGAGGGGCGTGCAAAGAGAAGTGCTAGCTCAGCAGGGCCGCGACCTTGCTCGCGGTGGCCTTCGCCGACCCCGGATTCTGCCCGGTCACGAGCCGACCATCCACCACGGTGTTGGAGACGAACGGCAGGAGCGCCTTCGAATACAGCGCCCCGCGTTCCTTCATCTCCTCCTCGATGTTGTACGGCATGAGCTTGTCCACGCGTGCCAGCACTTCTTCGCGCCAGGAAAACCCGGTGATGCGGCGCCCGGCCACGAGGTAGCTGCCGTCGGACAGCTTCGTGTCCCGCAGCCCGCAGTAGCCGTGGCACACCGCCCCCACCACGCCGCCGTTCTCGAAAATCTCGCGGCCGAGCCGCTGCAGCCCCTCACTGTCGGGGAAATCGAACATCACGGCATGCCCGCCGGTGAAGTAGATCGCGTCAAAGTCCGCCGCGTCCACATCCTCGGGCCTGAGCGTGTCCTCCAGCAGCGCCATCTTGGCGGGATCGTTGTGCCAGGCCTTCGCGGAAGCATCGTAGTTCGGGAACGTCAACGACCGCGGCTCAAGCGGAGATGTGCCGCCCGCCGGACTGATAATCGTCTGCTCGAAGCCGCGCTCGGCGAACAGATCGTAGGCATGCGTGAGCTCCGAAAGCCACAGCCCCGTGGGGTGCTCGGGATCGGCCTCGTAATGGTCAACGTTCGTGACGACCTGCAGGATACGTGGAGTGCTCAAGGGGGTTCTCACTTCCGTGTCGATACCGACGGCACCAGGGTCAAGGGCGACGCCGCATCCTCCACGGTACCGAGTGAGAAGG
The DNA here is from genome assembly GCA_030538475.1 of Dermabacter sp. Classification (GTDB taxonomy): domain Bacteria; phylum Actinomycetota; class Actinomycetes; order Actinomycetales; family Dermabacteraceae; genus Dermabacter. The sequence goes on from JAUNTX010000005.1 coordinate 57,209, forward strand.
GCTCTTAGCCAGGCGAGTTCTCGGGCCGGTACGCAACCAACGCAACACCGCACAGGGTGTTCTGATGCTGCCGGAAAAGGGCACGCATGGCGAGCATGCGGCGCCGGGCATCCGGATCGCGCAGCACATTGAAGAGAATCCGTGCGGTTCCGCGCACGCCCTCATCGGCGAGATTGCGGCGCACCTGTAGAAGCGCCATGGGCGCGGTCCCCACCCACTCGACCACGAGACCGGCGCCCTCGAGCAGAGCGCTCCACTCAGCGACGGTGAGGGGACGGGCGTTCACCTTGATGGCCCGAGCGAGGTCCTTGCGCAGCTCCGTCTTAAACTCCGGGTCCAGATCATCCGGCTGCAACCCCAGTTCATGAATCGCATACCGCCCACCCGGGCGAAGAATGCGCACCGCCTCCGCAACAATCGCGCGCTTGGCGGCCTCGGACTGCATCGTGAGCATCGCCTCGCCAATCACCACATCTGCCGAAGCGTCCGGCAAGGTCGTGCGCGCGGCATCCGCCGTGATGACGCTGCCGACGGGCTCGACCACCGTGGCCACGAGCGCCGCCGCGTCCGCGTCCTTCTCCACGCCGACATAGGAGGCGGGCCGCTGATCTAAGATTTCCTTCGCGGTGCGACCAAGGCCCGGGGCCAGTTCCACCACGTCCGCGCCGGGGATCCGGGCCTCGGCAAGCAGCTTCCGGGTGAGCCCCAGGCCGCCGGGGCGGAGCACGCGTTTCCCGAGTCGGGCGAGCAGCCAGTGGCCGGGCGCATCCTCAGCCTTGCGGGTGGCGTAGGGCAAACGTTCACCGTTCTCGTTCATCAGGGACTCCTTGTGTTCAAGCCTTGACCGACGGGGGACCGATCGCGCGACCACCGTCCAGGAGACGCGCGCAATCCGTGCGGAGCTAATCCGTGCGGAGCTACGAGTCGAGCTCAACGACCTCGAAGCCGAGAATGTCGACACTCATCCCGCGCCGCTGGTCAGCGCCGTGATCGACCACGGGCCGCGAAGCGGACCACGCCTCGTAACTCTCGCGCGTATCCCACCGGGTCACCACGAAGTAGCGCCGTTCGCCGATCTGCGGCCGCAGCAGCTCGAACCCCTCGAAGCCCGCCGCCGCATCCACCGCCTTCTTCCGCGCGGCAAAACGCCGCTCGATTTCGGCCTCGGCACCCTCGGGGAACGACAGCGCGGTGATGTTGACGAACGTCATGACAGCCTCCTGCACGGCGGCGGTGGGACCGCCACACCTTCTTCGTGGACGTAGGTAACCCTACCCTCACTCATGATCTTCGGGCGGGACCCCACGCACACGAAAGCGACCTGCCCCGCCCCCACCGTGATGGCAGGAACGGGACAGGTTGCGACATAAGGTTCCCTCGCCGCGGCCAGTGCGCGCGAGATTCGGGGGCGCTCCGGTCTCCAGGGACCGTTCCGGGCTACAGGGAATGCGCCTCGCGCACCTTTCGCGTGGCCTGCACGAGGTTCTCGAGGCTCGCCTCGGTTTCGGCATAGCCGCGAGTCTTGAGGCCGCAGTCGGGGTTGGCCCAGAGCCGCTCGGCTCCCACGACGCCGACGGCCACCTCGAGCTGCTCCTCAATCGCCTCGACGCTTGGCACGCGCGGCGAGTGGATGTCCCACACGCCGGGCCCGATCTGGCGGGTGAAGCGCTCGGGATCGAGCGCGCGAATGATGTCGCCGTGGCTGCGGGCGCTCTCGATGGTGGTCACATCGGCATCGAGGTCGTTGATCGCGTCGATCACCTCGTTGAACTCCGAGTAGCACAGGTGCGTGTGGATCTGCGTGGCGGGCGCCGCGCCCGCGGTGGCCAGGCGGAAGGCGCGCGTGGACCACTCCAAATACGCTTCCTGGGCGGCCTTCGTGAGCGGCAGCAGCTCGCGCAGCGCGGGCTCGTCCACCTGGATGATGCCGATGCCGGCGGCTTCCAGGTCGGAGATTTCGTCCCTGAGCGCGAGCGCGACGTGGTTCGCGGTGTCCTCGAGCGGCTGGTCGTCGCGCACGAAGCTCCACGCCAGGATCGTCACGGGTCCGGTGAGCATGCCCTTGACGGGCGCGTCCGTGAGCGAGGCGGCGTAGCTGGACCACGGGACGGTGATCGGTGCGGGCCGGGACACGTCACCGAACAGGATCGACGGGCGCGTACACCGCGAGCCGTAGCTCTGCACCCAGCCGTGCTTCGTGATGGCGAACCCGTCAAGGTTCTCGCCGAAGTACTGCACCATGTCGTTGCGCTCGGCCTCGCCGTGCACGAGCACGTCCAGCCCGATGCGCTCCTGGAGTCGGATCACGCGCTCGATTTCGGCCCTGATCGCCTCGACGTACTGCTCCTCGCTGATCTTGCCCGTGCGCACCTCGCGGCGCGCCGCGCGCACCTCGTCGGTCTGGGGGAACGAGCCGATCGTGGTGGTCGGAATCGGAGGAAGATGCAGGCTCTCGCGCTGGGCCGCATCGCGCACCCCGTATTCGGTGCGCACCGAGTCCTCGGGGCGAAGGGCGGCGGCGCGCTCCCGCACGGACTCGTTCACGACGCCCTCGAATGTGCGCGGCACCGAGAGCGGGGCGGCAGCAAGCTGGGAATCCACTTCCGCATCGGCGCCGAGTCCCTGCCCGGCCTCGGCGAGCGCCACTACTTCGCGCACCTTTTCATCGGCGAAGGCGAGCGTGGCCAGCAGCTCCGGGTTCAGGTGGGCCTCGTCGGCAATGGTGTGCGGGGTGTGCTGGAGCGAGACCGCGGTGCTCACGCTCACCTGCTCGGGCGCTCCCCCGGCCTCCACCACCGCGGCACGCACGGCGAGGAGCCGCGCCGTCGCCACGTCGAGATTCGCCTTCCACACGCCGCGACCATCGATAATGCCCGCCACCACGCGGGCCCCGCCGAGCCCGGTGAAATCGGCGGCCGTCGGCAGAGCACCCCGGTGAAGATCCAGGTGGATGGCCTGCACGCCGGCCTGGGCAAGCGCACCCACGTGGGCACGCGCGTCGCCGTAGGGCGTGGTGACCAGCAGGGGCAGCAGCGAGGATAGGCGCGGGTACGCCTCGGCGATGAGGGCGTTCACGCGCTCCGCGCCCACCCGCGTATCGGTCGCGAGCGCGGGCTCGTCCAGCTGCACGCTGCTCACACCGGCCTCCGCGAGCGCCGTCAGCAGCACCGCGTACGCCGCCACCACGTCGTCCAGGCGATCCAGGGGATCAAAGCCCTCGGGGGCGCCTGCATCGGGGCGGGACAGCAGGAGGAAGGTCAGGGGGCCGACGAGGACGGGGCGCGAGCCACCGCGCGCCAGCTCCACGAGCCGTCCCGGCGCGGGCGAGAGGGCGGTGTCCGGTCCGATCTCGGGCACGAGGTAGTGGTAGTTCGTGTCGAACCACTTGGTCATCTCGAGCGGCGGCTGGGCCGCGGAGCCGCGCGCGAGCGCGAAGTAGCCGTCGATGCCGATCCCGCCGGTCAGTGCCACTTCGGCCGCGTCGCTCGCGGCGTCGGCACGCACCTCCGCGGCGAAGCGCGTGGGCACCGCGCCGAGCGTGGCGAGGGTATCAAGCACCTGGTCGTACAGCGAGAAGGTCTCGGGGACCTCCGAGCGCTCGAGGCCGAGCGCACTTAGGTGCTGGGCCGTGGCCTCGCGCAGATCGTGGGCACCGGCAATGAGCGCCGCGGATTCCACCTTCCCTGCCCAGAACTTTTCGACGAGGCTCTTGAGCTCGCGGCGGCGGCCGATGCGGGGGTAGCCAACGATGGTGGCGGTCATGCGGGACTCCTTCATGGGTGGGGCGTGGGTAGAGATGGTGGAATGGGGCGTGGGTAGAGAACGTGGGGTGAGGCGTGGGTAGAGATGGTGGGGTGGTCAGGACAGGTGGGACGACGACGGGCTCATGCGACGCGCGCGTGAGCGTCGCGGTGGAAGTAGCGCTCAAGATTCACGCGCTCAAGCGCCGCGAGCGCATCGCGGTGCTGGTTGAACGTGTACAGGTGAACGCCCGGCGCGCCCTGATCCAGGCATTCGTTCATGAGGGCGCTCGCGCGTTCGGCCCCGAGCTCGAAGCGCTCGTCGTCGCTGCGGGCGCTCAGCAGCGCGTGCATGAACGGGCGCGGCACGGGCACGCCCGTGAGTTCCTGCAGCCGCAGGAGTCGCAGCGGATCACCCGTGGGCAGGAAGCCCGGAAGAATGGGGATCGTGACGCCCGCGCGCCGGGCCCGCGCCACGAGGTGCGAATACTCCGCCGCGTCCCAGAACACCTGGGTGATGGCGAAGTTCGCGCCCGAGCGTTCCTTGGCGAGCAACACCTCGACATCGTGCTGGAAGGTCGCCGACTCGGGGTGGCGCACGGCGTAGGCCGCCACGCCAATGCTGACCCGGCCCGCAGCGAGCGAGGTGATGCGCTCGCTTTCAACCTCGCGAATGAGTTCCACGAGGTAGCGGGCGAAGGGAAGTTCGTCGGTCTCGGGGCTGTGCCCCGCCGGGTAGTCTCCGCGCAGCGCGAGGATGCCCCGCACCCCCATGTCGAGAATCTCGTGGACCGTCCGGCGCAGTTCCTCCGCGCCCATCGCGGTACACGTGAGGTGCACGAGCGGCCGCACCGACGTGTGATCGGCCAGGTATTGCACGAGCGCGCACACCTCGGCGAAGTTGCTGCGTCCCGGCTTGCTCGTGACCGACACGAAGTCCGGCTCCACCGTGAGCAGTTCATCGATCGTGCGATGCAGCCTCTCCACGGGCGCCTCGGATCGGGCGGGGAAGAGCTCGAAACTCAGGGCGGGCCGCGCGTGACGGTGCAGCCTCGCCTCGGGCGGGGCTGGCGTGACGGGCGCGCTCTCATGCTGTGGGCTCATGGCACGCCACGCTACGGCGCGGCGCCGGTGCCTCCGAAGCCTCGTGAACGCGCGTGACAGCACGTGAACGAGGCCGCCAACGAAAGAAAAAGAGAGGCGGCGCCCCCGCACGGGGCGCCGCCTCTACGCGAGCGGACGGGAAACGAACCCGTCGGCCCGGCTAGTTTTCGCCGATGTTCTCCATGACGTGATCGGTCTTGTCCGGGAACACGAGCCCGTAGGTGAGTCCGGCAATGGCCGCGCCCACGAGCGGCGCGAGGATGAACGCCCACACCTGGGTGAGCGGACCGGAGCCCGCGAACCACGCCACGCCGAGCGAACGCGCGGGGTTCACCGACGTGTTCGAGATCGGGATCGACACGAGGTGGATGAGGGTGAGGGAGAAGCCGATGGCGATCGGGGCGAAGCCCTGAGGCGCCCGGGCATCGGTCGCGCCGAGGATGACGTACAGGAAGATCGCGGTGAGCAGCACTTCGGCCAGCAGGACGGCGAGCAGGGAGTAGCCGTTCGGCGACAGGTCACCGTACCCGTTCGTCGCGAAACCAGACTCCACGGCGGAAAAGCCGGGCTTGCCGGAGGCGATGACGAAGAGGGCGAGGCCCGCAGCGGAGGCGCCGACCACCTGGGTCAGCATGTACGGCAGCACGGCCTTGCCCTCGACGCGCCCGGCGAGGAACGCGCCGAGGGTCACGGCGGGATTGAAGTGGCCGCCCGAGATGTGGCCCACCGCGTAGGCCATGACCAGGACGGTCAGGCCGAACGCGAGGGCCACACCGGCGAAACCGATACCCATGTTGATGCTGTCGTTGTCGGTGGCCAGCACGCTGGCGGAGAAGATGGCGGAGCCCGCGCCACCGAACACGAGCACGAAGGTGCCCAGGAACTCGGCGGCGAGGCGCACGGTCATGGAGGGGTGCATGAGAAATCCTCTGAGGAAGGGATACGGAACAGATGCCTGCTCACTGTAACCCCGCCGCACCACTATGGCCCAGTAATTCCACTGAGTTCAGAGCAACACTTCGCCACTCACCACCGGGCAGCTTAGGAGCGCGACGGCTTCCTGCTCACCACCGGATCCTCGCTCAGGACGTTCGGGGCCTTCACCTGAAGCTCACGCATATTCGCGGGCGGCGGATAGCTCTGGCCGAACGGGAAGCGGCCAAACTGCTCCTCGTTCAGGTGGAAGCCGTCGTCGTACGCCTTGTTCAGCAGATCGAGGGCTTCCTCGGGCGTCGGGTACCTGCCGCTCCAGCTGGATCCGGCGGGAAGGAACGCCTCGAACACGCGGGTCTTCGGGCGCAGCCACAACCGGCCACTGCGGGTGCGGTCACGAAGCGCGTGGGCGCGCCAGGTGGTGATGGGGTGGGAGGCGCCGAGGTTGACGAGGTGGAGCCACAGCCCACGCTCGGTCGCGGCGCGATCCGCGAACTCCTGCACGTTGACGTGGGCGTTGAGGTACTTGCCTGCCGACAGCAGCGCAATCGTGCCGGGCGCCCCTTCGGGCGCGTAGGCGTAGCCGTAGTTGTCGGCACTGTACTCCTGGGCGCGCGAGAGTGCGCTGCCGAGCACCGGGATCTGCATGAAGAGATTGGTGAACACGAGGCGCAGGTAGCCGACGTGGCCCGCGGCGTGGTGGCCCACCTCGTGCGCGATGACGAAGCGCAGCGCATCGGGGTCACGGACCTGTCCGCCGACCTCGAACAGGTCGGAGTGGACGGCCACGAAGCGGCGGAAGCCGTGGCCCGCCGCGAAAGCGTTGATGACGCCGCTGCCGGAGACCACGTAGGCGTCGGGCACGCGCCGCATGCCGAACTTCGCGGCGGCTTCGGCCACCATCCGGTAGCCCTCGGGGAACTGCGTGGGGGTCATGCGCACCGCGGTGGCCCGCAAGCGTGCGTACATGAGCGCACGCAGAATCCAGATGGCCCACGGCACTGCCCCGACAATGACGAACGCCTGGAAAAGTGTCGAGTATGGCGACAGGCTCGAGGTGGGGTCCTCGCCCGCTCCCTGCATGGGCCCCATGACGCTGTTCCACTGCCCCGTCACGAGGAGGTAGATGAGGAAGACTGTGGCAACGATCCACAGCAGGTACGCGGCGAGAGAGACCACCACGGCGACGGCCAGCAGTGGCAGCTCCCACGGGTGACGCAGAGTGAGGTCGCCGATGAAGCCGAGGCGCGTGGAACCGTTGAAGAGGGTGGGGCGCTTGCCCGGGGGCGGTGGCGGAGGCGTCCTGACGGCCGCTGATCGAGGTGCTGAGGGCTCGGGAGAGGGCGCGCCGTTTGGCGCTTCGGGGGTTGTGGTCATGGCATATACCCTAACGCCCCAGGTCGGGGGCTTGCGCAGCCATCCCATCGGCTCCGGGTACAGCAAAGGCGCCGACGCATCCACGTCGGCGCCTCCGCCACTCAGATCTTGTGCTCCCCGTTCATCGTGCGGACGGGAAGAGGTGGGATCAGCCCTTCGGAACGATGAGTCCCGCGGTCTGCGACTGGGCACGCTCGAAGCGCGCCGCCACGTCGGCCCAGTCCACGATGTTCCAGAACGCCTTGACGTAATCAGCCTTCACGTTCTGGTACTGGAGGTAGAACGCGTGCTCCCACATGTCCAGCAGCAGCAGCGGCACCGACGCCGCCGCGAGGTTGCCCTGGTGATCGTAGAGCTGCTCAATGATGAGCTTCTGGCCCAGGGAATCCCACGCGAGGATCGCCCAGCCGGAGCCCTGAATACCGAGCGCCGCCGCGTTGAACTGCGCGCGCAGGGCGTCGAAGGAACCGAAGTGCTCCTCGATCGCCGTGGCGAGCGCGCCCTCGGGCTTGTCGCCGCCTTCGGGAGACAGGTTGGTCCAGAAGATCGTGTGATTGACGTGACCGGCCAGGTTGAACGCGAGGTTCTTCTGCAGCTGGTTGATCGTGCCGAAGTCGTTCTTGTCGCGCGCTTCGGCGAGCTGTTCCAGGGCGGTGTTCGCGCCGGTGACATACGCCTGGTGGTGCTTGTCGTGGTGCAGCTGCATGATCGTGCCGGAGATTGCCGGCTCGAGCGCTCCGTAGTCGTAGGTCAGGTCAGGAAGGGTGTATTCAGCCATGGTGGCCACCTTTCAATCAGTGTGTGGCGCCTCGCGCATCTCGCGGTCGCACGCCCCCAACGCTAATCGCCGGGGGTGGGCGTTCAATGTGTGAAGTCTGGACGCCGCACGGCCCGGGCGCGGGCGAGGCGGTGCATTAATATGGGAGGCGTGACTTCTACAGCGAACAAGCCGGGCAATGACCGAATCATCTGGGTGGACTGCGAGATGACCGGCCTGGACAAGGTGAACGATGCTCTCATCGAGGTGGCCGTGCTGGTCACCGATGCCGACCTCAATGTCCTGGGCGAGGGGGTCGATATCGTGATCGCCCCGCCGGAGGGTGCGCTCGAATCGATGGGTGAGTTTGTGCGCACGATGCACAGCACCTCGGGTCTGCTCGATGACCTTTCGGCGGGCGTGAGCCTCGCCGAAGCGCAGAAGGCGTGCCTGGATTACGTGCGCGAGTACTGCCCGGAGCCCGGGAAGGCCCCGCTCGCTGGGAACTCCGTCGGCACCGACCGCATCTTCCTCGAACGTGACCTGCCCGAGTTTGCCGACCACATCTCCTACCGCACGATCGACGTCTCGAGCCTCAAGGAACTGGCCAAGCGCTGGTTCCCCCGTGTCTTCTTCAATACGCCGGAAAAGCACGGCGGGCATCGCGCGCTCGCCGACATTCGCGAGTCGATCCAGGAGCTCAAGTACTACCGCGATGTGCTGTTCGTGGCGCCGCCCGGGCCCACCACCGAGTTCGCGCGCGCGACGGCCCGCACCTATGAACTGCCGGGCAACGCTTCGGCGGCGGATCCCGACCAGGAGGGGTCTCCACGCCCATGATTCCGTGGCTGCGCTCCGAGGCCCACCGCCGCTGGCTCGAATCAGAGACCGACGCCCTGCTGGCCTTCGGCGCGGCCTCCGCCGTGGAGCACGGGTTTGGGTGGCTCGACGCCGACGGCGCGGTCGATCCGAGCAAGGACCTGGAACTGTGGATCAACTGCCGCATGACCCACGTCTTCGCGCTCGGCTCCCTGATGGGGCGCCCGGAGTACGGACCGCTCGCCGATCACGGCATCCGCGCCCTCACGACCGTCTTTCGGGATGCGAAAAACGGCGGGTACGTGAGCGCGGTGGGCCACGATGGCAGGCCGACGGATACGAGCAAGCAGTGCTACGCGCACGCGTTCGTGGTGCTCGCCGCCGCGAGCGGTGTGGAGGCGGGACGCGAGGGCGCCCGGGAGCTCCTGGACGACGCGCTCGACGTGCTAGCCTCGCGGTTCTTCGAGCCGGAGCACGGCATGCACGCCGAGGGCTTTGACCGGGCCTTTGGCGTGAGCGAGCCGTATCGCGGCATCAATGCGAACATGCACGCCGTCGAGGCCTTACTGGCCGCGAGCGCCGCGACCGGCGATGTCTCTCTGCTGCACCGCGCCACCGGGATCATCAAGCGCGCGCTCGGCTTCGCCCGCGCCCAGGCGTGGCGGCTGCCCGAACACTTCTCCCCCGCGTGGCAGGCGCTCCCGGACTACAACCGGGAGGATCCGGCCCACCCCTTCCGCCCGTTCGGCGCGACGATTGGTCACTGGTTCGAGTGGGCACGCCTGGCCCTGCACGCGCGCGCTGGCCTTGCCGCGCACGGCATCGAGCCGCCGAAGCTCCTGCTCACGGGCGCGCTGGGGCTCATGAACGCGGGGGCCGACGCCTGGGGTGCGGATGGCCATCCCGGCTTTGTCTACACCGTGGACTTTGAGGGCACTCCGGTGGTAGCCGAGCGCATGCACTGGGTGATCGCCGAGGCCACCGGGGCGGCTTCCGCCACCTGGGCTGCTACGGGCGATCCGCGCTGGGCGGCGCTGTATCAGCAGTGGTGGGAGTATGCGGCCCGGTTCCTGCGCGATCTCGAGCGCGGCTCGTGGCACCACGAACTTGACGCCGAGCATCGGCCGAGCACGAGCGTGTGGGCGGGCAAGCCGGATATCTACCACGCGGTGCAGACCACCCTCATTCCGCGGCTTCCGCTGTGGCCGCCGCTTGCGGGGGCGCTCCGCGCAGGGATGCTCGACAGCGTGCGCTAACCGCGAGGACCCGGGGTTCCTGGGCTCGGGTCACTCGGCGTCGAGGGTTGGGCGAAGGCCCGGGGCGCTCGGGCTTAGGTGTTCCGGCAGGCGGCCTGGCGCGCCCACGGGCTATTGCACCCGCGCAGCAGCACGGAGACCAGCAGGTCGTGGGCCGTGGCGCGAATGTCGCGTCCTTCGGACAGCGCGACCACGGCGGCGCCGTCCACGACCGCGGAGACAATCGGGGCGGGAATATCGCAGCGCGCGGCGACCAGGATGGTGTCGAGTGCCTGGTCGAGCCGGGCCCTTCCGTGCCGGTAGGCGCTCGCCACCGACGGCGATTGCGAGGCGGCCACGAGTTGAAGGTAGTGGTTTTCGAGCGATCCGAACGCGGGAAGGCACGCGCGCAGCAGCAGGCTCACGCACTGTTCGACGGTGGCCGGTGGCGGCTCCTCTTGGCTTTCGGCGGCCACGCGTTCGGCGCGGGTGGCCCACGAATCGATGTTCTGCGCCCCGGCTTCGGCGAGGAGATCCTCGAGGCCCGAGAAGTAGTAGGTGGTGGCGGAGAGGGAGCATTCGGCCCGCGCGGCGACCGCGCGGTGGGTGACGGCGGTGGGGCCGCCTTCTCGAAGCAGCGCCGCGGCTGCGTCGATGATGTCTTGTCGGCGCTTGCGCCCCTTGGCGTGGCGGGCTACCTCGCTCACGTACGTCACCTCGTGCGTTCGTCGGATCACCGGACCTGAGCGAGACTACCGCACGCGGGGGCCTATTCGAGGTCTTCTCCACCGGCGAACTCGACGGGCGTGGGCGCGACGATCATGGCGCCGAGCGCCACCACGGAGATCGCCACGAGGTACCAGGCGGGAGCCATGACGGAGCCGGTGAGGCTGATGAGCCACGTACACACGAGCGGCGCCGTGCCGCCGAGGAGCGCGTTGGCGAGGTTGAAGCTCACGGCGAAGCCCGAGTAGCGCACCTGGGTGGGGAAGGACTCGGAGAGGAACGTGGGCAGGGTGCCGTCGTTCATGGTGAGGATCGCGACGAACGCCACCTCGACGAGCACCACGACCCAGAATCCGGCGCCGCCGAGCGCCCAGAAGAGGGGGACGGAGCACAGGATGAACAGGACGCACGCGGTGATGAGCATGCGTTTTCGGCCGACGGCGTCGGAGATGTGGCCCATGACGAAGATGAACCCCACGTACACGGCAAGCGTGATCGTGGAGGCCAGGAACGACTCGGTATCCCCCATGCCCAGTTCGGCGGAGAGGTAGGTGGGCATGTAGCTGAGCAGTACGTAGAACGCCACCGCGTTGAGGCTCGCCACGCCGAACGCGATGAGGGTGGTGCGCCAGTGGTGGCGCAGCAGGGTGCGCAGCGGCGTGTGATGCTCGGCGTTCGTGGCCGAGCCCTTCACCATGGCGAGGTATTCGGGGGAATCTTCGAGGTGGACGCGGATGTAGCGGCCCACGAGGCCGAGTGGGCCCGCGAGCAGGAACGGGATGCGCCACCCCCACGCGTGCATGTCGGCTTCCGACAGCAGCGTGTGCAGGCCCGTGGCAAAGAGCGATCCCATGAGCAGACCGGCGGCGGTCGAGGCGGGAACAATCGAGGTGAGCAGCCCGCGCCGCTTCGCGCTCGAGTATTCGGCGAGGAAGATCGAGGCCCCGGCGTACTCACCGGAGGCGGAAAAGCCCTGGATCATCCTCAGCACGAGCAGGGCGATGGGCGCCAGGATCCCTATCGTGGCGTAACCGGGAAGCAGGCCGATGAGGAACGTGGAGCCGGACATGAGCAGGATCGACCACGAGAGCGCCCAGCGGCGGCCAAAGCGGTCGCCCCAGTTCCCCCACACCACGGCGCCGATGGGTCGGAGGATGAAGGACAGGGCGAATACGCCGAAGGTCAGCAGGAGAGACGCCGTCGGATCGTCGGAGGGGAAGAAGACGATGGCGATGACCGTGGCGAGATAGCCGTAGCTGGCGTAATCGAACCACTCCACGAAGTTGCCGATGAAGCTCGCCGAGGCGGCTTTGCGCAGCGCCGGGTGCGCGCCGGGCTCCCTGGGGGCGACGGGAAAGCTGCTCATCGCCGCTCACTCCCTGGGCACCGCGGGATGGGCAATGCGCGTGGAGCGCGAGCGCAGCATCTCCAGGATGGGCGCCATGCCGCCCAGCACGATGAGCAGGCCGCCGATGGCCCCGATCACGGTGAGCGACTCGCCCCAGATCGCGAGGCCGAGCACGAGCGCAACCACGCACTCCCAGTAGGACACGGTGGACAGCTCGACCGCCAGCAGGTGCTTGCCCGCCACGACCAGCAGGCCGATCGCGAAGAGCCCGCAGAAGAAGAACATGCCGACCGCCCACGCCCAGTTCGCGCCCGTCATGACATCGAACGGGTTGGTGGAGTCCAGGACGCTCATGCGAAAGACCATGACGGCGATGGCGCCGACGGCCCCGAAGATGAAGTTCCAGAACGCCCGCACTTCGGAATCAACGTCGCCGCGATACCGGTAGAAGAAGAGGGCGAGCCCGTAGAACAGGCCCGAGGCCAGGCCAAACACGTCGCCGATGATCTTGTTGGGAAGCTCGGGGTTGATCCCGAGATCCAGGCCGAACGTGAGCCCCTCGCCGGTCGAGTAGTTGATGAGCCCAATCGTCATGAGCATGCCGATGAAGACCAGCAGCAGGTAGAACCCGCGCCTCAGCGAAATGCGCTCCTTGAGGAAGATCCAGGCGAGGATCGCGGAAAAGAGCGGGCCCGTGTAGATGAGGAACACCGCGTTCGCGATGGTGGTCATGAGGGTCGCGGACACGTAAAAGGCGAGGGACATGCCAATCGCCACGCCGCCCGCGATCACGCTGAAGGACAGCCTGGTGGATTTCAGCGCGCCCATCTTGCCCACCACGAGGATGATGACGAGGATGCCGAGGGCGCCGACGGTCATGCGCCCAAACGCGAGGAAATCGCCGATCACGTAGCGGGCGCCCGTGTCGGGGTTCATGGGTGTGGCGAGGCGCCCGAAGGTGCCCACGAATCCCATGCCGGTGGCCGACAGCAGCATCGCCGTGAAGCCGAGTTTCTTGTTCATGAGGATGCCGCTCGGCATGGGAGTGCCGTCGGGTGCGAGGGTGGACGAAGTGGCGGACATGGCAGGCTCACGGCCCTTTCACGACAGGGGTCTCGCGCACGCCGCGGCACGTCGGCCCGAAGGATGGTGGGTGGGGCCCGGGCGGGCAGTGACCTTGCGCCCGCCCGGGCCCCGTCGGCGTCAGACCAGGGTGGGGTCCTTCACCTGATTCGGGAAGTAGTCCTCGCAGCCGCCCTCGCGGTACACGTCGGCGGTCGCGCAGTGCAGGCCGCCACCGAAGGCGTAGGCGTCGCGGAACGGCACGGGGATCACGTTCATGCCGAGCTTGTCCATCTGCTCCATCTGATGAACCTCGGAGGCTTCGACACACACGGTCTTGTGGTCGATCACCAGGCAGTTCATCGACAGCCAGACCGAGGAGTAGCACAGCGGCGGCGGGGTGTCGTGGGCGGGCGGTGCCGCGTCCACGATCTGCCAGTCGTTCGCTTCAAAGATCGCGCGCTGTTCCTCGGGAAGCGGGCGGTGCGGGTTGTTGATGATGAGCCCCGGCCGCAGCGGCACGAACGTCGCGTCGATGTGGATGGGGTAGGGATCGCCCGGGAAGTTCACCGCGTGGATGCGGTGATCCGGGTAGTACCGCTTGAACCACTCCATCGCCTTGAGGTTCGTGGTGAGCCCGTGCTGGATGAACAGGTCTTTGCCCACGCGCATGACGTCGGCGGCATCCCACATGGGCTCCACCTCGGTCGTCACGAAGTCCTTGTTGGCGGTGCGCTCGAGGCGCTCCTCGAGGGAAATCCGTTCGTCGTAGTAGTTGTGGTGATACGAGTTATCGGTGAGCCGCGGGCGGGGAGCCTGGGTCCACTTGAAAGCGGGATCCTTCTCGAAGTACTCGTTCATGAGCGGCCAGTAGGCGAGGTACTCGAAGTACCGGCAGCGGAACGAGTTGGCCGACGACATGATTTCGTTGCCCATGGTGAGCAGGATGTCGCGCGGGGGCATCTGGGTGAAGCCGGATTCCGTGCGGAAGTCCGGGGTCTGGATGGCCTGGTTCCACTGCAGCGGGGTGGGGCGATCCACCGTGATGCCGAGGCCCTCCAGGATCTTCACGTAGTTGTCGAGCTGTTCGTTGGCCGCCTCGACCGTGGCGGTGGGGCGCGGGCCCCACATGCCGCGCATTTCCGAATCGATCGGCACCTTTTCGGAGGTGGCGGGCTCTTCGGGCGGGATCACGCTGAAGTCGGCGCGCCCCACGATCACGTGCTTGAGCGGGTCGAAGTCGTTCCATGAATTGACGATCGTTGTCATGATTCCTTCTTTCCTGATGCGGGCCCCGGTGCGAAGCCCTCGTGTGTGGTGCGCGCCCGGGGGCGCTTACTGGACAGACTGGTGGGGGTGGGTGCGCGGGACGCCGTGGTGGACGCCGCCGTAATACCCGCCCGGGGTGATGAGGGTGCCCGCGGTGCCGGCCACCATGCGGGAGGCGTCGGCGAGGCGCCCAATAGCGGAGGTTCCGCCGGTGAGTTCCACGAAGCGGCAGGCCGCCTCGACCTTCGGCCCCATCGATCCCGCGGCGTAGCCCTCGGCGCGCATCATGGCGGGGGTGGCGCGCGAGATTTCCCTCTGCTCGTCCGTCCCGAAGCCCTCGTAGACGGCGGGCACGTCGGTGAGGATCATGAGCATGTCCGCGTCCAGGGCCTCGGCGAGCACGGCCGCCGTGAGGTCCTTGTCGATGACCGCCTCGATGCCCCGACGGTTGCCGTTCTCGTCGCGGATCACGGGGATGCCTCCCCCGCCGGAACACACGACGACTGCTCCCGCCTCCACGAGGGTGCGGATCACGCGGGTTTCCACGATCCGCTGCGGCTGCGGGGACGGCACCACGCGGCGAAAGTAGGGCCCGTCGGCCTTCATGACCCAGCCGCGTTCCTCCTCGAACCGGCGGGCGTCGGCCTCCGAATACACCTCCCCCACGAACTTCGTGGGGTTCTGGAAAGCCGGGTCCCCAGCGAGCACGAGGGTCTGGTTGACGCACGCGGCCACGAGCCGATCCGGGAGACGATTCTGGAGGGCCTGGAGCATCCAGTACCCGATCAGTCCCTGGGTCATCGCGCCGAGCGAATCAAACGGATACGGCTCGCTGAGTGCGGGATCGTTCGCCGATTCAAGGGCGAGCACGCCCACCTGGGGTCCGTTGCCGTGGGTGAGGACCACATCGTGCTCGTCGGCGAGCGGGGCGAGGGCATCGACGGCGGTGCGGACATTCTCGATCTGGGGCCGGGCATCGGGGCTCTGCCCCCTCTCCAGAAGGGCGTTGCCGCCGAGCGCGATGACGATCCTCATCTCACATCGCCTCCCTCGTGACGCGGCCGAGCACGGGGGTGGGGGCGCCGAGCGTGGCGACCATGACCGCCTTGATGGTGTGCATCCGGTTTTCTGCCTGGTCAAACACCACGGACGCGGCGGATTCAAACACCTCGTTCGTGACCTCGAGCTCCGGCATGCCCGTCGCCTCGAAGATGCTCTCCCCCACGCTCGTGTGCCGGTCGTGGAAGGCGGGCAGGCAGTGCAGGAACTTGCAGTCGGGATTGCCGGTCGCGGCCAGGAGCTCGGCGTTCACCTGGTAGGGGGAAAGCTGGGCGATCCGCGAGTCCCACACCTCCTTGGGCTCGCCCATGGAGACCCACACGTCGGTGTAGAGGAAGTCGCAGCCCTGAACACCCACCGCGGGATCGTCGGTCACGGTAATGCGCGCGCCGGAGGATTCGGCCAGGCGCTCGGCCGCATCGATCACGGACTGTTCGGGCCGCAGCTCTGCGGGCCCCACCATGCGCACGTCCATGCCCATGAGCGCCCCGGCCACGAGTAGCGAGTTCGCCACGTTGTTGCGGGTATCGCCCACGTACGCGAACGCGATGTCGGCGTAGTCCTTGCCCGAGGCCTCGCGCATGGTCAGCTGATCGGCGAGCATCTGCGTGGGGTGCCACTCGTCGGTAAGCCCGTTCCACACGGGCACGCCCGACAGCCGGGCGAGTTCCTCCACGTGCTCTTGCTTCGCGCCGCGAAACTCGATGCCGTCGTAGTAGCGGCCGAGCACCCGCGCCGTGTCCGCGACCGACTCCTTGTGGCCCATCTGCGAACCGCTCGGGTCCAGGTAGGTGACGTGGGCGCCCTGATCGAACGCGGCCACCTCGAAGGAGCAGCGCGTGCGGGTGGAGGTCTTTTCGAAGATGAGGGCGATGTTCTTGCCGTCCAGGAACGTGCGTTCCACACCGGCCTTCTTCGCGGCCTTCAATTCGGCGGCCAGCTCCAGCAGGTAGCGCCATTCGGCCTGGGTGAAATCAACTTCCTTGAGGAAGGAGCGGTGCGTGAGGGTGATGCTCATGGTGTCTCTCCTGGTAGCGATCTGCGTGGGGGTGGTGGGTGGACGGTGCGGGGCCGACGGGGGTGTGCCGGGGCCGGCTCAGGCGGGCAGGGGGTCACGGATGGTGGGGCAGCTCATGCAGCGTGGGCCGCCACGCCCACGCCCCAGTTCGCCGCCGGGAACGGTGATGACTTTGATCCCTTCCGCTTCGAGGTAGGCGTTGGCCCGCGTGTTGCGGTCATAGGCGACGACCACGTTGGGGCGCAGGGTGAGGACGTTGCAGGCGTCGTTCCACTGGCCGCGTTCGGCGGCGAGGTTGTCTTCGGGGGTGGTGAGGAAGCGCAGGTCGGGGCGCCCGAGGGCCGCGGCGAGGACGGCGTGCATTTTCTCGCCCGGGGCGCGCTGAACGACGATTTCCCCCACGTGGGCGCCGCGAGTGATGCTCACGCTCGGCAGCATGCCGAGGCGGCCGTACTTGAGGAAGGTGTCTTCGTTGACCATGGTCATGACGGTGTCCAGGTGCATCTGCGCGCGCTCCTCGTTCATGAGCAGTCCCACGACGCGCTCCACCTGGCCGCTCTCCCACAAAAGGGAGCGGGCAAGGCGCTCGAATCCGGCCGCCGTGGTGCGCTGGGAGATGCCGACGAGGACGGCGCCGTTGCCGATAACTTCGACATCGCCGCCTTCGACGGTCGCGGGCCCGTCAGCCATGCCTGCCGCCCACGTGTTGATGTCGTGCCCGGCGAAGCGGGGATGCCAGCGGTAGATGGCCTCGTAGTTGAGGGTTTCGCGCTGCCGGGCCACCATGCGCATCGAATTGATCGAGACGCCGTTGTAGATCCAGCACGAGGTGTCGCGAGTGAAGAGGTGATTGGGGAGGCAGCGCAGCACCATCGAGTCCGCCTCCGCGCGCTCGAAGTAGACCGAGGCGTGGTCGCCGATGCTCTGGATGAGTTCGTTCTTCGTGATGCCTTCGATGAGGTGGCAGGCGAGGGCGTCGGCGCTGAGGGAGTCCGCGTATTCGCGCATGTAGCGGGTGCCGGTAATGCCGTACCAGTGCTCATCGAACGTGACGGCGGAGAGGAACTCGCGGGCCTCGGGCACACGCAGGGTGTCTGCCAGCAGGCTGTGGACGTAGAGGACTTCGGCGCCCTGCTCGCGGAGCACGTCGGCAAAGACGTCGTGTTCGCGCTGCGCCTGTTCGGTCCACACCACGTCGTCGAAGAGCAGTTCGTCCTTGTTCGTGGGCGTGAGCCGGTCCATCTCTCGCCCGGGGCGGTGCACGATGACCTGGCGAAGTGTTCCCACTTCCGATGCCACGCTGTACTTCATGGGTCTCATCCCTCTCACCATCGAGATCCGGTTGCATAACCTGATGAATCCATTCTGTCAAAGTGGTACGTGAGTACTAGGGACTTTGGTACCGTAGTTCCAGACTTGCGGCGGGCCGGCGGACGATGGCGCTCGCGACCCACCCGTGAGAGGGTGGACGCGAATCCCACCCCACCCTTCGGAGGCACCATGACGGGCACTGCCACAACCGTGGTGTTCCTCCACGGACTCGGCGAGGGGCCCGAGGTCTGGGACCACCAGCTCGCCCACCTCCCCTCCGATCTGCGAGGCCTCAGCCTGCACATGCCCGGCTTCGACCCCGCCGCTCCCCCGCTCACGCCATTCACGCTCGCGGCATCCGCCGAGGCCCTCGCGACCGAGCTTGATCGCCGCCAGATCCGACGGGCGCACCTGTGCGGCCTCTCGCTTGGCGCCATGCTCGCTCTCCAGTTCGCCATGAGGCGCCCGGACCGGATCACCTCCCTCACCCTTGCCGCCCCTCAAGCGAAGCCACCTCGCGCCCTCATGGCCGTCCAGTCCGGCATTCTGCGCCTGATTCCCGCTCGTTTTCTTCCCGCGGGAAGCCCTCCCAAGCCACTCCTGCTGGAGGTCCTTGCCGACGCCGCCCGCACCGACCTCACCCCGGACCTCGCGAGCATCCACGCCCCCACCCTCGTGCTGTGCGGGCAGAAGGATCGCGCCAATCTTCCCGCCGCCCGCCGGATCGCCCACGCTATTTCGGGTGCGCGGCTGCACGTCCTGGAGGGCGCCGGGCACCTGTCACACCTCGAGGCGCCCGAGGCGTTCTCGCGAGAACTCCACGCGTTTCTCACCGACGCGCCGTGAGGGCGGGCGCTCAGCATCTCTGATCTGCGAGGATGAGGCACACGGCGTGACAACAACCGATGGGAGGTGACGCCTGTGGCATGGGAAGTTCTCAGGCGCTCCACCCGGGCGGGCGCACTCACGGCGAGCGAGCGGGCTGTCGCCGAGTTCTACAACTCCTCATTGCCGGGCGCGGCCTTCATGAACCTGCAGCAGGTCGCGTCCGCGTCGGGCGTGAGCACCGCGTCGGTCAGCCGATTCGCGCGCAAGCTGGGGTTTGAGGACTTCCGTGACCTGTCGGCGTCGCTCAGCATGGACGCCCGCTTGGTCCTCGAACGCCCCGGGGATCGCATCGCCACCTCCGATGGCGAGTCGTGCGCAGAGGGGAGGATCGCTCGTGCGCGCGAGGATCTCGATGCCACGGCGACCGCGCTCGACTGGGTGCAGGTACACCGGGCCATCGACCTCCTGCGCGATACCTCGCGGCCACTCCTTCTCGGGGCCGTCGCCTCGGGTCAGCCGCTCCTGGAGCACGTCGGCCTTCTGCTGTCGTATCTGCGCGGAGGCGTCCGGGTGCTCGCAGGGACCGACCGCTGGCCGCACGAGATTGCCGCGCTCACCACCAACCACGTCGTCCTCGTCGCGGCGTACGACCGCGACCCCCTCCCCGTTGTCCACCTTCTCGAGCGCGCGCACGCGGTGGGGGCGGCCACGATTGCCCTCACCAATATCCCCACCAGTCCGCTCCTCAGCATGGCCCGGGTGCCGCTGCGGCTGCGCACGGGCCCGGGCACTCCCTTCGGTAGCCGCGTGGCACTCCTCGCCGTCCTCGAGACCTTGGTCGATGGCGTGGCCGAAGCGCAGCCGGAGGGGCATTGGCGCGCCGACGCGATTGAGCTGTCGTTTGACGCGCTGGGCATTCACCCCTCCACGATGCGTCGACACACTGACACTTAAGTGACATACTCAAAGGAGCATTGTCACTTCATCAACACTGCTTCGTTAGACGGACACGACGGAGGTCCCTATGTCATCGCTGCCCACCTCACTCTCCGATTCCCTCGCCACGCGGGGCACCGCTTTCACTCGTGAGGACCGGGCGCGGCTCGGCCTCGTCGGCCGCCTCCCCTCCGCCGTCGAAACCCTCGACCAGCAGGCCGCGCGCTGCTACGCCCAGCTTTCCTCGTACGACTCCGACCTGCAGAAGTACATTTACCTCGACCAGTTGCACAACCGGAACGAGACCGTCTACTACCGCCTGCTCGCCGACCACATGTCCGAGCTCCTGCCCGTGGTGTACGACCCCACCGTCGGCGAGGCCATCAAGAAGTGGTCGCGCGACTACCGCCGCACCCGCGCCGTCTACCTCTCGATTGACAGGATCGACGACATCGAAGCCTCCTTCGATGAACTGGGGCTTGGGCCGGACGACGTTGACCTCCTCGTCTGCTCGGATGCCGAGGAAATCCTCGGGATCGGAGACTGGGGCGTGAACGGGACCGACATTTCCGTCGGCAAGCTCGCCGTCTACACCGCCGCGGCGGGCATCCACCCCGGCCGCACCATCGCCGTCAACCTCGACTGCGGCACCAACAACGAGACGCTGCTGAATGACCCCGGTTACCTGGGCAATCGTCATTCGCGCGTGCGCGGCGAGAAGTACGACGAGTTCATCGCCACCTACCTGAAGGTCGCGGCGGAAAAGTTCCCGAACGCGCTATTGCACTTCGAGGACTTCGGGCCGTCCAACGCCCGGCGCATCCTCGTCAACAACGCCACCAGCTACCGCATCTTCAACGACGACATGCAGGGCACGGGCGCGATCGTCATGTCCGCCGTCATCTCCGGCATGAAGGTCACGGGGCAGAGCTTCGCCGACCAGCGCCTCGTGGTCTACGGCGCGGGCACCGCCGGGACCGGCATGGCCGACCAGATCCATGCCGGAATGATGCGCGCGGGCCTTTCCGAAGACGAGGCAAAGTCACGGATCTGGCTCATCGATATCAACGGCCTGGTCACGGACGACATGGAGAACCTTCCCGACTACCAGCAGGTGTATGCCAGAGCGGCCGACGAGGTGAAGGACTGGACGCGCAAGGACGGGAAGATTGGGCTCCTCGAGGTGGTGCGCCAGGCGCAGCCCACGATCCTCATCGGCACCTCTACCGACCACGGCGCCTTCACCCGCGAGGTGATCGAGGCGATGGCCGACGGCGTGGAGCGGCCCATCATTTTGCCGCTCTCGAACCCCACCGAGCGGATCGAGGTCATGCCGTCGGACGTGATCCAGTGGACCCAGGGCAAGGCCCTCGTGGCCACCGGCATTCCCGTCCCGCCCGTCGAGTACGACGGCACGTCCTACGTGATCGGTCAGGGCAATAATGCCCTGCTCTACCCCGGTCTGGGCCTCGGCATCATCGTGTCCGGCGCCTCGCGGGTCACGGACGGCATGCTCCTGGCCGCAGCCGAAGCGGTGGCCTCGCAGGTTGATCCCTCCTCCCTCGGCGCGTCGCTGCTGCCGGATGTCGAGAACCTTCGCGCATCCTCGGCGACCGTCGCCGTCGCGGTCGCCACGCAAGCCGCGGCCGACAAGGTGGCCACCATCGAGCACGACGACCTCGTTCAGGCCGTCCAGGACGCGATGTGGCAACCCACCTACGCGCAGGACGCCTCGCTGTAGAGCGCACATGCCGCACGATTCAGCATCGACCGGACATCCCTCTCGGCACACCGCTGCCCAGAGGGATGCCCTGCGCACCGCCGCCACGACTCTCGTCACCAACGGTCACACCACGACGGGCACTATCAACGCGCTGACCGATCTGGGTGGCCGCTGGGGCCTCGATCTGACCGTGGTACCCACCTGGGACCACACGGCCATCATCGACCGCGAGGACGGCACGACCCTCACCATCGCCCCCACCGCTCCCGCGGCGGTCAACATGCACGCCGTAGCCGGGGCCATGAAGACCCTGACCGCGGCCACCGGGCCTGACCAGGCCCCACCCAATGCGGCAGAACTTTCCGCGCAGCTGAAGCGCGATGCCGAGCGGCCGCCCTACCCGGACCTGATCTTCGCTGCCGCCTGCATTACCGGCGCGTGCGCCCTGGCCGTGATCTTTGGTTCGCGTGCGCCGCTCGAGTTCGCCCTCATCGCCGCCGCGGCGGGGGGCGGGGGCCTCGCTCGTCGGGCGGCGGGCCGCCACGGCGTTGGCCTTTTCGGGCAGGCGTTCCTCGCCGCCCTCATCGGCGCTCTCACTGCCTCTGCTGCGCACGCCCTTGCCCCCGGCGCCACCTCGCTCTTGGTCGCGCTCTGCCCGGCCATGGTGCTCGTGCCCGGCCCGCATCTTCTCAATGGCATGCTCGACCTCGCCGGTCGGCACATCAGCCTCGGCCTTGCGCGCATCGCCTACGCGCTCATCATCCTCGCCGCGATCTGCACGGGCCTCGTCATCGGCCTGGCCCCCATCGGGGGTCTGCCACCCAGCTCACTCCCCCTCCCGGCGCCGCCCGCCGCCATCGATATTCTCGCGGCAGCAGTCGCCGCCGCGTCCTATCCCGTGTACTTCGGCCTGCGTCCCCGCCACATCGTGTGGCCCGTCCTTGCCGGGGCCGCCGCCCACGGCGCGCACTACCTCTGCATCAACCAGTTGCACACCAGCAATGCCCTGTCCGTCTTCGTGTCCTGCCTCGTCGCGGGCCTCCTGCTCGGCCCTGTCGCCCACCGGCAGCACCTCCCCTTCGCCGGCATCGGCTTCGCCGCCGTCGTCGCGCTCGTCCCCGGCGTCTACGTGTTCCGCACCGTCTCCGGCATGGTCCAGATGGCCCGCACCCCCACCACCGACCTCCTTGTGGCAACGGCTGGAGACTTCGCGACCGCCACCGTCATGACCGCCGCGATGGGAGCGGGCCTCGTCCTCGCCCACCGCATCACCCGGTCCCGCGCCGCGTCGTGACGGGCGGGGCGCGATCCTAGGCGCGAGTATCGGTAAGGATTCCGAGGGCGTAGCTCACCTGACCGGCGTGCTGAGCGGCATCATCGATGATGCTGACCAGCCGGGTAGCGCGCGTGACCGGCGGATCCCAGTCCTCATCCATCACGTCGGCCAGCGTGTCTGGTTCCAGCGCACCGAGGTAATCGCTCAGGGCTTCACCGGTCGCGATGACGTACTCAACGAGCACCTGGGGGTCGGCCACGACGATCCTGCGAGCCTCGTCGCTCGTGTGACCGTAGCCCACGCCGTCGCCCAACTCGCCAAGCCCGAGCCGTTTCGCGAAGCCCTGACTCGTCCAGACCTCCGCCAGTCCTGACATGGCGCTTAATTGAACGTCGATCTCCCGGCCCATGTGCCACAGGAGCCAGCCGATGGAATTGTCGTGCCCGCCCGGGTGGGCGGCGAGCAGTTCAGGAGTCAACTGTCCACGAACGTAGACAATCGCTTCGATAGGACGGCGGGCAGAATCGAGCAGAATCTCAGTGGGACGCATACCACTATCGTAGAGCGTCGGTCACGTCCCGGGTAGTGGTGTAGTGATCCTTCGCTTGGAGGTGATGCGGTCAGGCTGGGCAGGGAGCTGGCGGTGGCTTCCCCGGTGGTGGTGTTTGGTTGGCAGCGGGCGAGGATGTCGAGTCCGAAGTAGCGGCGGCGGATCTCCCGGTTGAGACGCTCGTTGGGACTATTTGACCAGATGTGCTGCCACAGGCCTCCGGGGAAGGCAGTGAGCGCGAGGACATCGGCGCGGGCGGTGTCGAGGTGTTCAGCCACGGCCGGGAGCTTCTCGCTGACGTAGTCCAGGAATCGGTCGAACTGGGCGTTCACGGCGGCGTGGAGCTGGTCATAGACACTGCGGAGCATCGCTTTCACGGCTGGCCACATGCTCTATTCCATCAGCCCGCGCGGACAGTTCAGAAACCAGCCCACCTGGCGTTCACCAACGGAGGAATCAGGGAAAGTCAGAGATCACGTGCAGGGAGCCCGCGCCAAGCCACCCTGCACGTAACCTCTGTTGGCCTTGGCTGGGATCCGGTATATTTTCCCTTCCATAGGTGCCATTGACCTGTACCTGCGGATCACTCAGGAGGCGCGATGAAGGCGATTGGCTTGACCAGTTTCGGTGGGCCAGAGGTGCTGCACGAGGTCACCTTGCCCACGCCGGAACCCGGCGTCGGTGAGGTACGGGTTCGCGTGCGGGCGGCGGCCATCCATCCCGCGGATGTCATGCTGCGCCAAGGTGTGCTGGCTGAATGGTATGGCGAGGCTCCCATGCCTTATGTGCCTGGCATGGACATCGCCGGTGTCGTTGATGCCGTAGGGCCCGCCGGTGGTGCTGATGCCGACGATGACCTGGAGGTTGGGCGCGAGGTCATCGGTGTGGTCAATAGTTTCGGGGCTCACGGAGGCTACAGCGAGTATGTCGTGCTCCCCGTCGCCTCTGTGTGCGCGGCGCCCCGCGGGGCCAGCCCCGAAGAATCCGCCTCCTTCCTCATGCCGGCCCTGACGGCGCGTGCCGGTCTTGACCTTCTGGGGCTGCAGCGCGGCGACAAGCTCTTGGTCGCCGGTGCCGCTGGGGCCGTTGGCCGATCAGCTGTCGCACTTGCTCACGTCGAAGGGCTGCATGTCATCGCTCTCGCCTCCGACGAGGACGCGCAGACAATGAAGCGGCTCGGTGCCGACGCCTTCGTGCCGCGCAGCGCCAATTTCCGTGAAACGCTGCAGGCCCTGGCTCCCAACGGCGTGGATGGTCTCTTCGACACCACCCCGGCCCACCTGGATCACATCCCCGCTGTGCGAGACGGCGGGCGCGTCGTCTCGCCGCGTGCAGAGTTGGGCGACCTGGACCGCGGGATCACCTCGGCCATGATCAATGTCCGCACCCGTATGAGCGACCATTCGGCGATCGTCGTTCTGCGTGACCTGGCACAGGAGGGTCAGCTACCTCTCGAGGTCGCCGCCACGTTCCCAGCCAGCGAGGCCGCAGCCGCACACCGACTGTTCGACTCGGGCACGCCCAAGGGAAGGATCGTGCTCCTGTTCTGAGACGGAGAGCGAACCGAGAGCGGCGCCTGCCCGCGCGATCTCAGGAACGCACGGTTCCGGTTTTCGGTAACAGCGGACCGGGGTGGGCCAGCTCCTGCCAGCGGGCCACATCACCCACGCCACCACAGGTGAACTCATCCACGAACTCACCCTCGACCCCACCAAGGACTACCAACCCCGAGACAGCAGAAAACCCCCGAACCCGAAGGTTCGAGGGTTTCCTATGTCCTGCCACAGGACAAAGGGGTGATCGACGGGATTTGAACCCGCGACCGCCTGGACCACAACCAGGAGCTCTACCTACTGAGCTACGACCACCATGTGCGGAGCATTCCGCAACGATCACCCACCCTACCGCGAATCGGGGCCGCGCGGCTACCCCGCGAGGGTGCGGGGCGTGTGAGGCTCACCGCACCGCCCACGCACACGCGCACGTGCAGCGGGTCAGAACTTGCTCAACCTGCGCGGTGCGGGCCGTTGGCCGCGGCCGGGGAGCGCGCGGTAGGTGCGAATGGCTGCTTCGGCGGCGGCGTATCCGGCGTCTTCGCTTGCCCCGGGTGCGCCGGAGCGGTCGATGGCTTGCTGTTCGGTGTTGACGGTGAGGACGCCGTTGCCCACGGGCGTGGATTCGTCGAGGGCCACGCGGGCGAGGCCCTCGGTGGCGGCGGCGGAGATGTACTCGAAGTGGGGGGTTTCGCCGCGGATGATGACGCCGAGGCCCACCACCACGTCGCACGTGCGGGCGAGGGCCTGGGCGGCAAGCGGCACTTCGAAGGAGCCGGGCACGCGGACTTCGGTGACGCTGAGGCCCGCGTCGGCTGCGGCGCGGCGGGCGCCGTCGAGCAGGGCGTCCATGATCGTGGTGTGCCAGCTGGCGGCGGCGATGCCGAGGGTGCTCGGCCCTGCCTCGTCGGGGGCGAGGGGGCTCGTGGGGGTGCCGTGTCCGGCCATGGGGAGGTCCTTTCGGGAGGGGTCAGTGGATGAGCGGGGCCGACGGCAGCCTGTGCGCCATCCTGTCCCGCTTCGTTTCGAGGTATCGGCGATTCGCGTCGCGGGGCTCGATGATGGAGGGGACGAGTTCAACCACGTCGATGCCGAGGTCGCTGAGCGCGCGGTCCTTGTCGGGGTTGTTGCTGATGAGCCGGATGCGGTTGAGGCCGAGCGAGCGCAGCATGTGGGCGGCGTCGTCGTAGCGGCGGGCGTCCACGGGCAGGCCCAGGCGCGTGTTGGCATCGACCGTATCGGCGCCCTCGTCCTGCAGGTGGTAGGCGCGAATCTTGTCGAATAGTCCGATGCCGCGGCCCTCCTGCCCGCGCAGATACAGCAGCGCGCCGCCCTCGGCCGCGATGCGGGCAAGCGCCGAGTCGAGCTGTTCGCCGCAGTCGCAGCGGAAGCTGCCGAAGATGTCGCCGGTGGCGCATTCGGAGTGGACGCGCACGAGCGGGGCGGGGGTCGCGGTCCCGTCGGCCGGTGCCGTTTCTCCGGCGCCGACGGGCGAGGGCGCCTGAAGGCTCAGGTGTTCGCCGTCGGCCCCGCGCCACGCGCGCACGGCAAACTCGCCCCACGGGGTTGGGATCCTGACGGCTTCCGTGGATTCGATTCCTTGCAGGTTGGGGGCGCTCATGCGGTCACCTCGGCGCCTGCTTCTGCCTCGAGGTGGGCGATGAGCTGCTCAATCGTCACGATCCCGAGGTCGTGTTCGGCCGCGAACTCCGCGAGGGCGGGGGCGCGCATCATCTCGCCATCGTCGTGAACCACCTCGCCGATGACGGCGACGGGAATCAGGCCCGCGAGCCGGGTCAGCTCCACGGATGCCTCGGTGTGACCGGGGCGCTCGCGCACACCGCCCGGCTTCGCGATGAGCGGGAGCATGTGGCCGGGGCGCACCAGATCGGCGGCCGCTCCATCGGCGAGGGTGCGGGCGGTCAGCGCCCGGTCGGTGGCGGAAATACCGGTCGCCTCGACCGCGCGGGCGTCGCAACTGATCGTGTAGGCGGTGCGCAGGGGGTCCTCGGAGTTCGGCACCATGAGCGGAAGCTCCAGCGCCGCGGCCCGCTCGGCGCTCATGGGCGCGCACAGGTACCCGGAGGTGTGGCGCACGAAGAAGCCGAGGGTGGCGGACGTGGCCAGTTCGGCGGCGAGCACGAGATCGCCCTCGTTTTCCCTGTTTTCGGCGTCGAGCACCACGAGCGGTTCGCCCGCCCGCAGGCGGCGCAGCGCTTCGGGCATGGGAGTGAGGGTGAGTGAGAAAGTCATGGGGGTCCTTTAGGCGGTGGGGGTGGCGGCCTGCACGGCGAGGAGGCGGGCGGTGTATTTGGCCAGTACGTCGGTCTCGATGTTGAGGCGCGTGCCGGGCACGGCCTCGCCGAGGGTGGTGGCGGCGAGCGTTTCCGGGATGAGCGCCACTTCGAGCCAGGGTTCGCTGCTGCCGGGATCGCTCACGGCGGTGATGGTGAGCGAGGTGCCATCGAGCGCGACCGATCCCTTTTCCGCGACCTGGCCCGCGAGCTGCGGCGGCACCTGGACGCGGATGCGGCGCCAGCTTCCCTGGTCGTCCACCTCGAGCACGGCGCCCGTGGCATCCACGTGGCCCTGCACGATGTGGCCGTCGAGCCGGTCGGACGCGCGGGTGCAGCGCTCAAGGTTCACGCGGGAGCCGACGGCGAGGCCGCCGAGGCTCGTGCGCGCGAGGGTCTCCCCCATCGCGACGGCCGCGAACTGGGCCCTCTCCCCCTCAGCCTCCGGCTCGTCGATGGCGGTGAGGCACACGCCCGAGACGGCGAGCGAGCCTCCTACCCCGAGGCCGTCGAGGACCGTGGCGGGCGCCTCGAGGGTAAGGGTCACGGTGTCGTCGCCGTGGGATTCCAGGCGCGTGATCGTGCCGAGCGCTTCAACGATTCCGGTGAACATGCATGTCTCCTCGTGAGTGGTCAGGGGTGGCGTGGAGTGGCGTGAAAGAGCAGGTCGCGGCCTGCCAGGTGGATGGATTCGGGCACGATCTCGAGGTCGATCCGCGCATCGAGCGAGGTAATGCCGAGTCCGGGGACCGACGGGGTTCCGGCGCCGAGCAGGCTGGGTGCCTGGTGGATCCACAGGTCGTCCACGAGGTCCGCGGTCAGCGCCGCACCGATCAGCGTGGGACCGCCCTCGATCAGCAGGTGCTGCACGTCGTGGTCGGTGCGCAGGCGGCGCAGCGCGCCGGGAAGGTCCCGGGTGGGCAGGTGCACGAAACGGCTGTCATGACCGCGCACGGCGGCCGACGGCGGCACGTCCCGCTCCCCCAGCACCACGCGCAAGGGCTGTGTGGCCAGCGCTGAGCCGTCGGGTGTGCGGGCGGTCAGCGAGGGGTCGTCGACCATGAGGGTGCCGGTGCCGACAGCGATCGCATCGACGATGGCGCGCAGGGCGTGGCCTTCGGCGCGGGCGGCCTCCCCGGTGATCCACTGGCTCGACCCATCCGCGGCCGCCACCTTCGCATCGAGGGTATGGGCGATCTTCGCGGTGACAAACGGTCGCTGCTCGCGGACCGCGCGGAGCCAGCGGTGATTGAGCTTTTCTGCCTGGTGCGTCCAGTGCGCGGCTTCCTCCACGCCGGAATCGGCCCACAGGAGTGCCTGAATCCCGGCCTTTCGCAGCATGCGGGCACCGCCCGCCGCGAGGGCGTTCGGGTCATCGAGTGCATACAGCACCCGGGCAACGCCAGCGTCGATCAGGGCGCGGGCGCAGCTCGGGGTGCGGCCGTCATGGGCGCACGGCTCGAGCGTCACCACGCACGTCGCGCCAGCAAGATCGTGCCCGGCCTCGCGGGCGTGGGAGAGCGCGTCAGCCTCCGCGTGGGGCGTCCCGGCGCCGCGGTGACAGCCGGTCGCGAGCGTCTGACCCGTCGGCCCCACCAGCACCGCGCCCACGCGCGGATTCGCGCCGAGCGGGCCGCGCGCCGCCGCCTTGACGGCAGCGCTGAAGGCCGCGGGGATCACCGCGGTAGGAAGGGTGTGGCCAGATGCCAACGCGTTCGCCTTTCGCCCAAGTTTTCGGCCTGTCCGAAAGGCGATGGGACGCGCGGCGGCACGGGTGTGCCGAAAGAGCACAGCCGCCCTGGGGCGTGCTGCGCGCGCATGCGCCTCCCATCCAGACTGTGACTGTCGGCACCGGAATTTCACCGGTCAGGCCCCGAAATCGCCCCCTGACCTGCGACATCATCGCGTCTGGGGGCCGGGGTTAGCGGGCTGTGACCGCCAGTTCGGAATTGCACCGAGTTCCCGGAACATGCGCCCTCATCCTACCCCCGCACCCGCCTCATCGCCGCGAATGTTCGCTGCTGGCGAGGCGGATCGTCACATGCGCGACCAGCCCAGGGTGGATGGTCCGATCGTGGGCCACCACCCGGTTTCCCGCATGAACCGCAGCGAGGAGACGCGCAGCGAACGGCGCTGCACCTCCATCTTCGCCGGGAGAACCGACTGCGTGATCTCGGGGAAGAACTTCGCATCCTGCGACGCCTTTGCTTCCCGGCCCAGGTCCTTCGCCCAGCGCGAGCGGCGAATCGGTTCGCCCCCCACGTTGTAGAAACCGGAACGGGCGCCGAGCGCCGCCACGAACGCGCGGCCCGCATCCTGGTGATGCACGAGCGTGATGTAATCCGACGGCTTGCCCAGCAGCACCGCTTCGCCCTCGCGCACCTTCTTCAGCGTGTACGTGGTGGCTGGATCGCGGCCATACAACTGGCCCAGGCGAAGAATGACGGCGCTGCGGCCCGTCCCAGCGAAGTCCACCGCGGCCCGCATCTCGCGCACGCGCGGGCGAAACACCGCGTGGCGCACGTTGAGCGCCTTGTCTTCGCCGATCCACTCCGCACCGGAATCCGGGTACATGAACAGGGAGGATTCCTGAATGAGCCGCCGCACTCCCGCCGCTTCGGCGGCCTTCGCGATGGCCACGGATGCCTCGAGGTGCAGGCGGTCATCTTCACGCCACGCGAACGGGCGCAGCGCCACCATCCCCACGGGAATCTTGGCGAGCGTATTGATCACCACGTCGTGCCCGCGAAAGGTGCGCTCCAGATCCCCCGTCGAATACACGTCGGCCACCACGGCGCGCGCCCCGCGCCCCTCGATAATCGGCACGCCCCGCTCACGCCGGGTTACGCCCGTGACCTCGTGGCCAGCAGCAACGAGGGCCTCCACGGCTTCCTGACCAAGAACGCCCGTGGCACCGGTGACCGCAATCTTCACTGAACCGCTCCTCGCTTCGCATGGCGAACCTACGTTGACGTAAGGCCCATTCTAAGCGGGCGCGCCACTGTTCGCTTCGTCATATCACCCCCGCTCACCTGGCCCGCAAGCCCCTCGCCCCAGTAAGCTCTCATACCGTTGCGCCATTAGCTCAGTTGGTTAGAGCAACTGACTCTTAATCAGTGGGTCCGGGGTTCGAGTCCCTGATGGCGCACCACCCGAAGCCCTCGCCGAACCGGCGGGGGCTTCGTCCTGCGTGCGAAAGCGAGGCTCCTGTGCCACTCTGGGCGTATGGAATCCGTGCCCAACGTGAGTGACCCCGAGGCGCTCGAAGAGATCGAGCTTGCCGAGGACCTTGCTGCCTACCGTCGGGCGAAAGCTGCCGACGACGGCCAGCGCGTCACCCTCGCCGAGTTCCGCGCAAGCCTGTCCGCATAACGCTTCGCGCCGCCGACTGACGGCGCTCAACCCTTCACGTGGCGGCGTCTAGCGTCCGGCGCTGGCCGAGGGGTGGCAGCGCAGCAGCGATCGGACACGCGATAAGCAGCAGGCTGCCGATGAGGAAAGCCGACGCGGGCTCAAACACCGCCAGCAGGGGAACTCCCAGGGCTGCACCGAGGGGCATGGCGCCCCAGACGATCATCGAGAACGCTGCCGCTACTTGCCCCAGGTGCTCACGAGGCGTGAGGTTCATGCGCTGGGTGATCACGAGGATGTTCGTCGTGGTGATGGCGAAGCCAATCATGAGACCGCCAAGAACGAACGCGAACACCGACACGGGGCCGAGGGGAATCGCTCGCACCACGCTGCCCACCGCGCCGAGGACCAGCATGGCTCGCCAGAGGTCCGCACTGTTCTTGAACTTCCCGTTCAAGGTGGGCAGTGCTAGAGAACCCGCAAAAACCCCGATACCAATGGCCCCCATGGCAAGTCCCAGGCCCACGCCCCTCACCCCCATCCCGTCAACAAGGTACGGCAGAGCCAGAGCTGATCCCACCCCTGCCGAACATCGCCACAGGGCGGTGACAATAGTGCTCTGCCGCACTTCTGGGGTCGTGAGAAGGAACCGGAATCCTTCGAGCAGCTTCGGCTTGGTGCGCGCTCCCGCTGGAGGGGCGTTGACCGCGAGGCTAAAAGGAATCGCGAGGAGCGACAGTACTGCAGCGGCCATGAGGCCAGCGGGAGCGGAGAGCGTAGCCAGCGCTCCACCCACGAGCAGGGCGAGAAGTTCGATGGCCGAGGTCGAACGAAGTTGCCAGCTGTTGGCCTGCACCCGCTCGTCTTTTGCCACCAGCTTCGGGAGCGCCGCTTGGGAGGCAGTGGCTCGCACGACGGTGCCGCATCCGACGAGGAATCCCGTCGTCACCAGTATCGCGCCCGTAGGCGCGAGGGAATGGGCTATGCCGATCGAGGCCGCGGCCAACACAAGCGATGTCCCGCCCGACGCACAGACCAGAATCGTGCGAGCGTTGACGCGATCAGCCATGATCCCCGCCAGCATTCCGAGCAGCAGCCACGGCAGGCCCAGGGCCAGAGATACCAGTGCAGGCCCGTACGGGGCGCCCTCCCACTGGTCGACCGCGATGACGGGCAAGAGGAAGGATACGAGGGTGCCGGCGGCGAAGACGATTGTCCCCGCTGACCACAGGGCAATAAATTGTCGATTGTCTATAAGGCTCATAAACAACGATGATGGCGACCGGTTATGACCGATCGCCTGGCCATATATTATCACGTTTTAGCCCACCCCCACAAGATTCTTGCGGGCCACACCGATAACTACGCCGGGTCCCCATCCTGGGCCATGCGGGCCACGTGGAGCGCGAGGTAAGCGATTTCGTCTCTGGTGAGGGGGACGCCGAGGCGCAGCTGGACGATGGTGGCCAGCTGTTCGGCGGTGCGCAGCGCCTCGGGGTAGGCGGTACGGATGCCATCGCTGATGAGCGAACTGGAGTCCACGAGCTGCTTGTGGTGGTGCACGCGCACGAAGAGGTAGCGCACGTGGGTGATGAAGCGGGCCACGCTGATCGAGTCTTGCGGGAGCACGAGGCCGAAGCGTTCGGAGACCACGGCGAGCATCTGGTGAATGACGCCCGTCATCGTGTACGTGAAGGAGAGGTCCCCGCTCTTGAAGCCGGAGTTCACAATGTGTAGGGCGAGCGCCACGGCCTCGCTGTCCGGCAGTGGATCGTCGAGGTAGGCGTTGACGGCGCTGAGCAAAATCTGCGCCTTGCGATACTCCTCGGTATAGAGGTGGGTGACTTCGGCTTCGAGCGGGTACACAACGGGCTCGTGGCCGCCGCGCCTGCGGGACAGGGAGCCGGCCACGTGATCGGCCACGGCGATGACGAGGGCGGGGTTCGTGGAATCGGGGTTCTCGATGCCGCTCTCGGTGATCGCGAGGGAGACGGCCCGCACCACGTCCTGATCGATTTCGGCGAGGATCATGGCGAGGTGGTCGGGGTCGCGGCCGTCGGCCGGAACAAAGGTGCGCACGATCTTCTTCGGGTCCACGTGATCACCCGGCCGCGCCTGGAAGCCGAGGCCGCGGCCCGTGAGAATCACGTCCTGGCCCTGGGCGTCGCGTGAGAGCACCACGTTGTTGTTGAGCACGCGCAGGATCTGCATCCGCGCCCCACCCCCTCTAGTCTGCGCACCACGCGCATCACCGGCCATTGTGTCAGGCTTTGTGCAGAAAACTAAAGCCTGGCAGGCCGAAGGCGGCCGCGCGGTGATGGCACGGCCGCCTTCGGCGCCTGGAACTGCTTACTTCTGGACGCGGAGCACCACGTCGCCAGCGGACGCATCCGGGCTGGTCACGGGCTCGACGGAAGCGAG
This sequence comes from Dermabacter sp., assembly GCA_030538475.1. Classification (GTDB taxonomy): domain Bacteria; phylum Actinomycetota; class Actinomycetes; order Actinomycetales; family Dermabacteraceae; genus Dermabacter. The sequence goes on from JAUNTX010000005.1 coordinate 89,899, forward strand.
GCTCGCGGTGTTCGTGACGGTCATGATCGTCACGGTGCTGTAGCCAGCCGCGCGCACCTTGTCCATGTCCACGTTGACGAGCAGGTCGCCCACCTCAACGTGCTGGCCCTGTTCCACCTGGACGTCGAAGCCGTCACCGTTCATCTGCACGGTGTCGATGCCGACGTGGACGAGCACCTCGACACCATCATCGGACTTCAGTCCGAAGGCGTGTCCGGTCCCGGTCACGGTGATGACCTGGCCCTTGACGGGCGAGACGATCGTGCCGTTCGCGGAGTGAACGCCCACGCCTTCGCCGAGGGCCTTCGAGGAGAACACGGGGTCCTCCACGTCGGCTACGGGAACGACGGCGCCGCCGACGGGGGCGAACACGCTCGCTTCCCCGGTCTCGGACGCGGCTGATACCGGGGTGGCGTCGGCCTGGCCCGCGGACGCTACCGCTCCCGCGCCCGCTGCCGCACCCGCACTGGCGGTGGCGCCGACGGTGGCAAGTTCGCGGTCGGCGTCGGCCTTTTCCGCGGCTTCGCGCTTGTCGCGAGCGGCGTTGGCTTCCGCGCGCTGCTCGGGGGTCATGTAGTCAGAGAGCACCACGAGGATCATCGAGATGAAGAACGAGGCGGCGATGGCCACCGCGTACAGGCCCATCGAGGAGAACACGGGGATGGTGAGGAGCGAGGTGAACGCGAACGCGCTCGCCTTCACGCCGCCGCCGATACCGATGATCAGGCCACCCACGAACGCACCGACCAGCAGGCGCGGGTAGATGCGCTTGTAGCGCAGGTGAATGCCGTAGAGCGACGGTTCGGAAATACCACCGAGCAGGCCCGCGGCGAGCGCGCCGGTTGCGGTCTGGCGCATCTGGATTTCGCGGTTGCGGATCGCGAGGATCAGCACACCGGCGGTGGCGCCGAAGGCTGCGAAGTTCCACGCGCCCATGGGGCCCTGGATGTAGTCGTACCCGAGGGTCTGAATGTTCAGCAGCATCACGGCGTTGATGGGCCAGTGCAGGCCCAGCGGCACCATGAAGGGGTAGGCCAGCGGGATCACAATGGCGAAGATGAACGGCGAGAAGTTGTTGACCGCGGCGAGGACTCCGGCCAGGCCGGCACCGGCGAACACGCCGATCGGGCCGATGACGAAGGCCATGAGCGGGAACATGATGAGCATCGCGAGGAACGGCACGAACACGAGCTGCACGTTCTCGGGGATGAGGCGGCGAAGGCCCTTGTAGAGCGGGCCCAGCACCGCGGCCATGAGCAGCGGCGGGAACACCTGCGAGCCGTAGTCACGCAGCGCGAGCGGGATGCCGAACACTTCGACGTACTGCACGTCGGTGCCGAACAGCTTGGTGGTTTCCGCACCGTCCATCATGCCGGCGAAGCCGGGAAGCATGAGCAGACCCATGATGGCGAAGCCCACCCACGGATCGGCGCCCACCTTCTTGGAGGCGTTGTAGGCGACCATGAGCGGCAGGAAGTAGAACACGGCCTGCCACAGCAGGTTGACGAAGCCCCAGCTGGTGCCGAGGTCCGTGCGGGGGTCGGCCCAGTTGCCGATCACGCCGGTGGTGGCCAGCAGCGACATGGCCGTGATGAACAGCGAGGCGCCCAGCAGCGCGCCGATGATCGGGCGGAACGAATCGGACAGGAACTCGAAGAAGCCATCGAGCCACGCGAACTTGCCGCGGGGGCCCTGGCTGCGGGCGGCAGCCTTGATGTCCTCATCCGACTTCGAGGCCTGGCCCGCGCCGGTCATGGACTCGAGGCCCATGATCTCGTTGTAGACGTTGGTGACGGCGCCGCCGATCACCACCTGGTAGCGGTCGCCCGCCTGGGGGACGGTTCCCATGACGACGGGAATCCCATCGAGGGAATCCTTGTCAACCTTCGTGCCGTCGTGAAGCTGGAACCGAAGACGGGTAGCGCAGTGGGTCAGGGATTCAATATTCCCTGCCCCACCCACGCCCTCAACAATCTGCTCTGCGGCAGATGTGGCGGTGGATTTAGCCATATCGAACTTCCTTGATCGAGCGATAACGCTGCTGGTGAATAAAAAAAGACCCGACACCCCGGGTAGGGCGTCAGGTCTTGCCTCGTGAGAGTAACAATCCGGTGAACACTCGCGTTCGAAGCACACAGTAGCACGCGGCTCACGGGCTCGAAAGCAGCCCTAGGTCCCGACGCTCGGCGCTGCGCCGGATGCGTGGCGCGAGTAGCCGACGGGCGCGTGGGGGCGACACTGCCCGACCCGGCCGCGCCGACGCCTCCCCTGGCGAGCCTCGGCGGGCACAATGGTGACATGACCTCCGATACCCCCTGCCCGTGCGGCTCCGGCGACAGTTTCGGCGCGTGCTGTGGGCGCTTCCTCAGCGGCGATACCGCGGCACCGACGGCGGTGCAGCTCATGCGCTCGCGCTACACCGCGTACGCGCTCGGCACCCTGGAGTACGTGTACGACACGTGGCATCCGAGCACCCGTCCGTCCCGGGTTGAACTGGACGTGGGGGCCGACGGCGATGCGGCAGAAGGAACGGGCACCGCACCCCTTCGCTGGCTCCATTTGGCGATTGAGTCACACGAGGCGGGCGGCCCCTTCGATGACGAGGGCACCGTGACGTTTCGGGCCACCGCACGCGGTCCCGAGGGGCGCGTGGTGCTGCACGAGCGGTCACGGTTCGCGCGGGAAGACGGCGCGTGGCTGTACGTTGACGGCGAGCAGTTCTGAACGCGCCTGTCGGCCCTGCCCACACCGGCACCAGCCCTGTGACGTGCACCAAATTCTCCCCCGTCGGCCCCTGTGCCGCTAGCGCGGGACCGACGGAGGGGCTATAGTCTTTCTCTGTTGCGCCATTAGCTCAGTTGGTTAGAGCAACTGACTCTTAATCAGTGGGTCCGGGGTTCGAGTCCCTGATGGCGCACAACCCGAAGCCCTCGCCGAACCGGCGGGGGCTTCGTCGTTTTTCCTCGCTGGCTGCGCCGCCCAGCCCTCCCCTACGACGACCAGCCCCACGACGCAACCAAGGGTGATGGGCCGGTCGCACCCACCCCACCACCCACAGACTACGTTTATACGTACTTTGCTATTTTGGTGGGATGCAGACAGACATCAGCCACCTGACCGACCGCCTCGAGGCCCTCACGGCCCGCGTGGCCGCCCTCGAGGCCAGCCACGCACGCGGCCACCATGCGCCACCACACCACGCGCCGGAGCCTTCGGAGACGACCCCGACCGCCGGGGCCGAACACTCCGACACCTTTTGGGCGCTCAACGGCCTGGCCGAACGCCGAGGCGAGAGCCCGGAGACCGAGCAGGGCGCCGTCATGATGGTGGGCTCGCTCGATCTTCCCTCGGGCGCCCCCGTGGCCTGGCAGTACGGCGCGGGAACGGAAGGGCTCATCGATCTCCCCTGGCAGGAGCGGGCAGCCGCACTTGCCGCCCTTGGGCACCCGGCGCGCCTGGAAATCCTGCGCCACCTCCTCCAGGGGGTCAGCACCACCGCGGACCTTGCCGCGCTCGAGTCCCTCGGCACGACGGGCCAGCTGCATCACCATCTGCGCCAGCTGGTGGCGGCGGGCTGGGTGCAGCAGCGCGCTCGGGGCACCTACGAGGTCCCGGCCGCTCGCGTGGTTCCCCTCCTGCTCAGCATCGTGGGGGCGCAGCGATGACCGGACTTCTCATGAGCGCCTATCGTGTGCGCGGCATCGTCTACTACGCCTCCATCGTGGTGGTCCTCGCCGCAGTCCTCACCCGGAGTTTTGCCCCGGGCACGGTCGTGGCCTCCGCGCTCGGCGCCGGCATCATCCCTGCCCTGAGTCTCGTCGCCCTCGCCATTCTCCTGACCTTCCTGGGGCCGCGCTACCTCTCCGAAGGCCCCACGCTGACTGTCTCCTCTCCCGTCCACGGGCTGTGGGAGGCCCTCAACAGTCCCGCCACGAGCGTGCCGAGCCACGGCGTGCGTGCCTGGGGTCAGGCGTACGCGATTGACCTGGTTCACCGCCCCGTCGGCGGCAGTGGCGCTCGGTTCGGCGACGGCGCGTATCTGGCGCCCGAAGCGTTCGACGGGTTCGGGCAGAGCGTGCACGCCATGATTGACGGCGAGGTGGTCCGCGCGACCGGCCGGCACCGGGACCACCGCTCCCGCACGAGCGCCGCGGCGGTTCTCCTGATGCTGCTGGAGGGCGCGGTGCGCGAGATGGGCGGCCCGTCCTTCATCCTCGGCAATCACGTGAGCATCCGCGGGGCCGACGGCACCGTGGCCGTGGTCGCGCACCTGGCGCGAGGGTCCTTGAGGGTCAAGGTTGGGGACCGGGTGCGTGCGGGTCAGGTGATCGGCGCGTGCGGCAACTCGGGAAATAGCAGCGAGCCTCACGTGCATGCTCAGCTCATGGATCGTATCTCCCCGTGGATCGCCGTGGGTGTGCCGATGGCGTTTGCCGACATCGAGATGAGCGGTGACGGCAAGGAGCCGAGCGGGCGCCACGACATGCTGCCCGCGACGGGGCGAAACAATGAGCGCGCCACCCGGTTGAGGTGACGCGCTCAATGAGGGGTGGCCGGGACTTACTCTGCCTGTCGGAGGAAGTCTTCGGCGCCGCCCACCAGTTCGATGTGCCCGGTGGGCACGTCGGCTGAGGCCATCTTCGCGATCTCTTCGGCAAATTCGGCCACGGTGTAGAGCCTGCCCGCGGCTTCGCGGCGAGCCTCGAGGGCGCCGGGCTGCGCGCGGTTCAGCAGCGTCGCGGTGACGGTGCCTTCGATCATGTCGGCGGAGACCACGACGAAGCTCACGCCCTTCTCGCTCATCTCGGGGATGCGGGCGGTGAGGGCGTCTTCGCCGGCGCGCTTCGACTTCGCCACGGCATCGTAAGCGTCCATGGTTTCAACGTCGTTGATGAAGTGCGCCTGGTGGCTCGTCACGAACACAACACGGCCGCCCACGCTCATCCGCTCGAGGGCAGCGCCGAGGGCGTAGACCTGGGCGTCGCGGTTGAGGCGGAGCGCGTAGTTTTCGCCGAGGTCGGTCTCCATGCCTCCGGAAGCGTTGAGCACGAGGAGGTCGAGCGAGCCGAACTCGTCGATCGCGGCCTGCATGAGCGCATCGACGTCGGCCTCGTTCGTGAGATCGGCGCCGACGGCGATCGCGCGACCACCGGCCGCCTCAATCTCCTTGACCACCTTCTGCGCGCGGGGCGCCTTCTGGCGGTAGTTCACGACGACGTTCATGCCTGCGGCGGCAAGAATCTTCGCGGTATCGGCGCCGACGCCGCGGGAGGAACCAGTGATGACAGCGGTCTTGCCTAACAGGGCCATGGGTCAAGTGTCCTTACGTGAGATCGGAGGCTGATGAGCAGCGCGCGAGCGCGGCATCCATCCGCCCAGACTACCGGGGAGAGGAAGAGGTTCGGGAGGCCAAGAGGGCGAGGCCGGCCACCACTGCGAGAACGCCGATGACGCCGCCTGCAACCCCGATGGCGGGGGCAGGCTTCACGCGACCGTCATCGGCGACGAAAAAACCCGTCGCGATATCCTTCGCCTCATTACCCCAGCGCTTGACAGCGTTCACAGGGTTCACACGGTCCACCAGTTCGTCAATGTCCGATGCGAGGTTGTCCTGCCTGCGCAGCGCCTCGTCCTTCATCGTTTCAAGGCTGGCCTTCTTCTTTGCCACGGGGGCCTCCCACTCGTCGGTCCTGATTCCATGACGCGGTGCATGTGCAGGTCACGGACATTCCTGACCATCTTATCGAGGGTCCCTGGGGGCCGGTGCACCCATACCGAACGGCAGTGCGACGCTGAGGTGTGGCCCCTAGCGTGGAGCCTTTCCTTGCATGAGGTCGACGAGGATTGGCATATGTGACGATGGATTCGCTCCCGGTACCCCTGGTTGCATCTCAGGGTCAGCGGCCCGAGCTGTCACACACGCGCCGTGCACACCGTCGTATGGAAAGGATGGCGAGAGAATCTTCCCTTCCACGAGGCCCAGATCGGTGACGATGCGGTCGAGCTGCTTTGAGTTCTCGGGTGAGCGCTTGTTCTCGGTGTGCCATCGGAGCCACACCTCGAACTTGAGATTCGAGATCAGCAGCAGGATTCCCTCTTCATCAGCGAGCTGGGCTGCCACACGAAGTGTGTGGTGGTCATCGACGTCGACAAGGCACACGCAGTGGTCGTAACCTTTGCCCCTCCGAGTTGCTTCTTCCCGCGTCTCGATGCACTTGTGCACGACCTTCAGCGGGTCTTTTCCCACGGGAACGGTCTTGACGATAGCTGTCGTGTCCCGGCTTCGCAGGTAGCGGCCCAGGCCCTCGACATATAGGCGTTCGGTGCGGGTGCCTTCAGTGACGACAAGGATGCGTTCGGCAAGCTGCCGACGAGGCCTGACGGAGCGTCGGCGCTCTCCCCGTTTCATGACTCGCGCGCCCCGTTAGCGTCGGCAAGCGCGGCAAACAGGCCTGGCGACAGCCGAGGAGTTCCCCCGTATCGTCCCGTGAGGTAGCGCTTCGCGACATTGGCATCCGGGTGTTTGGGGAAGTCGGCCAAGCAGGTCAACTCGGTGACGCCCTCATTCGTTTTGTCCGTGAACCAAATCTGTTCCGGCGCCAAACCCACCTCACTCAGTGGAGACAGGATGTAGGACTCGTGGCTGGTGAAGATGAGTTGCGCGTGACGGGTGTTGACGGATGGGTCCGCAAATGCTCCTAAGAGCGCTTCCAGCAGGTGAGGGTGAAGACTCGAGTCGATCTCGTCGACGAGGAGAAGCCCTCCCCTGCGGAGCGCTTCCAATGCGGGTACTGCGATCGCGAGCCAGGCGATGGTCCCGTCGCTTTCCTCGTTAACCGAGAACGGCGGGCAGTCGTCAGTGGTCCCTCGGTGGGTGAAGAGGAGATGCCGCACGACCAGCTCGAGTTCATCATCGGCCAAGTCCTCCTGACTCTCCGGGGCCTCGGGCTGGCTTGCATCGTCGGCCAGGCGGTTATCTTCTTCGCGCAGGTCACGTTCGAGGCGGCTGAGCGCTCGACTAATCCTCTCTGGGATGTTCCTTTCCTCGATACTGACGTTTGTGACGCCGATGTCTGCGACATGGAGCAGTGCTTCGAGGTCTCCGAAGGTGACATCTCCATCCGCCAGCGAGTCTGCGATGCTCGCCAAGCGCGCTTCGCGGTGAGAATCCTTCACTAGGACAATGTCGAAGCTTTCGACCAGATCGCTAGCGAAGGCATGCAGCAATGATCCTTTCAGCAGGAGAGCACGGCTGAGAACAAGTTCTCGGGGCGTGACCTCGACCTTGCCTCGAAGAGCCGAGTGGAAAGCGAGAACGCCCTGGTCTCGATCACGCTCAAGCAGGGTCCGCCAACGTGAACTGGGGATGTCACGCAGCCATTCCCGGCTGATCCCATCCTGATCGACCTCAAAGCCGTACACGTAGCGGCGCCCATCATGAACCAGATCGAGTTCGTAGAGACTCGTCGAGGTTCGGGAGGATCCGTCAAGTTTGAACGGCGCCCGGTGCATGGACTTCGAGCCCTGCCAGACAGTTGCGGACAGCCGGATTGCAGTCACGGCGTAGCGGAGCGCGTCCAGGACGGCCGACTTGCCCGTCGCGTTCCCCCCGAAGATGCCAGCAAGTGGATAGCTCACCGCGTTCCAGTCGCCATCCTTGGGCTGGAGGGTCTTCAGCGCGGGGTGGAGGAGGTCAACCGTGATCTCGTCACGGATGCTCTTGTGGTTGCGCACTGTGAAACTCAACAAGATCATGCGGCCACCCTAGCACTCTCAACATGCCAGATTCTACGTTTTTCGAGCAGAAGGGCTCGCTTAGGTAGTGGTGCCGGGTTTCACGGATCGTAGGCCCCGCTTCACGATGCGGGCGGTCGCAGCAGCATCACTTTCTGCGGACCACCGCCCACACAGGTCGATGGCCCACTCCGGGCACGTCTTAGCGGCATCATTAATCCAATTGCCTACCGAGTCCTGCACATACCGAGAGGCGTCAGCCCGCAGCGGGTGCAAGATTGGCTCGCCCAGTTCAGGTCGACGCTTCAACGTGGGGATATGAGCTGCCCACACTCCACGCGGGCGAAGCGCCTCACTGGCGAACCGGCGGATCCGCTCCGAGGGGTCACTCGTCCATCCAGCGAGCACCTCGATGCTGACATCAAGGTCACTCACCAAAGTTGAGCGCGCAGCCATCCACGCCCATTCGCGAACGGCAAAATGCTCATCGTCCGCTAAGCGTCGGAGATCATCGAGCAGCACCTCGGGCCCATCAGTGGTACGGGCCGCGAGGAGGAAACACACCCACCCACGCACAGTGTCCGAGGTGTGGGCGGCCAAGTGTTCAACCTGGGTCCTGTCGAGGCGATTGGCCAGAGCAGCGCCAATGCCCGTCATACGCTTCACGATGCCCACGGCCTGCAGCTCGGAGACACTCGAGCACAGCTCCTTATCGACACCCGGAATCGCCGCCTGCAGCAAAACGGCATGGTCAACAGCAAGTGCCTCGGTGAGCGTGCGGGTAGAAGCCGTCCCCAGGTTGAGAGCTCTCAGGCGAGTTTCGCTCATGTCCGCGCGGCTGCGCGCCCCACGGACGCTCATTCCGCCACCTCGGCAACAAGGTTCTGCTGGACTGCAGCCAACACCAGGGCAGCACTCTCGCACTGGGCAGAGTCAATCCCGATTCCAAGTCGATGAAGCCAGTCGGCATAGACCGGCACGAGCTCGCCGATGAGCCTTTCCCCCGCCAGTGTTGTTGTGAGCGTATGTGTACGCCGATCGGTCGCATGCGTCCCGCGCTCAATCAATCCATCGCGTACCAACCGCTCCAGCAGCCCAGCGACAGTAGCGGAGGTGACGTCTAAGCGCTCAACCAGCAGTCGAGGGGTAATCCCCGGTTCTGCAGACACGGCCAGGAGAGCCGCAAAGCGACCTTCCGACAGGTCGTGACGGGCAAGCAACTGCGCACACGCCGCGTCAATCTGGCGTGCCGTGGTCAGAACGGCCATGACCAGGCGCGCGGCTTCGGCTTCGCCAAGCCGGGACAACAGCAACTCCTGCTTAGCGCCTATTGCACTTGTCATGCACACCATTTTACTAGGTGCCTAGCAATATGGCTATCGATTGCCTCGGACTCGCCCTCAATCTGGCGCGCGAGTCGGGCACCAGGACGGATTCGACCGCCTTATCAGGCACCTCTGGGGGCCGGTGCACCGCCATCGGGCGACCGAAATCCGCTCGCTCCGAGGTCGATGAGGTTGGCATCGATGCCGGAGAGGAACTTCTCGCCGAGGGACGTGAGGGCAAGCTCCTTCCGCTTGGCTCCCGTGCGGGGTGCGGCAACGTTCTCGCTCGTCAGATAGCCGATGTCTTGGAGGCGCTTCACGGTGCGGTACAGGCCCCGCTCGGTGACCTGCCAGCCCGTGACCGCCGTGAGGTGCTCGGTCAGGGTGGCCACCATGACCGGTTGGTGCATGGCGACGAGACGCAGGACAACCGGGGTGAGCATCGCCTTCTTGTAGGTCTCGACCCACGAATCAATCCGATGGGCCACCCATTCGTCGTCCTCGTTGGGGCGTTCGGCGCTCACGCCTCAGTCCTCCCAGCCGCGGCCGAGCACGGATCCGAGCAGGCTGATCAGGAGCCCGATGCCCCAGGCGGAGCTCATGACGAGTGTTGCGCCGAACCACGGGCTCGCGAGCAGATCGTGGGCGGCACCTTCTGCGCCACCGGGCCCTCCGGCCACAGCGATAGTTCGGATGGTCGCGTGCACATTGAACGAGGTGGTCACCACGACGAACGCGATGGCGTGGGCGATGGCGCCTCCGAAGCGCACCCTCGTGAGCGCACGACGATTCAGCCACATCCAGGCGGCGATCCCCAGGGCGACCGCGGCGGTCAGTAGGCCGACCACGAGGGTGATGCGACCCCCGGAGAGGATGATGACGGCGTGAACCAGACCCATCGCGACCATGAGAACGAGGGTGTAGGGCAGCAGGAGGGTTCGGGCATTTATGGTGGCAGGGGGTGAGGTTGTCGCATCCATACCAGCACTGTACCACTGGTACAGGTCCACGGGTAGACTCTGGCCCCACCCCGACGGCAAGGTTGGGCTAAAAGCGCCCCTGGCACACAAGTAGCCCCCAACCCGAGAGACAAACTCCCAGGTCAGGGGCCGTGGTGTTCGCGTGCGCGAGGGGGGACTCGAACCCCCACACCCGAAGATACTGGAACCTAAATCCAGCGCGTCTACCAATTCCGCCACACGCGCGAACCCCACGAGCCTACCCGTCACCGGCCCCGCGCGCACCCTCTTGCACGTGTATCATCCACTTGATACAGGCTGTACCGCATCATTGATACAGGAGGTGGCGCCATGGGCTCCGGAGTTGTTGTTCTTGTCGCGGTACTGATCGCCCTCGTCTTTGCCCTCGCCTGGGCGATCCACTCACGGGCGAGCGCCCGAACATCGCTCACGGGCGGCCATCCCACGCTCACCGCCGCCGTGCGGTTCGAGCGGCGCCGCGCCCTCGCCTCGTTGACCCTCACGCTCGTCCTCTTGACGGCAAGTGTTGTCGCTGGACTGCACGAGACCCATCTGCTCGGCCTCCCCCTCATCCTTGCCCCCGCCGTGGCCGGCACTGGCGGCCTCCTGCTGTACGCCGCGACGCCTCTGCCCTCCCTCCCGCTGGAGCCTGACAGCACCCGCACCGCGCGGCTCGAACGCCGTCGGCCCTGGAGCTTCCTCAGCACTCGCGCCCGCATCGGTCTGGCGGCCCTCAGCATCCTCGCCATCAGCCTCTTCGTTACGACCGGCGCCACATCCTCCCCCGATCACCTCGGGCGGTTCCGCACGATCACGTTTTCTCGCGCGATGGCCAGCAGTTCGTCGGGCCCCTACCCCGGCTGGTACTACACCGTGCCCCTTCTCATCGCGACCGCTCTGTTCATCGGGGCCGCTCTGCTCGCTCTGCACCGACTCGCAAGCACCCCGTCCCTGCACGGTCCTGATCTTGCCGAGGCCGATCTCCAGTGGCGCCGCGCCTCCACGAGCATCCTCACGGCCCTCATCGCCGCCGTTCTGTGCCTCGAACTCGGCGGTATTGCGTTCCTCGCGGGGCTCACCATGCGCAGCGCTGCCGAGGGCATGCAGGCACCGTTCGCCTCCACCATCGCCGCCCCGGGCCTCCTCACCCTCGGGGCCATCACGCTCGTGGTCAGCCTCGTGTGGTTCTTACTCGCCGTGCGTCGGGCCGTCGATCTCTCCCGCACGGTCGGCGCCCGCACCTCCCGCCCCCTCCCCCACGCGTGAGCGGTGGACGCAGAATGATCTCCCTGGATCCCACCAGTCCCGTCCCCCCGTACGAACAGGTCCGCGAAGGCCTCGCGGCGCTCATCCGTATCGGCGCCATCGCGGGCGGCCACCGGCTCCCCTCGATCCGCCAACTCGCGGGCGATCTGCGCATCGCCCCCGGCACCGTCGCCCGCGCCTACTCCGAACTGGAAAGCGCGGGGCTCATTGAGTCGAGCCGCGCCAGGGGCACGCGGGTACTGCCCGGCCAAGGGGCCGACACCCGCCTGACCGCCGCAGCGGCCCGCTACGTGGAGGCCACGCGCGGGCACGGGGTGGAGCTGGCCGATGCGCTCGCCGCGGTCCGGGCCGCATGGTCACCCGCTCCCCCACCCGTCACAGGCGAGAGTGGGCGGTCAGGGGAATAATGGTGCGAGGCCCCGCACCCAAGCGCATTCAAGGAGCACCCGCATGACCCGCACCGCCCTGGACACCGAATCCTCGTGGTTCGATGACAACGAGATGGCCGAACTGCGCCGTAAGCTCCCCATCCTCTACGTGGACATCGTGCCCGTGAGGCTCGATTCCTACGGCACGATCAGCGAGGTGGGTCTGCTTCTTCGGGCCGACGGGGCCGGGCGGATCGTCCGCTCGCTCGTGTCGGGGCGGGTGCTCGTGCACGAAAGCCTGCGCGAGGCCATCATTCGGCACGTGGAGAAGGATTTGGGGTCCGTGGCGTGGCCGAAGCCGCCCGCCTCGCTCACCCCGTTCACGGTCGCGGAATATTTCCCGACGCCGGGCATCTCCGCGTTCGTGGATGCCCGCCAGCACGCCGTCTCGCTCGCCTATATTGTCCCGGTCGAAGGCGACTGCGCGCCCCAGCAAGACGCGCTCGAACTGGGATGGTTCGCGGCCGACACCCTGGCGTCGTCGCCGGTCATGGAAGAAATGCAGGACTCCCACGCGATCATTCTTCGCCGGGCGCTGGCCACGGGCGGGATCATCTAGCCGGCGAGAAGGCTGCCCAGGCGCGCGGCGAGTGCGCGAAATGCCTGGCCCCGGTGGCTGATGCGGTTCTTGTCCTCGGGGCTCAGTTGGGCCGACGTCACGGTGAAACCATCCGGGATAAAGAGCGGATCGTAACCAAACCCACCCTCGCCACGCGGGGCGCTCAGCAGGTGCCCGCTCATCCGGCCTTCCTCGACGATCTCCCGCTCGCCGGGGCCGACGTCCGCTCCCCCGGCCGCACCCACGCTGCCGGGGATCACGGCCGCTGCCGCGCACACGAACGACGCGGCCCGATGCTCGGGAGCGATATCGGCCAGCTGCGCGAGCAGCAGCGCGTTGTTCGCCGCATCATCGCCGTGGACACCCGCCCAGCGGGCGCTGAAAATACCGGGCGCGCCGCCCAGGATGTCGACGCTGAGGCCCGAATCGTCGGCGATGGCCATGAGCCCCGTCGCCTCTGCTGCCGCCCGCGCCTTGATAAGGGCGTTCTCGCGAAAGCTCGTACCATCCTCCACGGGATCGGCAAGACCCAACTGGCCGCTCGAAACAACCGAGGCAGGATCGAGGCCCGGCACTGCCCCGGCAAGGACGGTGCGCAGCTCCGCGAGCTTCTTCGCGTTGTGGCTCGCGAGGACGAAACGGGGCGCGCTCACGAGGACTGGGCCCCCGCGCGGTCCCGTCCAAAGGCCGCGAGCTGCGCGGCAATGAGGCTCGTGCAGCCGTCGGCCGCCAGGCCCAGCAGAGCGTTCAGTTCGTCGTAGCTGAACGGGGCGCCCTCGGCGGTGCCCTGCACCTCCACGAAATGCCCCGAGCCGGTCATCACCACGTTCATGTCGGTTTGGGCCGCCACGTCCTCGCGATACTCCAGATCCAGGAGCGGGCGCCCGTCCACGATGCCGACACTCACGGCCGCGACCGAATCGGTCAGCACTTCCGCGAGCACGGGAATGGACGTGTGCCGCTTGCCCCACGTCACCGCATCCACGAGGGCCACGTAGGCGCCCGTGATGGCGGCGGTGCGCGTGCCACCGTCGGCCTGCAGCACGTCGCAATCGATCTGGATCGTGTTCTCCCCAAGGGCCTCAAGATCCACCACGGAGCGCAAGGAGCGGCCGATCAGGCGGGAAATTTCGTGGGTGCGCCCACCGATCTTGCCCTTGACGCTCTCGCGGTCCGACCGGGTGCCGGTCGCGCGCGGCAGCATCGCGTATTCCGCGGTGACCCAGCCGGTGCCGCTGCCCTTCTTCCACCGCGGCACGCCCGGCGTGAAGCTCGCGGCGCACAGCACGCGGGTCTTGCCGAACTCGATGAGACAGCTGCCTTCGGCATGATCGAGCCAGCCGCGCGTGATGCGCACCTCGCGAAGCTGATCGGGGGTGCGTCCATCGACGCGGACGTGGGTGCTCTCAGTCATGAGGCGGCCTTCCGTGGGGTGATCGTATAGGTCGTGAGGGCGGCTGCCAGTTCCACCGGGCCGTCGAACTCGCCGCGCGCTTCGGCGAGCGGCACCTCGGGGTCGGTCCACGGCGGCACGTGCGTGAGCAGGAGCGAGCCCACCCCGGCCTCGCGCGCGAGCTCACCCGCGCGCTTGCCCGTGAGGTGAACACCCGTGAAGTGGTCGTCGCGCCCCTCGATGTATCCCGCTTCCGCGAGCAGCAGATCGGCGCCGCGCGCCAGAGTGCTCACGCCCTCGCACGAGTCCGTATCGCCCGTATACACGAGGGTGGCCCCCTCGCATTCGAGACGGAAACCGTAAGCGGGAATCGGATGCTCCACCCGGGCGGGAGTGATACGCGCGCTGCCCACCTCGATCACCTCCCCCTCCACGAGGGTGCGGAAGCTGAACGGGGCGCGCGAGGCGCCCGGCGGGATCGGATCGGGATTACCCGTCGCGGCGCTCAGGCGCTCATCGAGACCGCCCGGCGAATAGATCGTGAGCGTGGGGCAGTTGACGAGCGGGTGATAGGCCACGTACACCTCGAGGCCCGCCAAATCCAGAAAGTGATCGGCGTGCAGGTGCGAGACCAAGATGAGGTCAATCGTGGACGGATCGATCACTTTTTGCAGATTCGCGAGGGCGCCGCTGCCGCAGTCCATGAGGATGCGGCAATGCCCGCCGCGCCCATCGGGCACGGTCACGAGATAGGAGGAGGCCGGCGCCCCGGGGCCCTCGTAGCTGCCGGAACAGCCAATCACGGTGAGGTCGATGCTCATAGGCACTCCGGATCGATCGCGGGAATGGTCGTGGTGTGGGTGATCTCGGGCCCGAGGAAGCGCCGGGAGAGGTGCTCGAAGTCCGTGTCGACGCCCACGCGCGGGGCTGTTTCGGAGAACACATGGTGAGCGGCGGTGCGATCCTCGCGCAGCAGGTCCTGTTCGCGCAGCGTGCGAAACACATCGAGCGCGGTCTCTTCCGAACTGGCCACGAGCGTCACGTCCGGGCCCATGACGTAGCTGATGGCGCCCTGCAGCATCGGGTAGTGGGTGCAGCCCAGCACCACGGTGTCCACGCCGCTCTCCTTGAGGGGCGCCAGGTACTCTTCGGCCGCGTCGATCACGTCGGACCCGGCCGTGAGGCCGCTCTCCACGAAGCTCACGAACCGGGGGCAGGCCGCGGTGGTCACCTCCACGCCGACGGCGGCGTCGAACGCATCCTGGTAGGCGCCCGAGGTGATCGTCGCGCGCGTGCCAATAACCCCGACCCGCTGGTTGCGGGTCGTGGCCACGGCGCGCCGCACGGCGGGCTTGATGACTTCGAGAACCGGCACGTCATAGCGTTCGCGCGCATCGGCGAGCACCGCCGCAGTGGCCGTATTGCACGCGATCACGAGCATCTTGACGCCGTGGCTCACGAGCTCGTCCATGACCGCGAGGGAGTAGCGGCGAACGTCGGCCAGGGGCTTATCGCCGTAGGGGGTGTGGGCAGTATCGCCGATGTAGAACAGCTGCTCGTTCGGAAGCTGGTCGATGATGGCACGGGCCACCGTGAGGCCCCCCAGACCACTGTCAAAAATCCCGATCGGCGCGTTATTCACCCTGCCAATGTACCGAGGCGAAAGCGACCCGGGCCGACTCATCGGTGCCGAGGCAACCGATCTCACAGAGCGGGATCATCGGCGTTCACACAGCGATGCACCTCGCCCGAGCACCCGCTCTCGCCCGCCACGGCGCTCGGTATCAGCGGCTCATCTGGTACACGAGCGACTGCTGCAACCACGACAGAAACTCGTACACGGAGGCCACGTAACTCACGCCCGCCACCTCCGAATCCTCATCCGGCGCCTCTTCCAGATCGTTGTGACACAGCAACTGCAGGGCCTCGAAGTCGCCGTCGCTGCTGAGGCCCAGGCGATCTCCAAGCACGAGCCGAAGAATGTTGAGGCCCTTGAGCCACTCGAGCGCTTCGGCATGATCGAGGATCAGGGTGGAATCGGCGTTGTCATCGAACTGGCCGCGCGCATCGAGCCCGGCACGCATGACGGAGAGCGCGCCGAGGTGGGAATCGGCGAGCGAGCGCTGGCAGAGGCGGCGAAACTCCTGCGCGGTGCCCTCATCGTCGCTCGCCGCGGGAAACAGGCGCTGCGTGGCCGGATCGTGCGGGATGCGGGCCGCACCGTCCTGAGCCGCCTCGGCTTGCAGGCGCGCCAGGGGATCGTCGGACTCCCGATCCCAGACCCGCAGCGCGGCAGAACCGCGCGGCTCGTCGAGGCCCAGATCCGCGCGGATCAACTCGCTCACTTCCCTCGCCACCTGGGAGATGACGCTGCACTCCTCGGGCTCGAGCCTGCACGAGAAGCGCCCGCGAGAGCGGCGGATGAACGAATGCGCCACGGCTACGCCTCCTCAATGATGGCCAGCAGACCGAAGGCGTGCATCGCGCTCACGTGCGCTTCCGCCTGTTCGCGGCCGTCGCGGGAGACGACCGCCTGGCCCTCGTGATGCACCTCGAGCATGAGGGCGCGCGAGCGTTCGAGCGAGTACCCAAAGTGCGAGCGCAGCACAAACACCACGTAGTCCTGCGTGTTGATCGGATCGTTCAGCACGACCGTGTTCCACGCCCGCTCGCTGTGCAGGCGCACTGCGCTTGCCTCCTCGGGAGCCTCCTCGTGCGACGGGGTGGCGTCGTTCGCGCAGCGTGTGGGGCGTGCGAGAAGCGCCGCGCTGAGAGCGTGTGCCGTGGCGTGCATGCGCACCTCCCTGATGTGCCGGATCGGATTGCCCCTGGCGTGGCCCTCCACTCTACCCACCGGGGCCACGTAGGCTGGAGGGCGTGCCCACGACTCTGCTCACAGACCTGTACGAACTCACGATGATTCAGGCGGCCCGCGAGGCCGGCACTGCGCAACGACGCACGGTGTTCGAGGTGTTCACGCGCTCGCTGCCGCCCGGTCGCCGCTACGGGGTCTTCAGCGGGATCGGCCGCTTCCTCGACGAACTGCAGGACTTCCACTTCGGGGACGCCGAGCTCGCCTATCTGGAGCGCACCGGCCGCTTCAGCGCCGATCTGCTCGAGGCCTTCGCCAGCTACCAATTCTCCGGAAGCATCAGCGCCTACGAGGAAGGTGAGATGTTCTTCCCCCACTCCCCCGTGGTGCGCGTGGAGGGCACGTTCGAAGAATGCGTGCTGCTGGAAACGCTCGTGCTCTCGATCCTCAACCACGACAGCGCCATCAGCTCCGTGGGCTCGCGCATGATCGAAGCGGCAGCGGGGCGGCCCTGCATCGAGATGGGCTCGCGCCGCGTCCACGAACGCGCCGCCGTAGCCGCCGCACGCGCAGCGGCCATCGTCGGCTTCGGCTCCACCTCCAACCTCGAGGCCGGGCGCACCTACGGCATCCCCGTGGTGGGCACCTCCGCTCACGCCTTCACGCTGCTGTTCGATACCGAATCCGAGGCGTTCGAGGCGCAGGTGCGCACGCTCGGCTCCGGCACGAGCCTGCTCGTGGACACGTTCGATATTCCCGCCGCGATTGACGAAGCCGTGCGCATCGCCGGGCCCGGCCTCGGCGCCGTGCGCATCGACTCGGGCGATCTGGGGGCGAGTGCCCGCGCCGTGCGCGCCCAGCTCGATGCCCTCGGGGCCACCGGCACGGCGATCACGGCGACGAGCGACCTCGACGAGTACCGCGTTTTCGATCTACGCGAGGCGCCCGTGGACGGCTACGGGATCGGCACGCGTCTGGTCACGGGCGGCGACCACCCCGCCCAGGGCTTCGTCTACAAGATGGCCGAGCGGGAAAACTCGCAGGGCCGCATGGAGCCCGTGGCGAAGAAATCAACCCAGAAGGCCACCATCGCGGGCGATAAGCGCGCGTGGCGGCTCCTGGATGCCGACGGGGCCGCGACGGCGGAACTCATCGCGCCGCGCGCAGAAAGCGCCGAGCTGCCCGCCCCGCTTCACGGCCGCGAACTCCTGCAACCCCTCGTGGAGAAGGGGCGCGTCCTGGATGAGCGCGGCCAGTGGGAGAGGATCGAAGCGGCCCGCGCCGTGCACACGAGGGCCGTCGGCGAGCTTGCCGCGCGCGACCCGCAGATCCGAACCGGGCAGGATGGGCCCGTCGCCCTCGAGGTCCTGCACAGCCTCGAGGAGGCCCTCGCGCACGCCGCCCGTTAGCGCTTGCCCACGAACCAGCCGCGCAGCAGATCGATCCGCTCCTGCACCTGGCTCGCGCTCGCTTGCGGGACGGCGGGGCCTCCGCAGCGGCGCCGCAGTTCCGCGTGCACCTGGCCGTGCGGGGTGTTCGTGCGCTTCGCCCACCCGGACACGAGCGAACTGAGCTCCTTGCGCAGGTCCTTGACGTTGCGGTGGTGCGCCTCGGCGGGGCGGGGCGCGCTCGTGCGCTCCTGCTGATTCTTCTGGTGCTCGCGCAGGAGCGTGGTCACCTGCTCGGGTTCGAGCAGCCCGGGGATGCCGAGGAAGTCCTGTTCCTCCTGGCTGCCCGCCATCGCGTGCGTGCCGTACTCGCCACCATCGAACAGCACCCGGTCAAAGTGCGCGTCGGATTCGAGGGCCTCGTATTGGCCGAGCAGGTCGTCGCTGGCCACCTGCGAGGCGTTCGCTTCCCGCAGCGCCTCCTCGTCCAGACCCGTCTCGGGATCCAACTGTTCGGCGGGGCGCATATCGAGCACGTGGTCGCGTTCGGCCTCCATCTGGCCGGCGAGGCCGAGCAGCGTGGGCACCGACGGCAGGAACACGCTCGCGGTTTCGCCGCGCGTGCGCGAGCGCACGAAGCGGCCGACGGCCTGGGCGAAGAACATCGGGGTCGAGGTCGAGGTCGCGTACACGCCGACCGAGAGGCGGGGCACGTCGACGCCTTCGGAGACCATGCGCACGGCCACCATCCAGCGATCCAGCGACTCGTTGAACTCCTCGATCCGCCGCCCGGCCGTGGAATCATCCGAGAGCACGAGGGTGACCTTCTCGCCCGTAACCTGCTCGAGGATCGCCGCATACTCGCGGGCGGACTTCTGGTCGGTCGCGATGACGAGGCCGCCCGCGTCCGGCACTCCGCGGCGCACTTCACTCAGCCGTTGATCGGCGGCGGCCAGGACCGTGGGAATCCAGTCTCCCTTCGGATCCAGCGCGGTGCGCCACGCCTGCTGCATGATGTCCTTGGTTTCGAGCGCCCCGAGCTGCGCGGACACCTCGTCGCCGGTCTTCGTGCGCCAGTGCATGCGGCCCGAATAGGTCATGAACAGCACGGGGCGCACCACGTGGTCGCTCAGCGCCTCGCGGTACCCGTACGTGTAATCGGCCCTCGAGCGCAGGAAGCCTTCACCGTCGGGCTCGTAGTTGACGAACGGGATGTGGGCATCGTCGGATCGAAAGGGCGTGCCCGTGAGGGAGAGGCGGCGGCGCGCCGGTTCAAAGGCCTCGCGCACACCGTCGCCCCACGTGAGGGCGTCGCCCGCGTGGTGGATTTCGTCAAGAATCACGAGCGTGGGGTGCGCCTCCGTGCGGGCGCGGTGCAGCCGCGGGTTCGCGCCCACCTGGGCGTACGTGAGGGCGACCCCCTGGTAGTGGGCGCCGTGGGTGCCCTGCGCGTTCGTGAAGTTCGGGTCGATGGAGATGCCAACGCGCAGCGCCGCATCGGCCCACTGGGTCTTCAAATGTTCGGTGGGCGCCACGACGCTCACGCGCCGCACCACGCCCGAGGCGAGCAGGCCCGCCGCGACCTGCAGCGCGAACGTGGTCTTGCCCGCTCCCGGGGTTGCCACGGTCATGAAGTCGCGCGGTTCGCGCTCCTGGTAGAGGCGCAGCGCTTCGGCCTGCCACGCGCGCAGCTTGCCTGCCGTGCCCCACGCCGCGCGTTCGGGGAACGCGGGCGGCATGGTCTGGGCCGCAAAGGCCGACGGCTGCTTGGGGGTGTGCTGGGTGAGGGACCGCGGCGCCGGGGCCGGGGCGGTCGATTCCTCGACGCTGGAGAAAAGATCGGGGGCTGGGTTCTCGTGGGGGTTGTCGATAGCGTTCATGAGCGCCCACCACCATAGCCCCGCCGAGGCCGCTCAGCGCTCAGCGACGGGGCCCAAAAAAGCCACGAAAACCGCCGAAACCGCCACGACCAGCATCTTTATCGCCGTCGCCGCCGGAGTTCTTTCCGTCACTGATGCCCTCGAAGATCTCCTTGCACTGCGGGCACACCGGGTACTTCTTCGGGTCGCGGCCCGGCACCCACACCTTGCCGCACAGGGCGATCACGGGCGAGTTGTTGAGCGCGGCCTTCGCAATCTTGTCCTTTTGGACGTAGTGCGCGAAGCGGTCGTGATCGCCCGGATCGGCCTCCTCGAGCTTTTCTTCGCGTTCGAGGACCGCGGTGCTGCTCGGCGCTGCGCCCGGCGCCGCGGGGGCGCTCGGGGCGCCGTGATCGGGGCTGTGGGGATCGGTCGTGGAGGCTCGAAGGCTCAGGGCGCGCACGGAAGTCATGCCGCTGATTCTAGCGAACGCCCCTTTACCTGGGCCTACAGGAAGATCGCCTCGGAGTTCACCACCGGGATGGCGCCCGTGATCGTATCCACCGTTCCCGCGTCCTCGCGCGCCGCCTTTTCCACCGCGCTCGCCACGGCGGTGGTGACCCGTTCGTTGAAGACGCTCGGGATGATGTAGGTGGGGTTCAGTTCCTCATCGCTCACCACGTCCGCGAGCGCGGTGGCTGCCGCCAGCAGCATCCGGTCGTTCACGTTCGTGGCCCGGGCATCGAGCAGGCCGCGGAACACGCCGGGAAATGCCAGGACGTTGTTGATCTGGTTCGCGAAGTCGCTACGGCCCGTCGCCACCACTTCGGCGTGTTCCACGGCGATGGCCGGGTCGATTTCCGGGGTGGGGTTGGCCATCGCGAAGACCACGGCGCGATCTGCCATCGAGGCGACGTCTTGGCCGGTGAGGATGTTGCCCGCGCTCACGCCGATGAACACGTTGGCGTCCTTGACCGCGTCCGAGAGCGTGCCGGTGATACCGCGACTGTTGGTGACTTCCGCGATCCACGGGAGGCGCCCGGAGAGGTTCTCGCGTGAGGAGTGGACCACGCCGTCGATGTCGCACACCACGATGTCTCGCGCCCCGGCAGCGAGCAGGAGTCGCAGGATCGCCGTGCCCGCCGCCCCCGCGCCGGAGAGCACGATCCGCGCCGTGGCCATGTCCTTCTTGACCACGCGCAGGGCGTTGCGCAGCGCCGCGGTCACGCAGATCGCGGTGCCGTGCTGGTCGTCGTGGAACACGGGAATGTCCAGTTCGGCCCGCAAGCGGTCCTCGATCTCGAAGCAGCGCGGCGCGGAGATGTCTTCCAGGTTGATGCCCGCGAAGACCGGGGCGATGGCCTTGACGTGCGCCACGATGTCCTCCACCTCCGTGGCATCGAGGCAGATGGGGAACGCGTCGATGTCGGCGAAGCGCTTGAACAGGGCCGCCTTGCCCTCCATGACCGGCAGGCTCGCGAGCGGCCCCAGGTTGCCCATGCCGAGGATCGCGGAGCCGTCGGTCACGACCGCCACGGTGTTGCGCTTGATGGTGAGGCGGTAGGCGTCCTCGGGCTGGTCGGCGATGGCCTGGACGATCCGGGCCACGCCCGGGGTGTAGACCATCGAGAGGTCGTCGCGGTGCCGAATCGGCACCTTCGATTCGATGCGGAGCTTGCCCCCGAGGTGGGCGAGGAACGTGCGGTCGCTGACCCGGCCCATGTCGACGCTCTCGAGCGTTCCGACGGCCTCGACCACCTCGCGGGCGTGCGCGTGGCCCGCGGTGAGGACCGTGAGGTCGGCCCGCATCCGCTCGGGGCCCGACGCGCTCACGTCGAGCGCGGTGACGCTGCCGCCCATCTGTTCGATGGTGCCGGTGATCGCGCTGATCGTGGTGGAGGTTGCCGCGAACTCGAGGCGGACGGTGATGGAGTAACTAACCGACGGTTGAGGTGCCATGACTTCCAGTGTTCCACGCCACGGCGCCGCGGGTGGGAAAAACCGCAGTCCGTCCGAGTTTTCGGGCAGGTGCGGAATGTCCGGGCGCGGCCTTAGCGGGTCAGGTCGGCAATCGCAGCCCGCACGCGCTTGTCGGAGATGGTCATGCGGGTGCCGAGCTGCTGGGCGAACAGGGAGACGCGCAGTTCCTCGATCATCCAGTCGATTTCCCGGGCCGCGTCCGTGCGTGCCACCTCGGGGCTGAGCCCCGCCTTCACGCTCGCCCACCACTGTTCGAGGTCCTGGATCTGCCACGCGAGCTGGGCGTCGCGCGCAGGGTTGTCCTGCATCTTCTCGAGGCGGTGCTGCGCGGCGGCCAGATACCGGGGCAGGTGCGGCACGATGTGCGCGGGGGTGGTGGAGACGAAGCGCTCCCCCACGAGGCGCGCGGCGTGGTCGCGGATCTGCGTGAGTTGCTGCAGAACGGACAGGCTCGTCACCTTCGACAGGGCCCGGCCCAGGCGGGCGTGGGCGGCGAGGGCGTCGAGCGCGGCGAGGACCAGGGAGCGGGTGAGGTCCGCATGACCCTGACCCACGTGGGCAACGAGTGCATCGAAGTCGGGCCTCGTGAACACCATGCCCCGCTGCTCGGTGCGCGCTGTCAGGTCCATTGTGGCCGCGAGCGAGGCGTCGCGCAGCAGTGGCGCCGCTCCCCCGTACGTGGACTGCGAGAGGGCCAGCTTCGTGGGGTTCGGAAGGGAGCGCAGGACATCGCCGATCTCGGCGCGCATGTGACGCTCCACGAGCGCCACCACGGCAGGCGGGTGCTCGCGTTCTTGGTCCTGGGCAGACGGGAGGGCGGTGAGATCCACCGCCACCGCGTCCTTCTCGCGGCGGGTCTTGAGCGAGGGGTAGACGACCACGTTGAGCCCGCCGCTGCGCCGCCGCTTGCTGCGCGGGATTTCCACCTCGGGGAAGTCCTCGAAGTCCTTCTCGCCGAAGGATTCGGCCTGGCGGGCGGCGCTCGTCTCCATACGCGAGCGGTGAGCGCGCTGCAGGGCGGCCAGGTCGTCGCCGTGGCCAATCTGGCGGCCCCGATCATCCACGATGGAGAAGTGCATGTGCAGGTGGGGGCTCAGGCGGGAGGTGTCGAACTCGCTGCCGTACAGTTCCAGATCGTCGGGCACATCTGGCAGGGCCACGAGCTCGTCGGCCACCGCCTCCACGAAGGCTTCCCCGGAGTTCACGTCCTCGTCGTGCAGGACGCGCGCCACGGCTTTCGCCTTGTCGGGCGCGGGAATGAGGTGGCGCCGAAGCGGCTTCGGCAGCGAGCGAATGAGCTCCGCGATCTTCTCTTCGCGCATGCCCGGCACGAGCCAGTCGAACCCGGTGGGGCGAAGGCGCCCCAGCACCGCGAGCGGCACCGTCGCGGTCACCCCGTCGTGGTGGCCCTGGGTGGCCGACGCTTCCCCGGCCCGGCCCGCCGGTTCAAACGCGTAGGTGAGGGCGAGTGTGATGTCTCCCTGCACCCACGTGTCGGGGAACCCCTGGGCGGCGGGCTCGGCCCCGTCGGCCAGCAGAATCTCGCGCGTGAGCGTCAAGAGGTCCGGGCGCTCGTGCCGCTCCTTCTTCCACCACGCATCGAAGTGGCGGCCCGAGGTGACGGAGGCGGGGATGCGCTCGTCGTAGAACGCCATGAGGGCGTCGTCGCCCACGATGAGGTCGCGGCGGCGCGCCTTGTTTTCCAGTTCCTCGAGTTCGTTCATGAGGCGGGCGTTGTCGCGCGCGAAGTGATGGCGCGTGCTCCACTGCCCCTCGACGAGCGCGTGCTGGATGAACAGCTCGCGGCTCACCTCGGGATTGATCCGGCCGTAGGCAACGGCCCGGCGGGCCACAATCGGCACGCCGTACAGCGTGACCTTTTCGTACGCCATCGCGGCCGCGCGCTTCGAGGACCAGTGCGGCTCCGAATACGACCGCTTGAGCACGTGATCGCCCACGTCCTCGATCCACGCCGGATCGATCGCCGCGGCGATGCGCCCGAACAGCCGCGAGGTCTCCACGAGTTCGGCGACCATCACGTAGTCGGTCTTCTTCTTCGCGAGCACGCTGCCGGGCCAGATCACGAACCGTGAGCCGCGCGCACCCTGGTAGTCCCTCGTGCGTTCGTCATACAGGCCGACATGGCTGAGCAGGCCCGCAAGGAGGCTCTGGTGAATGGCGCTCTCGCTCGCCGGGGTGTCGTTCTGGCTGAGGTCCGCGTCGCGGCACATCTCGCGCAGCTGGGCGTGCAGGTCCCACCATTCGCGGATGCGCATGTAGTGCAGGAACTCGCCCTTGACCTCGCGTTTGAACGCGGAGTTCGACAGATCGTCGCGCCGCTCGCGCAGGTGGTTCCAGAGGTTCAAGAAGGTGAGGAAGTCGCTGCGCTCGTGGGCGAAGCGGGCGTGGAGCTGCTGGGCCCTCGCCTGGGCCTCGAGCGGGCGTTCGCGCGGGTCGGGAATGCTGAGGGCCGCCACGATGACGAGCGCTTCGCGCAGGGCGCCGCGCGCGGAGGCTTCGATGAGCATGCGGGCCATGCGCGGCTCGAGCGGGAAGCGGGAGATCTGCTCGCCGATGTCCGTGAGGCGCCGACCGCCCGGGGCGCGCCGGTCCTCCCGGATCGCTCCGAGTTCCTCGAGGAGTCGCACGCCATCGCGCACCGCTCGCTGGTCCGGCGGCTCGACGAACTCGAAGCTCTCGATATCGCCGAGGCCCAGGGCCGTCATCTGCAGCACGACGCTCGCGAGCGAGGTGCGCAGGATTTCCGGCTCGGTGAACGCGGGGCGGGCCTCAAAGTCCTGTTCGGAATACAGCCGGATCGCGATGCCGGGCGACGTGCGGCCGCTGCGGCCGCTGCGCTGTTTCGCGCTCGCCTGCGAGATCTCTTCGATGGGCAGGCGCTGCACCTTCGTGCGCTGCGAATAGCGGGAGATGCGCGCGAGGCCCGAATCGATGACGTAGCGGATGCCCGGCACCGTGAGGGAGGTTTCGGCCACGTTCGTGGCAAGGATGATGCGCCGCTCGCTCGATCCGCGCGGCGGCGTGAAGATCTTCTGCTGATCCTGCTCGCTGAGGCGGCCGAACAGGGGCAGCACGCTCACGGATGCGCCGGGGCGCTTTCCGCGTTCCAGGTGCGCCTCGAGCGCGTCGGACACCTCGCGGATTTCCCGCTCGCCGGGGAGGAAGACGAGGATGTCGCCCGGGCCTTCGGCCATGAGTTCGTCGGCTGCGGCGATGATCGCCTCGGTGAGGTCGCGCTCGACGCTGCGCAGATCGGCGTCCTCGCCCTCGGCGCCGTCCAGTTCGGCATCGAGCACGAGCGGGCGGTAGCGCACCTCCACCGGGTAGGTGCGGCCCGAGACTTCCACGATGGGCGCGGGGTGCTTCACGCCCGCCGCGTCCGTGTGGGCGAAGAACTCGGCGAAACGCTCGGGATCGATCGTTGCCGACGTGATGATGACCTTGAGGTCGGGGCGCTCGGCCGTGATCCGTTTGAGGTAGCCGAGCAGCATGTCGATCGTGAGGCTGCGCTCGTGGGCCTCGTCGATGATGATCGCGTCGTAGGCCGCGAGGCGGCGATCCCGGTGGACTTCCGACAGCAAAATGCCGTCGGTCATCACCTTGAGGCGCGCACCCTTCGCGGTCTGCTTCGTGAACCGCACCTGGTAGCCGACGGTTCCTTCCCCGAGGCGCTCCCCGAGTTCCTGGGCGATGCGGCTGGCCACGCTGCGCGCGGCGATCCTGCGCGGCTGGGTGTGGCCGATGAGCCGCCCGCCGGCGCCGTAGCCCATCTCGAGGAGCATCTTCGGCAGCTGCGTGGTCTTGCCCGAGCCGGTTTCTCCCGCGACGATCACCACCTGGTTCTCGCGGATCGCCTTCTGAATATCGGCGCGCTGCTCCGAGACGGGAAGGCCCGCCGGGTAGGTGATGCTCAGCGGGGGCGGAGGTGTGGCGCTTCGGCGCGGGTGGCCCTCGTCGGTCCGTGCTTCGCTAACACGGCGGGCGCCTCGACGCTGCTGGGCACCGCCCCGTCGGCCCCGCGACTTCCGTGACCCCGTGCCGCTGCCCGCCTGTTCATTCGCCATAACGCCCCCACTCTAGCCGCGCGCACCCGACGGGCGCTTCCTCTTTTTCCCTCACACCTCGGGCGCCGCGCGCGCATCCGGCGCGATTTGCCCCTAGCATGGTGACGGCGCTTTGCGACAACTCCCGTTGAACAGAGAGGTTCACATGAAAGCCCTGCGCAAGTCCGGCCCCAGGCCGGGACTCGATATTCTCGACGTTCCCGAACCCCAGGTGGGCCCGAACGACGTCAAGATCCGCGTGCTGCGCACCGGGATCTGCGGCACCGATCTGCACATCCTGGCCTGGGACGCCTCGGCCGAAGCCATGTGCGACACGGTGCCGTTCACACCCGGGCACGAGTTCTACGGCGAGGTCACCGAGATCGGCTCGGGGGTCGTGGATGTGCGCGTGGGCGACCGCATCTCCGGCGAGGGCCACGTGGTGTGCGATATCTGCCGTAATTGCCGCGCTGGCCGGCGCCACATGTGCATCCGCACCCGGTCCATCGGCGTGCAGCGCGATGGCGCGTTCGCCGAATACGCGGTGGTACCGCAGCAAAACGTGTGGGTGCACCATCACGACGGCGGCACCGACGTGATTTCGCCGGAGCTCGGCGCGATCTTCGATCCGCTCGGCAACGCCGTGCACACCACCTTGAAGTTTCCCGTGCTCGGCGAGGACGTGCTCATTACGGGCGCGGGCCCCATCGGGCTCATGTGCGCCGCCGTGGCCCGGCAGGCGGGCGCGCGCTACATCGCGATCACCGACGTGCGCGATCACCGCCTGGAGATGGCGAAGACGATGGGCACGGACGCGCAGATCGACGTGTCGCGCACGCGAGTGCGGGACATTCAGGCGGACCTCGGGATGCGCGAGGGCTTCGATGTGGGCCTCGAAATTTCGGGGCAGGCCACCGCGCTGCAGGACCTCATCGACAACATGAACCACGGCGGCAAGATCTCCCTCCTGGGGCTGCCCACGCGCCAGTTCGAGATCAACTGGACCACCGTGGTCACGCGCATGCTGACCCTGCAGGGCATTTACGGGCGTGAAATGTTCGAGACGTGGAATGCGATGAACGCGATCGTGCGTACCTCGCAGACCCTGCGCGAGCGGGTGCTGGCCACCGTGACCGACGTGATTCCCGCCGAGCGGTGGGAGGACGCCTTCGCGCTCGCGCGCTCGGGCGAGGCGGGCAAGATTGTCCTGGACTGGGAAAACATTTAAGGAGAGCAGCACATGTATGGATCGATTGGCGCGCAGCTGCGCGATGAGCTCGACGCGATTCGCGCGGCCGGCACCTTCAAGAATGAACGTCCCATCCTCACCCCGCAGTCGGGAGAGATCATTGCCGCCGCCTCCCGCGGCGCCGAAGGCCGCGAGGTGCTGAACTTCTGCGCGAACAACTACCTGGGGCTCGCCAACCACCCCGACCTCATCGCCGCCTCGAAGCGTGCGCTCGACGAGCGTGGCTTCGGCATGGCCAGCGTGCGGTTCATTTGCGGCACCCAGGATCGACACCTGGACCTGGAACAGAAGGTCAGCGAGTTCCTCGGGACCGACGACACCATCTTGTTCAGCTCGTGCTTCGACGCGAACGGCGGCGTGTTTGAATCCCTCCTCACGAAGGAGGACGCCGTGATTTCCGACGAACTCAACCACGCCTCCCTCATCGACGGCATCCGGCTGTGCAAGGCCGCCCGGTTCCGCTACAAGAACGCCGACATGGCCGATCTTCGGGCGCAGCTCGAGGCCGCCCGCGGCGCCCGGCGCACGATGATCGTGACCGACGGCGTGTTCTCCATGGACGGGTTCTTGGCGCCGCTGGACGAGATCTGCGCCCTGGCCGACGAGTTCGGGGCGCTCGTCCTCGTGGACGATTCGCACGCCGTGGGCTTCATGGGTTTGACGGGCGCGGGCACACCCGAACACTTCGGGGTTTCCGACCGCGTGGACATCTACACCGGCACGTTCGGCAAGGCCCTCGGCGGCGCGAGCGGCGGATACGTGGCCGCGCGGCAGGAGATCGTGGACGTGCTGCGCCAGCGGGCCCGCCCCTACCTGTTCTCCAACTCCCTCGCCCCCGCCATCGTGGAGGCCACGCTCACCGCCATCGACATGGTGCGCGATTCCGACGCCCTGCGCGAGAGGCTGTTCGACAACGCCGAGTACTTCCGCACCCGCATGAGCGACGCCGGGTTCACCCTCCTTCCGGGCGAGCACGCCATCGTGCCCGTGATGTTCGGGGATGCCGCGCTCGCAGGGCGGATCGCGGAGCGGATGCTCGATCACGGCGTGTACGTGACGGCGTTCAGCTACCCCGTGGTGCCGCAGGGCAAGGCCCGCATCCGCGTGCAGTTGTCCGCCGCCCACACCCGCGAGGATATTGACGCCGCCGTGGATGCCTTTGTGGCTGCCCGGGATGCTGAGGACGCGGAGTAGGTTCTTGGCCCTCTACCCCTGGGCGATCAGCGCGCTCACGTACTGGCCGCCGAGGGCGAGCCCGGCCCACGCCACGGCCCACAGGAGTGAGGCGAACGTGCCGATGATGAAGAGTTCGCCCACGCGCGGGTTTTCCCCCGTGCGCAGCTCCGGGTAGCGTCCGAGGCCTTTGACCGCGAGGATCATCGCGATGCCCGCCGGGAATCCGGTGACGAGGCAGATGTAGGTGGCGAGGCGTTCGAGGATGCCGATCCAGCGCCCGCCCGGCAGTTCCTTCGTGACGCCGAGCAGCGAGGGCTGCGCGGGGCCGCCCGGCGTGGGCGGGTCGATGCGGCGCAGCAGCGCGCGGATGGGTGCGTTGCCGAGAGTTGCCCCCACGGCGCACACCGCCATGAGCGTTCCGGTGATGAGCAGTTCCACTGAGCCTCCTTCGGGCGGGAAAATCGGGTGGCGCCGCAGCAGATGGAAGGTACGGGCCGACGTGCCCATCCTAGAGACCCGTCGTGCCGCGGTGGTTGCGGCCCGCACCCTCGCCCCAAGCACCTTCGATGCAGCATTTCCCTTCATCTGACAGAAATGAAGGTATGGTCTTCATATGACTCCTCGCGCATCGCACCACTCATGCGTGGCCATCCTCGGCGATCTCGTCGAATCCCGCCACGGCGACCGCTCCAGCACCCACGACGCACTTCTCAATGCCCTCGACGCCCTCAACGCCAATGCCGCGTCCGGGCACCGGCAGGCACTCGAGCCTCTTCACCCCACCGTCGGCGACGAAATCCAGGGCATCTACCCCGCGCTGGGGCCCGCCATCCGCGCCACGCACCTCCTGCGCCTCGCGCTGCTCACAGACGGAGTCGACATCCGATTTGGTTTGGGTCGCGGCAGCGTCGAGGTCATTGACGCCGAGCGATCCATCCAGGACGGCTCCGCGTGGTGGAGCGCCCGTGAGGCCGTGACCGCCGTTCACGAGCGTGCACGCACCGCCGCCTATGCGGGAGTTCGGACCGAGGCGGCAAGCGCCGAGAGCGCAGACCCAGGGCCACTGTCCGATGCCGTGCTCACGGCCCAACTCCAGCTGATCGACACTCGGCTGAGTTCGCTGAGGCGCGGGATGCACGGGAGCCTCAGCGGTCTCCTCGAGGGTGCCAGCAACGCCGACACCGCTGCCGCACTCGGCATCAGCCCCTCCGCAAACTCCCAACGCGTCATCACGCACGACCTGCGCCCCCTGGCCGATGCCATGACGGCGCTGTGGCGCCTGGGCGACGGCGAGTAGCGCTCGAGCCTCGTGTCGGCCATGGTGCGGGCCATCACGGATACACCCCGGCAATTCGGTCGGTGGGACAATGGCGGCATGTTCACGCGCATCCATGCCTGGTTTCGGACGCGGTTCCCGGCGAAGCCTCGTCCGGAACCTCGCCCGCGGAAATCTGACTATGTTCTGCCGGACCCGGAGATGACCGCGTATGACCACGGGGTCGGCACGCTGAAGGTGGACGGAGAGCTCCTCGGCCATCTCGCCTCAGTACGTGGCCGCATGACTTTTCCACGCGGCGAGTGGTGGTCCAGGTTCGTGGTGGTCTGGCCCGACGGCTCGAAGACGGTGTCCGTCGAGGACTACGGGCCGGAGTGGTACACGGTCCGCGAACTGGATGCGGGGTTTTACGAGTGCCACACGCAAGAGGGGAAACTGCAAAGGTTCGAGTTCGCGTGGCTTCCGCGGGACGAAGCAGCCCTCATGTGGGAGAAGCTGGGCCTGACCCCAGAAGACTTCTGACCCGAGGGCGGGCGACCCCAAGCGTTGAGCAATCCGGCCACTTGACAGACCCCCGCGCGGTACAGTGACATCACCTTCAATCGGCGTGGGGAACTCGACGTCGAGACCATGACGGACTGGTGGTGGATGCTCTCGTGCAGACCGAAAAACTCTCGTTTGCGTATCCGCGACGACCGCGTGTGCTGCGAGACGTGAGTGTTTCGTTTGACGGAACAGCGACCTGCATACTCGGGCCGAATGGGGCAGGGAAATCGACACTCATGCGCTTGGCTACGGGGCAACTGCGCCCCGCCGCAGGGCGCATCACCCACGGCGACCTCACCCTGAGTTCGTCAACCAGGCGCGAGTGGGCCCGGCACGTGGGCTGGATGCCCCAAGACATCCCCGTTGCGCCGGGAATGACGGTGAGCGATCAGGTCGCGTACGTCGGCTGGCTACACGGCCTCTCAGCCAAGGATGCCCGCACCTTTACTGCCGCCAGTATCGAGAAGGTAGGGCTCGGCAGCCTCGCCGATAGGAGGGTCAGCGAACTCTCCGGGGGTCAGCGCCGCAGAGTAGGACTGGCTTCCGGGATTGTCCACCGGCCACCGTACGTGTTCCTCGACGAACCCACGGCAGGCCTGGACCCCCGCCAGCGGGACCGCTTCGCCGCCGTTCTGCAATCGGTCGCCGAGCATTCCCGCGTCGTGGTCTCCACCCACCAAACAGAGCACTTGCACAAGACCTACGACCGCATCGTGGTCCTTGAGCATGGGAAACTCGCATTCTCCGGCACCACGGAAGAGTTCATAGCGCTCAGCATCCTGCCATCCCACGCGGAGCAAGCGAGCCACATCAACTCCGCCTATGCGGTACTTGTGGGAGAGGGGGATCTATGACGATACGCCCCTGGTACCGATCATCGGCCGTCTACCTCGCTATCCCCATGGTGGTGTGCCTCTACCTTTACAACGCCTCTTGGTGGTTCTCTACAGCATTAGCCGCCGGTCCCCCGTACCTCGCGAACGTGCTCTCGCAGGCACAGCCGGGCATCCTCGTGACCTCCGCGTTCATCGCTGCATCGGCAACTATCGAGGGGTACCGGTATCGCCAGTCAGGAATGGGCTCAGAACCACGGGCCAGGAGCGGTCTCGAGCTCGCTGCGCGGCACCTGTGGCCCACGTTCATCTTGTGTGGTCTCGCGTGGATTTCGGCTGCCGCACAATCGGCGTATTTTGGCGGGGGCGCACCAAGGTTCACGGTCGTAGCCCTCCCCCTCGCGATCGTTCAGATCATCATCCTCGCTTCCTGGGTGATTGTGGGATGGGTGATTGGAAGCTCGCGCATTGGTCCCGTCGGTATCGCCGGGGCGCCCCTTCTGGCCTTCGTTGGCACAGGCACCCTACGCATGATCCCCTGGCGAGGCAGTTCCGTGCTCTCCGGCGACGCCATCAACACCTGTTGCTTTGCTCCTCACGTGCCGTCAGCTAGTGCACTGACCGCGATGGCCGCCTGGAGCATCGCCATCGCCCTGGGCTTTCTGACCGTCGATCTCTCCACGCGCGCCTGGACATCGCCGGTCCGCTTCATCATCGGTGGGGGAAGCATCGCTCTCCTCGGTGCCTCTTTGGTGCTCGCGCGCACAACGCCAGATCCGGCATTCGATTTTCGGGCCGACGCACCGCGCTGCACTACCGAGTCCGGCGTAGAGGTGTGTCTCTTCCCCGAACAGGAAGTCCTCGTCGGCGATACACGCAAAGACGTGGGCGCCGCCGCTGCGGAGTTTATGCGGGCCGGGATCAACGTTCCCACTACCGTCACTGCGAAGCCGTCGAACACCACCAGCACGTACTTTTTTACCTCCCCAGCTGCCATCGAAGGCCCCGAACGCTCCTACATTTCGGCGCTCTTCACTCCGGATGATTCCTGCTCACTCGCCGCAGGAAACAACACCCTCATCAACAGCTATTCCGTGGCTGTGTCCTGGGGGTACGACCTGCTGGGGATGGAAAACGGGCACATCATCGCCTCGCTACAAGGGGAGGAACTCACGACGTGGCAGGCACTCATGAACGCCTCCAAGGAGCAACAGGTGGCATGGATCAACGCCTACTACACCAACGTTCGCACCTGCGTGGATAGCGTTCCTCCCATTCCGGTGGACACTGCTTCGTGACGTGGCTGCAGGCTCATCGCATCCGAACTCTCCTCGCGTGCATCATCGCCGCCCTCGGGATGGTGCTCCTACTCGGGCACATTCCACTCGCCGCGCCCTCGGCGCAGGGCGGCGGATTCAAAGTGTTTCCCCTCGCTCTACTCCTTCCGCTCGTGCTCTCCTGCGGGCTGTCACTCGCCCTTACGCGCATCCCCCGGGAACTCGAAGCAGGGTCGAGCCGCCCCATCGCTACCTACGAACTCGCCACCATCATGATTGCCGTTGCCCTGCACACCGGCGCACTCCTGGCGGCGCATGCCCTGGGGCATCCGCTTGCTCTGGCAGCAGCGGTCAACGGCCTTGTCTTCTGCGCCCTGACACTGGCAGTCCCCGCCTCCTCGGCGGCCGTTATGTGGCTGCCCGTTGCGTTCTTCCTGACGATGCACATGTTCGGCACCACGAGTACCGATCCCGAAGAATGGGCGCTCACCGCCCACCAGGACCCGAACCTCACCACACTCTTCCTCGCTGCGGGCTTCTTCACCCTCGCCATGCTCACACGGGCGGTCCTCTCGACGGACGCCATGAGGCATGTGCGTCGTCGGGTGTGAGGCACTTCTAAGGAACTGCTCGGACGGTTACCTGCCGAGCCGGTTCAACACCTCCGCATAGCGGCTCCGTGCGCGCTCCGACGATGCGGCGACCGCCTGCACGTGCTCGCGACGCTCAGACACGTCATCGGTCGCTCGGATCCTCGCCTCTCGCAGGTTGCTGCCGTCGGTCTCCGCCGCGCCAGCCCGCGTCGGCTCGTCGTCCTCAGAAAATCGCCGTGTCATCCCCATGTGCCCATGATGCCAAACCGGTACCAGAGCTGCCGGATCAGGGCCAGAACCCGCAGGTGAGCACAGCTTCGGAGGCGGGCGATTGGTCTCTCAGCTGTAGTGGAAGAGCGCCTGGAGGATGACGATGTCATCACCATCGACCAGGTAGACAAGTTGCGTCCCGGGGACACGCTCAGCCGTGATGCCCTCCGCGGCAGACGGGCTGCTGACCATAGGACTCGTTGTCCCTCCCGCCTCAGGCAAGTGGCCGGAATAATGGAGGCCGTGGAGCGGAAGAAAAAGAAGCTGGGCGAGTTCCTCACCGGCAAGCGCGCCGCAGTCTCGCCGGAGGATGCGGGCATCCCGGATGCCGGTCCCCGCCGAGTGCCGGGATTGCGCCGCGAGGAGGTCGCCGTGCTCTCGGGCGTGAGCGTCGACTGGTATGTGCGCCTCGAGCAGGGCCGCCACGTCACCCCGTCGGAATCTGTTCTTGCGGCTGTCGCGCGCACGCTGCGTCTTGGCGATGCTGAGCGTGAGTACCTGTTCAACCTCGCTCGCCCCGCACCAGGAGCACCGGGTCAGGACCACGAAACCGTGGTTCGGCCGGGAATCCGACGCATGATCGAGGGCCTGGAGACCCAGCCGTCCTTTCTCCTTGGACCGCGCATGGAGGTGCTCGCCGGCAACGAGCTCGCCTGGGCGCTACTCGCGGACTTTCCGCGGCGTCACGTCGACGACCGGAACCTGCTGCGCTGGATCTTCTCCGAGCCGGGCGTCCGGGAGCTATACGTGGACTGGGAGACCGTCGCCGCGGAGATGGTCGGCGTCCTGCAACTCGAGGCCAGTGCCCGGCCAAGAGATCCATCGATCGCCGCACTGGTCGGTGAGCTCGCGACAGTCAGTCCAGAGTTCGCCGAGTGGTGGGCCCGCCCGAACCCGCATGGGCGCACCTCCGGCCGAAAGCGATTCGCCCACCCGGTCGTGGGTCGGCTCGCCATTGACTGGGAGGCCTTCACGGTCCCCGACGACTCCACGCAAACCCTGTTCGTGTACTCCGCCGCCGACACCGCCTCCGCTGAGGCACTGCGCCTCCTTGCGGCATGGCGCGCCACCACGCAAGCAGACGCCGCAGTGCCTCCCCAGCAAAGGCCACTGCCGACGTCAGTAAAGAATGGACTCTGAAATGACGACAACAGCACTCATCACCGGGGCCTCCGCGGGCATCGGATTTCGCATCGCGGAACAACTCGCTACACGCGGTTACGACATTGTCGGTGTCGGCGCGAGCGAGAAGATCCTGGATCTCCCGAACCGCCTGCCCGATGTCGAGGTGATGCCAATGCGCGCCGACCTCACCGACCGCAAGCACGTTGACGACCTGTGGCAGCAGTTCGAACAGCTGGGCCGTCCGCTCGATATCGCCGTGCTCAACGCTGGCAAGAGCCTCGGCGGCGCATTCATCGACACCGACATCGACGACGAGTTGCGCATGCTCGCATTGAACGTGACGGGCCAGGTGATTCTCGCCAAGCACATCGCGCGTGCGATGGCGGTACAGAAGTCAGGACGCATCCTGGTCACGACCTCGCTGTCGGCGACCACGCCGACGCCCTACGAGTCGATCTATGGCCCCACCCGCGCCTTCATGTATAGCTTCGCCCAGGGGCTGCGTGAAGAGATGCGCGAGCATGGTGTGTCGGTTACCGCGCTTCTTCCCGGGGCAACCGCGACCGACTTTCACGACACCGCGGGCATGCAGAACACAAAGTTCGGTGACAACTCGTGGAAGAACGACCCCGCGCTGGTCGCGAAGCTCGGCGTCGAAGGGCTATTCGCCGGACGCGACCACGTCATTGGCGGTAGCCGATCTACACGCCGGGCGGCACTGCGCAACAAGTTGACGCCCGAGCACATCAAGGCCAGGCGCTTCGCCCGCGACTCGAAGCCCGTCAGCGATTGAAAAACTCGGTGCGGCGCGGGCCTCCTTCTACGGAGCCATCATGACCGCAGAGAAGTTAATCGCGGGCATGACAAAGGGCCGAGAGTTGTCACTCTCGGCCCTTCACAGAGGTGGGACTCAGGGGGAATACGTCGAACTCTTCACACTGCGGGCGCACTTGTTGTTGCGCTGCCGCCTCTGACAGCATTGACGACACCACTCCCATGACGCACACTTTTCTGTACAGGGGGTGTGTCATGAAGACGCTCAGCTACACCGAGTCCCGGGCCAATTACGCCCAAGTGCTTGACGACGTCGTCAACAACCGCGAGGAGACCATCATTACTCGCGCAGGGCACGAACCCGTCGTGATCGTCTCGCTCGCCGACTACGAGTCGCTACGCGAGACCGCCTACCTTCTCCGCTCCCCTGCCAACGCCCGTCAACTCCTGGATTCCATCGAGAATCTGGAGCATGGCCACGGAACCCAGCGCGAGCTGGTCGAGGACTGAACCGTGATCCTCATCTGGGATGAGGCCGCCTGGGAGGACTACCTGTGGTGGCAGATCGAGGACCGCCGCACACTCAAGCGCATCAACCAGCTCATCAAGGACGTATCCCGCAACGGCAACGAGGGCATCGGAAAGCCCGAAGCGCTCAAGCATGGGTTGTCCGGTTATTGGTCGCGACGGACCACCGACGAACACCGACTGGTCTACAAGGTGGTCGGTGAAGAGATTCGCATTGCCGCCTGCCGCTACCACTACGGTCGCTGACCCCGCTCGTTTCGTGGGCAGGGGTCAGTAGCAGCATGGCGCCATGCGAGCCTCGATCCAGGAAGTCGTCTTCGATTGTTCTGACTCGCCCTCGAACCCGGCACGGTTCTGGGCCGACATCTTCGGGGCGCGTTGGGCGGCGATGGGTGACGACTGGGCCCTCGTCGAATCAACGCCGATTCGGGTGGCCTTCCAGCGTGTGCCGGAGGAGAAGGTCACCAAGAACCGCCTCCATCTCGATATCCACGTCGAAGATGCCATCAAGGCTTCCGAAGCTGCTGTGGCCATGGGAGCCATGATCATCACACCACTCCAAGGAGGCCCGACCACCGGATGCATCGTCATGGCCGACCCCTGGGGCAAAGAGTTCTCCCTCGACCCCACCAAGATCTACCAACCCCGAGACAACAGAAAACCCCCGAACCCGTAGGTTCGAGGGTTTCCTCTGTCCTGACACAGGACACTGTGGAGCCGGCGGGAATCGAACCCGCGTCCGATAGTGCGAAGCCAGGGCTTCTCCGGGCGCAGTCCGTTCAGTCGTTTTCTCAGTCCTGGCGCTCGTACGGACACGTCGCCAACAAACTCAGTCACTCTAGATGTTCACCCAGCCTCGATGACGAAGACTGGAAGCAGTGGCCCTCTTAATGATGGACGTATCGGGTCAAAGGCAATCCCCGACGGTCCAGACTGCTAACGCTGATCAGGCAGCGAGAGCGAAGTCAGTGCGCTTAGGTTCGGCACTTATTGTTTTCCAGGGAGCGTTATCGAGATAACCCTGGATCCTCGGCCCGCTTCCCCTTGCTGGACATCTACCGTCGAAACCGATCGACCCCGTGGACACGGACAGCTAAGCCCGTGCAGTGGATGCCACCCGCGTAAGGCGGGTGGGTTGCGTGCCTGAAATCGCACACACTATGGAATTGTCAAACATCCGGTTGGCGGGGCTCTCGCCCACACCTGACCACTGTACAACCTCCAACGGTGAGAGCCAAGGGAATATTCCCGATCCCTCCCCGTCGGCCGCGGGTGGCGGATCAGCCGAGCATCTCCCGGTGCCGCATGGCCCGCTGGGCCTCGCGGTTGTCCTGCTTCTCGCGCAGGGTGTGCCGCTTGTCCCACTCCTTCTTGCCTCGCGCGAGCGCGACTTCGACCTTGGCGTGGGAGCCCAGGAAGTAGATCGAGAGGGGCACGATCGTGTACCCCTTCTCGCGAGTTTTGTTGACGAGCTTCTCGATCTCACGCTTGTGCATGAGGAGCTTCCGCTTGCGGCGCGCGGCGTGGTTGGTCCACGTGCCCTTCGCGTAGGGGGCGATGTGGACGGCATCCATCCACACCTCGCCGTTCTCGATGAAGCAGTAGCCGTCCACGAGGGAGGCGCCGCGCTCGCGCAGCGACTTCACCTCGGTGCCCTGCAGGACGATCCCGGCTTCCCAGGTGGCGTCGATGAAGTAGTCGTGGCGGGCCTTCTTGTTCGAGGCGATGAGCTGCTTGACGGGCTCCTTCGCATCGGCCTTGGGCCGTGCGGTGGCAGTCTTGGCCATGGCGCGTATCCTTCCTTCATAGCCCGGGAATTGCCGCGCCGATCCGGCGCAGGCCCTCCATCTTCCCATGCCTCATCGCCCGGGGAAAAGGAATTATTCCACGGGCATGAACGCCGGGCGCCGCGGAGGCGAACCCAGGAGGGTTCCGGGCATCGCCGACGGGGGCCCGGACGCTCCGGGGAGCACCGACGGGATCAGCCGAGGAAGTTGCGCGGATCTACCGCCGTGCCATCGAGGTGGGTTTCGAAGTGCAGGTGGCAGCCCGTGCTGGAGCCGGTGGTACCCACGTAGCCGACGGTTTCGCCTTGGGCGACCGACTGCCCCGTGCGCACGGCAAAGCCCTGCAGGTGGTGGTAGGACGTGGTAAGCAGCTGCCCGTTGTAGATCCCGTGGCTCACGATGACCTTGTTGCCCGCGCCCGAGTTGAAGGTCGTGGCGATCACCTTGCCCGCGGCCATCGCCCCGCACGGCGTGCCGCACGCGGCCGCGTAGTCCATGCCCGCGTGCAGGCGCGGCGTGCGATAGATCGGGTGGATGCGGTTGCCAAACATCGAGGAGCGGCGGGCGGAGACGGGGTTGATGAACGCGCCGGAGCCGCCCGATCCCCCACCGGAACCGGCCGATGTGGAACTCGCCTGAGCCGCCGCCTTCTCCTGCTGAATCAGAGTTTGAATCTCCGAATCCAGCTGGCTCGAGCGGGAGTTCAGTTCCGTCTCCGACTGCTGGTACTGGGCCTTGAGCGTTTCGAGGTTCGTGGTCTGGGTCTTCTGCGATTCGTAGAGGGCGTCAAGCTCACGCTTCGCCGTGGTCGCTTCCGCTTCGGCCCGCTCCCGCTCGAGGACCGCGGCAGCCGAACGCTCCTTGAGGTCCGCGATCTCAATACGCACCGCCTCGAGGCGATCCGCGGCGGTGACGTTCACGGAGCGGGTATCGCGCAGATCCGACAGCCGCTCCCCCTGTGCCTGCAGGGTGAGCCGGTAGTTCATGGAGCGATCCACCGCGTCCTGCGGATCGGCCGCCCCCAGATACACCGTGGCGGGGTTCGGCACACCGGAACCCTTGTAGGCCTCCATTGACGCCTGGGAGACCTGCGTATCGGACCTCTCGATGTCTGCCGCGCCGGTCTCCAACTGGCCCAGCAGCGTGCGCTCTTCTTCTTCCGCGGTGGTCAGCCTGCGGGCCAGCTTCTCGTCCTCGATGCGGGCCTGCTCTGCCGCGATCCGCGCCTCGTCCATGCGCGTTTGCGCCTCAGGAATCCGCAGTTCGGTCTCGGCGAGCGCGAGATAGGCCTCGGCGAGTTCGCCGTCCACCTCGTGCAGATCGCCGCGCAGCGTCTCGAGCTGCTGATCCACGCTCTGCTTTTCCTCTTCCTTGCGCTTGCGATCGTCGGCCAGCACGGAGGGCATCTGCGAGGTTCCCGCGAGCGCACCGAGCACTGCCACGAACGACGCTCCCCGCACGAGCGCGCGGCGGGAGATCGGCGACCGCGACGCGGCGAAGCCGGAGTCTGCCGCAGGGGCCGACGGGTCCGCAGCGGAGTCAGACGAAGCGCAGGACCTGGGGAAGAAAGGTCGATTCGACACGGCTTACACCTTCAAGTAGCGGTTGAGCGAGACGACGGAGGAGCCGACGGCGAGCAGGGCGCCGAGGACCAGGAGGATGGGGGCGATCCACACGAGGTCGCTCACCCCCATGAGCACAATATCGGGGCCGAGAGTGGGGGCCAGCCATCCCTCTACCAGGGAGCTTAGGCCGAGGTAGAGGAACCCGGAGGCGAGGATCCCGCCGATGAGGGCGGCCACCGCGCCTTCGAGGAGGAACGGGAGGCGGATAAAGATGTTGCTCGCGCCCACGAGCCGCATGATCGCGATCTCGCGGCGGCGGTTGGCCACCGACATGCGGATGGTGGTGGCCACGAGCAGCACAGCGGCCATGAGCATGACCACCGCGAGCCCGATAGCGAACACGGTGGACTGGTTGAGGATAGTGATGAACGGGGCGTAGACGGCGAGAAGGTCGGTCACCTCATCCACGCCCGTGCGGCCCTGAAAGAAGTCCACGACGGCGCCCGAGCGCTCCGCGTCCTTGAGGGTGATGTGGAAGCTCACCGGCATGTCTTCGGCGGTGAAGTCCTGCGCGAAGGATTCGGAAGAGAACTGCTTCTGGTAGATCTCGAGCGCCTGCTCCTGGGAACGCTCGCTCACCGTGTCGATATAGGGCGCGAGCACATCGCCCTCCAGGGCCGTGCGCACGTCCTGCACCTGCGCGGGAGTGGCCGCGCCCCCGGCGCAGCTCGTCGCCGTGGAATGCGGCGAACACATGAAGATCGAGATCTGGGAGTTCTGCACGAGGATCTGGCGCATCTCCACGATCTGCTTCTGCATCACCATCGCCGCGCCCACGAACGTGAGGGAAACGGCGGTCACGATGATCACCGAGATCACCATGGCGATGTTGCGCCACAGGCCCAGGAAGCTCTCCTGGAGGATGTATCGCATCCTCATCGGATCTCCCCCTCCCGCTCGCCGGGCTCCACGGCATCCGCCGCAAACGCCTCGTCCACATCGCCCACGCGCTCGTCGGCTTCGTCGGTGAACACGTCCTCTTCCACGTCGGCCGTGGCCGTATCGGGCGCGTCGCCCGCACCGTCGCCGGAAGCGTTCTCGCGGGCCACCGCGATCCGTACGCGCTCCTCCTCGCCGTCGGGAATCGCGCCCGAAATGACGCTCTGGTCTCCCCCGCCGCGGTATCTCCCGTCGGCCTCGTCGCGCACCACCACGCCGCCGACGAGCTCCACCACTCGTTGCTGCAAGCGGTTGACGGCGCGTTCGTCGTGGGTGGCCATGAGCACCGTGGTGCCGCGCGCGTTAATGTCGCTCAGCAGGTCCATGATCCCCGTCGCCGTGAGCGGATCGAGGTTGCCCGTCGGTTCATCCGCAAGCAGGATCGTGGGCCGGTTCACGTACGCGCGGGCAATCGCCACGCGCTGCTGCTCACCGCCCGACAGCTCGTGGGGCAGGCGCTTGCCCTTATCGTCAAGCCCCACCATCTCGAGCATCTGCGGCACGAGCTTCTTCGCGACGCTGCGCGGCGTGCCAATGACCTGGAGAGCGAACTCGATGTTTTGGTAGGCCGTCTTCGTGGGCAAGAGCCGGAAGTCCTGAAACACCATGCCGATCTCCCGGCGCAGGTGCGGCACCTTCCACGACGGAATCCTGGAAAGGTCCTTGCCCGCCACGAACAGGGAGCCGGACGTGGGGATCGCTTCGCGCAGGATCAGGCGCATCATCGTGGACTTGCCCGAACCGGACGCGCCCACGAGGAACGCGAACTCGCCGCGCTCGAACTCGATACTGAGATCGTCGAGCGCGGGCGCGCTGCCCCGCTGATACGTCTT
Source organism: Dermabacter sp. (assembly GCA_030538475.1). Taxonomy (GTDB): domain Bacteria; phylum Actinomycetota; class Actinomycetes; order Actinomycetales; family Dermabacteraceae; genus Dermabacter. The sequence continues at coordinate 130,518 of JAUNTX010000005.1, forward strand.
CGTGACGTGATCGAACCGAATCAACCGTGCATCCCCTCGTGCTCGTGCCTGTCGTGGTGCGCATTGAGCCTATCCACGGCAGCCGAGAAATCGGGGACCCTGTGTGGATAACCGAGTCAAAGTTTGGTCACTTCTCACCCAAGACGCCTCCCACCCGTGGCGCCGACCGGAGAAGGCGGCTTATTCGGCGGCGCGCGCCTGACCCACGCGCCAGCGGATCCCCGCCTCGATGAACGCGTCAATCTCGCCATCAAACACGGAACTCGGGTTGCCCTCCGAGTGCTCCGTGCGCAGATCCTTGACCATCTGGTACGGGTTCAACACGTAGGAGCGCATCTGATCGCCCCAGCTGGCCTTCACATCGCCCGCAAGTTCCTTGCGCTTCGCGTCCTCTTCGGACTTCTTCAGCAGCAGCAGGCGCGACTGGAGCACGCGCAACGCAGCGGCACGGTTTTGCAGCTGCGACTTTTCATCCTGCATCGAGACGACGATGCCGGTGGGAAGGTGCGTCATGCGCACCGCGGAGTCGGTGGTGTTGACGCTCTGCCCGCCGGGGCCGGAGGAGCGGAACACGTCGATCTTCAGTTCGTTCTCGGGAATCTCCACGTGATCGGTGCTTTCGATCAGCGGAATCACTTCGACCGCGGCGAACGAGGTCTGCCGCCTACCCTGGTTATCGAACGGGGAAATGCGCACGAGGCGGTGCGTGCCGCCCTCGACGCTCAGCGTGCCGTAGGCGTAGGGCGCGCTCACCTCAAACGTGACGGACTTGAGGCCGGCCTCTTCCGCGTAGGAGGTGTCCATGACCTTCGTGGGGAAGCCTCGGCGTTCCGCCCAGCGCAAGTACATGCGCAGCAGCATTTCCGCGAAGTCCGCCGCATCCACACCACCCGCGCCAGCACGAATGGTCACGACGGCGTTGCGCTGGTCGTATTCGCCGCTCAGCAGCGTGCGCACCTCGAGTTCATCGAGGGCCTTGCGGATCGAGGCCAGTTCCGTTTCCGTCTCGCGAGCGGCGTCGGAATCGCCCTCTTCCGCGGCGAGCTCCACCATGATCTCGAGATCATCGAGCCGCCCGGCAAGTTCGCCGAGCCTGCGCTTTTCCGCCTGGGCGTGCGAGAGGGCCGACGTGACCTTCTGCGCCGCCTCCGGATCGTCCCACAGGTCGGGCGCCGCCGCCTGGCCCTCAAGCTCCTCGATGCGCGCGGTAAGCGCTTCGAGGTCCGTCACCTTCTCAATGGAGGTCAGGGTGGCTCGAAGTTCGGGGATCACGGAAGAAAAGTCAGCACTCACAATCCCTCAGTGTACGGCAGCCCCTAGTGGGAGTGCCCTTCGCTCACGACGCGCAGCGGCACGCCCGCATCCAGCGACCGAGAGATCCAGCCCACGAGCGGCGGATCCGTCACGGCGCTCAGGCGCACCTCGACCCTCCCGTCGGCATACGCATCAACGGAATCCACCGTGACGTTGCGCAAACGGGCCGACGTTCCGGGATACTGCCGCACATACTCCCGCACCCGCTCGTCGGCGCTCGTCTCCGACGGCGCGAAGCGAACATGGGCCTCGCCGCCCTCGTAGACGGACGTCTCGTCGAACGCCCCGCTCGCGTACAGGGCGGCGCCGTCCGCGATGAAGTGGAGGCGATTGCGATCCAGTTCGATGCCGGTGAGTGCCGTCCCGAAGGCGATGAGCATGAGGACGATCGTCACGAGCCCGATGGTCAGCACGCTCGCGTTGCCGTCCTCGCTCGCGAGCCGTGCGCGCCGGGTGGCGCATCGGCGAACCTGCCGGGGCTCGCGCTCGCCTCTCACACCCCCTCGCTGCCCGCGCCGAGCCTCGTGCTCGCGGGTCATGGATCCTCCCCCGAACCTTCGTCGGCGCGAAGCATGTGGGTCGAGCTCACGGTGACGGGCCCCGCCTCAATACCGATCATCCCGAGCCCCGGCAGCGGCACCGCAACGTTCACGTCCACTCGCACCGTCTCCCCGCCCTCGGCGCACGTGGAGGTCTCGCACGTGAGCGTCAGGGCATCGGGAGTGATCGGGACGCCGTAATCCGCCGCGATGTGCCCGACGAGGACCTCGAGCCTGCCCTGGCGGGCCACGGGATCGGTCTCGGTCGCGGCAATTCGGGTGGCTTGGCGGGCCGCGGTGTCGGCCGCGAACGACGCCGCCTGCACTTGGGAAAGCGTCAGCACCAGGTAGACGAGCGGGATCATGAGGACGATGGAGAGTCCTACGAACTCGACCACGGCATTGCCGTCCTCTCTGCGCAGACGCCGCCACACCTCACGCATGACGTGCCGCGCATGCTCCCTCACACCGGGAATCACGGCCCCGCCGCGCCTCACAGCGACTCCTCCTTGACCGCATGGCCCCGCCCCTCGAGGGCGTTGGCAGGGCCAAAGAAGCCGATGATCGGCAGGCTCGTGCGCAGCACGATGCGCACCGTGCCGTCTCCACTCATGCTGCCTTCGGCCTCCACATCCACGAGGGAACCGAACCGCTCCTCGGTCAGGTCGCGGGCGCGTTCAATCCCCTGGTCCACATCGTTGCCCTGGAGCGCCGCGTAATAGGCGCCCTGCACGGCCGCATCCGTGATGCCGCCACGCACGTACAGGAACAGCGACAGCTGAATGATGCTCAGCGCGAGAGCCACGATGAGCGTGGAGATCAGGGGAAACTCCGCCACGGCATTGCCGCGGTCGCTGCGCAGCCACACCCAACGGGGCGGCCGCGGTTCGTTCGCCGCCCGGCGCGGGCGGCGCCTTAGCGACACGGCCTACCGAGAGAACTCGCCGATGGCCTGATTGAACAGGCTGATGAGCGCGGGAGAGGCCACGGCCCACAGCGCGACGACTATTCCTGCTGTCATCAGAGTGATAAGGACCCAGCCGGGCACGTCGCCCTGATCGCTACGAAGCCGGGCGGTCAGGCGGGCGCACGCGCGCGCGGGGGCGCCGCGCAGGCTGCGCCGCTTTTCTTTCGCGCCGGGTGCGGCGAGGTCGGACAGTGTGGGGCGAGGGGAGGAGGGGGACATGAATTTTCCTTCGGTTGGGTGCCGAAACGGCACGGTGGGGTGCGCACCGGCGGGGCGCGCTGGTCGCGGTCTAGAGGCCAATGCGCAGCACCGCCAGACCGGGGAAGATCGCAAAAACGATGACGAGGGGAAGCAGGAAGAAGACCACGGGCAGCAGCATGTAGATTTCGCGCTTGCCCGCGGTTTCCATGAGGGCCCGCTTGGAGTGATCGCGCGCGTCCTGAGCCTGGGCGCGCAGCACTTCGGCGAGCGGCGTGCCGCGTTCGAGCGCGACGGCCATGGCCTCGCTGAATCGGGTGAGGGCGTCGAGCGGCGTGCGCTGGCCCAGCCGCAGAAGGGCGTCTTCGACCGTGGCGCCCGCCTGGATTTCCGCGACGGTGAGGCCCAGTTGGTGAGCGAGCGGTCCGCGGGAGGTGAGCGCCACGCGCTCCATTGCCGCCACGGGGCTTTCGCCCGCGGCCACCGCGAGCGCCAAGAGGTCCGCGACGGTGGGGAACTCGCGGGCGAGCGCGGATGAGTAGCGGGTGACCTGCATGCCGAGGTAGTAGTCGCGGGCGAGGGGCCCGACGGCGGTCAAGACGAGGACGCCGGCGATGAGCAGCAGGGCGGAGGTTTCGCGCGTGGCGGCGATGGACGCGGCGAGGGCGGCGCTCGCGATGAAGGCGACGACCGCCCACAGCACCTGTTCCATCCGGTAGGAGGAGACGCGGGTGGTGCTTCCTGCGAGGCGCAAGCGGCGCGCGATGTCGTCGTGCGATCCCACGAGCCGCGCCCCGAATGATCGGAGGGCATCGACGTGGGGCCAGACGTTGCGCACGAGGAAGGGGTGGGAGGCCCACGAGTATTCGCGCGCGGAGAACAGGCGGGAGTGCTGGCCGCGCCGCACGTACGGATCGATCCGTACATCGACCGGCCGCGGCCGGGTCCACGGGTTCATGGCGACGAGCAGGAACAGCCCCGCGCCGAGCGCAAGCCCGAGGCCAGCGCCGAGCGCGGTGGCCATGCCGCCGCCGAAAAGCGCGCTCACGCGAGGGTCCTTTCATCTTGCGGCAGGCGCGCGAACATGTGCATGACCCGGTAGGCGACGATACTGATGACGGCGCCCGCGGCGATGATGAGGGCCCCGGCCGGAGTGTCGTAGGCGGCGGCCGCTTCGGGCCGCAGCACCATGAGGCCCAGCACGATCCAGGGCGCGACGAGCGCGAGCTTGGCGCCGTTGACGGTCCAGCTCTGACGCGCTTCGAGTTCGGAGCGCACGCGGGCATCGTCGCGCAAGAAGGACGAGAGGGTGCGCAGGAGCGTGCCGAGGTCGGTGCCGCCCACGTCGCGAGTGACCCGCAGCGCCTCGACGATCCGGTCCCCCACGGGATCGCTCAGGCGTTCCTTGAGGCGGTCGAGGCAGTGGCCGAAGTCGCCCGTGGCCTGGTAGTCGCGGGCGAACTCCTGGAAGACGGGTTGCAGGGGCACGGGGCCGCGCTCGCCGAGCTGCGAGAGCGCTTCGGGCAGGGAGAGCCCGGCCCGCACGGCCGAGTTCACGAGGTCGATGACTTCCGGCCACACGTCCCGCAGGCTTTGACGGCGGCGCCTCGCGAGCGAGAGCAGGGCGGCGACCGGCACGCCCGTGGCGCCGATGGCCGCCGCGATGCTCGGCACCCACGCGCCGGTGAGCCCCAGGCTGACGATGCCCGTCGTGGCGCCGAAGACCATGGAGATCACGGCCAGGTGGCCCGTGCGGGCCCGCATGAGTCCCACCTGACGCAAGGCGTCATCGATTGTGCGCGTGAGGCGAGTGGAGGGCAGCTGGGGCGCGCGCAGCGCCGCCTCGTCGGGCCACGTGCGCGACCACAGGAGCACGATCCCCATGCCGAGCAGCGCCCCGGCGACGAGCCCGGGGATCACGCCGCGCTCCCGGCGAGCAGCGCGGCCACATCCACCCCGATGTTCGCGTACTTCTCGCGGTGGGGCGGAAAACCGTCGGCCCGCTCGAGGCCGCGGGCACCGGTGCGGAAGATCGAGGAGGTTTCCACGATGCCGTCTTCGACGCGGCCGGGCACGGCGATGATTTCGCGGACGGAGCGGGCGCCGCCGCGCGCCATGTCCAGGTGCACCACGAGGTCGATCGCTCCTGCCACCGTGGGCACCACGAACGAGGCGCTGACGTTTTCGCCCGCGAGCAGCGGCAGGGTGCACAGTTTTTGGATCGTGTCCCGCGCGGAATTGGAATGGAGGGTGGCCATGCCGGGAAGGCCGCTGTTGAGGGCGATGAGCATGTCGAGGCTTTCGGCCTCGCGCACCTCGCCCACGATGATGCGATCGGGGCGCATCCGCAGCGTTTCCTTCACGAGCCGCCGCATCGAAATTTCGCCCACTCCTTCGAGGTTGGGCTGGCGGCACTGCATCCCCACGACATCGCGTGTGCGGATATCGAGCTCGAAGACTTCCTCGATGGTGATGACGCGCTCGCGCGGGTAGACGGAGGCGCCGAGGCAGTTGAGCATCGTGGTCTTGCCCGCGCCGGTGCTGCCGGAGACCACGATGTTGAGCCCGGCCTTGACGGAGGCGTCGAGGAACTGGGCGGCGGCTGGCGTGAGCGAGCCCAGTTCCACGAGGTCGCGCAGGCTGTGGGCGCGGGCGATGAACTTACGGATATTGACCGACCAGTGCGCGCGGGTGACGGTCGGGATAACGGCGTGCAGGCGCGAGCCGTCCGGCAGCAGTGCATCCACGAACGGCGTGCTGAGATCGAGCCTGCGGCCGGAACTGGCGAGCATGCGTTCGACGAGGCCGCGCACCTGGGCCGCGGTCAGCACGATGGGGGTGAGTTCGCTCGTACCGCGGCGCGCGCAGAACACCTCGGACGGCGAGTTCAGCCAGATTTCTTCGACCTCGGGATCGTCCAGGAGCACCTGGAGGGGACCGAAGCCGCCGATCCGCGCGGCCACATCGCCCACGGCGGTGTCCGGTTCGCCAAGCGGCGGCACTTCCCCGCGACTGGCCCGGGCCTCGTAGTCCGCCACAACGTCCTGGATGAGCGAATCAAGGCTCGCGGAGGCGGCATCAATGCCACGCTCACGAATGTGCTGGCGAGATTCCCGCTCGATGATGGCGAGGGCGTCGGCCACTGGTTACCCCGATTCTCACGTGGCCCGCCATCCCCGCGGGCCTGGTATGAGCAAACCACAGCCCACAACAGTGTCAAAGTCATCACGACAAATTGTGGATAACTTTTCGCAACGGTGGATCCGTCTCACGGGCCGAACAGCGCCCCACGCTCGGGCTTCGCCCGCCGTTGAGATTCTGCACTCAGCGCGTGCCCACCTCACACTCACGCGCCACCCCACCACCCTCCCGCCCGGAGCACCATCACGATCACCGTCCTCGTGGTCGGCACCGACGCGCGCACGCGGTACGATGCTAGAACGTGCACACGGCGCCAGCAGCCGACAATCCAATCGAGTAGTACAGGCGGACTGCCTACAAGGCCCTCGCAGCAATCACCAGAACTCTTTTCGTCAACCTAACTCCACACATTTTAATAGAACAGGCTGCATTAGATATGGCAAAGCGAAGTGGCTACAACGTCAAGGGCGACAAAAATGAGCTCAGAATAACCAGCTTACTCCTAGAGCATGGATTTGCCATCAACGGACTAACCACATCAGACACCGGGTGGGACCTGCACTGCCACATCCCTGAACGATTGCTAACAAAGGCATCAAAAGCTGGGAACTTATCGTGGACACTCTCGGGAAAAACTGCACACGTCCAGGTCAAGTCAGGAGACTCTGGAAAATTACGAGTTGGAACAGTGAGGGGTTGGCTAACAGGTTCTGCCAGCGGGGTGCCAACCATCTTATTCGGCAGACTTGACAATCAGGTCGTGTTCTCTACTCCAGACGCATTTTCGACGTGGCTGAGTGCCGCAGAAATAAAGTTTAAAGACTCAAAGGACTGCACCTACAAATACGATCCGACGAGCCTCAGGAACCTTCCGAACTATGAGTATCGCAAGAAGAGATTTCCTTCTGTGGTGCACCTTTGGACCCAGTTTCCGGGGCTAGCACTCGCATTTCCCGACTTGACGGGCTGGGTGAACGGAGATGAGGCTCCCACACCAGTCCTCGAAAGTATCATAAATAAGCTAGCTGCAGGAGTTCTAGCGACAGAAGGTACCGATAGGAGTTCTGATATTTCCCGCATTCGCGAGCCCCTCCTTGAGCTTTATGAGGCAGCAAAGTTCTCGGACCCTGAAGGACATGTGAACAATTACATGGGGAGTACAGATATTTTAGACCACACACACGGTGACGGCAAGTTTAGTTTGACGTCGATCGATCCTGCCTTATTGCCGTTCTTGAAGTCCTCCAGTAAATCGACCGCGACCGAGATGCTCTCACAGCTGGTCAAGCTAAAGGAAACAGACGCCACTCCCGTGACTAAGTAGGGCTCGATTGAGCGACGCCAACGAGTACGGGCCTCTATCAAATGATCGAGGCGTAGTGGTCAAGGCCAGCGGACTTAGCACCCATATCAATGGGATTGATTGACATCCTTCAAACTTCCTTGTCAGAGCAAGTCGCTGTGTTGAGATTCTGCACTCAGCGCGTGCCCACCTCACACTCACGCGCCACCCCACCGCCGCCTCACCCGGCGCCCCCGCTCGAGTCTGCCCAGGGCTGCCCGGACCACCCCACCACCCTCCCACCCGGAGCGCCGCCACGATCACCGTCCTCGTGGTCGGCACCGACGCGCGCACTCGGTACGATGTCAGGGCCTCCCCTTTTCTCCCCCTGACCAGAGGATTCATATGACTGCCCCACCCACGTCCGGCGCGCGGCCGAAGGCGCGATTGTCGGCTACCGAGTGGAAGTACGCGGCCAAGCGCACGCTCGCGGAGTTCATGCGCGACTCGGGCACCGATCTGGCGGCGCAGCTCACCTACTTCACGGTGCTCGCCATCGCCCCGGCGGTCCTCGCCATCTTCTCCCTCTCCGCTCTCCTGCTGAGCGACTTCCAGGAGCAGATCGCGCAGCTCATCAAGGATGCGATTGAGACCTCGGGGATCGCGGGCGGCCAGCTGGACCTCGGTAGCGCGGTGGATTCGACGCTCGAAGCGCTCGTGGGCTCGACGGCCTCCGGCACGGTGGCTCTCATCATCGGTATCCTCACCGCCATGTGGTCGGCCTCGGCCTACGTCAAGGCGTTCTCGCGGGCCTCCAACCGGATTTACGGGGTGGAAGAAACGCGCGGCCCCGTGCCGTTCAACCTGTCGATGTTCGCCGTGACCGGCGCGCTGCTCGTGGGCCTGCTCGTCATGCTTATCTCCTTCCTCCTGTCCGCTTCCCTCGTGGAGGGTCTTTTCGGGGATGTCTTTGGGGCCGTCGGCCAAGAAGACCTGCTGATCTTCCTCGCCGATTCCTTCCTGCCGGTGTGGGCGTGGGCGAAGTGGCCCGTGCTGCTCGTGCTCGCCTTCGCTGTCGTGTCCCTGCTGTATTGGGCCACGCCGAACCTCAAGCGCCCCTACCGGTTCATTTCCGCGGGCGGCGTACTCGCCATCGTGGGTCTCGCCCTCGCCACGGGCGCGCTCAGCATCTACATGTCGATGTTCGCGGGCTATTCGAGCTACGGCGCGATTGGCGCGATCATGGCGGTGCTGTTCGCCCTGTGGGTCATGAACATCGTCGTCGTGCTGGGGGCCGAGTTCGATGCGGAGATCGTGCGCGCCCACCAGCTCGCGGCGGGCGAGCCCGCCGAAGACGGCTTCGAGCTCCCGAAGCGCGGTGAGCAGCAGCCCACGAAGAAGGACCGCAAGTTCGACGAAGTGGTGGACGAAGGCCGCGAGATTCGCGTGGCGAACCTCCACAACAATCAGGAGCGCTACGCCGGCACGTTCGCGGGCGAGGACGCGATCCGGGAGGCGGAGCGCTCTCGCCAGGGCGGCTCGCCCGAGGAGGAAACCGCCTCCGGCGAGCGTTCGGAGTCCTAAAGATGTGCGGCAGGTTCGCCTTCTTTCAGGAGATCGAGCCGCTGATCGATGACCTCGATGCGGTGGATCTGACCCCGGGTGCGTTTCAGGCACGCTTCAATATTCCGCCGACCACCCCGATCTACGTGGTTACAGAGGGTGTCGAGCGCGACAGCGGTGAGCTCGTGCGCGCGCTGCGAGTGGCCCGCTGGGGGCTACTGCCGCCGTTTGCGAAGGATCTTGCCGCCTCGCAGCGGACCTTCAATGCCCGCCGGGAAGCCCTTATCGACAAGCCCAGCTTTCGAGGCTCGCTCAAGAAGTATCGGGCGATCATTCCCATGAGCGGCTACTACGAGTGGCGCACTCCCCCACCACCCTCCGGCTCTGCATCCGCCGCGGGCAGGGCCGCGAAGCAGCCGTACTTCATCCGGGACACCTCCGGGGCACCGCTGTACGGGGCCGCGCTCGTGAGCTGGTGGAAGGGACCGGGCGCGCACGACGGGCCCGCCGCGTCGACCGACGGGGCGTGGCTGCTGAGCGCCACGCTCATCACGAAGGCCGCCGAGGGGCACCTCGCGGACATCCACGACCGGATGCCGGTGTTCCTCGATACCGACGGGGCGAAGCACTGGCTGGACGTGGATGCGTTCACGAGCGGCGCCGAGGCGCACGCGTGGATCGGGACCGACGAGTCCCAGCTGGGCGCCGAGCGCCTCGAGGCCTACCCCGTGGACCGGGCGGTGGGCCGGGTGGGTCTGGACGGGGAAGAGCTCATCCGACGGGTGGAGCCCTCAGCGACGAATCCACCCGAGGGGTGACGCCGCCCCGATGCCGCCCCGCTAGGCTCGATCCATGAGCACGACCCCCACCGCCCGGCCCGCTCGCCGGGGCTTCGACCTCTTCGAATGGCTGACGGACCACGAGGCCATCGTCGATGCCGTCGCCGCTGCTTTCGCCGCGATCGGCGTGCTGTTCATCATGGTGGCCTCCGGCAGCGGGGTGGGCGAATCGTGGGTGTGGTGGACCCTCGCCATGACCGCCACCGCCGCTTTCGTGCGCACGCACACCGAGGTGGCCACGCTCGTCATGGCGATCCTCGCCCTCGCGCACTTCGCGACCGGCAGCTTTCCCCTCCTGCTCGGCGACGGCTTCATCTTCTACGCCCTCTACGTGAGCGTGATCCGCGCCCGCCCGTTCGCGCTCCGCCTCGCGGTCGCGGCCGCCATCGGCGGCGGTTTCCTCGTGGCGCTGTACGCCGGGATGCAGACCATGGGAACGTACGGCAACGGCGTCCTCCAGGGCCTTGCCATCACCGCCATCATCTTCACGATCTCGAGCATCGTGGTCCTCGCCGTGTGGGCGCTCGGGCGCTATCAGCGGGTCAAGGTGGTGCAGCTGCGGCTCGCACGCGAGCGGGCTTCGCAGGCCGAACGCGAGCGCGAACAGTTGGCGCAGCTCGCGGTGGCGGCGGAACGCTCGCGCATCGCTCGCGAAATGCACGACGTGGTCGCGCACTCCCTGAGCGTCATCATCGCCCAGGCCGACGGCGGCCAATATGTTGCCACCACGAAGCCCGAGCAGGCCGTCGAGGTGCTCTCGACCATCTCGCAGACGGGCCGCGGCGCCCTCACGGACATGCGGCGCCTGCTCGGGGTCCTGCGCAACGAGGACGGCGGCGAGCGCGCCCCGCAGCCGGGCCTCGCCCAGATTCCCGCCCTGTGCGACACCTACCGTTCCTCGGGGCTCACCGTGGATCTCGACATCGCGAGCGCCGCCGCGCCGCGCTCGCCCGTCATCGACCTCACGATCTTCCGGATCGTCCAAGAGTCCCTCACCAACGTCATCAAGCACGCGGGCACGTCGGCGCGCGCGAGCGTGCAGATCACGCACGGCACCCACGAATGGGCCGTCAGCGTCGTCAACACCGCCCCCGCGGCCGGGCCCGTGCGCGACCCGCTCCCGTCGGCCGGTCAGGGCTTGCGCGGGATGCGCGAGCGCCTGCGCGGCACCGGCGGGTCGCTCAGCGCGAGCCCCACGGCCGACGGCGGCTTCGCCGTCCACGCTACGATTCATGACAGCGAGGCCCCGCCGCCGTCGCGGCCCGGCCTTGTTCCCGGTCGCCTCGCCCCCTCGCCTCCCACCGCAAAGGACACGCCGTGAGCACCACCGATATGCCCGTCATGAGCATCGCCCTCGTGGACGATCAGCCGCTCGTGCGGGCCGGTTTTGCCATGGTCATCAACGCCCAGGACGACATGCGGGTGGCTTTCGAGGCCTCGAGCGGTCTCGAAGCGATCCGCGGCCTGCGCGCCCACCGGGTCGACGTCATGATCATGGACGTGCGCATGCCCGAGCTTGACGGGATCGCCGCGACCGAACGCATCGTGCGCGACGGCGGCACGAACGCCCCGAAGATCGTCATGCTCACCACGTTCGACCTCGACGAATACGTGGGCGATGCGATCCGGGCGGGCGCGAGCGGCTTCCTGCTCAAGGACGCGCAGCCGGAAGAGCTCCTGAGCGCCATCCGCACCGTGCATCGCGGCGATGCCGTCATCGCACCGTCGGCCACCAAGCGGCTGCTCGGCACCATCGCCGCCCTGCCCAGCCAGGGCGGGGCCGACACGAGCCGCCTGGACGCCCTCACCGACCGCGAGCGCGAAGTCCTCGTGCACATGGCGCACGGGCTCTCCAATCAGGAGATCGCCGCCGCCCTGTTCCTCGCGGAGGCGACGGTCAAGACGCACGTGGGGAGGGTTCTCGCGAAGATCGAGGCGCGCGACCGTGTGCAGGCGGTCATCGTGGCGTTTGAGACGGGGCTCGTGACGCCGGGGGCCGACGAGCACTGACCCCGGTAGGGATGAGCACTCACGCCGGGCGGATGAGCGCCGACGCCGACGGGGCCGGGGCGCTCAGTCCTCGATGAGGTGCTCGCGCACGGGCCTGTTCTCGGGGCGCAGTAGCAGCACGAACAGGGCGATGGCCATGCCGAGGGCGAAGAAGCCCGCGGGTAGGAGGCCGCCGCGCAGGAGCGAGGCGCCGACGAGGGCCTGGAACAGCTGCCAGGTGATGCCGAAGCTCACGCCGAACCGGCCGAAGCCCCAGAGGGAGCGGGCGGCGAGGACGAGGGCGAGCGCAAAGATCGCGAGGAACGCGCCGATGCCGAGGCCGAGCCCCTGCACGCTCGGCGCGGTGTCGGCGAGGCTCGTCATCGCGTACACGGCCGCGGCGGCCAGGGCGAGGGCTTCGACGAGCAGGAGCACGCACGTGACAAGGCGCAAGCGGTGGCGTTCGGTGGCGCCACGGGGCGACGGAGCTGAGGTCATGGCCCTCAGATTACCGCCCGGGCGCGCGGGGCCGTCCGGCACGGCGGCGGGGCCGTGTGGGAAGACCCACGCAATGCGCCGCCCAAACTCCTTGTTCTGGGGCCGTGGGGCGGGAAGAATACTGGGGTATACCGCATGGCGAGCCTCCAGATTCGCCGGCGATTCATGCCACTGCTGGGGCCTTCGGGCCACTGACACCACCGAACACTCGCCACGGCGCGTGCTCGGTGCACCGGAAAGAGAGAGTGACGATGGATTGGCGCCACCGCGCTGCGTGCCTCACGGAAGATCCCGAGCTGTTTTTCCCGATTGGGAACACGGGCCCGGCGATCACCCAGATTCAAGAGGCCAAGGCTGTGTGCCAACGTTGTGAGGTCATGAATATATGCCTCAAGTTTGCCCTGGAATCCGGTCAGGACTCCGGGGTGTGGGGCGGTCTTTCCGAAGACGAACGCCGTTCGCTCAAGCGCCGCACGGCGCGTGCGCGACGCGTCGGTTAAGGATTCCCGACTCGCAGGTCCCGCCGCCGCGGCCATCCCGCCGCATGCCCGGCATCGACCCTGCACTGTGCACGGCCCCGTGGCCCTCCACCTCTCAGGTGTGGGGCCACGCGGCATTTAACGGGCACTCACGGCTCATGGCCACTCACGTCTCATGGCCATTCGCGGCCGCGCCCGCGAGAGCCGTCCCTCGGGGCCTCAGCGCGTGATCGGGTCCAGGTAGACGTCAATCGTGGCGCGCGTGCCGCCGTCGGGCCGTGCCTGCCACGAGAGCACTCCCCCGAGCTCGCCCTGGACGAGCGTCGTCGCGATGTTGGTGCCGAGCCCTTCGGGGGGACCGTCGAGCCCCACGCCGTCGTCATCGATGTGGATGACGAGGTGCGAGCCGGTGCGCTCGCTCGTGATCTCCAGGGTGCCGCCCGTGGTGGCGAGCCCGTGCTCGACCGCGTTCGTGGCCAGTTCGGTGAGCACGAGGGCCAGCGGCGTGGCTTCTTCGGCGCGCACCACTCCCACCCTGCCGTGCTTCTTCGTCTGCACCACCACCTGGCCGGCCACGGCGGTCGATTCGCTCGCGCCGCTGCGCACACTCGCGGAGGCGGCATCGACCGCGAGGCGGAGGCAGCGCTCGATCACCTCGTCGAAGAACACGGTTTCCTCGCTGCCCTGCAGCAACGACTCGTGCACGAGGGCGATGGTGGCGACCCGCCGCTGGGCCTCCATGAGGGCCTCGCGCGCCTCCGGGGAGCTGAGCCGACGGGACTGGAGGCGCAAGAGTGCGGCTACCGTCTGCAGGTTGTTCTTCACCCGGTGGTGCACCTCGCGGATCGTCGCGTCTTTCGTCATCAGTTCCTTCTCGCGCCTGCGCACCTCCGTCACGTCACGCACGAGAACGATCGCGCCGACGCGCCGCCCTTCGCGCGTGAGGGGAAGAGCGCGCAGGGAGAGCGTGCCGCCGCGCGCCTGCATGTCGGCCCGCCAGGCCGCGCGGCCCGTGAGCACGAGCGGCAGGGACTCATCCACGGGCACGCGCGATTGCAGATCGGCCGTCGTGATTTCCGCGAGCGAGCGGCCCACCATGTCGCCATCCACGCCGAAGCGGTGAAAGGCCGACAGGGCGTTCGGGGAGGCCCACTGCACGATCCCCTCGGCATCGAGGGAGACCGTGCCATCGATAACTCGGGGCGCGCCGCGCCGCGGCGGCACCGGCGCCCCCTCGATGGGGAACGCGCCTTCCGTCATCATTTCCAGCAGGCTCCGGCCCAGGCGGGTCAGCTCCCGCTCCGCGGGCGTGCCAAAATCCAGCGGCGGCGCCGTGAACGACTCCGCCGTGAGCATCCCCAGCACTCGCCCTTCGTGACGCACGGGGATGAACTGCACGAACGCCGGGCGCGACTCGCGCTCGACGGTCCAGGTCTGCGTGATGTCTTCGCGGCCCTCGCGTGCCTCCTGCAGGGCGTCGTGAAACTCCGGCCACTCCTCTCGGGCATAGGCGGTGCCGATGGGGTCCTCGTAGTAGACCGTCTCGCCATTACCGGGGCGGCAGTGAGCCACCGCATCCAGCCGCCCCCCGCGCGGCACCCACAGCACCAGGTCGGCCCGCAACAGATCCGCGACCACCTGCCAATCCCCGAGCAGCAGCTGGAGCCATTCGGTGCCGGGCTCTCCGCCGCTGTCGTCGGTCGCAAAAAGGGTATGCAGAGTCGTTGCCATAGGGTTGAGCCTACCTACCCCGAGCCCGAACGCTCACTTCTCGAAGGCGGATCCCTTGCTCACTCTCACCACCACACTGACCTATGCCGCCCCGGCCGCTGAGGTGGCCGCCCTGTACGCCGATCCGAGCTACGCACACGAGCGCGCCGCCGCGTTCGGCGCCACCGTGCAGGAGACCTCGGTGCAGGGCACGCCGGAGGACGGTTTCACGGTCACGACCCTCATGTCGGCGTCCACGGAGGCGCTCAGCCCCAAGCTGCGCCGCTTCGCGGGCGCGTCCGTCACGGTGACCGACACCCAGGCATGGACGCCGGTGGGCGATGGCAGCTACCGCGGAACGATCTCGATGGCCACCAAGGGCGTGCCCGCGAGCCTCGAGGGCACCTTTACGCTCACGGACACCGCCGACGGCTCCCGCATGAGCATCGACGCCACCCTCACCGTCGCGATCCCGTTCGTGGGCTCCGCCATCGAGAAGACGGCCGAAAAGCACGTCAGCACTGCCCTGAAGACCGAGGAGCAGGCGTCCACATCGGCCCTCGCGAAGCGTCGCGGCTGAGCCCGGCCGGCGCGGTTGTCGCAGTCTCCTAGCGAGCCGTGTTGTCGGCCGCGCATGCCCACGCGTCGGCCTCTTCGCTCGCATCGAACCAGAGCACCTCGGGCGCCCACTCGTCGGCCAGAAGCTCCGGGGCGCTCGACTCACTCACGAGCCACGCGGCCGGTTTCGCAGCGAAGGCCTTGGTGAGCTGGTGCGCGTACTCCCCCACCTCATCGGCAGGTAGATCGGCCGCGGCGAGGGCGGTGTCCGGCACATCGATCGCCACGCACACGAGGCGGCCCTGCGCACCGGGAGCCTGGGCGGCCACCAGCAGGCACTGAACGAGGGCCTCGAACTCGCGCTCTTCCACCTCATCGTTGCTGCGCCCCGCACGCTGGCGGGCATCAACGCCCCACACGAGGCTTCCGGCGTCCACGTTCACGAGGCCGCGTGGGGCGTCGCCGCGTTCAGAGTGCTGCACCCGGTATGCGCGCATGAGGGCCGTCCTTTCGCGCCGCGCCACTCGCGGCAGGACCATGCTATGCCAGGGCCGCCCCCGCGCTCGGCCACCCTCTTGTCTTGCTCTGCCACGTTCGCGCTACGCCGGGGCTTTCGTGCTACGCGAGATCCTTGCGCTACGCGAGGCGCGGGCCGAGCCAGCTTTCGCTGATCCGCTGGAGGGCCCGCCGCACCTCGGATCCTGCCGCGGCCTCGGCGAGCATCGCCCCGTCCCATAGGGCACGGTTCACCGTGGTGGTCTCGAGCGGGATGCTCAGCAGATCATCGAACTGCACGCGCGAACGCAGCGAGGCCTCCACACGAGAGAGCGACACGGTGGCATCCATCCGATTGAGCACCACGCTGAGCGGGGCCGCGCTAACCTCGCGCAGCCGTTCGGCCTCGCGAATGAAGCGAGTCATGCTCACGGGGTCGGCGCTCACCACGGCGAGGATCTGCGAGGAGTTCTCGAGGCACGTCAGGGCTGCCGATGTGCGCCCTGCCCCCGTGAACTCCGCCGCGGGGTCCTCTTCGAGGGACGCGGACACATCGACGATGACGGCATCGGCGATCTGGCGGGACACCTGCAGCACCTGGGCGAGGGCGCTCGGATGGACTTCGGCCCACCTCGAGGCCACGCCGATCCCGCTGAGCACCCGCATCTTCTCGCTCACGTAGGGGGTGAGGGCGCCGAGCGAGGCCGGGGTGAGCGTGCCCTTGAGGCTCGCGCGGCACGCCGCCACGATGCCCGGGCTTTCATCCAAAATGCCGAGGACCTGGGAGACGCACGGGCCCGTCGTGTCGGCATCCACGAGGAGGGTCTGGACCCCGCCCACCGCAGCCTCGTACGCGAGTTCGGTGGCCACGAACGTGCGGCCGGGAGCGCCCGTCGGCCCCCACACGGTGATAAGCGGGCACTGCTGGAGCGCGGCCTCCGGCTCTTCCCAGGCCGACATCGGCGTTTCCTGCGCGATCGCGACGGCTTCGATCAGCACGGCATAGACCTGATCGACATCGGCCGCGCCCGAGAGTTCGTGCACGATCCCCACATCGGCGGGCACCTGTCGCGAATACTCATTCACGAGCGCGATCACCGCGGTGCCCTGGGTGAGGATCGTGTGGACCGCCGAACGGTCCAGGCCGTCGAGGTCCACGTCGACGATCACGACATCGCCGAGCCCGGAGGTGGCCGCGCCGAGCAGTTCGGGAACGTCCACGCACCTGCGCACCACGCGCACCTGCTGGGCGAGGTCGGTACTCATGGCCCCCACGAGCCGCACCTCGTCGGCCCCCGAGGCGCACAGCACAACATCGATCACGGGAACACCTCGAATTGCCCGGGAACTTCGATGACGTACAGCGGATCGCCCGCACTGGTCGCGGAGATTACTTCCGACACGGCCTCCGAGGGTACGAGCACTTCGACGCGCGCCCCCTGCATGCCGAGCCCGCCGCCCTTGACGACGGCGCGGACCGTGGCCTGCTCCACCACCGCGCGCGGGCCGAAATCGTCATCCGCGCCCGCGCGCCACAGTTCCACCGTGGCGCCCGGAACGAGCGAGGCGGCCAGAGAATCATCGAGAGGCACGCTCACGGGCCGAAGAGCTGATTCTTCGGTCTGACCCACCGCCGACTTCGCCAGAAACTCGCCCTCGCCGATGCGGCGGGAGGCCAGCGCGCCATCGTTGATCTGCGAGGCATCGGCGACGTAGGCGTCCGTGGCATCGCCAATGCGCACCTCGGTGACGGCGAAATCCGAGGCCCTGAGCACGTCGCCCTCGGCGATGTCGGTCGTGGCCACGAGGACCGGCGTGGTGGCGGAAATCGCCGTGAAGGCGAGAGCGCCGATGATCATGCTGCCAATCACGAGGGCGATGCCCGCGATGAGACGCGGATCCTTGCGCGGATTGCGGCGCGCGCGGCGCACGGTCGTGGCGGTTTCGCCCATCATGTCCCCTTCCCCGGTGCCTCGCGGGCACCCCTTCACTGTTGCCCTACATACAGTAACGGTCATTGTCATTCGATAACGGGCACTTGGGCGGGGCCGTGGATAACCTCGTGCGGGTTATCCACAATCTCTCGCGTCGCGCGGGTCCGGGCGCGGGCCCGTGAGAGCATGGGGGCGTCCATCCCACCGCGAAGGAGAGTCATGGCTGCCCGCTTCCTTACCATCGACGACATCTGCGACATCCTCGCGATTGAGAAAACCCAGGCGTACGCGCTGTTGCGCAAAGGACAACTGCGCGGCCTGAAGCTCGGCGGCCGCGGCGAATGGCGCGTGGAAGCCTCCGAACTCGAGGCGTTCATCGAGAACTCCTACCGGGCGACAGAGGCGGGCCTCAAGGAATCCGCCACGGCGCAGACTCAGGCCTCGAGCCACTGAGCGAGCACCGCGCGGGCCAGGACCTCACCGCGAGCGCCACCTCTCCGGCAGATTCCGACGCTGCATGGGCGGCAGGGCCGTGATGCACGCCTGGACCTAGCCGCGATACAGCAGGCGATGCGCGTACACGGCCTCGAGCGCGGCGAGCGGAATCGAGATCACCGCTCCTGATCGGCCAGCGTGCCCCGACGCGTGCCCCGCCGGGGTGCGAGGCGTCGTCACGGGCCCACCGGCGAGGGGAAGCACATCGATGTGGTCATCCCACACCCCCACGATCCGCCCCTGAATATCCGTCCCCGCCACGAGGGCCGTGACGGGGCCACCACCGTCGCCCAGACGGCCGAGCCTGCGCATGAGTGAGGGGCGAGGCACCCGTGGATCCTCGGGCCGCGCCCGCAAGAACTCCCCGTGCATCCACGCCACGGCGTCGGTCGGGATGAGCACGTGCAGCGCGGGCGATGATTCAAGAACTTCGCACCAGCCGCGGCCCGAGGCCACAATCTTTCCCTCAAAGGCGCGGCCCGAGCGCAGCATGACGCGCAGCCGCTGATCCGTCGAGCCCGCCAGCCGGTCATCCATCGTGAGCGACGTGCGCTCCGCGCGGGAGAGCTCCACGGCCTCCATGCGCAGCCGCTGCGAGCGCTCGTGGTCCCACATGCCTTCGAGGTCCTTGAGGCGGTCCTCTTCGGTGAGGCGGTGCGGGTCGCGGGATCGGTCGTTATCACTCACGCATCCACACTACGCGGACCCGAGTTGCGTGTCTGCCACATCACCCATATGATCGCTGTCACGCACTAGTCTTCACTAGAACGCACTACTTCACACTACTGAAGCTATAGATGCACCACACGACACGGACCATCACTCATCGGGGGAATCATGACACTCACGCACCACGCGGCGCCGCGCCAGACCCAGGCCCATCACCCGCTCGCTCACACCACCGCCCCGGCAGCCCAGCGCGGACACGACCGCGCGGGCGTCAGGTCGCGGGCACCACAGCAGGATCTGCCCGCATCCGTTCGCACCCTCACGCCCGGCTCAAGCGCGGCACGGGGCGCGGCCTGGATTGGCGGCGGGCTCCTCGGCGCCGGACTCGCCTGGGCATCGGTCACCGCCGCGTGGGACGCCATCGGCGCCACGCGGGAGTTGTCGTGGAGCCTCATCGCCCTGCTCGCGGCCGCGTTCACCGCGTGCGCCCTGCACGTCGGCCTCATGCACCTGCTCGCTGCCGCCGCCACGCTCGCCGGGCCCAGCACCGGTGTGGGCAGGGCCCTCGTCATGATCCTGAAGGTCCTTGCCCCGCGCCTTGCCCGGGCCGTCATCGTCGCCTCCAGCACCGCGAGCTGCGCCATCGCCCTCATGGCCCCGCCCGCCAGCGCGGTCACCGTCGGCGCCCCTGCCCCGGTGGCCGTCCACGCGATTGCTGCCCATGGCGGTATCGCTCACGCGGAAGATGCGGCAGGCCCCGCGGCGGGGGCCTCGGTCACCGACGATCAGGACCGCGACCACGGAACCGGGCACGCACTGCCCGCACTCGGATGGGCCGCCGACGCACCTGCCCCGACCGAAGCACCGACCACACCGACCGCCGACTCCGCCCCTGGCGGCGCGAGTTCAGGGGAAGCAGCATCAGCCGACGCGGCCACCGGCGCTGCGGCGGCCATCCCTGGCGCCGCAGGCACGACCCAGACGGACACCGCCACGGCGGACACCGACCTCGCCTCCGGGCACGGCGGTGCCTCCTCCGCCTCGTCCACGAAGGCACCCGAGGGCGCCGCGCCCACCACTCCGGCTGCGGGATCCCCCGCATCCTCCACGGGTGGAACCGCCGCATCGGAAGCAGAGGCAGGACGCGGCTCCGGGGCGGATAGCGCGCCGGGCACGCAACAGGAGCAGGATCGCGCCACCGCGTCCTCGGGCCAGGGCTCAGCAGGCCAGGCTCAGGCTCCCGCATCCCCCGACACAGGCGCTCACACGGGCGCAACCGCCGACGCAGAGCCAGATGCAGACGCAGACGCAGACGGCACCGTGATGCAGGTGCGCCCCGGCGACTCCCTGTGGGCCATCGCCCGCAACCAGCTCCCCACGGATAACCCCACGAACGAACAGATCCTCGACGTGCTCGATCGCCTCATCGAGGCCAATCCCCAGATCGAGAACCCCGACCTCATCTTCCCCGGCCAGGGCATCAAGCTCCCGAGCCTCGATGTCCCCCGCTGAAAATCCCGAGCCCCGCGCCAGCACGCAGCCCTGATCGAACGAAAGATCCTCACGCCATGAACACTCACGACGCCGCCGCAGATTCGCCCCGCGAGCAGGGCCCCGGGCCGTTCGCCGAAACCTCACGAGCCGAGCGAATCATCCGCACCGTGGCACGCCAAGCCCTCGAAGTCATCAACGGCTACCGGCCCCACACGTCGCTGCACCCGATCCTGGTGCTCGAAGAACGCGAACGGCTCCGCTCACGCGCGGCCCTCATCGCGACGCACCGCACCGCCACGGGCTGCCAGGTCGCACCCCGCATTCACGTGGGAGGCATCAACATTTGCCACGTCAACGACACCGTCATGGAAACCACCGCCATCGTGCGGGACTCCCTGCGGGCCCGGTTCATCTGCATGCGGTGGGAACTGCGCCACTCCGGGTGGAGGATCACGGTTCTCGAGTTCGGCTGAGCCGCTCAGGAACGGCGGCGGCGCTCCTCGCGCTCCCGCTTGCGCCGCTCGGCCCGCGACAGCTTCACGACCGGCTGATCCGTGCCCTCGGCTGAGGAGTACAGCAGTTCCTCGGGGCGCGGGCCATCGCCCAGCCCCTTGGCGCGAAGCTCCACGTCGGTCTGGTCCCCGGCATCCTCGTTCGCCTGCACCGTCGTCACGACGGGCGCTCCCGCGGGGGAACCGTCGGCCCCCGCCCCGGTTGCCGCCGTCACCTTTGAGGTGGCCTGCAAAAGCTCCGTCACCTTCGCCGGGATCGCGGGGCCGGCCGATTCCTCCACCTGCACGTTGAGGTGGAAGAGATAGCCGATCACATCTTCCTTGATCCCGAACACCATGTCGTTGTACATGAGGAAGCCCTCGCGCGCGTACTCGACCACCGGGTCGCGCTGGGCCATGGCCCGCAGGCCAATGCCCTCCTTGAGATAGTCCATCTCATACAGGTGCTCGCGCCACCGTCGATCGATCACGCTCAGCATGACGCGGCGCTCGAGCTGACGCATCGCCTCGGTCCCGAGCTCCTGCTCGCGACGGTCGTAGGCGAGGGAAATGTCCGACAGGATCTCCGTGAGCAGGCGCTTCGCGGTCAGATTCTCCTTGCCGCCCACCTCCTCGATGACATCCTCGGCGGTGATGCTCGTGGGATACAGCGCGGCAAGCGCGCCCCACAGTTCGTCCAGATCGAAGTCCTCGGGGCTGCGCCCCGCCGTGGTCTTGCGCACCACGGCCCCGATCACGTCCTCGATGTACCCCTCGATGGAGACCGCGAGGTCTTCGCCCGCGAGCACCCGGTTACGGTCGGCATATACGCGCGCACGCTGCTTGGTCAGCACGTCGTCGTACTTCACGACGTTCTTGCGGATCTCGAAGTTCTGGGCCTCGATGCGCTTCTGGGCGCCCTGGATCGACCCGGTCACGATGCGGCCCGTGAGCGGCGTGTTCTCATCCACCCCGCCGCGGGCCATGATGGCTTCCGCACCGCCCTGGGAGAAGCGTCGCACCAGATCGTCCTGGAGCGACAGGTAGAAACGGGACTCCCCCGGATCGCCCTGGCGGCCGGAGCGGCCACGCAGCTGATTGTCGATGCGGCGCGACTCGTGACGCTCGGTGCCGAGCACGTAGAGGCCCCCGGCCTCCACCACGTCGTCGGCGTCCTTCTTCACACTCTCCCGGGCCGCCTCGAGGGCTTCGTCCCACGCGGCTTCATATTCCTCGGGCTGCTCTTCGGCGCTCAGGCCTCGGGCTTCGAGCGAGGCGTGCGCCATGAACTCGACGTTTCCGCCGAGCATGATGTCGGTGCCGCGCCCGGCCATGTTCGTGGCCACGGTGACGGCGCCCTTGCGGCCCGCCATCGCGATGATCGCGGCCTCGCCCGCGTTGTTCTTCGCGTTGAGCACCGAGTGCTTGATCTTCTTCTTCGTGAGCAGACCGGACAGGTATTCGGACTTCTCGACGCTCGTGGTGCCCACGAGGACCGGCTGCCCGTTGCGGTGGCGCTTCTCGATGTCCTGCACCACGGCGTTGAACTTGCCCTTTTCGGTGCGATACACCTGGTCCAGCTGGTCCTTGCGGCGCAGCGGCAGGTTCGTGGGAATCGGCACCACGCCCAGGTTGTAGGTGTTCATGAACTCCGCCGCCTCGGTTTCGGCGGTGCCGGTCATGCCCGCGAGCTTCCCGTACAGCTTGAAGTAGTTTTGCAGCGTGATCGTGGCGAGCGTCTGGTTTTCGGCCTTTATCGCCACGCCTTCCTTCGCCTCGATGGCCTGGTGCACACCCTCGTTGTAGCGGCGACCGGACAGGATGCGCCCCGTGTGTTCGTCCACGATCATGACCTCGCCGTCGATGACCACGTAGTCCTTGTCGCGCTTGAACAGTTCCTTCGCCTTGATCGCGTTGTTGAGGAAGCCGATCAGCGGCGTGTTGAGCGATTCGTAGAGGTTGTCGATCCCGAGCTGGTCTTCGACCACTGCGATGCCCGGTTCGAGGACGCCGACGGTGCGCTTTTTCTCATCGACCTCGTAGTCGCGGTCCCGGCGCAGCAGCGTGACCACGCGCGCGAACTCCGCGAACCACTTGTTGACATCGCCGGAGGCGGGGCCCGAGATGATGAGCGGGGTGCGGGCCTCGTCGATGAGGATCGAGTCCACTTCGTCGACGATCGCGAAGAAGTGGCCGCGCTGCACCTTGTCCGACAGCTTGTGCGCCATGTTGTCGCGCAGGTAGTCGAAGCCGAACTCGTTGTTCGTGCCGTAGGTGATGTCCGCCGCGTACTGCTGGCGGCGCTCATCGGGGCTCTGGCCCGAGAGGATCACGCCGGTGCTGAGGCCCAGCATGCGAAACACGCGGCCCATGAGTTCACTCTGGTACTTCGCGAGGTAGTCGTTGACCGTGATGATGTGGACGCCCTTGCCGGCGAGCGCGTTGAGGTAGGCCGGGAGCGTCGCCACGAGGGTCTTGCCTTCACCGGTCTTCATCTCCGCGATCTCGCCGCGGTGCAGCGCGGCGCCGCCCATGATCTGCACGGGATACGCGCGCTGGCCGAGCGTGCGGCGCGCGGCCTCGCGAACGGTCGCGAACGCTTCGATCATGATGTCATCGAGCGTCTCGCCATCCTCAAGCCGCTGCTTGAAGGTCGCGGTCTCCGCGCGCAGTTCGTCGTCGGACAGTTCGAGGAACCCCTCTTCGATCGCGTCGACTCGCTCGGCGATCGACGTGAGGCGGCGACGCTCGCGTCCCTCGCCCGCGCGAAGAATGGTGTCGAAAAAGTTGACCACTCGAACTCCCTAACAGCATCGTGGTGGCGGCGGGCAGCAGCCCGCCCCGTCGTGGCACGGCAGCCCGCGGTGGTTCCCGCGGGGCACGCGCCCGTCAAGTCTACGCGGTGAGGGGCCGGAGCGCGTGAATGCGCCCCGGCCCCTCGGTCAGATGTGTGTGCGGCGAGAAACTATCCTGCCGCGGTGTCCAGGGCGATCACGCCGTAGTTCCATCCCTTGCGGCGGTACACCACCTTCGGCTGGGCACTTTCTTCATCGACGAAGAAGAAGAAATCGTGCCCCACGAGTTCCATCTGGTACAGGGCGTCGTCAATCGTCATGGGCGTGGCCGGGTGGGTCTTTTCGCGGATGACCACGGGCGAATCGCCGTCGAACCCTTCGTTCTCGAGTGCGTCGTCGGCGCCACCGGTTTCGGCAGCGGCAAAAAGCTCCTCGATCTTTTCGGCGTCCGCTTCCATCGTGCGCACGGTCGCGGTTTCCACCTGGTGCGAGCGGGAGCGGCCACGGTGGCGGTCCTTGCGGCGGTCACGCAGGCGGCGCAGGCGCTCCAGGAGCTTGCCGAGCGCGAGGTCGAGGGCGCTGTAGAGGTCCTCGGAGCGGGCTTCGGAGCGGATCACGTTGCCGTCATCGAACACCGTGAGTTCCACCCGTTCGCTTTCTTCTGCGCGGCGCGGGTTCTTTTCCGAAGAAATTTCCACGTCGATGCGCATCGCTGCGGGGGCAAGGAGGGTGACTTTGTCGAGTTTGTCTTCGAGGTGCCGCTGAAAACGGTCCGAGACGTCCATCTGACGACCAACAACATTGATGTCCATGAATACTTCCTCCAGTGAGTGGGATGGTCACGAACGAGCGAGGGCTCATTCGCCAGTAGTGATGTGGTGTGCATCCCCCCTCTTCTGTGAGGCGTTGTGCGCTGTTGTGCGTCTGACAAGTATGGCCCAGCTCTCTGAAAAAGTCCCGCAGACGCGGTGCCTAAAATGGGAGGTGTGCGCCGGGCACCGCACGGCCCCGCGGCATCGACGCCGACGCCATAGTCAGTGCCGCACACGGCGATACTCCCTGCTCACGCAGCGCGGCGACCATGAGGCGCAGTGTCGATCCCGTGGTCACCACATCGTCAATGATGAGCGCGTGCGCGCCCCGATAGCCCTGCCAGGCACGGGGCCGCCGAGCCGTCATCGTGCGATCACCTGCCGCGACCCTCGCTCGCGCGCCGCGGGCCCGCTGGGAGTGCCCGCCGAGGGCGAGCGCCGGCCCTTCGACAAGAAGCGCCGAGTCCGCCCCCGCGTACCCGGCCAGAGCGCGGACCACGAGCCGCATGTGATCGTCTCCGCGGCGCCGGACGGCCGCCATTCGCGACGGCGCGGGGACGATGAGGTGGGGGTGGCTGTCCCGGCACGGCACGTCGGCAAGCGCGGTCGCGAACGAGGCGGCGATCATCGGCGCGAGGGCGAAGTGTCCGCTGTTCTTGAAGTCCAGCACGATGTCGCGCCGCCGCCCGGCGTAGGGCCCGAGCGCGAACACGGGCAGCAGCGACGTGTAGTGCTCCTCGCCGAGCGCACCGCTCGGGGCCGGGGCTGCGATCTGCAGGGCGTCGCACACGGAATCCACCCGCGTGGCGGGCGTGCCGAGGCTTGCGCGACACGCGGGGCACAGGTGAACGCCTCCCTCGCCGCACGGGCAGGAAAACGGCATGGCGCTCAGCATGAGGGTGCGGCCGAGCGCCGTGATCGCGGCCAGGGCCCGGCTCACGAAGAGAGGCGGCGGAGGTCCGGGAAGCTCGGGCGTGGGCGGCGTCATGGGACCATGGCATCACGGCACGGGCGCTCGCCCGCCCCGCCGTGCCAGCCTGTGGAAGTGCGGGGCCGACGACGAAAAACGGGCGCGCGCACCCAGCGAGTGCGCCCGCCGAGGCGGAACGGCCGATTACCCCGCGGCGCGGTAGCCGACGCCGCGTACCGTGAGGATGATCCGCGGCGCGGCGGGATCGGGCTCGATCTTCGCGCGCAAGCGCTGAATATTGACCTTGACCACGCGCGAATCCGCCGACTGCCGGTAGCCCCACACGTCGCGCAGGAGGTCGTCGCGGCTGAATGCCTGCCACGGGGCGCGGGCAAGGTGCAGCAGGAGCGAGAACTCGAGCGGGGTCAGGGCAATGGCCTCGGTCCCGCGTCGCACCCGCCTGGCCTGCACGTCGATCACGAGGTCTCCCACGGCGATGGACTCGGGCTCGCGCGAGCGACTGCGCCGCACGCGGGCGCGGGCACGGGCCACGAGTTCGTCGGGCTCCCACGGCTTCGTCACGTAGTCGTCGGCGCCCGCTTCCAGGCTCTCCACCACGTCCGCGGTGTCGTGGCGCCACGTGAGGAACATGATGGGGACCTCGCTGCGTTCCCGCAGGGTGCGGCACACCTGAATGCCGTCCATGCCCGCGAGCGCGACCTCGAGGATCACGAGGTCCACGTCGCGACGGGCCGCTGCCTCCAGCGCACTCGCGCCATCCGGCACGGTCATGACATCGAAGCCGCGGCCGCGAAGCACGACCGCGGTCATGTCCGCGCTCGCCTGATCGTCGTCCACCACGAGCACGCTGGGGCGCGTGTCCTCGAGGCGGAAGGTCGGCTCGCTCACGCCGCGCTATCCGTCGGCGGGCTCGTCGCTAGGTTCCGCGGCAGGCGGGATGAGCACGGGGATGCCGTCGCTCACCTCGTAGCGGGCGCCGCAGTCGGCGCAGCGTGCCTCGCGGGCGTCGATGCTCAGGGAGCCGTGGCACACGGGGCATGCGAGGAGGTCCTCGACCCACGCGGGGACGGGGGAAGGACCGGCGGGCTCAACCCCGGGCTCGACCTCGGCCTCTGCTTCAGGCTCTGCTTCGGCGCGGATGAGTGCCAGCAGCTCGTCGCGCACGCGCACCATCGTGGCCGCCTCTTCCGCTTCCACGTTCAGCCGAAGCAGCGGTTCGGTGTTCGAGGGGCGCAGCGACACCCACCAGCGTTCGCCCGGGGCCATGGAATCGTCCCAGTGCGTGAGGGTGAGGCCATCGAGGGTGTCACTCTCAACGCCGGGCAGCGCGGCCACGTGCGCGAGGACCCGTTCGGTGGCCTCGTCCACGGAGTCCACGACGGAGTTGATTTCGCCGCTGGCCGCGTACGGGTTGAACCGCGCCACGAGCTCGCTCAGGGGCAGGTCCGTCGAGGCGAGGGCCCGCAGCACGTGCAGCGCGGCGAGCATCCCGGAATCGGCGAAGTAGAAGTCGCGGAAGTAGAAGTGGGCGGAGTGCTCGCCGCCGAACACCGCGTTGTTGTCCGCCATGATCGCCTTGATGAGCGAGTGGCCCACGCGCGAGCGAATATGCCGCCCGCCCGCCGCCTCGATGGTTTGGGCCACGATGCGGCTCGAGACCAGGTTCGCCACGACGGCGGGCTCGTCCTCGCCCGCGGCCCGCGCGCGGGCGATTTCCGCCTCGGCGATCATCGCGGTGATGGCCGACGGCGGCACGATCTCGGCGCGCTCATCCACGACGATGCAGCGATCAGCGTCGCCGTCGAACGCGAGGCCCAGATCGGCGCCGTGCGCTCGCACCGCCTCTTGCAGGTCTCGCAGGTTCGCGGGATCGAGCGGATTGGCTTCGTGGTTCGGGA
Source organism: Dermabacter sp. (assembly GCA_030538475.1). Classification (GTDB taxonomy): domain Bacteria; phylum Actinomycetota; class Actinomycetes; order Actinomycetales; family Dermabacteraceae; genus Dermabacter. The sequence continues at coordinate 157,609 of JAUNTX010000005.1, forward strand.
AGGTGCCGTCCAGCTCGAAGTAGAGGGGGATGATCTCGATGTTCTCGAGGCGCTCGGCGAGCGCGGGCACGGTGTGCCCCGCCATGGCGTTGGCGGCATCGACCACGACGCGCAAGGGCCGCGTGGGCGGCACGGGGACCAGCGCGGTCATGGTCGCGATGTAGTCAGCGAGGGTATCGACGCTTTCGAGGCGGCCGCCGTCGCGTACCTCGATGTGCCCGGCCTCAAGGTAGCGCTGGGCGCCGTCGCGCACCTCGAGCAGGCCTGAGTCGCGCCCCACGGGCCGCGCGCCCGGGAAGCACATCTTGATCCCGTTGTCGGGCGCGGGGTTGTGGGAGGCGGTGAACTGCGCACCGGCCGCGTGGAAGAGACCCGAGGCGCAATAGAGCTGATCGGTCGAGCTCAGACCGGCGAAGGCGACGGTCGAGCCGCGCGTAAGCGCGCCGTCGGCAAAGGCTTCGGCGAGCGCCGGGCTCGAGACGCGCATGTCGTGGGCGACCACCATGTCGCCAGCGTCCAGGAGATCGGCGAAGGCCGCCCCGAGGGCGCGCGCCGCCTCGACGGTGAACTCCTCGAAGGCGACGCCGCGGATGTCGTACGCCTTGACGATGCGGGACAGATCCACGCTGGTGGCGGTCGATTCAGTCATCGCGGGGGCTCCTCACAACGCTCAGGTGGCGGCCCTCTCCGGCCGCGCGGGCGCGCCGGGCGGGGGCCGCAGTGTCGGCATCTGCGGGGGCCACGCGGGAGAACCGGGACCGCTCCCCCGTGGAATCCTGGCCGCCGAGGGCCTTCGCGAGGGCGAGCACGTCGTCTTCCGGCGCGAGCGGCGTCGGGGTGGTCATGACGCTCCATCCGCGCGGCACCGTGAAGGTCCTCGCGTGATCCACGCACAGATCGTAGGCGTGCGGTTCGGCCTCGCGGGACAGCGGGCCGATCACGGCCGTCGAGTCCGCGTACACGAACGTGAGCGTGGCGACCGCTTGCTGGGAGCAGGATGTTCTGGAGCAATCTCTAGCTGGCACGCCCGCCAGTCTACGACGCGACCGCGTGCGGGCACGGGCCGACGCGCGAGGCACCCCCGCCGCTGTGGCGCATGCCCCGCCCGGCCCGTACGCTGGGGCGCATGAGTGCAAGCGAGCAGTGGCGGTCCCACCCCCGGCGCGACCGGAGGGGCCGCGGCATCCGCACGGACCTCATTCCCGCCTACCTGCCCGGCTACACCACGCGCCGCGAAGACTTTGATGCCCTCGTGCTCGACGCGATCAGCCCCCTGTATGCGCGCTTCGACAAGAAGCTCGAACACGTCGAGGTACTCGTCGAAGAAGTGCCCGCCCTGCCCGCGGACAGCGGCGGCCGGCCTGGCCGAAGCGCTATCGTGCTGGGCCGATTCTTCCCGGGCGACCGCGAGGCTCCCGCCCGCATCGTCATCTACCGCCGACCCATCGAGGCCCGCGTGCACGATCGGGAAGAGCGCGCCGAACTCATCTACCAGGTCATCGTGGATAACGTGGCCGCGGCGCTCGGCTGCCGCCCCGAGGACATCGACCCGAGCCTGTTCTAGGGCAGAACTCGCGGCGGCCGCTAGGGCCGCACCCGCACGTCCATCCCGGCCGCGGCGACGTTGTTGTTCGCGAGGCCCACGCTCGAGATGACGGGCCCGCTGTCCCCGGCGTCGATCACTTGCGTCCACGCGCCGGAGACGACCCCGGGCGCGTCGGGCACGACCACGAGCCCCGCGAGGTCGGCGGGGGCCACGCCAAGGTCGCGTGCGCCAACGAGCGCCCCTCCGCCCTCGGTCAGCTCACGCACGAGCGGCTCGGTGAGCGTGCCGTCGGCGCGGACCCCGACGATCTCGACGCTTGCCGGGCGTTCGGCATGCAGCGCCAACTGGCCGCCCTCGCCGCCCTCGGCGAGCGCGAGGACAGACGAATTGAGGATCGCTGGCGCGGGCACGTACGAGGCGAAGTCCTCGGGAGCGCTCACGGTCGCGCCCTCGATATCGGCCCCGACCACGACGCTGCTCGCGGTTGCCGCCACGGGCACGTCGGCCTCCACCACGAGGGTGTAGGTGCCATCGCCAAGGCCCGCCGTCTCGACCCTCGATGTGGCCCCGCTGGCAATGCTCTCCGCGGTCACTTCACTCCCGGCGCTCGAACCGTCGGCCCCTATCGCGCGCACGCGCGCCGTGGCCGGGGTCGCGGAATCGGACAGGATGCTCACGCGCGCCTGGCGCCCGCCCTCGATCCGCACGCCGGGGATCACGTGGCGCAGCCCGCTGGCCTGGGGGGCGATCACTTCGGAGCCGCGCGGCGAGAGCCCCTCGCGCCTCGTGACCTCGGCGTGGACGGCGAGGGCGCTGCCATCGACACTCACGCGCACCGCGACGTCATCCTTGCCTTCGGCGAGGGCGCCGACGAGCACCCGCTCGCTCTGCCCGGGGGCGATGACCACCTCGGAGGCGGCGGTGCGGGCCGCCACCCCCTCGTCGGTGAAGACGGTGAGGGAGGCGCGGGCCGCGCGGTCGCTCGGATTCGTGAGGATGATGGTGCTCGTATCGCCGCGCGCGGTGGACAGCCCCACGAAGGTGCGCTCGACGCCGAGACTCACGCAGCGCGACAGGGCGAAGGAACGGAAGTCGCCGCCCTCGATCACGGAGGCTTGGGTCACGTCCATGATCGGCTGGGCGCCGTCGTAGGAGCTCGAGGTCACGCTGAGGTTCTGGCCGAGCAGTTCGTCGCTCAGCAGGGAAAAGTCGCCTTCGCCCGCGGTCGCCGTGCCGGACATCGGCGAGCCGTCGGCAGTGGATAGCGCGAGCACGAGCGGTCGCTTGGCCTCGCCCGACTCGGTGACCTGGGTTTCGGACACGCCCGTGCGCCCGTACAGGAGGTTGGAATCGGGCTCGAGGGAGAGGGCGCGGTAGCCGACGCTTTCGGCGGCCTCGGACGCCTGAAGATCGGCATCCGACGTGCCTGCGGCCTCGCGGGCCACGTCCGCGGCCGCGAGGGGCCCGGGGCAGGTCAGCGTCGTGTCGGTTGGGGTCGCACGCTCGCTCGCGAGCTCGGTGGGCGTGAACTCCTTGGCGGGTACAACCGAGGCGGCAAAGACCACCGCGGCGAGCGGGAGCAGGGCGAGGGCGCCGAGCCGCCGGGCGCGCGAGGGCTCGGGAGTCGGGGCGGAATCGTCGGGTCTCATCGGCTACTGTCCTTTCGGCGGCGCCACGGCACGGCCACGAGCGCGCTCACGGCCACGAGGACGTACCCGGCCACCACGAGCGCCGTGATGAATGGCGTGCCGTACGTGATCCGCAGGTGCCCCTCGGTGCCTTCGGGAACTACGAAGCCCTGCGCCCAGCCGTCCACGACGGCTCTGTCGAGAGCGCGGCCGTCCACGCTGGCCTGCCAGCGCGGATCGGCGCGCTCGGCCAGGACAATCGTGCGCTCCTGGGTGGAAGCGGCGAGGTCGTCCTCGACCGCGGTGCGTTCGGAGCTCAGGGGCGTCCGCTCCTCGCCGTCGGCCTCGATCCACGCCCGCGAGGCGGGATCGACCACGCGCCACATCCCTCCGGTTTCGCTCACGGTCACCTGCTCGAATCGCGGGGAGCGGTTGAGGGCGTCGATGAGCGAGGCCTGTGCCTCGATATCGCCCGGCACCACGACGTAGGCCACGGCGAAGCGTCCGAGCGACGGGGATTCGGACTGGGTGGAGGAGGCGCCAACGTTCTGCGCGACGGCGCTCGCGAGCGCGCCCGTGGCCGCGTCGTACGGCATGCCTCGCTCGGCGGCATCCGCGCCTTCGGCCATGACCTGCGCGGAGACCTGATCGAGGCTCAGCCCACCGCCGTTCACCACGGTCGTGGTCACGGCGCCCGTGGCATCCTGCTGCAACACGAGGGTGCGGCCCCGCTCGCTGCTGAGCCCCTGGTCGGCCGCGACGGCCGGTGGCACGGGGGTCGCGGTGGGGGCGATCTGCAGCGCGGCGGGCCCGAGCACCGTCCAGATCCCGGCGAGCGCGAGGCAGGCGCCGAGGGCGAGGGTACCGACGGTGATGGCCCCGGCCCGCGCGCTGGCAGTTCCGCGTCCGGCCCGGCGCCACAGCGCGTCGCCCGCGCACAGCCCGCCCGCGAGGATCGCGGCGGCGGCAAGACTGAGCGCCCCGCCCGGATAGGCCGGGTAGGCCACCTCGCCGTCGAAGCCCACAACGAAGTTCACGCACACGAAGGCGAAGAGGTAGGCGCCCGCGCTCGCGACGAGGGCGATGCGCGCGACAAGGCCCACGGTGTGCGGCAGGAACGCGGCCACGACCATGCCGATAGCGGCGATGATCAGCGGCGCGGCCGCGAGGGCGGCGGTCAGGAGCGAGGGTTCGCGCCCGAGCGCGGCGGAAAGGGGATCAAAGGCCGACGGCTCAAGCAGCAGCATCCGGGGGGCATCGGCGCGCTCGAACACGCTCGGCATCCCCGCCACGGTCAGCAGCGTCTCGGGCCAGCGGACGTATCCGGGCAGGTTCGGCAGGTGCGCCGCGAGCGTGGGAATGACGAACCACCACAGGCGGCGCCTGCGTCCGGGAACGAAGAGGGCCACGATGCCGACCCCGGCCAGCAAGGCCACGCCGAGCATCGGCTGCACCGTGCTGATCGCGGCCACCAGGAGGCCGCCCCCCGCCGCGGCGGCGACGCTCGCCTGGGAGACCTTGTGGGGCAGGCCGACGGCGCGGGCCAGGCACTGCGCGGCGTAGGGAAGGGCGGCGTGCACGAGCAGGAGGGGCCAGCGGCCCTCGGCGAGCGCCGCGATGAACGGCGGCGCCCCCACCCAGGCGAGGGTCGCGATGAGGCGCAAGAGCACGCTGCGCGTCAGGGTGCCCGCGGCGATCCACGCGCCGAGGGCGGCGATGGGGATGCTTCCGAGCACCACGAGCGTGAGGATGGTCGATCCTTCGAGCGGGACGTGGCCCATGAGCCGAGCAAAGGCATCCGAGGGGCCGGGGGCGCCGAGCTGCGCGGGAATCCAGCTGGAGAACACCGCATCGAAGGCGTCACGCGGACTCACCGACGGCGGCACAAGCGCGCCGCCCGCGAGCGGCCCTCCCGCCGTGAGAGAGCGCAGCGAGACGAGGGAGACGGCGAAGGACACGCCGAGAACGATCAGGGTCCACATCGTGTGCCGCCCGTAATCGGCATCGTCGATCCCGTGGCGCGAGCCCGAAATCCCCCACGTGGTGCGGCGAATGCGCCGGGAGCGCTCGTCGTCGGAAAACACGAGGGTCCACCAGGAATCGAGTCGCTCCCTTGCGGCGAGGACGGACGGCATATACAGCGGAGCGAGGCGGCGGCGCCCCACGACAGCTTCGGCCCGCTCCCCGCGGGCCCGAGCGATGGCCCCGGGGCCGCGCACGAGTGCCCGGAGGGTGGCTCGCGCTTCGCTGAGCACCGCGGCGCCATCGTGTCGCACAATGGCGCCGATGATGCGCCCGGCCGCGATGAACGGGAGGGCCAGCAGGGTCAGCAGCGCCCACGGCAGGGACCGAAACTTCAGCAGCGTGAGGATCTGGGAGGCACGAAAATCGACGCTGCTCGTCCGATCCGCGGTCTCGAGCGGCGCGTGGACCGTGGCCGACGGGACCACGCGCACGCGTTCCCCGGCTCGCCAGACCCGCTGCGAGACATCAATTTCTGCCCACGGGGATGTGAGCTGGGGGTCCATGCCGCCGAGGCGTTCGTACGTGGAGGCCCGCACCAGGATGCCCGGCAGCGCGACTGCGAGCACGTCCCCGCGCCAGTCGGCCTGCCCCTGGTCGATCTCTCCCGGCTCCACGCTCGTGACCACCCGGTTCGAGGGCGTGAGCGTGATGCCGAGGTCCACGATCCTCGAGGTGGGGGCATCGAGGTCCTCGACGGCGAGGTGCTTCGGGCCCACGAGCGCGAGACTCGGGGTGGCATCGAGAGCGGCGAGGAGTTCCGCGAGCGCCTCTTCGCTCGGTGCGCTTCGGGCAGTGAGGATCCACAGCCACTGCTGATCGGCATCGATCGCGCGGCGGCGACGCCCGAGGGAGCCCGTGGGCTCCTCGCCTCGGCGCAGTCGCTCCGGCACGAGGGCCGCGCCCTTGGCCAAGCGGTCTTCTTCTTTCGCGAGGTCCGCGAGGTTGACGTCGCGGGCGCGCCGCCCGCGGGCGGCAGCCGAATCCGCGAGTCGGGGCGCGCGCGGGCGCGCTGGGGCTGCCGAGCTCGCGGGAGGGAGCGTGGGCCCGGACGTTGCAGAGTCCTCACTCGCGGCGGAAACAGCGGGCTCGGCCGGCGTCTCGGGCTCGTCAGGGGCTCCGGGCACGACGTGCGCCTCGGGCGCTGCGGTCACCTCGGGCTCAGACACCGACGGCAGGTGAAGGTCCGGCCCGAACGCGGGGGTGAGAAGCGTGAAGTCCCGCGCGCCGCGCTGCCCTGTGCCGTCTTGACCTGCGCTATCGGCACGCTCCGAGGGCGCCGCCGGATCCTCGCTGCGCACCACCGGATCAGAGGTGGCACTGGGTTCACCGGGCTCCCTGGGTTCACTGAGCTCTGCGAGAGGCGCCGGTGCGGGGCGGGAGTCGCGGGGGCGGGGCAGTTCGGCCAGATGGGCGCGTTCCACTTCGAGGCGGGCGATGAGCGTCGCGAGGCTTGTTCCTGCGGGCGTCGGCACGAGCGCCTCGATCAGACCCGAGTCGCGGGCCTGTTCGAGCAGCTGCGTGACCTCGGGGCCGCACGCCTCGCTCACGGAGACCAGGAGTTCGTCGGGGGCCCGGCGCTGGGCGGCAATGGCCGTCAGGGTCCGCCGAAGGTCCTCGAGCCCGTCCTTTTCGGACACGAGGAGCATGGCGCAGACGCGGCGCTCGGCCGCGGAATCGGGAGCCACCATGGAGGCAGAAATCAGATTGCGCGCTTCTTGAGCTTGCGGCGCTCGCGCTCGGACAGGCCGCCCCAGATGCCGAAACGCTCATCGTGGGCCAAGGCGTATTCGAGGCATTCGGCGCGGACATCGCACGAAATGCACACCTTCTTGGCCTCGCGCGTGGAGCCGCCCTTTTCCGGGAAGAACGCTTCCGGATCGGTCTGGGCACACAGGGCGCGTTCCTGCCACGACCCTTCCGCCTCGGCCTCCGACTCGAGCGCGGAAAAGTCCACGAGAGTAAGCTCGCGCCGGGAGTCGTCCTCAAATGCCTCGTCGGTCATGGAGTTCCTTTCGCGAAATGAATCTCGTGCCAGGCCCCGTGGCAATACCAGATGCCCCGCAGCCCCACGCTCATCGGGCGCGTCCCGCGCCAACGAACGTGCACTCCGATCTAAAATACACCGTTGTAAGTTGGGTGCGTCAAGAGCGCGGAGCCGTCGGCCCTCGATCCCACACATCCCACGGCCCGCCACCGGCCACCTCCCCACCGCGAAAGAGACCCGATGCCCGCCCTGCACGTGCCCGCTGACGAACCGTTCTTTCGCGAATGGACCCTCCACCACGGCCCCCTCACCCGTTCGCGCGAGCGCGCGCGCCTTCTCACCGAGGTGGTCGGCATTGCGACCGATCCGCCCGTCCCCGTCATCGGGGTGGTCGGCTCCAAGGGCAAGGGCTCGACCGTCGCCGCCCTCACGCAGCGCCTCGTCGCGCTCGGTCACACGGTCGGCACGATCTGCTCGCCGCCGTTCCTCACCAATCACGAACGGATCCGGCTGAACGGCGTGCCCGCGAGCGGTGCCGACTACGAGGCCATCGCGGCCCGCCTCGACCGCGCCCTCGCGGCCCTTCCCCCCGTCGAGGAGACGGGCGGCTACCTCGCACCGACGGGCGCGTTCACCCTCATGGGCGCCGACCACCTGCTGCGCTCGGGCGCCACCGTCCTCGTCATCGAAGAGGGGCTCGGGGGCATCAGCGACGAAATCTCGCAGTTCCGCCTCGATGCGCTCGTGGTGACCCCCGTCTTCCTCGAGCACGAGGGCGTCATCGGCTCGAGCGTCGAGGAGATCGCCCACAACCTCGTGGGCGCCGCCGATCACCGCACCCGCCGGGTCATCATTCCCTCCACGCAGGGCACCGAAGCGCGCGAGGCCATCGGCCACCTGCTCCCCCACGCGGAGATCATCGAGGTGCCCTCGCCCGAGGACTTCGGCTTTGGCCCGCTCACCTCGATGAACGTCGCCACGGGGTATGCGGCCGCCCTCGCGTCGGCCCCCCACGCCCCTTCGGCCCCCGCGGGACGCAGCGGGCACACCCCGGACCTCGACGAGGCCGACGCCCCACCGCGCAAGGCCGACGCCGCGCCGTCCGACGCCGACTTCGCCGCCCGGCTGCGCCTGCCCGGACGCTCAAGCCTCGTGTGCGCAAGGGGCCGCACGTGGTTCCTCGACGCCGCGATCTCGGCCGAGGGCGTCCGCTCCGCCCTCACGAGCGCCCACGCCGTCGACGGCATGGCAAGCGCCCCCATCCTCGTGTGCATGCCGGACATCAAGGACGTGCCGCGCATCCTCGCCGAACTCGACCCGGAGCGCACCCTGCTCGTGCGCACCCACGAAGACCACCTCTCGTTTTCCACCTACCCCGCCACCTGGCCCTCGATGACGCTCGATCAGGCGCTCGAACAGCTCGGCTCCTCGCCCCGCGTCATCGCGCTCGGCACCATGAGCTTCATGGCAGATATGGCGCACTACCTGGACCTCGATACCGCGACCTGGTTCGAGTAGCGGCCACCTGAAGCGCGAAGCCGCTGCCTCAAGCGCGCAGCCGCCGCGGTCAGGGCCCGGCGATAGACTCGCGCCATGCCCAGCGCGCCCCTACCTCCCCTCCTCGACGCCCTCGACGCCCTCGGGCCACGGCCCGCCCTCGTCACCTACGGCGCGGACGGGCGCACGGAACTCTCCGGCAGGGTCCTCGCCAACTGGCTCATCAAGTGGATCAACCTGTGCCGGGACGAGCTGGGCGCCGCCGAGGGCGCCGACGTGGTGATCGACATGCCGGGGCACTGGAAGCGGGCGGTCCTCGCCCACGGCGCGTGGCTCATGGGCGCTCGCGTGACGGTGCGCGGCCAGGTGCCCGACGCCGAGCTTCCGGAGGCCATCGCGATCCTCGCGACCGACCGCCCCGATTCCCCGCTCGCGGCACGCGCCGACGACGTGCTCGCGCTCGAGCCCGTCTCCCTCGCCCTCGCCTTCACCGGCGCCCTCGGCCCGCTGGACGTGGACTGGCTTGAGGCGGTGCGCGCCCAGCCCGACCAGCTCACCGCGCCCCTGCCCGCACCGTCGGAGCCGGACGCAGACCCGGGGACGGGCGCGAGCAGCGTCGGCACCGGGGAGAGCCCGGGTGGCCCGGTGCTCCTGGAAGAGATCGACGGGGCCGACGCCGGCCGCGCCCTCGCCGCGTGGCGAACGAGCAGGATGGTCCTTGCCCCCGCCTCGCAGATCAGCGAGGAGGCGGCGCGCGCGGAGGGACTCTAGGTCGCGCGGAGCGTCCGCACCGCCTCGTCGGGATCCCCATCGAAAATGACGGTGCCCTTTTGCAGCACCACAATGCGCGAGCACAGCTCGCGCAGCATGTCGAGTTCGTGGGACACGATGACCATCGTGCGGCCGGAGGCCTGCATCTCCCGGATCCGGGCCAGGCACTTCGCCTGGAACGGCTCATCGCCCACGGAGAGGATCTCGTCCACGAGGAAGATATCGGGCTCCGTGTGGACGGCGACGGCGAAGGCGAGACGCAAGAACATGCCCGAGCTGTAGTACTTCACGTCGGTATCGATGAACTGCTCGATCTCGCTGAACGCCACGATGTCATCGAAGCACGCATCGATCTGCGCCTTGGTCATGCCGAGGATCGCGCCGTTCAGGTACACGTTCTCGCGGCCCGAAAGGTCGGGGTGGAAGCCCGCCCCCACCTCGATGAGGCCGGCCACCTTGCCGCGCACGAGCACGCGGCCGCGATCCGGGAACAGCACGCCGGAGATGTTCTTCAGCAGCGTGGACTTGCCCGAACCGTTGAAGCCGATCAGGCCCACGGTCTCCCCCGCGTGCACGCTCACGTTGACGCCGCTGAGCGCCATGAACGTGTCCTTGAGCTTCTTGCGCTGCAAGGCGGCAAACACCAGCTCCTTGAGCGCCCGGTTGTGGCGCAGGGAGAACTCCTTGTAGACGTTCTCGATGCGGATCATTTCCCGCGTGTCCTCGTGGCTCTGAGCACTCGTCACAGGCTCGCTACCCTCACAGTTCCTGGGCGAAGCGGCGCTTCGCGCGTTCGAAGACAAAGGTGCCGAAAGCGAACATGCCCGCGGCAATGATGAGGCCCACCCACCACAGGCCCGCAACCTCGGCGCCCACCTGCAGCGTGGCATCCGCCGTGTGCTGGGGGTCCTGGACGGGGACCATCTCGCGCCAGAACGCGCCGTGGAAGCACTCCACGACAATCGTGATGGGGTTGAGGGCGTACAGCCACCACCAGAAGCTGCCGCCGATCACTTCCTTCACCATCGCAATCGGGTACAGCACGGGCGAGGTCCACGTGGCCACCATGATGATGAGGTCCACGAAGTTTTCGACGTCGCGAAAGGCGGCGTTGAGGGCCGCGGCCAGCATGCCGAGCCCCACCGTGAACACCACGAGAATCACCATGCCAACGGCAAATAGCGCCAGTTCCTCGATCCCCGGTCTCCACCCGAAGATCACCGCGCCACCCGCGAGCACGAGCACCTGCGGGACGAAATGCACGAGGGCCACGAACGCGCTCGACCACGGGAACAGCTCGGCGGGCAGGTAAATCTTCGCGACGAGCGGGGCGTTCGAGGAGATCGACCGCGTGCAGTTGCCGAGCACCTCGCCGAAGAGGTTGATGACGACGATCCCGGCGAACAGGTACACGGCGTAGGCGGGCAGGTTCCGGTTCAGCTGCAGGAACACGCCCATCGCGAGGTAGAACACCGCGAACTGCACGGCGGGCTTTGCGTAGCTCCACGCCATGCCCAGCACGCTTCCGCGATAGCGGACCCGCAGTTCCTTCTTGACGAGGAGCTTCAGCAGGAAGCTCTCCACGATCGGGTTGAGCCATCCGGCATCACTTCCCGGGGAGCGCCAGCCCTCAGCCTTTTCCTCGCGGCTCAGTGCAGCGATCTTCACTCGGCGCCTTCCTTGCCTGCCGCCTCCCGCTCATCCTTCGGGGCGGGGGCGGGGTTGTTCGCGAAGGTTCGCTCCCACGCCTCAAAGCTCGTGATGTCGCGCGCCGCGGCGCGATAGGTCGCCACCAATTCGTCCCAGCGGCGCATGAGCTCCAGGTTCGCGCTCACGGCGGCACCGAGGGCAGCGCGCGCCTTTTGCGGATCGCGGCGGTACCACGACACCTTCGAGCCGCCCGCGTTCGAGACGAGCGCGCTATCGAAGCGCGACAGGCGCCACCACTTCGCATCCTGGAACGGCAGGATGGCCTGCGGGTGCTCCTCGGCGCCCTCGCGCGGCTTCTGCACAAGCTGCTTCGCGAGGGTCTTCGCGGTCACGAGCGGCAGCTTGAGGCGGCTCGGGTACGTGATGGGCCGGCCCTTGTTCGGCGGGCGCGACATATAGACCGACGGGAAGTCATCGATATCGTTCCTCAGCACCGCGTCTTCGTGCTCGCCCATGAGCGAGCGAATCTGCGGCAGCTTCGTGCCGATTTCCTCGTGCAGGACGCCGGGGCCGCGCATGATGTCGTCCTGGGCGAGCTTGCGCACGGCCTCGGTCGAATACTGCATCGAGAGCAGGTGCTTGAGGTCGATCAGCTGGCTGTTCCTTACGGTCCCGCCGCCGCGCTTGAACGGGGAATGCAGCAGCGCCGTCACCACGCGGTTGCGGTGGTGGAAGTAGGCCTGCCAGTCGTTCGCATCGTCCTTGTCGGCCCACGCGACGTGCCACACGCCCGCGCCCGGGAGCGACACCGTGGGGTAGCCCGCGGCCTTGGCCCGCAGGCCGTACTCGGCATCGTCCCACTTGATGAAGACGGGCAGGGACAGGCCGATCTCGCGCACGATCTCGGTGGGGATGAGGCACATCCACCAGCCGTTGTAATCCACATCCACGCGGCGGTGCAGCCACGGGGTCGAGCGCAGCGGGAACGCCGAAAAGTCGTGACGCAGAGTCATGTCCGCATGCGGCTTCGTGGGCTGCGTGGACCACGGATCGACGGTCTCGCCGAAGGCGTGCAGGACCGAGCGGGCGTTGATGTCGAACATGTGCGCGCCCACGAGCGTGGGCTTCGTGCAGAAGTCCGCGAACGTCACGAGCCGCACCACGGACTCCGGTTCGAGCGAGAGGTCGTCGTCGCACGTGATGACGTAGTCGGTGCCGCCCGTCTGCGCGGCCTCGTACATGCCGCGCGAGAAGCCGCCCGAGCCACCGATGTTGCCCTGGTCGATCAGGGTCAGCTGATCGCCGAGCGCGGCGCGCAGCGGCGCCAGCTCGTCCTCGTGATCGCGCAGTCGATCCGTGCCCTGGTCCACGACATACATCGTGTCGAGCGCGCGGCGCAGATCCTCGGAACCGGCGACGGTCCGAATGTTGTCGAGCGCGTAGTCCACCTTGTTCATGGTGGTCATCGCGAGCGAGAACGTGCCCTCGGTACGGGCCAGCGAGGCGTCGGCCGAGTAGCAGGCGCCCTGGATCTCGAGCGCGCGCGAGGCCGCGTACGCATCGAACCAGATCCACCCGCCATCGCCGAACGAGTCGAGCGAGAGCGTGAAGGTGCTCGTGGTTTCGCCGCGCACCTGGGCGGACTCGAGACGCTGGGCATCGCCGCGCGCGTTCGACTTGTAGACGATGACCTGACCCGGCCCCTGCGTGCGGATCGTGAGCGTCACGGACCGCACGCGGGTCCAGCGGCGCCAGTACGAGGCGGGGAATGCGTTGAAGTACGTGCCGAGCGAGCGGAGCTGGCCCGAGGGGACCGTCACGCCGCGGCGGCTCATCTTCTGCGTCGGATCAAACGCGGCGGCCGAACCCTGCATGGGCTGCTGCGCCTGCGCTTGCGCCTTCGCGGCGCTCGATCCCCCGAGGCCGCTGCTGCCGAGCGCGCCGCTGTTCGAGGACGTGGTCGTGGTCCCGCTCAGCGCCGAGGTCGATTCGACGTACAGCGGCACCAGATCGGGCGACACCTCGAGAGGCATCACCAACTGGTGAATGACGCGGTGACCTTCGGGGATCAGCGCCTGCACGCCGTCGGATTCGGCAGGGGTGGTATCGGGGGTATTCACGAAAAGTCTCCTCGAAAGCTCGGGGGCTCAGCCGCGCAGCAGGGCGTCGAGCTTGTTGTCGGCCATCGACAGGGCTGCGCCGATCGCCATGTGCATGTCCAGGTACTGATAGGTGCCCAGGCGCCCGCCGAACAGGGTGCGCGGCTCGGCGTCGGCCCGCTCGCGGTACTGCAGCAGGGTCTCGCGGTCGCCCGCGGAGTTCACGGGGTAGTACGGCTCGTCGCCGCGCTCGGCGAAGCGCGAGTACTCGCGCATGATGATGGTCTTGTCCTTCGCGTAGTCGCGCTCGGGATGGAAGTGGCGCGGCTCGATGATCCGGGTGAACGGGATGTCCGAATCGGCGTAGTTCATGACGGAGGTGCCTTGGAAGTCGCCCACGTCCAGGTGCTCCGATTCGAGATCAATCGTGCGCCACTTGAGATCGCCCAGCTCGAAGTCGAAGTAGCGATCCACGGGGCCCGTGTAGACCACGGGAAGCTGGCCGCGCACGTCCTTCTTGTTGAACGGCTGGGACTCATCGAAGTAGTCCACGCCGAGCTTCACCTCAATGTTCGGGTGATCGGCCATGTTTTCGAGCCACGCGGTGTACCCGTTGGTGGGCAGGCCTTCGTAGGTGTCGTTGAAGTACCGGTTGTCGTACGTGTAGCGCACGGGCAGGCGGCTGATGATCGAGGCGGGCAGGTCCTTCGGATCGGTCTGCCACTGCTTGCCGGTGTAGTGCTTGATGAACGCTTCGTACAGCGGGCGGCCGATGAGCGAGATGCCCTTGTCGTTGAGGTTCTCGGGATCCAGGCCCGCGAGTTCCCCGGCCTGCTCGGCGATAAGCGCCTTCGCTTCGCTCGGCGAGTAGGCGGCGTTGAAGAACTGGTTGATCGTACCGAGGTTGATCGGCATGGGATACACGATGCCGCTGTGGTTCGTGTACACGCGGTGCACGTAGTTCGTGAACGAGGTGAAGGTGTTGACGTAGTCCCACACGCGGGTGTTGGAGGTGTGGAAGAGGTGCGCGCCGTACTTGTGGACCTCGATGCCCGTGGCGGGATCGATCTCGCTGTAGGCGTTACCGCCGATGTGGGGCCGGTTGTCGATGACGGTGACCTTGGCGCCGTGCTCGCGCGCCGCGCGATCAGCGAGGGTGAGGCCGAAGAGGCCGGATCCGACGATAAGGAGGTCGGGCGTGGTCATGAAAACACCTTTCGGCTCGAAAGTTCTGTGCCCACACTATCGCCTGGGCAGTGAAGATGACGTGAAGATGAGGGGCCTCACGCGTCGCTCTGCTCACCTCACATCGGGCGCGCGGCCCTTTCCTCGTTCGATGACCGCGCGGTACATCCACGCGCGGGCCCGGGGACCGATCGCGCGATAGGCCGCGCGGGCGGCAATATTGCGCGAGGCCCTCAGCCGCGTGGTATGGCCCTCGCGCAGCATGAGGCGCTGCAGGGTGATGTCGCTCGTGAGCGGTGCGAAGCCGCCGCGGCGCCGGTAGAGGGCCTCCCCCACCCGGTAGCGCACGAGTGGCTCGGGCAGGTTGCCCATGCGCGCGCCGCCCACCATCATGCGGTACCAGAGGTACCAGTCCTCCATGTAGGGCAGGTCGAGGTAGCCGCCCGCCTCGTTCACGGCGCGGGCGGAATACACGACAGTGGGGTGCTGGAAGGGGTTGTGGTCGCGCATGTAGGCCGCGATCTCGTCGTGACCGAGCGGGCGTTCGCGCAAGCGGTCGCTGCCGATCTCGCGCATTGCGCTGCCGAGCAGATCGAGGCCCCGCGCGTGGAAGGCGGGGATCTGGGTGCTGAAGCGGTTCGGTTCGTTGAGGTCGTCGGCGTCGGCGCGGGCCACCGTGTCGGTCGGGCACGCGCCGAGTCCGCGCTGGAGGGTGCGGGCGAGGCCCGTGTGGGTGGCGCTGCGCACGACGGTCGTGGGCGCGAGGTCGGTCGCGGCCACGACGACCTTCTCGAGCGCGGGGGTGAGGGGGCCGTCGGCGGTGATGACGACGTGGCTCGGCGGCAGTTCCTGCGCGGTGGTCGCGGAGGTGAGCGCCTGCTCGAGGGCCGCCGGGTCGTCGGCCTTCCACACGGCCATGAGGAGGGTGAACTCCTCCGCGCTCGCGCTCACCGGAGGGCCTTGCGGGAGGCGGCGCCCTTCGCGATCGTGCGCTCGATGGCCCGGATTTCCTCGGCCATCGCGGGATCGGCCCCAAGGACCGCCTCGGACGGACGCGGGCGCGAGAACAGGCCCTCTCGCAGGCCCTTGAGGGCCACGGGGAGGATGTCGCCTCGCGTGCGCACGGTCGTCTTCGTCCAGCCGAGCGCCGCGGATCCCCCGTACAGGAGGATTTCGACGGGGCTGAAGGAGCCGGACTTCACGAGGGCCCACAGCTTGTTTCGCACATCGAAGAACAGTCGTTCGCCCGGGTTGGCCTGGGCGTTGGAGAACAGGACCGTGCGGTGTTCGACCCGGCTCGAGGGAACGTTGAAGCCGTGCCCGTGGCGCAGTAGCCGTCCGGTGAACTCGAAGTCGTCGGACCAGATGAAGTAGTCCGCCCACGGCAGGCCGTGGCGCCACACGTCTTCGGCGTTCAGCAGCGCGGAGACGAAGCTCGCGGTGCGGATCGGGCGCGCGCCCACGCTCTCGTAGCGGGCCACCTCCTTCTCGCTCACGCCGAGGCGGGTGCGCGAGGAGTTCATCGGGTGCAGGGCGCCGTCGGTCCACACGGCGTTGGAGCTGAGCACGCTCGCGTGCACGTCGAGGCGTGATTCGACGCTCAGGAGGTTCTCGAGCGCCTCGGGGAAGGGCACCGTGTCATCGTCCATGATCCACAGGTAGTCCGGATCCAGGCCCGCGAGCGCGTGCGCGATCCCGGCCGTGAAGCCGCCCGCCCCGCCAACGTTGCGGTGCAGGTGGATCACCTCGGCGCCGATGGGGTGCTCCTCGGCGAGGCGTCCGGAGGCGTCGGTGCTCGCGTTGTCGATGACGATGACGGCATCGACCGGGCGGGTTTGGGCGGCGAGCCCGTCGAGGCACGCGCCGATGAGGTGCTCGCGGTTGTAGGTGACGACGACCGCGATGACGCGGCGCTGATCGGCCTCGGCGCTGTACGGTGCGTCGGGCACCCAGCGTTCCGGCGCGATGGCGGGCGCGGGGATCGGCTGATCCTTGACGGTGAGGTACCACTGCACCATCTCGGTGAGGGCTTCGGTCAAAGTAAGCGGCACCTGGACGCGGGCGTGGACGCGGGCCGCGGAGAACTGGGTGTGGGCGAACGCGAGCTTGCGCACGCGCTCGGACGTGATGGGCAGGTCCCGGCCCGTGAGGCGGGCCGCGAGGTCGAACGGCTTCGTGACCGCGAGCGCGGGGGCTACGGGGATGGTCACCGGGGGCCGACGGCGCCCGAGGGCGCGATACACGGTCTCAATAACCTCGGCGCTCGTGAGGTCGGGGGTGTCCACGTAGTTGTAGACCTCCTCGCCCACGCCCCACGCGGAATCGGCCTCCCACAGTTGCAGGAGGGCGGCAAGGAGGTTGTGGACGCTGACCATCGACTTGATGTTCTCGCCGGGGCCCACGGGCAGGAATCGGCGGCGGGCGATGGCGTCGATCATGCGGTGCACGTTGGCAAAGTTGCGCGGCCCGAAGACGACCGCGGGGCGCACCACGAGCAGGCGGCGCTCGCCGGCGCCCGCGCGCTCCCACTGGCGGTAGACCTTTTCCGCTTCCCACTTGGAGCGGCCGTAGGCGTTGGTGGGGTCCGGCTCGGTGTTTTCGTTCGGGACGGGCCGCTCCGGGTGTTCGCCGTAGACGGCGACGGAGGAGTAGAAGCAGAGGTTGTCTACGCCCGCGCGTTCCATCGCTGCGGTCAGCGAGCGGGCACCGCCGACGTTGACGGAGGTGAAGGTGCGTTCGGAGACGCCGAAGTCGTGGTGGGCGGCGGCGAGGTTGAGGACCGCGTCGTGTCCGGCGAGGGCGCGGGTGAGGGCGTCCTCGTCGCGGATGTCGAGGCGCACGTAGTCGGGAGCGGCGCCGGAGGCGAGGGTGAACGCGGGCTCGCGGAGGTCGGCGATGGTGAAGCGGATGCCTCGCGCTTCGAGTTCGCGGGCCATGTGGGAGCCGATGAAGCCGGAGCCGCCAATGACGAGGACTCGCGAATCGGGCGTGAGGCGTGGCGTCATGGGCTCTCCTGCGTGGATCGGGGGCGCCGACGGGAGGCGGGCGCGGTGAGTACCCCAGAAGTCTACGAGGTGAGGGCCCGCTTCCCGCTCATCTCGGGCCCGCCTGTTTCTATCTCCGGCACTTTTCGGGGTTGCGGGGGCCCGCGTGTCGATGCCGCGCCCAACGCGCCTGTGTACGCTAACGACGATTGCCCGGTCCCGCCGGGCGACGGCGCGGCCCGAGGGCAGCGCCGACCAATCACCGATGGACGACGGGACAAGGGGAGACATGAACGAGCAGGATAGGCACGGCTCGCGCTCGGGCGAGCCCGCCCGCGGCCCCCGCGTTCGCTCCGGCGGCTCGGCCCGGCCGCTTCGTCGGCCCGCGGCGCCCCAGAGTTCACCTCGTTCGGGTTCGACTCGTTCGACCTCCGCCTCACCCCCGCCGTCGAGGGACGCTTCTCGTCCGGGTGCCGTGCATCTCGGAGCCGCCTCCGTCGGCCGCTCCGTCCCCGAGCCGGGCCCCGCACCCTCGCGCACCCCGCGCCTGGCGCGCCCCGGCTCACGCTCCGGTTCGGGTGCTGGCTCCGGTGGGGGCTCCGGTTCCGGGCGCGGGCCCTTCGGCCCGTCCTCCCCGAACGACTCCCCCGAGGGCGCGCCGAGGCGGGGCCGCCGACGGCCCTCGCGCCGCGCCCGGCTCGCGCGCACTCTCGCGATCCTCGCCCTCGTCCTCTTGCTCGCGTGGCCCACGGGCCTTGCCCTGTGGGCGAACTCGCGCATCGCCCACACCGACGCCCTCTCCGGCGCGGCCGACACGCCCGGCACCACCTACCTCATCGCGGGGGCGGACATCGCCCAGGGCGAGGCGCAGCGCACCGACACCCTCATGCTGCTGCACAAGGCGCCCAATGGCCGCAGCTACCTCGTCTCCATCCCGCGCGACACGCTCGTGGACATTCCCGGCCACGGTGGGTACAAGATCAACGCCGCCTACGCGTTCGGGGGCGCACCCCTGCTCGTGAAGACGATGGAGTCGTTCACGGGCCTGACCATCGACCACTTCATCGTCATCGGCTTCGATGGCGTGGAGGGCATCGTGAACTCGGTGGGGCACGTGAACCTGTGCATCGACCGCGACGTTGATGACCCGAAGTCGGGGCTCGTCATGACCGAGGGCTGTCACGATGTGGGGGGCGATCAGGCCCTCGCGTTCGTGCGCGCCCGCGCATTCGATCCCACGGCAGATATCGGCCGCCAGCAGCGCCAGCAGCAGTTCGTCGGCTCGCTCATGAACCGCGTGGCCTCCCCCGGTGTGCTTCTCAATCCTCTCTCCCAGGTCAACCTGGTGCGCGCGGGGACCGACGCGGTGGTGACCGACGAGAAGACGGGCCTGATCGACCTCTCGCGCGCGGTCCTGACGATGCGCAGCGCGATGAAGGACGGCACGAATCTTCAGATGCCGATCAAGAATCCCGCGTTCATGACGAAGCACTCGGGCGTTGCCGTCCAGGTGGACGATGCGGAGATCGACGCGTTCTTCCGGTCGATTGAAAACGGGAGCGCCGAGGCCCCCGCGAAGTAGCGCCTGGGCGCCTCGAGCACGCGAGCGGCGCGGGCGCCCTACTTGAAGAGCAGGTCGATGAGGATATTGACCGAGTTGAGCACGGGCTGCCCCTTGGACTTCGAGTAGTCGGTATAGAGGATGTGCACGGGGTGCTCCTCGATGCTCAGCTGGTGGCGACCGAACTCCGCCACGATCTCGGAGGCGTGCGCCATCCGGTTCTGCTCGATGGTCACGACCTCGCACGCGTGCCGGCCCAGCACGCGCAGGCCGTTGTGGGCGTCGGTGAGCCGCACGCCCGAGGTGAGGTTCGTGTACCAGACGGCGAAGCGCAGGACCATGCGCTTGAGAAGGCCCGGCTTCGTGCGGTCGTCGAGAAAGCGCGAGCCGAGCACCACGTCGACGCCCGAGGCTTCGCGCTGGGCGATCATCGCCTCGGCGTCCTCGACCCGGTGCTGGCCGTCGGCATCGAACGTGACCACCTGGCGCATGCGCGGATCGCTGAGCGCGTAGTCGATGCCCGTCTTGATTGCGGCGCCCTGGCCCAGGTTGTAGGGGTGGTGGACCACCACGGCGCCCGCGCGCTCGGCCTCGGCGGCCGAATCGTCGGTGCTGCCGTCGTTGACGCACACGACGAGGGGGTAGCGCTCGCGCAGGGCCGTGACCACGGATCCGATGACCTGGGCCTCGTTGTAGAGGGGGATCACGAACCACGTGGTGTCTGAGCCGACTGGGGCGCTCATGGTCTCTCCTTGGCGGGCGGGTGGGCGGAGCGGCGAATACATCACGCCGTGTTCCACTGTAAACGTCCCGGGGCCAAACGATACGCTGGGCGCTGAGCGCGCCCACGGCGGCGCGCGAGCGCGTGGCGTTTCTCGCACCACCGCTCACCCATCAGCATGAAATGCGCGCCCTCATGTGCGCGCGAGGAAGTGGTGTCGTGAAAATCGCTGTTGTTGCCCTGGGAAAGATCGGCCTTCCGCTGGCCGTCCAGTTTGCCTCGTCGGGACACGACGTGGTGGGCGTGGATGTGAACGCCGCGCAGGTGGCGCTCATCAACGACGGGCGCGAGCCCTTCCCGGGCGAGGCTGAACTCGCCGACCGCCTCGCGCAGCTCGTGCCCGCCGGGCGGCTGCGCGCGACGACCGACTACGCCGACGCCATCCCCGGCGCCGACGCGGTCGTGCTCGTGGCCCCCGTGTTCGTGGATGACGAGACCTGGGCGCCCGACTTTCGCTACATGGACGCGGCCACGCGCTCGCTCGCGGAGCACCTCACGCCCGGCACCGTCGTGGCGTATGAGACGACCCTGCCGGTGGGCACCACCCGCACCCGCTTCGTGCCGCTCATCGAGGAGATCTCCGGCCTCAAGGAGTCCGAGGACTTCTTCGCCGTCTACTCCCCCGAGCGGGTGCTCACGGGCCGCGTCTTCGCCGATCTGCGCAAGTACCCGAAGCTCATCGGCGCGCTGAGCCCCGAGGGCGCCGCGCGCGGAGCGGCCTTCTACGAGGCCGTGCTCCAGTTCGATGACCGGGACGATCTTGCCCGACCGAACGGCGTGTGGGACCTCGGCTCCCCCGAGGCCTCCGAACTGGCGAAGCTCGCAGAAACCACCTATCGCGACCTCAACATTGGCTTCGCCAACGAACTGGCGCTGTTTTGCCAGGACAACGGGATCGACGTCTACAAGGTCATCGAGGCCTCCAATTCCCAGCCCTACAGCCACATTCACCAGCCGGGCATCGCCGTGGGTGGCCACTGCATCCCCGTCTACCCCCGCCTGTACCTCTCGACCGACCCGGACGCCCAGACGGTGCGCACGGCGCGCACGCTCAACGCGTCGGTGCCGGGCAAGCTCGTGGCGCGCGCGGCCGAGCTGCTCGGCTCGCTCGAGGGCCTCACCGCGCTCGTGCTCGGCGCCGCCTATCGCGCGGGCGTCAAGGAAACGGCCTTCTCCGGGGTCTTCCCCACGGTCCAGGAGCTGCGCCAGCGCGGCGCGAGGGTCGTGGTGCACGACCCGTTCTACACCGACGAGGAACTGGCCGCGCTCGGCTTCGAGGCGTGGCACGAGGGTGAGGCGGCCGATCTGGCGATCGTGCAGACGAACCACCCCGAGTACCGCGACCTTTCCCCCCGGGCGGTCCCCGGGATCCGCCTGCTGATCGACGGCCGCAACATCACGACCGCGGACACCTGGACGGGCACGCCGCGCCTCGTCTTCGGCAACGGCGAGAGCGCCACGACGGGCGCGCACGCGTGATCGTGGACCGTCTCGTGGCCGCCTCCGGGGCGCTCGCGGCCCCGCTCGCGATTCCCGGCGGGGCGCTCGTGCCGAGCCGCACCGTCATCATTCAGACGCTGCTCATCCTCGGCATCGTCTCGATTACGGCGTGGCTGTTCGTCAAGCGCGGCGCGAAGCAGCTCGCGATCCGGCGCCTGCTCATCATCCTGTTCGCCTTCTTCGCCATCTTCACGGTGATGTTCCCGGGCATCCTGTCCAACCTCGCCGCCTTCGTCGGGGTCGGCCGAGGCACCGACCTGCTGCTGTACGCCACGGTCGTGGTGCTGCTCGGCTCCCTCGCGGTCCAGGAGGCTAGGACGAAGACGGCGGAGAAACGCACCACGTATCTGGCGCGGAAGATGGCCATCGCGGAGGCGGAGCGGCCCGAGGCGGCGCGCAGTCGAGCCGGTCTCACGGAGCCGGGGGGCGGGCCCGCCTCCTCATGACCGAGTGGCTTCTGCTCGCGTGGGCCGCGTGTGCGATCACCGTCCTCGCCTTTGGTCCCGGCCTTGTGTGGGCGCGGATCGCGCGCATCCCGTGGCTGCTCGCGCTCGCCGCGGCGCCCGCGCTGACCGCGGGCGGTTTCGGCGCCTCGGCGATCATCACGGCGAAGCTGGGCCTGCCGTGGTCGCTGTGGGCCGCAGCGTCGGCCACGGCCCTCGGCGCGCTCGTGGCCCTGCTCCTTCGGTGGGCGGCCAGAGGTGGCGTGCTCGTGCGTTCGCCGCGGCTGCTCGTCCCGGCCCCGTGGCGCCTCGCGGCGTGCGCGGGGATCGCCCTCGCGGCCGTCGTCGCGCTCGCACCGATCATCGCCCGCTTTCCCGGGGCCGACGCGATCCTTCAGCGCTGGGACGCGCTCTACCACCTGAGCGCTATTGAGCACGTGCGCAGCACGGGCAATGGCTCGAGCCTCAAGCTGGGCGCCCTCGCGTACACCGACGGCCGCACGGGAATCTATCCCGCAGCCTTTCACGACATCGCCGCGCTCGTGCCGGGCGTGCCCACTCCGATCACGCTGAACGCGGCGGCCCTCGTGCTTGCCACGGTGCCGTGGGCGCTCGGCATGGCCGTCCTCGTGCGCGTCCTGTGGCCCCGCCTCGCGTGGGGGCCGAGCGCCGCGGCGATCCTCGCCCTGCTCGCCCCGGCCGCCCCGCTGAACGAGTGGGTGCACCTGTCCCCCACCCCGAACCTCGTCGGCTTCGCGTGCCTGCCGGGGCTGCTCGCCCTCATGCTGGCCACCTGGCGCGAGGTCCGCTCCCCCGCCCGCCCGCGCATCGGGGCCCTTATCTGCCTCGCCGCGGTGCTCGGGCTCGGTACGCTCGGCATCGCCCTGCTGCACCCGAACGTGCTCGTGGCGCTCTCGCTCCTCGGTGCCGCGGCCACGGCCCTCGATGCGGCCCACCTGTGGCGCGCGGGGCGGCGCTGGCCGCTTCTGCTGGCCGTTCCCGTCCTCGCCGCCGCGCCCACGCTCGTCATTGTCCTGCTCCCCGGCAGCGCCGTCACCGGCGCATATGCGGGCGGGCTCGTCGTGCCGTGGTGGCAAGCCATCGGTGAGATCGGCCTCGGGCTGCTCACGGTGTGGCCCATGGCGCTCGGCATCGCCGTGTGGGCGCTCGCGTGGGTGGGCATCTGGGCCCTCGCCCGGCGCGGAACGTGGGCCCTGCTCGCGTGGGCGTTCATCGCGGCCCTGCTCTATCTGGACGCGGCGGTGGATTCGACGCTCGGGCTGTCCGCCCTCTGGTACCGGGGGCAGGATCGCCTCGCGATGCTCGCCACGATGGTCGCCGTCGTGTGCGCCGTCGCGGGCCTCGCCCATCTCGAGCGGTGGTGGCGCCGGACGCGGGCACGTCGGCCCTCGCTCGCCGCGGCCCGCTGGCTGCCGGGGGCGGCGCTCGGTCTCGCGGCGCTGCTCGCCCTCTCGAGCGCGCCCACCAGGTACGACAACGCTGCGCTCAACCTCGACCTCGATATGCCGGGGCGCCACCGCTACTTCGATACCGAGGAATGGGAGATGCTCAAGGAGGTGGGGCCCACGCTCGATCCCGACGCCACCCTGCTCGCGAGTCCCTTTTCCGGCGGCGCTCACCTGTTCGCCATGACGGGCCAGCGCGTCCACTTCCCGGTCGCGGGCCAGACGTACGCGAGCACCGATCCGGACCTCATCGCCGCGCCCGCTCGTGCCGCCACGGATCCGGCGGCGTGCGAACTCCTGACGGACGCGGGGATCCGGTACGTGTATGTGGATCGGCTGTTCTACAACTACGCCGCGGGCTTTGATCCGCTCACCACCTCGCGCGTGCCTCTCGGTGAGCCGCTCGCGAGCACGGATCATTCCGCGCTGTACGAGGTCCGCTGCACCCCGTAGCGCGCCTCATCCCCGAACGCGCCGTGCCTCGCCTCCTGGCGTCCGAACATCCTGGCGTCCGCGCCGGCTAGCGCCTCGGCGAGGAGACCGTCTGCGCGATCCTGGCCGCGGCCCGATCGGCCGACGCCTGCAGGGACGCGTTCTCGAGAGTCCACTCCCGCAGGGCGGCCCGATCCACGCTTCCGTGCGCATCGACCGCCTGAACCATCGCCTCCGCAATCGCCTCGGGCGAAGCCCCGGGTGCGTAGCCTAGGCGTGCCTCGCGGATGCGCTGCGCCGCGGCGCCGCCCGGCGAGCCCGCGTGGATGATGGGGACTCCGCACGCGCCCGCCGCGTAGATCTTCGTGGGCAGCGCGAAATCATAGCCCGCGCCGGGAGTGATCGAGCTGAGTCCCGCGACGGCGCCGCGCAGGTAGGCGGCGACCTCGGCGGCGCCCACGCGGGGGCGAAACTCGATGCCGCTGAGAGAGCGGCGGCGCACGAGCTCCACGAGGGCGTCCTTGCCGGTGCCTTCGGAAAAGAACAGGAGGCGCAGGCCGGGGTGGCGCTCGCGCGCGAGGGCGAATGCCTCCACGAGGACGTCGGCGCCCTGCCATTCGGAGACCGTGCCCGCATACACGAGGTAGGGGCCCTCTTCCGCGGCGACGGGGCCGTCCACGGTGAAGGTCTCGGTATCGATCCCGTTGGAGATCATGGCGAGGGTGGGAGTGGGCCCGATGAGCTCTTCGATGCGCGCCTGGACGCCGTCGGAGATGGTGAGGACCACGGCGGCGCGCCGCCAGACGGTGGTTTCGCACCACCGGACGATGCGGCGCACGAGGCTCGGCACGCCCTCGACCGATTCGGTGGCATCGGCCCAGATGTCGGCGGCGTAGAACACGTAGGGGACGCGACGGATCGCGGCGGCGACCATGACGACCACGCCGGTGGTGGGCGGCGGCTCCGCGATGATGACGTCGAGGCGGCGGGTCACGAGGAGGCGCACGAACAGCGGCAGATCGAAGCTGAGGTAGGAGACGTAGCCGCGCACCTGCCCGGCGCGGTCGCGCTTCACGGGCGCGCGCGAAACGCGGCTGATGCCCGCATCGCATCCGGCCAGGAGCGCGCGGCGCTCGGCCTCGCTGTCCGGGAGGTCGGCGGAGTTCGGCTTCGTGGTCAGCACCGCGGTGCGCATCCCGGCCCGCTCGAGGGCGCGGGCCAGCTGGTGGTTGCGGAAGGCGGCCGGGATCGGTTCGGGGGCAAAGACGCGGGTGGCGAGCGCCGCGACGCGCCGCGCCGCGCTCACGCGAGCTCCCGCAAGGCCGCGATGACGCGGTGTGCCGCATCGCCCGTCCCGTAGTGGGCGGGGCGATGCCCGCTCGGCCGGGCCTCGCGCAGCGCCGCGGCGATCTGGTCGACCTCGGGGGCAAGGATGTTCCAGCCGCCGTTCAGGGTCTCGACCCATTCGGTCTCGGTGCGGATCGTGATCGCGGGGGTGCCGAGCAGGTACGCCTCCTTTTGCAGCCCCCCGGAGTCGGTGAGGACCACGGCGGCCGAGCGCACGGCGTTGATGAGCGCGGGATAGGGCAGGGGTGTGCTCGCCGTGAGGCTGCCCGCGCTCAGCGGCACTCCCGCGGCCTCGGCGCGCGCCACGAGGCGGGGATGGGCGAGGAGCACGACGGGCAGCGGCGCCGCGGCGAGCGCGTCGATGAGGGCGCGCAGGCGCGCGGGATCGTCCGTGTTGTCGGGGCGGTGCAGGGTCGCGATGGCGTAGGGGGCATCAGGGTCGATCCCCGCCGGAAGCTGGACCGGCTCCCCCTCGGTGGCCGCGGCTACGCGCAGGCACACGTCGGTCATCACGTCACCCACCACGCGCGTGCGCTCTGCGAGGCCCTCGGCCTCGAGGTGGGCGCGTGCGACCTCGGTGGGGGCGAGCAGCAGATCGGCCGCGTGATCGGTCAGCACCCGGTTGTGTTCCTCGGGCATTCGCCGGTTGAACGAGCGCAGGCCCGCCTCGAGGTGCGCAACCTTGAGGTGCATCTTCACCGCGGCGAGCGTGCCCGCGAGCGTCGAGTTCGTGTCGCCGTACACGAGGGTGACGTCGGGGCGGTGGTCCTCGAGCACCTCGTCCATCGCGTGCAGCATCGCCCCGGTCTGGCGGCCGTGGGAGAGGGAGCCGACGGCGAGGTTGACGTCCGGACTCGGGATCTGGAGGTCGGCGAAGAACACGTCGCTCATCGCGGCGTCGTAGTGCTGGCCGGTGTGCACGATGACGTGCTCGATGTCCGCCTGGGCGCGGGCGGCGTCGGCCACGGCGGCGAGCTTGACGAACTGGGGCCGGGCGCCGACCACCGAGAGGATTTTCATGCGGGTCCTTTCCCCGAAGCGAGGGCGTCGAGCGCGCGCACCCAGCCGTGGGCCTGCGTCTCGGCGTTAAGGGTAGCGGCGGCGAGGTTGCTCGCCCGCTTGTAGGCATCAACGCGCTCGGGGCTCAGTGAGCTGAGCGCTTCGGCGAGGGCGCCGGGCGTGAAGCCCTCGGCCACGACCCCGATCCCGTACTCGCGCACGAGGTCCGCCATGTCGGGCGAGGGGCTGACGACGAGGGCGCCGCGCGCCTGGACCGCCTCAAACAGTTTGTTCGGCAGGGTGTGGCGCAGGTTGAAGGTGGTGGGCGGGAAGAACACGAGCGAGGCGTCGTAGGTGGCGAGGGTGGGCACGATCTCGTCGAACGGGACGGGCGCGCGAAAGCGCACGTGCTCGAGGCCCTCGGCGCGTCGCCGCAGGTCGTCGATCACGCCCGGTTCGGATTCCACGAGCATGAAGTCGAGCGTGAGGTGCTCGAGGTCCCGCACGGCCTCGATCATCACCTCAAGGGAGCGGTTCGCGCGGGCCACCCCCGTGTGGATGAGGCGCAGCGGCTCGGCGGTGGGGCGCGGGGCGATATCGGCGCGGGCGGGCGCGTTCAGCACCACCTCGCACCTGACGCCGAACTCGCGCGCGTATTCGGCGGCGAGGCCGGGCGAGACGGTCGTGATGGAGGCGACGCGGGGCAGGTAGGTGCGGCAGATCCAGCGCATGAAGGGGCCGACGACGAGGCGCCAGCGAACGTCGTGCTCCTTTTCGCGCGGGGAGTATTCGTGCAGGTCCGCGTGGATGCCGAGCCGCGGGGCGAGCTCGGCCGCGAGCGGGAGGGTGTTGACGTCGTTGGCGAGCACGATGTCGGCCTCGTGCCCCGCGAGAGCCGCGCGGGCGGCGCTCACGGCCGGGATGGAGCCGTAGGTGCGGCGGTGCGCGCGGGCAAGGAGGAAGAGCTTGTGGCTCGGCCACGCGCGCGCGCCGTCCGGGAGCCGCACGTGCGTGACGCGGGGATCGGGCGAGGGGCCGAAGCCGACGGTCGTGACCGCGTAGTCGCCCGCGAAGAGGCGGATCTGTCGCAGTACTCTCGGGTCGCGATGAAGTGGGGAGAAGGAGAGGATGCTCAGGCGGAGTCGGTCCGACATGGGCGGGGCTCCTTCGAGGCGGGAGGGTACAGGGACAGCGCAGACGGCCCGGGGGCGGCGCACGCGGGTGGGACGGTGCCGACATGCGAGTGGGCACAGCGGCGGGTTGCCGGGCGCGCCCGTGGCGGGGCCCGAGCGGGCGGGACGCCTCACTTGATCGTACCGCGTGTCGTATTCTGGCCACGTTCCCGGGCGCCCGGCACTTGAACCGTGCCGGTCGAGGCGCCCGATCCCCTGCCGTGGAAGGTCCCCCGTGTCCCAGAGTGCCCGCGACGTTGACGTGGTCATCGCCTGCCATAATCCCGAGCGCCCGCTCGCCCGCGCCGTCGCGAGCGTGCTGGAGGGCAACGGTGAGGCGGCGAGCGTCACCGTGGTCGCGCACGGCGTCGAGCCGTCCGTGCTGACGGCGCTGCTGCCCGCGGCCCACGCGAAGCGCGTGCGGTTCCTGCACCTCGTGGACTCGCTGCGCTCAGCTTCGGGCCCGTTCAACCTCGGAATGGACGAGGCGCCGGGCGCATGGGTCTCGATCATGGGCTCGGATGACACCCTCATGCCCGGGGCCGTCGCCTCGTGGCGTGAGCTCGCGCGCCGTCACGACGCCGAGGCCGTCCTCACCCGGCTCAGCCTCGGCACGCCCCGCGCGCTCGTGCCGACGCCTCCCGTGCGTCTCGTCGGCCCCGTACTGCGGGACCTCGCGCGTGACCGACTCGCCTATCGCTCCGCTCCCCTTGGCCTCATGAGCACGGCCATGCTGCGGCGCCTGAACCTGCGCCTGGATCCCGGGTTTCCCGTGGGCGGCGATGTCGAGTTCACGACGCGCATGCTCGCCCAGGCGCGCGTGGCCGTGGACACGCAGGGGCCCAGCTACGTCATCGGGGAAGATGCGGGCGATCGCGTGACCTACGTGGTGCGGCCCATGGACGTGCAGCTCGCGTTCGTCTCCCCCACCTTGAACGCCGACTGGTTCCGCGCTCTCCCGCACGCCTCCAGGCTCGCCATCGCCGTGAAATACCTGCGCATCCACGTGTTCGGCGCGGTCCACTACCGGCCGGAGGCCGAGCACTGGCTCGACGGGGATCGGCAGATCCTCGCGGATCTCACGCGCGACCTCGTGGACGCGGCCGACGGCACCGCCGACGTCCTGTCCCTCGCCGAGTTCTCGCTCCTTGAGGCGTGCCTGGATCCTGCCATCGATGCGGCGGAGCTCGCCCAGCGTTCGCGCGTGCGCCGCGCGCACGGCCGCCCCCGCACGCTGCTGACCCGACGAGCGTCGGCCCTCCTGCACCGCGAGGCGCCCCTGCGCTTCATGGGCGCCTCCGCTATCAGCCGCGCGAGTGGACTCTGGGCCCCGCCCGGGCGCGGCGCCCGCTGAGGCCCGCGCCACCCCACCCGGTGCTCCGGGCGGCGCACCGGATACTCTGGGACGGTGAAAAAGCTCCTGCGCACCGTGAGGGCGCTCCTGACGGCCCTCCCGCCCGGCGCCTCCCGGTTTGTCACGACCTTCTCCCTCACCATGGGCGCCCTCGCGCTGCTCGATATCGCGGCCCTCGGCCTGCTCGCGCTGCTGCTCGCGCCGATGGTGGCCGGGGACACGGCCCGCATCCCCGTGATCGGCATCGAGCTGTCCGAGCCAGCCCAGTTCGGCCTCGCGCTCGCGGTGGTGTGCCTGCTCATCATCACGAAGGACCTGCTGGCCATCGCCGTCCAGCGCGTCTCCACAAAGCGTTTTGCCGCGTTTGAGCAGTCCTTCGGGGCGCAGCTGCTCGATTCGTTCTTCTACGCGCCGTGGACCGAGCGGATCTCCCGCAACTCGACCGACCTCGTGCGCTCGACCGACGTGGGCGTCGCCTCGACCGTCTCCGGCGTGCTCATCCCCTACACGCAACTCATCGGCGAGATCAGCACGTTCATTGCCGTCATGCTCGTGCTCATCGTGGCCCAGCCCGTCATGGCGCTCACGACCGCCGTGTACTTCGCGCTCGTGGCCGCCGTGCTGTACGTGTGGATTCTGCGGCGGGCCGTCCAGGCGGGCCAGGACAACCGCACGTACTCCACCCAGTCGGTGCGCATGGTCTCCGAGATGGTCGCCTCCCTCAAGGAGATCACGCTGCGCAACAAGACCCAGGAGGTCGAAGACGAGGTCCTCGCGCTGCGCAAGAAGGCCTCGACGGCGCGCGCCAACCAGGTGTTCCTCGGCTCCGTTCCCCGCTACGTCCTCGAAATCGGGCTCATCGGCGGCCTGGCCCTCGCCGCCCTCATCGGCTACTGGCAGGGCGGCATGAACGGCGCGATGAGCTCGCTCGCCCTCTTCGGTGTCGCCGGCTTCCGCCTCGTGCCCTCCCTCACCCGGTTCCAGACGATCATGGCGCAGACGGGCGCCAACATGCCCTACGCCGAACGCGTGCTGCGCGAGGTCGAGCAGGGCCGCGGCTACCGGGCCCACCACACGGACCGCCTCGCTGGCGCCGCGCTTCCCGATCCCGCGAGCGCCCTCACGCTCACGGACGTGACCTTCACCTATCCCGGCGCCGCCACTCCCGCTGTGAACGGTGTGAGCCTGCGGGTTCCGTTCGGGCGCTCCCTCGCCCTCGTCGGCCAGTCCGGCTCCGGCAAGTCCACCCTCGTGGACATCATGCTGGGCCTCATGCCGCCGAGTTCCGGCCAGTTGCACATCGACGGGGTGTCGATGCAGGACGCCCTGCTCGCGTGGCGCGACCGCGTGGGCTACGTGCCGCAGCAGGTGGCGCTGTTCGATTCGACCGTGGCCAACAACGTGGCGCTCAGCTGGAACGATGCGAGCATCGACGAGGAGCGGGTGCGCCGCGCCCTCGAGAGGGCCCAGGTGCTCGATGTGATTCAGGCGCGTGAGGGCGGGATCTGGGCCCGGGTGGGCGAGGGCGGCCTGAGCCTGTCCGGGGGGCAGCGTCAGCGCCTCGGCATCGCCCGCGCCCTGTACGCCGAGCCGGACGTGCTCGTCATGGACGAGGCCACGTCCGCGCTCGATACCGCGACCGAGGCCGCCGTGACGGACGCCGTGGCGGCGCTCGCGGGTGAGATCACCGTGATCGTCGTGGCGCACCGCCTGGCCACGATCCGCCACAGTGATCAGGTGTGCTTCATGCGCGACGGCAGGGTGCTGGCCCACGGAACCTTCGACGAGGTCGTGGCGGCCGAACCGGACTTCGCCGAGCAGGCAGCGCTCGCGGGCCTCGCCCCGGGAGAGGCCGCCGCGATCCGGGAGGTGAGCGGCCCGTGAGCGCCCCGCAGAGGTCCGAGGTGCCCCTCAAGGGCCGCCGGATCGCCTCCCTCGTCTACAACGACGCCCACAACGATGCCCGCGTGCTCAAGAGCGCCGCGAGCCTCGCGACCCACGGCGCGAGCGTGCGGATCGTCGCGACCTCGCGCCCGGCTCAGGGGCGTGGCCCCGGCATCGAGCAGCGCGGTCCGGGCGTCGCCATCGAGCGGCTCACCGCCTTCACCCTCGATGCCCTCGTGCCGTTCGGCGCCGCGAGCGTGCGCACCCTGCTGGGGATCGGCGCTTCCGGCACCGCCCTGCGGCCCGCCCCCGCCTCAGCGTCGTCCCCCGCCGCCCCTTCCGCAACGGGTGACGGCCCTGGCGCAGACACGGGAACCGGGCCGGACACACGCGCGGGCCGACGGCGGGAGCGCCGGGGACTCGCCACCCGCGCCCGCGGCGCCGCGCGCGCCCTCGCGGTCAACGCGTGGGGGCCCGCCTCCCTCACCCACTACTGGGCACTCGCGACCGCAACACTCGTGCGCGAGCGCCCGTCGGCGATCCTCGCCAACGACGCGAATACCCTGGTCCCGGCCGTCATCGGGGGCGCGCTCACGGGGGCGCCCGTCCTCTACGACAGCCACGAGCTGTGGCGCCACCGCAACGTGCGCCCGGGCCGCAGGGTCGCGCCCGCCGTCGAGGCCCTAATCGAGCGAGTCGGGATCGCCCGCGCCGCCGGGGTCATCACGGTCTCCGATTCGATTGCCGACTGGCTGCAGCGCACCTACCGCCTCCCGGTGCGCCCCTCGCTCGTGCGAAACATTCCCGCGGCGGGCCCGATCCCGAGCCCCGCCGAGGGGCAGTTGCGCGCGCTCGCGGGCCTTGACGACTCGGCGCGCGTCGTGGCCTACGGCGGCTCGATCACCACCTCGCGCGGGATCGAGGAGACGCTGCACGCCCTCGCGCTCATGGAGCCCTCGACACACCTCGTCATGCTCGGCTACGGACAGGAGGACTACCTCGCCCAGCTGCGCGCCCTGGCAGAGAGTC
Source organism: Dermabacter sp. (assembly GCA_030538475.1). Taxonomy (GTDB): domain Bacteria; phylum Actinomycetota; class Actinomycetes; order Actinomycetales; family Dermabacteraceae; genus Dermabacter. The sequence continues at coordinate 188,946 of JAUNTX010000005.1, forward strand.
TCGGCCTCGGCGAGCGGGTCCACGTGGTCGGCCCGGTTCTGCCCCACGAGGTGACGGCCGCGCTCGCCGACGGCGACGTCTCGGTGGTCCACATCCGCCCCACCGTGCTGAGCTACCGCTTCGCCCTGCCCAACAAGCTGTTCGAGTCCATCCGGGCAGGGCTGCCGATCGTGGCGGCGGACCTGCCGGACATGGCGCGCGTGGTGACGAGCCTCGGCGTGGGGCGCACGAGCGCGCTCGATGACCCCGCGGACCTCGCCCGGGCGCTCACGGAGACGATGGCCGACGCGGACACGTACCGCGCGGCGGCCCGCGCGGCGGCCGCGCACCTCACGTGGGAGGCGGAAGCGGACAACCTCGTGGACCTCGTGAGCGCGGCGATCAACCGCCGAGGCCGAGGGGGCCGCGCATGAGAGTCACGGCCGTCACCACCTGGTTTCCCACCACCCGCGCCCCGAGCCGCGGCTCCTTCGTGGTTCGCGACCTACACGCCATCGCCCGGCACGCCGACGTGCGCCTGATCCACCTCGTGCCCGCGCACGATGACGACGGCACGCGGCGCCTCGTGCACGAGGGGATCGAGGTGACGCGGATTCCCTTCACTCCCTCGCGCCCCGGCAGCGCGCTCGCGGCCTCGCGCGCCCTGCACTGCGCACTCGAGGGCTCGGACCTCGTGCACACGATGGCGTTTTCCTCGCTGCTCCCCCTGCTCGCGCGCCGCCCCCGCATGCCGTGGCTGCACACCGAGCACTGGTCGGCCCTCACCACGCCCGCGACCCTGCCCGCTCCGCTGCGCGCCGCCCTGCCGGTCCTCGCGCGCGCCCTGAATCGCCCCGATCACGTGACGAGCGTGTGCGAGTTCCTCGCCCGCCCGATCCGCGACGTGCGCGGCTCGCGGCCCGTGAGCATCGTCCCGTGCATCGTGGATCCCGCCCCGCTCGTCCCGCGGCGGGGGCGCTCCGACGGGGCGCTCCGGCTCGTCTCCACGGGCGGGCTCATTGACCGCAAGGACCCGCTCATCGCCGTCGAGACCCTCGCGCGCCTGGTCGAGGGCGGCGTCGACGCCCACCTCAGCTGGCTCGGCGACGGCCCCCTGCGCGCCGAGGTGCTCGCGCGCGCCGCCCAGCTGAACGTCGCTCACCGCCTCGAGCTTCCCGGCAACCAGTCCTCGACCCAGGTGCGCGCCGCGCTCGAGGGCGCGGACCTCTTCTTCGGGCCGACCAAGGCCGACAACTTCTTCGTCTCCGCCGCCGAGGCCATCGTCGCGGGACGGCCCGTCGTGCTCGGCGCGACGGGTGGTCAGGGCGAATACACGGCGCCCGAGGTGGGAGAGCTCGTGGCCACGCAGGACGCGGGCGCGTACGCGGAGGCCATCGTGGACCTCGATGCGCGCACGCGGCGCCTCAGCTCCGAGACCATCGCCGCCACGATTGGCGACCGCTTCTCCACGGCGCACGTGGGCGCCCTCTACGCCGAGGCGTACGCGGCCACGGCCGCTACGGGCACGGCAGGCTGATCGCGTACAGCACGAAGTCGCCCTCGCGATCCACCTCGGTGAGATAGGTGGGCGGGATCTGCGCGATGCCGCCGAATGCCTCCGACGCCTCGGCGTTGACTACAGCCCCGCTCAGGTGGGAGCGGTCCACGTACACGTGCGTGACGCCCTCGCCGCGCATCGAGGCGCACACGGGATCCGTGGGCGAAAGCTCCCCCGCGTAGCGGCCGATCCGCCGCTGATCGAGCGTGTGCGGCGAGGACAGCGACGGGTACACCACCTCGACGCCGCCGAGCGCGTAGTACAGGCTCGCCCCATCGAGCGGGGAGCCGAGCACGACCGCGCCGGGCGGCAGGTGGGCCGCGCTGCGCTCGATGAACGCCCGCTCGCTCGCGCTCACGTACGGCAAGAAGTGATCGCCCCACCGGTGGTAGGCGAGCGAGGAGAGATAGGCGTGGCGGGTGGGCGCCTGGGTGCCCACGCCGATTCCCGCCACGAGGGCCACGACGACGGCGATGCTGAGCGCCCGTGCCCGCCCCACGGCACCCTCGGCCCGCCACGAGGCGAGCAGGCTGACAAGGCCGCGCACCCCGAGCCCGGCGGCGATGAGCAGGGCCACGAGCAGGAGCGGCTGGAGGCGTTCGCGGGCCCCGTACCAGGGGGCCGACAGCAGGCTGAACCACGTGCCCGTGTCTTGCGCCGCGTAGGTGAGCAGGGCGGCGGTCGCGGCCAGGAGGGCGGCGACGATGCCGAGGGTGCGCTGGTGGCGCCACGCGACGACGATCCCGACGATGACGAGGGCGTACAGCGGCAGGAGCGGCCACGGATCGAACGCAATGGCTCGCACGCGCGGCCGGTCGGCAAGAAGGACGAGCGCGGTGCTGAGCCACGAGTGCGGCACCGGCTTCGTGAGCTGCATGTCCTCGAACAGGCGCGGCACGAGGACGGCGTAGGCCGCGGCGGCGCCGACGGCGGGCAGGAGGAACGCGAGGGCGCGCCTCCACGAGCGTTCCGCGACGGCGGCGCGCACGCCCTTGACGAGGACGGCGAGGCCCGCAATAACGGCGAGGGAGACGGCGACGCTCGGGTGGGCGGCGATGACGCCCGCGACAACCAGGGTGCGCGTGAAGCGATGGCCCGTATCGAGGATGGCCGCGGCCCCCGCGGGAAGCAGCGCGGTGCCGAGCAGGAACGGCCAGAGGGCGATGACGACGCCGATCATGGCCGGGGAGAGGAAGACGGCGGAGGTCAGGGCCACGAGCGCGAGCAGCAGCACCCCGAATCGCGTGGGCGGTTTCTTGCCGAAGGCGATGCTCACGAGCGCGAACGCGCCGAGCGGCACGAGGGCCAGCGTGGCGATCACCATCGCGTTGGCGGCCACGACCGGATCCCCGGGCACGAGCGAGGCGATGGCGTGCCACGTGGTCGGGTAGAACGTCGCGGTGCCGTCGTACATGTCCGCGAGGGCCGTGAGTGCGAACGCATCGCCCGATTCGCGGATCATTCTGAGGGCCGAGTAGTGGAAGAACGCATCGTAGGCGCCGTTGAGGGCGCCGATCCCGCCCATGCCGCGCGCAAGCGGCACCCACACGAGCAGCAGGGCGGCAGCGAGGGTGAGGGCGGCGCCTACCGGGGAGACGACGGCCCGCGGCCCCGCTGCCTGAGCAGCATCACCCGACCACCCGCGCCCCGCCCCGGTTCCCGTCGGCCCACCGGCGCGCCGCGCCCTGAAGCGGTACCACGAGCGCCGAAGTCCCGCCGCGACGGCGATTCCCGCGCCGATGCTCACCGCTGCCCCCGCCAGGCCGAAGGGCACGTGCAGCACGTGCAGCACGCCGGAGGCCATCGCCCACAGCCCTGCCGAGAGCGCGGGGGCGTACGCGAGCGCGCGGCCGTCTCTCGCTCCGAAGGCTAAACAGAGCGCGAGGCCCGGAAGCAGCAGGAGGGCGAGGGCGCTGAGGACGGGCACGACGGAATCCATGGACGGTGGCTTTCCTTTCCCGACCGGCGGCAACGAGGATGCTCACGGCGCCGCGAGAAGATCGATGAGGCGCCCCGTTGCCATCACCGCCGTCGCGCCCCTGGCCTAGTCGCGCTCGGATTGCCCCCGCAGCACCCGAGTGTAGGCCCCCACAATAGCGGCCGGCTCGCGCGAGCCCCTGCTCCAGTCGTCGGCGGCGAGAGAAGAATGACCCGCCGCGCCCGCGCCCTCGGTGCCGCGCGCGGCACGAAGGATCCGCGCCGCCGCCCGGGCCGGATCGGGAACGATCCAGGAGGCCGGATACACCGTCCCTGCCCCGCCGTAGGGGACGGCGAGCGGCCAGTCGCGCACCACGGGCAGGGCGCCCGAGGCGGCCCCTTCGGCAACCGATTCGTGCGTGCCCTCGTGCAGGGAGGACGACAGCACGACGCCCGCGCGCCGGAACACCTCCGGCATGTCGTCTCTCTCACCGAGCACCTCGATCGCGCCCGCCTCGCGCAGATCGGCCGGTAGGAGTAAGTCGGCGTTGTCCGGCACGGTCCCGGCCAGCAGAAGGCGATACTCGGGATCCTCCGCGCGCACGCGGCGCAGCACCTCAATGGCCCAGCGCACGTCCTTCACGGGCCGGTTCCACCCGACGAGGATCATCGTGTGGGCAGCCTCCGGCAGCTTCGGACGATCAAAGGCGGAAGCGTCGAACGCGTTGGAGATGACGACCGTCTGCGTCAGCTCGTCCAGGTGAGGGATGAGGGTGCGCACGAGGGCGCGCATGTGCTCGGAGACGAACACGAGCGTGTCCAGCCGGGCGTAGTCCACGAGCAGGGGGAACGGGGTGAAGGCCTCGAAGCGGTGCAGGCGCGCCACGAGGCGCGTCCGGCCCAGATCCACCGTGCTCGCCCACGCGAGCGCGTGGTGGCCCCACTCGACAAACACCGTATCGGCCCACTGCACGTGCGGGCGCAGGGCCTCGGGGCAGTCAGCCAGCTCGCCGCTGAGGCGCCGACGGATGAGGCCGTGCAGGCTCAGGTCATAGCCGGGCACTGCATCGGCGAGGTCGGCGCGCCGCACCTCGACCATGCCCGCCTCTTCGAGCACCTCGAGGACGCGGTCCACGAAGCCGAAGGAGCGGTGCGCGAGCACGAGCAGCTTGACGGGGCCGGGGCCGCTCACGGGGTCCGGGGCCCGGGGCGCCGATTGCGCCTCGAGGACCGCGATCGCGGACGACGAGCGCAAGAGGTGCAGGAAGCGGGTGGGATCATCGCGCAGCGCCACGTGGTGCGTGAGCTCGAAGACCTTCACGAGGGTGGGCACGGCCTCGTCGATCCGGCCCGCTTCGACCAGTTGATCGGCCCGCTCGAGCAGCGCGGTGATCGTCGCCTCGAGGCGCGCGGCGGCTCTGCTGCCCGCGGCGGGCGCGTTACCGTCCCCGCGCCGATCCAGGCCGTCGCGCTCGGCCACGAAGGCGAAATCCACCCCCCGCGGCCCCGGAAGATGGCGAAACGCGGGCGCGAGAAGATGGATCGGGCTCGGCACTACAGCTCCACGACCCGGCCGCTCGCGGCGGAATCCAGGACGGCCTCGACCACGCGCACGGTGTTCAGGCCCTCGCGCATCGTCACGATGTTACTGCCCGTGCCGAGCACCGCGTCGCGGAACGCCTCGTGCTCCGTGCGCAGCGGCTCCTTGCGGGTGAGGGCGTAGCGCACCATGTCGCCCTCGCTCACTCCGCGGAAGGAGGCCATCGACTCCCACTCGTTGGCGGCCTCGCCGTTGGCGTAGAAGGTGAGGTCGGCGTTCAGCGTGTCGCCCACGAGCGCGCCCTTTTCCCCCGTCACGACCGTGACCCGCTCCTTGAACGGGCTCAGCCAATTGACGAGGTGGTTCGTGATGGCGCCGTTCGTGAGCCTTCCCGCGACCGACACCATGTCCTCGTCCTCGCGGCCCGAGCGACCCGTCGAGGTCGCGGCCACCGAGGCGAAGTCGCTGCGCGCCACGTAGGCGGTGAGGTCAAGATCGTGCGTGGCGAGGTCCTTGACGACGCCGACGTCGGCGATCCGGGCGGGAAAGGCGCCCTGCCTGCGCGTCGTGATCTGGTAGATCTCCCCCAGTTGGCCCGCCTCGATGCGCTCGCGCATGGACTGCAGGGCGGGGTTGTAGCGCTCGATGTAGCCCACCGCGCCCACGAGCCCGCGGGCCTCGAAGGCCTGGGCGATTTCCTCGGCCTCGATGATGTCGAAGGCCAGGGGCTTTTCCACGAGCGTGTGGATCCCGGCGTCGGCGAAGGTGAGGGCCACGTCGCGGTGAAAGGCCGTGGGCACCGCCACGACCGCGTAGTCGATGCCCGCTTCCACGAGCGCTTCGGCGCTCGTGAGGACATCAAAGCCGGGGGCCGCGCCGTGCGGATCGCCCTGGGGATCGGCGACGGCCACGAGGTCCACCCCGTCGATGGCCTGGAGGTTACGGGCGTGGTGGCGGCCCATCATGCCGAGGCCGATGAGGCCCGCGCGAAGGTTCGTGCTCATCACGCACCTGCCTGGGCAACGGCGTTGACGGCCTCGATCACGCGGTCACGGTCCTCGTCGCTCACGCTCGGGTGCACGGGGATGGAGAGCACCTCGCGGGCCACGAGCTCCGTGACGGGCAGATCGAGGGAGAGGCCGAAGGAGGGCAGCCGATGCACCGGGGTGGGGTAATGGACCCCGCAGCCCACGCGGTGTTCCTCCCGCAGGGCCTCGGCGAAGCGATCACGCTCCGCGCCGCTCGCCCCCTCGAGCCGGATCGTGTACTGGTGGTAGACGTGCGTGGCCTCCGGGTACACGACGGGGGTGCGCACGCCCTCGAGCCGCTCGTCGTAGGCGGCGGCGAGTTCTCGACGGCGGTGCGTCCAGGCGTCGATCTTCGCCAGTTGCACGCGGCCGATGGCGGCGTGAATGTCGGTCATGCGGTTGTTGAAGCCCGCGATCTCGTTCTGGTACTGCTTCTCCATGCCCTGATTGCGCAACAGGCGCACGGTGCGGGCCACGTCGGCGTCCCGGCAGGAGACCATGCCGCCCTCGCCCGAGGTCATGTTCTTCGTGGGGTAGAGCGAGAACATGCCGAACGTGCCAAAGGATCCCACCTGCTGACCCTGCCACGTGGCGCCGTGGGCCTGCGCGGCGTCCTCGGCGACCCACAGGCCGTGGCGCTCGGCAATCGCCATGATCTGGTCCATCGCGGCGGGGTGCCCGTACAGGTGCACCGGCTGGATGGCGACGGTGCGCTCCGTGATGGCCGCCTCGACCGCGGCGGGATCCAGGCAGAAGGTGTCGGCGTCGATGTCCACGAACACGGGCGTGGCGCCCGAGACCGCGACGGCGTTGGCGGTCGCGGCGAACGTGAAGGAGGGGACGATGACCTCGTCGCCCGGGCGCAGGCCCGCCGCGAGCAGCCCCAGGTGCTGACCGGAGGTGCCGGAGTTCACGGCCACGCATTCGCGGCCACCGGCCAGGTGCGCGGAAAACTCCTGCTCGAAGGCCGCCACCTCGGGGCCCTGCGCCACCATGCCGGAGGCGAGCACGCGGTCCACGGCCGCCCGCTCGTCCTCGCCAATGATCGGCTTTGCCGCGGGAATCATCGCTTTGTTCATGTGTTTGTCCCTCAGTCTCTGTTCGGGGTGGAATCCATGTCGGACGCGAGGCGCAGCCCGCCCGTCGCGGTATCGGCCACGTAGCGCTCGGACGTGGCGGGGCACACCCACACCTCGTCGGCGGGGTCTGCTGCGGCGCCCTCGGCGAGCGTCAGCGGCTCTCCCGCGCGCCCCACCCAGCCGATCCTGCGGGCGGGCACGCCCGCCACGAGCGCGTGCGGGGGCACGTCCTTGACCACGGTCGATCCCGCGGCCACGAGCGCCCAGGCCCCCACCGTGACGGGCGCGACGCACACGGCGCGCGCACCAATCGACGCCCCTTCGTGGACGGTGACGCCCACCGGCTCCCAGTCGTGGGCGCTCTTCGGGCTCAGGTCGGGGTTGACGGCCCGCGGGAAGTGATCGTTCGTGAACACCACGGCGGGCCCCACGAACACGCCGTCGGCCAGCTGGGCAGGTTCGTACACGAGCGCGTAGTTCTGCACCTTGCACGCGTTGCCGAGCCGCACGCCGCTGCCGATGTAGGCGCCGCGGCCCACGACGCAATCGGTGCCGAGCTGGGCCCCCTCGCGGATCTGGGCGTAGTGCCAAATGGAGGACCGCTCCCCCACGCGCGCATCGGCGGCGACCTCGGCCCCCTCGGCCACGCGGTACGGTGGCGTCGATTCAGTCATGAATGTGACCCTATCGCTCGATTCCATCTCTCACCGGGACGCCCGGAGCGACGCGCCCTTGTCGAGCGCGACCTGGCGCAGTTCCGCCTGGTAGTTGAGCATCGCCTGTCGAAGCCGCTCCGATTCCTCGCCGTCGCCCGCCGCGAGGATGCGCAGCGCGAGCAGCCCCGCGTTCGTGGCCCCGCCGATCGACACGGTGGCCACGGGCACTCCCGCGGGCATCTGCACGATTGAGAGCAGGGAATCCATGCCGTCGAGGTACTTCAGCGGCACGGGCACGCCGATCACCGGCAGCGGGGTGAGGGCCGCGACCATGCCGGGCAGGTGGGCCGCGCCTCCCGCCCCCGCGATGATGACCGCGAGCCCGCGCTCGTGAGCCTCGCGGCCGTAGCGCAGCATGTCCTCGGGCATCCGGTGCGCGCTGACCACATCCACCTCGCACGCCACGCCGAAGCGCTCGAGTACCTGCACGGCGTCCTTCATGACGGGGTAGTCGGAATCCGATCCCATGATGATGCCCACTCGGGGGCTAGGGGCCTCAGTCATGCCAGCTCTCCTTCACTCGTGCGAACAATCGTGGTGGCGGCGCTGAGCGCCCGCGCGCGCGCCTCATCGGGCGCGCCGCCCACCAGGTTGACGTGGCCCACTTTGCGCCCGGGCCGCACCTGCTTGCCGTACAGGTGCACGGCAATCGCGGGATCGGCCTGCATCGCGAGCGCGGCCCCGGCCACGAGGTCGTCTCGATCCTCGCCGAGCAGGTTCACCATGACCGCAGTGCCCGCCACGGGCCGCGTATCGCCGAGCGGCAGGTCCGCCACGGCCCGCAGGTGCTGATGGAACTGGCCGGTCACGGCGCCGTCCATGGACCAGTGGCCGGTGTTGTGGGGGCGCATGGCGAGTTCGTTGACGGCCACCGAGCCGTCGGCGAGGGCGAAGAGTTCCACGGCGAGCATTCCCACCACGTTCAGCTCGTGGGCGATCCCGAGGGCGAGCGCCTGGATCTGCGCCGCAGTATCCTCGCCAAGGCCCGGGGCGGGGGCGCTCACGCGGTAGCACACCCCGCGGCGCTGTTCGGATTCCACGACGGGATAGGCGACGGCCTGCCCGCCGGGCCTGCGCGCCACCTGGGCGGATAGCTCGCGTACGAACGGGACTTTTTCTTCCGCGAGCAGGGCGCCGGGGCGCTCGAGCCACGCGCTCACGTCGCTCGCGTGCCTGACGACGCGCACGCCGCTGCCGTCGTAGCCACCGCGCGGGGTCTTGACGATGAGTTCGCCCCCCGCCTCGTCGAGCGCCGCTTCGAGGTCCGCCGCAGAGTCGATGCGCCACCAGCGGGGGCAGGGGAAGCCCGCGGCGCCGAGCCGTTCGCGCATGAGCAGCTTGTCCTGGGCGTAGATCAGGGCCGACGGGCCCGGCCGCACCGCGACGCCCGAGGCGACCAGGTCCTCGAGGATCGCCGTGGGCACGTGCTCGTGATCGAAGGTGATGACATCCACGCCGCGCGCGAAGGCGGCGACGGCGGAGGGATCATCATGCGCGCCGATGCTCACGTGCGCGCCGACGAGGGCGGCCGAGTCGGAAGCGGAGGCCGAAAGGACGTGGACCTCGAGGCCCAGCTCGATGCCGGCGGGGATCATCATGCGGGCCAGCTGCCCGCCGCCGATGACGCCGATGCGGCGAGCAATGGAGCCGGTGGGGGCGCCCGGGACTGCGGGGCGCGTGGACATCTCTCGCGGGAAACTCACTCGCCCATTGTAGAAGACGCGCTGCTCGCGCCGTCCGCAGCGGCGGAAGCGTCGGCGCCGCGGGCGCGTTCGGCGGCCCGCTGCTCGCGCGACATGACGCGCCCCTTGCTGAGGGCGCTCTGGTAGGCGGAGGCCCCGTCGGCGGCGACCGGCGCGGTATCGCCCTCGCCGGGCGCGGTGATGAGGAAGACGCCGAAGCGGGCGGGCCTTTCCTGGAGCAGTTCGAGCCTGCCGCCGTCGTCCTCGACGAGCGTGCGGGCGAGCGCGAGCCCCACGCCCGTGCCGCGCGAGCTACGCCCCGAGACGGAGCGTTCGAAGATGCGCGTCCCGAGCTCGGGATCCACGCCCTTACCTTCGTCCTGCACTTCGATCACGGTCGAGTGGGCGTTGCGGCGCACCTTGACCTGCGTCGTGCCGCTGCCGTGGACCAGGGAGTTCTCGATGAGGGTCGCGATGACCTGGGTGAGGGGCCCGGCCGAGGCCCACACGGCGGCCGACGTGGGCACCTGGATCCGCAGCTCGCGCTTCGCTCCGCGAAACGCGTGCTTCCACTCCTCGGTCTGCTGGGTGAGCACCTGGCGCAGCTCAACCACGCCGGGGGTGCGGCGCTGCGAGGCGCGCGGCGCGTTGATGAGGTCGTGGACCACCTGGGTGAGCCGGTCCACCTGCTCGAGCGAGACGCGGGCTTCTTCACGCACCCATTCCTCGGAGCTCGTCGCGAGGATCTCGTCGAGGCGCATCGAGAGCGCGGTCAGCGGCGTGCGGAGCTGATGGGAGGCGTCGGAGGCGAGCGTGCTTTCCGCTTCGAGCCTCTCGGTGAGCAGGGCGCCCGAGCGCGTTAGTTCCACGGCCACCGTGTCGATCTCGGAGATCCCGCTCGGCGTCCAGTCGGCGCGGGAGCGTCCGCTGCCGAGCTCTTCGGCGCGTCTGGTGAGCCGCACGAGCGGCGCGGACAGTCGCTGCGCCTGCCACAGGGCGACCGAGACACCAATCGCGAACGCACACAGGGCCGTGACAAGGATGAGCACCCACGCGCTCGCCGTGTGGGCGCGCACGTCGGCCTGCGGAATGCGCACCGTCACCATTTGCGAGTGCGAGCCCGGGGACGAGGCGATGACCGGATCGGCGCCCGGCGGATCGCCCGCCTGCAACACCGCACCCTGATAGCGCACCTCGATGTGCAGGTTGACGTCCTGGATCTGATCCACGCGCTGCTGCAGCATCGCCTGATCGAGCGGTATCCCCTGGCTCAGCCGGGAATCGGTCTGCTGGACGACCTGCTGGAGGTACTTCGAGGCCTGGGCATTGAGGTTGTCGCGCACGGCCGTGAGCCACGCGGCTGCAAGGGGGATCCCGAGCAGAAGGACCGCGAGAAGCACGGTCGTGAGGGTGGCCTGCAAGACTCGACGCTGCATGGTGCCTGCCTACCGGCGACTAGTGGACATCGCCGGTATCAAACCGGAAGCCCACCCCGCGCACGGTGATGATGCGGGTGGGGTTCGTGGCGTCGTCGCCGAGCTTTCGGCGCAGCCACGAAATGTGCATGTCGAGCGTCTTGGTGGAGCCCCACCATTCGGCGCCCCATACCTCGCGCATGAGGTCGTCGCGGGTCACGACGGAGCCGGCCTCGCGAATGAGGACCGCGAGCAGATCGAACTCCTTGGCGCTCAGCGTCAGTTCCTCGGAATCCACGTATGCCCGGCGGGCCGACGGGTCGAGGCTCACGCCATTGGCTTCGAACGCGCCCGACGAGGTTTCTTCCATGATCTGCGTGCGCCGCAGCAGGGCCCGGATCCGGGCCTGGAGTTCGCCGAGCCTGAACGGCTTGGTCACGTAGTCGTCGGCCCCCGCATCGAGGCCCACGACCGCGTCCACTTCGTCGGCGCGGGCGGTGAGGATGAGCACGGGTGCTTCGAGCCCGCCCTTGCGCAAGCGGCGGCACACCTCGAGCCCATCGATGTCGGGCAATCCGAGATCGAGGATCACGAAGTCAATGTGGTCCTCGCTCGCGGCGAGCGTGAGGGCGTCGATGCCGCGCGAGGCGCGCATGACGGAATAGCCCTCGCGGTCGAGCGCGCGAGAGAGGGGTTCAGCGATGGCCGAGTCATCCTCGACAAGCAGTAGTCGTGTCACGGTTGTTCATCCTAAGAGCCTTGGCTGTGCCCCGGTTATGCGTGGACTGTGCCCATACTGTAGCGCGTTCGCGGCTTGTCAGGAGCGGCGGATGAGCGAGGCCGCCGCCCGTTCCACCTGAACGACGCGGGTGGGACCGATCCCGTGGAGGTCCTCGTCCCACGCGGCCACGCGGGTGAATCCGCCGGGAAACGCCCGGTCCACCGTGTCGGCGGTTTCGCCGTCGATGACCACCGCGCCGGGCGAGGCGATCCCCTCGAGGCGGGCGGCCAGGTTGACCTTCGGGCCAAAGACATCGCCGTAGCGGGAGAACATGTTGCCCCACGCGAGGCCCACGCGCACCTTCGGCAGGTCGGGCGCCGCCGCGATGTTTTCGGCGATGGACAGGGCGATGCGCACGCCGTCTTCGGGGGTGTCCGCCAGGAACATCACTTCGTCGCCGACGGTTTTGACCACGCGCCCGCCGCCGTCGGAGATGACGTCGCGGCACACGCCCTCGAACTCCTTGATGACATCGGCGAGTTCCATGCCGCCCACGGACTGCGCGAGGCGCGTGAACTGGACCAGATCGGCGAAGCCGACGGCGCGGGGCAGCGGGAGGTCGTCCTCGTCGAGGCTTTCGCCCGCGCTGCGAAGGATCTCCGCGCCCGCCCTCGCCGTGTAGGCGGCCATTTGGCGGCGAAAGGCGTGCAGAGCCTGCTGCTCGAAGATTTCGAGGAACTGCGGGATCGCCTCGAGCATCTCCATGCGCGCTTGCGGGTCGCTCGCCTGGTGGCGCTGCTTGAACTCGTCCACGAGGGCCTCGGTGAGCCACATGGCGAGGCGTCCCTGGTGAAAGCCGAGGCCGCGCGCGATGGTCACGAACGTGTCTTCGCTGACGGAGCCGTCTTGCACGAGGGCGGCGAGGTCCGCGATGGCCTCGGCGTCGTCTTCGGTGAAGACCGCGGTGTCGTAGCCGACGTTGGAGAATCCGAGCCCGCGCCAGTAGTCGGCGCTCAGGCGCTCATCGACCCCGTACGCCTTCTCGAGGTCGTGGCGCGAGTAGGTGCGCGGGCCCTGGAGCAGGGACTTTTCCAAGGCGCCGATGGACTGCCGGACACGGGCGAAGCGCTGGTTGAGTTCGCTCGGAACCTCCAGCGCCGCCTCGGCGGGGCTGACTGCCTCGCTCTTGCTCACGGCATCACCCATGTGTGCGTTCCTCACCTTTTCCTTGTCTGTCACTGTCCATGCTCCCTCCCGCGCTCCCCTCTTCGGGGCGGGCGGGAGGCCGCTCCGGCCCGTCGTCCGCTCCGGCTGCTTGGCCGGTTCGGGAGACGAGGTGAACGTCTGCCGCGCTCACCGTCCGGCTGTGAGCGCCGGGCTCTCGGACGATGAGCTGGCCCCAGGGATCGATGCCTTCCGCCCGGAGGCGGGGGCTCGACCCGAGGCCACGCGCCGGATCCGCGACACCGGGGTCGATCACGACCTCGGCACCCACGGTGACGCAGTTCACAGCATAGCGCTCGCGGAGCCGACCGCGCGATCGAGAACCGGCATCGACGGTTAAACACTCGGTAAACATCCGCGCCGCGAGCGCCTCGGCGAATGCCCAGCGGTCCTCCGTAGACGCGAGCGCCTCGGCGTAGGCGGGCCCGAGGGCGGCCACCGTGCCCGCCGCCGCGAGTCCTTCTTCGGCGGGATCCAGGGCCCCCACCAGGTTGATGCCGATGCCGAGCGCGAGGCGATTCCCGCGCACCTCGCCGAGGATGCCCGCGATCTTGGCCCCGCGGTGATCCAGGAGGTCGTTCGGCCACTTGATCTGCACGGGACCGCCCAGGGCGCCGGGGACCTCGCCGCCGTCGGTCGGCGCCGACGCCGCCGGGTCCAGGTCCGCGATGCTCTGCGCGGCCGCGAGCGCCACCGCGAGGGGATACCAGCCCCACCACTCGCGGTCGGCCCGAGGCTCCAGCACGAGGGTGAGCGCGAGGGAGCGCCCGGGGCGGTTCACCCAGTGTCGGCCCTGGCGCCCGCGCCCCGCGCGTTGATCGAGGGTCGCGAGTGCGAACGGCGTGGGCCGCTCGGCATACGCGGGCTCGAAGGCCAGGGCGTTGGTGGATGGGCAGGATTCGACGCGCTCGAGCGGCACGGGCGGGGGCGCCGCCGGGCCGTCGGCGGGTGGCGTCGGGGGCACATGGCGTAAACTCACGGTGTTCATTGTGCCCTCGCACCCTGGTGATGACTCTCGACGTGGAATCCTTCGCGTGAGAGCCGCGCCTGTGAGCCGCATCGCGGGAGCGCGCATTTCCCCCACGCCGGTGCCAGGGGCTCTGGCCGCGTCAGGAGTAAGAGTGACCGAGACGTCGAAGCGCACCGCCACGACCGCGAGTCGGCTGGCGGATCTCGAAGCGCGGATCACCGCGGCCGTCACCGACGCCGACCACGTCGCCATCAAGAAGCAGCACGCGCGCGGCAAGAAGACCGCCCGCGAGCGCATCGAGGATCTGCTGGATCCGGGCTCGTTCGTGGAGACGGATCGTTTCGTTCGCCACCAGTCCCACTCGTTCGGGCTCGAGAAGAAGCGCGTGGATGGCGACGGCATCGTCACCGGGTACGGCACGATCGATGGTCGCCAGGTGTGCGTGTATTCGCAGGACTTCACGGCGTTCGGCGGCTCGCTCGGCGAGGCGCACGGGCAAAAGATTCACAAGATTCAGGACCTCGCGATGAGCACGGGCGTGCCGATCATCGGGATTTTGGACGGCGGCGGCGCCCGCATCCAGGAGGGCGTGGCCTCGCTCGCGGCCTTCGCGGGCATTTTCCGGCGCAATACGCGCGCCTCGGGGGTCATCCCCCAGATCTCCCTCATCATGGGGCCCGCCGCGGGCGGCGCCGTGTACTCCCCCGCGCTCACGGACCTCATCGTCATGGTCGAGAAGAGTTCCCACATGTTCATCACGGGGCCCGACGTGATCCGCACCGTGACGGGCGAGGACGTGGGTTTTGAGGAACTGGGCGGGGCCCGCACCCACTCGAGCCGCTCGGGCGTCGCGCACTACATGGCAAGCGACGAGGATGACGCCATCGAGTACGTCCGCGAGTACCTCAGCTACCTGCCCGCCAATACGCTCACCGAGGCGCCGATCTTCCCGGAGGAGGCGGACCTCGAGCCCACGGCTAAGGATCGCGCCCTGGACACCCTCATTCCCGATTCGCCGAACCAGCCGTACGACATGATGAGCGTGGTGCGCGCGGTCCTCGATGACGGCGAGTTCCTCGAGGTCCAGCCCCTGTTCGCGAAGAACGTCGTGGTGGGCTTCGGGCGCGTCGAGGGGCACAGCGTGGGGATCATCGCCAATCAGCCCTCGCAACTCGCGGGCACGCTCGATATCGATGCGAGCGAGAAGGCCGCGCGGTTCGTGCGCCTGTGCGATGCCTTCAACATTCCGGTCCTCACGCTCGTGGACGTGCCCGGGTTCCTTCCGGGCACGGATCAGGAGTACGGCGGCATCATTCGGCGCGGCGCGAAGCTGCTGTACGCCTACGCGGAGGCCACGGTACCGCTCGTGACGATCATTACGCGCAAGGCCTACGGCGGCGCGTACATCGTCATGGGCTCGAAGGAGCTCGGGGCCGACATCAACCTGGCCTGGCCGACCGCCCAGATCGCGGTCATGGGCTCCCAGGGCGCCGTGAACATCCTTCATCGCCAGCGCCTCGCGCGCGAGGCGGAAGAGGGCGGGGACGTGGATGCCTTGCGGGCCGAACTCCAGGGCGAATACGAAGACACGTTTGCCACGCCGTACCTCGCGGCGGAGCGCGGGTGGGTGGATGGCGTGATCCAGCCGCACGATACGCGCCGCAAGGTGGTGCACGCGCTGCGGCTCCTGCGCACGAAGCGCGATGCGCTGCCGACCAAGAAGCACGGGAACATCCCGCTGTGAGCACGCTCGATCCCGGCGCCCCCACGCTCCGGCCCTCGGATGTTCGGCTCGTCTCGGGCAAGCTGAGCGAGCCGGAGCTCGCGGCCATCGCCGTCGCGGTCTCCGCCTACAGCGTCATTTCGCGGATCGAGGCCCACGAGCGGGCGCTCGTCGAACGTTCGGGCACCGCGATGAGCACGTGGAACTCCCCCCAGAGCGTGCTGCCGAGCGCGTGGTCTCGGCGCCACCAGCCGGGCCCGGCCACCTGGCGTTTCTCGCAGCGCTGAGCGCGTCGGCCCCGGGCCGCTACGCTCGCCTCATGACGATTGATGACTCGAGCGCGCCCGAGGCGCCGCTGCTCCTGCTCGCCTCGGCATCGCCGGGGCGCCGCGACACCCTCCGCCGCGCCCACATTGCCTTCACCGCCCTGCCAGCCGACGTGGACGAAGAGGGGATCCTCGCCGCGGCCCGGGCCGAGCACGGCTCTCTCGCGGCAGCCGACGAGGTTCTCCTGCTCGCGCGCGCGAAGGCGGAGCGCACGTGCTCGCTGTCCGACGGCGGCTACGTCGTGCTCGGCGCGGACTCGATGCTCGAGGTAAACGGCGAGCTCGTGGGTAAGCCGCTCACGCCCGAGGTCGCCGTTCAGCGGTGGAAGGACCTACGGTCGCAGACCGCGGTGCTGCACACGGGCCACTGGCTGATCGATGATCGCGATCCGGCCGACGGCGGCACGGGTGCGAGCATTGGACGCACCGCGTCGGCCCGGCTCACCGCTGCGGCCCTGAGCGATACGGAGATCGAGGCGTACGTGGCCACCGGGGAGCCCCTGTGGGTCGCGGGCGGCTTCACGATTGACGGCTATGGCGGCCCGTTTATCGAGCGGATCGAGGGCGATCACCACACGGTGATCGGTCTCTCGCTCCCACTGCTGCGTGAGATGCTGGCGGAGGTGGGGCTCTCGGTCACCGACCTGTGGGATGTCGACGGCGCCACCGAGCCGGGGGCTACGCTTCGGTAACCTCTCGCCGCGCCCGCCCGCGGTATATGCTCGGTGGTTGCCGAACAGTTCCGCTGATCACCGGCCTCGCTTGACACCGCCCAGTAAAGGACGCTCGCATGTCTCGACCCGCACCGTATCGCCCGTTCCATACGGTCTTGATCGCGAATCGCGGCGAGATCGCCGTGCGTATCGCGCGGGCGTGCAAGGACGCCGGGCTGCGGTCCGTGGCGGTGTATTCGGATACCGATCGCGACGCCCTGCACACCAGGATTGCCGACGAGGCCTATGCGCTCGGCGGCGCGACCGCGGCCCAGTCCTATCTGGTGCTCGACAAGATTCTCGATATCGCGCAGCGCTCGGGCGCCGATGCGATTCACCCGGGCTACGGCTTCCTCTCCGAGCGCGCCGACTTCGCCCAGGCCGTCATGGACGCGGGCCTCGTGTGGATCGGTCCCCCGCCGCGCGCCATCGAACAGCTCGGCGACAAGGTGTCCGCGCGCCACATCGCGCAAGAGGCGGGCGCTCCGCTCGTCGCGGGCACGAAGGATCCCGTGCAGGGCAGCGACGAGGTGGTGGCGTTTGCGAAGGAGCACGGCCTGCCCATCGCGATCAAGGCGGCCTTCGGCGGTGGGGGCCGCGGCCTCAAGGTGGCCCGCGAACTGTCCGAGGTGCGCGAGCTCTTCGATTCGGCCACGCGCGAAGCGGTCGCGGCGTTCGGGCGCGGCGAGTGCTTCGTCGAGCGCTATCTCGATGCGCCGCGCCACGTGGAGACGCAGTGCCTCGCCGATGCCCACGGCAACGTCCAGGTGGTCTCCACGCGCGATTGCTCGCTGCAGCGGCGCCACCAGAAACTCGTGGAGGAGGCCCCGGCGCCGTTCCTGACCGAGGATCAGCAGCGCGAGCTCGTGAGCGCCTCGAAGGCGATCCTCAAGCAGGCGAAGTACGTGGGCGCGGGCACGTGCGAGTTCCTCATCGGCAAGGACTCCACCATTTCCTTCCTCGAGGTCAACACCCGCCTGCAGGTCGAGCACCCCGTGACAGAAGAGGTCACGGGCATCGACCTGGTGCGCGAGCAGTTCCGCATCGCCGCGGGCGAGGAGATCAGCGACGAGGATCCCGAGGTGCGCGGGCACAGCATCGAGTTCCGCATCAATGGCGAGGATGCCGGTCGCGGCTTCCTGCCCTCCCCCGGGCCCGTCGCGGTGTTCGAGCCCCCGCTCGGCCCGGGCGTGCGCGTGGATTCGGGCGTGCGCAGCGGCGATGTCATTTCCGGGAACTTCGATTCGATGCTCGCAAAGCTCATCGTCACGGGCGCCACGCGCGAGGAGGCGCTCGAGCGTTCCCGCCGCGCCCTCGACGAGTTCCAGGTGAAGGGCCTGCCGACGGTGCTGCCGTTCCACCGCCTCATCGTGGACGATCCGGCGTTCGCCCCCGGCGATCCCGCCACGCCCTTTGGCATTCACACGCGCTGGATCGAAACCGAGTTCACGGGCCAGATCGCCCCCGCGCCCCACCCGAACGACGTGGACGGGGACGAGGATCGCGAGTCGGTGGTCGTCGAGATCGACGGCCGCCGCGTCGAGGTCTCCCTTCCCTCCTCGCTGCGCGCGCCCCGCGCGGATGCGCCGCGCAGGCGCGCCCGCCGCTCCTCGGCGAATGCCGCCGGGGCCGCGAGTGCCGGCAACGCCGTGAGCGCGCCCATGCAGGGCACGATCGTCAAGGTCGTGGCAGAAGCGGGCCAGAGCGTGGCCGACGGCGACCTGCTGGTCGTGCTCGAGGCGATGAAGATGGAGCAGCCCATCCTCGCCCACCGCAGCGGGGTCATCGCGAACCTCGATGCCGAGGTGGGCGCCACGGTGTCGGCCGGCGCCGTGCTGTGCACGATCGAGGACTAAAACGGACCTCTGAGCGGTACAGTGGGGGCCATGAATGAGAGCCTTCACGACCCCTACGAGCGCGCCAAAGCTGCCGCCGCCGATATCCGCTCCGCGTCGGGACTTCCCGGCATCGACATCGCCATCACGCTGGGATCCGGCTGGTCCGGCGCCGCCGAACTGATCGGCGAGGAGGTGTGGTCCGCACCCGCGGATTCCATCACGGGCTTCCACTCCCCCGCCGTGGACGGCCACGTCGGCAGCCTGCGCATCCTGAGGGCCCCGTCGGGCGCGCTCGTGCTCGTGCTCGGGGCGCGCACCCACTACTACGAGGGCCGCGGCGTGGCGGCGACCGTGCACGGCGTGCGCGTGGCCGCGGCGCTTGGCGCGACGCAGTTGGTTCTCACGAATGGCTGCGGAGGCCTCAACCCCGCCTGGAGCCCCGGCACGGCGGTGATCATCAGCGATCACATCAACTTCACGGGCGATGCGCCGATCACGGGCGCCACGTTCATCGACCAGACCGAGGCGTACAGCGCGCGCTTGCGCGCCATTGCCCGCGAGGTCGATCCCTCTCTTGAGGAGGGCGTCTACATGCAGTTCCGCGGCCCGTTCTACGAATCTCCCGCGGAGGTGCGGATGGCGGGCGTGCTCGGGGCCGATCTGGTGGGGATGTCCACCGTGCTGGAAGCGATGGCGGCCCGCGAGGCCGGGCTCGAGGTGCTCGGCCTGTCGCTCGTCACGAACCTCGCGGCGGGCATTTCGCCGACGCCCCTGAATCACGAAGAGGTGCTCGAGGCAGGCCGGGCCGCGGCTCCGCGCCTCGCGACGCTCCTTGCCGACATCGTTGCGCGCGTGGCCGAGGCCGCGGGCACCGGGGAGGCAGCACGATGAGCGGCCTTGACAGCAGCCTGCAGAGTGAGGCCCGGGCCTGGCTCGCCGACGATCCCGATGCCGCGACGCGCGAGGAGCTTGAAGCGGCGCTCGCGCGGGCCGCATCCGGCGACCGGGCCGCGATCGCCGATCTGGAGGATGCCTTCAGCGGCACCCTGCAGTTTGGGACGGCGGGCCTTCGCGGACGCATGGGGCCCGGCCCGAATCGCATGAACATCGCCGTGGTCTCGCGTGCCGCCGCCGGCCTCGCCGCGTATCTGCGCAGCGAGGTGGGCGATGCCCGCGTGGTCATCGGCTACGACGCCCGCTACCACTCGCGCGACTTCGCCGAGCGCAGCGCGGCCATCATGGTGGCCGCGGGCCACCACGTGACCCTCATGCCCGAGACGTGGCCGACGCCCGTGCTCGCCTACGCCGTGCGGGCCCTCGATGCCGATTGCGGCATCATGGTGACCGCCTCCCACAATCCCGCGCCGGACAACGGCTACAAGGTGTACCTGGGCGGCCGCGCGGCCGATGCCGATGGCCGCGGGGTGCAGATCGTGCCGCCTGCCGACGCCCTCATTGCCGCCGAGATCGCCGGCGTCGGTCCCGTCACGCAGATCCCGGTCGCGCCGTCGGGCTGGGACCTCGCGTCCGAGACTCTCGTGGACGATTACGTCGGCCAGATCACCCCGGTCGCGGCGAACGGCCCAAAGAAGCTGCGGATCGTCCACACGGCGATGCACGGCGTGGGCAACACCACCATGCAGGCGGCGTTTGGCCGCGCGGGCTTCATCGACGTGCACTCGGTGCCGGAGCAGGCGGTGCCGGACCCCGACTTCCCGACGGTGCCGTTCCCGAACCCGGAGGAAAAGGGCGCGATGGATCTCGCGCTCAAGCTCGCGGAGCGCGTGCAGGCCGATCTGGTGATCGCGAACGATCCCGATGCGGACCGCTGCGCGGCGGCGATCTACGACGAGCGCCGCGCCCAGTGGCGCATGCTGCACGGCGACGAGCTGGGCCTCTTGCTCGCCACCTACCTCGTGGATCACCTCGGGGTGCGCGGCACGCTCGCCAACTCGATTGTCTCCTCGCGCTCGCTGGCCGCCCTCGCGACCGAGCGGGGCCTGCCGTCGGTCCAGACGCTCACGGGCTTCAAGTGGATCGCCCGCGCGCCCGGCATCGCGTTCGGGTACGAGGAAGCGATCGGCTACTGCGTGCTGCCGGAAGTCGTGAAGGACAAGGACGGGATTTCCGCCGCGCTCGCCATCGCACAGCTTGCCGCGATCCTCAAGCACGACGGCTCGTCGCTCGGCGCCCTGCTCGATGACCTGGCGCGTCAGTTCGGCCTGTACCTCACGGATCAGGTGTCGATCCGGGTCGAGGATCTCTCGCGGATCGGCGAGATGATGGAGCGCCTGCGCACGGCCCCGCCCGAGACGCTGCTGGGCTCGCCCGCGCAGATGACGGACCTGGCCGACGGCTCGGTGGAGACAACGGGCCTGCCGCCCACGGACGGCCTGCTGATCCTCGCCGAGGACGGCACGCGCGTCATCGTGCGCCCGTCGGGCACCGAGCCGAAGCTCAAGGCGTACCTCGAGGTCATCGCCCCGGTTCCTGCCGAGGCCTCGTTCGAGGATCTCACCGAGGTGCGCGATCACGCCGCCTCGCGGATCACCGACCTCGCCGCCGAGGTGCGCGCGGCGCTCGGCGTCCAGTAGGAGCACCCCGCACGCGCGAAGCGGCCCCGGTTCTCTGCATGGAGAGTCCGGGGCCGCCGTGCGTGATAGGGGCCCGCGCCCCTGGTCGTCCTAGTAGCCGTCGCCCGAGGCGGCCTCGCTGCCCGCGAACTCCTCGACGATGGCGCGGGTGCCGGACAGGCCCAGGCGGTTCGCCCCGGCCTCCACCATCGCGCGCGCGGCCTCGAGTGTGCGGATCCCGCCCGAGGCCTTGACGCCGAGGCGCTCGCCAACGGTGCGGCGCATGAGTGCCACGGCGTGCACGCTCGCGCCACCGGCGCCGTGGAACCCGGTCGAGGTCTTCACGAAGTCCGCCCCGGCGCGTTCGGCGGCCTCGCAGACCCCGATAATCTGCTCGTCGGTAAGCGCAGCGGACTCGATGATGACCTTGAGCAGGACGTTCGGGGCGGCGGCGCGCACGGCGGCGGTCTCCGCCTCGGTCGCGGCAAAGTCGCCCGCGACCGCGAGGCCCACGTTGATCACCATGTCGATCTCGTCGGCGCCCTTGGCGGCGGCGTCGGCCGCCTCGAAGGCCTTCACCTCGGGGGCGTGCTGACCGGAGGGGAAGCCGACGACGGTGGCCACGTGCACCGTGGTCTGAATCGGCAGCATCGACGGCGAGACGCAGATCGAGTAGGTGCCGAGGGCCTCGGCCTCGCGGGCGAGCGCCTCGGCGTCAGCGCGGGTCGATTCGGGCTTCAGGAGCGTGTGGTCGACGAGCGCGGCGAGCGCCTGCGGGGTCTCGGGGACGGCGACGGGCGCGGAAAGGGACGGGGAATCAGGTGTCATGAGCGCCATTGTGTCACGCCCATCTCGGTGGGACGGGCCTCCCCGGGCCTCTAGAATGGGTGTCCGTGAACCCTTCGAATCCGCCGTCGGCCCCGGCATCCAGCGCCCCGCGTCGGCGCGTCCTCGTCCTCGCCGGACCGTCGGGCAGCGGGAAGGGGCGCGTGGGCGAGCACTCGGGGCTGCCGGTGCTGAACCTGGATGATTTCTACCGCGATCACACGGACGACGCCCTGCCGCGCGCGTGGGGCATCGTGGACTGGGACAGCCCCGACTCGTGGCACGCGGACCACGCGCTCGCCGCGCTCACGGCCCTGTGCCACGGCGATCAGTGCGAGATCCCCACCTATTCGATCCCCGAATCCCGGCGCACGGGCACGCGCGTCATGGACGTGAGCGGGGCGCCCCTCATCATCGCCGAAGGCATCTTCGCGGCCGAACTGGTGGCGCCCCTGGCCGCGCAGGGCCTCCTCGCCGACGCCATCGTCCTCGACCGCCCCGCCTCCCTCGTGTGGGCGCTGCGCTTCGTGCGCGACGTGCGTCAAAGCCGCAAGTCCCTGCCCACGCTCGTGCGCCGCGGGCTCGGCCTCGCGCGCACCCAGGAGGCCGACGTGGCCCGCTGGGCGGGCGCCGGGATGCGCCGCCTCGGGCTGCGGGCCTCGCTCGCGCGGGTGCGCACGCTCGCTCGCGTGGCGCACGCGGAAAGCCACCACCGGCCGCATCTGGCCCGCGGCCGCTCGGCATCGGGGGCGCGCCCGACGGGCGCGGAGCAGCCGACGATTCACGTCTCCGCGGTCTGCTTCGTCTACCGCGAGCCCGAAGGCCCAGGCCTTCCGGACGGGCAGTGGCTCACCCTCGCGGTGCGCAAGAAGGGCACCGCCCTGTTCATGCAGCCGGGCGGCAAGCCCGAGACGGAGGAATCCCCCGTCGCGTGCGCCGTGCGCGAGATCAAGGAAGAGCTCGGGGTGAGCCTCGATCCGGAGCGCCTCGCGAGTCTCGGGCGTTTTCACACCGCGGCGGCGAACGAGGCGCACACGCGGCTCACGTCCGACGTGTTCCTCGCTCCCGAGGTGCACAACCCCGGCGAGTTCGCGGCCCACGCGGAAATCGAGGAGGTGCGGTGGTTCCCCGTGGACGCCCCCGATCCCGAGGCACCGATCGCGCCGCTGTTTCGCGAGGTCGTGATCCCGGAGCTCCTCGCCCGCCTCGCCTCTCCCGCGACGCCACCCGCCACGCCCGGGGGCGCGACCCGCTAGAGAATGCGGTCGATCACGAGGGAGCCGCGCGTGAACGCCTCGCCCGGCTCGATGCTCCATGCGCCGTCGATGGCCTCGAGCGCGCGCGGCAAGCGGTCCTCGGTATCGGTGTGTAGGACCGCGAGTACCTCCCCCGCCTGGACGGTGTCGCCCACCGTCTTGGCCAGTTCCACGCCCGCGCCGAACTGCACGGCCTCGCCCGGGCGGGAGCGGCCCGCACCGAGGCGCCATCCGGCCACACCCACCTGCATCGCGTCGAGCCCGCGCACCACGCCCGAGGCCGTCGCTCGGACCTCGTGCGTATACCGGGCCGTCGGCAGCGGCGCATCCACGTCGCCGCCCTGCGCGGTGATCATGCGGCGCCACACGTCCATCGCGGAGCCGTCCGCGAGCGCCCCCGCCACGTCCACGTCCGTCACTCCCGCGGCGTTCAGCATTTCGGTCGCGAGCGCGACCGTCAGCTCGACCACGTCGGAGGGGCCGCCACCGGCGAGCACCTCGACGCTCTCGCGCACTTCGAGGGCGTTGCCCACCGTGAGGCCGAGCGGCACCGACATGTCGGTCAGCAGCGCCACCGTCTTCACGCCCGCGTCGGTCCCCAAATCCACCATGGTGCGGGCCAGCTCGCGCGCCCGGTCTTCGTCGGCCATGAAGGCGCCCGCGCCGGTCTTCACGTCAAGCACGAGCGAGGCCGTGCCCTCGGCGATCTTCTTGCTCATGATCGAGCTCGCGATGAGCGGGATCGCCTCGACCGTCCCGGTCACATCGCGCAGGGCGTAGAGCTTCTTGTCGGCGGGCGCGAGGCCGCTGCCCGCGGCGCAGATGACCGCGCCCACGGATTCGAGCTGGGCAAGGATCTCCTCGTTGCTCAGGTGCGCCCGCCAGCCGGGGATCGATTCGAGCTTGTCGAGGGTCCCGCCCGTGTGGCCGAGCCCGCGCCCGCTGAGCTGTGGGACCGCGACGCCGAAGCGGGCCACGAGCGGGGCCAGCGGGAGGGTGATCTTGTCTCCCACGCCGCCGGTCGAGTGCTTGTCGGAGGTCGTGCGGGTCAGGCTCGAGAAGTCCATGCGCTCGCCCGAGGCGATCATGGCCGCGGTCCACTGCCCGATTTCTTCGCGGTCCATGCCCTGCAGGAAGATCGCCATGGCGAGCGCGCTCATCTGCTCTTCGGCGATCACGCCGCGCGTGTACGCGTCGATGGTCCAGGCGATCTGCTCCGGGTTCAGGCGGTGCCCGTCGCGCTTGGCGCGGATGATGTCAACGGTGTCAAAGGCTTCGGCCATGACGGATCCTTCCGTAGGAAAAGGGGCGCGCGCCGAGGACTGCTGGCCGCGCGAGGGGTGGGGTGGGTCAATCGCGGGCCGAGCGGTGCGTCGTCAGGTCGCTCGCGCCGAAGGACTGCGGCAGGATCTCCTCGAGGGTGCGCGGCCCGAGCGGGGTGAGGATCGTGAAATCGTCGGCGGCGTGTTCGGCGAGCAGCTGGCGGCAGCGGCCGCACGGCATGATGACCTCGCCGTCGCCGTTGACGCACACGAAGTGGGTGAGCGTGCCGCCTCCCGTGGCCACGAGTTCAGACACCAGTCCGCATTCGGCGCACAGAGTCACGCCGTAGCCGGCGTTTTCCACGTTGCAACCGCGCACGATCCGGCCGTCGTCGGCCCGCGCCGCCGCCCCCACCGGGAAGCCCGAGTACGGGGCGTAGGCACGCACGGTCATGTCGCGGGCGTCCGCGAGCAGGGGCGCGAACTCCTCGCCCACCTCGCCTGCGCCGCTGGAGATGTTACTGCTTGACATAGGGCACCCCATCGGCGGCGGGCACGCGCACCCGGCCCACGAAACCGGCCACGGCGAGGAGGGTGACCACGTACGGGAGCATCGCGAGGAACTCCGAGGGCACGATCACCTTGTCAAGGCCGGGCGGCAGGGAACTGGAGAGGATGCCGAGGTTCTGCTGGAGCGCGGTCGCGAAGGCGAAGAACAGAGCCGCGCACATGGCGCCGACGGGGTGGTAGCGGCCGAGGATCATGGCGGCCAGGGCGATGTAGCCCTTGCCCGCGCTCATGTTCTCCGCGAACGCCACGTTCGTGCCGACGGTAAGGGTGGCGCCGCCGAGACCGGCCACGGCCGCGCCGAGCAGGACGTTCGACCAGCGCGTGCGGGCCACGTTGATGCCGACGGTATCGGCGGCGAGCGGGTGTTCACCGACGCTGCGCACGCGCAGGCCCCAACGGGTCCAGAACAGGGCCGTCGTGAGGAGCGCGACGATCACCCACATGAGGTACACGAGGATGTTCTGATCGAACAGGGCCGGCCCGATCACGGGGATGTCGGCGAGCAGGGGGATGCGAATGTTCGGCAGCCGCAGCGCGGTGTTGAACTGCGCGGGGTTCTGCTTCATGACGGTGCCGAAGAAGAAGCTCGTAATGCCCACGGCGAAGACATTGAGGATCACGCCCACGATGATCTGCTGCACGTGGTAGCCCACGGCGAAGAGGGCCAGCAGGGCGCCCATGCCGAGCGCGAGGATCGGGGCGGCGAGCATGCCGAGCCACGGGCTGCCCGTGATCGAGCCCACGAGCGCGGCGCCGAACGCCCCGACGAGCAGCTGGCCCTCGATGGCGATGTTGACCACGCCCGCGCGCTCGGAGAGCACGCCGGACAGGGCGCCGAACACGAGCGGGACGGCGAGGGCGAGGGTGGCTTGGAGCAGGAAGCCGAGGTCGAGCGACTGGCCCGCGACCGCCCACACGAGGAACGTGGACGCCCACGTGGCGCCGAACAGCACCTGTAGGACGGCCTTGGAGATGCCCGGCCAGTGCCGCGCCGTGGCCTGCATGAACCAGGCGACGGCCGCGAGGACGATGAGCAGGGCCGACAGGGCGAAGGCCGTGGCCCCCGCTGGCAGCGCGATGATCTGCGGGAAGCCCGCGTCGGTCAGCGCCGATTCCTTCGCGATCCTGAACGTTGAATCGACGTCCGGGACGGCGCCGAAGCCGAAGAACGCGAGCGCGGCGAGGGCAAGCACCGTGAGGGTGGTGGGCATGTGCCACCACGAGCGCAGCCGCCCGCTCACCTGCTCGAGCTCGATGACCTCATCCGAGGGAAGGACTGTCGCGGTCATCTCATGCCTCCTTCGACGATTCGCTAGTGGACGCGGCGGGAGCCTCGGGCTCCGTCGGCGCTGGGGGTGATCCGGGCTCGGGCGCCGCGGCGGCGGGCTCCGCGGACTTCTTGCGCTTCCCGGTGAGAAGATTCAGGCCGGTGAGCGTGCGCACGAGCGGCGGGGCCGCGATGAAGAGCACCACGAGCGCCTGGACGATGCTCACGAGGTCAATGGGGACGCCCTGGTTGGATTCCATGTAGCGCCCGCCCACGCCGAGCCCCGCGAAGAGCAGGCCCGCGAGCAGGATGCCGACGGGGCCGGAGCGGCCGAGCAGCGCGACCGTGATCGCATCGAAGCCGATGCTGCCCGCGATGCCGCCCGTGAGGCGGTGTTCGGTGCCGAGGATCTGGACCGCTCCCGCGAGGCCCACGAGGCCACCGGCGACGACCATGACGAGGAAACTCGTGAGGCCCACCTTGATACCGGCCACCTCGGCCGCGCGGGGGTTCTCCCCCACGGTGCGGAACTTGAAGCCGAGCGAGCTGCGGGTGAGCAGCCACCACAGGAACAGGCCCGCGAGCAGCATGATGATGAGGCCCGCGTGCAGGCGGTAGCCCTCGATGAAGATCGGCAGCCGGGCCGTGCTGGCAACCGACGGCGAGACGGGCTGCGAGGTGTTCGGGCCCGTGAACGCGCTCGTGGTGAGGAGGTAGCCGAGCAGGGAGACGGCGATCCAGTTCAGCATGATGGTCGAGATGACCTCGTTGGCGCCGAAGCGGGCCTTGAGGAAACCGGCGATGCCGCCCCAGATGGCGCCCGCGAGCACGCCCGCGGCGAGCGCGGCGATGAGGTGGATGACGGGCGGCAGGGAGAAGGTGAAGCCCACGTAGCCGGCCATCGTGGCGCCCATGATGACCTGGCCCGTGCCGCCGATGTTGAACATCCCGGCGCGAAAACCGACGGCCATGCCGTAGGCGGCGATGATGAGGGGGGTGGCCACCGTCAGGGTCTCAAAGAGCGGCCGCCACATGAGGGCGGTCGTGCGAGCCTTGTAGTCGAAGATCGCGCCGCGGAACATCGCCTCGTACGCGCCGGTGATGGCCAGCCAGGACTCGCGGAAGAAGTCCGCGGGGCGGGCGAAGATGTAGGTCGCTGCCGCGCGCACGTCCTCGTTCGCGACGAGGATGAGGGCGCTGCCGATGATGGCGGCCAGGACGAAGGCACCGATGACCACGGGGACTTCGCTGCGTCCGATCCGATCGGCGAGGGTGCGCTCGCTTCCGCCGTTCGTGTTGCCGCTCACGCGATGTCTCCTTCGTGGGCCAGTTCGGGGTTCTTGAGGGTGCCGACGCTCGCGGCCTCGCGGGCCGCCTCGGCGGTGTATCCCGCCATCATGAGGCCCAGCACCTCGCGGCTCTCGTCGCCGGGGACGATGCCGAGGATCTTTCCGCGGTACATGACGGCGATGCGATCGGACAGCTGGGAGACCTCGTCGAGTTCGGTCGAGACGATGATGACGGGCGTTCCCGCGTCCCGCTCGCGAATGATCCGGGCGTGGAGGAACTCGATGGATCCCACATCGACGCCGCGCGTGGGCTGGGAGGCGATGAACAGGGACAGCGAGCGCGAGAGGGCCCGGGACATGACCACTTTTTGCTGGTTGCCGCCGGACAGCGAGCCCACGGGCAGGTCGATGCCCGTGGTGCGGATATCGAACTCCTTCACCTGCGCAATCGCGTGCGCCCGGATCTTCTTGAGGAAGAGGCTGAACGCGCTGCCAAACGGCGGGCGATCGTGCTGATCCAGGACCAGGTTCTCCGCGACGGAGAACGACTTCATGAGGGCGTCATCGGTGCGGTCCTCGGGCACGAACCCCACGCCCGCGTCGAGAATCGCCTTCGTGGACTTGCCCACGAGCTCGCGCCCGCCGAGGCGGGCGGAGCCGCTGACGTTCTTGTGCAGCCCGAGCAGCGCCTCGGTCAGTTCGGTCTGGCCGTTGCCCTGCACGCCCGCGATCCCGAGGATCTCGCCCGCGCGCACGTCGAAGCTCACCTCGTCCAGGAGCTTGTGGCCCTGGGCGTCGGCCACCGTGAGGTCGCGGACCTCGAGCGCCACGTCCCCCTCCTTCGGGGGCGTCTTGTCGAGGCTGAGCGAGACCTGGCGGCCCACCATGAGCTGCGCGAGCTCGCTCTGTTCGGCCGACGGATCGGCGGAGCCCACGACCGCGCCGCGCCGGATCACCGTGATGCGGTCCGCGACGGCCTTGACCTCGCGCAGCTTGTGGGTGATGAAGACAATCGAGGTGCCCTCGCCGCGCAGTTGGCGCATGATCTCCATGAGCTCGTCGGTTTCCTGCGGCGTGAGCACGGCGGTGGGCTCATCGAGGACCAGGACCTCCGCGCGCCGCGACAGCGCCTTGATGATCTCCACCCGCTGCTGGGTGCCGACGGGCAGGTCCTCGATCTTCGCATCGGGGTCGATGTGGAAGCCGAAGCGTTCGGAGATTTCGCGGACCTTCGCGCGGGCGGCGTCGAGGTCTAGGAAGGGGCCTTTCGTGGGTTCGTGGCCGAGCGCCACGTTCTCTGCCACGGTGAACACGGGCACGAGCATGAAGTGCTGGTGCACCATGCCGATCCCGGCCGCCATCGCCTCGCCGGGCCCCGAGAAGTGCACGGGCGCGTCGTCGATGAGGATCTCGCCCGCGTCGGGCTGATACAGCCCGTACAGGACGTTCATGAGGGTGGATTTGCCCGCGCCGTTTTCGCCGAGCAGGGCGTGGATTTCGCCCTCATTGACCACGAGGTCAATGCTGTCGTTCGCCACGAGGGAGCCGAACACCTTTGTAATGCCTCGTAGTTCGAGTTTCACGCGCGTTGCCTTCCATGCGTGTGGGGCGCCCCTGCGGCACTCAGTGCGCGTCGGGCGGCGGTGGGAGTCGAGGGGCGAGAGGGGCCGACGGCCTCCAGCGGTGTTCTGGAGACCGTCGGCCCGTCCACGTGACCTGCGTCAGAGGTGGGGACTACTTCGGTGAGGAGGGCGAGGTCACCGTGACATCGCCGCTGATGATCTTCTGACGAAGATCCTCCACTTCCTTCTTGAGATCGGCCGAGACCTGATCGTCGAACTCGTGGTAGGGCGCGAGGCCCACGCCCTCGTTCTCGAGCGTGCCCACGTACGGCTGGTTGGAGAACTTGCCGTCGGCGATTTCGGTCGCGGTGTCCTCCACGGCGGGGGCGATGCCCTTGACCACCGAGGTGAGGATGACGTTCGCGGCATCGGGGTTGGACTCGGCGCCGTCGGCGTCCACCCAGATCACCTTGACGCCCGCGTTTTCCTGGGCGGCGGCGATGGTGCCAGCGCCCACGGGGCCCGCCACCGGCATGATGATGTCGGCACCCTGGGAGATGAAGCCGTCGGTGAGGGCCTTGCCCTTGGTCTGGTCCTCGAAGTCGCCGGTGAAGGAGCCGTCCTGGCTGTCCTTGTTCCAGCCGAGCACCTTGACGTCGGTGCCGTGGGTCTCGTTGTAGTACGCGACGCCGTCGGCGTAACCGTCCATGAAGATGGTGACGGAGGGGATCTTGACGCCGCCGTACGTGGCGACGGTGCCGGACTCGGTCATGCCCGCGGCGAGGTAGCCGGCGAGGAACGATGCCTGGGAGGTGTCAAACAGGAGGGGCTTGACGTTGTCGACCTCGACCGGGTTACCCTCTTCGTCCTGGGCGGTCGAGTCGATGATCGCGTAGTGCACGTCGGGGTTCGCTTCACCCTCGGTGCGCACGGTGTTGGAGAAGAGGTAGCCCACCGCGTAGATCGTGTCGCAGTCGGCCTGCACGAGGTTCTGCATGTTCGGCTGGAAGTCCGCTTCGGTCTTCGATTCGGCCGTCTGGATCTGGGCGCCGTGGTTCTTCTCGATGGCCTTGAGGCCGTTGTAGCCGGACTCGTTGAACGACTTGTCGTCGAAGCCGCCCTGGTCGGAGACCATGCAGGCCTTGTAGTCGCTAGCGGCGTCCGAACCGGAGCCGGCGCTGTCATCGGGCGGGGTGCCGCATGCGGCGAGGACGAGGGCGCCAGCGCCACACAGCGCGGCCGCGCGAGTCAGAGATTTCACGTATGCCTCCAAGACTGGGAGAGGGTGGGGATCGTGCGCTCGGGCACGTGCGACTAATGTAACCCCAGTCTCGTCCGGCGGGGGCGTCAGGATGCAAAACGGCCAGGGCCCCGACGAGCCCCCACCCCGCCAGTGTGAGCCACGCAACCCCACCGGGGTGTTCAGGTGGGGGTGGGCTCGCTCGCGAGGTCGCGGCGCACGCACAGGGTCGCGAGGAACGAGGCGCCCATCGCGATCGCGCGCTCGTCGATCATGAGGTCGCCCATGTGGAGGTCGTAGGTGCGGCCGCCGGGGGTGCGGGTGCCGAGCCGCGCGAGCGCGCCGGGCACCTTTTCGAGGTACCAGGCGAAGTCCTCGCCGCCGAGGGACTGGCGGGCGGGATCCACGGACTCGGGCCCGAGGGCGAGCACCGCGGCGCTCTCCATGAGCTTGACGCCCTGGGTGGAGTTGGAGACCGGGGGCACGCCACGATTGTGGGAGACGCGCGCCTCGACGCCGTAGGGGCGCGCGATCTGCACGAGCAGTTCCTCAATGAGGTGTTCGGCGCGGTCCCACGCCTCGTGGTCGAGGCAGCGCAGTGAGCCCTCCATCGTGCCGCTCGAAGGAATCGCGTTGAACGTGCTGCCCGCGTGGATCGAGCCCCACGTGAGGTTGACGCCGCTGCGCGGGTCCATGCGCCGGTTGAGGGCGGCGGGAAGGTCAGTGGCGATCTTGCCCATCGCGTAGATGAGGTCTTGCGTGTTGTGCGGACGCGACGTGTGCCCGCCCGCTCCCCGCACCTCGACCTGCACGGGGTCGGTCGCGGAGGTGATGGGGCCGTCCTTGAGGCCGATGTGGCCCACGTCGAAGCTCGGGTCACAGTGCAGGGTGTAGATCGAATCGAGACCGTCGATGATGCCCTCGCCGATCATTTCCAGGGCGCCGCACGGGTGCTTCTCTTCGCTCGGCTGGAACAGGAGCCGCACGGTGCGCTGAAGCTCGCCACGCCTGGCCACCTCGACGAGCGCCATCGCGGCACCGAGCACACTCGTCATGTGCACGTCGTGGCCGCACGCGTGGCACACGCCGTCCACCGTAGAACGGTAGGCGGTCTTCGTGAGGTCGGGGATGCCGAGCGCGTCCATGTCGGCCCGGATCGCGATGGGTCGCAGGTTTTCCTTCTGGCCCGGAATGTCGCAGAAGAGCCCGGTGCGCGGCATGAGCTGGGGTTCGAGCCCCAGCAGGCGCAGCTGCTCGGCCACGTAGGCGGTGGTCTGGAACTCCTCGTGGCTGAGCTCGGGGTGGCGGTGCAAGTGGTGCCGAATCTCGAGCAGTTCCGCTTCGCGGGCGCGCACGGTGCGATCAATGAGGCCCCCGGGGCCGCACAGGGTCATGCCCGCTCCCCCTGGCCCGACGCGCGCAGTGCGGAGACGACGGCCGACATGTCCTGGGCGTGCTCGTCGCCGAGCACGAGCAGGGCGTCGTCGGTGTCCACCACACTGAGTCCCTCGACGCCGACGAGCACCACGAGGCGCTCGCCGCTCGCGTACACCGTGCCGCTCGCGCCGTGGGCGTGCACGGGGGCGTCGCCGAGCACGGTCACGTCGCTCGCCTCGTCGGCGTGCGGGGCGCCGAGGTGTCGGAGACCCGCCGCTCCTTCGCCGGATTCTCGAAGCTGCTGGCCGAGCGCCCGGAAGTCGCCCACGTCGTCCCAGTCGAACGTGGCGCGCACGCACGCCACCTGGCCCTGTGCGGCGAGCGGCTCCGCGAGCGCGTGGTCAATCGCCATCGCGGTCATCGTCTCCCACACCTCGGGATCCGCCGCGAGCGCGCCCCGCGGCCCCGGGTCGTCCGTGTGAGCGGCGTCCACGCGGCCGGCGTCCACGAGGGCCCGCGCCCCGGCGCTGACCGCCGGTTGCAGCCGATCCAGGGCCTCGAGCAGCACGCGCGCCTTGACCACGAACATCCCCGCGTTCCACACGAAGCGGCCCGTGGCAAGGAACTGCTCGGCGCGCTCGCGCGCGGGCTTTTCCACGAAACGCGAGACCCGGTGCGCGCCGATCTCGCCGAGGGCGGTGTCCGTCTCCTCGGCGATCTCGATGTACCCGAAGCCGGTGGCCGGGTGGGTGGGCTCGATCCCGATGGTGACGAGGTAGCCGAGCTCGGCCGCCTCGCGCGCCCGGCGCACCACGTCGGTAAAGCTCTCGGTGTCGGAGATGAGGTGATCGGCGGCAAACGAGCCGATGATCGCCTCCGGGTCCTCGGCGGCGGCATACGCCGCGGCCCACGCAATCGCGGGCATCGAGTTGCGGGCCGACGGCTCCACGAGCACGCGGGCGTCCTGGCCCACCTGCGCGCGCACCGCCTCCTCGTGCGCAGCGCCGGTGACCACGATGACGGGGCCGCTCGCGAGCGGGGCGAGCCGGTCGATGGTCGCTTCCACGAGCGAGCGGCCCGTCCCCGTGAGATCGAGCAGGAACTTCGGGTGCGCGGCGCGCGAGAGGGGCCACAGGCGGGTGCCCGATCCCCCCGCGGGAACGACGGGCACAAAGGTGGAGGGCGCATTGGTCATGGCCCCACAGTAGTCAGCGCCCCGCCGCCGGTGCGCGCGCGTTTCGCGCGGCCTCTCCAATTGAGGCCGAACACACCCCGGCAGCCGCCCGTGGCCGCGTGCCCGAGGCTCGGGCGCCGGGACTTAAGTGCTAGGCTTAATCGGACCGGAGCGAGCTGAAAATCAAGGTCCCCCAGCTCGAACGATAGTGAACACCAATGGAGGTTTCCGTGGCATCTGCCAAACCCGGAACCCTGTACCGAGGCCGTGAAGGTATGTGGTCGTGGGTCGCCCACCGCATCTCGGGCATGCTTCTTTTCCTCTTCCTCGTCGTGCACGTGCTCGACACCGCGCTCGTACGGGTGAGCCCCGAGGCCTACAACGCCGTGATCCACCACTACCACTCGGTGGTGTTCGGCATCGGCGAAATCGGGCTCGTGGGTGCCGTGCTCTTCCACGGACTCAACGGGCTGCGCATCATCGCCGTGGACTTCTGGTCCAAGGGCACCGACTACCAGCGACAGCTCCTGTGGTCGGTCGTCGCGCTGTGGGTCGTCCTCATGGTCGGCTTCTGCTGGCGCCACATTCCCAACGTGTTCTTCGGAGGCTGAGCCATGACGTCATCCGCCATCCCCGAACCCCGCACCCGATACGCCCGCACGGGGCGCAGCGGCGTGAACTTCGAGATGCTCTCGTGGCTGTTCATGCGCATCAGCGGAGTCGCGCTCGTGTTCCTCGTGTTCGGCCACCTCTTCGTCAACCTGTGGCTGCCCGACGGCGGCGTCAAGGCCATCGACTTCGGTTTCGTGGCCGGCAAGTGGGCGAGCCCCTTCTGGCAGGTCTGGGACCTCATCATGCTGTGGCTCGGCCTCATCCACGGCGCCAACGGCGTGCGCACGATCATCAACGATTACGCCGAGAGGCCCGTGCTGCGCCAGTGGCTCAAGCTTTCCCTCTACGTCGCGGTCGTCGTCACCCTCGTGTTCGGCACCCTCACCATCTTCACGTTTGATCCGTGCCCCGTCGGCGCGAACCCCGATCTCGTGCCCAGCTTCTGCTAGGTCCCGCGAGCATCCCCCAGAATCCGAAAGCGAAGTATCGAGATATGCAGACCCACTCCTACGACGTCGTGATCGTCGGAGCCGGCGGCGCGGGCATGCGCGCGGCGCTCGAATCGTCCAAGCGGGCCCGCACCGCGGTGCTCACGAAGCTCTATCCCACGCGCAGTCACACGGGCGCCGCCCAGGGCGGCATGTGCGCGGCGCTCGCCAATGTCGAGGACGACAACTGGGAGTGGCACACCTACGACACCGTCAAGGGCGGCGACTACCTCGTGGATCAGGACGCCGCGGAAGTCATGGCGAAGGAAGCGATTGACGCCGTCCTCGACCTCGAGAAGATGGGCCTGCCGTTCAACCGCACCCCCGAGGGGCGGATCGATCAGCGGCGCTTCGGCGGCCACACGCGCGAACACGGCGAGGCGCCGGTGCGCCGGGCGTGCTACGCCGCGGACCGCACGGGCCACATGATCCTGCAGACCCTGTTCCAGAACTGCGTCAAGCAGAACGTCGAGTTCTACAACGAGTTCTACGTCCTCGATGTTCTGCTCACGGGCGATCCGCAGTCCGAGGATCCCGACGTGCGCGCGAGCGGCGTGGTCGCCTACGAACTCGCGACCGGCGAAATCCACGTGTTCCGCGCCAAGAGCGTCGTCTTCGCCTCGGGCGGGTTCGGCAAGATCTTCAAGACCACCTCGAACGCCCACACCCTCACGGGCGACGGCCCCGCGATGGCGCTGCGCCGGGGCATCCCGCTCGAGGACATGGAGTTCTTCCAGTTCCATCCGACGGGCCTCGCCGGGCTCGGCATCCTGCTGTCCGAAGCCGCCCGCGGCGAGGGCGGGATCCTGCGCAACAGCGAGAACGAGCGCTTCATGGAGCGCTACGCCCCGACCCTCAAGGACCTCGCTCCCCGCGACGTCGTGGCGCGCGCCATGGCGAACGAGGTGCGCGAAGGTCGCGGCGCGGGCCCGAAGAAGGACTACGTTCTCCTGGACCTCACGCACCTCGAGCCCGCCCACATCGATGCGAAGCTGCCGGACATCACCGAGTTTGCGCGCACCTACCTGGGCGTCGAACCGTACACCGAGCCCGTGCCCGTGTTCCCCACGGCGCACTACGCGATGGGCGGCATCCCCACGAACATTCGCGGCGAGGTCATGCGCAACGCGACCGACACGATCCCCGGGCTGTATGCCGCGGGCGAAGTGGCGTGCGTGAGCGTGCACGGCGCGAACCGGCTCGGCACGAACTCCCTGCTGGACATCAACGTGTTCGGCCGCCGCGCGGGCATCTACGCCGCCGAACACGCCGTGGAGGTCGAGCACGCCGAGGTTCCGGAAGGCTCCGAAAACGACACCGTGCAGATGCTCGAGGAGCTGCGTCGCCGCCCCGTCGGCGAGGACCGCATCGCGAAGATCCGCGAAGAGCTCCAGGAGGTCATGGACGCCAACGTCCAGGTGTTCCGCACCGAGGAGACCTGCCTCGAGGCACTGCGCGTCATCGCCGATCTGAAGGAGCGCTACGCCGCCGTCGGCGTCCAGGACAAGGGCCAGCGCTACAACCTGGACCTGCTCGAGGGCGTGGAGCTGGGCTTTTTGCTCGACCTCGCCGAGGTCGTGGCGCTCGGAGCGCTCGACCGTCAGGAGTCACGCGGGGGCCACTTCCGCGAGGACTACCAGCAGCGCGACGACAAGAACTTCCTGGCCCACACGATGGCCTACCGCGTGGCCGACGGCGAGGGTGTGCACGGCACCGGCATCCGCCTCGGCACGAAAGAGGTCATCATCACCCGCTACGAGCCGAAGGAGCGTACCTTCTGATGAGCGCCCCGACCATCGACGCCCCCGCACCCGAGGTGGGCGCGATCCCCTCGTTCGAGGTCACGCTGCGGATCGCCCGCTTCAATCCCGACGATCCCGAGCGCGGCGAGTACTGGGACGATTTCACGGTCACGATGCACGGCACCGACCGCGTGCTCGATGCCCTGCACACGATCAAGTGGGAACTCGACGGCACCCTCACGTTCCGCCGCTCGTGCGCCCATGGCATTTGCGGCTCCGACGCCATGCGCATTAATGGCCGCAATCGCCTCGCGTGCAAGACCCTGCTCAAGGACCTCAATCTCAAGAAGCCCATCACGGTCGAACCGATCAAGGGCCTGCCCGTGGAGAAGGACCTCATCGTGGACATGGAGCCGTTCTTCGCCTCCTACCGCGAGGTCATGCCGTTCCTCATCACCTCCGGTCACGATCCGAGCCGCGAGCGTCTCCAGTCGCCGAAGGACCGCGAGCGTTTCGACGACACCACGAAGTGCATCCTGTGCGCGGCGTGCACCTCGAGCTGCCCCGTGTTCTGGACCGACGGCCAGTACTTCGGGCCCGCCGCGATCGTCAACGCGCACCGCTTCATCTTCGATTCGCGCGACGATGCCGCGACCCAGCGGCTCGACATCCTCAACGATAAGGAGGGAGTGTGGCGCTGCCGCACCACCTTCAACTGTTCGGAGGCGTGCCCGCGCGGTATCGAGGTGACGAAGGCGATCGCCGAGGTCAAGCAGGCAGTGATCCGCGGGCGCGTCTGAGACCGCTCCCCCACCGCCCCTATCGATCCCCCGCCCCTTCCCGGGGAACAGACGAGGGCCCCGGCACAGTGCCGGGGCCCTCGTCGTGCGTGTCGCGGGTGCTGCGCGCAACCCTCGCGCGCTCACCTCAGCGAGTACGAATTACGCGTAGGTGATGCGCAGCGGGGCGTGGTCGCTCCACCGCGTGTCATAGCTCGGTGCGCGATCCACATGCGCCGCCCGCGCCATCGCCGCGAGCTCGCTGCTTGCGAGGTGGTAGTCGATGCGCCAGCCCGCGTCGTTGTCGTACGCCTTGCCGCGCTGCGACCACCACGTGTAGGGGCCTGCGACCTCGCCGGAAAGCGCGCGGTGAACGTCCACCCACGCCTCGCCGTCGAGCAGGCGGTCGATGTAGGCCCGCTCCTCGGGCAAGAATCCCGCGGACTTTAGGTTGCCCTTCCAGTTCTTGATGTCGAGCTCGCTGTGAGCGATGTTGAGATCGCCGGTGAGCAGGACGTGACGCCCGTCGGCCCGGAGGTCGGCGAGGCGCTGCCAGGCCGCGTCGAGCATCTCGTACTTGTCGGCCATCGTCTGCGGCTTCTCGGTGTTTCCCGAATGCATATACATCGAGATGACGGTGAGGTCCCGGCCATCGCCCACGGGATCGCTGACATCCAGTTCGAGCCAGCGGCCCGTGTGAGCGGGGCCGCTCAGGGCGTCGAGGCCGCGCCGAGCCGCGGCGAGATCCGCGTTCTCGAGGTTGTGGCGCACGGCGATGGCCACGCCCGCGCGGCCCTTGAGTTCACTGGCGTGGGCCACGCTCACCCAGTCGGGACCGAGTAGGTCCGGGACCAGTTCGTCGGGCGCCCGCACCTCCTGCAGGGTCACGATGTCAGCATCGGTCTGGGCGAGCCAGTCGGGCATGCCCTTGCGGGCGGCGGCGCGCAGGCCGTTGACGTTGACGGTGGCAAGAGTAAGACTCACGTTCGGAAGACTCCTTGGGTCGGGATGGTGTGGCCGACGCGCCGCCGATGCTCGGCGCCAGCAGGTCGCCTGTGTGCGGTGGCGACTCAGGCGCTGGCACGCGGTGCTGACGCGGACGCTTGTCCGGGGTGTTTAGGCGTCCTGGGCGCGGCTGGCCTCGAACGCGCGCTCCGCGGACTCCACGACGTTAGCCATGAGCAGCGCCCTCGTCATGGGCCCCACGCCGCCGGGGTTCGGGGAGATCCACGCGACCTTCTGGGCCGCGGCGGGCTCGACGTCGCCCTGAATGACGGACTTTCCGGTCTCGGGATCGGGCGTGCGGCTCACGCCCACGTCGAGCACCACCGCGTCCTCGCGCAGGTCCTCGGCCTTGACGAGGTGCGGGACACCCGCGGCGGCGATGACGATGTCGGCCTGGCGGATCAGTTCGGGGAGGTTGGTCGTGCCCGTGTGGGTGAGGGTCACGGTCGCGTTGTGTTCGCGCCGGGTGAGCAGCGAGGCGATGGGGCGGCCCACGGTCACGCCGCGGCCCACCACCACCACGTGCTTGCCCGCGAAGTCGATCCCGTGGCGCTTTGCGAGCTCGATGGCCGCGCGGGGGGTGCACGGCAGCGGGGTCATGATCGGCGTGTTGACGTTCAGCACGAGCCGGCCCAGGTTCACGGGGTGCAGGCCGTCGGCGTCCTTGTCGGGATCGATGCGCTCCAACACCTGGTCCGTGTCGATGTGCTTCGGCAGCGGGAGCTGCACGATGTACCCGGTACATTCGGGATCGGCATTGAGCTCATCGAGGACCTCGAACAGCTCCTCCTGCGTGGTTTCCGCGGGCAGGTCCCGGCGAATCGACGTGATGCCGATCGATTCCGAATCGCGATGCTTGCCCGCGACGTAAATCTCCGAGGCCGGGTCAGCGCCGACGAGCACGGTCGCGAGGCCGGGACGCTTCGCGCCCGCGTCCACGAGCGCCTCCACGCGCTCCTTGAGTTCCTGCTTAATGGCCTTCGCGGTGGCCTTGCCGTCGAGAATCTGGGCGGTCATGTCGGTGAATGGTCCTTATCGTCGTTGAAGAACTCGGGAAAGAAAAGCTGAACTCAGTACTGCTCAAGACCCGCGTACAGCGGTGCGTTCTCTGTCAGGGCGGCCACGCGTCGGCGCAGGCCCTCAACGTCCGTGGAGCCGGTGAGCACGGCGGCGATGATGTCGGCCACCTCGGTGAACTCCTCCGCGCCGAACCCGCGGGTCGCGAGCGCGGGCGTGCCGATGCGCAGACCGGAGGTCACGCGCGGCGGGCGCGGATCGTTCGGCACCGCGTTACGGTTCACGGTGATGCCCACCTCGTGCAGCAGGTCCTCGCCCTGCTGGCCGTCGATGGCCGAATTGCGCAGGTCCACGAGCACGAGGTGCACGTCGGTCCCGCCGGTGAGCAGATCGATGCCCGCGCGCTTCGCGTCCTCGGCGCCGAGCCGCTCGGCGAGGATCTTCGCGCCTTCGAGCGTGCGGCGCTGGCGGTCCTTGAACTCCTCCGTGGCCGCGAGCTTGAACGCGACGGCCTTCGCGGCGATCACGTGCATGAGCGGGCCGCCCTGCTGGCCGGGGAACACCGCGGAGTCGATCTTCTTCGCGAGCTCGCGCGTGCTGAGAATGATGCCGGAGCGCGGCCCCGCGAGGGTCTTGTGCACGGTCGAGGACACCACGTCTGCGTAGGGGACGGGGGTGGGGTGCAGGTCCGCAGCCACGAGCCCCGCGAAGTGCGCCATGTCCACCCACAGCTTCGCGCCCACCTCGTTGGCGATCTCGCGGAAGGCCGCGAAGTCCAGGTGGCGGGGGTAGGCCGACCAGCCGGCCACGATGACATCGGGGCGGGCCTCGAGCGCCTGGGCGCGCACCCGATCCATGTCGATCCGGCCCGTGGACGGCTCCACTTCGTACGCCGCGATGTCGTACAGCTTCCCGGAGAAGTTGATCTTCATGCCGTGGGTGAGGTGCCCGCCGTGGGCGAGCGACAGGCCCATGAGCGTATCGCCGGGGCTCGCGAGCGCGTGCATCACCGCCGCGTTCGCGCTCGCGCCCGAATGAGGCTGGACGTTCGCGTGCTCGGCCCCGAAGAGGGAGCGAGCGCGATCAATCGCGAGCTGTTCGGCCACGTCCACGAACTCACAGCCGCCGTAGTACCGCTTGCCCGGGTAGCCTTCCGCGTACTTGTTGGTGAGCACGGAGCCCTGCGCCTCGAGCACCGCACGCGGCACGAAGTTCTCGCTCGCGATCATCTCGAGGGTCGAGCGTTGACGCTGAAGTTCGTCGTCCAGCACCTGGGCGATCTCGGGATCCAGGCTCGCGATCGACTCGTTCAACAGGGACATGTGCAGCTCCTTCATTGGTGTCAGCTCTCGCGGCCAGTCTAGGCGCAGGGCCTGGGCACCGCGCGGGAATCCACCGCCGTCCGGCCGGGCGCTCAGTCGCCGATCCGAAGTCCCAGACGCACCGGTTCTGGCTCGAGCCAGATCCCGAACTCCTCGTGCACGCGCGCCCGCACGTGACTGGCCAGGGCCACCACGTCCGCGCTCGTGGCCTCGCCGCGATTGGTGAGCGCGAGGGAGTGCTTCGTGGACAGCGCGGCGCCTGCGCGCTCGGGCGTGAGCGTGAACCCGCGCTCGAATCCCGCGTTCGTGATGAGCCACGCGGCGCTCGTCTTGATTCCCTGCGGCGTCTCGAACCTCGGGGCAGCCTCGGGGAGCCGCGCGGCGTCGTCGGCGTCGAGGATCGGGTTCGTGAAGAAGCTTCCGGCGCTCCACGTGTCGTGGTCGGCGGTGTTCAGCACCATGCCCTTCGCGGCGCGAATCGCGAGCACCTGATCGCGGACCTCGCGCATCGGCGCCCGCTGCCCCACCTGCACGCCCAGGTGCTTCGCCAGCTCCGCGTAGGCGATGGGGGCCGACAGGTCCCCCACCCGGTGCTGAAAGGTGACGGCGAGAACCACGTAGCGGCCCGTCGGCGACACCGCCGGGTCCACCCCCGGCATGGGGGTGCGCTTGAAGATCGAGTCCCGATAGGCGAAGCCGCAGTCCGACGCGAAGAACGTGCGCACGGCGCCCGCCACGCGATCCCACGTCCGCACGCGGGTGATGGTCTGGGAGACTTCCTGCCCGTACGCGCCGACGTTCTGGATCGGGGTCGCGCCCACCGTGCCGGGGATGCCCGAGAGGGCTTCGATCCCCACCATTCCCCGATCCACGGCGTAGGCCACGACGTCGTCCCACGCCGTGCCCGCGAAATACTCCACGATGGCACCGCCGCAGCTCGCCTCGAGGGCCGTGCGGTCCTCGAGCGCGGCCGGGGTGCTCGTCGGCTCCCCCGACCCGCTGATCTCGCACGTGGCGTCAAGAAACACGGGGTGGGTGGGGCCCATCGTGTGCACGACGGTCCCCGTGAACGGCGCGTCGGAGGCCACCAGGTTGGAGCCGCCGCCAAGCACGAGCAGGGGCCTGCCCTGGTCGTCGGCTTCTTTCACCGCGGCGATGAGCGAGGCCTCGTCGTGCACGGGGACGTAGTGCTCGATCTCTCCGCCGAGTCGGAGGCTGGTCAGTTCGCTCAGCTTCACGGGCGCACCACGGTGGCGCGCGACTTCGTGAGCACCTTGAGATCCCCGGAGGTGACCGTCAGGTCGATCCGGAGCGTGCCGGCCTCCGCGTCGATCGCTCCGACGGTCGCGAGGACCTGCACGTGGGCCTCGCCGAGGGCGGGCACCACGACCGGCTTCGTGAAGCGGGTTTCGTAGGCCAGCACGAGGCCCGGATCGCCCAGCACATCGACGACGGGGGCGATCACGCTGGCCATCGTCAGCATCCCGTGGGCGATCACGCCGTCGAGACCCACCTTCACGGCGAAGGCATCGTTGTAGTGGATCGGGTTGAAATCGCCCGAGGCCCCGGCGTACCGCACGAGGCTGTCTCGGGTCAGGCGCACCGTGGTGTCCACCACGGTATCGCCCACGGCGAGGGTGTCGAGGGTGGGGGTCATGAGGCGTCCTCTCCGCGGATCACGAGTGATGAGCGCACCGTCGCCACGTGCGTCGCGGTTTCGTCCGCGAAGTCCACGCGGGTGGTGACGAGCGAGTGGGGGCCGAGCCCCTTGATGGATTCGACCGTGAGGCGGGGCGTGAGCACGTCACCGGCCACGATGGGGCGGGTGAGCGCGAAGGACTCTTCGGAATGCACTACGCGAGAAAAGTCCACGCGCGCCTCGGGGTCGTTGATGTAGCGGGCCTCTTCGCGCTGCGCGAGGGCCACGAGGAACGTGGGCGGGGCCACCACCCCCGCGTAGCCGGCCGCGCGGGCAGCCTCAGCGTCCATGTGGAAGGGGTGCGGGCTCTGCGTGGCCTCGGCGAACTCGCGGATCTTCACCGCGGACACCTCAAGCGGCGATCCTGGCGGGTACTCGCGTCCGGCAAAATCTGGATTGGCCCCTGGCATGTGAACTCCCGATCCTCGAAGTGCGCCACCGGGTGCGGCGCCGACTCGATC
Organism: Dermabacter sp.; assembly: GCA_030538475.1. Classification (GTDB taxonomy): domain Bacteria; phylum Actinomycetota; class Actinomycetes; order Actinomycetales; family Dermabacteraceae; genus Dermabacter. The sequence goes on from JAUNTX010000005.1 coordinate 230,895, forward strand.
CTATCCGGCGCACCCGAGGGCGGGCATGCAAAAGGCCACCCCGTGGGGTGGCCTCGTGCATATCACTCGCGTGAAGATCAGCGGGTCTCGCGGTGAACCGTGCTGGAGCCGCAGTTCGAGCAAAACTTCTTCAGCTCGAGACGGTCCGGGGTGTTGCGACGGTTCTTCTTGGTGATGTAGTTGCGGTGCTTGCACTGCACACATGCCAAGGTGATCTTCGGACGCACGTCTGAGCTCTTGCTCGCCACGGTTCGCCTCATTTCCTCAAACGCCCACCTCGCGGTGCGCGTATCCACTGTCGCCTACCTGCGCAGGCACGTCTAAACACACCAGGCTGACCTGGAGTGGTACCGAGGGCGGGGATCGAACCCGCGACCTCACGATTATGAGTCGTGCGCTCTAACCGTCTGAGCTACCCCGGCATGATCGGAAATTCGGCCCGGCACCGCACGCGGTACCGGGCCGGCTCTCCCATCTGAGCCCTGAAAGGGAATCGAACCCTTGACCTTCTCCTTACCATGGAGATGCTCTGCCTACTGAGCTATCAGGGCAACGCGTGACAACTTATCAATGTTCATGCTCGTGGAGCAATCCCGATCCGTTGCCGGTGCGGCGAATCACACGGGATATTCCCGGGCGATCTGCGTGGCAGGTGAGGGATTCGAACCCCCGAAGGCTGAGCCGTCTGATTTACAGTCAGATCCCTTTGGCCGCTAGGGTAACCTGCCGGATCGTCGCTCACGAGCCTCTCGAGCATCGCTAACGAACCTGATCGATCATACTAGGCGCTCACCCGAAGCGCTAATCCGGGCGGGCCGCTCACCCCGTGTTCCCCCTCACAGGGTGGCGGCCGCCCGGAGACGGGCGTCCCGGGGCTAGGACGCGGAGGCCTCCATCCCCGAGGATGCCGGCGTCGGAGCCGTCGCAGTCGACGCCCCTGCCTGATCCATCGCCGACGAAGCCTGCGTCTGCGCCATCGCCTGATCGCGCAGATTCGCGCCGAGGGAGACAAGCTGGGTGGCGAACTCGACGACCTGCTCCTTCAGAACAAGAAAGGAGTGCAGAAACTCTTCGCGGTCCTGCCCTACCCAGTCCATCGCCGCGACACTCGCCGCGTACGGAGTCACGGCCAACTGGAGGCCCTTGCCGAGCCCCTCGATGGAGTCGGCGGCAATCGTGCCCTTTTCGGTGGTCATACCAATAAATGCGGTCATGGTTCTTCCTCCTGGAAGTTGAGACGGCCTGTGCCGCCGGGGTCAGTGATGTTTAGGGTGGGGTCTGCTCGCGAGAGAGCTCCCCGGGTGGCCCGCGGCCCCATCGAGGCCGGGCGGGCGTTCGTCCTGCGCAGTGTTTTTGCCGAGCAGGGTCGTTACTGGGACGTGTCGCTACTGAGCAGTGTCAACACTGCGCCGCGGCAACACTGGGCAGCGTCGTTACTGTGCAGAGGTGGCACGCTGCTGAGTCGCCTCGTGGGCGGCCTTGAGGCCGAGGCTGCGGATGGCTTCGGCCAGGGCGTAGCCGCGCTCGAGTTCCGGCAGGTACATGGCGCGGAACGCATCGGCGTCCTCACCAACCCATTCGAGTTCCTTCAGTTCCGTGCTTGCCGTTTCTGCCGCGGCGCGAATGTTCGTGGCGAAGGTTTCCAGTTCGCCCGCAACGCCTTCGACGGAGATGGGGTTCATTCCCAACATGTTCATGGTGAATCCTTAATCTGTAGTGCTCGATGTTTGTCGTGCTCTGGTGGAGTGGGGGTTTCCGCGATGGCGTGGCCCCCTCGGGTGGTGTCTCCTGCCACGCTAGGCCCGCGGGTCCAGCGGAGCGTGTGGGGACGGTTTTCTGTGCCGGGGGTTGTGGACAACGACCTCGCGCCCCGGGAGTTGAGGTGCCTAGCCGGAGGAGGCACGGTGCTGTTCGGCCACGTGCTCGCCGGCCTGTTCGGCCGCGCTCGCGAGGTCGATGGCCAGGAGCGCGAGCGCGGGCTGGATGGTGGACATCCAGCGCACGAGCGCGGCGTCGGCATCCTCTCCCTGCCACGGCAGGCCGGCCACGAGCGTGGCGAGCTGCTGGGACTGCTCGCTGATCAGCGTGGCCAGGCGCGAAAGGTCCTCTGTCACGCCGTTCACGGCGACCGGGTTCATGCCAAGCATCGTCATCATTCACCTCCTTGGGTGTGCGTAGATGTCGGCTCTGCCTGCGGAGCGGGCTGAGCGACCTGGATGAGGGTGGCTGCGCCGTGCTGGATCCACCAGGCGCGCCCGGGAATGTCCCGTTCGCCGTCGATGCGCGGGGGCGTGAGGCCGAAGATGGTGTAGGCGTCCATCTCCTTGAGGCCGAGCAGCACGCCCCTGCCTCCCCCGGCGAACTCGACGCTCAGGGCGTGGGTGCGGGCGAACGCGCTGCTCGTGAGCGATGCCCACACGCCGCCCCCGTGCTGCACGATGGCGCGCGCCAACTCCGCGAGTGGCGCGGCACGTGGCGTGCCTTCGAGCGGGCCGAGGTCGTCGATGAGGAGAAGGAGGTCGGATCGCGGGTGCGCGCGCAGGGCGGCAAGCGCCTCGCGCAGGTCATCGGCAGTGCGCAGGTCATCGGCGTGCGCCGGTTCCCCACGCCGCTCCCCTGCCGCTCGCCGCTCTCGTCGGGGTCCCCCGTGTCCGTTCCGCGCACGCGCCAGACGGTCATACCGGATCGCGCCGCCTGTGCCTCGGCCCGCTCGAGGAGCGAGGACTTGCCACTTCCCGGGCCACCGGCCACGACCAAGAGGTCCCTGAGCGAGGCCGAAACCCCTTCGCACAGCCCTGCATCGAGACCGAGGATGAGGTGGCCGTCGGGAGCGGGCGCGGGAAGCTCGTGCTCGGCGAGCCTGCGCGGGAAATGAATGATCGGGACGGGCGGGGAGGCGAGGGCATCGCCCGGGCTCCCGCCCCCGCACCGCTCGAGGTCACCGGCGCTCGGCGGCCTCGCAAACTGAGCTGAACGAGCGTCAATGAGGGCGCGACCGGGCGGATCATCGGGGCCGACGGGAGTGGACAGTCCCAGCATCGCCTCGTCCTCTTTTCGGGCCAGCCGGAAGATCGCGCGCTGGTCCATCGCCGTATCGAGGACCGTCGGCATCTCGCGCGAGCGGGACGTACCGACGACGAGGGCGATGCCGAGGTGTTCACCGTCGCGCGCAAGCGCGGTCAGCATCGCCGTGGCCCCTTCGGCCTCGCGGGGACCGAGTTCGGCCATGAGCCCCGCGTACGATTCGATGGCGAGCACAAGGTATTCCCAGCGCTTGCCGGTCTTCTGCGCATGCTCGCTCAGGGAACGTGCCCCCGCGGTGCGGAAGGCCTCGGCCCGCTCGCGCATACGGGCCACGAGGGTGCGAAGGAGCCGCAGCGCTCGGTCGGTGTCGGTCGCGGGGATCACGGAGCCGACGTGAGGAAGCTCTGCCAGGGATGCGTGGGAGCCTTGGGGCGAGTCGATGACGTAGGCGTGGGCGGGCGTGACGCGCGGCCAGAGCGCGAGGGAACTGATCACGGTGTCGAGCGCTTCGGTGGCTCCGGCTCCGGCCGCGCCGATGAGCAGCAGGCGCGGGGAGGTGGCGGGGCTGTAGTGCCACGGGAACTGGCGCTGCTGGGACGGCATATCGATGAGCGCGACCGGGACGCCGCGCTCCGGCGTGACAGCCCGCGGTTCGGCGAGTTCGGCAAGCTCGACCAGTCCGAGGCTGGCGGGGAGGGGTTCGAGCCAGGGGCGCCGGGGCGCCTCCCGGCCCTCGCGCACGGCGAGCTGGCGGGCCGCCTGCACGAGACGCTCCCCCTCGCTCAGGTCCCCCGCGCCCAGCCCCGCGCGCTCGTGCTCGATGATGACCGGGCCCCACGTCTCGCCGCTCAGGGGGCCGGGGCTCACGCGGAGCCGGGGAGGGACCGCCCGGGCGCGAGCGAGGCGCCCCGCGTAGGCCATTTGGACATCGCGCGGAGGTCGGGGCCCCGTGCGCACGAGGCCCCGACCCGGTTGTTCGGCGGTGATGCGGGCGGCGTCGGCCGTGCCGATCACGTCGTGGGAATCCGCGGCGTCGGCCAGCCGGAGGGCCACGCGCACGGTGGTGTTGGCCCGCAAGCGTTCGCTGACGATTCCCGCGGGGCGCTGCGTGGCAAGGACCAGGTGCAGGCCGAGCGAGCGGCCGCGCGCGGCAATATCGACCAGCTCGTCCACGAACTCCGGTACGTCACGCATGAGCGCAGCAAATTCGTCGACGACGATGATGAGGGCGGGTGGGCAGCCCCCCTCGCCGCGCGCCTCGAGTGAGGGCAGGTCCTTGACCTCGGCGCGGGCCAGGATTTCTTCGCGGCGCACGAGTTCGGCCCGCAGCGACACGAGGGCGCGCTGGACGAGGGCGCCGCTGAGGTCGGTCACGAGGCCCACGCAGTGCGGGAGATCCACGCACTCCGCGAAGGCCGCCCCACCCTTGTAGTCGATGAAGAGGAACGTCAGCGCGCTCGGGGAATATTCGGCGGCGAGCGCCAGCACCCACGACTGGAGAAACTCGGACTTTCCCGCGCCCGTCGTGCCCGCCACGAGGGCGTGCGGCCCGGCCGTGCGCAATGCGAGGCGAACGCTGCCCCGGCCGTCATGGCCAATGGCCGCTTCCAGCGTGCGGGCGGGATCGGCATCGCTCAGCGCCCACCGTGCGGACAGGTCGGCGTCGAGGGCATCGAACGCGAGGCCCGTGGCGTCGGCCAGGGTGACGAGGGAGGGAATGTCGGCGGAGTCCGCGATCCGGGTCCGTGCATCGACCACGGGCGCGAGGCTGCGGGCGCACTCGAGGGCGTCGGTGCGCCCCACCGTGGCAAGGGCGAGGGGCTGCACGCTGCTGCCGTCGGCTACCCGTTCCAATGCCCCAGCCACAGGTACTCCCTCCACGAGTGCCCCTTCCACGCCTGCCCCGCCCACGAGGCTCGGAGCCAGGCCGTCGCGCCCCACCACCGAGGGCAGGTGCCCCACAACCGCGGCGCTGCCAGGCGCATCAGCGGTTCCGTCCACGTGCACCAGCACGGGACATCCCTGCGGGACCCGCTCGAGACTCCTCGCGCACCACAGAAGGTGGACGCCCACCTCGGGCCCGCTCGCGAAGGCCAGTTGCACGAGGCGCGCCCGTTCCACTGGCGCGGGATCGGCCACGACCACAAGGATGCGCTGCATCGAGGACGAGCCAGCGTCGGCCCCGGCCGTGCGGCTCGCCTGCTGCCTCGCGGCAACAATCTGTTCGAGGTCGGCGAGCAGCGCATCCGCTGCCGCCTCCTCATCGACGAGGCGCGGCGCCGTCACGGCGCTCACCGGATAGCTTGCGTGCGGGAGCCACGCGAGGCTGCCGAGCGGCCCCACCCAGGGCTCCCCCACGAACGCGGCCACGGTGAGGTCTTCGGGCGAATGCAGTCCCGCGGCGGTGATCAGGATCGAGACGGCGACGGGCGCCGCGTGCGAGACCTCCCCGATCACGGCCACGTTCGCTGCGCCCAGGTCGAGGTCCACGGGTGCCTCGTCGAGACGGGAGATCTCCGCAGCCACGTCGTCGAGCCGCAGGGCGTCGTCGGCCGCCACATCGGGCTTGGCCGGGGCCTCGACGGCAGCGGCACTCACCCGGCTGCCGACCCCCAGCCGGACGTGGAGGAAGTCCGGGCTGGCGGCCTTCGTGCTCCACAGGAGGCGCGAGCGCTCGGGGATCGCCCGCCGCACACGGCCCGGATCGGGAAACCGTTCATCGAGGTGGGCACGCTCCCGGGTGTGCCAGGCGTGCGCCTTCGTGGCCGCGGCGTCCAACTCGTCATCGAAGCGGGCGAGAGCCTCGCGGTGCTGGTAGGCGGCGTTGCGTTTTTGCGACGCGTAGTTCGCGAGCGCGAGCATGGGCATGAACAGGGCGAAGACCAGGACGAACCTGCTCTGCGTCATGAACCAGAGCCCGGCGGCCATGAACACCGGGACGATCATCATCACCACCGGAAAGGCCACGGCCTGCGGAGACTTCGGGGGCGAGGGCAGGGGAATCGCCGGGGGCGAGGCGGCGTCGATGAAGCGGGGGTTCGGCAGGTGCGCGACCGCCTCGGTCGAGGCGAGCGTGGTGTCGTCCCCTCCCTGGTGCACGAGCCTCAGCGTGAGGTCGCCAATGCCGATCACGCGGGACCCCTCCACCGACGCCTCGAAGGTCTCGTGCCCATCCACCCACAGCGGGGCGGCGTCGCTCGCGCTCTGGACGCGACGCTCCGGGAGGCTCAGGCGCGCGTGGCGCGGCTCCACGTCGCGTCCGCGCAACACCACGTCGCACGCGGGGTCAGAACCTATCCACATCTGCGGGCCCGTCAGCGGGACGTGGCGCCGCCCGTCCGGCCCCTCGATGAGGAGCCGATATTCCGCGGGATTCGGCGCCCCGGCGGGAAGGTGGGTGCGTGCCCGACGACCGCGCCGCCCCGGCGCCGCCCCAGATTCTTCCCGGGCGTTCGGCCCTGCGACAGGGGCATCGCCCACCTCGATGACGGTGCCGGACAGCAGCGCGCTCGTGGCAAGCAGGGCGGAAGGGGGCAGGACCGTACCCGGCTGACCGTGCGGGCTCGAGGCCCCGATCCGAATGCTCGGCACGCTCGTGCCCGGCACTCGGGCCCTCTGCGGTGCCCCCTCGCGTGCCTTGTCCGGCTCTCCCTCGCGTACCTCGGTAGACGCGGCCTCGCTCAGCGAGCTGAGCGCCGCGGCGAGGTCGCCCACCCGGGCGGTCTGATCCGCCGTGACGTCGATCGTGCTCGAGTGCGAGCACGGATGGCCCTCACGGTCCCGGCATTCGGTGGAGCACGGGCGATCCCAGGTGAGTCGTACGTCCAAGACCGCCCCCGTCGCGGAGAACCGACGCCGCTTGGCACCGGGCGATCACCGTGACCGCTCCCTCAGTGTCGCGGGGGCAAGGGGGCCTGCAGCTAGGGCCGCGGCAAATTGTGGAGAAGTTCGAGGTCTGCCGACGTAACGATACGGGTGCCGATCGCGTACTCCACGAGCCGGGCCCGGCGATTGCTCGCAAGGTTGCCCGGGCCACCGCGCAGGCCCCGCACCCCGAGGCGATCAAACTTGTCGCACACGTTGTCGAGCTTGCGGTTAAACTTCGTGAGCGACCAGCCCAGCCTCTTCGCGGCCTTCGCCGAGGAGGGCAGAGCAGACAGTTCCTCGCCCTGGCGCCGCAGCAGCGGTTCGGCCAGCGCGATGATGAGCAGACGCTGCGACTCCGTGAGCGCGACCGCCCCAATCGTGGCGCTGCCGGTGAAGTCCGTATCCTCCATCGGCACCGCCGGCGTCTCCAGGTCCTCCACAGCGATACTGAACTCGTAGGTCGTGGGTCCGGCCGTGAACACCACGGAGGTTTCGTTGAAAGCCAGCGGCATGCGCGCCCCCGGGGCGAGGGCAGCACGCATCGTGCTCTCGGCATCGGTCAGGGTGGCGCTCAGGCGATCCCCCACATTGGCGAGCCACCACATGTTGTCCCCGGGAACGAGCACGAGGAAGCGCCGGTGAAGAAACGGATTGTCGTCATCGATGATGAGGTCGGCATCCCGGCCGATTGAGAACTCCTGACCGGCGGCGACCTCAAACTCCTCGCCGCAGTACTCCACTACCACACGTGTCATAGCTCCCTATTGTGCCACGCGCGATGGGGACTTCTCCCCCGGGTGCGTCGGCCCTTCTCGCGAGGCGGCCACGCGACCCGGGTCCCACCGGGCTGGGAGCGCGTTAGTGGACGGGCTCGGGCGGCAGCGCCGGGAGCTCGGAACGCTCCACGGTGGTGTAGCTCTGCTCCCCCACGTGCGCCCCGCTTCCGGGCTGGGTCGCACTGACCACGACGGCGGTGGCGTTATCGCGACCGCCGTAGGCCACGGCGCGGTGGACAATGCTCGAGGCCACCGACTCGGCGCCCGCGCTGTCGGCCAGGAGGCGCTCCAGTTCCGCGTCGTCGATCTCGCCGCTCACACCGTCGCTGCACACGAGGAACTGGTCCCCCTCGGTGACGGGGAACAGCCAGAAATCGGGCCGCGCCTCGGGACCCGCGCCGAGCGCCCGGGTAATCATGTTCCGGTAGGGGTGCACGCGCGCCTGGGCCGACGTGATCTCGCCCCGATCCACGAGTTCCTGCACGACCGAATGATCGACGCTCACCTGCGAGAACTGGCCGGATCGCACCATGTAGACGCGCGAATCGCCCAGGTTCATGACGAGCCAATGCGGTTCGTCCTCGTGCAGGGTCAGGGCCACCATGGCAACGGTCGTGCCCGCGCTGCGGGAGGTCTCGTCGCTGATGCTGGCGATACGTTCGTAGGCGCGAACCATGGCGTCGGCCACGGCATCGGGATCCACGTACTGCTCGCCGGCGAGCGAGAAGAACTCGTCTATGACAATGCCGCTCGCGACCTCGCCCGCATTGTGCCCGCCCATGCCGTCGGCCACGAGGTAGACGGGAGCGATAGCGAGGTAGGAGTCTTCGTTCACCTTGCGCACGCGGCCCACGTCCGTCGCGGCCGACGAGGCCACGCCGAAGGGGCGTGGCGAGGCAACCTCACCCTCGGGGTTGTCCGTGGTCATTCGCCACGCACTTCAATGCTGATGAGCCGATCGCCCACCTTCACGCGCGCACCGCCCGGCACGGTGATGTCCTGCCCGGCCTGCACGGCCTGCTCTGTACCGTCGCTGTAGAGAACGGCGGTGCCGTTGGTGGAGTCCGCGTCGGTGACGAGGACGATGCCGTCGTCAAGGCGCACGCGCGCGTGAGTCTTCGACATCGACCGAGTGTCATCGAGGAACGCGACAGCGACCTCGCCGTCGGCAACGACGGGGTTGCGACCCACGACGGCCGTCACGCCTGCGGACAGCTCGTGCCGCGTACCGTCGTCAAACACGAGGATGACGCCGGGCGAAGCGACGAGGTGATCGAACGCGGGAGTCAGAACCGTCTGATCCGGGTCGGCGAGCTCTGCAGGAGCAGAAGCGTGGGTCGGCGCCGCAGGAACATCTTCGCTTACCACGGGGGCAGGCGCGTCAAACGGCGCCGCAGGAGCGTCCTCGTGTGCCACGGGCGCGGCCTCGTGCGCCTGGGGCGCGTCCCCGAGCTCCGCGACCGCGACATGATCATGGGCGTCGGCTGCGGGGGTCTCTTCCTCGGTCAGCTCGGTCACCTCGGACTCCGACAGAGCCTCGCCAGCTTCCGTGCTCTCGACAGTCTCGACGCTCTCACCATCCTCCACGACCGGCGCGTCCTCGACGACAACGACCTCTTCCGAGCGCGCGTCGGCCGCGTCAAGCTCCTTAGAGCGCGCTTCGTCGGCGGGTGCTACTTCCGGAGCCGGGGCTACCTCGGCGGGGGCAGCGGGGACGGCGGGAGCAGCGGGGGCAGCCTCGGGTGCGTGTCCGTCCCACGGGTAGGAAGTGGATGCCGGGGCCTCGGCTTGCTGGGGCGCCGGGCCGCTGGCCGCCGGGACGGTTCCCCACTGGGGCGCGGCGTAGGCGCCGTCAGGCGCGGGGACCTCGGCGGAAGGAGCCGCGGACGGCGCGGCGTAGGGCGAAGGGGCCGACGCCGGGGCGTACGGCGAAGGCGCCGAGCCATGAGCGTAGGGCGATGCCACCGGTGCGGCGGTAGCTGCGGGAACTGCGCTCGAGGCGGGTGCTGCACTGGGCACGGGAGCGGCGCTGGCGGCGGAGGCACTCGAGGAGCCGGAGCTCGCGCTGCGGCCATTGGCTACCGTGGTACGGGCGGCGCGGTCGTGGAGGCCGCGGCCGTCCTGGGCGAGGACGATGGTGATCGCGAGGATGATCGGTCCGACACCCACGCACACGATGGACAGCGCGCCAGCGACGGCAAGGCGGATGATCGCCTGAACGAACGTGGCCTTGTCTCCGGTGTCCGCATCGACGACTCGGTATCCGAAGATGAGTGCGCCGGGGCTGGTGCCCCTCAGGCCCATGAGTGCGACGAGGATGATGACGTACAGAAGCACGAGCAGGATCGTGAGGACCCACCCGAAGAAGTAGCCTGCGCCGACGGGGCCGCGGCTGAACAGCGCCGTGAGTTCGGACAGCTGCGCGGGAACGGTGGCCAGGAACAGGAGCGTGAGGTCGATCCAGCCGGCAACAATCCGCTTGAGCGGGTTCACCTGAGGCTCCATGACCGTCGGGGACAGGGGGGCGCCATAGGGGGGTGTCGACATAGGTGCGTCAGCTTTCTGCGTGGCCAGGCTCATCATGGCCTCCGCGCGGGCGGCGACCGCCCTCCACTCTATCCGGCGAGACTGGGGGACGAAAATACAGTACTGTCCCCCGGACTGTCCCCCGGGCCGACGCGTGAGGCTACGCGGAGCGGTGGACCAGCGAGATCGTGAAGGCTTCGAGCGCGTCGCGGGCGGCGCCTTCGGGCAGTGAGTGAACGAGTTCGAGCGCTTCGTCCGCGTAGCGGTCGGCGAGCGCCTGGGTATCGTCCACGGCTGGGTCTGCCGCGAGGAGGGACACGGCGTGGGCGAGGGCCTCGTCGCTCGAGAGGTCGCCGTCGATGGCCGCGAGGGTCTCAAGGCTGTGCGCGGAGGCATCCCCGGATGCGACGCGCCGACGAAGGAGCAGGGTCGGCATCGTGGGCACGCCTTCGCGAAGGTCCGTGCCGGGAATCTTGCCTGACACATCGGGAGTACCGCGGACATCGAGCACGTCGTCGGCCAGCTGGAAGGCGACACCGACAGCCTCGCCGTAGCGCCCGAGGGTCTCGACGATCTCCGGGGAGGCGCCGCCGAGCGTCGCGCCGATGATCCCCGCTGCCGAGATGAGCGAGCCGGTCTTGTGCGAGAGGACCTCGAGGTAGTGCTCGAAGGGATCGGCACCTTCGGGTGGGCCGACGGTTTCGTTGAGCTGGCCAAGGCAGAGACGCTCGAACGTGTGCGCGTGCAGCTTGACGATGTCCGGGCCGAGCCCGGCGCTCATGGCGCTCGCGCGCGCGAAGAGGAAGTCGCCGGTGAGGATCGCGGCGTTGTTTCCCCACACCTCGTGGGCAGTTTTGATGCCGCGGCGGGTTTCGGCGGAGTCCATCACGTCGTCGTGGTAGAGGGTGGCCAGGTGGGTGAGTTCCACGAGGCACGCGCCATCGACCACTTCGGGGCGGTGCATGTCTCCGAATGCTGCGGCCAGGAAAACCAGCGCGGGGCGGGCCCGCTTGCCACCCGCGTCCAGGAGATAGCGGGCGGTCCACTGCACCATGGCGTCCGAGGTGGCGACGGAGATGACGAGCTTGTCTTCGACGCTGTCGAGGCCACGGAGAAGTGCCGCCGACAAGTCATCGTCGATGGGACCAAGCGAGAAGCTCGACATGCTCATTCCTTTGCCGTAAATCGATGGCGACGGGGCAGGCGCCGCCAGCCTATAAGTGTATAGGCTCTGGTGCCGTCCGACGGTGGGTGGGATGCGCATCGCCCATGCAGTGCATCACCCCGCCTCCGCGCCCCGGGTCCCGGGCCCCTGCCCAGTGCGCGCCGTTAAACAAGGAAAGCCCCGCACGCCGTGCGGGGCCGTCTTCACACTCACCGTGCGGGGCTTCCTTCACTCTCTGCGTGAGGCACACGCACCTCACGCACTGCGTG
>JAUNTX010000006.1:0-3492 GCA_030538475.1 Dermabacter sp.
GGCCCGGGGGGGCGGGGGGGGGGGGGGGGGGGCCCGCGCGCCCGGGCCGGGGGGGGGGGGTGGGGGGGGGGGGGGGGGCCCCCCCCCCCCCCCCCGCGCCTCCACGGCGAAGATGCCGAGCCCGACGAGGATGCCCACACAGTCGGCGAGCACGTCGGCGGGATCGGCGGCGCGCAGCGGCATGAGTGACTGGATCAGTTCGATGATCCACGCCCATGCCACGAGTGCAGCGAGGATCGCGAGCACCTGACGGCGCCGGATGCTGCCCGTGGCCTTCACCCACGCGTATCCCCGCAGGAGCGCCCACGCGGTCAGCGCGAACACGGCGACGTGCACCACCTTGTCCGCATAGGGCAGGGCCGCCACCTCTTGTCCCGCGTCGGGAAGCTTCGGCAGGAAAAAGCCCGCGTTGGCCACGAGGGCAAAGAGCAGCAGGGGAAGGGTGAAGGGCATGGAGCAGAGTGTAGTGGGCGTGGGGAATGTGGGGCCGACGGGGGCGGGCGCCGACGGGGGAGGGTGCTGGGCGGCGGTGAGCCGTGGAGTTCATGAGCCGTGGAGTTTAAATGTCTCACCCCGTGCCTACAGTGGAGCGCATGAAGATCTTGCACACCTCGGATTGGCACCTCGGGCGCACCCTGCACGGGGAAAACCTGCACGCGTTCCAGGAACAGTTCCACGATTTTCTCGTGGAGGCAGTGCGGGAGCACGCCGTCGATGCCGTGGTGATCGCGGGGGATATCTACGATCGTTCGGTGCCGCCCGTGGAATCCGTGGCGCTGCTGCACCGCACGCTCGCGCGGCTGAGCGAACTCACCACGGTGATCCTCACCCCCGGCAATCACGATTCCGCCGTGCGCCTGGGCTTTGGCGCGCAGCTCATGCGCCCCGGCGTGCACATTCTGGCGAGCACGCCGGGCATCGACAACCCCGTGGCGGTTAACGATGAATGGGGAGAGGTCCTGTTCTTCGGCCTGCCCTTCCTGGATCCTGACGTGGCCCGGTACGCGCTCGTGGAGGGGGACGGTGATCCGCTTGAGCGCTCCCACGATGCGGTGATGCGCGTGGCGATGGATCGCGTGCGCGCCCGGATCCAGGCGCGCGGGGAGGCGCGAAGCGTCGTGCTGGCCCACACGTTCGTGAGCGGTGGCGAAGGCTCGGATTCGGAACGGGACCTCACGGTGGGCGGCGTGGATTCGGTGCCCGGAACCGTTTTTTCGGGAATCGATTACGTCGCGCTCGGGCACCTGCACGGGTGCCAGCGCATGAGCGCGCTCGTGCCGGGGGAGCGCACGGAGGCGTGGTATTCGGGCAGCCCCCTGGCCTTTTCGTTCTCCGAACGCCACCACACCAAGGCGGTGCTGCTCGTGGAGATGGATGAGCGCGGGCACTGCGACATCACGCGCCTGCCCACCCCCGTGCCGCGGCGTCTCGTGCGGCTCGAAGGGGCCCTTCGCTACATCCTCGATCAGGCCCCCGTCCACGGAGAGGACTGGATTCACGCGGTCGTGCGGGAGCCCAGCCGCCCCGCGCATCTGCAAGAAACCCTGCGCTCCCACTTCCCCCACCTGCTCGTCACCGAGTTCGCTTCACCCAGCGGCCAGGGAGCCCAGGCGGCGCCGGTGGTGAGCGCCCAGAGCTCCCCGCAGCAGGTGTGCCGGGATTTCTTCTCCTTCCTCACGGGCGCAGAACCCACCGCCTCGCAGCAGGAGATTATTGATGACGTGCTCGCCGAGGCGCGCGCCGCGGGAGGCTCCGCATGAAACTCCACCATCTGCGATTCGAGGGCATCGGCCCGTTCAAGGATCCCGTCTTTCTCGACTTCGCGGCGCTCGGTGCGAGCGGGCTCTTCCTGCTCGAAGGGGCCACGGGCTCCGGAAAGTCCACGATCATCGATGCCCTCGTGTTCGCGCTGTACGGCAACGTGGCGGGCGAAGGATCCAGCGGTGATCGCATCCGCAGCCACTTCATGCCCGGCGCGAAGGAATCCTTCGTGGATCTGTTCTTCGAGGTGCCCGATGGCCTCTACCGGATTCGCCGCACCCCCGCCTACATGCGCCCGAAGCAGCGGGGCGAAGGGCTCACCCGGCACAATGCCACGGCGAAGCTGTGGAAGCTCGCCTCTCCCGATGCGCTCGATGCCGCCATCGCGGGCACTGAAACGGTGGCGCAGATCGACCCCATCGCCTCGCGCATCGATGATGTGGGCGCGCAGATCGCCCGCATCATTGGCCTCACCCACGATCAGTTCACGCAGACCGTGGTGCTGCCCCAGGGGGAGTTCGCGCGCTTCCTCCGGGCGGAAACGAAAGACCGCAAGAAGGTGCTCGAACGGGTCTTCGGCACCCACCTGTATGACGCCATCGAGGATCAGTTCGCGAAGGCGCGCCAGGCGGCCAATCGGGACGTGGCGGCCTCGCAGGCCCGGCTCGAAGCGGGGATGGAACGTGTGCTGGAAGCGGCGGCGGTGGATGATGCCCGCCGCGCCCAGATCGCTGAGGACTGCGCGGGCTATGGCCCCGTGCAGGTGGAGCGTGCATCAGCGCACGTGAAGGACCTCGAGGCGGAGGCCGCCGCTCAGAAGACGGCCGCCGCCCAGGAGGAAAGCGCGCTGAGTGCTGCCCTGGACACGGCCGTTGCCCGCAGCGAAAAGGCGGGGGCGCTGTCCGCTCTGCTCGCGCGGCGCCGGGAGCTGGATGCCCGCATCGCCCGCCGCGATGCCCTCGCCCCCACGGCAGGCAGCGCCCGCGCGGCCCTGGCTCTGCATGAGGCCGTGGAGCAGGCGTTTTATGCCCTGCGGGACCGCGACGCTGCCGCCGCGGCGCTCGCGGAGGCACGCGCGCACGTGAGCGCGGATCTGCGGGAGCACCCGGAGCGCTGGGCCGCGGCGCAGGCCAAGGCCGCGGCGGCCTCAGAAACCAGCGCTCGCGAAGCGGCCGAACTGGAAGCCCTGGTCACCCTCGAAAAGAACCTGCCGCGGCGGGCCGCCGCCCTGGATGCCGCTCGCACCGAGGCCGCTGCCTCGTTGCGAGCCAAGGAGGCAGCGGGCACGGCCGTTGCGGATCGCCCGCGTGAGCGAGCCGTGCTCGGTGAGCGGCAGGCCGCGCTCGCCGCCCAGGCGCGGCCCCTGGACGCCGAACGCGCCCATCTGGCCGCCGCCACGGCGCGCGTGAGCGCCGCCCGCACCGCTCACACGCTGGCCGGGCGCCTTACCGACGCCAGCGCCGCTGCCGGTGCAGCGATCACCGAGGCGCGGGCCGCGCTCGATCACGAAACCTCGCTGCGCACGCGCCGCATGAACGCGATGGCCGCGGAACTCGCCCTGGATCTGAGCCCCGGCGATCCGTGCGCGGTGTGCGGAGCCACGGAACACCCCGCGCCCGCCACGGCCAGCAGCGCCCTCGTGACCGCCGAACAGATCGCGGCCGCCGAACGCGAGCGCCAGGCGAAGGAACGGGCGGCGAGCGAGCGCGAGAGGGAATGCGGCGTGCTCCA
>JAUNTX010000006.1:3592-142735 GCA_030538475.1 Dermabacter sp.
GGCACCTTGGATATCCAGGTCGATCAGGACAGCCAGGACAGTCAGGATGCTCAGGAGGGCGAGGCCGGAGCGGGCTTTGCCACGGTCCAGGAGCGCCAGAAGCATCTGCGCGACACCGCGCGCGCCAGCGATCAGCGGGCCACGGCCCTCGCCACGGCGCTGCGCGCCCACGCCGACCACGAGGCTCTCGCGGCAGCTGCGGCCGCGCTCGTCGCCAGTGGCGATGTGGACACCGATGCCGCGGTGCGCGAGGCGCGCCGCAGTGCGGACGAACGCGCTGCCCTGAGCGCCGCCGTGACGGAGCACGCGAGCCTCACCGCCCAGATCGCCGAGGCCGCGGAGGATCCCGCGCTCGCGGAGTTCACGGCGGATGAGGACCGCGCCGCCCAGATTGGTGAGGAAGCCGAGGCGGCGGAGGCCGCGCTCGTGGCCGCCCGTGCCGCCCTCGCCCAGGCGGGGGAGCAGCGGGCCTGGCGCGACCGCCTCTACGACCGCACGGCGGCAGCCGCGCTCGCTTTCGCCCAGGTGGTGACGCGGCACAACGCCACGAGCGCCCGGCAGGCGGAGGTGGTGCATCTGGCGAACATCGCCACTGGCAATTCGTCGGATACGAGCGCGCGGCTCACCCTGTCTACGTTCGCGGTGATGCAGCGCTTTGGTTCCGTGGTGCAGGCTGCGAACGCGCGGCTGGCCACGCTGTCCGGAACCGACCTCGAACTCGTGCTCAGTGACCTTGCGGGGCCCCGCAATCGCCAGGTGGGCCTCGGGCTCGATGTGATGGATCGGCGCACCGACACGGCCCGCGATCCCCGCACCCTGTCCGGCGGCGAAACCTTCTTCGTTTCCCTGGCCCTCGCGCTGGGATTGGCCGACATCGTGAGTGCCGAAAGCGGCGGGGTCCACATGAACACCCTGTTCATCGACGAAGGTTTCGGATCGCTCGATCCCGAAAAACTCGACGGCGTGATCGCGGAAATCCGCCAGCTCGCCCAGCACGGCCGCACGGTCGGCATCGTCTCCCACGTGGCCGAACTGAAGAACCAAATCCCCGAGAAGATCCACGTGCAGCGCACTGCTTCCGGCACCTCGACCGCGCGCCTCACCGTGGACTAGCGATACCGAAACCCTGACCCGCAATCCGAAGGACCAGAACCTCCCTTGGGGTGTTACTGGTTTCCGATCTAGACTGATTCAGCACAATCGCTAGGAGGACTCCATGAGCGAGCAGGACACGACGATGAACCTCGATGGCCGGTGGCCCGACCTGTTCGAGCCCCTGACCCCGCAGCAGCGTCGCGCCGTCGTGCAGGTCTTCGCGGCCTCGTGGCATGAGGGGTGGGAGCCCAACCGCGAGGACGTGCAGAACCTCGTCGATGAGACGACCGGAGCGATCGGTGCTGAGGAGTACGAGCGCCGGGTGCTTAAGCTCGCCCAGGAGCGAGCAGCCGCAGCGCACGCCCTCTGATGCCCGAGGGTGACCCCTGGGAGGCGTACTTCTACCCCGAGACCATCGACGCGATGGGGCAGGGGACCCTTCACAGTTCTTCCGGGGCATCGCGGAGACCTTCGCGTGGCTGAACCACGCTCATCCCATCCCGGGAGGGCAACGGGCAACCGTGCAGTGACTGCACGCATGAGAGCGCTCGTTTATCTCGGCACGCATAGGATGATGGATAGCCCTGCTTCTGCGCCAGCGCCGAAGTTTCCGTGCCACCGCCGGACTCTCCGCGCTAGCGCCGAACTGTCTGCGCCACGTATCGAACACTCCGTTCCACCCAGCACTTCCCGCCCCCAGTGAGGACGCCCCATGACTGCCGAAGTGATCGTCACGATCATCGCCGCCCTCGCCTTCGCCGTGGGCATCACCGGGATCGTGGTCCCCATCCTGCCGGGCTCCATCCTCATCATCCTCGGCACCCTCGCCTGGGCCATCGTCGTCGGAGGCTGGGGCGCCTGGATCCCCTTCGCCCTCATCCTCGTGTTCTCCCTGCTCGGCATCACGTGCAGCTACGTCCTCACGGGGCGCAGGCTCAAACAGAACGAAGTGCCCGGCTGGGCCATTTTCGTGGCCGTGCTCGGCGGCGTTCTCGGAATCTTCCTCCTGCCCGGCCCGGGCCTCATCCTCGGCTTCATCGCCGCACTCTTCCTCGTGGAATACTCGCGCCGCAAAGACCCGCGTGAAGCGTGGGCGTCCACGTGGGTGGCGCTCAAAGCGCTCGGCATCGGCATCCTCCTCGAACTTCTCCTCGCGATGGCCAGCGCCACCGTCTTCATCGTCGCCGCAGCCTTCGCCCTCTTCGGATAAACGTCGGCCCCACCCCTGACCTCCCGCTCCCGGCGCCGCTCGCACGGCCGAAAGGACCGCCCGCCCCTCATGACACTCCCGGCAGGCCACTCATCCAAGGAATCGGCGCCCCCGCGCCCCACCCGGCGCATCCTCATTCCGGGGCTCGCCCTGCTCACTCGGCTCACGTTCGCGTCGCCGTGGTACTTCGGGATCGCGATTGTGGGCGGCATTATTTACGCGCTGCTGCTCGTGTTCACGAGCACGCTCGTGGGCGAGGCGTCGGAGCGGGCGATCATCGCCAGTTTCGAGCAGGGCAACGTCGTGGTGGGGGCCACGTGGGGCCTCGCCGCGGCGATCCTTGGGGTGGCGGCGCTGCGGGCCGCGATGCTCGTGGCGCGGCGCGTGTTCACGATGTACGGGATTTTCGATATCCAGGTGCAGATGCGCGAACGGCTCCTGCGGGCCTTCGCACGCACGCCGCTGCAGTGGCATCGCAACCGGTCCACGGGCACGCTGCTGTCGGCCGTGTATGCGGATGCCGAAGCGGCCGTGCAGGCCCTCGCGCCGTGGGCGTTCGCGGTGTCCACCGTGGTGATGCTCGCGTACGTGGTGGTGAAGGTCGCGCTGATCGACTGGGCGATCCTGCTGGTCATGCTGGTGATGCTGGCCCTGCTGATCGGCCTGAACCTGGCGTTCCAGGTGAAGGTCACGCCCGTGGTGACGCGGATTCAGGAGCTGCGCAGCGAGGTGTCCTCGATTGCTCACGAGTCGTTCGATGGCGCGAACGTGGTGAAGGCGCTCGGCCGGGAAAGCGATGAGGAGGCCCGGTTCACGCGGGCCGCGAACGATCTGCGCGATAGCGGGATCCGCTTCGGGTATTTGCGCGGCTGGTTCGATCCGCTGATTGACGCCCTGCCGAACATTGGCATCATCCTGTTCGCGCTGCTGGGGGCGTGGCGCATTTCGGACGGGTACTTGACCACGGGTGAGCTCGTGGAGATTTCCTACCTGTTCACCCTCATGGCGCTGCCGCTGCGCTCGTTCGGCTGGGTGCTCGGCAGCCTGTCCCGCACGGTCATTGGCGCCGAGCGGGTGGAGGAGATTGCCGCGGCGGAGGCGGGCGATGCGCACCGGCCTGCCCCCGGCCACACGGAGCACCTCGTGAAGACCGACCGCTCGGCCGTCCTCGCCTTTGAGAACGTGAGCCTCGAGTATGACGACGATGTGCCGCGCGAGGATGGCGAGCCGGCCCTGCACGCCGTGAACCTGACCGCCGATCCGCGCGAGGGTTCGCGGGTGCTCGCCGTCGTCGGTGCCACCGGCAGTGGAAAGTCCACGCTGACGCTGCTCGCGGCGAGGCTGCTGGATCCCACCGCGGGCCGCATCACGGTGGATGGGCACGACTTGCAGCGCGTGGATGCGGACTCGCTGTATGGCTCGGTGGCGCTCGTGCTGCAGCAGGCGTTCGTGTATGACGACACGGTGCGCGGCAACGTGGCCCTCGGGGCCGACGTCACGGACGCCGAGGTGTGGCGGGCACTCGAGATCGCGCAAGCGCGCGCGTTCGTGGAAGCCCTGCCCGACGGGCTGGACACACGGCTGGGGGAGCGCGGCGGAACGCTCTCCGGCGGGCAGCGCCAGCGCATTGCCCTTGCGCGGGCGCTCGTGCGCGAGCCGCGCCTTCTGATCCTGGACGATGCCACGAGCGCGTGCGATCCCACCGTGGAGGCCGCGATCCTTGACGGCATCCGCACGCACATGACCGGTTCCACCCTGCTGGTCGTGGCGTACCGGAAGTCCACGATCTCGATTGCGGATCGGGTGGTGTTCATGGCGGGCGGCACCGTGCAGGCCGAAGGCACGCACGCCGAGCTGAGCCGCACGAGTCCGGAGTATGCGGCGCTGGTCAACGCGTATGACGAAGCGGCCATCGCCCACGGCCTCTTGGAGGCCGAAGGCTCCGGGCGGCGCCGGTCGCCATACAACATGGGCACCAAACGCGACGCCGACGACGCCGCCCACACCGCCCTGGAGACGGGCCACACCCCCGTGGCCGATGCCCTTGAGCGCGCCGAATGCGAGCCCGGGCGCGAGACGGGGAGCATGCCCACGATCGATGATTCCTCGAACCCGGGAGGCCGCAAGTGAGCCAGAGCGCATCGAGCCTGCAGGAAAACTCGACGGCGAGCGAGGGCACGCTCTCGATCATCCGCCGCGGCTTCTCCGTGACCCCGGAGATTAAGAAGGGCCTGTGGCTCACGTTCGCGCTTGCGGGCATAGCCACGGCGGGCAAGGTGGTGGTGCCGGTCGCGGTGCAGCGGATCATCGATCACGGCATCGTGGGCCCGCCCACCCCGAATTTCTCCCTCATCATGTCCACGTCGCTCGTGGCCATCGCCGTGCTCGTGGGCACGATGCTCGCCAATATCGTCATGAACCGTCGCCTGTTTCGCGCGGCGGAAACGGCGCTCGCGGTGATGCGCGAGCGGGCGTTTCGGCACATTCACGACCTCTCGCTGCTCACGCAGGGCACGGAGAAGCGCGGCTCCCTCGTGTCCCGCGTGACGAGCGATATTGACACGGTGGCCCAGTTCATCGCGTTCGGCGGCATCATGCTCATCATCATGGTGTTTCAGCTGCTCATCGCCACGATTGTGATGCTCGTGTATTCGCCGGTGCTGGCCCTCATCGTGTGGCTGTGCTACCTCCCGGCGTTCCTGCTGATCCGCACATTCACGGGGATCGTGCGCAAGCGTTTCCAGGTGGTACGCACGGCTACGGGCGACATGCTGGGTACGATTTCGGAGTCGCTCGTGGGGGCGGCCACGCTCAGGGCCTACGGGGTCCAGGAGCGCAGCGAGCGCCGCAGCCGTGAGTCGGTCCACGAGGTGCTGGCGGCGTCCCGGCGGGTGCAGCGCCCGCAGGCGGTGACGATGGTGCTCGCGGAAATGTCCGACGGGATCGCGACCGCGGTGGTGATCGTGGCCGGAATCTACCTGGGCACGGGCATGCAGCTGGTGAGCGCGGGTGAACTGATCGCGTTCGTGTTCCTCATTTCGCTGTTCTCGATGCCGGTGCGCATGCTCATCGAAATGCTCAACGAGGCGCAGAACGCCGTGGCGGGGTGGGGGCGCGTGCTCGGAGTGCTGGATACTCCGGCCGACGTGGCCGATCCCGGCGGGGCGAAGGATCCGTTCACGGGGGCGGTGCTGCCGCCCGTGGAGGGCGCCGAGGATCTTCCCGCGGGCGCGCTCGGGGTGCGGGTGCGCGATGTGCGCTACCGGTATCCGGGCGGTCCCGAGGTGCTGCACGGGGTGAGCGTGGAGATTCCGCCGCGCGCGCACGTGGCGATTGTGGGGGAGACCGGCAGCGGGAAGACCACGCTCGCGAAGCTCCTGACCCGGATGATGGACCCCACGTCCGGCGTTGTCGAGGTGGGTGGGCGGCCCCTGGCCACGGTGCCGTTCGCGTCGCTGCGCGCCCGCGTGATCCTCGTGCCCCAAGAGGGGTTCCTGTTCGATGCGAGCGTGCGGGAGAACCTGCGTTTCGGGCGCCCGTCGGCCACGGATGCGGAGCTGGTGCAGGCGCTGGATGAACTGGGCCTGTCGGCGTGGTTCGCGTCGCTGCCGCGGGGGTTGGATTCGCCGGTGGGGCAGCGGGGTGAGGCGCTGAGTGCGGGGGAGCGGCAGCTCGTTTCGCTGGCCCGCGCCTACGTCATGGATCCCGATGTGATCGTGCTGGATGAGGCCACGTCGGCGGTGGATCCTGCCGCCGACGTGCGCTTGCAGGCCGCCATCGAGGGGCTGGCGCGGGGGCGCACCACGATCACGATTGCGCACCGGTTGTCCACGGCGGAGCGGGCCGACGTGATCCTCGTGCTCGAGAACGGGCACCTGGCGGAGCAGGGCACGCATGCCGAACTGGTGGGGATACGGGGCGGCATTTACGCGGGCCTGCACACCTCGTGGGTGGCGCACCGGGACCAGGCCCCGTGATGGGCGCGCCGGATGCGGCAGCGAGCGCGGCAGAGGGCGCAGCGGCCCCTGCCGTGATGCTGCGCGCGGAAGGCGTGAGCCTCGGCTACGGCGCCACCACGATCGTCGATGCCCTCACGGTGAGCGTCCCGCGAGGGCAGATCCTCGCGCTGACGGGGGAGAACGGGAGCGGGAAGTCCACGCTGCTGCGCGGCCTCGCCGGTCTGCAGCCGATGGCGTGTGCGGCCTATGAGCTGGCCGGGGCGAGCGATTCGGTGAACTCGGCCCGGCATCGCCGCCTCACGTTCGCGATCATGGATCATCACGCGTGGCTCAGGGACCTCACCCTTGCCGATCACCTCCATGCCGTCCACGCCCCGGGCGATTCGGCGATGGCGCCCGGTGAGGCGCTCGAGGTGCTGGGCCTCGGCGCGCTCGCGGCGCGGCCCCCGCATGCGCTGAGTTCCGGGCAGCGCCAGCGGGCGGCCCTCGCGCTCGCGTGTGTGCGGCCGTGGAGCGTGCTGTTTCTTGATGAGCCGGAGCAGAGGCTCGATGCCCGCTACGGGCCCGTGGTGGCCGGTGTTCTGCGGCGCCTCGTGGGCACGGGGAGCAGGGCGATTGTGATGGCCACGCATGCGCCGGGTTTTCGTGCCGAGTGCGGCGCGCGGGAGTTCCCGATGCCGGGTGGGGGCGAGGGGTAGCGTGCGGGCCGACGGGCAGGCGCGGGCGGGCGGCGGCATGGAGGCCGACGGGAGTGCGCGTGCCGACGGGGGAGCGCACGGTTCGGGGCATGTCGCGGAAACGGTGTGGATGGCGGTGGTGAGCGCCGCGGTGCTGCTCGGGGTGTGGGGCACCACTGCGTTTGCGGTGGCGGGCAGCCTGGTCGCGGAGCTGGGTGGCGCGCCGACCGCGGTGGGCGCCCTCGTGGTCGCCGCGGGAGCGCTAAGCCTTGCCGCGCAGGCAGTGGTGACGTATCACCTAGGGCCGCGTCGAGCTTCGCCCGCGCGCCTGCTCGTCACGGGCGGGCCCGAACACCCGCGCAGGCAGATCGTGGTGGCCGTCGGCGCTGCCGCGGCTGTGGCGGTGCTCGTGGGGTGCGTGATGGTGGGCTTTGCCGCTCACCTCGGCGCCGTGACCCCGGTCGTGATCGGGGCCCTCGCCGTGGGGTGCGCGGGGGCGGTGACGCTTCCGCTTCTTGCCGCGTGGGTGCAGCGTGGCGGGCAGGAGTTGGTGCCGCGCTGGCGGCTGATCGCTGCCGACGCGCGGGCAAGCGCCCTCACGATGAGCGTCGCGAGCCTGAATACTGACGCCATGCGCGCCACCGGGGAACTGGGGCGCGCGTCGAGGCCCCGGCGGCCGCTCACTCCGCCCGGCGGGCCGGGCGTGCGCCTGATGATCCTCACGTGTGTGCGCGCCAGTCAGGCGCGCCTTCCGCTCATGCTGTCCGTGGCCGCCACCGGCCCGCTCGTGGTGCTGCTGGGCAGCGTGCGCCTGGCGCTCGTCGCGATGGTGTGTGCTGCGGTGGTGGCTGCGGCGTCGTGGGCCCGGCCCGTGATGGATGCGGCAGGTTCTGCGCATCTTCGGCGCCTGTTGGGTGGCGCTCGCGGCACCGCGGCCCTGCCGGTGGCCGTCGCTGCTGTGTGCGCAGGGCAGCTTCCCCTGCTCGTGGGGCTCGTCGCCACTGTGGGGCTCGCCGCGTGGCTCGTGCCCGGCGGCGGCGGGCCGTGGGGGCCGATGGCGAGTGAGCAGTGTCCGTTGACGCTTGCCGCCTGGGTAGCGGTGCTGGGGGCCGCCCACGTGTGCGGTGTGCTGGGCAGGACCGCGGGTGTGCTCGCAGCGCAGCGCATGGGGGTGCGGGTGATGACCACGAACGAATTTGGGCCGGTGCCGCTGGATGTGCTGCAGCGCCTTAGCGCCGGTTGGGTGGGGCCCGTGATCGCGGCGGTGCTGCTCGTGCAGGGCTTCGCCGCGCTGGCGCTCGCCGTGGGCATCGGCGCGGCGCTCTACAGTGCGTGGGCATGGCGGTCGGAAGTCATGGAGCAGGAGCGAGTGCGCGAGCTGGCCGTGCAGGATGTTGCCGTTCAAGGCGCGGTGAGGGACTGGGAGTGAACCGATGAATGGGACGAAGCCCGAAGATGAGGCGACACCGCCAGTGCCGCCAGTGCCGCCTGTGTCGCGTGCGTCGCGGCCCAGGTTCGCCACGCGTGAGCGCCGCGACGAGTTGGCGAAGGCGTATGAGGCAGGTGGCGCGCAGTATGAGGAGCTGCGGCCCGGATACCCCGCGGCGGTGGTGGATCGGATGCTTGCTGCCGCCGGGGCGCGTGAGGGAGATACCGCGATTGATGTGGGCGCGGGCACGGGCAAGCTCTCCCGGGCGCTTGCCGCGCGCGGGATGAACGTGACGGCGGTGGATCCGAGCGCGGCCATGCTCGATGTGGCGGCCCATCCGCGCTATAGCGGCGAGAATCCCGGGCACGGCTCCGTGACGCTGCACGAGGGAACGGCGGAACACACGGGGCTACCGGCCCATGGAGCGCGGCTGGTCACGGCGGCGCAGGCGTGGCATTGGTTCGATGCCGAGGCCGCGACCAGGGAGGTGCTGCGCCTGCTGGCACCCGGAACGGCGGAAAGGCCTCCGGGGGTGCTCGCGCTCGTGTGGAACACGCTCGATGTGAGCATCCCGTGGGTGCACCGCTATTCCCGGATCGCGCACGCGGGCGATGTGTTGCGCGAGGATTTCACTCCTGCCACGGGGCCGGGCCTCGAGATGATCGACAGGTTGTCGCTGCGCTGGGAGGATCACCGCACCACGGACGAACTGGTGAACCTGGCACGCACCCGCAGCTACGTCATCACTGCCACCGAGGATCGGCGGCGCCGAGTGCTCGAGAATCTGGACTGGTACCTCCACGACCACCTGGGCCACACACCCGGGACCTCCATCCCCATGGTTTACCGCTGTGACCTGGTTGTTTACGCTCCAAAAGCCAATGCTGGCTGGGGTTCGCAGGGCTGAAAATCACTGCCCGGAGGTCTTCCCTGGGAGCATGCGCGAAGAAACTTTGAAGCAATATTTGCGGATCCGTGGCGGCGAGGGCAGGCGCAGGTAAGCTTGATCACGAGCACGCAGACACCTACCGCGCGACCCTCGTGAAGAGCGCCGATCCAGACAAGGACGTTTGATGATGAAGCATACGAGAGCTCGTCGCGAGGCAGAGCGCTTGGAGGGTTGGTTCGCCGCAGAGGTGGCCGATCGCAACTTGGGTGCCAAATGCCAGTTGGGCGGTAGCTGAACTATGCGTTCAAAGAGTACTCAAAGTGCTGGACTAATGCGCTGGGGCTGGCTCGCGATCTGTGTGGTCGCGGGCC
This sequence comes from Dermabacter sp., assembly GCA_030538475.1. Taxonomy (GTDB): domain Bacteria; phylum Actinomycetota; class Actinomycetes; order Actinomycetales; family Dermabacteraceae; genus Dermabacter. The sequence goes on from JAUNTX010000006.1 coordinate 13,223, forward strand.
TCGCCCTCGGCGCGTCAGCATCTCTTGGAGTCTATTTAGAACGAAGTTCCTTTGCCAACTGGGGATTTGCCGATGTGTACATCACCGCCTTTGACTATAAAAGTATCGTTACCCAGGGTCTCCCGGTTGTTATTGGCCTTTTTGTAGCGGCACCACTAGCGGAGCTGGCGACCGGAGGGGCATTCCGCTCCATGTGGAACCGCGTTGATAGAAGGCAGTACCTCATCTCGTCAATGGTGAAAGCGGCAGTCTCCGGATTCGTCGTGGCGTTTTCGGCGATGATTACCATTTCGCTACTTGTGTGGGCCATGACTGCATGGGGATCGGGCTTTATCTTTGCCGTGGACGCAGACCACATCGAAGGATACTATTCACCGCAAATTGAAGCGGCTGCGTGGGATCGCCTCGGAGGCATTCCTGCTCTCTTCGCGCAAGTGTCTCCCGGAATATCACTTTTCGTGATGTCCCTATGGGTCGGATTCTCTGGTGCTATCTTTGGCCTCTTCGCTGCAGTACTAGCGCTCCTAGTCCCCTGGCCGCGATTGGCTTTCCTCGGGCCAGTCATATGGTTTCAATTTTGCTTGCTTGCCACGGGCTCCATGCTCTCGCCTATTGGCTGGGTCAGTCCGCACGATGCCCTTTATCCGTGGAACCTTTCCTTGCTCCTTATTCCCGGGCGTGTTGTCGGGCTTGCGATGTACACTGCTCCACTCATCGTGGGAATATGGTTTATCTTTCGGCGAACTGAACGCATAGCGAGTATGCAATGAGCAACCGCGGGGCCGCGTCCTGGATTGCCGCCATGGGGTTCCTGGTGGTCGCCGGGGCCGTTGATGCGGCAGGGCTTGAGAAGTGGACCCTCATCGCAGCCGAGCGAGCGGCACTGGACTCGGTTTCTTACTTGGAGCGTTTAGCGTTCTTTCTATCCGGTACCGCAGGAAGAGTCGTTCCGATTCTTGCCGCCATCATCTTCGTGTTCTCAGTGCCGAATCCCGAGAATGCCATCCTCCTGCCACGGCGCCAGAACCTTACCGTTTCGCTTCTACGCATGTCTATCTCGATGATTCCTAGGATCTTCACGGCATGTGCTGCGTGGGCATTGGGTGGGGTGCTGTACTACCTGGGTAGCCCCAGCGGGTCCAGCTGGGGGCCAAACCTCGGAATTGATAATCTCCGAGACTTCGCCTGGGATGGCATCGGTTTTGAGAGTGCACAAGTATCACCCATCGCCTTAATTTTCATGTCTGTCGCGAGTGCCGGCGCTTACATCGTCACCTTTACCATCGTGTGCTGCTTCGCGGCACTCGTGCTCTCCCAGCGGTGGGCGCAAGCTCTGACTGTCCTTGTAGCGCTGCTTTCGTGGCTTTCCATCGAGTTTCCGGGAGTTCTACTGTGGGTTTCTCCAAAGTTATGGAGTGGGACTCCTGCCACGATCATAGATTTGCCATCGGCGCTGTCTTATTCTCTCGTTGTCGTGGCGGTGGGAGTTGCTGTTCTGCTCGTGGCCGTCGTCGTGGATGCCGTACGCGCCGGGAGGTTACTGCCCGAAGGTGTTACTATCCTGGCGATTGTGGGTGGGGCGTACATGCTGGCCACGTTGCTCTTCCCGTACCTGAGCTTCTCGCAGAGCGTGATGGCCGCGCTCGAATGGGCCATGGGTGGCGGCCGAGTGGGATTGGAAAGCCCCAAGGAGCTCTCACTTACCGAGTTGGGCTTCTTGGCAGCCCAGTGCCTCGTGGCAATCCCGGCTGTCTTTGCATACTTCTATGCTGAGTCGATCCGCGATCTGGGACCTGGAATGTGGGTGCGCGGGGGTGCGCAGTGGCGGCTCGTCACCCAGTACTTCCCGTCGATCCTGCGAGTGAGCGGCCTCGTGCTCGGCGTGCTCGTCGGTGTGGTGGTGCTCGGGCTGCTCGGGGTACCGGCCGCGATCACGAACCTCACCTGGCCAGAACTGGCTGATGTGGCGTGGGTGCTGATCTTGACATTCGGCCAGATGGTGTTCGGTGCGACCCTCGTGATGGTGGTGCGAGCCCACACGAACGGCCCGTTTCCCGCTGTGGCCATCGGAATTATCTTGTTTGCACTGCCAATGTTTGTGCAGACCCGTTTCGTGCCCAGCGGCCAAGGGCATCCAATGTATGTAGCGCAGTCTTCGACTGTTGAGAACCTGATGAGTGCTGGCGTTCTGCTGGTCAGTATCGCCATGGCGCTTGCGCTTGCTGTGTTGTTCCCCCGTCTTCGTTTCCGATCCTTGGAGGATGCCTCATGACCGTGGCAACGTTCACAAACGTTAGTAAGACCCTGAAGAAGCGAACGCTGTTCTCGGGAGTGAATCTGGAGATCGAGGAAGGCGTCACCTACGCGGTGGAAGGCCCGAACGGCACCGGAAAGTCCGTGTTCCTCCGGCTACTGTGCCTCATGATGGAGCCCAGCAGCGGGACTGTCACCATTGACCCGCAGTACCTCTCCGACAACGGGAAGTTCCCGGAACAGTTCGGCGCGATCATCGACCGCCCCGGATTCATCCCCACGAAGAGCGGGTTCGGGAACCTGAAGTTCCTGGCATCATTCCGGAAGGTCATTGGTGACGAGGCCATCAAGGACACCATGCAGCGAGTGGGGCTGGATCCGTCCTTGCGCACGCTCGTGCACCGGTACTCCCTCGGGATGCGGCAACGACTGGCACTCGCGCAAGCGATCATGGAAGACCAGAAGGTGCTCGTGCTCGACGAGCCGTTCAATGCGCTGGACCACAGCGGCGTGGAGATGGCGTACGGCGTGATTCGCGACGCGCAAGCGGCAGGGAAAACCGTGGTGTTTACCTCGCATGATCGCGAGCACGTCAAGGACTTGGCCCAGGTGAGGTTACTCCTGGATGCCGGAACGATTCGTGAGGTCGAATACGAAGCCCCGGCTGCCTAGCTCACGGTCATCGAGGTGATGAGCCAGCGCCCACCCTCGAAGCGCAGGTTTACCGTGAACTGGCCCGAAGATGGCTCCCGGGAGACAGCTTCGCGCGTGGGGTCATCCACCAGGGTTGCCGCTGCCTCATGGAACGTGGCGGCAACACTCGCCGTATCGCCCTCGATGCTCACCTGCTGATCACTCAGCGTGATCTCGCCGCCCACGATCCAGCCGCCCTGGGCATGCAGACCCTCCGCATTCGCGGAAAAAGCCGTGCACTGTTCACACTCGGGAGCGCTCAACTCACGCCACTGCGACGTATCACCCGTCGCAATCATGTAGGCATACGTGGCGAACAGATAATCGGTCGTGGCTAGCGCCCCCGCCTCCGTCGGCTCACCCATCGCCGCAAAAGCCGCCGCATCAGGCGGTGTTGTCGCCGTCGGCTGAGGCTGCGTGCCCGGATCCACCGTGGGCCGCACATCCTGCGCCGAATCCGGCACCACCTGCTCCTCACTCCCACCGGATAGCTGCCCGAGGCCCACGAGGCCCATGGGAATGACGAGGGCCAAGGCCACGAGAAGGATGACGACGCGCTGGGTGGTTCTGCTCACCGCGCCACCCTAGCGGGCCGCCCTGGATCCACCCGCCCCCGAGAACGCGGGCCGACTTGCTCACACCCCGCCGGGACCCCTGCCACCCGCCCACCGCGAGGAGTAGGGTATGGAAGCTATTGAACCGCGCGCACCGCGCCCAGGCACCCGGACGGCACCCCGGGCGGCCCGCGCGACACCGCGGCGAGGATGAGAAAGGTCCACTCCTCACCATGACTCTTGTGAGACTCTCCTGGCGGTACATGAAACCGTCGATCTGGGCACTGATCATCGTGGTCGTGTTCCAGAGCCTCGGCGTCATCGCCGCCCTCTACCTCCCCACCATCAACGCCGACATTATCGACGACGGCATCGCCAAAGGCGACGTGGGCCTCATCTGGCGCCTCGGCGGCTTCATGCTGCTGGTCAGCTTCGGCAACATCATCGCGATGATCGTGGCGAACTACTTCTCCGCGCGCGCCTCCATGAAGGCCGGCAAGGACCTGCGCACCGACGTGTTCGATCGAGTGCAGACCTTCAGCAAGACCGAAATCAGCCACTTCACCCCCGCATCGCTCATCACCCGCAACACGAACGACGTTCAGCAAGTGCAAATGCTGAACTTCTTCGCCCTCAACTTCCTCGTGCAGGCCCCCATCACCGGTATCGGCGGCGTGATCCTCGCGCTGCGCCAAGAACCCCAACTGGCGTGGCTCATCGCCGTCATGGTGCCGATCATGCTCGTGGCCATCGGCATCCTCGTGGCGAAAGCCGCGCCCCTGTTCCGCGCCATGCAGGAGAGGATCGACGATCTGAACCTCATCCTGCGCGAACAGATCACCGGCATCCGCGTGCTGCGCGCCTTCGTGCGCGAAGGCTTCGAGCGGGAACGGTTCGAGACCTCCAACCAGAAGTTCACGCGCATCAACCGGCAGGTGGGGCACATCATCGCCCTCATCAACCCGATCATCATGTTCGTGCTGTCCATCAGCAGCGTCGTGGTGCTGTTCGTGGCCGCCGGCCCCGTGGACCGGGGCGAGATGCAGATCGGCTCCATCACCGCGTTCATCGCCTACCTCATCCAAATCCTCATCGCGGTCATGATGGCCACGTTCATGACCATGATGATTCCGCGCGCCATGGTCTCCGCCGAACGCATCCAGGAAGTGCTCGACACCGACACGTCGGTCACGCTCCCGGGCCCCGAGAGGGCTGTGCTGCCGGGCGATCCGCGCGTCACCCCCCGCGCCCACCTCGAGTTCGACCAGGTCACCTTCTGCTACCCGGGCGCGGAACGCCCCGTGCTGAGCGACATTTCGTTCGAGGCCAGCGCCGGGCACACCGTCGCGATCATCGGCGGCACCGGCAGCGGCAAAACCACGCTACTCGGGGCCGTGGCCCGCCTATTCGACGTCACCTCCGGCAGCGTCCGCGTGAACGGCGTGGACGTGCGCGACGCCTCGCCCGAACTCCTGCACGGCACGCTCGGCTACGTGCCGCAGCGGCCCTACCTATTCAGCGGCACCGTGGGCTCCAACGTGCGGTTCGGACGGCCCAGCGCCACCGACGAAGAGGTGTGGCACGCCCTCAGCGTGGCCCAGGGCCGCGACTTCGTGGCCGCCATGCCGAAGGAACTGGACTCCGAGATCACCCAAGGCGGCACGAACGTGTCCGGCGGGCAGCGCCAGCGCCTCTCCATCGCCCGCGCCCTCGTGGCCCGCCCGAGCATCTACCTGTTCGACGATTCGTTCAGCGCCCTGGACCTCACCACAGATGCGAAGCTGCGTCACGCGCTCGCCCCCGAAACCCGCGACGCGCTCGTGGTGATCGTGGCCCAGCGCGTCTCCACCATCACGAACGCCGATCTGATCCTCGTGCTCGATCACGGGCGCGTGGTGGGCCGCGGCACGCACGAAGAACTGCTCGCGACCAACGCGACGTATCAGGAAATCGCCCATTCGCAGGGCGCCACCGAGGAAGGGGCCGCACGATGAGCGACGAGAAAGCGACCGAGCGCGGGCTGCGCCCCGGACAGCGCTCCCGCAACTTCTTCCCCTCCGTCAAGCGCCTGCTGGGCACGCTCATGGTGGATCGATGGCTCCTGCTGGGCGCAACCGCGATCGGCGTCATCTCCGTGGTGCTGGCCGTCGTGGGCCCGAAGATCCTGGGCCAGGCCACCGACATCATCTTCACGGGCGTCATCTCGAAGAACATTCCCGCGGGCACCACGCAGGCGCAGGTCGAGGCGGGGCTGCGGGCCGAAGGCAACACGCAGCAGGCCGATCTCATCTCCGGCATGGTGCTCACCCCCGGGCAGGGCGTGGACTTCGACGCCCTCAACCGGGTGCTGCTGCTCGTGACCCTCCTATACGTGGTGTCGGCCCTGTTCTCGTGGCTGCAAATCCGCATGCTCATGCGCGTGGTCTACCGCGGCGTCTACCGCCTTCGCCGCGACGTTGAAGAAAAGCTGCACCGGCTCCCGCTCAGCTACTTCGATTCGATGCGCCGCGGCGAAATCCTCTCGCGCGTCACGAACGACGTGGACAACATTCAAAACACGCTCAACAACACCCTGGGCGGGCTCATCACCTCGATCCTCACGGTGATCGGCACGATCATCATGATGCTGTGGATCTCTCCCATGCTCACGCTCGTGGCGATGATCGTGATCCCGCTCGCCGGGGTCATCACCGCCGTGATCGGCAAGCGCTCCCAGCGCCTGTACGGCGAGCAGTGGGACGCCACCGGCGAGGTGAACTCCGAGGTGGAAGAAGCCTTCAGTGGCCACGAACTCATCAACGTGTTCGGCCGCGCCCAGCAGTCCCGCGACGCGTTCGAGACGAAGAACCAGGAGATGTACCGGGCCTCGTTCGGCGCCCAGTTCGTCTCCTCGCTCATCATGCCGTTCATGATGTTCGCCGGAAACCTCTCCTACGTGGCCGTCGCGGTGGTGGGCGGCCTGCGCGTGGTCTCCGGCACCCTCACGCTCGGCGATGTGCAGGCGTTCATCCAGTACTCCCGCCAGTTCACGCAGCCGATCAGCCAGATCGCGTCGATGGCCACCATGCTGCAATCCGGCGTGGCCTCCGCCGAGCGCGTGTTTGAGCTGCTGGATGCGGACGAGCAGCTTCCCGACGGCTACCGGCAGGAAAGCGCGGGCCAGCGCGAAGCCGAGGCTCACCCCGAGACGGCGGGGACAGACGCGGGATCGAGCGCGGGCATTCACCGCGGTGAGGTCCGCTTCGAGCACGTCGCGTTCTCCTACGACCCGAAGAACCCGCTCATCCGCGACCTCTCGCTCGTGGCCAGCCCGGGCGCGACGGTGGCGATTGTGGGGCCGACGGGCGCCGGGAAGACCACGCTCGTCAACCTCATCATGCGGTTCTACGAGATCGACGCGGGCCGCATCACGATTGATGATCGCGACATTCGCGAACTCACCCGCGATCAGTTGCGCTCGCGCACCGGCATGGTGCTGCAGGATACGTGGCTGTTCAAGGGCACGATCATGGAGAACATTCGCTACGGGCGCCTCGGCGCGAGCGATGACGAAGTGATCGAGGCGGCGAAGGCCACGCACGTACACGACTTCGTGCAGCAGTTGCCGGACGGCTACGAGACGATCATCGACGATGAGGGATCGAGCGTGTCGGCGGGCGAAAAGCAGCTGCTCACCATCGCCCGCGCGTTCCTGGCCCACCCCGCCCTCCTGATCCTCGATGAGGCCACCTCGAGCGTGGATACGCGCACCGAGGTCCTGGTGCAGCGGGCAATGAACGCGCTGCGCGAGGGCCGCACCTCGTTCGTCATCGCCCACCGCCTCTCCACGATCCGCGACGCGGACCTCATCCTCGTGATGGAGCAGGGCGACATCGTGGAGCAGGGCACGCACGATGAGCTGCTCGCGGCAGGCGGGGCGTATGCCGCGCTGTACCAGTCGCAGTTCGAGCACGGGGCCCGGGGCGACGAGTTGGATCCGGCACACGAGGGCGCGGAGACCACCCCGAACCTTTAGTTTATGCGGCCGCATGCATATACTTGCATGCATGAGTGATCCGTTCCCCGTCGGCCCCGCACCGCGCCCCCGTGGCGTGGCGGGGCCGCGCCCCACCCGGCGCACCCTCTTGCGCTCCGTGAGCGCGGCGCTCGCCCTGCCCGCCGCGGGCGGCGCCCTCGCCGGCTGCACCTACGCCTCCGAACGCCTCGCGGAAGAAACGAACGCCGTTCCAGAAGTGGACCTTAGCGGCATCGAGGAACAGCCCGAGATCGCGGCCCTGGTCCCAGACGCCATCCGGGAGCGCGGCGAACTGGTCAACGGCGCCGCCACCAACTACCCGCCCGGCGAGTTCCTCAGCAACGGCGTTCCCGTGGGCTACGACATCGACATGCTCGCCGCGATCGGCCGCGTGCTGGGCCTTCACACCCGCACCGAATCCGCCGTGTTTGCCCAGATCATCCCGAGCGTCGGCACGAAATACGACGTCGGGATTTCCAGCTTTACCGTGAGCCCCGACCGTCTCGAATCGGTCACCATGATCAGCTACTTCCAAGCGGGCATGGCCTACGCCGTCAAGACCGGCAACCCCTACGGCGTGGACCCCCACCACCTCTGCGGCACGAAGCCCGCCGTGCAGGTGGGCACGTCGATGGAGGAAATGGCCTACGCCGCCGAAAGCACCTGCCGGGCCGACGGCCAGCGCGGCGTCGAGGTGCTCAGCTATGCCTCCAACTCCGACGCCGCCACGAACGTGGCCGGAGGCAAAGCCGATCTGCTCATCTCCGATTCCCCCGTCGTGGCCTACGCCATCGCTCGCTCCCGCGGCACGCTCGAACAGGTGGGCGGCATCGACGAGGCCGCCCTCAGCGGGATCGTCGTCGCCAAAGACGACCCCGAGCTGGCCGAAGCGCTCCGGGCCGCCGTCCAGTACCTCATCGACTCCGGGCACCTGCGAGCCATCTTCGCCGCCTGGGGCAACGAATCCGGCATGATCGAGACAGCGGAGGTGAACCCGGCATGAGCCAGGAGGCACACGCCCCATCCCCCCACGCCAGCACCACGGATCCGGTCCCGAACCGGATCCGGGCCCGCAAGGCGCCCCGACCCGGCACGTGGATCGCCGCGGTGATTGTCATCATCGCCGCGCTCAGCCTGCTCAACTTCGCCGCCACGAACCCCGTGTTCGAATGGGGCCTCGTGGCCGAATACATCCTCGATGTCAAAGTCATCCAGGGCGTCGGCTGGACCCTCGTCATCACGTTCGCCTCGATGCTGCTCGGCACCGTCCTCGCGCTCACCGCCGCGGTCATGCGACGCTCCGACAACCCCGTGCTGCGGGGCGTGAGCTGGGCATACATCTTCGTGTTCCGCGGCACCCCCGTCTACACCCAGCTCGTGTTCTGGGGCCTGTTCACGGTCATCGTGCCGAAGATCGCCGTCGGCGTCCCCTTCGGTCCCGAACTGTTCAGCTTCACCACGCGCGACTACTTCACGGCGCTGTGGGCCGCGATCATCGGGCTGGGCCTCAACGAAGGCGCCTACCTCGCCGAAATCGTGCGCTCTGGCCTCAACTCGGTGGATCGCGGCCAAACCGAAGCCTCCAAGGCGCTCGGCATGGGCAACTCCCTGATCCTGCGCCGCATCATCGTGCCCCAAGCGATGCGAGTCATCATCCCGCCGCTCGGCAACGAAACCATCGGCATGCTGAAAACCACGTCGCTCGTGCTCGCCGTCCCCTTCACCCTGGATCTCACGTTCGCCTCCAACTCCATCGCGAACATGCTGTTCAAACCCGTGCCCATGCTCATCGTGGCCGCGTTCTGGTACCTCGCCGTCACGAGCGTGCTCATGGTGGGCCAGTACTTCCTCGAACGCTACTTCGGCAAGGGCTTCGATGACCGATCGGGCTCCGCCACCGGGCCCGGCGCCTCCCGCGCCACCCGCCAAAGCTCCGTCAACGCGGCGGGCACCACCCCGAAAGATCCCCTGCCGGAGGTAGAACTGTGAGCACACCGGAACCCCGCGTCATGATCGACATTCAGGACCTCTACAAGTCCTTCGGGAACGTGAATGTGCTGCGCGGCAACAGCCTCACGATCCGCGAGGGCGAAGTATGCGTGCTCGTGGGCCCCTCCGGCTCCGGAAAATCCACCCTGTTGCGCTGCATCAACCAGTTGGAGGAGCCGACGGGTGGGCGCGTGGTCATCGACGGCGACGTGCAGGGATATGAGAACGAGCCCCTGGCCGACGGCCGCTGGCAGAAGCTCTCACCCGCGAAAATCGCCGAGCAGCGCGCCCGCGTGGGCATGGTGTTCCAGCGCTTCCACCTGTTCCCGCACATGACCGCGGTCCAGAACGTCATGGAGGCACCCGTCCACGTGCGCGGCCTTAGCAAGGCCGAGGCCCGACGCAGCGCCCTCGACCTCCTGGACCGCGTGGGCCTCGCCGACCGCGCCGACCACTACCCGAGCGAACTCTCCGGCGGCCAGCAGCAGCGCGTGGCGATTGCCCGGGCGCTGGCGATGGAACCCGAGCTGATGCTGTTCGATGAGCCCACCTCCGCGCTCGATCCCGAACTCGTGGCCGAAGTGCTGCAGGTACTCAAGGACCTGGCCCGCCAGGGCCTCACGATGGTCGTGGTGACGCACGAAATGGGCTTCGCCCGCGAGGTCGCGGACCGGGTGGTGTTCATGGCCGACGGCATCATCGTGGAAGAAGGCACCCCCGCCGAGGTGATTGACAATCCCCGTTCCGAGCGGCTCCAGGGGTTCCTCGCGAGCGTGCTCTAGGAGCCGAGCGGCTTCACCATTTCGATCCAGCGCATGTTCTCTTCGCGCGGGAACGATGGCGACGTGGTGGGAAAGCCCGAGCTTTTGCCCGTGGTCGCAAAACCGAGGCGGCGATACCACGCGTGAATCTCCGGCCGGTGATCGAGCACCATGAGCCGCACGGCCTCAAAGCCCCGGCTCGCGGCCTCCGCTTCGAGCGCGGCCACGAGCGCGCGCCCGATCCCGCGGGCTTGCAGGGTGGGCTCCACGGCAAAAAGGCCCAGCTCCGGGATGGCTTCGCCCGAGCGCATCTCGAGCATGATGCAGCCGTCAATCGAATCCGGCGTGCGGTAGCCGCGCGCCACGAGCAGCTGCATCTCGGGATCGGCGATGAGGGCGCGGATGCCGTCGGCCGTTTCCCGCGGCCCGCCCACGCGCCCTTCCTCCGTGGTCCACGCGCCCGGCACGCGCTGGCGATACGCGCGGTCCACGAGCGTGGCCAGGGCGTCGGCATCGGCGTCCGTCGCCGCGTCGATGCGCTCCGTAGGGGCCACCCCGGCGAGCGCGGCGTTTGCGCCCTCCATGAGGCCCAGCGAGCGCAGGGCGCGGATGAGGCTGAAGCCGTCGGGCCCGCTCACCCACGGCACGCCCGTGCGGGCCGCGGCCGGCGGCGCCGACGATGGCGAGTGGTGCGGGGGAGTGTCCGCGTGCGTCGTTGTCGCGGACGGCGCGCCTGCTGCTGCGTGAGTGCCTGCTGCTGCGTGCGCACCGGCGTCGGCCCCCTCGGTGCCTTCGCCCCCGCACTCGCTCCCGTCACCGCTGGCCTTCCCGGCCCAGAACTTCGGCACGAGCCCCGCAAACGCCCGCGCCGCGGCACCCACCGCGCGCACGGGCCGGGTGGCGCCGTGGGCAAGATCCTGCTGATCGTCCGTGAGCTCCCGAATCAGCACGGCCCGCACCGCCTCGGGATGCTCCGCCGTGAAGTCGCCGTAAATATCGGGATCGTGCTGGCCATCATCGCCCACCAGGATCCACTGAATATGCGGAAACATCTCGCGCAGGGAGCGCAGCGAAGAATCCTTGTGCTGCTGGCCTGAACGGAAGAACCCCGTGTTGGTGGGGCCCCAGTCCGTGAGCAGAATCGGGCCGTCGGGGTAGCCGTTCTTGAACAGGAAACGCTGCAGGAACGGCGAGACGTTCCACGCGCCCGTGGAGAGGTACACGAACGGCATATCCTCGCCGAACTCGCGGCGCAGCTTCTGGTACAGCACCGGCATCCCGGGCACGATCCGGCGCGATCCCTGATTGATGACGAACGCGTTCCACGCGGCCAGCAGAGGCCGCGGCAGCAGGGTCACCATGACCGTATCGTCCACGTCGCTCACCACGCCCACCTTGCGGCGGTCGTCCGCGAACACGTGCAGGGGCGCGCTCACCTCGTTGCCGCGCCCCGCGCGCAGCGTGATGTGGTGACGGCCCGGCGCCATCGGGGCCGGGATCGTGACGTCGATCAGGCCCGAACGATCCGTGCGCACGCGCGTGGTGAGGGGGCCGTCGAGCGTCTCCAGCTCCACGTCGATCACGCGGTGCGGATCCACTTGCGAGAGGAAGTTGCGAAACCCGCGCCGTGCGAGCGAACGCATGTCATGCACCGGCTGATCGTGGTGATTTGCGGCCGACGACGGCCGGGCAAACAGCACCCGCCCGAGCACCCGCACCTGCGAGGGCGAACCATAGGAGGCGTACGGCTGGATGCGCGGCTGAAAACCGGCAGCTTCGGCGGCGGCCGCCGCGAGGGCGTTCTTCTTGTCTTCGATCTGGGCGGCCCAGTGGGGCCGATCAACCTTACCGTCGAGCGTGGTAAGAATCGGAGACACGCTAGAGCGCTCGAGCCATCTTGATCCAGTCGGACGTGGGATCGTCTTCATCGACCTTCCAGCGCGTACCGGTGTCGGAGAAGCCCAGACCCTCATACAGGGTGATCGCGCTCTGATTACCGGGGTGGATGTAGAGGGCCACGCTCGAGGCGCCATCGCCGCGTGCCCACTCGAAAACAGCTTCGGCAAGTTCCTGGGCAAGGCCGCGGCGGCGGAAGTCCGACTGCACCCACATGGCCTGCAGTTCGCGCTCCGACTCCGGGGCGTCGCTTTCGTGGCGGGAGGCCACAACACCCACTGGCGAGCCGTCGTCCAGGGCCAAGAACCAGGCCACGCTTTCGACGCGATCAATCCACCGCGACTCGTCGTACGCGGACTCCGTGTCCCAGCTCTGCCCGAAAGCAGCGGGATCAGCGCTGAGGGCGCGCAACCGAATTTCGCGCACCTGAGACCAGTGCTCACGTGTGGCGTGAACGATATCCGTCATGCGGCTCTACCTCCTGCAATAGACCTTGCTCCATAGTACGGGACCATTCCTTGACGCCACGCGGGCCCGCGCCAGGCGGCGTCCGAGGGTCCGTGGGCCGCAGTCCCAGGGCCCGGATGGCCGGTGCATCGGCACCCCGGGGTGCCGGGTTTCCGGTGCCGAAGGCCCAGGGTCCCGGATCGTGGCGTCCACCTCCCAGGCCCCGCGTTGTTCGCCATGTGAGATGCGGCCCGGGAACCTCCCGCACGCGCGGTTGCCTGCCACAATGGAACACGTGAGTAAATATCGGGTGTTAACGGTGTGTACAGCGAATGTCTGTCGCTCTCCCGCCGCGGCGGTGATGCTCAAGACCGGGCTCGAAAAAGTGCTGCTGGACCACCTGGTCGAGGTCGAATCGGCGGGTACCAGCTACGAATCCGAGGGCTTCCCCATGGATGATCGCACCGTGCTCGCGCTCGAGCGCGCGGGCTACCGCCCGGACGATCACGTGGCCCGCAGCGTGGTGGTGCATCAACTGGCCCAGTGGGACCTCGTGCTGCCCATGACCGCCCGGCACCTCGAAGCCATCGAACGCAAAGTGGACGCCCTCGGGGACGATGCCGCGCTTCCCGCGATCCACATGTGGGGCGAATTTGATCCGGCGAAGCCCGCGAACGCCGCCCGCGCCGATCTCGACGTGCCCGACCCCTGGTATCTGGGCCAGAAGGGGTTTGACCGCACGATTCTGCGCATGGAACGGGCCATACCCTCGATCGTTCTCTACATTCGCGCGCGACTGCGCGAACGCGGCGCGCTCGACATCGACTAGAAGCTTGGGGCTGCCCGGCGAGGGCTCGGCCTCGGCCGTGCGTTTCTAGCCGCGGCGGCGGGCCCGCAGCGTCACCGCGCCGCACCCGGCGGCCACCACAATCCCGATGCCCATGGTCGTGGCCAGCAGCGTCTTCAGGGTGCCGAGCGCGCTCGGATCATTCGACCACAGCGACACCAGCGTGGAGGATTCGCTCGCATCGGTCGCGCCTATCGCTTGCGAGGACAAAGAGAGGGGCAGGGGTGCCGCCTTCTGAGCCTCCGGGGCCGCAGGTGCCTCGGGGGCCGACGGGGTGCCGGGGCCGGTGGCGCCAGTGGATGCCCTCGCGGCGTCCTCATGGGCGCCGAGCTGGGCGTCGGAGGTCTCCAGCGTGGGGCGCGGGGCCGTCGCGTGAGCGGTGTGCAGGACCGCGGGGGTCGACTCCGACGGGGCCAATCCCGCATGGGCCAACTCCGACTGGGCTGAGGTCGCGGCCGCGGGATCGGTGGCGGCGGCAAGAAGTTCCGCCGACGGCGCCGGGGACTCCGGGGAGCCTGCTCCCGGCCTGACCTTTCCGGGCCTGACGGTGCCGGGCTTACCCTTGCCTGGCGTGCCGGAACCAGCATGTCCAGCGCCGGGCTTGCCCGGCCGTGGCTTCTTCGGACCCTCCGCGCCCGGCGCGGGCGACGCTTCGCCGCCCTCAGTGGGCGGGCACTCGGGCTCCGGCGACGTCTCCGGGGCAACCGGAAGCACGAGGGCGAGCCCGCTGTCCGTGTCAGGATCGGCGGGATCAGCGGGATCGACCGGATCGGTGGGGTCAGCCGGCTCCGCGGGGCCAGCCGGATCGACTGGTTCAACCGGCTCCGTCGGATCAGCCGGGTCGACCGGAGTCTCGGGCTTCGTCGGTTCAGCGGGCGCCGCGGGGTCAGCCGGATCTACTGGCTCAACCGGCTCCGTCGAGTCTGTGGGTTCGACCGGGGCCGAAGGCTCCTCCGGGGCGGCCGCCTGCGCGGACGCTTCCACCTCGCCCGCGGGTTCGTCGGCGAGGGCGGCGGGCATCGCCATGACCGTACACAGGGCAGCCGCGGCGCTCATGCCCGCAAGGCGGCGCGTGAGGGCGGTGCAGCGGCGATGAGCGGCCACGTATCCCTCCCTCTGACGCGTGCCCGCAGCGCTTTAACACCAGCGCGAGGCCCGTCCTTGACGATTTCTTGACCCATGACACTTTACGGAATGCGCCCACGCCGTGCCAGGGCCTCGGTCACGATCAGGGCGAATCCTCGCCTCCCTGACAGCAGCCTGACGGCGCCCGCCCCCACGCGCGAGAGGTCATACGTCTGCGACCTGCGGCTTTGGAATCGATACCCATTGGGCCATCAGGTACCGTCGGCCCCGTGATCTGACTCTCATAGTGAGCGGTAAGGAGCCTGACGGGACCCGGAAGAGGGCCTACGACTCGAGCGCCCGATCCACGACCTCCTTCGCCGCCGCCTGCACCTGGGCCAAGTGATCGGCCCCCTTGAACGACTCGGCGTAGATCTTGTAGATGTCCTCCGTGCCCGACGGCCGCGCCGCAAACCACGCATTCTCGGTCGTGACCTTGAGGCCGCCAATCGGATCGCCCGACGGCGCGTTCGTCATGATCGCCGTGATGTCCTCACCGGCCACGCTCGTGGCCGTGACATCCTCGGGCGACAGCTTCTTGAGCTTCGCCTTCGCCTCGCGCCCCGCGGGCGCGCTCACGCGGTCGTAGGCGCTCGATCCGAACTCGGCGGTGAGCTCGAGCAGATGCTCGTGCGGGTTCTTCCCCGTGACCGCCGTAATTTCCGAGGCCAGGAGCGTCATGATGATCCCGTCCTTATCGGTGGTCCACACCTCGCCGTTCTTGCGCAGGAAGGACGCCCCCGCGCTTTCCTCGCCGCCGAAGCCCACCGAGGCATCGAGCAGGCCCGGCACGAACCACTTGAATCCCACGGGAACCTCCCGCACCGTGCGGCCCATCTTTCCGGCCACCCGATCAATGAGCGAACTCGACACGAGCGTCTTGCCGATCTGCGCGCTCGCGGGCCACTCGGGCCGATGCTCGAACAGGTACTGGATCGCCACCGCAAGGTAGTGGTTCGGGTTCATCAGGCCGCCGTCGGGCGTAACGATCCCGTGCCGGTCCGCGTCCGTATCGTTACCCGTCGCGATGTCGTACGCATCCTTCTGCGCGAGCAGGGAGGCCATCGCCCACGGGCTCGAGCAGTCCATGCGAATGATCCCGTCCGAATCCAGGGTCATGAACGCGAACTGCGGATCCACCTCCGGGTTCACCACCGTGAGATCTAGGTCGTGCATCTCCGCGATGGCCGCCCAGTAGTCCACGGCCGCGCCGCCCAGTGGATCGGCGCCGATGCGGATGCCCGCGCGGCGAATCGCCTCGATGTCCAGCACGTTCGGGAGGTCCTGAATGTAGTGGAGCAGATAGTCGTGGCGCTCGGCCGTGTGGAGGGCCTGCTGCCGCTCAATGCGGCGCACGTCGCGCAGCCCGTTCGCCAAAATCTGGTTCGCGCGATCCGCGATCCACCCCGTCGCGTCCGTATCCGCGGGGCCGCCGTTCGGCGGGTTGTACTTAAACCCGCCATCGCGCGGCGGATTGTGGCTCGGCGTCACCACGATGCCGTCGGCCCTGGACGGATCCGTCTCCGACTTCCCGCGGTTGTGCACGAGGATCGCGTGGGAAATCGCGGGAGTGGGGGTGTAGGTGTCCTGCGCGTCGATGAGCGCCGTGACGTGATTGCCGGCGAGCACCTCGAGGGCCGTATCGAACGCGGGGCGCGACAGCGCGTGCGTATCGCGGCCAATGTAGATGGGCCCCTGGATGCCCTGGGAGGCCCGGTACTCCACGATGGCCTGCGTGGTGGCCGCGATGTGGTCCTCATTGAAGGCCGTATCGAGGGAGCTTCCGCGGTGACCCGAGGTCCCAAACGCGACCGCTTCGTCGGGATTCGAGGGATCGGGGTGGCGATCGTAGTAGGCGTCCAGGACGGCCTGGACATCAATGAGATCGTCGCTGCTTGCAAGCTGACCGGCGCGAGGATGCATGGCGCTACTTCCTTTGGTTGCTGGGGCGGTGTGTGGAGAATCGTGTGCGGTGACCGCGGCCGTTCGCATCGCCCGGCTCACCCACGAGCCGGGGGCGGCGAGGCCGCGCACCTTCCCCACCCACTGTAACGGCGCTCACGTGCCCGAGTCCCGTCGAGGTCCCGGAAATGAGATGACGGCGCGGGACTGGCCCATCGCGCCCGGTATCCCCGTCGCACCCCGCACGCCCCTTTGCGCCCCGCCCATGCCGTACGACACGGCAAAACCCCCGCCTCCCAGGGCAATGCTGGGGGGCGGGGGCCGTTGAACAAAGAGCGGTGTTAGCTCTGCACCGCCCGGCGGCGACGCGAGGCGCGCACGATCATGACGATCACGCCAGCGAGCGCGAGGAAGAAACCGCCAATGGCGATGATGCTGCCCACGATCGGCAGCGCCACGAGCCAACCGAGCACGCCCGGCACGCTGATCGGGCCCACCACGGCGAGCGGGCCGCTCACGTTCTCGCAGGTCACGGTGATGGTATCCGCGCGCTCTGCGACAAAGCCCGAGCTGTACAGAATGTAGGGCTGGCCATCCACATTCACGGTCGGGTTGCTCGAGGCATTGGAATCCCCGGCCTCCAGCGGTGAGCCGTCGGCGTATGCGGCGCTGCACGTGGCCGTGGAATCTGCCGCGGGGACGTACACCATCACCAACTCCCAGTCGTCAACCGCGAGCGACTGGGCAGAGGTGCTGCCCTCAAAGGAACTGTTCGAGGTGACGGGGCTGTCCAGGCCGCTCGCTTGATCCGCGAGGCTGCCGAAGCCGCGCACGAGGCCCACGACTACCAGGATGATGCCGAGGATGAGCCCGAGCACGCCCAGCACCGTGAGGATGATGCCTACGGGCTTCTGCTTCTTCGGCGGACCACTCGCCACGGCAGCGCCACCCGCGCCGCTCCCGTACCCACCAAACGGCTGCTCGGCGCTAGCGGTTGGTTCCTGCGCCGCGTACGCGGGAGCGGAAGTGCCGTACCCCGCGGCGGGATCGGACGCCGACGACTGCCCGTACTCGGGTGCGGAACCGTAGGCGGAACCGGGCGCCTGGTTCGCCGACGACGCCGACGAATCCGCCGGGATCCCAAACGACGGGCGGGGCCTTTCGGTGCCGGAGCCGGAACCGTGGGGAGAATCAGACATGTCAACCTCTCAGTATGCGTGCAACCCGTCTATCTTAACGGACGGCACCTTGGCACAGACCGAAGGCCCGGGGCTCGCGCCGCAGGTGAGCGGGGTGCCGGGGTGGCGGCAGCGCCGCAGGAGATTGCAAGAGGCTGGGCCGTCACACGATGCGGCCGTCACACGACGCGCGCGAGGATGAACGCCAATGCGGCGCCGCCCATGGCCGCGACGAGGGGCGTGGCCACCCACCACGCGAAAATCCGGCCAAATACCGGCCACGCGACGGCCCGTCGAGACAGCGCGAGAGCCGATCCCACAATCGATCCCGTGATCGTCTGCGAACTGGACACCGGCACGCCGAGCCCCATCGAGGCCACGTACATGAGCGCCGCCGTTGACGATTCCGCGGCGAGCCCCTGCGCCGCCGTGAGGTCCGTGAGCTTGCGCCCGAGCGTGTGAATGATGCGCCGACCGCCCGCATACGTGCCAAGACCCATCGCAAGCGCCACGAGCACCACCACCCACGGCGGGATCGGTACGCCGCTCACGCTCTGGGCCAGCGGCGCCGGATCGAAGGCGGCCGTCGGCCCCGAAGACTCCTGGCCCGCAGTCCCCGGCCCCGCGGCCCCGGACTCGGCCTGGGCCATGAGGGCGAGCACGATAAACCCCATCGGCATGCGCCCGTTGCTGATCCCGTGCCCCGCCGCCACGAGGCCCGCCGAAAGAGTCTGCGCCGACCGCATCGCCGGGAACGTGACCAGTCGCTTCGAGCGCAGCCCCTGGATCGCACGCGTGAGCACAAAGCTGAGGCCGCCGCCCAGCAGGGGAGACAGCACGATTGGGACCATCGCCGCCGCAATCACGCCGAGCGGCACGGTGCCAAGGCCCACGCTCGCGGTGCCCCCGGCGAGGGCCGACAGGGCCGAACTCCACCCCGATACCGGCATCCCCGCCCACCACGCGGCGAGGCTCCACGCAATCGTGACTATGAGCGCGCCCACGAGCACCACCTCGATCCGCTCCCCGGCCTCCGCGACGAACGCGGGCAGGCCCAGCATGCTCAGCAGCGTCGCGTGCGTGAAGGCGAACAGCACCACCCCGGCGAGCACGCCCGCCACGTTGAGCACCGCCGCATACGCGAGGGCCGTGCGCTCACTGAGCGACTTCGTGACAATCGACGTGGTGATCGCGTTGGGCGCATCCTGCAAGCCGTTCACCCAGGCCAGCGCGATGCTCAGCAGCACGATGGCAAGCAGCATCAGGAATCCTTGACGCGCAGCAGGTCAATGGCTTGCGCCACCTGATCGAACCGCGCCATCACCTGATCGAGACCGGCGATCACTTCGCGCTCGCGCAGCGCCACGAACACGTCCGTGGAGCCTTCCAGGCACGTGGCGAGGGCGGAGCGCAGGTGGCTCTGCGCGTGGTTTTCGATCCGATGCACCTCTTCGTAAAAATCGGTGAGGGCGCCCGCGTGCCCCAGCTCCCACGACGCCTGTACGGTCAGTTCCGCGAGGCGCTCCACGAGCACGAGCACTTCCATGAGCGGGTTCGGGATCGTGCCCACGCGCAGCCGCACCACCAGATCCACGGTGCGTTCGATGGCGTCCACCGTCGCGGTCATCGCGAGGGACAGCATGTGCAGGGCGTCGGCCTCGAACGGCGTGATGAGGCTCGTGGCCAGGCGATTGGCGATGCGACGGTTGAGCGCGGCGGCATCGGTCGCGCACGCGTGCAGCGCGGTGGCGAGCCGCGGCCTCTCGCTCGGGGACTCCCCGAGGGTGCGGGACATGATCTCCGCGCTCGTGCTCACCGTTTGCGCCATATCCCCGAAAAGATCATCGACGGATCTCTCGCGCGTGAGGGAAAAAAGTCGCATGACCCCAGGGTACAGCCCTGGGCACGGGGGAAGAGTGAAGCGCCGGACCGGGGGCGCCTGTCGGCGCGAAGGCCGCTCGAAGCGGCAAATGTTGGAGCCCGGGGCCACCGCGGCCCGACGCGAGAAAGAGCCTAACAGGATTCCCTGAACGCCGCCCGTCGGCGAAAGATAACGGGGCCGACGGGCGGGCGCGGGAGTAGGCGGGCGCGCCGACGGGCGCGAACGCGCGACGGTTAGTCGAGCGTGCCCAGCAGCGCCGAGCGCGACGCCGCATCGAGCGCCTCACCCATCGCGAGCAGGCGATGCGCCGAATCCGTGAGGGCCTGCGGGGTGAGCGGCACGTCCTCGTGAGCGGATAGCTCCGCGATGGAACTCGAGGAATCGGCCGCGTGAGCGGTGCCGTACGCCACGAGCATCGCGATGGCGGATGCCCGCTTGAGGGCAATCGACAGATCGCCCGTGAACGCGCCCCGCAGAATTTCATCGAGGGTGTCGCGCATCGAATCAATGTCCGGCGGCTCGGGGAAGCCCGCCAGGTACGTGAGGCCCGGGGCCGTCGAGCGGCCCAGCTCGAAGCGCTGCTTCACCTGGGAGGGATCGCCGTGCACCCACGCGTGCAGCACATACAGGCGCCACAGGGCGCCGGGCAGTGAAGACGGCTCGGCGCCGGACCACAGGGCCGCCAGATCATCGAGCCCTTCGTGCTCCGCGAGGCGCACCACGCGTTCCACCACCTCGGGCCGAACGCTCTGGCGGGTGGCGTGCAGGAGTGCGGCGGCCGATTCGTGGGCGGCCTCATCGCGCCGCGCGGGATCGATCCCGCCTTCGATCTCATCCTGCTTCTGCGGGGACAGGGATGCGGGTCTGCGAAACTGTGCCATGGACTCACTCTAGGCTTGTCAGCTGGTGCGGGGGTGGGAAACGGGCATCCGGCCCGGTACGCTCGCAGAAGACAGTGCCCGGCCACGGTGGCGCGCGGCACCCACACCCGGGAGGTGCCATGGAAGCACTGATGATGACCCTCAGCTCCGGCGTCGTGAGCGGCGTGCGGCCCTACCTCATGCTGTTCGTGCTCGGCATCGCGGGCCGATTCTTCGGCATCGAGCAGGTGCCCGAGGTCATGCAGCGCACCGACGTGCTGGTGATCGCCGCCGTGCTCGTGGTTGTGGACTTCCTGGCCGACAAAATCCAGTTCCTCGACTCCTTCTGGGACGCCCTGCACACCGTGGTGCGGCCCGTCGCCGGTGGCGCCATCGGCTTCCTCATGGGCGGCGAAACGGACACGACCACCGCGATTGTGCTCGCCGTGATCGGCGCCGTCTCCGCGCTCGGCACCCACACCGCGAAGGCCACCGTCCGGGCCGCCGTCAACGTGTCGCCCGAACCGGTCTCCAACGTGCTCGTGAGCGGCGCCGAAGACATTGGCGCCGTCGGCCTCGCATTTGCCGCGGTGCTCCTGCCGATCCTCGCGGGACTGTTCGCCATCGCGTTCCTCGTGACCGCCGCCGCGGCGACCATCCTCATCTGGAGGGCCATCGCGCGCAGGCGGGCGGCCGCGAGGGACGTCGTGGTGCTCAGCGCGCCGTAAGGCCCCGGCGCTCCAGCAGCGGCTCGATCCGCGCCTCGCGGCCCGTCATCTGCACGAACGCCTCGGGAATCGGCAGCGTGGAGCCAATCGCGAGAATGTGATCGCGGAACTTCTGCCCGCTTTCCCGCGTGAGCCCACCGTTGTCCTCATACCAGGCCACGGTGTCCGCATCGAACACCTCCGCCCACAGGTAGGAGTAGTAGCCCGCGGCATACCCGCCGCTGAACGTGTGGTTGAGGTAGCTCGTGCGGTAGCGGGTCTGCACGAGAGGATGCAGGAGCCCCGCCTCCTCGAGCGCGGCGGTCTCGAAGCTCACCGGATCCTCGATCGGTTCGGCATCGAGCGCGGCCGGGCGGCGGTGCCACGCCCAGTCCAGCGCCGCGGCCTGCAGGTATTCCACCGTGCCAAAACCTTCGCCCCACATGTCGGCCGCGCGCACCTTCTCGATCAGATCGGCCGGCACCACCTCGCCCGTCTCCACGTGCCGCGCGTAGTTCGGCAGGATCTCCGGGTGCAGCATCCACATCTCGTTGACCTGGCTCGGATACTCCACGATGTCCCGCTCGACCGACAGGCCCGAGAGACTTTCGTACTCGACGCTCGAGAACAGGCCGTGCAGGGCGTGGCCGAACTCGTGGAACAGGGTGCGAGTTTCATCCAGGCTCACGAACGCGGTGCCGCCCGGCGCCGGGGCGGAAATGTTGAGGTTGTTGACCACGATGGGCTTCGTGCCCTCACCGAGGGACTGGTCCACGAGCGTGTTCATCCACGCGCCGCCACGCTTCGTATCGCGCGTGAAGAAATCGCCCACGAACAGGCCGAGGCCCGAACCGTCGGCATCGAACACCTCCCAGATCCGCGCCTCGGGGTGGTAGCCCACGAGGTCCTCGCGGCGCTTGAACGTGATGCCGTAGACGCGTTCGGCGGCGTAAAACACGCCGTCCTCAAGCACGCGGTCCAGCACGAAATAGGGCCGCAGCTGGGCGGTATCCACCGCGTACTGTTCGGCCTTCACCTTCTCGCTGTAGTAGCTCCAGTCCCACGGCGCCAGATCCTCAATGCCATCCTCGCGCGCGCGGGCGGCAATGATCGCAGCCTCGCGGTCCGCGTTGGCCATGGCCGGGGCAATCGTCTGGGCGAACAGCCCATCCACGGCCGACGGGGTGCGCGCGGTGCGGGAGGCCACCGCGAGCGCCGCGAAGTCTTCGTACCCGAGCAGCGCGGCCTTCTTCGCGCGCAGGGCGGCGATGCGGGCGGCCATCTGCCACGTGGCATCGCCCCGCTCGAAGCTCGCCGTGAGCAGCCGTTCGCGAACATCGCGCCGCTCGAGGGACTCCAGGAGCGGCTGCGTCGTGGGCAGGATGAGGGTGAGCAGCCAGCCGTCGGCGTGCCCGGCCTCGTCGGCGGCGCGGCGCGCAGCGGCGATCTGGGCGTCGCCAAGGCCCGCGAGTTCGGCCTCGTCCGTGATGAGCACCGCGGCGGCGTTGATGTCGCGCGTGACCTGCTGGGAGTACTCGGTTTCGGCGGCGGATAGCTCGAGGTTGAGGGCGGCCAGGCGCTCGCGGTCGGCATCGCTCAGGGCGGCGCCCGCGAGCGTGAAGTCGCGGTGGAACTTTTCGGTGAGCGCGATCTGCTCCGCGGTGAGGCCCGCCTCGTGCCGGGCGGTGTGGACGGCGTCGAGCCGCGCGAAGATCGCGGGGTTCAGGTGCAGCTCGTTGCTGAGCTGGGCGAGCAGCGCGGAGACTTCCGATTCGATGGCGAGCAGGCTCTCGGTGCCGTCGGAGCTGACCTGGTTGTAGAAGACCGTGACGGCGCGGTTCAGGGTGCGGCTGGGCTGGTCCAGGACGGCAATGACGTTCGCGAAGGTGGGTTCGTCGCTCGATTCGGCGATGCCGGAGTAGGCAGCGCGGGCCTCGGCGATGCCTTCGGTGATGGCCTCGAGGTAGTGCTCGTCGCGGATCGCCGCGAAATCGGGCAGGTGGTAGGGCAGCGGGGACAGGGAGGTGAGGGGATTGGCGGCGGTGCCGGTGCTCGGTGCAGTCATGGCGGACACGCTACGCGAGGGTGCCGGGAGGTGGATGAATGGCGATCAGGGTGGCGAGCCGTGCGTGAAATCTACGAGATGACGGCGTTTTCGAGATTTATCGCGCAGCACCCGGTAGTCTCGAGGGGATACATCTGACATCCGATGTTCTCCTGTTGAAAGGGACCACAATGACGTTCTCCTTCGCCCGACGTGCCACGCTCGCAGCCTGCGGCCTGGTCACGGGGCTCGCCCTCGTCGTGCCGTCGGCCATCGCCGCGCCCGCCGCACCCGATTCCGACGGCTCCTACACCGAACAGCGCATCGCGCTCGGCGGCGATGGCGCCTTCACCAACTACCGCATCCCCGCGATCATCCAGCTGAACAACGGCGACATCCTCGCCAGCTACGACGGCCGCCCCACCGCGACCGACGCCCCCGGCCCGAACTCGATCATCCAGCGCCGATCCACCGACGGCGGCAAGACCTGGCAGGAGCCCACGGTGGTGGCCGCGGGCAAGAGCGCCGAGCCGAAGCACGGATACTCCGACCCCAGCTACGTCTACGACGCCGAAACCGGCACGCTGTTCAACTTCTTCGTGTACTCGAAGGACACCGGGTTCTGGAACAGCGCCTACGGCAACGACGATGAGGACCGCCAGGTCATGAGCGCCGCCGTGGCCGTTTCGACCGACGACGGCCACACGTGGGAGCTGCGCTCCCTCACCGACGTGGTGAAGCCCGACGATGTGCGCGCCACGTTCGCCACGAGCGGCCACGGCATCCAGATCACGCGCGGCCCCTACAAGGGGCGCCTGGTCCAGCAGTACGCGGGCGGATTCCGCGACGGCGGCGTCAAGGCGTACTCCGTCTACTCCGACGATCACGGCGCCACGTGGCAGATGGGCAAGCCCGTCGGCCGCCTCATGGACGAAAACAAGGTCGTGGAACTGTCCGACGGCACGCTCATGATGAACTCCCGCGCCCACAACACGCACAATGGCCGCTGGGTGGCCTACTCCCACGACGGCGGGCACACGTGGAGCGAGCCGGTCATGGACAACCGGCTCGTGGATCCCCGCAACAACGCCTCGATCATCCCGATGAACCCGGGCGCGCCCGAGGGCAGCCGCGAGGCGAAGGAACTGCTGTTCTCCAACGCCAACAGCACCACGGGGCGCAGCAACGGCACGGTGCGCTACTCGTGCGATGACGGCAAGACCTGGCCCGTGGCCACCGTGTTCGAGCCCGGTGCGATGTCCTATTCGGACCTCGTGGCGCTCGAGGACGGCACCTACGGCGTCCTGTACGAAGGGGCGAACAGCGAAATCCGCTACGGCGCGTTCGATGAGGACTGGCTCAACCCGTTCTGCGCGGCCTTCGAGGGCGCGAGCGCCGAGGTCGATGCCGGGGCGAGCACCGACCTCACGTTCACCCTGCGCAACGACGACGACCACGCGCTGCCCGCGGGCGTCGCCTCCGCCTCGCTCGGCAACGGCTGGAACGCGACCGAGGTGGAGACCCCCGCGCTGGCCCCGGGCGACAGCGCGGAGGTGACCGTGCGCGTGAGCGCCCCCGTCTTCGCCGCCCTCGGCACGAAGCGTGGCGACATCACGGTCAAGGCGGGCAGCTACGAGCTGCGCGGCGACGCCAGCGTGAACGTCCTGAACGCCGCCCCGAGCCAGGTGGGCGCCTCGGTCGTGGGCCGCCCCGGCGACCCGGGCCGCGACCTCGCGCAGAACCCCTACCGCGTGGGCGACAAGGTGCCCTACTCCTTCCGCGTCACCTCCGAGGCGAACGTGGCGCAGACCGTCACCCCGATCTCAGGAAACCTGGCGCCATTCGTGCCGCCGGGCCAGGGCAACTGCCGCTGGGGCAACCTGCCCGTCGGCGATGCCTACAACTGCCACACCCCGCGCTTCACCGTGACCGAGGAATCCCTGGCCGACGGCTTCTTCGTGCCCCGCACCGAGTGGGAGCTGACCGCCGCCGGGCTGGATGCGAAGCGGATCGAGGTGGTGGGCGACGAGGTGAACCTCATCGAGCGCGCCCCCGACCTGAGGCGCGGCGAGGCCACGGTCAGTATCGAGGACACCGACGGTGACGGCTACACCTCCGCGGGCGACACCGCCACGGCGACGGTCGAGTTCACGAACACCGGCAACGTGCGCCTGACCGACGTGCGCGCGGGCGGCGAGGTCGTGGCCGAATCCCTCGCCGTGGGCGAGTCCGTCACCGTGACCCGCACCGTCCAGCTCACGGGCGCGGACCTGAAGAACCGCACCGTGAGCATCGACCTGGGCGATGCCTCCGCGAGCAACGGCGCCCTCAGCGTTGCGCTCGACGGCCAGGCCGCCACAGCGGAGCTCACGAACCTGGCCCCGGCTCCCGAGCCGACCCACCCCGGCAAGGGCAACGGCAAGGGCAAGGGCAACGGGAAGGGCGCGGGCAAGGAGAACGCACCCGGCCAGAACAAGAACCCCGGCGAACCCGCGAAGGGCAAGGGCCAGGGCAACAACCCCGGCAACAACGGCCGGGGCGGCCCGAACCGCTGAGCTGACGCCCGTCAGTCCCCGCCCCCTCAGTCCCCGGTCACGCGCGTGAAGTGAAACAGCACGCTCGTGTCGGGGCTGAGGATCGGGGTGGTGAATCCCGCGAGCTCCCACGCTCGCCCCGTGAGCACCGGTGAGGATTCCTCGCCGGTGCTCACTGCTGCCCCGTGGGCGGCGCGCTCGCGGGCGTTGGCGGGCGTGGGCGCGATCTCGCCGCGCGCGGCCGCCATGACGGGAGAGGGCACGAGCCCGAACGGATCGGCGCCCGGGTTCACGATGTCGAGGCGGTAGCGGGCCTCGGGCAGAAGGCCCGGGAAGCGCATCCGGCCCGTCTGCGCGGCGCCGCTGCGCTCCATGGCCGTGAGGCTGTAGAGCGCCTCGGAGCCGTCGGCCGCGACCACCCCGTGCCCCCACAGGGACGGATCGCCGAGGCTCACGCGCACGCGCGTGCCCGTGAACAGCAGCTCCCGCACCTGCTTGTAGAGCGCGACCCACCCGGCCAGCTCCTCGAGCTCGCCCGGCGTTGCTTCCCGCAGGTCCCACTCGATGCCGAGGTGGCCGAACAGGGCCGTCGCGGCCCGGTAGCCGAGCGAGTGGAGCCTGCCGGTGGTGTGCGAGGCGCCCGAGGCCACGTGGGATCCCATGAGTTCGAGCGGAATGAGCTGGTTGGTCCACCGGTTCATCACCTGCCGCTCGTGCGGGTCGATGCAGTCCGAGACCCACACGCGATCCGCCCGCTCGAGCACGCCGAGGTCCACGCGCGCGCCACCCGACGCGCACGCCTCGATTTCGAGCCCCGGGAATCGCGCCCTCAGTTCGTCGGCGAGCCGGTAGGCCGCGAGGCTCTGTTCGCGGACAGTCGGCGCGCCCGTGGCCCGAATGCCCGACTCGATGAAGTCGCGGTTGCAGTCCCACTTGATGTAATCGATCGGGTGCGCCTCAAGCACCGCGACCATCTGATCGCGCACGTGCGCGTAGGCCTCCTCGATCGCGAGGTTGAGCACCTGCTGGTGCCGGGATTCGCGCGGCAGCCGGTCCGGACTCGGGCCCGCGATCCACTCGGGGTGCGCGCGAGCCACGTCGGAATCCTCGTTGACCATCTCCGGCTCGAACCACAGCCCGAACTCCATGCCGAGCCCCCGCACGTGCTCGATGAGCGGGCCAAGCCCGTTCGGCCATGCCGCCTCGCTCACCACCCAGTCGCCGAGGCCCGCGTAGTCGTCCCGCCGGTCCCCGAACCAGCCGTCGTCGAGCACGTACCGCTCCACGCCGAGCGCGGCCGCGCGATCCGCGAGGTCCTTGAGCCCATCGAGGTCGTGATCGAAATAGACCGCCTCCCACACGTTGAGGGTCACGGGCCGACGGGTGCTCGGGTGGTGGGGCCGTGCGCGCAGGTGCCGGTGGAAGCGCTCGGCGATGGCATCGAGCCCGTCCCCGTAGGCCGCGTACAGCGCGGGGGAGGAGTAGGTCTCGCCTTCGTCGAGCGTGACCTCGCCCGGCCAGAGGCCCTCGCCGCCCGCGAGGATCGTCTCGCCCGCGCTCGTGCGCTCGACGGCGTGCCGGTGGCCGCCGGAAAACGCGGTGTGCAGGGCCCACACCTGGCCCTCGTCCCACGTGAACCCGGGGGTGCCCACGTGCATGAGGTAGGCGGAGTCGGCGCCCGTGCGGCCCCGGCGGTTCTCCCGCAGGTGTTGGCCGACGGCCACCGGGAGGCGCTGCGGTTCGCGCTCGCGGGTCCAGCGGCCCGCGAAGTCGAGGATCTCCGCCGCTTCGGCGGGCACCGGGAGGGCCAGGGTGAAGGAGCGGAGATGGAAGGGTGCGCCCGCGAGGTTTGTGAGGGAGCCCTGCAGGCGCACGAGGCCGGTCTCGAGCAGGTCGAGCTCGAGGAGGGCGCCGAGCCTGAGGTCGGGATCCTCGAGGTGCAGAGCGAGGTGATCGGCCGGGCCGCCGCTCGCCGCGTCCTCGGTGTCGGTCGTGAGGTCGGCGCGCGTGAGGCCGAGGCGCGGGGCGAATCCGGCGCCTCCCGTGCGGGCGCCGACGATGCCCGGCTCACCGAGCCAGCCGTCGGCGCTTTGCGGCAGGAGGCCGAGGCGCGGGGGCACATCGAGGGCGTTTTGGTTCGGGGCAACGACGGCGGCCTCGCACAAGAGGTCCACCTCGGCGGTGGTGAGGGTGCCGAGGGCGCGGCCCCAGTAGGCCACCGCGGGCATGCGGCCCATCGTGAGGTCCAGGACGAGCGAGACGCCTGCGCGACTGAGATGGAGGCCGCGAGCGCCGCGGACGGAGCGATGGAGGGCGGGGGTGTCGGCGGTGACGGGCATGGGGCGGCATCCTCTGCGAGACATAATTTCGGCGCAAAAATAAGTACCGTTCCAGCGTAGGGTCCGAACGCGCAGCCGGTCAAGAGCAGCCAGGACTACACTCGCACCCATGAGATTCACCCAGTCCGACAAGCTCCGCAACGTCTGCTACGACATCCGTGGCCCCGTCCTCGACGAGGCCGCCCGCATGGAGGCCGAAGGGCACCGAATCCTCAAGCTCAACATCGGCAACCCCGCCCCCTTCGGGTTCGAGGCCCCCGACGAAATCCTCGTGGACTACATCCGCCAGCTCTCCACCGCGCAGGGCTACAGCGACTCCAAGGGCATCGTGAGCGCCCGCCGCGCCGTCGCCCAGTACTACCAGACCCGCGACATGCCCGGCATCCACCTGGACGACGTCTACCTGGGCAACGGCGTCAGCGAACTCATCCAGCTCACCGCCCAGGCGCTCGTCAACGACGGCGACGAAGTGCTCATTCCCATGCCCGACTACCCCCTGTGGACCGCCTCGATCACCCTCGCGGGCGGGCGGGCCGTCCACTACCGGCTCGATGAGGACAACAACTGGTGGCCGGACGTCACGGACATCGCCGACAAGATCACGCCGCGCACCAAGGCCATCGTGGTCATCAACCCCAACAACCCCACGGGCGCGGTCTACCCCCCGCACGTGCTTGAGCAGATCGTGGACGTGGCCCGCAAGCACGGCCTCATGATCCTCGCCGACGAAATCTACGACAAGATCCTCTACGACGACGCGGTGCACACCCCCATCGCCTCGCTCGCCCCGGACCTCTTCACGATCACCTACAACGGCCTCTCGAAGTCCTATCGCGTGGCGGGCTTCCGCGCGGGGTGGATGGTGCTGTACGGCCCGAAGGAAGATGCGCGCAGCTTCATCGAGGGCCTCAACGTGCTCTCCAACATGCGCTTGTGCGCGAACGTTCCCGCCCAGCACGTCATCGCCACGGCGCTCGGCGGCTATCAGAGCATCGACGATCTGGTGCTGCCCGGCGGGCGCCTGCGCGAACAGCGGGACGTGGCCTACGACGGGCTCTCGCAGATCCCCGGCGTTACGGTCAATAAGGCCATGGGGGCGCTCTACATGTTCCCGAAGCTCGATGTTGAGATGTACCGGATCGACAGCGACGAACAGTTCGCCTTCGACCTGCTGCGCACGAAGAAAATCCTCGTCACCCACGGCACGGGCTTCAACATCCCCACGAACGATCACTTCCGGATCGTGACCCTGCCCGACGTGGAGATGCTGGCCGACGCTGTGGATCGGATCGGCGACTTCCTGGGCAGCATTCGACGCTGAGGCGTCGGGTGGCACGGCGGGTGCAGCGCTAAGAGCCGCCCCGCCGCCGGGGTGTTCGAGGCGCTCTACTCGCCGCGGGCGATTCGTACCATTTCTTCGCGGTCGATCACCTTGACCGACGGGCGGGCCTCGCCGCGCGCATCGGTGCGTTCGGCGCCGCGCGCTACTTCGGCCTCGTGCAGGCGATGCCAGCCGTCCCAATCGGTGAAGCGGACCCCGCGCTCCTCCAAAAGGCGCACGATGGAGTCCGGGTCCCGATCCGGCGCGGGCGTGAGGGCGCCCGCCTCGATGTCCTCGATCATGTGGGTCACGGTCTCGATCGCGTCGGACTTCGTGGCGCCAATGAGACCCACCGGGCCGCGTTTGATCCACCCGTTCGCGTACACGCCCGGCAGCACCCGGCCCTCGGCCGTCGTCACGCGGCCGCCCGCGTTGTGGATGACCCCGCGCTCCGCGTTGAAGGGGACGCCGGGAAGTTCGGAACCGAAGTAGCCGACGGCGCGATACACCTGGCCCAGCGGATAGTCCACGAACTCGCCCGTGCCCACGAGCCCGCCGTTGTCGGCGAGCGCCGTGCGCTCGAACCGCATGCCGCTCACGCGCCCGTCGGTCCCGAGCACCTCGACGGGGTTGTGCCAAAAGTGCATGTGCAGGCGCCGCTTCACCGGGCCGCCGTGCTGATCCGTCGGCTCCTCGCCCGCCGCCTCCCGCGCTTCAGCGTCGTGCAGCCAGCCCTCGAACGTCGAGACGATCTGGTCGGTGCGCTTGTCGGCGCGGATCTGCGCCCACTCGTCGTCCGTGATCTGCGCGAGGTCCCGCGGGTCCACGATCACCTGCACCCCCTCGGGGTGGGCGAGCTCGCGAATCTCGAGCGGCGAGAACTTCGCCTGGGCGGGGCCGCGGCGTCCAAACACGTGAACGTCGGTGATCGCGGAGGCTTCGAGGCCCGCCGCCACCGAGTCGGGGATTTCGGTCGCGAGCAGTTCGCTCGCGCTCTTGGAGAGCATGCGGGCCACGTCGAGGGCCACGTTGCCGTTGCCGATCACCGCCACGGCGCTCTGATCCAGCGGCCACGTGCGCGGATAGTCCGGGTTGCCGTCGTACCACGCCACGAAATCGGCCGCGCCGAGGCTGCCCTCGAGATCGATCCCCGGGATGTCCAGCTCGGCATCGCGCAGCGCGCCGGTGGCGAAAATGACCGCGTCGTAGCGCGCGTGGATGTCCTCGAACGTGAGGTCGGTGCCGAACTCGACGTTGCCGAAGAAGCGCATGTCGCGCCGGTCCAGGATGCGGTGCAGCGCGGTCGTGATGCCCTTGATGCGCGGGTGATCGGGCGCCACCCCGTAGCGGATCAGGCCGAACGGCGTGGGCAGGGCATCGAAAATATCGATCTCGAGGGCCAGATCGCCGCGCTTCGCGTGCGGGGTGCGCTTGAGGGTTTCGGCGGCATACACGCCTGCCGGGCCGGAGCCGATGACGGCAACGCGAAACGGGGTGTCGGTGAGAAAGGGAGTCACGCGGGGCCCTTCGTGGAGAGTCGAACGGAAGGCCGCCTGCACGGCGCCTGCAACGAGGGCGCACCATAAAGCAAGGCGGCGCTTTCGTTAAAGAATAGCGGCCGCACCTGAACACAGGTGCGGCCGAGTGACGAGGCTGGCAGGACTTAGCCGGCGGCGAGCTTCGGGCCCTCCGACGGCTGTACGACCACGAAGCCGGGCCCGTGGAAGGCCAGCTGGAAGGACTCGCCGGAACCGCGGCCAATGAGCGATCCCATCTTGAAATCGTTCTTCACCGTGGGCTGGAGGTTCGCTGACCAGCACACCACCGCTTGCGGATCCACGAACGTGGGCTGCTGCGAGCAATCGAGCAGCAGCGGCGGGCCATCGGAGGTGATGGCCACCATGCCGGTGCCCTGCAGCACGAGGTTGAAGAACCCGCCCGCGAGCAGGCCCGTTCCCACGCCGCCGCCGATCGACTTGATGTCCCACGAGATCGAGGAGTCGAACGCGAGCATGTTGCGGGTGTTGAGGGTCAGGGACTCGCCTTCGAGCTGCACGAGGAACACGTAGTTGGAATCGCGCGCGAAGAAGATTTCGCCGTTGCCGCGCGTGCGCATCATGTTGCCGCCCTCGCCGGTGGCCATCTTCTTCAGCAGCTTCATGCCGCCGCCGCTGCCCTGGTAGGAGAAGTCCATCTGCCCCTGGTAGGCCACCATCGCGCCCTGCGACGAAATGATCTCGGGAGCATCGGGGGTGAGGCGGCAGCGCAAGAGGCGTTTGGATTGCAGCGCCCAGCGCTGATCCGACTGGATTTCTTGGTTTTCGGGGGCGAAGAGTTCAGATCTCATACGCTCAGCATAGGAGCGGCCCCGCGCCCTGACCATGGGCAGTGTTGCCCGAGTGCGGTCATGGCGCGGGGCGCAGTCAGCGCGCGTCAGCCAAGCTTCGCGGTGACATCGTTCGCGCTCGTGCCGGTGGTGACCACCTCGACCGCGTTATCGAGACCCGTGGTCACGAGGTTGTGGACCGCGGTGTCGGTGTAGAACGCCACGTGCGGGGTCACGAGCACGTCGGGACGATCCAAGAGCTCCTCGAGGACCGGATCGCCCAGGTCCTTGCCGGACCAGTCGAAGCGGAAGTACTTCTGCTCGTTCTCGTAGGTATCGAGCGCCGCCCCGGCCAGGTGGCCCGAGTTCAGCGCCTCGATGAGCGCGCCCGTATCCACGAGCCCGCCGCGACCGGCGTTGACGAGGATCGAGCCGGGCGCCATGAGCGCGAGCTTGTCGGCGTTGATGAGGTGGTGGTTGTCGGCCGTGAGCGGCACGTGCAGGCTCACCACGTCGGCCCCCGTCAGGGCCTCCTCGAGCGTGTCCGCGTACGTGCCGATCTCCTCGAACGCCGCGTTCGGGAACAGATCGAAGCCCACGATCTCGGCGCCGAGGCTGCGGAACAGCTGCGCGGTGATCCGGCCGATCATGCCGGTGCCGATGATCGCGACGCGCATCGTGGCGATCTCGCGGCCGATCATGCCCGCGAAGCGGAAGTCGCGCGAATCGTTGCGCTCGAGGATCACGGGGAAGCGGCGCGTGAGGAACAGCGTGCTGGCCAGCGCGAACTCGGCGATCGCGTTCGGCGAATACGCGGGCACGTTCGTCACGATGATGCCGCGCTCGCGGGCCGCCTCGAGGTCGATCATGTCCACGCCCGCGGTGCGGCTGGAAATCTGCCGGATGCCCGCGGCAGCCACGGCGTCCAGGAGGTCCGCGCCAATCGGCAGCACCTGCTGGAGGGTCAGCGCCTCGAAACCGTCGAGCATCCCCACCGTGTCGGCCGACAGTACCTCGGTGCTGACCGTGACATCGTGCTCGGGGTGCTCCGCAATCCAGGTCTCGATGGCGGGCTTTTCATCGTCGCGGACGCCCAAAAACAGAATCTTCATTGCTCTCAGTTCTCTCTTTCAGTATCTCTTCACATCGGTGTCGTTGTGCAGTGTCGTGGTGCGGGCTCAGGCGCGCGCCGGGGCAGCGTCCGCGGTGTCGTCGGCCGCATCCGTGCGCTCCTTGGCGTCGGATTCGTCCAGGTTGCTGTCGGCCGCCCCGGGGCTCTTGACGGAGCCCGCGGCCGTGAACTCGAAGATGCTGGCCGGGATGAGGCCGCTCTTGTTGCCCACGAACTGCACGAGGATCGCGAGACCGATGGGCAGGACGAAGTAGACGAGGGCGAGGACCACGATGGTCATGAACGGCCCGTAGTCCAGCCCGGCAGCGGCGGCGATGGGGCCGACGAGGCCGGAGTGGCCGAAGCCCGCGGAGGCGGGGGTGCCGGTGATACCCACGAGGGCGCCGACGAGGCCGGTCACGCCCGCCACGAGGCTCAGCGGGAGAATCATGATCGGGTGCTTGAGGTAGTTGCCCATCATCATCTTCATGGCGCCGAGGAACACGGACCAGGTGACGCCCGCGTTGTTGACCCGGAGGCTGCCGATCATGAGGACGGCGGCCGCGGCGGCGATGCCCACGTTGGCGGCGCCCGAGGCGGGGCCGGTGATGCCGATGGCGAGGGCCACGCCGACGGTGGAGATGGGCGAGACGATCATGTTGGCGAAGATGATGGCGATGAGGACGCCGGCGAAGACGCCGAGGCCCTGCATTTCGGCGATGGCGTTGACCAGGGAGCCGATGCCGGTGGTGATCCAGCGGATGTAGGGCAGGATCAGGATGCCGAGCAGGCCGGAGATGCCGCCGCCGAGCACGGGCAGGAATAGCACCGTGAGGCTGCCGAGTCGGTCGCCGATCCACACGAGGATGAGCACGGCGATGGACGCGGTGATCATCGTGTTGATGAGGTCGCCGATCCCGACGAGCATGACTCCGGATTCGGTGAAGTTCATGGCGCCGGAGCCCACGAAGCTCGCGGTGCCCACGATGACCGTTTGCACGGCGGTGAGGCTGAACTGCATGCCGATGAGGATGCCGACGATGACGGGGACGGTGAACTGGAGGCCCGCCACCACCTGGCCGAGCGTGACGAAGAGGTCGATGCCGGGGAAGAGGCGAGCGAGCAGCTTCCACAGTTCTCCGGTGATGGCGTTCGGGATGAGGCCCACGACGATGCCGATGGCGGCGCCGTTGAGCACGCGATCAAAGAAGAGTTTGGGGGTCATGGGGGTGTCAAACACGCGAGTGTCCTTTATGCGTAAGCCGCGACGCGAGGGGCGAGCGCGGGGCCGGGTCAGGCGCGCGGGATCGAGGAGGATTGTTGGGTCCTCATCGGTCCGTGCACCTTCGAGCCTAGGAACTTACGTTGGTAGTCACGGGGGACAAACGGTACCGACAACCACCCCCGTGTCCGGCCACTCGGACGCGTGGAATGGGGCACAGGAATGGCGGGATGCTAACGGCCGAAGCGGCGAAGGCGCAGCGAATTGGTCACAACAAACACGCTCGAAAACGCCATCGCGGCGGCCGCGACGAGCGGCCCCAGGAAGCCAGCGATCGCCAGTGGGATCGCGATGACGTTGTAGATGAACGCCCAGAACAGGTTCCAGCGGATCGTGCGCAGCGTGGCCCGCGCGAGCTTGACCGCGACCGGGATCTGCGAGATCTCGCCACCGGCCAGCACGATGTCGCCGGAGGCCATCGCCGCGTCGGTCCCCGTGCCCATCGCGATGCCCAGATCGGCCTCCGCGAGCGCCACCGTGTCGTTGATGCCGTCGCCCACCATCGCGATCCGCGTGCCGTCCTCGCGCAGGTCCTTGATGAGCGCGAGCTTCGCCTCTGGGGCGAGGGAAGCGTGAACGTCCTCGATGCCCACCTGCGCGGCCACGTGGCGTGCCGCCTCGGGGTTGTCGCCGGTTGCCATGACCGGGCGAATCCCGAGCGCCTTCAGCTCGGTGACGACCCGCGCGGCCTCGGGCCGCACCGTGTCGGAAATCTGCACGATGCCGAGCACGACGGAATCGACAGCGACGCTCGAGACCGTGTAGCCGGCCGCGGCGGCGTCGGTCACGGCGCCCGCGAGGGCCGGGGGCACCGAGGCGGGGTCCTTGATCGCGGAGATCTCCACGAGGAAGGAGCGGTCCTCGCCGCTCACCCGGGCGCTGAGGCCCTGGCCCGCGAGGGCCGTGGACTGCTCAAGCGTGAGGGTGCCCATGAGTGCGGCGGCGTCCGCGTCGGCCGCGGCGCCGTCAACGATGGCGGTGGCGATGGGGTGTTCGGAGCCGGATTCGGCCACGGCGGCGAGCGCGAGCACGAGGGCCCGGTCGCTGTCGTCGATCACGTTGACGCCCGCGAGGGCCATGCGGCCCGTCGTGAGCGTGCCGGTCTTGTCGAGCACGATGGTCGCGATTTTCTGCGAGGCCTCGAGGGTCTGGGCGGAGCGGATGAGGATGCCCAGTTCGGCGCCGCGGCCCGTGCCCACCATGATCGCGGTGGGCGTGGCGAGCCCGAGCGCGCACGGGCACGCGATGATGAGCACCGCGACTGCCGCGGTGAACGCCTGCTCCCACGTGCCGCCCAGCAGCACCCAGCCGCCGAGCGTGAGCAGGGACAGCACGATGACCACCGGGACGAAGACCGAGGAGATCTTGTCCACGAGCCGCTGCACCGGCGCCTTCGAGGTCTGTGCTTCTTCCACGAGGTGCGCGATGTGGGCGAGCTGCGTGTCCGCACCCACGTGAGTGGCGCGGGCCAGTAGGCGGCCGGTGGTGTTGACGGTCGCGCCCACCACCGCATCGCCCACGCCCACGTCTTCCGGCACGGGCTCGCCGGTGAGCATCGAGCGGTCAATGGCGGAGTGGCCGTCGATCACCACGCCGTCGGTCGCGATCTTCTCGCCGGGCTTCGTCACGAACACGTCGCCCACGGCCACCTGGTCGATATCCACCTGGCGTTCCACCGTGGTGCCGTCGGCCCCGAGCTCCAGGATCGTGGCCTGCTTCGCCCCGAGGTCCAGGAGGGCGCGGATGGCCGCGCTGGACTGATGGACCGCGCGGGCCTGGGCGTAGCGCCCGAGCAGCACGAGCGTGGTGATGACCGCGGCGGACTCGAAGTAGATTTCGTGCATGCCGCCGTGCGCGGCCCCGCCGGAGAGGGCGGGGGAGAGCCCCATGTCCATCTGCATCCCGATGTGCCCGGCGCCGCCGAACAGGAGCGCCCACACCGACCAGAAGTAGGCGGCGAGGGTGCCGAGGGTGACGAGCGTGTCCATCGTGAACGAGCCGTGGCGCAGGTTGGCCCACGTGGCGCGGTGGAACGGCAGGCCGCAGTAGAAAACCACGGGGGTCGCGAGCGCCCACATGGCCCACTGCCACCCGGGGAACTGGAGCGCCGGAATCATCGAGATGAGGAAGATCGGCACGGAGAAGATCGCGGCCACGACCGTGCGATGCAGCGCGTCGGCCTTGTCGCGCGCCGCCCGCTCTTCCGCATCGGTGCTTGCGCCCGGCTGCCCCGCGGCCGACGACGCTCGGGTGCGCACGTTCGCCTCGTAGCCCGCGCTCTTCACGGCCGCCACGAGGGCGTCGTCGGTGATCGCGGGATCGTCCACGCTCACGCTCGCGCGTTCGAGCGCGAGGTTGACCACGGCGTTGACATCCCCCACCCGGTTGAGTTTCTTCTCCACGCGCGCCACGCAGCTCGCGCAGGTCATGCCGGAGATGTCGAGATCCACCCGGCGCGGGCCGGGGGTGTGATCGGGCTCGGCCGTGGTGGTCTGGCCGACGGGGGTGTCACCCGTGGCCGGTGCGGACGACGGGGTGGGGGTGGTGGACATGGGGCATCCTTTGCTGGTGCGGGCGATGCGGAGGAGCGAGTGGTGCTCAGCGGTAGTTGGCGCTCAGCGGTGATTGGTGCTCAGTGGGGGCCGACGCTCAGGGTTGGAGCGCGTAGGCGTCGCCCGCTTCGGCGAGCGCGCCTTCGATGCCCTCGCGCGTCACGTCCGCATCCGAGGTGACGGTGAGCGTGGAGGCGCCGCCGGTGACCAGATCGACCTCGACGCCGGTGACGCCGGGCAGGGCGCCCACTTCGTCCTTGATCGCGTTCGCGCAGTGGCCGCAGGTGAGGCCGGTGACCTGGAAGGTGCTGGTTGCCATGACTGTTCTCCTTAAACGACGGGTGGCGGGTGCGGTGTGCACCCACTCCTTCACCATACCCCTAGGGGGTATTGGGTGCAAGGGGTGAGAGCCTTCAGAAGCTCCTCGATACGATGGGCACATGGAACCAGACGAGCGCGCAGAGGGCCGCGGCGCCACGCCCGCGGGGGAGCAGACACCCTCCTCGGCGCCGGGTGCCGCCCCGCGGCTGCACCGCCCGGGCCGCGTGAACGCCCACCTGGCCGACGCCCTCGCGGATACCGGCTACCACGTGCAGCGCAAGATCGGCAGTGGCGGCATGGGCATCGTGTACCTCGCCCAGGACGGCGACGGCAACGACATGGCCCTCAAAATGCTGCGCCCCGAGATCGCCGACGACCCCCGCGCTCGCGCCCGCCTGCGCCGCGAGGTCAAGGCCCTGCAGAAGATGCGCAGCGACAACATTGCCCGCGTGATCGATGCCGAACTGGATTCGCCCGAAGCATTCGTGGTGACAGAGTTCGTGGCCGGTCCCACCCTCGAAGACGCCGTGCGCTCCCACGGCCACCTTCACCTCGAGGCCGTGCGGGAAATCGGCGTGGTTCTGGGCGAAACCCTCGAAACCATCCACGACCAGGGCATCGTGCACCGCGACCTCAAGCCCAGCAACATCATGCTGCGCCACGCCACGCCCGCCGACCTCACCACGTTCGATCCCGACGCCCAGCGCCTCGATCCCGTCATCATCGACTTCGGGATCGCCCAGGCCGTCGAGGATTCCCGCCTGACCTCCACCGGCATGATGATGGGCACCGCCGCCTACCTGGACCCCGAAGTGGTCAAGAGCAACGCGGCCGGTCCCGGAGCGGACTGGTGGGCGTGGGCCGGGCTCATCGCCTTCGCCGCGACGGGCCGCGAACCCTTCGGCAGCGGCCGCGCCGACCTCGTGTTCCTCCGCGCGGATCGCGGCGACGTAGATGTCGAGGGCCTGCCGAGCGCCCTCCAGCAGTGGCTGCGGGAGGCCCTGAACCCCGATCCGGCTCTTCGCCCCGCACCGAGCGACCTCATCGAACGCCTGGCCCGCATGGACCTCGAGTACTTCGGCCCGCTCGCGGGCGTAGGGGCTGGTGCTGCTGCCGCCGGTGGTCAGGCTTCCGGGGCACAGGGGACCGGGGCCGACGGCGCTGGCGGGACCGCCGTCATCGGCGGGACCGATGCTGCCGAGCCCCGAACCGAGGTGCTGTCCCCGACCGCCCTGCACGGCTCGGACCAGGCGGGGGGTTCCCGCACCGAGGTGCTGGGCGCTGCCGCGGGCCCGAATACGGAGGTGCTTGGCGGTGCGGCGGGTCCCCGCACCGAGGTCCTGGGCGCTGCCACCGGTGCGCACACCGAGGTTCTCCACGAGTATCCGGGGGGCGCGGATGTTCCCGGGGCAACCGAGGCGCTTCCCACCCACGGTGAGGGCGTCACGGAGCAGCAGCCGCCCACCGAGGCCCTGCCGCAGATCCGCGAAGAGGTCCCCACCCGGCCCTTCGCCCCCATCCAGGATCCCATTGCCCCGAGGGCTTCCGCGCCCCTCATGGGACCGGGTGGCGTCGGCCCCGCGAATTACGGAGCGCCCGCCCAGGGCGCCCTCGTGCCGGGCGGGCCCGCGATGCCGCAGGCCCCGTACGTTATGCCGCTGCATCCGCAGGTGCGGCCGCCGAACAAGCGGCCGTTCCTCGTGGGGCTCGGCGCGGCGCTCGTCATCGCCCTCGGCGCTCTCGCCCCCCTCACCGCCGTCCTCTTCTTCGTGCTGCTGAACGCGTTCGCGCGGGCGTGGCAGCGCAGCTGGGTGGCGCTCACGAAGGCGCGCGAGCGGGGCGCGGGGGAGCGGATGACTCGGGCGGGCCTTGCCACGATGGCGCTGCCCCGGTTTGCCTGGGGGATCCTCGAATCGGCGCTGCTGGCGCTGTTCCCCCTCGCGCTCGCTGTCGGCGGGGTGATCGCGGTCGATGCGATCCTCGTATGGCTGCTGCACACCACGCTGCCCCTGGCGGTGTACGGCGCGGCCATTACCGCGGTCACGATGGCCCTGTGCTGGATCGGGATTGATTCGCGCACCACGCGCTACGGCGCGCACCGCATCGTGGATGCCGCCGCGCCCGACGCGCTGTGGACCGCGATCCTCGCCACCCTGCTCCTGGTCCTGCTCGGCGTCATCGGCGTCACCATCGGCGCCCGTGGCGGACTCATCGACTACTTCCCCTACGTCGGCATGTTCCGCTTCGAGGACATCGCCCCCTGGCGGTCCTAGGCGCGCGCCCGGGCTTATCCTGCGTCGCTTTGATCCCACCCGGGCCGCCTGGAAGGGCGCCCTCCCGCGCCCGTGTGGCACTCTTGTGCCCGAACAGGTGAAGCCAAGTCTTTGGAGGATCAATGGCGGAGAACACGTCGGCCCAGGATAAGCGGGCGGCCCAGCGCGAAGCCCTTCGCAAGCAGCGGGCCGCGGAGCTCGCCCGCCAGCGCCGCGTGCGCACGATCGTGTATTCGGTGGTCACCGTGGTGGCCCTCGTGGTCGTGGCTGGCGCGGGTTACCTGCTGTACCAGGCGTTCAAGCCCGAGCCGGAGCTCGAACTGCACCAGCCCACCTCCATCTCCAACGAGGACCCCTACCTTCAGGTGGGTGCCGCCTCCGACGCCCCCGTGGTGGATCTCGTGCTGGACTTCATGTGCCCCTACTGCGGCCAGTTCGAGCAGGTGAACGGCACCGACATCGCTGATCTCGCGAACGGTAACGAGGCCACGGTCCGCTTCCATATCCGCTCCTTCCTCAACGCCGCCTCCACCACCGACTACTCGGGCCGCGCGGCCGGGGCCGCGGTCTGCACCTACGAACAGTCACCCGAGACGTTCCTCGCGTTCCAGGCCCTCCTGTTCGAGAACCAGCCCCAGGAAGGCACGGCCGGTCTCAGCGATGCCGAGATGGTCGCGTTCGCTCGCGATGCCGGAGCCACCGACGCCACCGCCGAGTGCATCACGAACCGCACCTACCAGCGCTGGGCCCAGGAAACCATGGAGCCCGCAGGCCAGGAGATCGCGAACGCCACCCCCGCCGTGCGCATTAACGGCGAGGTGTGGAGCGAAAACCAGAGCCTGTGGATGACCCCCGGCCTGTTCGCCCAGACCGTCCGCTCCGCCGGTGCCGGTGCCGCGAGCGACTCCGGTCAGTAACCGCCTCCAGGGCGGCAGCGGCGCCTGATGCGCGCCCTTTCGCGGCGCTCGCGGTCGGCTAGACTTGTGCGAGCGCCGCGGGCCACCCGCCCGTCGCAACCAGGGCGCACCCCACCGGGTGCCCCTTCGCTGAAGTAGCTCAGTTGGTAGAGCAGCTGTCTTGTAAACAGCAGGTCGTGGGTTCGAGCCCCATCTTCAGCTCCCCGAGGCCCCTGGTACGCCACGACGAAGGGACATCATGCCCCAGAACGCCGTTCGCCGCTTCGCTATCCCCGCCGCCATCCTGGCGCTTGCCGCTCTGCTCATCGTCCTGGTGGTGGTGCTCGGCTCCGGGCGCGACGGTTCGGCCCCGTCGTCGGCTCCCGCGAGCG
Organism: Dermabacter sp.; assembly: GCA_030538475.1. Lineage (GTDB taxonomy): Bacteria > Actinomycetota > Actinomycetes > Actinomycetales > Dermabacteraceae > Dermabacter. Next base: position 53,723 of record JAUNTX010000006.1, read on the forward strand.
ACACGGGTGGGCAGTCGGCCGCGGCGTCGGCCACCGCGCACCCGAGCGATCCGGCCCTGGATGCTCCCGGGGCGCCCGCCCCGAAGGATGTCGCGGTGCGCATCGACGGGGTCGAGCGGCGCGACGCGGACGATCCCATGGCGTACGGGGACGCCGACGCCCCCGTCGTGATCGTCGTGTTCTCCGACTACCAGTGCACGTTCTGCGCCCGCTTCAGCGCCGACACCCTGCCCGCCCTGAAGAAGCGCGCCGACGCCGGTGAGCTGCGCATCGAACACCGCGACGTCAACGTGTACGGCGACGCCTCGCGCCTCGCGGCACAGGCGAGCGTAGCCGCGGGAGACCAGGGCAAGTTCTGGCAGTATCACGACGCACTCTTCGCGGGCGGCACCCCCCGCGGCGCGGGCGACCTCAGCCGCGCGTCCCTCGTAGCGCTCGCCGAGGAGGTGGGCCTCGACGTACCCCGCTTCGAGGCAGCGCTCGATGCCGACGCCACCGCCGCGACGGTGCGCACCCAGGAAGAACAGGCCCGCGGCCTCGGGGTGGGATCCACGCCGTCGTTCCTCATCAACGGGACGCCGATGGTGGGCGCGCAGCCGCTGCCCGTGTTCACGGCCCTGATCGACGAAAAGCTCGCCGAGGCCCGAGGCGGGCAGTAACGGCATGGAGATCGGATTCCTCGCCGCCTTCGTGGGAGGCGCCCTCGCGCTCTTGAGCCCGTGCGGCGCCCTCCTCATCCCCGCCTACCTGGCCTCGACCGTCGGCTCCGGCCAGGGCGCCGCCCGCGGCGTGCTGCGCCACGGCACCGTCTTCTTCGCCGGTCTGCTCATTACCCTCGTCCCGCTCGGGCTCGGCGCGGGCGCCGTCGGCGGGCTCCTCATCGATTACCGGCCCCTCATCGTCGCCGCCACGTCCCTCCTGCTCATCGTGCTGGGCCTCCTGCAGTTCTTCGGGGTGGGCGTTGACCTTTCCACGGTGCTGCCCGGCGCCAAGGACGTGCGCCGCGCCTCCGGGCAGGGCGGCGGCTACCTTCGCTCCCTCCTGCTCGGCATGGCCAGCGGCGTCGCCGGACTGTGCGCTGGGCCCCTGCTCGGCGCGATCCTCACCCTCGCCCTCACCCAGGCCAGCCTCGTGTTCTCCGCCGCCCTCATGGTCGCCTACGCGCTCGGCATGGTGGTCCCGCTCGTGGCCATCACCCTCGCCTTTCACCGCCTGGGCGTGCGCGGCAGGCGCCTACTGCGCGGCCGCGGCTTCCAGTGGGGAAAGCTCACCCTGCACACCACGAACATGGTCGCGGGCGTCCTCATCGCGGGCCTCGGCGTGCTCATGTGGGCCACGAACGGCCTGGTCAGCGCCCCCTCCCTCCTGTCCAGCGCGCAGCAGGCACGCCTCCAAGAAGCCACCGCCCTGCTCGCCCAGCCCGGCCTCGACATCGCGGTCATCATCGTCCTCGCCATTGCCGGCCTGGCCCTGTGGTGGCGCGCCGATAGGCGCCGGGCCCGCGAGAGTGGCGAGACCCCATGAACGCCGTCGACGCCCCGCAGCGGCCCGCCAGTGCACGCACCGCGCTGCCCCGCCGCGGCTTCGTCATCACCGGCGCGGCCCTCGCCCTCACCTCCCTCGCCGCCTGCACGGGCGGGGGCGAGCCCGCGGATGAGGCCAGCGCGAGAGCCTCGGCCGCATCCGATGCCGGTCAGGGCCACGGAGCCAGCCCCACCGCCTCCTCGAGCGGCCCGGGCATCGTGCGCACCCGCACCCCCGTGGCCGTCAACGCGCCCGCAGAAACCGTCCCACCCACCGACCTCCGCCTGCCCGACACCCTCGATCCGCTCCGCACCGTCGAGACCCCGTGGCAGGGACGGCCGCACTACCTCGCAGGCGTCTACGTGGGCCCGCACGCCTCGGAGATGAACGTGGTCCTCACCGCGATCCGCGAAGACGGCACTGTGCTGTGGCGGGCCGAACGCCCGCTCGGGCACGGCACGGTGCGCCTCGTGAATGGCCCCGCGGGCGCGCTCGCGGTCCTCACCGACGAAGCAGAACCCGGCCACGTGAGCGCCTCCGCATTCGACCTCGGCACCGGCGCCCCCGCGTGGGGGCCGGTCGCCGTGCCGGGAGCTTTCGCGGCGCCCGGCCTCGTGTTCGGTGCGGCGGGCGAAGGCCCGGACAGCTGGGTGGCCCTCGGGGCCGACGGCGCTGCCACGGAGCTGCCCGCCGCGCTGGAAGGCGACCCCGAGGCGCGCGCCGCCATCGACGGCAAGGGCATGGGACTACTGAGCGGCGGCCGGGTGATCGGCGCCGAGATCCCGGACCAGCAGGGCGCGAGCGCGGCCCCCGAGCTGGGGGAAGGCCTCGAGGAGTTCGTGATCGAACGCTCCCTGGGCCGCGTCATCGCCCGCGCGCAGAATCAGGCCGTCGGGTACGAGGCCGACGGGCAGGAGGCCTGGCGCACCGACGTGGGCGAAGCGTTCACCCTGATCAGCGCGGGAGACTTCCTCGCCTACGGCCTGCGCGTGAGGGATGCGGCAGCGCTCGTGTTCGACGTGCGCGATGGCCGGATGGTCGATCCCTACAATGCCGATAGTCGCGGCGCCGCCCCCATCGCCGTGCCCGAAGTGTTCGGGGACGTGGCGGGCGCGGCCGTGCGGCCGGAAGGGCGGCGCTGCCTCGTCACCACCGAGGTGATCCTCGGCTACGGCGCCCCGTGATGCCCGGGGGTGAGGGGCGTGAGTGCCCGGGCGTTAGCCCCGTCGGTCCCCGCGCCCGCCCGAGGAGCGCTGGCGCGAGCCACCGGAGCGACCGGAACCACCGGACCCGCCGGAGCGGCCCGCCCCACCCGAGCGGCCGGAACCGCCAGAACGGCCCGAGCCACCCGAGCGACCGGACCCGCCAGAACGGCCAGAGCCGCCGCCGCGCTGGCCTGAGCCGCGCTGCCCACCGCGACCCTGCGCGGGGGCGGCGATCTCCTCGGGGATCTCGCCGAACACGCGCTCGCCCGGGGCGAGCACCCGCAGGACCTCGCTCGTGGCATCGACGCCGTGATGGATCGTGGGCTTGATCTTCGCGGCGCGCATGAGGTCATGCACGTCCTTCTTCTGATCCGGCTGCTGGACGGTGATGACCGTGCCGGATTCGCCCGCGCGGGCGGTGCGGCCGCTGCGGTGCAGGTACGCCTTGTGTTCGATCGGCGGATCGGCGTGCACCACGAGGCCCACATCGTCCACATGGATGCCGCGGGCGGCAATATCGGTGCACACGAGGGTGCCGACGGTGCCCGCGTGGAAGGCGTCGAGGTTGCGCACGCGCGCGCCCTGGGAGAGGTTGCCGTGCATTTCCACGGCGGGAACGCCGGAGCGGCTGAGCTTCTTCGCGAGGTTCTTCGCGCCGTACTTCGTGCGCGTGAACATGATGGTGCGCCCGGGCGCCGCGGCAAGGTCGCGTAGCACGTCGAAGCGGGCGTCGCGGTCCACTTCGAGGACATGATGTTCCATCGTGGTCACCGACGCGGCCGACGGATCGGCCGAATGCGTCACCGCATCGTGGAGGTACTGGCGCACCACCTTGTCCACCGCGGCATCGAGCGTGGCAGAGAACAGCATCCGCTGCCCGTCCGCGGGCGTCTTGTCGAGGATGCGGCGCACCATCGGAAGAAAGCCCATGTCGCTCATGTGGTCGGCTTCGTCGAGCACGGTGATCTCCACCGCCCCCAGATCGCAGTAGCCCTGCCCCATGAGGTCCAGGAGGCGGCCGGGGCACGCGATCACCACGTCCACGCCCGATTCGAGGGCCTTGACCTGGGGGTTTTGGCCGACGCCGCCGAAGATGACGGTGAACTTGAGGCCCGTGGCGTGGGCGAGCGGGGCGAGGGATTCGCCGATCTGCGAGGCCAATTCGCGCGTGGGCGCGAGCACGAGGGCGCGCGGCTTCCGGGCGAGCGGGCGGCGCGGGCTTTCGACGAGGCGTGTCACCGTGGGCAGGAGGAACCCGAAGGTTTTCCCGGAGCCCGTGCGTCCGCGCCCGAGCACGTCGCGCCCGGCGAGGGCGTCGGGCAGCGTGGCCTGCTGGATGGGGGTCGGGGTGGTGATGCCGAGGGAGGCGAGGGCGCTCTCGAGGACTGCGGGCAGTCCGAGTGCGCGGAAAGTCGTGGTGGCGGGAGTGCCGGAAATATCAGAAGTCATAGGCTTCCCACCATAGGGGCCCGGCTGCTAGGCGAGGGCTCCACGGATGATGCCAGAGGTGTAGGTCTCACATTCGCCTGCCGCGAGCCTGCCCTGCAATTCGAGCACCACCCAGCCGTGCACCGGCACCCACACCGCATTCAGTACCGATTCGGGATCGGCGCCCGGCCGCGCGGCCACGGCGGCGGCCTCGCGCATCGGCTGAAGGGCCGAGCGCAGGGAGCTTTCCACCAGGTCCTCCAGTTCCAGGGCGCGCTGGTTGCGGGCCGACGGGCCCCACGGCATCGGCGCGGAACTCGTCGAGGTGAGTGAGAACATGGCGGTAAAGAGCGCGGGATGGGCGAGCGCCCACTGCCGGTAGGTGGCGGCGAGGACGGTCAGTGCGTGGGCGGCGCGCTCGCGGTCGCCGTCGGCCCCGGGCAGCTCTGCCGACGGCACCGAGGCGAGGGTGATCGCGAGGTCGGCGAAACCTTCGGCGGCGACGGCGTAGATGAGCTGCGACTTCCCGCCGAACAGCGAGTAGATCGCCGTGGTGGAGGTATTGCACGCGCTCGCGACTTCGCGCAGCGATACCGCGGTGGGCCCACCGGAGGCGATGAGCAGGGCGGTCGCGTGTATGAGGTCCAGACGCAGGGCGTCGTCGTGGGGGCGAGGAGTGGTCATGGGTGTCCTTTTTCAGATCACACAGCAGCGAGGATTCCTCCTCACCTGCAATGTTTCTGAGAGTAACATTACCGAGTGTTCGGCGGACGCTACCGAACACTCGGCAGGAGGCTCACACGGCGTCGAAGGGCCCCGCACCCGCCCATGCCCTCACGTGATCGCCCAGTCGATCGGCGCGGCACCCTGCTCCTGAAGAAGCGCATTGACCTGCGAAAACGGGCGCGAGCCGAAAAATCCGCGCCGAGCCGACAGCGGCGAGGGATGAGCGGACGCAATGTGGGGCACATCGCCCAGCATCGGTGCGAGGGATCGCGCATCCCGGCCCCACAGCACAGCCACGAGCGGGCCGCCGCGCTCCGCGAGGGCCCGGATCGCGCACGCCGTCACGTCCTCCCAGCCCCGGCCCCGGTGCGAGCCCGGCGCGCCCGGCGTCACGGTGAGCACTCGGTTCAGCAGCATGACCCCCTGATCGTGCCAGGCCGACAGGTCCCCGTGCGGCAAGAACGGCACGTCGCAATCCTCGTGTAGTTCGCGCGCGATGTTCTGCAGCGACCTCGGCAGGGGCCTGACGCTGCGCTCGACCGCGAAGCTCAGCCCGATGGGGTGGCCCGGCGTGGGATAGGGATCCTGGCCGACGATCAGCACCCGCACGTCCGCGAGCGGCGTCTGGAAAGCGCGCAGGATCTGGTCGCCGCGCGGCAAAAAACTGCGACCCGCGGCCAGTTCGTCACGCAGAAACTGCCCGAGCGCGCGCAGCGTGGGCTCCACGGGAGCGAGGGCCTCGGCCCAATCGGGAGCCATGGCGTCGGCGAGCGGGGGCACGGATGAAGTCATGCGCCCCAGCCTAGCCACGCGACCGCGCTCGTTTGGGGTGCCCCCGTAGAATTGCGGGTGTGAGTACCCGATCGCTGAGCGACACCGACCGTGCGATCCTCGACCTCGAGGCCCGCACCTATCGCACCGTGGGCGCGAAAGAGCGCGATATTCGCCGCGAACTGGACCTCAGCCCCATGCGCTACCACGTGCTGCTCAGCCGCCTGATCGACCTGCCCGAGGCGCTTGCCTACGCGCCCGCCGTGGTGCGCCGCGCCCGCGAACGTACGGGCCGCTGACGGTCGGTCGCGCGCCAATGCGGGGGCTGCGCGCACCGTTGGGCTTTAATGGGGGCGTGGCTAGCGCAGACAACGAATACCCCTTCCCGCCCGATCAGTTCGATCAGGAGGCGGATGCCGTGGGCGCCCACGGTGCCCACCGGGTCGATGAACCGTTCTGGAAGCAGAACCGCACGGCGATCATCGTCATCGTCCTCGCGGTCCTCGCATGCGTGGCCGCGTTCTGGGTGACGAGCATGGTGGTGGGCCAGGATGGCACGCCCGCCCCCGCCACGCAGTCCGCCCCGCCCGCCTCCGATGCCGGAGGTGCCGCTCCCGAGCAGGCCGAAGGAGCCGACGGAACCGAAGAGGAAGCGGCGCCCGCCCAGCCCGATCTTTCCCGCCCGATCCTGGTCCTCAACGGCACCCGCACCAACGGGCTCGCGGGCCAGTGGAAGAGCACCCTCGAAGCGGCCGGGTGGCAGTCCGTGGATACCGACACGGGCCCGCGCTCCGAGACCGGCGGCGTGTACTACCGCACCGAAGAAGACCAGGCCACGGCGGCGGCGCTCGCCGAAGCGCTCGGCGTGGAGGCCGTGCAGTCCGATCAGTTCGAGTCGAGCATTACGGCGGTCGTCACCGAGCGTCCCCAGCAGTAGTCGCGCGCACGCGCCACCGCGTGCCGGCCAGGCGTAGGGTGAGCTCGTGCAGCGTTTCTCCCGGGCGTTTGATCGCCCCGCCGTCGTCATCACGGTGACCACCCTCGCGGTGCTCGCCGCGGGCACCGCCCTGCTGCTCGCCCCCTTCTCGTGGCGCGGCCGCGCCCCCTCCGTGATTGACGCTCTGTTCACCACGGCGTCGGCCCTGTGCGTGACGGGCCTGACCACGGTGGATACCGAACACCAGTGGACCGCCGCCGGGCACGCCGTGATCCTCGTGCTCATGCAGATCGGCGGGCTCGGGGTCATGGTCATCATCTCGATGGTGGCGCTCGTGACCGCGCACCGCCTCGGGGTCCGCCAGCGCCTCGCGGCAAGCACGCTCACGCCGTCCACCGCCCACCACGCCCCGCGACTGTCCGCGGTGATGCGCGGGGTCTTCCTCACCACGATCATCGTCGAGGGTGTGGTCACGGCGATGCTCACGTGGCGCTTCGCCGATCACTACGACCTCTCCCTCGGGCGGGCCGCGTGGTTCGGCCTCTTCCACACCGTCTCCGCCTTCAACAACGCGGGCTTCGGCCTGCTGTCCGACAACCTCATCCCGTTTGGCCGCGACCCGTGGATCCTGCTGCCGATGGCGGGGGCGATCATCCTCGGCGGCATCGGCTTTCCCGTCATCATCGAAGTGGTGCGCCACCTGCGCACGGGGCGCAGCCGCGGCGCCCACCTGTCGGTCCACTCCCGCATCATGCTCGCGGGCACGCCCGTGCTCCTGCTGCTCGGCACCCTGCTCACCCTCGCGAGCGAGTTCACGAACGCGAAGACCCTCGGGCCGATGCCGTGGGCAGACAAGATCGTCGCGGCCCTGTTCCACTCCACCACGTCCCGCACCGCGGGCTTCAACGCGATCGACCTCTCCGTCGCCCACAGCGAAACGTGGTTCATCACCGACATCCTCATGCTCATCGGCGCAGGTCCCGCGGGCACCGCCGGGGGACTCAAGGTCACCACGTTCGTGATCCTGCTGGCCGTGATCGTGAGCGAGGTGCGCGGCGAGCGGGACGTGCGGCTCTTTCACCGCCGCATCCCCGACCCGGTGATCCGGCAGGTCGTGGCCCTCGTCGGCCTCTTCGCCCTGCTCATCATCGCCGCGACCCTCACGATCTCCGCCCTCGAGAGCGCGGGCGTCGAACGCGTGCTCTTCGAGACCATTTCCGCCCTCACCACCACGGGCCTCAGCACCGGGATCACGATGGACCTCTCCTGGCCCTCGAAACTCGTGCTCATCGTCCTCATGCTCCTCGGCCGCGTCGGCCCCGTGACCCTCGGCGCCGCCTTCGCGCTGCGCGAGCGCCCGCTCCTGTTCACCCCACCGGCAGAAAGGCCGATCATTGGCTAACTCGCTCTTTCGATCACCGCGCGACCAGCGGGCCACCGGCGAAAGCACGGACCCCGCAGGCCCCGCCGACGGTCTTCCCGGCATCCACCGCCCCGCCCCCGCGCCGCAGCTGCGCGCCGAGGCCCGGGTCCGCTCCGTGCTCGTGCTCGGACTCGGCCGCTTCGGGTCCGCCCTCGCGCGCGAACTGGCCGCCATGCGCATCGATGTCGTAGGCGTCGATGCGAGCATGGAGCGGGTGGACGAACTCGCGAGCGACCTCACGCGCGTGGTCCAGGGCGACATCACGCAGCCCGGGCTGCTCGAACAGCTGGGCATGAACGACGTGGACCGCGTGGTGGTCGCGCTCTCCAACCCGCTCGAAGCCAGCATCATCGCCACCACCACGCTGCTGCAGGCGGGCGTCGAGCACGTGTGGGCGAAAGCCTCGAGCGCGCAGCACGAACAGATCCTCCGCCAGCTCGGCACCCACCGCATCGTGAGCCCCAACCGCGACACGGGCGTGCGCAGCGCCCACCAGATCGTGAGCTATGCCGACGACTGGATGGCGGTGGGTGCCGGATACGCGGTCCTCAAGATGCCCGCCCCCGATGTTCTCGTGGGCCGCAACCTTGCCGAAGCGCGGATTCACGAACGGGACGGCATGAGCGTCATCGCCCGGTATCGCCGCGGCGCCGCGGCGTGGGACAAGGTCACGCACACCACCGTGTTCGAGGCGGGCGATCACGTGCTGCTCGCGGGCCGCGCGGCGCTCCTCGAAGAGTTCGCCCGGCGCGGCTGAGCCCCGCGAACACCCCGCCTCGCGGGCCCGGATTTCGCCCGTGGCTGAGCGGCGAGAGAACTCCCAGCAATCATTAGCACTCTCGGGCATCGAGTGCTTATGATGGGTAAGCACTCGCCGGGGGTGAGTGCCAACGCGGCCCGGCACTCGTCGGCCCCGCGAAGGCGCCCCCGGAGACCTCCAGCAAGGTGAGAGTCCATCCGCGCCGTGACGTGAACGGCCGGGGAAGGCTCGTCCGTCGCGGGCACCGCGCTGGAACAACCGCAACACTTGGGAGTTAACCACTCATGGCAAAGCTCATCGCATTTGACGAAGAAGCACGCCGCGGCCTCGAGCGGGGCATGAACCAGCTCGCTGACGCCGTGAAGGTGACCCTCGGGCCGAAGGGGCGCAACGTCGTCCTCGAAAAGTCCTGGGGCGCCCCGACCATCACGAACGACGGTGTGTCGATCGCGAAGGAAATCGAGCTCGAAGACCCGTACGAAAAGATCGGTGCCGAACTCGTCAAGGAAGTGGCGAAGAAGACCGACGACATCGCGGGCGACGGCACCACCACCGCCACCGTGCTCGCCCAGGCCCTCGTGCGCGAAGGTCTGCGCAACGTCGTGGCCGGCGCCAACCCCATCGCCCTCAAGCGCGGCATCGACAAGGCCACCCAGGCCGTGACCGAGCAGCTGCTCGCCCAGGCCGTCGAGATCGACTCGAAGGAGCAGATCGCCAACACCGCCGCGATCTCCGCCGCCGATCCCGCCATCGGTGAACTCATCGCCGAAGCCCTCGACAAGGTGGGCAAGGAAGGCGTCATCACGGTCGAGGAGTCCAACACCACCGGTCTCGAGCTCGAGCTCACCGAGGGTATGCGCTTCGACAAGGGCTTCATTTCGCCCTACTTCGTGACCGACACCGAGCGCCAGGAAGCCGTGCTCGAAGACCCCTACATCCTTCTCACCTCGTCCAAGGTGTCGAGCATGAAGGACATCCTGCCGCTCCTGGACAAGGTCATCCAGGCGGGCAAGTCGCTCGTCATCATCGCCGAAGATGTGGACGGCGAGGCCCTCCCGGCCCTCGTGGTCAACAAGCTGCGCGGCGTGTTCAAGTCCGTGGCCGTCAAGGCCCCCGGCTTCGGCGACCGTCGCAAGGCGATGCTGCAGGACATGGCGATCCTCACCGGCGGCACCGTGATCTCGGAAGAGGTGGGCCTCTCGCTCGAGACCGCCGACCTCGACACCCTGGGCCGCGCCCGCAAGGTCGTCGTGTCCAAGGACGAAACCACCATCGTGGAAGGTGCGGGCGACGCCGACCAGATCGCCGGCCGCGTCAAGCAGATCCGTTCCGAAATCGAGAACTCCGACTCGGACTACGACCGCGAGAAGCTCCAGGAGCGCCTCGCGAAGCTCGCCGGTGGCGTGGCCGTCATCAAGGCTGGCGCCGCGACCGAGGTCGAGCTCAACGAGCGCAAGCACCGCATCGAGGATGCCGTGCGCAACGCGAAGGCCGCCGTGGAAGAGGGCATCGTCGCCGGTGGCGGCGTGGCGCTCATCCAGGCCGGTAAGGACGCCTTCGGCTCGCTCGCCCTCGAGGGCGACGAAGCCACCGGCGCCGCCATCGTTGAGGTCGCCATCGAGGCGCCCCTCAAGCAGATCGCGGCGAACGCCGGTCTCGAAGGCGGCGTCGTGGCAGCCAAGGTCAAGACCCTGCCCGTGGGCGAGGGCCTCAACGCCGCGACCGGCGTGTACGAGAACCTCATCAAGGCTGGCGTGCTCGATCCGGTCAAGGTGACCCGTTCCGCCCTGCAGAACGCCGCCTCGATTGCGGGCCTGTTCCTCACCACCGAAGCCGTTGTGGCCGACAAGCCGGAGCCCGTCAAGGCTCCCGCGGGCGGCGACATGGACGGCATGGGAGGCATGGGGGGCATGATGTGATGCGCCCCGCGCGCACGCCTCAGCCCCGCTGAACACCCGACAGAGCCCGGATCGTCACCGACGGTCCGGGCTCTGTCATGCGTGCCGCGCTCCACGTGGGCGGGACCGCGGGCTCAGGCGAAGGGGTTCCAGAACCGCGCGCCGTCGATCACGACGAGCGCGATGGGGGTGGCGAGCACCGCGACCGAAAGGGCGATGAGCGCCCAGTCCCACGGGCCGAGCGGGCGCTTCCCGTACCAGGTGCGGCGCTTCCCGCGGCCAAAACCGCGCAGTTCCATCGCGCTCGAGACCTCCTCGATCCGGTCGAACGCCCCGAGCAGAAGCGGCACGATCACCCGCACCACGTTGCGGGCCCGCTCCGCGAGCCCCACGGCTGCCGACGAGTCGCGCCCGCGGGCCTGCTGCGCCTTCGAGATCGTCACGAAGTCGCGCTGCACATCGGGAATGTAGCGCAGGGCGATGGAGACCGCGTACGCCACCCGGTAGGGCACCCCGATGCGGTTCAGGCTCGAGGCGAACTCGGGCGGCCGGGTGGTGGCGATGAACAGCAGCACGGGCGGCAGCACCGCGAAGTACTTGAGCGTGATGATCCCCTGGTAGAACAGCTGCTCGGCGGTGAGGTCCCAGCGCCCGGGGCCATCGAGGAGCACGGTGCGACTGCCGTACAGCTCGGTGCCGTATCCGGGGGCGAAGAGAAAGATGAAGACATTGTTGAGCACCATGAGCGCGCCGATGATGACGAGCACAACAGCGAGGTCCCGCAGCCGCACGCGGCTGATGATCCACAGCGCCACGTTGAGCACGAGCATCGGCACGAGGTAGCGGGGATCGAACCCCACAATCGCGCCGCTCACGCACGCGATGACGAAGATGAGCTTCGAGGTGCCGCCCAGGCGGTGCAGGGGGCTCTGGCGATCCACGTAGCCGAGCACGGAGTTAGCGGCCACCTCTCGCCTCCCTCGCCTCGCGGTCCACCGCGATGATCGTCTCCACGAACTCGGTGCGGCCAAACACGTCGCCGCCCCCGCCCGTCCGAGCCGCAGAGGCGGGTAGCCCGAGGCGTTCGGCGAGCGCATCGAGGCTCGTGCGCACGAGGTTCGCCCGCTCGCACACGGCGTCGTCGGCCAGGATCCGCGCCGGGGCATCGTCCGCGATGATCTGCCCACCGGAGAGCACGACCGCGCGCGGGGCGTATTCGAGCGCGAGGTGCATGTCGTGCGTGATGAGCAGGACCGTGGTGCCCGCCCGGTTGAGCGAGCGCACCACCTCCATGAACTCGGTGTAGTGGCGGAAGTCCTGCCCGGCCGTGGGTTCGTCCAGGATGAGGATGCCGGGGCGCAGTGCGAGGGCCGCGGCGATGCACACGCGCTTCTTTTGGCCGTGGCTGAGCGCGCTGATGGGCCACGTGCGATACGGCAGCAGGCCGCACACCCGCAGGGCGTGCTCGACGCGGGCGGCCACCTCGTCGGCGCCAAGCCCGTGGGCCTCGGGACCGAGCGCCACCTCGTCGCTCACGAGCGGGGAGGAAATCATGTGCCCGGGCTCTTGCAGCACGAACCCCACGTCCATGCCGATCTGGGCGAGGCTCATCGGCGCCGTCGGCTGGCCCAGCACCCGCACCTCGCCCTCGGTGGGGCGGTCGAATCCGGCGATGACGCGGGCGAGCGTGGATTTTCCGGCGCCGTTGTTGCCCACGATGGCGAGCATCTCCCCGCGCTTGATCGTGAGGTTGGCCCCGCGCAGCGCGTGCGTGCCCGAGCGGTCCTTCCCGCCGTGGCGCACGTGGACTCCGCGTAGTTCGATGGCCGGATCGCCCTCTGCGCTCGGCGACGGGACGGCGGGGGAGGGGGCTTCGCCCGATGGGCTGCCCGCCATCTGATCGAGGGCTCGACCCTCGCGCGCCACCTTGCCGCGCCACGTCTCTTCCGCCCACCGCCGCACGTGCCGCGCCTTCTCGGGGTCAAGGCGCAGCGTGGATAGCCGTGCCGGATGATCCGCCGCCGCGGGTTCGAGACCGGCGTAGGCGAGGGCGCTCAGGTGCAGGGGCCGGCGAATCCCGTGCTCGGCCAGTAGGGGCGAGGCCACGAGCTCATCGGGGGTCGTATTCGCCACGAGCCGCCCGCCCGCCATGAGCAGAATCCGATCCACGTCGCGGTGCAGCACATCCTCGAGGCGATGCTCAACGATGATGACGGTGGCGCCCGCCTCGCGGTTCAGATCGTCGGCCAGCTCGATCATCGCGCGGCCCGTGAACGGGTCGAGGCTCGCGAGCGGCTCGTCGAACAGGAGAATCGGCACGTCATCCACGAGCACGCCCGCCACCGCGACGCGCTGCTTCTGCCCACCGCTCAGATCGTGGGGCGAGGCGGACAGGAGCGTGCCGAGGCCCACGCGCTCCGCGACGCGCTGCACGAGCGGCGGCATGTTCCCCGTCGGCACCTCCTGGTTTTCGAGCGAGAACGCGATGTCTTCGGCCACGGTGAGCGCCACAAACTGCGCGCTCGAATCCTGCAGCACCGTGCCGAGCGTGGCCGAGGTCCGCACGAGCGGGGAGGTCACCGGATCGATCCCACCCACGCGCACGCTGCCGCCCACCGCCGCCTCGAAACGGTGCGGGATCAGCCCGTTCATCACGTGCACGAGCGTGGACTTGCCCGAACCGCTGGCCCCCACAATCGCCACCTTTTCGCCCCAGCCCACCGTGAAGCTCACGCCGGTGACCGACGGGGACTTCTGGGTGCGGTAGTGCACGCTCACGTCGTCGAAGACGACGGCGTGGGCGGGGCGTTCGGGAACGGGTGAAGCCATGAATGGTGGGGGTCAGGCGCCAGCTTCGAGCGAGCCGGTGCGCGTGCGGGTCTTCGCGTACAGGGCGAGGATGAGGGTGCCGAAGACGCACGTGAGGATCGAGTTGGACACGAACGCGACGAGGCCCTGCACGATCACCTTGTTGAACGGTTCGCCCATGAACGTCACGTCCAGAATCCACGCGAGCAGGCCCCACGCGACGAAGTGAGCCACGATCACGGCGACGTTGAAGCGGATGGCGGTTGCCCGCGGGAACTCGCCCTCCTGGACGCGGTTGCCGAGCATCCACCAGCCCACCAAGAGCCCAAACACCGCCGTCGGGATCTCCCACGACAGCCACACCATGTTGCCGGCGGCGTCGGCGAGGATGTGCCCCACGAACCCGGCGATGCCCGCAACGTAGGGGCCGTACAGCACCGCGAAGACCGCGAGCAGCGCGTACTGGAAGGTGATGGCCTGGTTCGGGACGGGGATCGGGATGGACACGAAGCGGCTGAGCACGAAGAACATGGCGGCGCCGATCCCGATGGCCACCACCTTCGTGACGGGCGAGACCTGGCGGGTGGCGGGGGCGGTGGATGACATGGGGACTCCTCGCGGGCGAGTGGGACGGGGGGAGGGACGGGATGGGTTCAGGGGCCGACGGTGCTCAAGGACCGACGGGGGCAACCTTCTCGAAGGACACGTGCCACGAGGTGCCGCGGCCCAGGTGGAAGGCGCTCGCGTAGCTGCCGCGGTTGATCGCGACGGCGATGCGGTCGAGCGAGTTGACGTAGATGAGCGTTTCACCCACCTGGACGTGCGCGAAGCTCGGCGCGTAGACGAGGCTCGTGGCGTGGACGGTCTGGCCGTTGTGTTCGATGGTCAGGCGCACGTGGTCGCCGTGCTCGATCCCGGCCTCGACGAAGAGGGGGCGGGGGATCGAGGTCCACAGGGAGCCGTAGCGGTTGTCGTGGGCATCGATCGTGCCTCGGATCACCGCCCCGCTCACGGTGGGTTCCACCACCGGAAGTAGTTCGAGGTCCTCGAGGCTGCGCTCGGGCCCCACCTGGTCGTAGGAGATGACGCCGCTCGCGAGCCGCGCGCCCGTGTAGGCGTAGATGTCGCGGCCGTGGAACGTGTAGGAATGGGCGGAGCCCTCGCGGCGATTGAACTGTTCGTCGATCACCCTGATCTCCTGGACCCCGAACAGCTGGTGCACGTGGGTGAGGGTGCCGTTGTTGGGGGTCACCACGAGGTGACCGCCCCGGGTGCGCGCCACGATGCTGAGGCGATCCGAGCCGACGCCCGGATCCACGACCGAGACGAACACGGTGCCCTCGCTCCAGTACGGCAGCACCTGGGCGAGCCGATAGGAGCCCTCCCAGATGTCGTAGGGAGGGATGTTGTGGGTCAGATCGTGCACGCGAAGATCGGGCGTGACGCCGAGCGCCACGCCGTACATGGCGCTGACGGCGCCGTCAACGTAACCGAAATCGGACTGGAGGACCAGGGCATTCACGCGGGCTCCTCGGGGATAGGGGGCACGAACCTCGGTCCTCAATGTATACGCGGATCCGGGCCGCCGCGTTGCCGCGTGACACTATGTGGCCACAGCGCCTCCCCGGACCCGGGAACCGTCTCCGGCAGGCCCCGCCGTCCTCTGTGGGCCGCCCGCTACTCGAACCAGGCCTCGGCCAGCAAGCGCTGGCTCGTGAACCGATCCTCGGGATCGAAGAAGTAGCCGGTCACGATGAACTCGTCGGCCTTGGTCTTTTGCGCGAGCGATTCGAGTTGTTCCACGACGGTCTTCGGGGAGCCCACCGCGCGCACCTGGAGCGTTGAGCGCACGTGGTCGAGCACCCTTGGCGTGAACACGCTCTCGGTATCGACGGGCGGCTGGACCAGGGAGCGCTTGCCCATGGAAATCGAGGCGAACAACTGCTCCAGGGTGGAGTACTGGCGCTGTGCCTCGGCGTCGGTGGGCGCCACCACGACGTTGACTCCCACCATCGTGCGCGGAGTGTCGCTCTGGGCGGTGGGGGCGGAGGCGTTGAAGGTGTGACGGTACCGGTTAAGGGCCTGTTCGTAGAAGTACGGTGCGAAGTGGCTCGCGACCGCGAAGGGCAGGCCCAGGCTCGCGGCGATCTTTGCCCCGGCCTCGGAAGAGCCGAGCACCCACATGGGCACCTCGGTGCCTTCGGCGATGTAGGCGCCGATCTGGTGGCGCGCGGTTGTGTTTTGGCTGGCCCACGCCTGCATGTCGGCAACGGAACGTTCGAAGTTTTCGGGATCGGCGCTCCCGCGCCACAGCAGCTGCGAGGTCAGCGGGTCCGTGCCGGGGGCGCGGCCGAGCCCCAGATCGATCCGATCGCCGTGGAACTGCACGAGCGTGCCGAACTGTTCAATCACCTGGAGTGGGGAGTGGTTCGGGAGCATGATGCCGCCCGAGCCGATGCGGATGCGGCTCGTGCGCGAGGCTGCCCGGTCCATGAGCAGGGTCGTGGCATTGGAGGCGAGCGCCCGCGTGTTGTGGTGCTCGGCGTACCAGAGCCGCGAGTACCCCTGCTCGTCGGCCAGCTCGGCGGCCGTCATGGAGACCTCGATGGCTTCTGCCATGGACTGGCCTTCGGACACTCCCACGAGGTCGAGAATGGAGAGCGAGGGGCGGGGCGTGGTGCTCACGGCAGGAATCCTTTACAACGGCGGTGGTGGAGAATACGGGGCGCCGAAACGTCTTCCCTGATGCTACCGCCGCCAGCGCCCGCCGCATATGGATCGATGGCCGGTGTTCACCGAAGGCGTGGAACGGCGCGCCCGATGGATTCACCATCGGGATAAATCGTGATCTCCGCCTCCGGGATGTCGTCATAGCTCGCCGGATCGGAGATCGGCTCGATGTGGACGAGGGCCTCCATCGACGGGTATTCGGCGATGATCGCGTCCTCCACCTCGTGCGCGAACTCGTGGGCGTGCTGCACCGTCCATTCGTCGGGCACCTGCATGTGCACGTTCATGAACATTTGCTGCCCGGCCTCGCGGGTCTGCAACCCGTGGAACGTGACCGTCTCGCTCGAATGCTCGCGCAGGATCCGCGCCACGGTGTCGTTGTGTTCCTTGTCGAGCGTCTTGTCCAGGAGCCCGGCCACGGACTCGCTCACGAGGCCCACGCCCGTGACGATGATGTTGACGCCCACCGCGAAGGCCACGATGGCATCGAGGCGATCCCAACCCGTGAGCCATACGAGGCCCACGCCCACGACGACGCCGACGGAGGTCCACACGTCGGTGAGCAGGTGTTTTCCGTCGGCCCGCAGGGTGATCGAGCGGTGCTTCTTGCCCGCGCGGATGAGGATGCCGGCCACGACCCCGTTGAGGATGCTCGCGATGATCGCCACCACGAGGCCCCAGCCCACGTTCTCGAGTGGCGCGGGGTTGACGAAGCGTTCCGCGGAGACCACGAGGATCACCGCGGCCGCCACGAAAATCATGGCGCCTTCGACCGCGGCGCTGAAGTATTCGGCCTTGGCGCGGCCGTAGAGGAAGCGTTCGGTGGCGGGGCGGGCCGCGACCTTGAGGGCGATGAGAGCCACGACCGCGGCCACGAGGTTCACGGTGGATTCGGCGGCGTCCGACAGCAGGCCCACCGACCCGGTGGCGGCCCACGCACCCGTCTTGAGAGCGATCGTGGCAATCGCGGTGGCGATGGAGAGCCACGCGTATTTCGTGAGGTCAACCCTCGGGCGGGCGGCGGGCGCCGTGCTCGTTGACGTGTGCGACATGCGCTTATTCCACCACCCGCCGCCTCTCCGTGCCAATGGCCAGGCGGTGGCGCGAGACGCACCCGGCATCGCCCGGCATGCAAAAATGGGGATCATGACCATCACAGCTGCCGCCGACGGTTCCGCCCTGGGCAACCCCGGCCCCACCGGCTGGGCCTGGTACATCGACAACGACCGGTGGGCGGCGGGCGGAAGCGCGCATGGCACGAACAACATCGGCGAACTCACCGCGGTGCTCGAACTGCTCACCTCGAGCGCCCGGGCTGGCCTCGCGGGCGAAGACCTCGTGATCCTCTGCGACTCCCAGTACGTCATCAACTCGGTGACGAAGTGGATGCCCGGGTGGAAGCGCAAGGGCTGGAAGAAGGCCGACGGTAAGCCGGTCCTCAACGTCGAGCTTATGAAGGCGCTCGATGCCGCCATGGCGGGGCGCAGCGTCCGCTTCGAGTGGGTGAAGGGCCACGCGGGCCATCCGCTCAACGAGGCCGCCGATTCCCGCGCGCGGGCCGCGGCCACCGCCTTCCAGCGCGGCGCCGCCCCGAAGCAGGGCCCCGGGTTTCCCGGCGCGGCCGCGAAGGCGCCGTCGGTCCCCGAGGCGTCCGCGCCCGCTCCGGCGCCGTCCCCGTCGGCCCCCTCCCAGTTGGATCTGTTCGATCAGGGCGATCCCGACCTGTCCGCGGCCTGCACCACGCAGTTGTCCGCAGCCGACGCCGAGCGTGCCCTGTGGCGCCCCCGGTCCTCCTCTCGCGGCGCCGATGCCGCGTGGCGCGAGGGCGTGCTGCACCCCGACGCCCTCCTGATCGACCCCGAGGGCCGCACCCTCAGCCCCGCCGCCTGGGCGAGGGCCCTCGAGGCCGTCGCCGCGAGCGGCGCCAGAGTCGAATCCCTGACCGAATCCAGCGCGGGCGCCCCGGGCATCCGCGTGGTCGATGCCGAGATCACCACCCCCACGGCCGCTTACCGCGTGAGCGCCCTGTGGGTCACGAGCGGGAGCGACCCGCTCGTACGACTTCACCGATGGAGTGAGACCCGATGAGCCAGCCACCCCCCGGGCCTCCCGCGCCCGCCAACTCCGCAGCGATGCCCGCCCCAGCGCCGAGACCGGCCCCCGCGCCGGGTGCTGCCCCAGTGCAAACCGCCGGGCGCGATGCCGCCACCCCGCTCTCGCAGCGCGAATGGGGCCCGGACATTGCCCGCGGCATCGCCTTGCTGGGGATCGCCGTGGCGAACATGTACTACTACCTGCATTCCTCGACCCCGG
This sequence comes from Dermabacter sp., assembly GCA_030538475.1. Lineage (GTDB taxonomy): Bacteria > Actinomycetota > Actinomycetes > Actinomycetales > Dermabacteraceae > Dermabacter. The sequence goes on from JAUNTX010000006.1 coordinate 72,246, forward strand.
GGCCGTTCATGAAGCCGGAAGGCTCCACGGGCGCCTCGCTCGGGGTCGATGTGGCCACCGTGCTGCTGTTCGATAACCGCGGCTTCACGCTGTTCTCGCTCCTGTTCGGCTACGGCATCGGCATGCTCTATGCCCGCTCCCAGCGCCGCGGAGAATCCAAGGGCCAGTTCATGCTGCACATGCTCGCCCGCCACGGGCTCCTGCTCGCCATCGGCGTGCTCCACGCTGTCCTGCTGTTCGCGGGCGACATCATCGTCACCTACGCGCTGCTCGGCATCATCGTGGCCGCGCTCGCCATCGCCCCCCGCTGGGTGCGCATCGTGGTGCTCGTGCTCACCGTGCCCGCGCTCCTGTTCATGGGCGTCATGGACAGCATGAGCCTCGCCCTCAACGATGATGCCTTTGCGATGTCGGGGCAGCCAGACACTACGGTAACGTTCCTCGGCGCGCTCGGTTTCCGCCTCATCGCCCTCCTGTTCGTGGTGCTGGGGCTGCCGTTCCTGTCGATCGGCATCCTGGTGCCCATGCTCATCGGGCTCGCGCTGCAACGCTGGGGATTCTTCGGCAAGGCGCGCGAGCGGATGGGGCTCATGGCCGGGATCGCCGCGGGAGGCGTCCTCATCTCCCTGCTCGGCGCCCTGCCCGCTGCCTGGGCCGTGATCGAGCAGCCCCAGCTTGGTTGGCTCGCCGCGAGCGGCATTGGTGCGCTCCACCAGCTCACGGGCCTCGCGGGGGCTGTGGGCTATGCCGCGCTCGCCGCCATCGTGGGCGTGTGGCGGCCCGCCGTGCTCTTCCCGCTCGCCGCGCTCGGCACCATGAGCATGAGCGCGTACCTGTTCCAGTCGGTTGTCGCGGTCACGATCTACCCCGCGTGGGCCTTCGGCGTGGGTGGGTGGATCTCCTCGTGGGGCGCGTTCTGGATTTCGCTCGGCACATGGCTCGCCACCGTCGTCATCGCCACGCTCCTGCTGAAGGCCGGAAAGCGCGGCCCCGTGGAGTGGCTGTTCCGGCGCGTGCTCTACGGCGCTCCCGCCGCCCCCGCGGCGCCCGCTGCCGCCTCCGTCGATCCACTCGCCGGCCCACGGTAGGGGACTCGCGTGGGAGTGTGGGCGGATGAGCCTCGCTGGAGGAACCACGGCACCGTGTGGGGCCACCTCATCTCCGACACGTCGCTTGAGGAACTGCACGCCGCCGCGGCAAGCCTGGGCCTGCACCCGCGCTCGTTCGACCTCGACCACTACGACTTCCCGTACGAAAGCCTCGGCGCCCTGCGGGACGCCGGGGTGTCGTTCGTGAGCGGCCGCGACCTCGCTCGCATCCTGGGCGCTTCCGGCCTGCGCGTGCCGCTGCGGGAGCGCCCCGCGGCCCGCAGGCGCCGCACCGACGAAGCTCTCGCCGCGCTCGGTGCGGAGCGAGTGATCGTGGTGGAGGCCGTGCCGGGTACTCCGAGCCTTCGCATCGTCATCGACGACCTCGTGTGGGGCCAGATCGGGCACGCGGACCCGTTGCCCGCGGGCGCGTCCCCGTCGGCCTTCCACCCAGAGGCGGGCACCGCGGGCACCGCACCCATAGCTCACGTGCGGTGCGGCCGGGAACCCGATGCCGAGCCGTGGGTGAGCGTCTCAGCCGCCCCGGGCGCCGCATCTGCCCTCGCGCGCCGCGCCGGGTGGGCGCTGCTCGAGCACCTGGACGCCGCCGCGAATGGTCAGGGCGACACCGGTTTCGTGGGTCAGGTCCTCGCCCGCGTTCAGGCTCCCGCCCACGCCCAGGCCCAGGCCCAGGCCCCGGCCTGAGTTCAGGCCTCCGCGCCGGGGGCCGCGTCCGGTTCCGTCCCGCCGTCGAGGTTCGCGGCGGGCAGTTCCACGCGGAAGGTGGCGCCGCCGCCCTCGGTCTGATGAATCGAGATGGTGCCGTTGTGCTGCTGGACGATCGTTGCCGCGATGGACAGACCCAGCCCGGCCCCGCCGCCCTGGGTTTCCTGGCGCTGCCGGGATTCGTCGGTGCGGAAGAAACGTTCGAAGACTCGTTCGCGCAGCTCGGCGGGGATGCCGTCGCCGTGATCGCGGACCTCGATGAGGGCCGTTCCCGAGCGTGAGAGGCCGAGCGCCACCTCCACGGGGGTGCCCTTCGGCGTGTGCCGGTTGGCGTTGCCCACGAGGTTGAGCACCACCTGGCGGATCCCCTCTTCGTGGCCGAGCACGCCGAGCGGGGCCACGTCGGCCGGGTCGAGCACCGTGCCCGTAAGGTTCGTGATGCTCACGGTGCGAGTGGGATCGAGGGCCCGCAGGTCTTGGGCCACGTCCTTGACCACCGTGGAAACATCGAAGGGTTCGAGCGTGAGGGTGTGCTGTTCGTCGAGCCGTGCCAGGCGCAGCAGGTTCTCCACGAGCGAGCCCATGCGCCGCGCCTCGTCCTCGATGCGGCGCATCGCCTGCGTGACGTCCTCTTCGGTGCGCATCGCGCCCATGCGGTACAGCTCGCCGAAGCCGCGAATCGCCGCCAGGGGAGTGCGCAGTTCGTGCGAGGCGTCGCCCACGAAGCGGCGCATCTTCGATTCGGACGCGATGGCCTGAGCCTCGCTCTTGGCTTGCGAAGCGAAGCTCTGCTCGAGCCGCACCAGCATCTCGTTGATGCTTGTGCCGAGCGTGTGAACCTCTTGCGAGGTGTAGGACACCGGCACGCGCCGATCCAGGGAGCCCGCCGCGATGTGCTTCGCGGTGCGCTCCACGTCCCGCAGCGGTTCGAGCGCCCAGTGAGAGACGTAGCCGCCCACGCCCACGCCCACGAACACCACCATGGTGCCCACGAGCACGATGATGAGCGCCATCTCGTTCATCGTGTGCTCGACGCTGCGCATCGGCAGCGCGATAAACATGATCGGTCCCTCGGGCGCGTTCGAGGCCAGGGCGAGCGTGCGCCAGCGGTCCTGCGCCCCGTCGGTCAGCGTGAACGGCTCGCCCTGAATGCGAATCACCTGGTCGCGCGTCAGATCGGGGAACGCGAGCTCGAGCTCACCGTCCTGATCCTGCACGATGCGGCGCAGAACCTGCCCGTCGGCGCTGCGCACCTCCACCACGAAATCCACCGGCGTGTACGCGTTGCTCTCCTCCTGCCCGCCCTCCGACAGGGTCGTGGCATCGCCCGTCAGAAGGCCGCTATCGGCGGCGCGCATGAGGTCCTGATCGATCGAGTCGATCAGGGTGCGGTTGAGCAGAAACAGCGACAGGGAGCCGGTCACGAGCGTGCCCGCGATGAGCACGAACGCGATGAGCGAGACGATCCTCGTCCACAGCGACACGGGGCGCCGCGCCCTCGAAGGCGTGCGCAAACTCGACAGGGCCATGACACCTCACCGGTTCTCGAGGATGGGGACGCCCCAGGGGGCGCCCGCGGGAAGGACGCGAAAGAGGGCGGGCCCACCGTCCTGGCCGACGGCAGCCCGCCCTCTCGCGCGGCGTGAGTTTAGCGGGGATCCGCGGGGCGCAGCACGTAGCCGATGCCGCGCTTCGTGTGGATCATCGGTTCGCCCACCACGTCGATCTTGCGGCGCAGGTAGCTGATGTACGACTCGACAATGCCGACTTCGCCCGACCAGTCGTAATCCCACACGTGGTCGAGGATCTGGGTCTTGGAGACCACGCGGCCCGCGTTGAGCATGAGATAGCGCAAAAGCTTGAACTCCGTGGGCGACAGGTCAATCGGAGAATCGGCGCGCGTGACTTCGTGGGAGTCTTCGTCGAGGCGCAGATCGCCCACCACGAGCGCGCTTTCGCTCGGTTCGCTGATACCCACGTGCGTGCGGCGCAGGACGGCACGGATGCGCGCCACCACTTCTTCCAGGCTGAACGGCTTCGTCACGTAGTCGTCCCCACCCACGGTGAGGCCCGCCACCTTGTCCTTCGTTTCATCCCGGGCCGTGAGGAACAGGATGGGGAAGTGGTGGCCCTTGTCGCGCAAGCGGCGCGTGACAGTGAAGCCGTCCATGTCCGGCAGCATCACGTCCAGCACGATGAGGTCAGGTTCGTTTTCTGTGGCGAGCTTGATCGCTTCGTTCCCGTTCGATGCCGCGAAGACTTCAAATCCGGCAAAGCGCAGGCTCGTGGCCAGGAGGTCGCGGATGTTCGGTTCGTCGTCGACAACGAGGAGGCGTGCCTCGAAGTCGTGTTCCTGCTCGATAGTCATGCCGCTATGGTGTCCCCCCACGGTGAGCATTGCCTGAAGATTCACTGTGGTGGGCTCGGAGGATTGGGGTCGTGTGCGTCACACGCGGCATGGTGCCAGGGTAGGGGTCGAGGTCAGGCGGAGCTGGGCGTCAGTGTCACCGGCGCAGGGTGTGCTGCACCTTCTCCTGTTGCTTGCGGAACTTGCGCACCTGCCAGCTGAGCTGCGCGATCCTCACCGATCCCACGAGCGCCATGATGAGCGCGCCCGCGATAGCCGCCAGCAGCATCGCCACGCCAAGCGGGAGATCGAACTTCCAGGTCATGTACGTGAAGTTCGCCGGAACATTGTTCTGGATGATGAACACGAGCAAGAGAATGAGCATCGCCGCGCCGAGAATCAGCGCGGTCCAGATCGCCGCCGTGGTCGAGGCCTTCTTGGTGGGCACGGACTCGTCGGCCGTCGCTGCCGCGGGGGTGGGCGCGGGTGCGGGCGCCGGGTCGGCAGCGGGAGTGGAGGGGGCGGCGGGTGCGGGGGCCGACGGAGCCGCCGCACGCGAGGCGTGGGGCGCCGGATCGGCGGCCTTCTGCTCGGGCTGGTCGGAGAAGGAGTCTGAGAAGCCGTCGTATTCCTTGGTGTTCATTCCCCCAGGTTAACCCACGTGCGCGAACGAGCGCCCCCGTCCAGTGAAGGAGCAGGGGCGCTCGCGGGTGGTGCTAAAGAGAACTACTGTGCGGCGGGCACGCGGCCCGTCGAACGGAGGTAGTTCGAGGAGTGCAGCAGAAGGGTGAGCTGGTAGACCACGATGATCGGCAGGACGAGAGCGCCAAGCAGGTTCGAGGCGACGCTCGCAATGATGATCGTCAGCAGGGCGAGCACGGGCTTGTCCAGGGCCGCGCGGGCCGAGGCCTTGATGGCTGCGCCGAGGCCCAGCTTGTCAATCGCGGCGGCGGGCACGGCGTAGGTGAGGAAGAACAGGGCGGCGATGGTGCCGAGCACCGGCACGAGGCTCGCGATACCCACGATGATGCCCACCACGATGGCGACGACCATGAGGCGGCCGCTGAAGAAGCCCTGGCTGATCGTGGGCGTCTCGCCGCGGGCGATCATGCCGATGGCCTTGGCGATGCCGCTGTACCAGGCGGCGGCCACGAGGGCGATGATGAGGGTGAGGAGCACGATGATGAGGAGGTTGCCCACGCCAAACCCGGTGGTCGGGTAGGACTCCCCGGTGTAGGGGTCGGTCATCCACTCCATGTTCCGAAGCGCGATGACCCCGACGACGATGGCAATCGTGGTGAGGGCAAGGATGACGAAGCCCCACACGAGGGTGGGCACGATGAGGACGCCGAGGTTGCGGGTGAACGCCTTCCACATCCAGGAGAAGGAGCCGCCCAGGTCATCGCCGAGCGAGGACTGCGGGCTGACGGTGCCGAACTGGCCGGCGGCGGGCGCGGCCTGCGAGGCGGCGGTCCATTGGTCGTTGCTGGGGGGCGGGGTAAAGGAGTTGGGGTTCTGGGGAGCGGAAGTCATGAATCCTCCAATGGGAAATTAGGTCATGCACATGATGACACGTTCACACTAGGCTCAGGTAGCCGTGCTGGTGGGGAGTTTGCCCCCTGGGGCCGTGCGCCGGGTGCCGGAAGCGGCGTAGGCCACAGAATAGGCCGACGACGGGGCCGCGGGACGGGACTCGGGCGCCTCCCCGGCGCCGCTCGGGCAGGGTCCCTAGAATGAGACGCGCACAGGGACAGTGCCTCGATGATCGGGCCCGGCGCCCGCCCGGCACCCCGCTTCGCCGCTCACCAAAGGAGTAGTTCTATGGCCACCTTCGAACCTTCGCCCGCTTCCGTGGCAGATATCGGCGTCACCGGCATGGCGGTGATGGGCTCGAACCTCGCCCGCAACCTCGCTCGCAATGGCTTCAAGGTCGCCATTCACAACCGCAGCGTGGGCAAGACCGAGCACGTCATCGATCACTACGGCACCGAGGGCGAGTTCTTCCCCTCGGAGTCCATGGACGATTTCGTGGCCTCCCTCCAGAAGCCGCGCGTGGCGATCATCATGGTGCAGGCCGGTAAGGCCACCGACGCCGTGATCGAGGAACTCGCCTCCCGGATGGAGGAAGGCGACATCATCGTGGACTGCGGCAACGCGCTGTTCACGGACACGCGCCGCCGCGAGCAGGACCTGCGCGCGCGCGGCCTGCACTTCGTGGGCACTGGCGTCTCCGGCGGCGAAGAGGGCGCCCTCAACGGGCCCTCGATCATGCCCGGCGGCTCCGCGTGGAGCTACGAGCGCCTGGGCCCCATGTTCGAGAAGATCTCCGCGCACGTGAACGGCGACCCGTGCTGCACCCACGTCGGCGAAGACGGCGCGGGCCACTTCGTGAAGATGGTGCACAACGGCATCGAGTACGCCGACATGCAGGTGATCTCCGAGGCTTACGACCTCATGGGCAAGGCCCTCGGGATGAGCGCGTCCGAGATCGGCCTCGTGTTCGAGGAATGGAACAAGGGCGATCTCGAATCGTTCCTCATCGAGGTGACCGCCGAAGTGCTCGCCCACGTGGACAACGTGACCGGCAAGCCGTTCGTGGACATCATCCTGGACCGCGCCGCCCAGAAGGGCACGGGCGCGTGGACCACGAAGACCGCCCTCGATCTGGGCATTCCCGTGACCGGCATTGCCGAAGCCACGTTCGCGCGCTCGACCTCCGGGTCCGTGCCGCAGCGCGAGGCCGCGCGCGCCGTGCTGCCCGCCGAAACGCAGGACGTTCCCGTGGCTGACCGCGAGGCGTTCATCGACGATCTGCAGAAGGCCCTGTATGCGGCCAAGCTCGTGAGCTACTCGCAGGGCTTCGATGAGATTGCCGCGGGTGCCGAGGAATACGGCTGGGACATCAACCTGGGCGACATGGCGAAGATCTGGCGCGATGGATGCATCATTCGCGCCCGCTTCCTCAACCGCATCACCGAGGCGTACGGCCGCAACCCGAAGCTGCCGCTGCTGCTCGCGGATGAGTACTTCACGAACGAGATCACGGCCTGCATCCCGGCGTGGCGCCGCGTCGTGGCCTTCGCCGCCGCGACCGGCATTCCCACGCCCGTGTTCGCCTCGACGCTCGCCTACTACGACCAGGTGCGCGCCGAGCGCCTTCCCGCCGCCCTCGTGCAGGCGCAGCGGGACTTCTTCGGGGCCCACACCTACAAGCGGGTCGATGAAGAGGGCACGTTCCACGTCGAGTGGAGCGGGGATCGCACGCAGACGAAGCAGGACTAATCCGCGGCTTAGGACTCGACGGGGCGGGGTCTCGCGCTACTGGCGCGGGGCCCCGCCCTTACGCGTGGGCGGGGGAGGCGCGTGCCCTTACCCGTCGGCGCTGGGGGCGCCGCGCAGGCGCGCGACGGCCTGGGCCGGCGTGAGGTCCACGTGCTGCTGCCAGGGGTCGGATTCGAGCTCGAGTGGGAGCGGGCCCCCGCGCAGCGTGGCGTGAGGGGTGGAGCCGACCGCGATGCCGCCCGGGCCCAGCAGCAGCGGCGCGAGCTGGGCGGCGCGCACCGTCGCCATGACGAAGCTCGGATCGGCCGACGTCACCACCACGGTGGGCGCGAGGCGCACGAGGTCAAGACCTGCCGCCTCGGGCGCGGCGAGGAGGCGGTCGATGTGCGCCGCGCCGCCCGTGATAAACGCCTTCGCCGCGCCCACGTGGACTTGCCCGAGGCGATCTGCCTCGGCGTGCACGAGCGCGAGGGCGGCGTTCGGAACCCCGCCGGGAGAAACGGCGGCGAGGTCGGCCAGCAGGGTCTCGGCGTCGAGCCCCGCGTGGATGGCGCGCCCGATCGAGTCGGGGGTGAGGCGTGCCCGTACGCGCGCGCCCCGCTCGAGGATCTCCGCCCAGTCCAGGACGCGCCCCAGGCGGGCCGAGGGCAGGCCCTCCACGGTCAGGCTTCCGTCCTCGCCGATCACGAGGTGATCGGTGAGCGGCGGTAGAGAGTTCTCGAGCGTCGCGGCCAGGTGGGCAAGGGCGGCCGGGGCCGCGGCCTCGGTGGTCGTCGCGAGCGCGAGACCGAGCGGGCTCGGCACCTGATCCGCGAGGAGGCCGAGGACCGTGGCCTCGGTGAGGAACGCGTCGGCCTCTTCGCGCACCACGGCCCCGGGCACGGTGGGAAACGCCCAGGCAAGCGAGCGGGTCAAGAAATCAGACGTGACGAGCGCGTCGGGCGTATCGGCCATGAGGCGCAGCAGGTGGCGGCGCCGCACCTTCGCGCCCGGGCGGCCGACCGCGGCCGACAGCCCCGAGCGCACCTCGTCGGATCCGCGCCTTGCCTCGCCGCCGTGGGCCGCGGTGCCGGTGAGCGAGCCCAGGTAGTTGCTGCGGGCCCACGCAAGCGTCAGATCGGCCCAGCGCTCGGGCGCCGGGGCGGCCTGCGCCTCCGAAAAATCGCGCGTGACCTGCCACGTCTCCCCGTCGTGGCCCACGAGGGAGGCCACCCACGCGGCGTGGACCACCGTCGCCCACGTTGGCAGGTCCGTGCCCGCCGCGCGGGTGAGGCGGCGCGCATCGCGCAAGGGCACCCCGCCGCTCTTGAGCACCGTGGGAGGATCCGCGGCCCAGCGGTCGAGCGTTAGGGCGAGCGCGTCCGCCGTGAGCGCCTGGGCGATGGCCCGCGCGGCCCGCGGATGCGCCGCATCCTCGGCGGGGGCGTCGGCCTCCGGCTGGGGCACATGCGCGAACGAGCGATGCACGACGCCCGAGCGCAGCGCCAGGTGGATCGGGCGCGGCAGCACGAGGCGAGCGCCCGTCGGCGTGGTCTCTCGCTCGGCGATCCCCGCCTCGAGGAGCGCGTGGGCGAGAGGCGAGTCCGGATCCCCGGCCACGAGCGCGGGACCGAACGCGAGCGCGTCCGCCACCTGCGTTAACGACGCGGGAAGGGCCGCCACCCGGGCCGCGGCCTCGTCGGGGCTCGGATCGGTGGTGCGGGCGGGGCCGAGGCCCGCCGGGCGCTCGATGATGGCCCGCAGGGCCGCGACGGGAAGCAGGCGGCGGCCCGATTCGTCCGGATAGACGAGCCCGAGCGTGCACAGGCGCAGCACGTGGCGGGCAATCTGCTCCGGGGTGGCGCTCACGGCGTGCGCGAGCTCTTCGGGAGTGGATGGGTGCGGCGGCGCCACGAGGGCTTCGACCAGTTGCCACTCGGGGCGCACGAGCGAGGTGAGTGCGTCCCTCACCGAAGCATCGCTCGCTGCGCGGCGAGCGAGCGCGGCCATCGTGGGCGGCGGCGGATCCAGGAGGTCGTGCCGGGCATCGAACAGTTCCACGAGCCGTTCATCGCTCATGGCTTCCAGTGCGTCCGCCAGTGGTCTCACCATGGCTCCAGCATAGGCAGTGCGGCTGGGCTCGCCTAGGATGGACCTGCCCGCCACCCGCGGGCACCGGCCCCCATAGCCCAACTGGCAGAGGCAGGAGACTTAAAATCTTCCAAGTGCGGGTTCGAACCCCGCTGGGGGTGCCACGGCCACAGCACCACAGCTGTGGCGCCACGAGGAAAGGCAGGACGCGCCGCGTGAATGAGCAGACGGCAGGGCCGGGGGCCACCGACGAGCTGACGCAGCGCGTCGCTCACGTGCACGAGCGCATCGCCCGCGCCCTCGAGGCCGCGGGCCGCGAACCGGCCTCCCTGCGCCTCCTGCTCGCGACGAAGACCCGCGACGCCCACGAGATTCGCGCGGCCATTGACGCCTTCACTGCCCTCGGCACGCCCGTCGTGGTGGGGGAGAACCGCGCGCAGGAGATGGCCAAGCACGCCGCCCTCGACGATCTCGCGGCCGCGGGCCTTGAGCGCCACTTCATCGGCCGCATCCAGACCAACAAGGCGCGCGACATCGTGCGTTTTTCGGACCTCATACACTCCGTGGATCGCCCCGACCTCATCGATGCGCTCGAGCGTCGCGCCGAGGCCGACGGCATCACGCAGCGCATCCTCCTGCAGGTCAACACGTCGGGGGAGGACTCCAAGGGCGGGTTCGCTCCCGATCCCGGGCTCATCGCGGAGCAGGTGGCGCGTTGCCGCGCCACGGGCGTGCTCGTGCCCGAAGGGCTCATGACGATCGGTGCCCACACCACCGATGCCGTGCGCGTGCACGCCTCCCTCGCGCTGCTCGCCTCGCTGCGCGAGCAGGTGGGCGATCCGACCCTCACCGAGCTGTCCATGGGCATGAGCGGGGACCTCGAGGTGGCCATTGCCGAAGGCGCCACGATTGTGCGGCTCGGCTCCGCGGTCTTCGGTCCGCGCCCGCAGTAGCGATTCGCCGCCCGCGCCGGGAATGTCCCGCGTGCACCGCGCGTTAAGCCAGCACCGATACACTCACGAGCGACGACCCCTGGTCGCCCTCACGTAAGGACTCATCTTTTGGCACGTAACAACATCGTGCTGGGCAACGACCCGGCATTCAAGCCCCACAACCAGTACGCCCCCGCGCCGCAGTACGGGCAGCAGGCCTCCCAGTTCGGGCAGCAGGCGCAGTATGGCCAGAGCCCCCAGTATGGGCAGCAGGCACCCCAGTACGGCGAGAGTGACCTCGAGTCGATGTACGCGCGCCCGTCGGCCACCGGCCACGACACGGGCCGCCTCACCTGGCGCGATGCCCTCAACGCAATCACCGCGACCCTCGGCGTCATCATCGTCGTCGGCGCGGGCGTCATGTTCCTGCCCACGATCCTCGGCATCGTCATGGGCCCGCAGGGCGAGCAGCTCGGCTACGCCCTTTCCACCGTCGCGGCGATTGTGGGCGCGATTGGCGGCCTCATCGCCGTCCTCGTCGGCGCCTTCCGCAAGCAGCCCAGCATGGCCGTCACGCTGTCCTACGCCGTGTTCGAAGGCCTGTTCGTGGGCGGTATCAGCGGCATCTTCGAGCGCATGTACCCGGGCATCGTGTTCCAGGCCGTGCTCGGCACCCTCGCCGTGGCAGGCGCGGTCCTCGTGCTGTTCCGCTCCGGCAAGGTCCGCACGAGCCCCCGCATGAACAAGATCTTCATGGTGGCGCTCGGCGCGTACGTGCTGTTCTCCATCGCGAACCTCGTCATCGTCCTCATGGGCGGCGGCAGCCTCCGCACCGGCGCGCTCGGCCTCGTCATCGGCGCCATCGCCGTGCTCATGGCCAGCTACAGCCTCGTCATGGACTTCGAGCTCGTGCAGAACTCCGTCGAAAACGGCGCCCCCCGCAACTACGCGTGGATGGGAGCGCTAGCGCTCGCCGTCACCCTCGTGTGGCTGTACGTCGAAATCCTGCGCATCCTCGCGATACTTCGCGGCAACGATTAGCGCCCCGCCTGCGTGAGCGGCGGTGAAGGCAGGGGCCGACGGATTCCAGGATCCGTCGGCCCCTGCTTCGCGCGCATGGCGATAGACTCGTGCGAAGCGCTCGCCGCATCCCGGGCATGAGCCCCGGGAGCGGGAAGGAATCGAGCGCGAGTAACGCCGCAGCAAGGGGACGATGGTGAGTGATATGACCGCGATGATGCGCGAATGGGTGGATCAGATTCTCATCGTCGGCCCCTACGTCTGGTACTTCCTGGAGATCACGCTGAGGCTCGTGGCCCTCGTGGTCGTGCCCCGCAACCGCCGGCCCGGCAGCGCCTTCGCGTGGCTCATGGCGATCATGCTGTTCCCGATCATCGCCTTCCCCGTCTACCTCATGCTGGGCAACACCCGGCTGCCCCGCAAGCGCCGCGAGATGCAAAAAGAGGTCATGGCGGTCATGCGCGAGCGAGCCGAAACGATCCCCGACGCGATCATCGACGAAGACACGCCCAGCTGGCTGCAGTCGGCGGTCAACCTCAACCGGGAACTCGGAGCGTTCCCCCTCACCGGCAACAACAGCGCCGAGCTGGAAATTGAGTACTCGCGCTCGATTGCCCGCATGACCGACGACATCCTCACCGCCGAAGAGCACGTGCACGTGCTGTTCTATACCGCGACGATGGACGAGTGGACGAGCGAGTTCTTCGACGCCCTCGCCGCCGTGCAGGCCCGCGGCGTGAAGGTGCGCCTGCTCTACGACTTCGTGGGCTCCGTGTTCAAGGGCAAGCATCACCGCCAGATGGTGAAGTTCTGCAAGGACAACGGGATCGAGCACTACTCGATGATGCCCATCCGCCCCTTCCGCGACGGCGCCTTCCAGCGCCCCGATCTGCGCAATCACCGCAAGCTCGTGATCGTGGACGGCCAGGTGGGGTGGGCCGGTTCGCAGAACCTCATCGCCCCCCACTACGACTCCAAGAAGAACATTCGCCGCCACCTGCGCTGGCAGGAAACGATGGCCCGCTTCGAGGGTCCCATCGTGACCGAGATGAACCTGCTGTTCGGCATCGACTGGTACTTCGAGTCGCACGAAACGATCAGCGAAGCCGAACTGGTGCGCGAGGTGGTGAACACGAGTGGCACCTACGAATGCCAGCTCGTGCCGTCGGGCCCCGGCTTCGTGCAGGAAAACAACCTGCTGCTGTTCAACCAGCTGTTCTACAGCGCTGAACGCAAGATCGTGGCCGTGAGCCCCTACTTCGTGCCCGAGGAATCCATGCTGCAGGCTATGGTGACCGCCGCGAAGCGGGGCGTGGAGGTGGAACTGTTCGTCTCCGAAGTCGGCGATCAGTTCCTCGTGTTCCACGCCCAGCGCTCCTACTATTCGGCGCTGCTCGAGGCCGGGGTGAAGATCTGGCTCTACGAGGCCCCGTTCATCCTCCACGCCAAGCACGTCTCGATCGACGAATCGGTCGCGGTGATCGGCTCCTCCAACATGGACATTCGCTCGTTCAACCTCGACATGGAATCCAGCGTCATGGTGGGCGGCGCCGACTTCATGGAGAAGCTGCACGTGGTCGAGCAGGTGTATCGCGACCGCTCGCGCGAGCTGACCTCCGAGGAATGGGAGTCGCGCAGCTTCGGCGTCAAGGTGCTCGACAATCTCTGCCGTCTCGCCTCCGCCATCGTCTAGGGCCGAATCTGGCCCCGCGCTACCCTCGCGGCCCGGCTACGTGCCCTGCCCGGCCCGGCTGCGTGCCCGGTCCGGCTTACTTGTCCGGCCCGGCGGTGAGCCCGGCGAGGGCCTCGGCGGCGCCCTGCACCTGGGCCTCGTTGTTCCCGGCCACGACGGAGCTGAACACCGCGGACCTGCCGTCGGGCGTGGTGAGCACGACGACCGTCAAGAGGTCGTGCGTCGTCTCCTTCAAGAGCGTCTGGGTGAAGAACAGGGACCCCGTGACCTTGTAGCCGCTCATGCCGTCGATGGTCACGGCCTCCACCTTCTTATCGTCGAGGCGGCGGCCTGCGGCTTGCGGCTCCCACATCGCTGTGTTCGACAGCATGCAGTCGAAGATGCGGGTGGCGGCAGCTTGATCGCCCGGGTAGGGCACGCCCTTTTCCCACGTGACGGCGCCCACCGCCAGGGTCGATACCCACTTCTCTTCCGCCAGTGCCGTGGCGTAGACGTCATCGTCGGTGAAGCGAAGGAAGTGGTTCACCGTCGTGTCATCCGTCGCGTACACCTCGGGGATCGGTACGGAAATCCCACCACCGACGAGTCGGCCGTCGGCGGCTATCGACGCGCTTGGTCTCGGTGAGCTTCGGATGTGGGTGTAGCAGTAGGAGGCGGCGACGCTCGCCGTCGTGGCCGGGGTGGGCGTCGGCTCTGATGTGGTGGGCGCCGCGGTGGGGCTCGGGGTCTCGGTGATCGTGGGCAGGGCCGTCGGTTCGTCAGTGGAGTTAAGGCCCCGCACCACGAGCACGGCCGACGTGACGCCGACGATGAGCAGGAACACGATGGCGAACGCAATCGCGCCGAGGGCAAAGGGGGTGCGGTACCGGGGGCTCATTCTGTCACTTCCAGGGAGGCGATGGCGGTCTCGAGGGCTGCCACGTGGGCGGGGCGGTCGGCGGCAACGTCGGAGACGAGGGCGCTCGGGCCGCCCGGGGTATCGACCACGATGGCGGTAACCACGGAGGCCTGGGTGGTGCTCAGGGTCGTGGTCTCATCGAACGTATAGGTGGCCTGGACAATCCACGCCTCGTGGCCATCGACCGTGGTGGCTTCGCTGCGGTAGTCGGTCACCGTGGGGGAGTCCCCAAACTGCTGGGACACGTTGAAGTGCGTCGCGTAGCACTGGAAGAGGATGACCGCCATGGTTTCGGTGCCGGGATAGGGGCCGTCGGCCGCGGGCCAGTCCAGGCGCCCCACGGAGATGACGCTGTACCACCCGGATTCGATCTGCGTGCCCTGGCCGTTGTCGTCATACAGGTAGGGGACGTTGCTGTTCTCCCACGGCGTGTTCCATCCTTGGGGCACGGGGAAGGCGAGCCCGCCGCCGCGCACCTGGCTGGCGCTCGATGGGATGGACGCGCCCTTGGTGCTCATGGTGCAGGCCGTCGTGGGGGCCTCGGTGAACATTTCGGGCGGCGGCTCCTGGGGGCGCACCGGCATCCACGTTTCTTCCGCGCGCGAGGGATCTCCCGTTTCCTCGGCGGCCTCGAACGGCTGCAGGGGGTCCTGTTCCACGCTGCGCAGGAACACCTGGGAGACCAGGAGGCCGACGGCGAGGATGAGGATCGAGCCGATGCCGACGATGCCGACGACGAGGCGGGTGGAGGAGCGTTTCTGGGTGGCGGCGTTCAGATCGGCCGCTTGCGCGAGTTGGGCATTCACGCGCCGTTCGGCGGTGTCCTGGGAGCGGAAGCCGCCCGAGAAGTCCGGCAGGCCCGCGGGGGTTTGCGGCTGGCCGGGACCGCCCGTCGGGCCTGGGCCGCCTGCACCAGCGTTTCCCGCTCCGGGACCGCCCGGCGGGCGCGGGGTGGATGAATCGTCATGGCCGGAAGAATGCACGTGCGCTCCTGCCCCCTCGCTCGTGACGGACGTGGACGGCGAGGTGCCCTCTCGCCTTCGACCATTATGCCGTGAGTGCCCAGGAACCGAGGGGCCACGGCCGTTACTCTGGTGCCTTGTGACATGGGGTGCTGTCCCCATTCGTGCGCTGACCTGCGCACTCGCCTGATCGCGAGTACGGGGCCCGGCGCCGGGGACGGCTGAGAACACACCCATTGAACCTGCCAAGGCCCACCACCTGCGAAGGGATCGTCACCGTGACCCAGCTTGAGACCTCCACCCCCCATTCCGCCCCGAGCCCTGGGCCGTCTGCCGACGCCGGGGCGAGCGCTCCGGTCAGCGCCGCTGCGAGCGCCGAGGCCATCGCCGCCGCCGTGCGCGCGGTCCGCACGCACGGCCCGCTCGTCCATTGCCTCACCAACACGGTCGTGCAGACCGTGAGCGCCAACGCCCTGCTCGCTATCGGCGCCGCGCCCGCCATGGTCGATCACCCGCGCGAAGCCGCACCGTTCGCCCGCATCGCCGGGGGCGTCCTCATCAACACCGGCACCGTGGCCCCGCACCAGGTGGAATCCATGCCGCTCGCCGCGGCCGCCGCCCGTGAGGCCCACGTGCCGTGGGTGCTGGACCCGGTGGCCGTCGGCTACCTCCCCGTGCGCACCGAACTGGCCCAGGCCCTCCTCGAGTTCCACCCCACCGCGATCCGCGGCAACGCCTCCGAAATCTCCGCGCTCGCGGGCGCGGGGGAGGGCGGCCGCGGGGTCGATTCGACGGACAGCGTGGATGATGCCCTGGCCCCGGCGCTCTCCCTCGCGCGACGCACGGGCGCCATCGTGGCCGTTTCCGGGCACCGCGACCTCATCGCGTGGTCCGAAGACGGCGAGGATCACGCCCTGTGGCTTGAATCGGGCCACCCGCTCATGCCGCGCGTGATCGGCACGGGCTGCGCGCTCGGCGCCGCCGTGGCCGCCTACCTGGCCGCCCACGCCGCCGATGCCGCCGCCGCGGACACCCCGCCCGAAGAACGGATAGGGGGCGCGGCCCTCGCGGTTCTCGCTGCCCACGCCCACACGGGCGCCGCCGGATCGCGCGCGGGGCAGAGCGCCCAGCACCCCGGATCGTTCGCCGTGGCCTGGATGGATGCGCTCGATGCGCTGAGCGATGCCGAGATCGCCGCCGCGGTGCGGGTGAGCACCGAATGACCGAACAGCCCCACCCCGCCGCCGCGACGGGACGCGCACGCGCCCAGGCGGCCGACTGGGCCCTCTACTTCGTCACCGACACCGCGATGGCCGGCGGGGTGGATGGCGTGTGCGCGCAGGTGGCCGAGGCCATCCACGGCGGCGCCCACGTGATCCAGGTCCGCGACAAGCACCTGGACGACGCCGCCTTCACGGACCTCGCGCGCCGCGTGCAGGGCGTGGCCGCCGAGGTAGGCGCCGAGCACGGCCGCGAGATCCTCGTGATCGTCAACGACCGCGTGCAGATCGCCCGCGAGCTGGGCCTCGATGTTCACGTGGGCCAATCGGACGTGCCCGCCGCCGACGTGCGCGCGCTGCTGGGCCCCGGCGCCATCGTGGGACTCAGCGTCTCCACGCCCGCCGAACTGGAGGCCGCCATCGCCGAGGGCGCCGCCGACGTCGTAGGCATCGGCCCCATCTGGGTCACCGACACGAAGACCGATACCGGGGACGCGGTGGGCCTCGACGCCCTGGCCCGCCTCACGGCCCGCGCCCACGAGGCCTCCCTGGTGGCCGTCGCCATCGGCGGCATCGGCATCCGCAACGCTGCGGACGTGGCTGCGACCGGGGTGGACGGCATCTGCGTGGTCTCCGCGATCGCGCTCGCCGACGATCCCGCCCTCGCCGCAACCTTCCTGCGCCGCCAGTTCGTCATGCACCAGCCGCTCTAGGGGCCCGCGACCCGTCGGCCCCACCGAACCTTGCCCGTCGTCTCTACCGAAGGAGCCCCATGCGCCCCCCGATTGCCCTCACCATCGCCGGATCCGACCCGAGCGGCGGCGCCGGAATCCAAGCCGACCTCAAGACGTTCACCGCGCTCGGCGTGTACGGCACGAGCGTCATCACCTCGCTCACCGCCCAGAGCACGCAGGGCGTGACGGGCGTGTTCACGCCGCCCGCCTCGTTCCTCACCGACCAGATCACGACCCTGCTGGACGACGTGTACGTGGATGCGACGAAGATCGGGATGGTGCCGAGCGCCGAGGTGGCCGGGGCGCTCGCGGATACGATTGAGGCGCGCCGCAGCGAGTTCGGCACGATTGTGCTGGATCCGGTCATGGTGGCCACCTCTGGCGACATGCTCATGGGCGAGGATGCGATGACCGTGGTGCGCGACCGGCTCGTGCCGCTTGCCGACGTGATCACGCCGAACATTCCCGAGGCGGCGCTGCTGCTGGGCGCAAACCCCGCGACCGATCCCGAGGAGATGCGGGAACAGGGGCTCGCGCTGCTCGAGCGCGGGGCGAAGGCCGTGGTGCTCAAGGGTGGGCACTTGCGCGGCAGCGAGCTCGTGGACGTGTTCGTGCACCCCGGCGGCACGGACCTGCTGCGCGGCGCGATGTTTGCGACCCGCAACACCCACGGCACCGGCTGCACGCTCAGCTCCGCGATTGCGGCCCAGTACGCGCGCGTGGCCGGAGGCGCCGAAGGCACCGACTTCACGGTGGTGGCGAGCGCGCGCGAGTTCCTGGCGAGCGCGATTGAGCACGCGATGGAGTGGGAGATCTCGAAGCACCCCGAGACCGGGCACGGCCCCACGAACCACCTCATCACCGTCACCTCGAACGGCTAGGAGCCGCCGCATGAGCCTCATCGCCCCCGCGGGCCCCCACACGGCCCGCATGTGGGAGGTCACCGCCGAGTGCCGCGCCCGCATCGAGCGCCTGGACTTCCTCACCCAGCTGGCCGACGGCACGCTTGATCCCGAAAAGTTCACGTTCTACATCCAGCAGGACTCCCACTACCTGCGGGCCTATCAGCGGGCCATGACCGAGGTTGCGGGCCGCGCTGTGAGCGGCGATGACCTCGCTTTTTGGGCGGCGTCGGCCTCCGAAGCGGTGGGGGAGGAGCAGGCGCTGCACACGCAGCTTATGGGGGATGCGTTGCTCGCAGCCCACGTGGAAGCGCCTGTTCCCGAAAGCCTCCACACCGCCGCCTATTCCTCGTTCCTGCTGGCCACCGCGGCGTTCGCCCCCTACGCGGTCGCGGCCGCCGCGGTCCTGCCCTGCTACTGGATCTACGCGGAAGCCGGGGCGCGCATCGCCGCGAGCGCCGAGGCCGCGGCGCTCGGGCAGCACCCGTATGCCACGTGGGTCCAGGCGTATGCCGACGAGGACTTTCACCGGGCCGCGGCCCGGGCCGTCGGCATCGTGGAGCGGGCGTGCGAGGAGGCCGGGCAGGCGGAGCGCGAGCGGGCCGTCGAGGCGTTTCGGGCGGCCACGCGGTTCGAGGAACTGTTCTGGGTGCAGCCGATGGCCGCGCCCGAGGATCGCCTGCTCATCTGAGGCGATGCCCAGGCTCCTTGCGCCGAGGGATCGTTAGGCTGTGGGGGTCCCGATGTAGCGAAGGAGCCTTCACCATGACGTCCACCACCCCCGCGAGTCCCGCCCTTCCCGCGCCCGACGGCAGCACCGATCCCCACCAGTGGCTCGAAGAGGTGGAGGGCGAAAAGCAGCTCGCGTGGGTGCGGGAGCGCAACGCCGTGGCGGAAGCGGACCTCGATGCGGATCCGCTGACCGCCGAGCTCGAGCGGGAGATCCTGGACATCCTCGATGCGAAGGACAAGATCCCGGGCGTCACCAAGCGCGGGGACTACCTCTACAACTTCTGGACGGATGCGGACCACGAGCGCGGCGTGTGGCGCCGCACCACGATGGAGGAGTTTCGCCGCGAGGACCCCGCGTGGGAGGTCCTCATTGACGTGGACGCCCTCAATGCTGCCGAAGGTGAGGACTGGGTGTGGCACGGCGCGTCCGCCCTGCGCCCGGCCGACGGCGTGAGCTACCGCCACTTCCTCATCGATCTGTCGCACGGCGGCGCGGATGCCGACGTGACGCGCGAATGGGACCTCGAGACCAGGGCGTTCGTGCCCGCCGAGGACGGCGGGTTCTACCGCCCCGAGGCGAAGGGGTCCGTGAGCTGGATCGACGCCGACACCGTGTGGGTGAGCACGGAGGTGGGCGAAGACTCGATGACCACCTCGGGCTACCCGCGCCAGGTGCGCCTGTGGCGGCGCGGCCAGGAGCTCGCCGCGACCCCGGTGGTGGCCGAGGCGAAGAGCGACGACATGGGCGCCTTCATCTACCACGATCAGACCCCCGGCTTCGAGCGGTCGATCCTGCAGGTCATGCACACGTTCTACACCTCCACGACCTCGCTCGTGCAGGTCCCGCTCGAGGCGCCCGAGGTAGTGGCGCTCGAGCTGCCGGAAGACATGCAGGTGGCCGCCGCGCGCGACCTCCTGGTGCTTGAGCCGCGCTCCGATTGGTCGGTCGAGGGCCGCGAGTATGCGGCCGGAAGCCTGCTCGTGGGCGGGATCGACGCGTTCCTCGCGGGCGACCGCGCCTTCGACGTGCTGTTCGAGCCCACCGCCTCGAGTTCGCTCGCGGGCATGGCGATCACGAAGTCCTGCCTCGTGCTCACGATTTTGGAGGATGTGCGCCACCGCCTCGAGGTGTTCACGCGCGATAGCGACGGCGCCTGGGTGCGCGCGGAACTCTACCCGGAGCTCGCGGGCGCGGTGAGCGTGAGCGCCGTGGATCCTGTGGAGAGCGACGAGGTGTGGGTGAGCGTCACGGACTTCGCGACGCCCACGACCCTCCTGCTCGGCGACCTTTCCGGCGTGGCCGACGGCGATGCGCCGGGCGAGCTGCACGAGATCAAGGCGACGCCCGAGCGCTTTGATGCCGACGGGGTGCAGGTGAGCCAGCACTTCGCCGTGAGTGACGACGGCACCCGCGTCCCCTACTTCCAGATCGCCCGCGCCGTGGAGCCGGGCTCCCCGGATGAGGGCGAGCCGCGGCCCACCCTGCTGTACGGCTACGGCGGCTTTGAAATCTCGCTCACCCCGGCCTACCTGGGTGCGATTGGCAAGGCGTGGGTGGAGCGCGGCGGCGTGTATGTCGTGGCGAATATTCGCGGCGGCGGCGAATACGGCCCCGCGTGGCACCAGGCGGGCCTCAAGGAGAAGCGCCACCGGGTCTACGAAGACTTTTCGAGCGTCGCGAAGGACCTCATCGAGCGGGGCGTCACGGATGCGGCGCACCTCGGTGTGCGCGGCGGCTCCAACGGCGGCCTGCTCACCGGCAACATGCTCGTGAGCTACCCCGAGCTGTTCGGCGCCGTCATCATCCAGGTGCCACTGCTCGATATGAAGCGGTTCTCGCACCTGCTGGCGGGGGCCTCGTGGATGGCGGAATACGGCGATCCGGACACGGCGGACTGGGAGTTCATTCGAACGTTCAGCCCGTACCACCTGCTGAAGGAGGGGGCGCAGTATCCGCCCACGTTCGTCCTGACCTCCACGCGCGATGACCGCGTGCATCCGGGCCACGCCCGCAAGTTCACGGCCGCTCTCGAATCCCTCGGGGCGCGCGTGCTCTCGTGGGAGAACATCGAGGGCGGGCACGGCGGCGCGGCCTCGAACGCGCAAGCGGCGCGCATGAACGCGCTCATCTATTCGTTCCTGTGGCAGCAGCTGGGCCGGGAGAGCTAGCGCGTGGACTTTCGAGATCGCCCGGCGGCTGACGACTTCCTTGCCTCACGCAACGATGTCATGACCGTGTATCGGGACGTGCAGAGCAGCGAGGGGCGCCTGTTCCCGTTGCGGTACGTGCGCAGCGGGTTCCAGTCGGCGCTGCCCACCGTCATGGTGGTGCCGGGCGGGCCGGGCAGCGCGAGCGTGTTCCCCTATGAGCTGCTGCGCCGCGACATGACCCACAAGGGCCTGGACGTGCTCATGATGGAGCACCGCGGGGTGGGGATGAGCCGGGCCGATGCCCAGGGCCGCGACCTGCCCGAACACGTCATGAGCATCCACAACGTGCTCGAGGACATGCGCGCGGTGCTGGATCACGCGGGGGTGCAGCGGGCGGTGCTCGTCGGCTCTTCCTACGGCGCCCACCTCGTGCAGCGGTTCGCGCTTGCCTACCCGGAGCGGGTCCATGCGCTCGTGCTGGATTCGCCGCTCACGGGCGTGCGGGACACGGTGGCGTTCACGGAGCAGTTGCGGGCGATGTACTTCGAGGGCACGTATGACCACACGGAGTCGATTGCCCGGGCGATGCGCAGGCTCGTGCGCGATCAGATCGTGCCGGTCGAGGAAACGGGGCCGGTGCTCGCCGCCGTCCACGAGTACGGCGGGGTCACGGCGGTGCGAGAGCTCGTGGACCTGCTCGTGCTCGGGCGCGGCCAACTCGCGTGGGCGTCGATCCAGCACATCATCACGAGCCGCGAATGGTTCAACCGGGCGCCCTACGTGTTCGAGAACGATCTTGTGGGCCGGATCGGCGCGACCGAACTGGGCCTTGGTTCCACCGCCGATTTCGGGCCGCTGGATCCGCTGACCATCGTGGCCGAACGCGCCCGCATGTTCCCGCCGTTCGAAGGGGAACTGTTCGATCTGGAGACCGAGCGTTCCCGCATCACCGCGCCAACCCTCGTGCTCGCGGGCGAACGCGATCTCGTGGTGCCCGCGTGGCGTGCGAAGCTCGCCGCCCAGAGTATCCCGGGGGCCCGGGCAGCCGACGGGAGCCTGCGGCTCATCTCGGTCCCGAACGTGGGCCACCAGATTCTTGATTCCCACCAGCCGCTCATGGTGGTGGCCGCGCACTGGGCGGCCGCGGGCGCGATTGACGGCCTGCTCGCGCGGGACGTGCGCTCCCTGCGCGGTGGCGTGGTGACCGAAGCGTTCAACCGCGGTATTCAGGCGGCGCTGCTCGCGGAAAAGTATGCGCCGCTCAAGCTGTGGTCCCGGCGCTCGCTCGCGCGCGGTCCCCTCGCGGGGGCCGATGCCCGCGGGCCCGGGCGGCTGCTCAGCGTGTAGGCGCCCCGGCGCTGCCCGCCTGGCACACCACCTCGAAGTAGCCGTTGTTCAGCACGCTCTCGTAGGGGGCGTCGGCGCTGATCTGGACGCTCCCGCCGTTGATCGTGAGGATCTGCGGCGGCGTGCTCACGGGCCACTGCGCGTTCGCCCACGCGGCATACCCGTGGGGCGCCCACTGCCGTTCCCGATCGCCGAGGCGGCCCACCACGCACTCGGGTGCCCGGCGGGCATCCCCGTGCAACCACTGCACGTCGGCCTTTGGCACGAGCGGGGCGAGCAGCACCACGTCCGCGGCGACTGTGGCCCCCTCCGGCACCGCGGCGACAGCCTGGGCGGCGGCGAGCGCCCCGGGCGAGTCGGGGTCGAACGCCGGGCCGGCGAGCCAGGTGAGCGGTAACGCTGTGCCCAGGTAGGCGGTCGAGGCGAGGCTGAGGCCCACCGCCGCCCACCGCTTCCAGCGCTCACGCACCGTGGGCAGCAGGTGCAGCAGCGCCCCGAACGCGATGGGCATGAGGATCGAGTTGTAGTGCCACTGCCAGGTCCAATACGCCTCGACGTTGCCGAGGAAGCGCCACGCAAGGGTGGGCAGCAGCGCCCACGCGAGCGGGCTCATCACGCCGATCCCGCCCATGAACGCGACGAGCATCGCGAGGGTGACCCACTTGTCCCACGGCCCGATCAGTTGGGCGAGCGAGGCGAAGTTATCGGTGTAGTCGTAGCTGCCCGCGGGGTTCAGGGCGGGCAGGATCACGAAGGTGGCGAGCACCCACCAGGCCACGCCCCACGCGGCGAGCCACAGCCCGCGCTTCTCCAGCCCACGGAAATCCAGCCTGCGGAGCCTGCTCGCGGGCCGGGCCGGATCGCGCTGCATCCACGCGAGCGCGAGGCCCAGCATCGCGACCGTGAGCCCCAGATCCTCCTTGACGAACACGAGCAGGCCGATCCACACGAGCGCCGCCCGCACGCGCTTTTCCAGGATCGCCGCGACCCCGAACGCGAGCAGCGGCACCGCGAGGGCGTACTCGTGAAACTGCACGTTCTGCGAGCCCTGCAGGCCAAACGAGAACACGTATCCGGCGCCCGCCACGGCGCCCAGCACCGGGCCCAGCCGCGCCATCGCCACCCGGGTGAGCGGCACGGCGCTCAGCCCGAACAGGGCGGCCTGAAGCCACAGCAGCGCGAGCGGCGAGGGCCACAGCCACCACACGGGCGCGAGCAGCACCAGGATCGGATGAAAATGATCCCCGAGCAGGTGGAAGTGATCGCCCTTAATCGTCACGATCGGCGGCTGCAGCGCGGCATACGCCTTCGCCGCTTGCGAGAAAATCCCGAGGTCCCACGAGGGAAAGAAGAAGCTGTTCCACTGGAGCGTGGACAACGCCCCGTACAGGCCCGTGGCCGCGAGCGCGAGGATCAGCGGCACCGCGACCCGGGGGCTCAGCAGCCGCGCGAACCGCGACGAGCGGCCGGGAGAGGTCTCGGCAGAAAGCTCTGGGGCCGGCTCGGGTGCCGGCTCAGGGGCCGACGGGGTGGCGGGGGAGGGCAGGGAAGTCATCGCCCGCCATTGTCCCACCCGAGAAGGGGGCGGCCTTCACGTCCCGAGGCGCGCGGGTGCCCGGCGGCATAATGGCAGGCAGTCCCCGCCGCACCACCGAAAGGCTGCCGTGAGCCCCGCGCGCCCCTTCCCCTCCCGCCGCTCCTTCCTCCGTGCCGGGGCCCTCACACTCGGAGCCGGGGCGGTCGCCAGTGGCCCGCTCGCGCTCGCGGGCTGCACGTCGAGTCCCGACAGCACCACCGTCGGGGCCGTTAGCGCCGACGCGTTCGGGGGCACGGGCGCGTCCCTCGTGGAGCCGCCGACGATCCAGAGCGCAGGGCAGGTGCTCGAGGTGGAGCTCGTGGCCGAAGCCGGTGCCACCGTGGGCGGTCAGGCCACTCGCCTCAGCGGCTACAACGGCATGAGCCCCGGCCCCACGCTGCGGGCCTGCCCCGGCGACACGCTGAAGATCAGGCTCACCAACCGGCTGGACGAGCCCACGAGCATCCACACGCACGGCCTCCACGTCTCGCCCGAAGGCAACGCCGACAACCCGTTCCTCACGGTCGAGCCGGGCCAGAGTCACGACTACGAGATCCCCATTCCCGCTGATCACCCCGCGGGCACCTACTGGTACCACCCGCATCCGCACGGGCGCGTGGCCCAGCAGGTGTTTGACGGGCTCTTCGGCGCGCTCATCATCGACGGCGACGACGAACCGACGGTGGATCGGGAGCGCGTGCTGATCATCAGCGACGTGAGCCTCGATGCCGACGGCACACCGGTCACGGCGAGCAGCGACGATGTGATGTGGGGCCGCCTCGGCAACACCGTGCTCATCAACGGCCAGAGCCAGCCCCTCATCAGCCTCGCGCCGGGCGGCATCGAGCGCTGGCGCATCGTCAATGCGTGCGCGAGTAGGCACGTGCGCCTCGCGAACCGCGAGCAGCGCCTCATTGCCATCGGGTTCGATGGGCATCCCGTTGCGGCGCTCGCGCGCGAGGAGTTCGATCTGGCCTCCGGCAACCGCCTCGACGTGCTCGTGGCAGGCGGCGGGAAGGCCGCGTCACTCGTGAGCCCGGACGTTCCCCGCGGCGGCACCGCCGCCCTCACCGGGAACGAGCCGCAGCTTCTGCTCGCGAGCATCGAGGGGCTGGATGGACGAAACGGCTCGGCGCAGGACAGCTCAGCGCAGGCCGACGGCGCGGCGTGGGTGCCGGCCCGGGCGGAGGAATCCCTCGCCGAGGTTACCGTGGATCGCACGAGGGTCCTCGCCTTCACGATGAGCATGCCGGGCGCGGAGCAGGGCGCCGCCGCATCCACCGACGCCGAGAGCGCCGCCGCGCATAACGGGGATGAGGGGCACGACGGGCATAGCGAGCATGGGGGCAGCGACGGCGGCGGGGCGATGGCCGAGATGGTCATGGGCTTCAACGACGAGCCGTTCCAGATGGACACCGTGAACATCACCGTCGAGCCCGACGCGGTGGAGCAGTGGGTGATCCAGAACCCTACGGGCATGGATCACCCATTCCACCTGCACGTGTGGCCCATGCAGGTGATGAGCGATTCGTGGGGCGAAAGCGAGGCCCTGAGCGCCGCGTACGCCGCCCAGGACCCAGAGGTAGGCGCCGCTCATGCCGAGGCGCCCGTGCTGCGCGATGTCATCAACGTGCCCGCGGGTGAGCAGGTGGTGGTGCGAATCCGCTTCTCCGGGATCACCGGGCGCACCGTGTATCACTGCCACGTGCTCGATCACGAGGACGCCGGGATGATGGGCATCATCGAGACCGCGTAAAGGGGCGGCTCGCGTCGGCCTCCCTGCCCGCGACCCTACGCGTGCCCGGGGTGGTCTCCCGCCTCGCCAAGCCGCGTCCACGTGGAGACCACGGAGTCGGGGTTGAGGGAGAGGGAGGCGATGCCGCGCTCGACGAGCCAGTCGGCGAGGTCCGGGTGGTCGCTCGGGCCCTGACCGCAGATCCCGACGTACTTCCCGGCGCGCGTGCACGCGGTGATCGCCCTCTCCAGGAGGAACCGCACGGCCGGGTCGCGCTCGTCGAACGTGTGGGCCACGAGGCCCGAGTCGCGGTCCAGGCCTAGCGTGAGCTGCGTGAGATCATTCGAGCCGATGGAGAAACCGTCGAAGTACTCGAGGAACTCGTCGGCGAGGATCGCGTTCGAGGGCACCTCGCACATCATCATCACCTCGAGGCCATTCTGACCCCGGGCGAGCCCGTGAGTGGCGAGGAGTTCGTTCACGCCGCGCGCTTCGTCGAGGGTGCGCACGAACGGGATCATGATCTTGACGTTGTCCAGCCCCATGTCTTCGCGCACGTACCGGATCGCCTCGCATTCGAGGGCGAAGCACGCCGCGAAATCCTCCGACAGGTAGCGGGAGGCGCCCCGGTAGCCGATCATCGGGTTTTCTTCGTGCGGTTCGTACAGGTCCCCGCCCAGCAGGTTCGCGTACTCGTTGGACTTGAAGTCGCTCATGCGCACGATCACGGGCTCCGGCGCGAATGCCGCCGCAATCGTGGAGACGCCTTCGGCCACGCGCTGCACGAAGAAGTCGCGTGGGCTCGCATACGCGCCGGTGAGGGCGCGAATCTCGCCCGCGAGCGAGGGGTCCAGGGTGTCGAAGTCCAGCAGGGCCCGCGGGTGGATGCCGATCTGGCGATTGATGATGAACTCGAGGCGAGCCAGGCCCACGCCCGCGTTCGGCAGGCGCGAGAACGCGAATGCCTGCTCGGGGGTTCCCACGTTCATCATGATCTTCGTGTCGATCTCGGGCATCTCATCGAGCTCGGTCTCCACCACGTCGAAGTCCAGTTCGCCGTCGTACACGAAGCCCGTATCGCCTTCGGCGCACGAGACCGTCACGCGGGCCCCGTCGGCCAGGATCTCGGTCGCATCGCCCGTGCCCACGACCGCGGGAATGCCCAGTTCGCGCGCGATGATCGCGGCGTGGCACGTGCGGCCGCCACGGTTTGTGACAATCGCGCTCGCGCGCTTCATGATCGGTTCCCAATCGGGATCGGTCATGTCCGCCACGAGCACCTGACCGGCCTCGAAGTCGTGCATCTGCTCGAGCGAGGTGAGCACGCGGACCTCGCCCGCGCCGATCTTCTGGCCAATCGCTCGGCCCTCCGTGATGACCCGGCCGCGCTGGCCCAGCGTGAACCGCTGCAGCGTCGAGCCGCGGCGCGACTGTACCGTTTCCGGCCGCGCCTGCAGAATATAGAGCGCCCCGTCAGTGCCGTCGAGCCCCCACTCGATATCCATGGGCCGCCCGTAGTGCTTCTCGATCACGAGGGCGTGCCGCGCGAGCTCCTGCACCTGATCGTCGCTCAGGGAGAACCGGCGGCGCTCGGCGGGATCCACCTCGACAAAGTGGGTCGTGGAACCGTCGGCCCCGTCGGTATAGACCATCTTCGTGGCCTTCGCCCCGAGCGTGCGCGAGAGCACCGCGGCCCGCCCCGCCTCCACGGCGGGCTTGTAGACGTAGAACTCGTCGGGATTGACGGCGCCCTGCACCACCCCTTCGCCGAGCCCGTACGCGCTCGTGACGAACACGGCGCCATCGAAACCGGACTCGGTATCCATCGTGAACATAACCCCGGAACTGCCCACGTCGGAGCGCACCATCTTCTGCACGCCCGCGCTCAGCGCCACCGAGGCGTGGTCGAAGCCGTGATGCACCCGGTACGCGATGGCCCGGTCGTTGTAGAGCGACGCGAACACTTCGCGGATCGCCACGAGCACCGCGTCGATCCCGCGCACGTTGAGGAAGGTTTCCTGCTGGCCCGCGAAGCTCGCATCGGGAAGATCCTCCGCGGTGGCCGACGAGCGGACGGCGAAGCTCGCCTCGTCGCCAGAATCGGCGGCCAGGCGCGCGTACGCCTCGCGAATGCCCGCTTCCAGCTCGTCGGGGAGAGCTTCGGTCATGATCGCCTGCCGGATCGCGGCGCCCACCTCGGTGAGCTGACGCGTGTTCTCGGTATCGAGCCCGTCCAGAAGCTCATCGATGCGGCCCGCGAGCGAGGTCTCGGTGAGGAACTGCCGGTAGGCATCGGCGGTCGTGGCGAAGCCGTCGGGCACGCGCACCCCCAGCTGCGACAGGTGCGAGACCATCTCCCCGAGGGAGGCGTTCTTGCCGCCCACCTGATCGAGGTCGGCCATGCCGAGTCCGGAAAACCAGCGAATATGCGTATGCGTTGTCATCGAAACATCCTTGTTCTGAAGTGGTCACGAGGGGGGCGAAAGCCACGGGAAAGACGGTACGGGGCCGACGGCGGTGGGACGGGTGGTGGGGTGAGGTGCGTTCCTAGCCACCTCCGCGTGCGGAGGTGTGCATGGCGGGGTTGGCGGTAGCCTGCATGGAGGGGCGCGAGGCGCCGCTTCCGGGCTGGCGCCTGCCCACGCGGGCGAGGTGCTGCAGGATGATCGCGCTCATTTCCTCGACGGACTTCGCGGACGAGTTCACGCTCGGGATCCGGTGCGTGCGGAACATGGCTTCGGCGCTGCGCAGCTCAAAGCTCACCTGCTGGAGGGAGGAGTAGCGGGAATCGGGGCGGCGTTCCCCGCGCACTGCGCTTAGGCGTTCCGCGTTCGTCACGATCCCAAACAGGCGTTCGCGCAGGTGGGCGATGGGACGGGGCAGGCGGGTGGATTCAAAGTCTTCGTCCACGAGCGGGTAGTTCGCGACGAAGAGGCCGTGCTGGAGGGCCAGGTACATCGACGTGGGAGTTTTGCCGCAGCGGGAGGGGGCCACGAGGATGATGTCGGCCCGATCCAGGGCCCGCAGGCTCTGGCCGTCGTCGTGTTCGATGGCGAACTCGATGGCCTGCATGCGCGAGTTGTAGCGCTGGGTATCGCGCAGGGAGTGGAGCTGGGCGGTGTGCCGCACGCCCGTCGAATCGAGCGCCTTTTCCACGCGCTGCAGGTGGAGGCCGAACAGGTCGATCACCTCGGCGCTGCTCGTGAGCACCACGGCGCGGATCTCATCATTGACGGCGGTGGAAAAGACGAGCGGGTGATCCCCCGCCTCCACGCGCGCGTTGATCTCTTCCACGACCTCGCGGGCGGCATCGGGGCTCGTGAGGAACGGGATCGTGCGGCGCTCGAACGTGAGGTGGGGGAACTGCACGAGCATCGCGTTGCCCATGGCTTCGGCCGTGATGCCCGTGGAATCGGAGAGGAAGTAGACGGGCACGGGGCGTCGCCGCTCATGCGCGGTGGCGTCGGCGGCGTCGCTGGCCGCCCGAGCCGGGGAGCTGGTCATTGCCCTCGCCTTCCGTGACGTCGATGTCTCGAAGCTACCGGCTTTCGCTGCGCCGCGGTGGGTGGTTGCCCAACATTGGGGGTGGCGGCGGCCACTGCCGACGAATGCGTGCATGAATGTGCGCGGATCGCGCAGTATTCGCGCGAAAGAGCCCGCCAGCGCGGGCATCAGCACTTTTCGGCATAATCGAGACGTGAGGAAGACCGCACCGATGCCCTCTCGCCGCTCGCTGCCAAGGAGATTGACATGGACCACCACACCGCCCGCATGCGTCAGATCGCTCAGATCCTCACGAAGCACGGTTGGGAGTTGGTCGCGGGGGCCGCGGCCCTGGACCCCCGCTTCCAGCGCCTCACCGGGGCGGATGCCCGTTCCGAAAGCGAGTCGGTGAGCCGCACCATCGCCAGCTCTCCCGAAGTTGTGCGCGAGACGCTCGAAGATCTGGGCCCCACCGCCGTCAAGCTCGGGCAGGCGCTCTCCACTCGCCCCGATCTGATCTCTGACGACCTCATCGCGGAACTCGAAAAGCTCCAGTCCGACGCGCGACCTATCGAGTGGGAGGACGTCCAGCGCACGATCGAAACCGAGCTCGGGACGCCGATGGGCGACGTCTTCGCGCACGTGGAGAAGGAGCCACTCGGTACAGCCTCGCTCGGCCAAGCGCACGCGGCGCGACTGATCGACGGCACGGAGGTGGTCATCAAGGTCCAGCGCCCCGGGATCGCCCCCACCGTCGATGCGGACCTGTCGATCCTCGCCGACGCCGCGCGAAGGATCGAGGGCGCCTGGCCCGAGGCCCGCGAACTGGGCCTTGCGGAAGTGGTGGCCGATTTCGACCGCCAGCTGCGGGCCGAACTGGACTACACGAAGGAAGCGGGCAACGCTGATCGGATCGCCCACAACCTCGCTCACCGCTCCTACGTTCACGTGCCCCGCATCTGGCACGATCTGACCACGGAGCGCATGGTCACGATGGAGCGCATGTACGGCCTCAACATTTCCGACGCCGAGGCGCTCGATGCCGTGGGCATTGATCGGCCGCAGCTCGCGAAGAACGCGGCCACGGTCATCCTGGACATGCTGCTGGATGACGGTTTCTACCACGCCGATCCCCACCCCGGGAACCTCAAGGTCGAAGACGATGGCACGATTGGCCTGCTCGACTTCGGGATGGTGGGTTCGCTCAGCGAACGTCAGCGCGGCCAGCTGATCAGCCTCATTCTGGCCTTCATGTCGGGTTCGGCGCAGTCCATGACTTCGGCCGTGCTCACCATCGCCCCCGCGAGCGGCCACATCGACATGCACGCCCTCGAATCAGACATCGCCCACATGCTGAGCCTCTACTCGAATCGCCCGCTCGGCGAGGTCTCCTCGAGCGATGTCGTGAGCGACCTCCTGGATGTGTGCCGCCGCCACCACTTGCGCCCGGCGCCGTTCATCACGTCGATTGCCCGCCTGCTCACCATCATCGAGGGGATCGGGCGCGCGCTCGACTCCGACTTCGATGTCAACGCGATTCTTCGCTCCTACGTCATTGACCTGGCGAAGCGCCGCCTCACGCCCGAGCGGATCTCGCGCACGCTCGTCACCGACGCGGTGGAAACGGCCCGCTCGCTCGCGGCGTTCGGGCCGATGCTGAACCGGTTCCTCACGAAACTCGACCAGGACGGCGTGCCGCTCGATATCGATCCGCGCCGCCTCGAACCGAGCCTTCAGCGTTTCTCCGCGATTGGGGACCGCATTACCGTGGCCCTCATCGTGGCCGCGCTCATCACCGCCGTCGGCAACCTTGGGGCCACCGATACCCGGTGGCTGGCCAGGCTTCGCGGGCCGCTGCTCACGCTCGGCACCGCGGGCCTGGCCGCCTCCGGCACCTATCTCCTGGCCTCTCGGCGCCGGGGCGTGAGGTCGTAGCGGACCGGGGCCGTCGCGCCGTCGGCAATTGTTGCGTTACGCGTCCGCCGTGGGCGCGGCATCGAGGCGGCACGCTACCCCGTTGAAGCCGTGGTTGCAGTACCCGCCGGGGTTGCGGGCCAGGTATTGCTGGTGCTCCGGTTCGGCGATGTAGTAGCGGCCGATCCCGGCGGTGGACAGCGGCGACAGTTCGGTGGTGATGCGGCCGCGGCCCGCCTCATCGAGCGCGTCCTGGTAGCGGGCGTATGAATCCCTCACCACGGCCTCTTGGGAGGGATCGCACCAGTAGATCGCGGAGCGGTACTCGGTGCCCACGTCGTTGCCCTGGCGGTTTTCCGTGGTGGGATCGTGCTGCTGCCAGAACTCGGTGAGCAGCGCGCGCAGGGTGTCGTCGCCGCCCGTGTAGACCACGGCGACGGCCTCGGTGTGCCCGGTCTTGGAACTGAACACCTCTTCGTACGTGGGAAACGGCGTGTAGCCGCCCGCGTAGACGGCGGCGGTGGTGAGAACGCCGGGGATCTGCCAGGCGATCCGTTCGATCCCCCAGAAACAGCCGCCCGCGAGCACGATTTCCTGCGCCCCCTCGGGCCGGTCCACATCGAGGATGCTCGTGCCGAGCACGAGGTGCGAACCCGCGAGCGGGTAGGCGTAGTCCGCGCGTCCGGGAAGGGCCTGGTCCGGTTCCACCATGACCTTCTTGTGCGCGTTGATGAGATCCATGATTTGCCACATGGCAGTCAACGTACGCGCCCGCGCGCGAGGACGCACGCCCCGTTCGCCCCGCGCGTAGCGAGTGTGAGCGAGCAAGCATCCCGTCGGCCCTAGTTGCGGAACCCGTGTACGGGGGCGGGGATGAAGCCGCCGCGGCGGATGAACGCGGAGTTGTCCACGGTGTTCACGGGGATCACGGGGGCGTAGCCGAGCAGGCCGCCGAAGTTGACCTCGTCGCCGGGCTTGGTGCCGGGCACGGGGATCACGCGCACGGCGGTGGTTTTGTGGTTCATGACGCCGATGGCGGCTTCGTCGGCGATCATTCCGGCGATGAGGCTCGCGGAGGTGTCGCCGGGGATGGCCACCATGTCGAGGCCCACGGAGCAGATGGCGGTCATGGCTTCGAGCTTGTCGATGGAGATGGCGCCGCTGCGCACGGCGTCGATCATGCCGCGATCTTCGGACACGGGGATGAAGGAGCCGGAGAGGCCGCCCACGCGCGAGCAGGCCATCATCCCGCCCTTTTTCACGGCGTCGTTGAGTAGGGCGAGCGCGGCGGTCGTGCCGTGCGTGCCTACTTGGGCAAGGCCCATGTGTTCCATGATGTGCGCTACCGAGTCTCCGAGTTCGGCGGTGGGGGCGAGGGAGAGGTCCACGATGCCGAAGGGGACGCCGAGGCGCTCGGAGGCGAGGGTGCCGACGAGCTGGCCCGCGCGGGTGATCGCGAAGGCGGCCTTCTTGATCGCTTCGGCCACCTCGTCGAGGCGGGCGCCGTCGAGGTCGCCGAGGGCGCGGTCCACGACCCCGGGGCCGGAGACGCCGACGCTGACGACGCAGTCGGCTTCTTCGACGCCGTGGAAGGCACCGGCCATGAAGGGGTTGTCGCCCACGGCGTTCGCGAAGACCACGAGTTTCGCGCACGCGATGGCGGCGCGGTCCGCGGTGAGGTCGGCGGCTTCCTTGATGATCTCGCCCATTGTGCGCACGGCGTCCATGTTGATGCCGGCCCGGGAGGTGCCGATGTTGACGGAGGAGCAGACCACTTCGGTGGTGGAGAGCGCTTCGGGGATCGAGCGGATGAGGGCCTCGTCGCCCGGTGTCATGCCCTTTTCCACGAGGGCGCTGTAGCCGCCGATGAAGTTGACGCCCACCTCGCGGGCGGCGGCGTCGAGGGCGCGGGCGAGGTCCACGGGGGAGCCGTGGCCGACGGCCTGGCTGAGCAGGGCGATGGGCGTGACCGAGATGCGCTTGTTGACGATGGGGATGCCCAGTTCCGCTTCGATCCGTTCGGCCACGGGCACGAGGTGGCGGGCCCGCTCGGTGATCTTGGCGTAGACCGCTTCGCACGTGGCGGGCATGGTGGAGCGGATGCAGTCCAGGAGCGAGATGCCCATGGTGACGGTGCGGATGTCGAGGCGGTAGTTCTCGATCATGTCGAGCACGTCCACGTAGGCGCGGGCGGTGGCGGAGGCGTGCATGGCGTGAGAGGCGTGGAGGGTCATGGCTTCAGACCGTGGTCATCGCGTCGAAAATGGCCTGCGATTGCACGCGGATCACGAGGTTTTCCTTTTCGCCGACGCGGGTCATGGCGGCCTGTACCTCGGTGATGTCGGCCCGCTCGAGATCGATCTCGGTTTGGAGGATCATCGTGAAGTAGTCGCCCATGAGCGTCTGGGAGACGTTCGTGATGTTCACGCCGAGTTCGGCGAGCGCGGTGGAGACGGCGGCGATGATGCCCGTGTGGTCCGGGCCGGTGACGGTCATGATGGCGATCATGGGTCCACGATACGGGACGTGGTGAGACGGCCTGGGGGACGTTCAGATACCGGCCACCCGCCGCCCTTACGCGAGCACGATGGCCTGCACCACGATGATCTTCACGATGAGCGCCGCCGTGAACAACGCCGAAAACCCGGTGTCCGTGCGCTCATCATCCACGAGCGAATGCGCGTGATTGAGCAGCACCGGCTGCCCCACGAAACCCGCGATGGCCCCCGCGGTGCGGGCCGACGACAGCCCGAGCACGTGCCCGAGCCCCCACATCGCCAGCAGCGCGAGCGCGAGCAAGACGGCGGCGAGCAGCGCGACGGTGAGCCCGGTCATCGTGAACGCGGTCGAGGCGAAGGCCTGCCCGCTCGAGAGCCCCACCGCGGCGAGGAACATGACGAGGCCTAGCTGCCGGATCGTGAGGTTCGCCGAATGCGGCAGCGTCCACACGAACGGCCCCGTGCGGTCCGCCTTGCCGAGGATCAGCCCCACGAGCAGCGGGCCCGCCGACGATCCGAGCGCCAGCTGCGCCCCGCCCACCGGCAGGGCTACGAGCCCCACCGCCACGCCGAGCGCGATGCCGATCCCGAGCGAAAAGAAATCCACCTCCGTGATCCGCTTCTCCGAATCACCGAAATAGGCGGCGAGTTCGGCCCGCTTCGGCGTCGGGAACACCACCCGCACCCGGTCCCCGAGCTGGAGGGGCATGTCGGCGTGGGCGAGCATGTCCCGATCCCCGCGCCGCACCCGCGTGATAATCCCGCCGAAGCGGTAGGGCACGTGAAGATCGGCCACGGTCCGGCCCGCGAGCGCGGGGTTGGAGACGATGAAGCGGCGGAAGTTCACGCGCGAACGGTCGTGCGCGAGGTGCTCGCTCACGCGGGTGCCGAGCGCGGCGGCCGCGTCGGTCACGGCCGACGGCTCCCCGACCAGCAGCACGCGATCCCCCTCCTCAAGCTTCTCGGTGGGGCTCGCCACGCTCACCTCGCCGCCGCGCATGAAGTACGAGACCCGCACCTTGCCCGCGGCGCTGCCCGGGTTCGTGGCGATCTGCGGGATCTCGCTCACGCGCATCGGGTGATTGACCAGCACCGTGATGTCGAGCAGTTCCCCGCTCGAGACGGGCGCGGGGTCCTTCGCGCCGCGCATGCGGGAGCGGGTCACGAGCGTAATCATGACCATCGTGAGGACCACGCCGATGGGGTAGGCGATGGAATAGCCGACGGCGGGAAGCGTCGAGCCGCCCGCGGCGGCCTGCGCGCTCGCGAGCGCGGGAGTGGTGGTGAGGGCGCCCGCGAAGAGGCCGCCGCCCAGTTCGCCGCTGAGGCCCACGTGCGGGCCTACGAGGATGAGGGTGCCCGCGAACGCCACGAGCAGGACTGCGGCGCCGATCATGAGCGGCGCCTGCTTCCTCAGGTCGCGGAAGAAGGACGCGCCCGCCGCGATTCCAATCGTGTAGACGAACAGGGTGAGGCCGATGGAGCCGACGAGGCCGAGCCCTTCGCCGAGCCGCGGATCGAGCGCCCCGAGCGCGAGGCCCACGAACAGCGCGCCTGCCGGGCCGAACTTCAAGCGCCCAAAGGGAATGGCCCCGACCAGCGTGCCGAGGGCAATCGCTGTGAACAGCGTGAGCAGCGGGGAGGCGGCAAGAATCTCGACCATCGCCACAGGCTACTTCTCGCGTGGGCGCTCGCGCCGCTTCGCGCGGCGCAGTTCACGTCGGTGCTTTTCGTGTCGGCACCGATGGTCGTCCCCGCCCGCCGACCACCCCGCGCCCGCCACGCTCCGTGCGCTGGTCGAGGCCGCCGCGGGCGAGTTAGGCCGGATCGGCGAGGATCGCCACCCGCTGCCCCGCCGCGCGGGTGAGGATGAGCGTGGCCGCGCCCGAGGCGCGTTTGTCGAGCTTCAGCTGCGTGCGAAACACCGCCGGGTCAATGTCGGCGCCCCGCTTGAGGATCTCCACCCGGCCGATCCCCGCCGCGTGCAGATGCGCGGCGATTTTCTTCGCCCGCAGCGGCAGCACGTCCCGCACCCGGAAGGCGCGGGCCAGGGGAGTCGAAAGCGTGGGGGCGGTGGCGGCGGCGGTGGCTGCGGCTCGAAGGCTCGCCTCGCTCGCGCTCAGGTAGGCGATGGTCGGATCGATCGTGTGGGCGCCGAGCCGACGGGCGAGCACGCCAAGCAGCCCGGCCCGAATGATCGCGCCGTCGGGCTCCACGATGAGGTCCGCGATCTCGCCCACCTCGGGCGTGCGCAGCGCGTCATCATCGCTCGTGTCCGGCAGCACGTGGAGCGGGCGAGTAGAGCCGTCGGCCTGCCGGGCAAAGATGAGGGCGGAGCGGGCCACGAGCGTGCCCTCGTCAAGCCCCGGCACCGCGGTCTCGGTCCCGGCCGCACCCGCGCGCCGGGCGAGCGGGCCAAAATACGTGCAGGCTTCGAGCACCTGGGAATGCCAGCTCACCCACTGGGTTTCGGTGCCGGGCGGCAGATCGGCGTGCTGAATCGCGGGGGCGAGCTTCGCGCCCACCGGGCCGATCTTCCGTGCGGCCTCCCGGATCGCGCTCAGCGGGGGAGAGGCCGCCTCCGGATCGTGGACGCGCACCGAGCGCGCATCGCGGCGCGCCGGATCGAACCAGAGGCCCTGAACGCGCCCCGGATCGAAATCTTCGGCGGCGCCCAGTTCGATGTGGACGTTCTCAAACACCGAGGTGTTGACGGTGGCCAGCGCCACCGTGAGCGGATCGAGGTCCACCCCGATCACGCTGAGGCCAAGGCCCGCCTTCGCTATCGTGTCGCCGCCGAGCCCGCAGCCCAGATCGGCCACCTTCTGCACGCCCGCGTCGCGAAAGCGTGCGGCGTGATGCGCGGCAATCGGCAGGCGCGTGGCCTGCTCGAGCCCGTGCGCCGTGAACAGCATTCGTGCGGCGAAGTCCCCGAACTTGTCTCGGGCCTTGGCCCGCAGCCGAGACTGCGTGAGCGCTTCGGCCACGAGGGCCGGGGAGTGCCCGGCCCTGCGCAGCCGATCACCGAGCGCGAGCGCGGCGTCGTCGCTGTAGTCCGGGAGCGAATCCAGCAGCGCCATCCCGTCCGGGGTGAGGAGTTCGGTGATGGCGCTCGTGGAAGGCATCCCCCGATGCTACTTGAGGGAGCCCGCGCTGAGCCCGCCCACGATCCGCCGCTGGAACGCAAGAACCATGATGATGAGCGGCACCGTCACGATCACACCCGCCGCCATCTTCGTGCCGTACGGGGTATCGAACTGCGAGATGCCCGTGAACTTCGAGATGGCCACGTTCGCGGTCTGCATGAGCGGGTTGTTCACCATGGTCAGCGCGATGAGGAACTCGTTCCACGCCGCGATGAACGTGATGATCGCCGTGGTGAAAATGCCGGGCGTGGCGAGCGGCAGAATGATTCGCACGAACGCCCCGAAGCGGGTGGTGCCATCCACCATCGCCGCCTGCTCGAGCTCCACGGGGAGTTGCCGGAAGAACGCGTTGAGGTTCCACACCGCGAGCGGCAGCGCGAAGCTCATGGTCGGGATGATCATGGCCTGGTAGGTGTTGATCCAGTTGATCGGCCACCAGTCGTACCCACCGCTGAACAGCTTGAGCAGCGGCACCACGAGGGTGATGACGGGGAACATCGAGGTGGAGACGATCGCGAACATCACGAGCACCTTGCCCCAGAAGTTCAAGCGGGCCAGGGCGTAGGCGCCGGCCGTGCCGAGCACGAGCACGAGCACCGTGGTTCCGCCCGCGACAATGAGGGAGTTCAGCAGGGCGCGGCCGAAGTTGTTCGCGGGATCGAACACGGCCAGGTAGTTGTCGAATGAGATCGGATTCGGGATAAGTTCGGTCGAGCGGCCCTCGGTGGGAAGGCGCAGCGAGCTCACGAGCATCCAGTAGAACGGGGCCAGGCAGTACACGAGAATGATCGCCACGCCAACGCCGACGATGATCTTGGCCCCGCGGTTGCTCTTCGCCTTCGCGGCGATGGGGGCGGGCCGCGCCTCGGTGGTGCCGGGCGCGCTCTGGGGTGCGGCGCTCATGCCACGCTCCCTTCGGTGACGTTGGTGGTGCGGCTCGCGCGCAGCAGGCGACGCGACTTTCGGTTCGGCTTGACGTCCTGGTCACCCAGCACGTCGGCCCCGAGCAGCTTGATGAACAGGAAGGCCACGAGGCAGATGTAGCAGAACAGCAGGATCGAATAGGCGCTCGCCATGCCGTACTGGGTTTTCATCGCCGCGTCCTGGGCGAGCATCGAGAGGGTCTGGCCGGATTCCAGGCGGCCCAGCAGCACGTAGGGCAGATCGAACATGCGCATCGCATCGAGGAGGCGGAACAGGACCGCGACCACGAGCACAGGCCGGATCATCGGCAGGGTGATGCGCCAGAAGGTCTGCCAGCGGTTCGCGCCGTCCACCTTCGCGGCCTCGTACACCTGCTCGTCGATGGTCTGCAGGCCAGCGAGCGTGAGCAGGCCGATGTAGGGGGCGGTCTTCCAAATGTCGGCGATCAGCACGGCGGCCTGCGCCTGGATA
Organism: Dermabacter sp.; assembly: GCA_030538475.1. Lineage (GTDB taxonomy): Bacteria > Actinomycetota > Actinomycetes > Actinomycetales > Dermabacteraceae > Dermabacter. The sequence continues at coordinate 110,097 of JAUNTX010000006.1, forward strand.
CCCTCGGTGGTCCACAGCACCTGCTCGCCGATGAGCCGGTTGGCGATGCCGTTCGCATCGAAGATCAGCTGCCACATGAGGGCCGAGACCACGGTGGGGATCGCCCACGGCACGAGGATCGAGGCGCGGATCAGGCCGGTGGCACGCAGCGCGCGGGCCATGATGAGCGCCATCGCCACGCCGAGCACGGTCTCGATGCTCACGCCCACCACGGTGAAGAGCGTGGTGTTGTAGAACGCGTTCCAGAACCCGGCGCCCGCGCCCGCGGACGTGAACGAATCAATGTAGTTCTGGAAGCCGACGAAAACATCGCCCTGCTGGAGGAAACCCGTGGCCGGATCGATGCCGCCTTCCGCGCGGAAGAACGACTGCCAGACCGAGAGGACGAGCGGGAAGCCGACGACGAGAGCGAGGAGTATCAGGGTGGGAAGAAGCAGGAGATACGCGAGGCGTCCCTCTCCTTTGGGGGCTGGCGGGCGGGCCATAATTCACCATCCGGGGATCGCGAGGGTAGGGGAAGCGGACCCCACCCCTGGCATGGGGAGGGGTGGGATCCGCTGGGGTGGGGTGCCGGGAGGGCGGGGTGACTAGTCGGTCAGGCCCTCAAGGGTGGTCTGCAGGGCGTCGAGCGCAGCCTTGGTTTCCTCCGTACCGGAGAAGACCTTGTAGCCCGCCTCCTGGATGGCCTGCGTGACCTCGCCGTACTTGACCACCTGGGGGCGAGCCGTACCGCCGTCGATCCCCTCCTTGAGGGTGGTGAAGAACGGGAACTTCTCGAGCACGTCCTTGTCGTCGTAGACGGCCTGGTTGGCGGGGGCCTGCGAGGTGGCCAGCGTCCATTCCTTCTGGCGCTCAAGTTCCACCATGAAGGCGATGAAGTCCACCGCGGTGCCCATGTTCTTCGCGGTGGCGGAGATCGCGTAGTTGAGGCCGCCGAGCGCGGAAGCGCCCGCGTTGCTGCCCACGCCCGGCAGGGGCGCCACGCCGATCTTGCCATTGACGCTCGAGGAGCCGTCTTCGGCCTGCGCGAGGTCCCACACGTACGGCCAGTTCTGGAGGAACGCGAGATTGCCGTCCTGGAACGCCTGGCGCGATTCCTCTTCCTTGTAGGTGAGCGCTTCCTTCGGAATGAAGCCCTTGTCGAAACCATCGCGCACGGCCTGCACGCCGGCCACGGCGCCCTCGTCGTTCGCGGTGGGCTTGCCCTTGGCATCGAACAGGTCGCCGCCGCCGGACTTCGCGAGGCCGGTCAGCTGCACGGTCAGGCCCTCGTACTTCGAGTACTGGGAGGCAAAGCCCAGGTTGTTCGCGCCCGCGTCCGTGCCGCGGATCTGCTCGATCAGCTGGTACATCTCCTCGAAGGTCGTCGGTGCGGAATCGGCGCCCACGGCCTCCAGGAGGTCGGTGCGGTAGAACAGCAGCTCGGCGTTCGAGGTGAACGGCACGGCGTAGAGGCGGTCGAAGTACTTCGCGGTGGCCACGGTTGAGGGGATGAGGTCATCGAGCGGGAACTTGTCTTCCGGCAGCTCCACGACCCACTGCTGGGCGGCGAACTCGGCGGTCCACACCACGTCGAGGCCCAGAATCGTGTAGGCGTCCGATCCCGCCTGGGCGTTGTTGATGAACTGCGCGCGCTGTTCGTCGGCGCTTTCGGGAAGTTCGACCAGGGTGACCTTTTCGTCGGCGTGGTCCTTGTTCCACTGGTCCAGGAACTCCTGGAGCTTGCCGGAGGTGTCCTTGCCGGTGGCGAACGTGATGGGGCCGCGTTCCTCAAAGTTCCCCTTGGCTCCACCGGATCCCGAGCCGGAGCCCGAACCAGAATCCGACGACGAGCACGCGGCAATCCCGACGGCGGCCGCGGAGGCGGCCCCGGCAGCAAGGAGAGAACGACGTGTGGGCTTGAACATTCTTGGGTCCTTCCATCTTTCCCGGGGCGTCTTCGCTCCCAGTGACACGGGCCACTTTACTCGCCCGAACGCATTTGTCTACTTAGGTCCATAGAGAGGCTGAAAGTGCAGGTCAGAGCCTCTGCAAACGTCTGACCTCTCGCCTGTCGCGGGGAGGTCGCGGGCCCCGGACTCTGGCCCGCGCCGGTGGCCCTCGGCGCGGTTTAATGGGGGTGGCGCGGGCGCTGGTTTTCCCGCGCCGTTCACCGATGAAAGGCCGACGGATGCAGCGACGCGAGAATCCGAGCGTGGACCGACCAGGGGTCGAGGCGCCGCCCGGCGCCTCGGGTGCGCAGGCGCCCTGGCCGTCTGCGCCGTTTGCGCGCCCGAGCCTTGAGGAGTGGCGCGCGGAGGTTCAGCGGCACGCCCGCCTGGGCGAGCCCGCCACCCGCCTCGTACCCACCGCCGACGCCCACGGTTTCCGCCTCGCGCGCCCCCTGATTGCCGCCGTCGGCGCCCCCGCGTTCCCCATGAGTGCGATGGACGGCTTCGCCGTGAGCACCGCCCACCTCCGTGGCCTCATCGCAGAGGCCCCCGCGGGGCCCATCACCGTGCGGGTGAGTGCCGATATTTCCGCCGGGCACGCGCTCGCCACCGAACTGCCCCCGGGCGCGGCGGCCCGGATCATGACCGGCGCGCCCGTCCCCGCGGGGCTCGATGCCGTGATCCCCGTGGAACTCACCGACGCCGACCCCACCGCGGCGTTAGCCCCGCCCCGCTTCACGCTCGATCCGCGGATTGCCGAGGACCCGGAGACTCATCTGGCGCCCGGAAGGCACGTGCGGCAGATCGGCGAAGAGCTCCGGGCCGGGGCGGTCGTGGCCGACGCCGGAAACCTCGTGAGTGCCGCGCTCGTGGGCATCGCGCTGTCCGTGGGCATCACCGAGGTCCAGGTAGCCGAAGCGCCCCGCGTGGCGGTCATCATGACGGGTGACGAGCTGGTGACTCAGCTTCCCGGGGGTAGTGACTCCGGTGAGCCGGGGACATCCGGGGCGGTCCTCGAATCCAATGGGCCCATGCTTGCCGCGGCCCTCGCCGACTATGGTGGCGAGCCCAGCGTGTACCACGTCGGCGATTCTACCGGCGACCTCGTGGGCCTTCTGCGTTCGCTCGCGCCCCGCCACGATCTCGTCGTCACCACGGGCGGCGTGGGTAGCGGCGCCCGTGACGTCGTGAAGGCTGCGCTCGGCCCCGGCAGCGCGGAGGCGCCCGGCCTCGACTGTTCCCACTTCGCGCACGTGCGCATGCGGCCCGGTGGCCCCCAGGGCGTCGGCCGCTTCGGCAGAACCCCGATGGTGCACTTGCCCGGCACCCCCGTGGGCGCCCTCGTCGGCTTTCACCTCTTCGTGCGCCCCCTCCTTGGGACCGGGGCTGCTTCGTTCACCCTCCCCGCCCGCCAGGTGCATCAGCGGGGCGCGTGGCGTGGTGCGGTGGGCGGCGTCACGGTGCGGCCCGCGCGCCTCAGCGTCGTGGAGGGGCGCCTGGAGGCCCACGAATGCGAGGGTTCACGCCTTGGCCCCTTCGCGGGGGCCGATGCCATGATCGTCACGGGCGCGGCCGATACAGTAACCGTGATTCCCCTGACGGCTGAGTAGCCACCCACCCCGGGCTCGCTGAGGCGCGCCCCCGAGACCGAGGAGCGTGCATGGCGCCCCGCCGCGACGATCCCGAGATGATCACCGCCCTGCAGCATTTCATCGACGCCCTGCGCGAGGCCGGAGCGATCGACGAATCTTTCAGTGAGCGCGACCGCGACCGCATCCTGGGCCTCACCGGCATCGCCGCCCATTCCATCGTGCGGCCCGCGGGCCCCTTCGCGTCGCTTGCCGCGGGCTACCTGCTCGGCGCCTCGCGCGCGGCCAGCTGGGGCGAGGCCATTGACGAGGTGCAGGGGCTCGTGCGCGCGTACACGCCGGAGCAGCCTGCATCGGCGTCCGACGAGCCCGCGTCTGCTTCCGAAGAAGCATCCGCCTCCGCGGCTGAGGAGACCGAGGCGTGAACCCAGCCCAGCCGCCCGTCGAGCCCGCGGCAAGCGCCCCCACCTACGTGCTGCGGCCCGTGAGCGCCACCGTGATCCCCGTGCTCACGTGGGCGCTCGTGGCGTACTTCGTGATCGACGCTGTGTGGAAGGGTGGGTACGACTCCCTGTGGAATCACGGCCCGTTCCTGCTGCTCGCCTCCGTGGCCGCGTGGGTGGTGCTGTGGGCGCCCCGCCTCATCGTGTACGGCGACCGCGTGGAAATGCGGAACATCCTGCACACCTATACCGCGAAGTTTGGCGCGATTGAGAAGGTGGGGATCGGGGCGATGGTCTCGATGATCGTGCGCACGGCGAGCGGCACCACCCGCACTGTCACCGCGTGGAATGCCCCCGGGGTGGGGCGCGATAGACCGGCCGACAGGCTCTCGACTATGAAGCGCCACGAGCCCTCTGTTGCCCGTCAGGGCAACCTGGCCCGTCGCGCGGGGCCGGGGGAGCGGCTGCGCCAGGACCAGGAGAAGGCCACCTCGTTCGTGCTGTACGAGCGGTGGGAGCGCTGGTGGGATCGGCACGAGGCCGAACAGAAGCGCGCCGAGGTGTCGCGGAAGGGCCGGGCCCCGAAGGCGGGAACTGAGGCGGCTGACGAACAGTTGCCCGTGCTGGAGACGCGCTACAACGTCCCCCAGATCATCGCGCTCCTCGTGAGCGCCGCCCTCGTGGTCCTCACGCTCGCGATCTGAGGCGGGGGCGGCCCCGGGATCGGCTGAATGAGCCGCGCTGCCCGCCCAGAGGCGATGGGAATGTACCGCCATTCATGAGCGATGGGGCCCGTGGACGAATCCACGGGCCCCATCGGCGCTTCTGCTCTTCCCTGCCCGTCACCGCCTCACGTGCTGCGGGGGCGGGCAGGGATTATTGGCGAGGGATCAGGCCTTCTTGTAGCCCACCGCGGTGTAGTCGTAGGACTCGAACTGGGCGGCGCCGTAGTTCACGAGGCCCTCCTTGACGGCGAATACTACGGGAGTCGCGTAGAACGGCAACACCGTGTACTCATTCGCCACCTTGGTGGAGAACTCGTTCGCGAGCTTCCGGCGCTCTTCCTTGTCCATCTCCGACTGAACCTTGGCATCGAGATCGACGAGCGATTCGTCCTTGAAGTTGGTGTAATTCTGAGCCGACTCCGGAAGGAAGATGTTCGTTCCCGTCAGCTCCGGCAACCGGGTGCCGCGCCACGAGAAGGTCACGAGTGAGTAGGTCTTCGGCAGAACGTAGTCCGTGAAGTACTTGTCGCTCGGCACCGTCTGCAGGTCAACCTTGAAGCCAATCTCGTTGAGGTTGGTCATGACCTGACGTGCTCGGTCCTCGTTCGACTTCGTTTCGGCCGGGATGACGATCGAGAAGGCCAGCTGCTTCCCGTCCTTTTCCCGCACGTCGCCGTTGAGGGCCCAGCCGGCATCGTCAAGAACCTTCTTGGCAGCTTCCTGATCGAAGGTGAGCTTGCCATCGAAGGAATCCTCGTAGCCCGCCTGACCCGGCATGTAAATGTAGTTGTTCTGGTCGATGACGGGAGCCTCAAGCGGGTTCACCACGGCCGAGGCCACGGCGTTGCGGTTAACGCCCCTGAAGATCGCCTCGCGCACCTTGACGTCACCCAGCACGCCATCGGCGCCCGTGGTGTTGATCGTCAGGTGCGTCCAGGTGCGGCCGTTCGACTTCTGCATCACGGCATCGCTGCGGGTCTTCGCCTGACCGTAGGTGTCGCCGTCCGCGATGTCGATCGCATCCAGCTCGCTGTTCGCGAACGACTGCGGCATGTTCTGCTGCGTGGTCACCTTGAAGATGATGCGGTCGAGCTTCGGGGTGCGGCCCCACCAGAGCGGGTTGCGCTCGAGGGTCACGACGCCACCCGTGGCATCCACGTTGGCGACCTTGAACGGGCCGTTACCCGGCTGCGGCTCGGTCTTGTGAGCATCGTTCCATGCTTCCGGGGTGGCCGAGGCGGAGGCGGGCATCGAGGGATACAGGTAGCCCATCCAGTCGGCGAAGGCGCTGGAGAACTCGATCTCCGCTTCGTAGTCGCTCTTCTTGCGAATGTCGGAGATCAAGGAGATGCCCTGGGTGGAGGTCACGGAGAAGCCGGCATCCTCGGGAGCCGTCATGGCCTTCCACTGAGAAATGAAGTCATCGACCACCACGGGGGTGTCGTTGTCCCACTTGGCCTTCTCGTTGTACTTCACGGTGACGATCTGGGGATCCTCGCTCGTGAGCTCCGCTGATTCGATGTAATTCGGATCGAGCTTCGGAGTACCGTTTTCCTCGTACGTCAGGCCGCCACCGGTGGCCTCGTAGATCCAGGTGAGGGACACTTCGTTGCCGTCCGGATGGCTGTTGTTCCAGTTCGCGGGGATCTGGTTGATCACGAGGTTGAGGGTGCCGCCTTCGGCCACCTCATCGTATTCCGCCCGCTCCCACCCGGTCGACGGCAGCGCGAGCTGGTCATCGGCGGCCTTCGAGTTGGCTTCGCTGTTCTGGCCTGCTTGTTCATCACTGCTCTGCTGGGAGCAGCCGGCGATGGCTGCGGCAACACCGGTTACGGCCGTGCCCTGCAGGAAAAAGCGGCGAGTGCTCGTCATGGTCATGGATTTCTCACTTCCTGTGATGACTGTGGCGCTTAGGATGCCACGGTCGAGATTTCAGGCTGGCCGTCATCAAGACGACCGATGTGCTCCGCGTGGTGGCATTCCACCCGCGCAGCGCCAATCTGCCGGCCCGACGGGCTGGAAGTTCGGCACAGCTGTTGCTGGTCTTCGTCAAGCACCTTAAAGAGGGGGCAGCGCGAGGCGAAGTTGCAGCCGGTGATATCTTCCGTGGGGCTCGGGAGGTCCCCCTCGAGAAGAATGCGGGTGCGCGAGCGTTCGACCACCGGGTCCGGGACCGGAACGGCCGACATGAGCGCGCGCGTGTACGGATGCTTCGGGTGGTCGAAAACATCCTCCACGGGTCCGTATTCCACAATACGGCCCAGGTACATGACCGCGATGTGATCGGCAATTTCCCGCACGATGGCAAGATCGTGAGCCACGAAAAGATAGCTCAGGCCGAGTCGATCACGGAGGTCTTCCAGCAGGTTGATTACGCCGGCCTGAACGGACACGTCCAGGGCCGATACGGGCTCATCCAACACAAGAAGCTTCGGTTCGGTGATGAGCGCGCGCGCAATACCGATGCGCTGGCGCTGACCGCCGGAGAATTCGTGGGGGTAGCGATCCGCCATCTCGGGATCCAGGCCCACCGTTTCGAGCAGTTCGTAGACCTTGCGATAGCGCTCCGCGCTCGGCACACCGTGCACGGTGAGCGGTTCGGCGATGATGTCGCCCACGGGCATGCGGGGATCCACCGCCGCCATCGGGTCCTGGAACACGATCTGCACGTCCTTGCGCAGGGCAAGACGCTCCTTCGAGTTCCGCAGCGAGGCCACGTCGGTGCCGCTCACTTCGAGCGTGCCCTTCTGGGGCTTGATGAGTTCGAGGATTTCGAGGCTCGTGGTGGACTTTCCGGAGCCGGATTCGCCCACGAGGCCCAGCGTTTCGCCGGGCTTGACCTGGAAGTCCACGCCGTCCACGGCCTTGACCACGCCCACCTGGCGGCGGAACACCGATCCCTTGTAGAGCGGGAAGTGCCGCTGGAGGCCCTCCGCGCGCACGATGGGCTCGAGACTCGAGGTGTCCTTGATGACCCGCTCAACGTGCGGCGGCCGCGGGAAGATATCCGAGGCGCCGAGGGTTCCGGCGGCGATCTCGGGCGCCCGGTGGCACGCCGCCTCGCGGGGATTGCCCGGGGTGTGCGCGATGAGCTCCGGTTCCTTTTCGCGGCACACGTCAATGGCGGCGGGGCAGCGATCCGCGAACGGGCAGCCCGGCTTGAGGTTCGCGGGGCTCGGCGGGCGGCCTTCGAGCGGCACGAGCCGTTCCTTGCCCGCGGTAAGCATGTTCGGCACCGAACGCAGTAGGCCCATCGTGTACGGCATCTGCGGGGTGGCGAAGATATCGTGCACCTCGCCCTTTTCCACGAGCTTGCCCGCATACATCACGGCCACGCGGTCCACGTTGCCCGCCACAACCCCGAGGTCGTGGGTAATGAGCACGACCGCGGCGCCCGTGACGTCCTTCGCCGTCTGCAGCACCTCTAGGATCTGCGCCTGAATGGTGACATCGAGGGCGGTCGTGGGTTCATCGGCGATGATGAGCTTCGGATCATTCGCCATCGCGATGGCGATCATGGCGCGCTGGCGCATGCCGCCCGAAAACTCGTGCGGGAAGGCCTTAACGCGGCGTTCCGCCCCGGGAATGCCCACGATCTTCAACAGTTCGATGGCCCGCTTGTGGAGGGCCTGAGAGCTCATGCCCCGATTGTGCAGGGTGAGGGCCTCTTCGATCTGCTGCCCAATCGTGTAGACGGGCGTCAGCGCGCTCAGCGGGTCCTGGAAGATCATGGAGATCTCGCGGCCGCGAAGATCGGACAGCTGGCGGTCGCTCTTGTCCAGCAGCGATTCGCCGCGGTAGGTGATTTCGCCGGTGATCTTTGCGGACGAGGGCAGAAGCCCCATGACTGCCATCGAGCTGACGGACTTGCCGGAACCGGATTCGCCCACGATGCCGAGGAACTCGCCCTCGTGCACCTCGTAGTTGACGCCGCGCACAGCCTTGACCGCGCCGCTCGGATTCGGGAACGAGACGGTGAGGTCTTTGACGGAGAGAAGTGGTTCAGGCACGGTTGACCTCACTCGTGGGATCGATGGCGTCACGCAGGGCGTCGCCGATGAGGTTGACGGAGGTCAGGAGGGCGACCAGGAAGGACGCCGGGAACAGGAACAGCCACGGCCTCGTCATGACGGCGTTCTGCCCGCTCGAGATGAGGGTGCCGAGCGAGACGTCGGGCGGCTGGATGCCGAGCCCGAAGAAGCTCAGGGCGGTCTCCGAGAGGATCGCCCCGCTCACGCCGAGCGCCGCATCGATGATGAGCAGCGAGGCCACGTTCGGGATGATGTGCCGGTACAGGATCGTGAAGGTGCCAACACCCATGTAGCGGGCGGCCTTGACGTATTCGCGGTCCTTGAGCGACTTGGTCTGGTTCTTGACGATCTGCGCCATGATCATCCAGCTGAAGCCGGCGATGGCGATCACGAGGACGATCCAGCTCATGTTGGCCAGCAGCGGCGAAACGATCATGAGCACGTAGAACACGGGCAGCACGAGCAGGAGGTTGATGAGCCAGTTGATCGCCATCTCGATCCAGCCACCCAGGTAGCCTGCGATCGATCCCATGAAGGCGGCGATGACCGTGGCCGCGGGGGCCGCGATCAGGCCGATCAACAGAGACTTGCGCAGGGCTTCGACCATGCTGGCGTACAGGTCCACCCCGATGGAGTCGGTGCCGAACCAGTGCTGCCCGCTGGGCGGGGAGTTGAAGTTATACGGATCGGCCTCGCCCACCGAGTAGATGTTCGGGATATTGCCGAAGAGGGCGAACAGGACGATAGCACTGAGGATGATGCCGCCGATCCAGAAGTTCGGCTTGCGCTTGAGGCGCCGCCACACGAGGCCGGCCCGCGAGGAGGGACGGTTCTTCTTTTCGCGATTGGCCTTCTCTTCGCGCGTGCGGCCCTTCTTGCCTCCGGCGAGCGTGGACGTGCCGGGGAAGTTTTCGGGAAGGTTCTTCGCCTGGTCGGCGGGGGGCTGTGCGTTGGTTGCGCTCATGGCTCACACCCTCACTCTCGGGTCGAGGGCTGCGTAGAGCACTTCGGACATCATGGACGAGAACAGGAGAACCACGGCGGTGAAGCACACGTTTCCGGCCAGGGCGTTGATATCGGACTGCTGGACCGCGTTGATGCCGTACTGGCCCATGCCGGACCACGAGAACACGATTTCGAGGAACGCCGATCCAGCCACGAGGGTGCCGAAGGAGTAGGCGAAGTAGGTGGACATGGGGATCAGGGCCACGCGCACACCGTGCTTGAGCAGCGCCCGGTTGCGGGTGGCGCCCTTGGCCCGGGCGGTGCGGATGAAGTCGCTGCCCAGGACGTCGAGCATGATCGAGCGCTGATAGCGCGAGTAGCTCGCCGCGCTAAAGGCCGCGAGGGCGATGGTGGGCAGCAGGAGGTGAATCGCCGCATCCGACAGCTCGCTCCAGAAGCCTGTGCCCTGGAGCGAGGGCGTGTAGGACCCGCTGAAGCGAATGATCTGCGTGCCCATGAGCTGATTGAACTGGGTGGCCAGCACCATGAGCAGGATGCCGCCCACGAATGTGGGCGTGGAGATGAGCACGAAGCTCGCGTAGGAAATGACCTGATCGCTGAACTTGTACTGGCGCACCGCGCCCCACACGCCGAGGCTCACGCCGATGATCGCGCCCAGTAGGGCGCCGATGATGAGCAGGCGGAGGCTCACTCCCGCGCGGGTGAAGAGTTCCTCCATGACCCAGTTACCGCCGAGGTCGCGACCGAGCTTCTCGCCCAGGGGCGCGGTCACGATGTCGCGCAGCCAGATGAACGTGCGCTCAAGCACCGGAACCTTGTCATTCATGTTCACGGCGTCCAGCAGGGTATCCACGGACTTTTCGGGAATGGGCGGGTTTTGGCCGAGGTAGCGGCGACGGGGGTAGAAGAAGCTCGAGGCCGCGATGTAGGCGAACAGGGTCGCCAGCATCGTCAGGATCGAGTAGTTCGCAAACCTGCGAAGGAGGTATGTGGTCACGTCTGTGCCCCCATCCGCGCAACACTGCGCTCAATGAGGGCCCCCAGACGCGCGCGCCGGCGGATCGCCGACGTCAAAGCATGTGCTCCGCCGCGAGAATCAACAAGGGTCACGGGATATTCCTTTGTGAACTCACTGCCCGGTTGGGGCTATTGGACCTAGGGGGTGACCAGTACTGTAACCGGTCTGCGCTCCGCCGACGGGGTTCGTCGGATCGTGGTCCCGGAGGTTACGGTGAGGTAACACTACGGTGTGTGGAACGCCTAGAACCTTACCTCATGTGAGGTGGTTCACCGCCCCATTCTGCACACATTCGTCCAACCTCCGGCTCTCAGGCCCCGGTGCAAAGATGCTGCTCATGAATACCTATGCGCCTCAACCCGCTGGACGCAGGCGTGCGCGGGAGCCTCGGGAGCGCTTGACGGGCCCAGAAATGCGACGCTACTCACGCCACCTTCTGCTGCCTGGACTGGGTGAATCGGGGCAGCTGGCCCTCGTGAACGCCCGCGTCGCGGTCGTGGGAGCGGGCGGTCTCGGGTCCCCGATCCTGCAGTACCTAGCCGCGGCCGGGGTGGGGGAGCTGACCGTGATCGACCCCGATCTGGTGGATGAATCCAACCTCCAGCGGCAGGTTATTCACTCCGAAGACTCGGTGGGCACCGCGAAAGTGCGCTCCGCAGTCCGCGCGGTGGCCGCCCTGAACTCGTCGGTGCGCGTAACAGCCATCGACCAGGCGCTCACGCCCGCAAACGCCCTTGAGGTGCTCTCCGGGCACGATGTGGTGCTGGATGGTACCGACAATTTCCCCACCCGGTACCTCGTTTCCGACGCGTGCGAGATTCTCAATATCCCGCTGGTGTGGGGCTCCATCCTCGGCTTTCACGGCCAGGTCTCGGTGTTCTGGGGCAATGGTGGCCGGGGGGTCACCTACCGCGACCTGCACCCCCGCCCCCCGAGGCCCGGCGAGGTGCCCAGCTGCGCCGACGCCGGAGTGCTCGGCATGCTCGTGGGCGTCATCGGTTCCACGATGGCGATGGAAGCGGTCAAGATCCTCACCGGCCTCGGCACACCGCTGCTGGGTAGAGTCCAGGTGTATGACGCCCTCGCGGGCACGTGGTCCAGCATCGAGGTCGAGCGAACCCCGGGCCGTGCGCCGGTCACGCAGATTGAGGACCTGGTGGTCACGTGCGGCTTCCCGCCGCTGCCCGGCCCGGCATCAACCGCCCGCCCCACAGCCACCGCTCGTTCCACTCCTCCCGTCGGCCCCGCGGCGACGGATCACGGAGCACTGGAAGAGGGCAGCATCCTCACCCCTGCCGAGGCGCTGGATCAGGCAGAGCGCGGGCGTCTGCTGATTGACCTGCGCGAGGATCACGAGGTGGCCGCGGGAATGCTGCCCGGCGCGATCCACATTCCGTTCGGCGCCCTGCTGGCGCTGGCCCGCGGGGAGGCGGAAGCAGCGGGCCCGCTCACGACGCCCGAGCAGATTAGCGGAGCGATCGTGCACTGCCAGGGCGGTAGTCGCAGCGCCCGCGCTCAGAGCCAGCTCGCCGAACTCGGGATCGCGGTCAGTGACATGGCCGGAGGGTATCGAGCCGCCACCGGGACGCTGTAGGAACCGTACCCGTCCGCGCCAGACACCGTGACCGCCCGCGGTCGGCGCATTTCCGCCCGCGCCTACCCGCCCGCGAAGGGCGGCATCACGTCCACGCGGGCGCCGTCGGCCAGGGGTGTGGCCGGATCGCTCGCGCTCACTCGGTCCACGAGGAAACTGCAGCGGCCCAGCACCGTGGGGGCATCATCCGTGGCCCCCGGCGCCGCCCCGTGGGTGAGGGCGTGCAGCGCGGCGCCGAGCGTGGCCTGATCGCCCAGGGTGAGGGAGAGGCGGTCGGTGCCGAAGGCTTCGGCGGCTCCGGCGAAGAATCGCACGTCGATGGTGGTCATGGTCGGCCTCCTGAAGATGGTGGAAAACACGGGTGATCGTGGGAAAAACGCGGGCGACGGCGAGACGGCGGGCACGGCGAGGGGAGTGGCTGCTATCCGCCGATGGCGCTCATGGGGCGTTCGGGCTGCACGAAGTCACTGCGGTGCATCCCGTGCCCGGCCTGCTTGCCCCACTGGGCGGCGCGCCACCTCTGGGCGATCTCCTCGTCGCTCGCGCCCGAGCGCATGAGGGTGAGCAGGTCGGTCTCCGAGTGCGAGAACAGGCACGTGCGCACGCGGCCCTCGGCGGTGAGGCGAGTGCGGGTGCACGCGGCGCAAAACGGGCGGGTCACGGACGCGATGATGCCGACGCGGCCGAGCGGCCCCTCGCCGGGGCGGGGATCGCGCGGGGCGGGCTCGGCAGGGCCCGGAGCGTGCTGGAAATCGCTGGCCGTGCGCGGCCATACGTCGAACAGTTCGGCGGGGGCGCCCTCGCGCGGCTCGGTCGCGGGCCGCAGGATGAAGCGCGGCGAGAGCAACTGGAACACGTCGCCCGCGGTGATCATGCCCGTGCGCGTCCAACGGCCGTCGCCATCGAGCGGCATGTACTCGATGAAGCGCAGCTCAAAGCCGCGCTCGAGGCACCACGCCAGCAAATCGGGCGCTTCAGCCTCGTTCACGCCCGGCTGCAGCACGGCATTGATCTTGATGGGGGAAAGGCCCGCGGCCACCGCCGCATCGATCCCGGACAGCACGCGGGCAAGAAGCGGGCGCCTGGTCATGGTCTCGAACGTTTCCGCCTGCACGGAATCGAGCGACACGTTGACCCGATCCAGACCCGCCCGCACGAGGCTTTCGGCGCGCGCATCGAGGCCGATCGCATTGGTGGTGAGCGAAATATCGGGCCGGGGTTGAAGCGCCGCCACCCCCGCAATGATGTCGGGAAGATCGGCGCGCGTGAGGGGTTCGCCGCCCGTGAACCGCACCTGCGTGATGCCCAGGTGCTCGACGCCGATCCGCACGAAGCGCACCACTTCTTCCACGCTCATGAGCTGAGAACGCTTCAGGAACTGAAGGCCCGCCTCCGGCATGCAGTACGTGCAGCGGAGGTTGCAGAAATCGGTGAGGGACACGCGAAGATCGGTCGCGCTGCGGCCAAACGTATCCACGAGAGCGCCCGTGGCGGGGCGACCCTCGGTGCTGAGGTCTCCGGCCACGGGGTCCATGGCGCGGACCTTCGGGATTCCTAGCGGGGTGGGCATGTGGTCCTTCACGCTCGCGGCGGCAACACTGGGGTGGCCGATGGTGAAACCAGCCTAGTGCGAGGGCGCGCGATACGCTGAGAGCCCTGCCCGAATGGAGAGGAGACGCACCCGTGAACGAATCCGCTCCCGGACGCATCAGCGTGAGCGAACATCGCCGCGCGGTGCGCGACCTCATGGCTGCCGTGGCGAGCAGCCCACACGCCCCCGGCACGGAACACGTGGAACTGTCCGAGGCGCTCGGGCGCACCCTCGCTGACGATCTGCGCGCGGGCGTCAACGTGCCCCCCGTGCACAACTCCCAGATGGACGGGTTCGCCTACGCCGCCTCGAGCCTCGCCACCGTGAGCAATGGCGAGACGGCCCGCCTCGAGCTTGGAGCCCTCATCGCCGCGGGAAGCGCCCCCACCGCACTCGCCCCGGGAACGTCGCGGCCCATCATGACGGGCGCCCCTCTGCCCGATGGAGCCGACGCCGTGATCGCCGTGGAAGACACGGACCTCGGGCGCTTTTCCCCGTCGGCCCCCCTCCCAGGCGCCGTGAGCTTCACCGTGGCCCCCGCCCATCGCGAGGCGGGCCGTTTCGTGCGGGCCGCCGGCTCCGACACCCGCCAGGGCGACACCGTGGCGCGCGCGGGCACCGAGCTGAGCCCGGCCCTGCTCGGGCACATCGCCTCCGTCGGCATCCACAGCGTCCCCGTGAAAGAGCGCTACCGGGTGATCGTGGTCTCCACCGGCAGCGAGCTCGCAGACCCGGCCCGGCCCGGTGCTGGCGACGCGAGCGACGCGGCCATTTTCGACGCCAACGGGCCCGCCCTGACCGCCGCCCTCACAGACCTCGGGCTCGACGTGTGCGCCCAGCTGCGCGTGCCCGACGATCCGCGGGCGCTCGTGGACACCCTCACCCTCGCCCTGCGCGAAACCTCCGCCCACCTCATCGTCTCAACCGGGGGAGTGAGCGCAGGCGCGGTCGAACCCGTGCGCCAAGCCGCCGACCTTCCCGGCGCACCACTGCGTCTCGCGTTCCAATCCGTCGCCATGCAGCCGGGCGGCCCCCAGGGCCTCGGCGTCTTCGACGGACCCGCAGGCGAAGTAGGCTGGATCGCGCTGCCCGGCAACCCCGTCTCCGCGCTCGTCAGCATCGAAATGTTCGTCCGCGACGCGCTCGGCGCCCCCGCCCGGCCCCGCCTCGCCCTGCCGATCCGCACCCAGACCGGCGAGCCGGAACCCTCGCCCGTCGGCCTCCTCCAAGTGCGCCGCGCCCGCCTCACCAGCGCCTCGACCGCCCGGCTCGTGGGCGGCCCCAGCTCCCACCTGCTCGGTGCGCTCGCCCTGAGCGACGCCCTCGTGCTCGTTCCCGAACACACCGACACCCTGACCGATGGCGACAAACACGACGTGGTGATACTTCGATGACCCCCCAGCCCACCGGCCCCTCCCTCTCCCACGTCCGCGCCGATGGCACGAGCCACATGGTCGACGTGAGCGCCAAGCAGGTGACCGCCCGCGAAGCCACCGCCGCCTCGCACCTGCGCACCCGCGAGGACGTCATCGACCGCATCCTGAGCGGCGACCTCCCGAAAGGCGAAGCCCTCGGCGTGGCCCGCATCGCCGGAATCTCCGCCGCCAAACGCACCCACGACCTCATCCCGCTGTGCCACCCGCTGCCGCTCACGGGCGTGAGCGTGGACTTCACGCGCAGCGCCCCCGGCGAAATCACCATCCACGCGACCGTGCGCACCACGAGCCGCACCGGCGTGGAAATGGAGGCGCTCACCGCCGCGAGCCTCGCCGCCCTCACCCTGTACGACATGATCAAAGCCGTGGACCACCTTGCGGTGATCGGCGAAACGATGGTGCTCGCGAAGTCGGGTGGCAAGAGCGGCGACTGGGCGCGCGACGGTGCAGACCCGGGGGCCGACGGTGACCTGGTGCGGGCCGACGGGGCCGACGCTCCCGCCGAGGCCGAAGAACCGATCAGCGCGCGCGTCATCATCGCCTCGACTCGGGCCGCCGACGGCACCTATGAGGACCGCACCGGCCCGATCCTCACCGCGTGGCTCGACGAGCGGGGCTATGCGGTCTCGCGCGTCGTGGTCCCCGACGGCCCCAAGGTGGGAGCGGAGATTCAGGCGGCGCTCGCCGCGAGGGCGGACCTCGTGCTGACCTCCGGCGGCACGGGCATCACGCCGAGCGACGTGACCCCCGAACAGAGCGCCCCGTACATTCTCACGCCCATGCCGGGCATCAGCGAGGCGATCCGTCGGGCAGGCGAGGCCGCCACCCCGCTCTCGAACATGAGCCGCGGCCTCGCGGGCATGAACGGCCGCACCCTCATCGTCAACCTGCCTGGTTCGCGCGGCGGCGTGCGCGACGGTATTGCCGTGCTCAGCCCCCTGCTCGATCACTTGTGGGACCAGCGCGACGGCGGAGGCCACGCATGAGCGCCCCGCAGGACGCCCATGATCGTCAGGACGCTCGCGAGCCACGGAGCGCCCGCGAACCGCAGGATGCGCGCGACCCGCTCCTCGGCGCCGCTCCCGAGCGCGCCCGCGCGGCGGGCGTGACCCGCGAGCCGCTGTCGCTCGCCCACGTGATCGCCGCCGTCCAGGATCCCCGCTGCGGCGCCGTCGTCACCTTCGACGGCGTGGTGCGCAACCACGACGAAGGCCGCGGCGTCACCCTCCTCGAATACACCGCCCACCCGAGCGCGCCCGAGGTCATGACCCAGGTGATCGGGGAAGCCACCGAGCGCTTCCCCGACGTGATCGTGGCCGCCCAGCACCGCTACGGCCCGCTGCAGATCGGCGACTCCGCGCTCGTCGTGGCCGTCGCCGCTCCGCACCGCGCCCGCGCCTTCGAGGCGTGCGCCCACGTGGTCGATACCGTCAAGGAACGCCTGCCCATCTGGAAAAACCAGGTGTTCGACGACGGTACGCACGAATGGGTCGCGGCCCTCGGGTAGCGGACCCGCAATTCCGCACGACTCTCTCGAACCCGCACCCGCCGCGAGGCCAGACCACGAGCACGACCAGGGGGCACGATGCGCATCCTTCACCTGAGCGACACCCACGTGATCGACCCGCAGGCCCCGCTCACCGAGCGCCTGCACTACGGGCGGATCGATGCCGCCGCCGCGCTCGCGGGCGTGCTCGAACGGCTCGGCGCCGTCGGCCCTCTGGACGCGATCGTGCACACGGGCGATGTGAGCAACGACGGCTCGGCCACCTCCTACCGGCTCGTCCACGACGCCCTCGCGGCGTTCGCGCGCGAGCACGGCGATCCGCCACTCGCGGTCGCGATGGGCAATCACGATCAGGCGGCGCCGTTCGCCGAGGTGTTCGGGCCGGGCGAAATACGGGAGTTCGGCTCGCGCGGTCAGCGCTTCCTGGACCGCGTGGTGCCCCTGGCAGGCGGCGGCAGGATCGTGGTGCTCGATACGTCCGTGCCGCGCGCGGGCTGGGGGACGCTCGAAGAGCCGCAGCTCGCGTGGCTCGACGCCGCTCTGGCGGAGCGTGCCGAGGGGCCGACGCTCATCGCTCTCCACCACCCGCCCGTGCGAGTGCCGAGCCGCCTGTTTCAGGGACTCAGCCTGGGCAGCGAGACCGAGGACTTAGGCGGCGCGTATGCCGCCGACCTGGCGCGGCTCGTGGAGGGGCGCGCCGACGCGATCCTTGCCGGGCACCTGCACTACGCGCTCGCGAGCCAGTTCGCGGGGATCCCCGTGCACGTGGCGCCGGGCGTCACGAACGTCGTGGATCCCGCCGCGCCGCTCGGGACGCCGGAGGTGGAGCGGGCCCTCGCGCTCAGCGGGGCGAGCATCCTGGAGATCGATACCTCGCACGCCGTGGTGAGCGCTGCTTCGCACTGGCCGTCGGCGGGGGACACATGGGCGGCGAGCGAGCCGGACTTGGGCGCGCAGGCGTCGGCCTTTAGCCACGTACCGGTCTACAGCTTCGATGCCGCAACCATCACCGCGATCCTCGCCGAGGCGGGACGAAAAAACTCCGCCGCCCGGAACATTCGGACGGCGGAGTGAAGAGTGCGGGGGATTAGCGGTTCAGGCCCAGCTTCGTGATGCCCTGCGAGCCGTGCACCTGCGAGATGGCGGCGAAATCGCCACCGGCGCGGTTCTTGTGCACGGCGTTGCGGCGCTCGACGTCCTGGCCGGACATGCGCGCGGACATGCGATCGAAGGCCGAGAAGAACGAACGGACGATGCTCATGGGGTGACTCCTAGTCGTTGAAGTGAGCGCACAACGAAAGGCGGCTACGAGCGCGCCGCCAGTGGTCGTGTGGATACCTCAAGTCTACGTATGTGAGACTCCCTTTTCCAAGCGATTTTCGTGTGATATGCGCGTGTGACTCAGGCGGCATGGGCGATGGTGGGTAGTTCCGGGACCAAGAGCCCGGTCGTGAGCGCCGGGCGGAAGGTGAGCGCCGCCGTCGGCCAGGGTTCGGGCGGGGGTGGGGACGGTGCCGGAGGTGAGTGGGAGTGCCGCCGTCGGCCAGGTCTGCTTCGCGCTTCGCTCACGGTGAACGTTTGGCACTCCCCTTTGACGAGTGCCAATCGGGGCAATAGAGTGAAGCGCGTTGGCAGTCTCCCGTGGAGAGTGCCAGCGAGGCTCGCCAGAGGAATCGGCACCGCGACGACGATCCCTCACCCCGGGCGATGCCCCTCAGTCATTTCCGTGCTCTGATTCTCAAACAGAAGGAGAGAGGTCGATATGTCGGTCTCCATTAAGCCCCTCGAGGACCGTGTCGTCGTTCGCCCGCTCGAAGCCGAGCAGGTCACTGCTTCGGGCCTGATCATCCCCGACACCGCCAAGGAAAAGCCCCAGGAAGGCGAAGTTGTCGCCGTGGGCGACGGCCGCTTCGACGACAAGGGCAACCGCGTTCCCCTCGACGTCAAGGTGGGCGACAAGGTGGTGTTCTCCAAGTACGGCGGCACCGAGCTCACGTTCGGCTCCGAGGACTACCTCGTTCTGAGCCAGCGCGACGTGCTCGCCATCATCGAAGGCTGAAAGGCTGATCCGTGGCTAAGGAAATCATTTACGACGAGGACGCTCGCCGCGCCCTCGAACGTGGCGTGGACAAGCTCGCCAACACCGTCAAGGTGACGCTCGGCCCCAAGGGCCGCAACGTCGTCCTCGACAAGAAGTGGGGCGCCCCCACGATCACCAACGACGGCGTGACCATCGCCCGCGAGGTCGAGCTCGAGGATCCGTTCGAGGACCTCGGCGCCCAGCTCGCCAAGGAAGTGGCCACCAAGACCAACGACGTGGCCGGCGACGGCACGACCACCGCGACCGTGCTCGCCCAGGCGCTCGTGCACCAGGGCCTGCGCAACGTGGCCTCCGGTGCCGCCCCCGCCGCCCTCAAGCGCGGCATGGAGCAGGCCGTGGACGCCCTCAGCGATAAGCTGGGCGAGATCGCCATCGACGTGGACTCCAAGGAACAGATCGCCAACGTGGCGGCCGTGTCCTCCCAGGACCGCGAAATCGGCGAACTCCTCGCCGAAGCCTTCGACAAGGTGGGCAAGGACGGCGTGATCACCGTGGAAGAATCCTCCACGACCGCGCTCGAACTGGACTTCACCGAAGGTATGCAGTTCGACAAGGGCTTCATCTCCCCCCACTTCGTGACCGACGCGGACCGCCAGGAAGTTGTCCTGGAAGACGCCTACGTTCTCATCAACCAGGGCAAGATCTCGAACGTGCAGGACTTCCTGCCGCTGCTCGAGAAGGTTGTCGAGACCGGCAAGCCGCTGTTCGTCATCGCGGAAGACGTCGAGGGCGAAGCTCTCGCCACGCTCGTGGTGAGCAAGCTGCGCGGCTCCTTCAAGGGCGCCGCCGTCAAGGCCCCCGCCTTCGGCGACCGCCGCAAGGCCATGATGCAGGACATCGCGATCCTCACCGGCGCCGAGGTCATCACGCCCGATCTGGGCCTGGACCTCAAGACCGCCGAGCTCTCGCAGCTGGGCACCGCCAAGCGCGTGGTCATCACGAAGGACACCACCACGATCGTGGGCGGCGCCGGTGACACCGAGGCCGTGGCCGATCGCGTGGCGCAGATCAAGAGCGAGATCGACAAGACGGATTCGGACTGGGATCGCGAGAAGCTCCAGGAGCGCCTCGCGAAGCTGTCCGGTGGCGTCTCGGTCATCAAGGTTGGCGCTCACACCGAGGTGGAGCTCAAGGAAAAGAAGATGCGCATCGAAGATGCCGTGGCCGCGACGCGCGCCGCGATCGACGAGGGCATCGTGGCCGGTGGTGGCTCCGCCATCGTGCAGGCCGCTTCCGTGCTCGACGGCGACCTGGGTCTGAGTGGCGACGAGGCCGTCGGCGTGCGCGCCGTGGCCAAGGCCGTCGCGGAGCCGCTGCGCTGGATCGCCGAGAACGCTGGCGATGAAGGCTATGTCGTGGTGGAGAAGGTCAAGGAGTCCCCCGTGGGCACCGGCCTCAATGCCGCGACCGGCGAGTACGTGGACCTCGTGTCCGCGGGTATCATTGATCCGGTGAAGGTGACGCGCAGCGCCCTGCGCAACGCCGCCTCGATTGCCGCACTGGTTCTCACCACGGAAACTCTCGTGGTGAACAAGCGTGAGGACGACGAGGAGTAATTTCCTCGCCCTTACGAGCCCCCTCTCCACCGTGGGGGTTGAAAAGCCCCGGACCGCCGCCCCGTGTCCGGGGCTTTTCTTGGCGCGTGCTCACAGGCGTGGCGGGCCCGCGGGCTTACACTGGGCACAGGTACTGACCGCCCGTGAGGCGGCCCCGGAAGGAGAGAGCGGGTGTCGATGTCCACCGTGCAGCATCCCACCACCCGCCCGCGCGAGAGGGGCAATCCCACCACTATGGAGACCGCAGCCAGGCGCGAGCCCCGCCCCGCGCGCATCGTTCTTCGCCCCACCGGCGCTGCCGTGGCCGGCATCATCATCGCGGCCCTCCTGTTCGTGGTGATCCTCGAGTTCTTGGTCTTCATCAGCTTCGTCGGCCAGCGCCTCTGGACAAGCCCCCAGCTGTTCCACGATCACTGGATGAGCCTGCCCGCCTACATTTGGCTCGGCATCGTCACGCTCGTGTTGGCCGCGGTGCTGCGGATGGTCACCCAGCGCATCATCGTGGACGATGACGGGATCCAGGTGCGGGGATGGTTCCGCGCTCGCAGGCAGGTGAGCTGGGCCGACGTGTCCGCGATGTGGCTCGTGCGCGATATTTACCGCGGCAAGCAGCCGCGCGACCCCGTGGATTCCGACCTCGATGCCACGGAGGCGTTCATCATCATGGCCACGAAGATGCGGCGCGTGGCGAACGTGTCGGGCCGTTTTTACGGGGGCCGGGCGCAAGCGATTCTTCTGCGCGAAGCCGACGAGCGCGGCGTGCGGGTCGAGCGAATCGATCACGCGCGGCCCAGCGAACTGGCGCACATGCTGCCCGGCTCGCAAACCTTCGTGGATCGCTTCCCGAACCTGCTCGTGCTCGCGCTCGTGCTGATCTACCTCGCGCACAACGTCCTGACCTTCGTGATCTGGGGGCTGTGATCGCGCGCTTTCGCCCGCTCGCGCAGCGCGGCGGGCTCGATGCCGTGCGCGTTGTGGTGCGCGGCCCCGAAGTGGGGATGCCCGTTGCCGATCTCGTTGCCGCGCGCTTTCCCGCGATGCTTGACGCCGGGGCCCGGGACTTTGCGGGCCGGTGGGCCGCCGGTGAGTTCGTGGACCAGTGGGCAGTGGTGTGGGGGCCGACGGAGCCGGCGACCCGCTCGCGCGAGATTTTCTTTCACCGCGACCTCGCCCCGGAAGAGGTTGAGGAGGTCCAGGTCCCCGTGATCGCCGAGGATGAGCACCTGCTGGTGGTGGATAAGCCGCCCGGCATGGCGAGCATCCCGAGGGGTGAACACGTGCGTCGTAGCGCGCTCGTGCGGCTGCGCGTGGCCCACGACTGCCCCGATTTGTCGCCGCTGCACCGCCTGGACCGGTGGACCTCGGGGCTCCTGGCCCTGTCGAAGATTCCCGCCGAACGCGGCGCCTATCAGCGGCTCTTCGCCGAGCGGATGGTGCTGAAGGAATACCGGGCGCTCACACATCTGCCGCCTGCGGGCACCCCGCTGCCCGCCGCGGTGGGGGAGGCGTTCGAGGTGCGCGCCCCGATCCGCAAGGACCACGGTGACATGTGGGCCCACATCGATGAGTCTGGCAAGAGCGCCCACAGCACGGTGCGGATCCTCGACGTGGACCGCGCCGCCGCCCGAGCGCTCGTGCACCTGGTTCCGCACTCGGGCCGCACCCACCAACTGCGCGTCCACCTCAACCACGTGGGCCTGCCCATCGTCGGCGACGATCTCTACCCAATGCCCGAGCCTGACCCGGCGACCGGGGAGCGAACCCGCCGCGCGGGCGGCGCCGAACCGCTGCAGTTGCTGAGCGCCCTGCTGGCCTTCACCGATCCCGTGACGGGTCAGGAGCGGCGCTTCGTCTCGAAGCGGCGGCTCGGGGCCGTGGGCGCGGACGGTGCCGCGGGGATCGAGAAAGCTGCGAGAACGGAAGGCGAGCGGACGCGATGAGCAAACCCATCGTGACACTGGACGACGCTTTCCCGCGCACTGATCGGCGCGGGCGCATCGCCGTCGGCCCCACCTATGCCGCTCGGCTGAGCCCCTGGGTGCGCATGGGCGCGCCCCTGCTCGCCGTGGTTGTGCTGCCGCTCAGCTCGCTCGCGACCCTCCGCCTGGACTGGTGGCTGCGCCTGCCCGTCGCGCTCGTTATCGGCTGGGCGGTGCTTGCTGCGCTCATGGCCATCGGGCTCGCCGCCGTGCACCGTACCACCTGGTTCGATCCGGCCAGCGGTACCCTCGTGCGCGGCCGCACCCGGATTCCCGTCGCTGATATCGCCCGTGTGGCCGATGACTTCCGCTCCCACGGCACCACGGAGGTTCGCGGACGCGACCGCCAGGTGCTCCTCGCGATTCCCGCGACCGGCTGGGATGACGCCTCGTTCGACGGGGTGCGGGCCCTCCAGGTGGCCGTCGGCCAGAACCCTGCCCCCACCCGTGGCGAATACGCCCGCAGGGACAACCGCGCCCGCCTCTTCCACGAGAACCGCGCGCTCGCCACCCGCTACGCCATCCCGTGGCGCAACGAGTTCGAGGACCCGGGCGTGTTCCTCGCCGCGTTCGACGAGCGCCGCCGCGAGCTCAAAGCCGCGCGGCGCTACAGTTAATCCATGACTCACGACCCCTTCGGTTTTGTTGGCCTCACGTATGACGACGTTCTGCTTCTCCCGGGGGAGACCGATGTGATTCCGAGCGAGGTGGATACCACGTCGCGGCTCACGCGCGAGATCAGTCTGCGCGTCCCGCTGGCCTCCGCGGCGATGGACACCGTGACCGAGGCGCGCATGGCGATTGCGATGGCGCGGCTTGGCGGGATCGGCATTTTGCACCGCAACCTCTCCATCGAGGACCAGGCGCACCAGGTGGACCTCGTGAAGCGCACCCAGACGGGGCGCATCACGAACCCCGTGACGATCACGCCCGAGGCCACGCTCGAAGACTTCGACGAGATCTGCGGCCAGTTCCGCGTCTCCGGCCTGCCGGTGGTCGATGTCGACCGGCGCCTGCTGGGCATTTGCACGAACCGTGACCTGCGCTTCATCCCCGTGGCCGAATGGTCCCGCACCCGCGTGGCCGATGTGATGACCCGCGAGCTGCACACGGCGCCGTCGGACGTCAGCCACGAAGACGCCACCGCGATGCTGCGCCGCAACAAGCGCGAGCGGCTCCCGCTCGTGGACGCCGATGGGATCCTCACCGGCCTCATCACCGTGAAGGACTTCGTGAAGTCCGAACAGTTCCCGAACGCCTCGAAGGACTCCCAGGGTCGCCTGCTGATCGGCGCGGGCGTCGGCTTCTTCGGCGACTCCCTCGAGCGCGCGGGCAACCTGCGCGACGCGGGCGTCGACGTGCTCGTCGTGGACACCGCGAACGGCCACGCGCGCCTCGCGCTCGACATGATCCGCTCCCTCAAGAAGGACCCGGCGTTCGCGGACGTGCAGGTGATCGGCGGCAACGTCGCCACCCGCGCTGGCGCGCAGGCCCTCATCGACGCGGGCGTGGACGCCGTGAAGGTGGGTGTCGGCCCCGGCTCGATCTGCACCACGCGCGTGGTCGCGGGCGTCGGCGTTCCCCAGGTGACCGCGATCTACGAGGCCTCGAAGGCGTGCGGCCCCGCGGGCGTGCCGCTCATTGGCGATGGCGGCCTCCAGTACTCGGGCGATATCGCCAAGGCGCTCGTGGCAGGCGCCGATACCGTCATGGTCGGCTCGCTGCTCGCGGGCACCGCCGAATCCCCCGGCGAGGTGGTGCTCATGAACGGTAAGCAGTTCAAGGCGTACCGCGGCATGGGCTCGCTTGGCGCGATGGCCTCGCGCGGCAAAGCCTCGTTCTCGAAGGACCGGTACTTCCAGGCCGACGTGGACACGGACGACAAGATCGTGCCCGAAGGTATCGAGGGCACCGTGGCCTACAAGGGCGCGCTCGGCACCGTGGTTCACCAGCTGACCGGCGGGCTCGCCCAGTCGATGTTCTACGTGGGCGCCCACACGGTGCCGGAACTCAAGGAGCGCGGCCAGTTCGTGCGGATCACCGCGGCCGGGCTCAAAGAGTCCCATCCGCACGACATGGCGCAGATCGTCGAAGCACCGAACTACCGGGCCCGCTGAGGCCACGGAGCTACAAGCGCACAACGACGGCGGGCGAGCCATTCCCAAGTGGGGAGGCTCGCCCGCCGTTCGTGTGGGCAGGGGCGCGGCTCAGGCGGCGACGGCAGCCTTCGCTGCGGCCCGCTCCTTGAGGAAGGTGACGAGGCCGCACGCCACGAGAGTGCCCGCAACGATCGCCACGATGTACCCCCAGATCGGGGAGATCGCGAACGCGACGAAGATGCCGCCGTGCGGGGCCTGCGAGCCCACGCCGAGCGCCATAATGAGGGCGCCCGTGACCGCGCCACCGGCCATCATCGAGGGGATCACGCGCAGCGGATCAGCCGCAGCGAACGGGATCGCGCCCTCGGAGATAAACGCGGCGCCCAGCAGCCACGCGGTCGTTCCGTTCTCGCGCTCGACGGGGGTGTAAAGCTTGCTGCGGATCGCGGTAGACATCGCCATCGCGAGCGGCGGCACCATGCCCGCCGCCATGACAGCGGCCATAATCTGGAACGACGCCTCGGTGCCCTGCGACAGGCCCGCCGTGGCGAAGAGGTAGGCCGCCTTGTTGACGGGGCCGCCCAAGTCGAAGCACATCATGAGGCCCAGGATGATGCCCAGCAGGATCGCGCTCGACCCGCTCATCCCCTCGAGACCGTCCTGCAGGGCCGTCATGAGGGCCGCGAGCGGCTTGCCGAGGAACAGCAGCATGAGCGAGCCGACGATGAACGTGGTGACGAGCGGGATGATGACGACGGGCATGAGGCCCGCGAGCCAGCGCGGCGGCTTGAGGCTCACGAGGTACATCGCCACGAGGCCCGCGAAGATACCGGTGACCAGGCCGCCGATGAAGCCGGCACCAACGAGCACGGAGACGGCGCCGCCGATGAAGCCGGGGGCGATGCCGGGACGGCCCGCGAGACCGAACGCGATGTACCCGGACAGGGCCGCCACGAGGAAGCCCATTCCGAGGTTTCCGAGTGCAATGGACACGGAGCCGAGGTAAAGCCAGAGGCCAGAGCGTTCGGTGAGGAGTTCGACCCCGTTTTGCTCATACGCCATCTGTCCCGGGAGGTCCCACAGCGAATGTTCGAGCACCACCTTGGTGGCTACGAACGCCGCATCGAAACCGCCCACGAGGAAGCCGAGCGCAATGAGCAGGCCGCCCGCGGCAACGAACGGGATCATGTAGCTCACGCCCGTCATGACCGCCGCCTGGATGCGGCGCGGCCACGACTGGGCGCGCTCGCCCGCACCGTCGGCCTTTGATTCGGCAGAGGCGGCAGGCACGCGAGTGGCCGACGGATCCGACGCCGCCGCGACGGCCTCCTCGATCATCGCGGGACCGGCGGAAATCGCCCGCTTGACGCCCGATTCGATGAGGGGAAGGCCCGCAAAGCGCTCACGCCCGGAAATGTTGACATCGGCCGCAATGATGAGAGCGTCCGCGGCCGCGATCTGCTCGGCCGTAAACGGGGTGAAGCCGCCCGAACCCTGCGGCTCGACGAACAGAGTGAGGCCCCTTTCCTTCGCCGCGTTCTCGAGGGACTCCGCCGCCATGAACGTGTGGGCGATGCCCGTCGGGCACGAAGTGATCGCGAGCAGGGTCGGCGCGTCCGCCCCCGCCCCCGCGGTGTCGGCCCCCGCGTCCTGCGCGGTGTCGGAGGCGGCAGCGGCAGCCGAGGCAGGCACCGGCGCCGGCGCGATCACGTCCATGACCAGGCGCGAAACCTCGTCGCTCGTCGTGGCCGCGCGCAGGGACGCCAGGAACTCGGGCCGCACGAGCGCGCGGGCGAGCTGGGCCAGCAGGTCCAGGTGGGTCGAGGCCGCGCCCGCGGGGGCGCAGATGCCGATCACGATGTCGGCGGGGCCGTCGGCACTGCCGAAGTCCACGGGTTCGGCGAGGCGCAGGAAGCCCAGCGAGGGCTCCGAGACCGCCTCGGACTTGCAGTGGGGGATGGCGAAGCCGCCCGGCATGCCGGTGGGCATCTGCCCTTCGCGCTCGAGCATCGCCGCTTCGAGGCCCGCGGCATCGGCGCGCCCGGACGCACCGATGAGGCGCGCCATGTGCGCGATGACGGCGTACTTATCGCCGCCCGGGGAAACATCCAGCTCAACGAGCTGGGGTGTGAGGAGATCAGACATGAGGCGTCCTTACCTAGTGGGTGAATACCTGGTGGGTGAATGGGTAGTGATGGATGAGAGACGGATATGGAGAAGACGTGCGGCGCGGGATTTACAGCGCCGTGATCGTTGCCGGGAAGCGCGCGGCCTCCTCGGGCGTCGGGATGGTCGTGCCGGGCAGGGTCACCGCCGCCGTGCCGTACGAGGCGGCGGCGGCCAGGCGCTCGGCAGGCCCCTCGCCGCGCGCGAGCGCGATCAGGTAGCCCGCGGTCGCGGAGTCTCCCGCGCCCACCGTGGAGAGCACCTGCACCCGTGCGGTCCGGGCCACCCAGGCGCCGTCGGCCGTGGCCAGCAGTGCGCCCGCCCCGCCGAGGGTCACGAGAACGCTGCTCACGCCCTGCTCGCGCAGGCGCGTCGCCGCGGCCACGACAGGCGCGTAGTCGCCCTCACCCGCGGCCTCCTCGAGGCCATCGCCATCGAGCCCGAGGATCTGGCCCAGCTCGTGCGCATTCGGCTTGAGGAAATCGGGGGCGGAGGCGGGGAAGGATTCGGCAAGCGCCACGAGCGGGGCATCGGACGTATCCACGCCCACCCACGCCCCAGCCGCGCGGGCCGCCTCAACGAGCCTGCGATAGGCACCGGGGGCGAAGCCGGGCGCGAGCGAACCCGACAGCATGACGTGATCGCCCGGCGTGATCGAGGAGGTCAGCAGGTCCTCGAGCGCCGCCACGTGCTCCGCATCCAGGTGCGGGCCGGGCTCGTTGACCTTCGTGGTCACGCCGTCGGCATCCACGATCGCGAGGTTCGTGCGGACCGGGCCGGGAAGGGCCGACGTGCGAAAGTCGAGCCCCGTCTCCCGCACGAGGGCCACGAGCGGATCGCTCGGCGAGGCCGGGAAGAGCGCGCGGGTCTGAAGCCCCGCGCGGTGAACGCCGAGCGCGACGTTGATGCCCTTGCCGCCCGGCTGGGTGCGCTCGCGGGAGATGCGGTGCACGGCGCCGGGAACGAGCGTGCCCGGGACCCGCACCGTGCGGTCGAGCGAGGGGTTCGCGGTGAGGGTGAGGATCATGGAAGGACCACCTGGATGTTGGCGCGGGCGGCCGCCTCGGCGAGGTCGGCGGGAAGCAAGGAGTTCGTGACGAGCACGTCGATGTCGGCGAACTCGGCGAAGGTGACGAGGCCGGGGGCGTGGAACTTCGTGGCATCCGCCAGCATGATCCGCAGGCCCGCCCGGCGCACGATTTCACGCTTGACGGCCGCTTCTTCGGGATCGGGGGTGACGAAGCCTTCGGCGCTCACGCCGTTGCAGCCGAGGAACGCGACGGAGGGGCTGAGGGTGCCGAGGGCGTTGAGGGTCGCGGCGCCGACGGCGGCCCGTGTGGTGGGGCGCAGCTTCCCCGGAAGCACGTGCAGATCGTGGGCGCCCGCGGCCACCGCGTCCTGGGCGATGCCGGGGGAGTGGGTGAGAAGGGTCGCGCCCGAGGCGGCGAGGGCCGGAACGAGGGCGGCGGTCGAGGAGCCCGCATCGATGAGGACGGAGCCGCCCGCGGAGGGAATGAACCGTGCCGCGGCCTGGGCGATAGCGGCCTTGGCCTCGGAGTTTGTGGTGAGGCGGGTGCTCAGATCGGGCTCGGCCACCGTGCTGCGCCGGGCGATGGCGCCGCCGTGGACCCGGACCACGAGGCCGTCGTCGGCCAGGCGGTCGAGGTCGCGACGGATCGTTTCGTCGGCCACCGAGAGGCGCTCGGCGAGCGCTTTGACGCTCACGCGCGAGTGCTCACTCACCTCGGTGAGGATCGCGCGGTGGCGCTGTTCGGCAAACATCGGGGTCCACTCCCATCGTCAAGGCCACACAAAACAACATCGTAAGTGTGGGTTCTTGTGGTTGGTGACGACTCTAAGCGACACCGTTCACAAAAACAAGGACTTTGGTGTGGATTTTTGTGGGAATCTGGTTCCTAGGCTCCCACGGTGGGCCCCGGGCCGTACGGACCACCCGCCACGGGCGACTCGTCGGGCCCCGCCACCATGATCTCCAGAGTGTTCGCCTGCATCGCGCGCGCCTGAGCCGGATCCACCCCGAACTCGATCGTGGCCTCGGTCCACCGCTGGACCGACTCGGTCATAAACGCCGCCGCATCCTCGCTCTTCTCCCACGCCGCAATCGCCCGCTGGATGCGCAGGGTCCCCGGATCGGTCAGGTACAGCGCCAGCTTGTAGGCGAGCGCGTCCCACGCCGCCCCCACGGCCAGCACGCCGTAGCTCTCCCACGCCTCGGAACTGAGATCCGACGCGTGGGTGAGCGAGACCAGCGTCGAAGTCTCCTCAAACTCCGGCTCAAACGGGGGTGTCAGGTCAATCGCCAGGGTGGAACTGCGATCATCGAAGTTCCACGTCGAGGCGAACCGCCGCTCCGGCACCACGCTGAGCACCGTGCCCCAACTGCTATCGCCCACGTGAAACGTGCCGCCCCGGCGCGTATGGCCGCTCACCGGCGAAAACCACCGGCGAAGCTCGCGCGGCCGCGTCATCACCTGCCACAGTTCCTTCGCGCGCGCATGAATCGTCACCTCGAGGAGGATCGAGGCCTTGACGTCGGCCGGATTGCCCGCGGGCAACGGCGCCACCGCGATGGAGCGGATGCGATCGTCAAGGTGGGTGAGGCTGGAGGGTGTGGCTAGGGCGGACACTCGGACTCCTGCGATGAGAAACGGGAACGGCCGCTAGTCGCGGTCCACGCCACGTACTGTACCCGCGATCCGTCTCCCCAGAGGGCGATCTTCGGCCCTCAGCGGCCCCGATTTCGGCCGATTCTGGCAGACTTGCCCCGTGACTCCTTCAACGCCGAGTGGCGCAAACCCCCGTGAATCCGCAGCTGCAGGCGCCGATCCCTTCTCCCGCATCATCGTGCGCGGCGCCCGGGTCAACAACCTCAAGGGCGTCAGCCTGGACATTCCGAAGCGCCAGCTGACCGTCGTCACCGGCGTGTCGGGCTCCGGAAAGTCCTCCCTCGTCTTCGGCACCATCGCCGCAGAATCCCAGCGCCTCATCAACGACACCTACAGCGCGTTCATCCAATCGTTCATGCAGCCCATCGTCCGCCCGGACGTGGAGGCGCTCGAGAACCTCACCACCGCCATCGTCATCGATCAGGAACAGATGGGCGCCAACTCGCGCTCCACCGTCGGCACCGCGACCGACGCCTCCTCCCTCCTGCGCTTGCTGTTCTCCCGGCTCTCCACCCCCTACGTCGGCGCCTCCGGCGCGTTCTCCTTTAACCTGCCCGGCGGCATGTGCCCCACGTGCGAAGGCACCGGCAAGGCCAGCGCCATCAACATCGACGCCCTCGTGGACCGCACCAAGAGCCTCAACGACGGGGCGCTCCTGGCGCCCGGCTACGGCGTGGACACGTGGAGTTGGCGCCCCTATGCCGAAAATCCGGTGCTCGATGCCGACAAGGTGCTCGGCGACTACAGCGACGCCGAATGGCACACCCTCATGTATGCCGAGCCCAGCAAGGTCAAGGTGGGCGACATCAACATGACCACCATGGGGCTCGTGACCAAGATGCGCGAGACGGTGCTCAACCCCGAGCGCCCGCCGAAGCAAAAGCACATCCAGGAGTTCGTGGCACGCCTGGCCACCTTCGACACCTGCCCCGAGTGCGGGGGAGACCGCCTGGCCGAAGCCGCCCGCACCGCCACCGTGCACGGCACCACCATCGGCGAATGCTCCCGCATGCAGGTGAGCGACCTGCAGGAATGGCTCGGCGGGATCGACGACGAAGCCGTGGCGCCGCTCGTGCGCCAGCTGAACGCCATGCTCGACAGCTTCATCGAGGTAGGCCTCGGCTACCTCAGCCTCGACCGCGAGGCCGGCACCCTTTCCGGTGGCGAGGCCCAGCGCGTCAAGATGATCCGCCACCTCGGCAGCGCCCTGACCGACGTGACCTACGTGTTCGACGAACCCACCGTGGGCCTGCACCCGCACGACATCTCCCGCATGAACGCCCTGCTCCTGCAACTGCGCGACAAGGGCAACACCGTGCTCGTCGTGGAACACAAGCCCGAAATCATGGCGATTGCCGACCTCGTGGTGGACATCGGCCCCGACGCGGGGGA
The DNA here is from genome assembly GCA_030538475.1 of Dermabacter sp. Taxonomy (GTDB): domain Bacteria; phylum Actinomycetota; class Actinomycetes; order Actinomycetales; family Dermabacteraceae; genus Dermabacter. The sequence goes on from JAUNTX010000006.1 coordinate 140,908, forward strand.
GCGCGGCGGCGAGATTCAGTTCGTCGGCACGTTCGAGCAGCTGCTGGACACGGACACGATCACGGCCCGCAGCCTCGGCGACAAGATGGGCCTTCGGGACGCCGTGCGCACGCCGACGGGCGCCGTGGAGATTCGCGGGGCACAGACCAACAACCTGCGGGGCGTGGACGTGGATGTTCCGACGGGCGTGCTCACCGTGGTCACGGGCGTGGCAGGCAGCGGCAAGAGCTCGCTCGTGCACGGCTCGCTTTCCGAGCGGGACGGCGTGAGCGTGGTGAGCCAGGCGGCGATCCGCGGCTCCCGCCGCTCCAACCCCGCGACCTACACGGGCCTGCTCGACGGCATCAGGACCCTGTTCGCGAAGGCCAACGGGGTCAAGCCCGCCTACTTCAGTGCCAACAGCGAGGGTGCGTGCCCGGAGTGCAAGGGCGCGGGCGTCATCACGACCGACCTCTCCATCGTCGCGGGGGTCAGCACCCCGTGCGAGGCGTGCGAGGGCAAGCGATTCAAGCCCGAAGTTCTCCAGTATCGCTACCGGGATCTCACGATCGCGGACGTCCTGGACCTCCCGGTCGATGCCGCCGCCGAGGTCTTCACCGGCGCGAAGGAAAAGAAGATTCTCGCGCGCCTTCGCGACGTGGGACTCGGCTACATTCGCCTCGGGCAGCCGCTCACCACCCTCTCCGGCGGCGAGCGCCAGCGCCTCAAGCTGGCCGCCCGCATGGCCGACGGCACCGGCATGATCGTGCTCGACGAACCCACCACCGGGCTGCACCTGCGCGACATCGAGAACCTCGTGGGGATGCTGCACCGGCTCGTCGAGTCGGGCAACTCCCTCGTGGTCATCGAACACAACCTCGGTGTGATCGCCCAGGCCGACTGGCTCATCGACGTGGGCCCCGGCGCGGGCCACGACGGCGGGCTCGTGGTATTCGAGGGGACCCCGCAGCAGATGATGGACGGGGCCGACGGGCTCACGGCCGACGCGCTGCGCACCTGGGTGGCGGGCGCGGCCTGAACGTGGACGAGGCGGACGCCAGTGTGGGCTGGCGCGGCCTGAGTTTAAATGTCTCACCCCGCCCGTAGGGTGGGGGCATGAGTTGGATCAACGGCCCGCTGCTGGGCTTCGACACCGAAACCACCGGAACCGATACGAGCACGGATCGGATCGTGAGCGCCGCGCTCGTGCTCTCGACCGGCCCGGGCCGCGAAGGGGAAGCGGTGGCCACGTGGCTCATCGATCCCGGCGTGCCGATCCCCGAGGGCGCTGCGCGCGTGCACGGCATCACCACGGAGCACGCCCGCACCTACGGCATGCCGCCCGTGCCCGCGCTCGAAGAAATCGCCACGCGGCTCGCGGAATGCCTCGCCCAAGGCACCCCGATTGTGGCGTTCAACGGCTCGTTTGACCTGCAGATTATCGAAGCGGAACTGGCCCGGCACGGGCGCCCCACGCTCGAACAGCGGCTAGGGCACGCCATTGCGCCCGTCGTGGACCCGCTCGTGCTGGATCGCGGCCTGGATCGCTACCGCAAGGGCAAGCGCACCCTGAGCGCCCTCATGGAGGTGTACGGCGTGAGCGAACCGGAAGGCGCCATGCACACCGCGGATGTGGACGTGTCCATGACCCTCGATGTGCTCCGCGCACTCGCCGTCGCGCACCCCGTGGTCGCGGATACCTCCCTGCCGGATCTGCACAAGAAGCAGATCGAACTGCACCGCGCGTGGGCGGAAAACTTCATCGAGTTCCTGAAGAAGCAGGGGAAGCAGCCGGATGTGAATCCGGTGTGGCCGCTGTAGGCGCCCTCCCGCCGCGGAAAGTGATGGG
>JAUNTX010000006.1:142835-166301 GCA_030538475.1 Dermabacter sp.
GCGGACGAGGTGTGGCCGCGGGGTAGCGGCGGCCACTGAGTAGACTGGAGCGCGTGCTGAACGAAATTGAGATTGGTCGTCATAAGCGAGGCCGCCGTGCCTTTGGCCTGGATGATGTGGCGGTGGTGCCCTCGCGCCGCACGCGCGATCCCGAAGACGTCTCGACCGCGTGGCAGGTGGATGCCTACCACTTCGAGATCCCCCTCTTCGCCGCCCCCATGGACTCCGTGATGAGCCCCGACACCGCGATCCAGCTGGGCCGCCACGGCGGCCTCGGCGTGCTGGACCTCGAAGGGCTCTGGACCCGCTACGACAACCCGGAACCGCTGCTGCGCAGCATCGCCACCGCTCGTGCCGACGAGGCCCACGCGCGCCTGCGAGACATCTACGCCGAACCGATCAAGCCCGAACTTATCCGCGACCGCATCCAGCAGCTCCGCGATGCCGGAGTGGTCGCGGCGGGTGCCCTTTCCCCGCAGCGCACCCAGGAACACTGGAAGAGCGTCGTGGACGCCGGAGTAGATATCTTCTTCATTCGCGGCACCACCGTGAGCGCGGAACACGTCTCCGGCAACCGCGAACCCCTCAACCTCAAGCGGTTCATCTACGAACTGGACGTGCCGGTCATCGTCGGCGGCTGCGCCACGTATTCGGCGGCCCTGCACCTCATGCGCACCGGCGCCGCAGGCGTCCTCGTCGGCTTCGGTGGCGGCGCGAGCCAGACCACGTGGGAAACCCTCGGCATCTCCGTACCGCTCGCCTCCGCCGTCGCCGATGTCGCGGCCGCGCGTCGGGACTACATGGACGAATCCGGCGGCCGCTACGTCCACGTCATCGCCGACGGCGGCCTGGGTCGCTCGGGCGACATCGTGAAGGCGCTCGCGTGCGGGGCCGACGGCCTCATGGTGGGCGCGGCCCTCGCGCGCGCCACGGAGGCGCCCGGCGGCGGCTTCCACTGGGGCAGCGAGGCGCACCACGCGACCCTGCCGCGCGGCCACCGCGTCGAAGTGGGGCAGGTGGCGCCGCTCGAACAGATCCTCTTCGGGCCGGGCCTTTCCGCCGACGGCACCACCAACCTCGTGGGGGCGCTCAGGCACGCCATGGCGACCACCGGGTACACCGAACTGAAGGAGTTCCAGCGGGTTGACGTGGTGACCACGCGCTAGCGGTCCAGCCCGCGGGGCGTGCGGATGGGAGTCCTGTCACAGAGCACCCCACACGCGTTCATCTTTGTAGCGCCATAAGGGGTAGTTTGGGGCACGCTGGTGGAGCCTCACCGATCCGGGAGGCGCCAGTGCCCCGTTCACCCCGTGGAAAAGATGGACTCTATGAACGCCCAAAACCCCCTCGCCTCACCGTCTGCTTCGGCCGTCCCCGCCCTCGCGCTCAGCCGTCGCAGCTTCACCGCGCTCGGCGCCGGTGCGCTCGGCCTGCCCGTGCTCGCGGCATGCGGCGGCGGATCGGGAACCGGCGGAGGCGCCGCGCTGACGGAGCTCAAGGTGGCGTTCCCCTCGGATTCCGAGAACTACGACCCGCACCAGCCGCCCTACACGGTCTCGCGCGCCATCGCCCGCCAGATCGCCGATACCCTCGTGGACCAGGATCCCGAATCGGGCGAGATCGTGCCGTGGCTCGCCACCGCGTGGGAGGTGAACGAGGACTCCTCGCAGTTCACGTTCACGCTGCGCGACGACGTGACGTTCTCCGACGGCACCGCGTTCAATGCCACGAGCGTCAAGAACAACTTCGACCGCGTGGTTGCCCTCGGCGCCCTCGCCTACATCGGCGCGAGCCACCTGCGCGGCTACGTCGAAACCGTCGTGGAGAACGACACCACGGCCCGCGTGGTCTTCGATGGCCCGAACGCCCAGTTCCTCCAGGCCGCCACCACGCAGACCCTATCGATGCTGGCCGATGCCACGCTCGCGCTCGAACCCGAGGCCGTGGCCCGCGGCGAAGTCATCGGCTCCGGCCCCTTCGTGCTCGAGTCCTACACCGCCGGGCAGAACATCGTGCTGACGCGTCGCGACGACTACGCGTGGGGATCGAGCGCCTACGAGAACACGGGCGCCGCCCCGTTCGACAAGGTCACCGTCCAGTTCATCCCGGACGCCACGACCATGGCCGGGGCCGTCAACTCGGGCCAGGTGGACTTCGCGTTCCTCATCGATTCGGCCTCGCTCGCCTCGCTCGGCGGCAACGTTACCACCGTGCAGCGCCTCAGCAAGGGCATCGCCATCCCGCTCGTGCCGTTCATCTACCGCCCGATCTTCCAGCACGCGGAGGTGCGGCGCGCGATCAACCACGCCACGAACCGGCAGGAGATTGTGGACCGCATCTTCCAGGGCAACGGGGCACCGGCCACGGCCGTGCTCACCGAGCCGACGCCCGGCTACGCCGACCTCGGCGAATACCTGACCCACGACGTCGACCAGGCCGTCTCCCTCCTCGAAGAAGGCGGGTGGGTCCCGGGGGCCGACGGCATCCGCGTCAACGCGGACGGCGAGCGACTCTCCGTCGAAATCAAGTACGAGGGATCCGGCACCGCCCACGAGCAGATGTTCCAGCTCCTGCAGACCCAGTGGAAGGAAGTCGGGATCGAGTTCGTGCTCTCGCCCACCACGAGCGCCGAAATGAGCGAATACACGCTCTACAACGCGCCGTACGATATGAGCACGTGGAGCCAGGGCCGCAACGACCCCGACGTGCTGCGCGTCGTGTACTCGTCGTTCTACGAGAACCAGTCGTTCTTCTTCGGCAACGCGATCCCGGAGATCGACGAGGCGCTGCTCAAGCTGCAGAGCACGACCGATCAGGCCGAACGCGACCAGGCAGCCGCGGACGCGCAGCGCCTCCTGCTCGAAGGCGGCTACGTGTTCCCGCTATACGACGCCGTCTCAAACATCGCCGGGCAGAAGTCGCTCACCCGCATGGCCGTGGACGCCGAAAACAAGCCCGCGTTCGCCGACTTCGCCGTGAGCAAGTGAGGTAGACGGTGCTGCGCTATGTGCTGCGGCGCCTCGGGCACGCGGTTCTCGTGCTCTGGGGCGCCATCACCCTGTCCTTCGTCATCGTCCAGCTCACCCCGGGCGATCCCGCGCGCCTCATGGTCATGGGATCCGCCGCGGGCGACGCGGGGGCGGCCAACGCCGAACAGCTCGCGCAGATCCGCGCCGACATGGGCCTGGATCAGCCGATCTTCGTGCAATACGTGAGCTACCTGTGGCGCATCCTCACGCTCGACTGGGGAACCGCGTACTCGCAACAGCGCCAACAGGTCACGACCGTGATCGCCGACAACCTGGGCTCCACCCTGCAACTGGGCGTGCTCAGCCTCGTCATCCTCATCGTGCTCGGCGTGCTCTTCGCGCTCGGCTCCGTGCTCCTGCCCAGCGCGTTCCTGCGCAGCGCCTTCCAGGGGGTCACCATGATCGGGATCGCGGTCCCGAGCTTCGTCATGGCGATCATCCTGCTGCAGGTCTTCGCGTTCCAGCTGGGCTGGTTCCCGGCGTTCGGGGCCGACGGTTTCGCGTCCCTCGTGCTCCCATCGATCACGATCGCGCTGCTCGGCGCGGGCACCCTCTCGCAGGTGTTCGCCCGCTCGATCCGCGAAGTGAGCGGTGACGCGTACGTCGAGGTGGCGCGCGCTCGCGGCCTGAGCGGCCCCCAGGTGGTGCTGCGCCACGTGCTGCGCAACGCGAGCCTTCCCGTCTACACGATTGTGGGCATGCTCGTGGGCGGCATCGTGTCCGGCGCCGCGATCATCGAGACGATCTTCGGGCGTCCCGGGATCGGCAACCTCTACGTTGAGGCCGTGGGGGCGCGCGACTTCCCGCTCATCCAGGTCCTCATCGTGCTCACGGGCGGCCTGTTCGTCCTCGCCACCCTCATCGTGGACCTCACCTACCCGCTGATCGATCCGCGCGTGGCCTCGCCCGCGCAGGAAAAGAGGGCGTCATGAGCGCCATCGCGCACGGCGACCTGTCGCCACTGTCCACCTCGCGCGTGCGGGTGCGCCCGCTCGCGTTCCTCGCCGCGCCGCTCAAGCACCCGGGGGTGAGCGCGTCGGCCCTGTTCGTGGCGCTGCTGGTCGGCTGGGTGCTCGTGCCGTCGATCTTCGCTCCCACCGATCCCATCGCCCAGGTGGGCGAGTCCCTCGCGCCGCCGAGCGCCGAGGCGTGGTTCGGGACGGACCTCAACGGCCGCGACATCTACTCGCGCGTGGTGCACGGCGCCCGCACGTCCCTGCTGGCCGGGGTCGTGGCGGTGCTCATCTCGCTCGTGATCGGCGGGATCCTCGGCATGATCGCGGGGTATGCGGGCGGCTGGATCGATGCCGTCATTTCCCGCAGCGTCGAGATCGTCGTCGCGATCCCCGGCCTCCTGCTCTCGCTCGCTATCGTCTCCGTGCTGGGCTTCGGCGTGGACAAGGTGGCGATCGCCGTGGGTATCGCGGGCATTCCCGGCTTCGTGCGCATCGCGCGCGCTCAAACCCTGCGGGTCACGACCCTGCCGTACATGGACGCCGCCCGCACGAGCGGATCCGGCGGCCTGCGCGGCGTGTTCTCCCACGTGATCCCGAACGCCTCCGGCGCGATTGCGGTCATGGCCGGGCTCGACCTCGGCGGCGCGATCCTGTCGATTGCCGCCCTCAGCTTCCTCGGCTTCGGCAGCGTCCCGCCCGATCCCGAATGGGGCTCCCAGATCAACGAGGGGCGCCTCTACATCGCCACTGCCTGGTGGTGGAGCATGTTCCCCGCGCTCGTCGCCGCCCTCACCGTCCTATCCGTCAACCGCCTGTCGCGCGGGATCGGCACCAGGGGGCAGTAGCGCATGAGTATCACGACGGAAAGGTATGCGGTGCAGGAGTCAGACGCGCAGGAGCGCGCTCGGCAGAGTGATCCGGTGCAGGAAGGCGCGGCGAAGGATCAGGCTGCGCGCGAGCGAACCGTGCCGGAGGGGGCGGGGGCCGACGGGGCCGACGCCGTTCTCGACGTGCAGGATCTGCGCGTCACGTACCGCCGCGGCAACCGCCGCACCGACGCCGTGCGCGGCGTCACCCTCCGGGTGGGGCGCGGCGAGGCCGTGGCCCTCGTCGGCGAATCCGGTTCCGGCAAGAGCTCCATCGCGCGCGCGATCCTGGGCCTGCTCGCCCAGAGCGCCGACACGAGCGGCAGCGTGAGCGTGCTCGGCACCGACCTGCGCAGCGCACCGGCCCGCCAGGCCCGGCGCCTGCGCGGCCGCGAGATCGGCTACGTGCCCCAGGATCCTGGCGCGTCGCTCGACCCAATCCGCCGCATCATCGATCAGGTCATGGAGCCGCTCGTGATCCACGGGATCGGCGATCCGCGCGAGCATCGCGCCAAGGCCCTGCAGGCGCTGCGCGACGCCGGGCTCGCCAACGCCGAAGAGATCGGCCGCCGCTGGCCCCACCAGCTCTCGGGCGGGCAGCGCCAGCGCGCGCTCATCGCCGCCGCCATCGTCACGGACCCGCAGCTCATCGTGGCCGACGAACCCACGAGCGCCCTCGACGTCACCGTGCAAAAGGTCATCCTCGACAAGCTGCAGGAGATCACGCGCGAGCGCGGCACGGCGATCCTGCTCATCACCCACGACCTCGCGGTCGCGGCCGGGCGCACCGATCGCGTGTACGCCATGAGCGACGGCCTGATCGTCGAAGACGGGCCCAGCCGCCGCGTCCTGCTCGATCCCGAGCACGAGTACACGAAGGAACTCGTGGCGGCGATTCCGGGGCGGCGCCACGCGCGCTCCGACGCGCCCGCTGCTGCCGCGGCCCCGTCGGCCTCCGATACTCCGGGCTCAGCCGATCAGTGCGGACCTGCTGGCCCCCTGGACCCGTCGGACCCGTCGGCCCCGGCGATCCTCGAGGGGCGCGGCCTCGTCCAGGTGTTCGGTGCCAGGGGATCCCAGGTCACCGCGCTCGATGACGTGAGCGTGCAGCTGGCGCGCGGCGCGAGCCTCGGCGTGGTGGGGGAGTCCGGCTCGGGCAAGACCACGCTCGCTCGAGTGCTGCTCGGACTCCAGCGCCCCGACGCGGGCGAGGTGCTCTCGAACGGCGCCTCGATTGCCCGGCCCAGCGCGGCCGTGCGGCGCCGCATTCAGCCCGTGTTCCAGAACCCGCACACGAGCTTCGATCCGATGCGGAGCGTGGGCTGGTCGATCCTCGAACCGCTGCGCGGCCTCGCGCCCCGCGGCCTGTTCGGTCCCAGGCTCTCCCGCGCTGCGCGGAAGGCGAAGCTGATCGAGCTCATGGAATCGGTGGGGCTGGATCCGGCGCTTGCCGCGAGGAAGCCGTGGGAGCTGTCCGGCGGGCAGTTGCAGCGCGCCGCGATTGCGCGCGCCCTCAGCGTCGATCCCGAGGTGCTTGTGTGCGACGAGGCCGTGTCCGCGCTCGATGTGACCGTGCAGGCGAAGGTGCTGGACCTGCTCACGCGGCTGCAGAGGGAACGCGGGCTCACGCTGTTGTTCATCACGCACGACCTGTCCGTGGTGCAGGATCTGTGCGCCGAGGTCGTCGTGATGAAGGACGGTGCGGTCGTGGAACGCGGCGCTACGGCGTCGGTGTTTGCCGCCCCGCAGCACGCCTACACGAAGGCGCTCATCGAGGCGATCCCCGACCCCTGGGGCAGCTTCGCCGCTTAGGCTCGGGCGAGCGCGAGGGTCTGCTGCGCGATGGCCAGTTCCTCGTTCGTCGGGTATACGAGCACCGTCACGCGGGAGTTCGGCGCCGAGATGACCCACGGCTCCTTCTTTCGCTGGGCGTTCGCTTCAGCATCCAGCACGATGCCGAACTCCTCGAGGCCCTCGAGGGCGGCCGCGCGGGCGAAGCCGGCGTTCTCGCCGATCCCGGCGGTGAAGGTGATGACGTCGAGGCCGCCGAGCACGAAGGCGTAGGAGCCGACGTACTTCTTGACGCGGTGCGCCCACACGGCGAGCGTGTCGATGGCGGCCTCATCGCCGGCCTCGACGGCAGCTTCGATGTCCCGGAAGTCGCTCATGCCCACCATGCCCATGAGGCCGGACTTCTTGTTGAGGATCGTGTCCACATCGGCGGGCGACAGGTCAGCCTGGCGGCTCAGGTGCGCGTAGATCGAGGGGTCGATATCGCCCGAGCGGGTGCCCATCACGAGGCCCTCGAGAGGGGTTAGCCCCATCGACGTGTCCTGCGGGACGCCGCCCTTGACGGCCGACGCGCTCGAACCATTGCCGAGGTGCAGCACGATCTGGCGCAGCGTGGACGGATCGGCGCCGATGAAGTCCGGCACGTGCTGCGAAATGTAGGCGTGGGAGGTGCCGTGAGCGCCGTAGCGGCGCACCGCGTACTTCTCGGCAATCTCCTTGTTGAGCGCGTACGTGGCCGCCGCGGCGGGCAGAGCCGTGAAGAACGACGTATCGAACACGGCCACGTGCGGCACGTCCGGCAGGAGCGCCTTCGCGCCATCGATGCCGTGCACCGCCGCGTAGTTGTGCAGCGGGGCGAGCGCGCCAAGATCGAAGATCGCCTCGCGCACCTCATCGTCGATGAGCGTGGGCTCCGGGAACACGGACCCGCCCTGCACCACGCGGTGCCCGACCGCCGAGACGGTGCTGGAATCCAGGTGCACGCCCACCTTCTCAAACAGCAGCTCCACGACCTTCATGCCCTCCACGTGGTCGGGAATCGCACCCTCGAACGTGGCCTTGTTGTCTCCCGCCTCGATCTTCGCCTGGCCCGTGGGCAGGGTGATCCGCTCGACGATGCCGGAGGCGGTGACGTGCTCGGTCACCGGATCGATCAGCTGGAACTTGATGGAGCTCGAACCGGAATTGATGACGAGAACGTTGGACTGGGTCACGGGGCAACTCTCCTGTGGGGTGCTGGGCAGGGCGTGAATACGAGGGTACGGGTGCGGGATGCAGCGGGGCTGAGCGGCGAGGCCTGGCGGTGGTGCCGGGCGGTGGTGTTTAGTCCTCGCCCTGCGCCTGGATCGCCGTGATTACCACGGTGTTGATGATGTCTTCCACGAGCGCGCCGCGCGAAAGATCGTTCACCGGCTTGTTGAGGCCCTGAAGCACGGGCCCAATCGCAATCGCTCCGGCGCTGCGCTGCACGGCCTTGTACGTGTTGTTGCCCGTGTTGAGATCGGGGAACACGAACACGGTGGCGCGCCCGGCCACGGAGGATTCCGGCAGCTTCGTCTTCGCTACGGAGGCGTCCACGGCGGCGTCGTACTGGATCGGGCCCTCGACGTTCAGCTCCGGCTGGCTCGCGCGGACGATTTCGGTGGCTTCGCGCACCTTGTCCACGTCGGCCCCCGTGCCCGAGGTGCCGGTGGAGTAGGAGAGCATCGCCACGCGGGGCTCCACGCCGAACTGCTGGGCGGTGGCCGCGGACTGCTCGGCGATGTCGGCCAGCTGCTCCGCCGTCGGATCCGGGTTCACGGCGCAGTCGCCGTACACGAGCACGCGATCCTCGAGCGCCATGAGGAACACCGAGGAGACGATCTTCGCGCCGGGCTTGGTCTTGATGATCTCGAAGCTCGGGCGGATCGTGTGGGCCGTGGAGTTGACGGAGCCGGAGACCATGCCGTCGGCGTAGCCCATGTGCACCATCATCGTGCCGAAGTAGGAGACGTCCTGCACCTTGTCGCGTGCCTGGCCGATCGTGACGCCCTTCTTCGCCCGCAAGCGCGCGTACTCTTCCGCGAACTCTTCGACGAGCGCTTCGTCGTGCGGGGAGATGATGCGGGCCTCGGTGATGTCGTGGCCCAGCTGGGAGGCCTTCGCGCGGATCGCGGTCTCATCGCCCAAAAGGATCAGGTGGGCCACGCCGCGGTTGAGGATCGCATCGGCCGCGGCGATGATGCGGGGCTCGTCGCCCTCGGGAAGAACGATGGTCTTCTTTTCACCGCGAGCGCGGGCGATGAGCTCGAACTGGAACATCATCGGGGTCACGACGTTGCTCTTGGCCACGTTCAAGGTGGCGAGCAGGCGCGACATGGGGAGGTTTTCGGCCACCACGCGCCGCGCGGCGTCGAGCTTCTGGGTGGAGCTGGCCGTGAGGCGACCGCGGGCCGCATCCACCTTCACGGCGGCCTCGAACGTGTTTTCTTCCGTGACGATGATGGGCAGATCGCCCTGCACGCCCGTGGTGAGGCGGCTGATTTCTTCCGGCAGGCCGTACCCGCCGGTCAGCACGATGGAACTGAGCGTGGGGAACGTGCCGGACTGCTGGGCCAGCAGCAGGCCGGGCAGCAGGTCGTTGCGGTCACCGGGGGCGATCACGGTGCTGTTTTCGGTCAGGCGACGCAGCACGTTCGGCAGGCCCATCGCCGCCACCACGGTGTCGAGCGAGACGCGATCCAGCCACTCGGGCGAGCCCTGGACCACCGTTCCATTCACGGCCTCCTTGATGGAGTTGACCGTCGGCGCGTACACGACCGGGCTCTCCGGCAGCACCGCCGTGATGACCTCGCTCGGAAGGGCCGCGGCCAGCGCGTCACGCATGTCCGGCACGATCTTCGGATCGGCCCGGTTGGCGATGACCGCGACGGGCCGCGCGTGGTTGTTGGAGAACTGCTGGAAGGCGAGCTGCGCGACCGTCGCGGTCTCCGCTGCCGAGCGGCCCCGTCCGCGCAGCACGAGCACCACGGACGCGCCGATGTTCGCGGCCACCGCGGCGTTGAAGGCCAGTTCGGCGGGGTTTGAGACGCCCTCGTAGTCGGAGCCGACCACGAGAATCGCGGAGAACCGGTCGCGAAGCGCCTGGTAGCGCTGCATGATTTCGGCCTGCGCCCGCTCCGGGTTCGAGTTCACGAGATCGTAGGTGACGCCCACCGCCTCGTCGTACTCCTGCTGCACCGCGGGGTGCGAGGTGAGCAGTTCCACCGCGTAATCCGTGCCATCGCGATCGTCAATGATCGGCCGGAACACGCCCACATTTTCGGACGTGGCGACGAGGGATTCAAGGAGGCCCAGGGCAATGATCGACTTGCCGGTGCGTCCTTCGGGCGAGGTGACATAGACACTGTGAGACACGCTTTCCAGCATAGGCCGCGGAGCTTGCGGGACCATGGGCCTCGCGTCCCGGCCCGTGAGCAGAGGCACGTTCACCCGCGGACGATGGTCGGTCCACGGGGACACTCGGCGCCGCCCGCCCGGGACTGAGCGTTCGGGGCCGACGGTAACCGGCCTAAGCTAGAGGCCATGCTGAGTGTTGCCCTGCGCCCCAAATACCTGGGCATCCTCGCGCTCATGGTCACGGCCACGCTCGTGTGCGGCCTGCTCGCCAACTGGCAGTGGGATCGCGCCACACGCGCGCTGAACATCACCCAGGCCACGCAGGAATCCGCGCCGGTTCCCATCTCCACTCTCCTTCGGGTGGGCGATACCGTGACCAACGAAACCCAGGGCCGCCTCGTGAGCCTCACCGGGCACTTCGAACCGGAGCTTCAGGCCGTGAGCCCCGGCCGACGCATCGACGGCGACGAGGCCGCAGTCGTGGTCACGAGCTTCCTCATCACCGACGGTGAGCTCGCGGGTGTGCGCGTGCCCGTCGCGCGCGGCTACCTGCCGCTCGCGAGTGCCGACGGCGCTGACGCCGATGGCACTGCCAGCGGGACTGGCACGAGCAGTGCCGCCGCTGATGCCTGGGCCCACATCCCGCCCCCGCCCACCGGGACGGTCGAGCTCGTGGCGAGGCTCGAAGCCTCCGAGGGCGCCTCGGACGCCCTCGATACCAGCGGCGACGCGTCCCTCGCCGTCATCGACACCATTTCTTCGCCGCTGCTCGTCAACATGTGGGGCGGCCCCATGCTCGCCGCCTACCTTGCCATCACGGAGCCCGCCGCGGCGCAGATGGAGGCCGCCGTCGGCCCCGACGCCTCCGCGTGGACCTCCGACCTTGGCCGCCTGCCCTCCGCCGAATCGCACTTCTCGAGCGGCCTCAATCTCCAGAACTTCGGCTACATGCTGCAGTGGATCGTGTTCGGGGTGTTCTTCCTCTATATCTGGTGGCGCACCGTGCGCACCCAGTACCTCGACGAGGCGAGGGAGCGTAGGCTCGCCCTCGAAGCGCGCGTGAGTCAGGGCGGTGGCCGCGAGCAGGAGGCGCCGGCTTCGTCGCAGGCCCAGGCGTCTGCACCCCCGACGGCCCACTCTTCCTCGCCCCCGGCGGCCCCGCCGTCGTAGTCTGGGCCCGGCCCAGCTTTTCCGTCCCGCCCCCCGCTTCTCCCCATTCCTACTTTTCTGCTCCACCACCGCACTTGTCCAGGAGGCCCCGTGGCACCCCGACCGCTCGATGAAACCCAGATCCGCACGTCGTTCGCGAGGTTCCGCGTGGGCTCGATCGTGGAGGGCATCGCCCTGCTCGTGCTCGTGGTCATCATGGTCATGGAATACCTCGTGTATGCGGGGCCGACCCCGTTTTCCACGACGAGCGACTTTTGGCACGCGGTCTCGAAGGCGTGGAGCCCGATCCACGGCCTCATCTACATGATTTACGTGGTACTCGCGTTTGACCTGTGGAACAAGATGCGCTGGAGCCTGGGACGGATGCTGCTGCTCATGTTCTTCGGCGTCGTCCCCGTCCTCAGCTTCTTCGGCGAGCGCTGGACCCATCAGAGGGTGGAGCAGGACCTGCGCGAGCGGCCCACGTTTGGTGACGAGGAAGTTGCGGCCAGGCGCTGAGCCGGCTCGTGAGGCCGGGGCTTGAGCCGCGCTGAGGTGGGCGGGCACGGGGCGCGTCGCTGCCCCTAGAATGTGGGGGTGACTTCCAAGCAGCCCTCGCCCCTGACCACGCAGCAGGACCCGGTCCTCGTTGTTGACTTCGGTGCCCAGTACGCGCAGCTGATCGCTCGCCGCGTGCGCGAGGCCCACATTTATTCGGAAGTGGTGCCCCACTCGATGCCCGCGAGCGAGATCCTCGCGAAGAAGCCGAAGGCGCTCATCCTCTCCGGCGGGCCGTCGTCCGTGTATGAGGAGGGCGCGCCGTCGCTCGACCCGGCGCTGCTCGAGGCGGGCGTACCCGTGCTGGGGCTCTGCTACGGATTCCAGGCGATGGCGAACGCGCTCGGCGGCCACGTGGCCCCCACCGGCACCCGCGAATACGGCGCCACGCGCCTCAGCGAGGTGCGCGGCGAATCGACGCTGCTCGCCGCCCAGGACCTCGACCAGAGCGTGTGGATGAGCCACGGCGACGCCGTGCACGAAGCCCCCGACGGCTTCGCCGTGATCGCCACGTCCGACGGCTCTCCCGTGGCCGCGTTCGAGGATCCCGAGCGGCGCCTGTTCGGCGTGCAGTGGCACCCCGAGGTCAAGCACTCCGAGCGGGGCCAAGAAGTGCTCGAGAACTTCCTGTACCGCGGCGCCGGGATCGCCCCCGAATGGACGATGACCAACGTGATCGACGAGCAGGTGGCGCTCGTGCGCGAACAGATCGGTGACGGCACCGCGATCTGCGCCCTGTCCGGCGGCGTGGACTCCGCCGTCGCGGCCGCGCTCGTCCAAAAAGCCATCGGTGACCGCCTCACCTGCGTGTACGTCAACCACGGCCTCATGCGGCTCGGGGAATCCGCCGAGATCGAGCGCGCGTTCGGCGCCTCGACCGGCGGCGCCAAGCTCGTCGTCGTGGACGCCGAAGAACGCTTCCTTGCCGCACTGGCCGGGGTGAGCGATCCCGAAACCAAGCGCAAGATCATTGGCCGCGAATTCATCCGCGTCTTCGAGCAGGCCCAGGAAGACATCCTGCGCGAACGCGGCGTCGTGGCCGGTGACGGCACCGACGCCCACGCCGAAGCGAAAGCGTTCCTGGTCCAGGGCACCCTGTACCCCGATGTCGTGGAATCCGGCGGCGGCGACGGCACCTCCAACATCAAGAGCCACCACAACGTCGGCGGTCTGCCCGACGACCTCCAGTTCGAACTCGTGGAACCGCTGCGCGCCCTGTTCAAGGACGAGGTGCGCGCCGTCGGCTCCGAACTGGGGCTTCCCGACGAGATCGTGTGGCGTCAGCCCTTCCCCGGCCCCGGCCTCGGCATCCGCATCATCGGCGAGGTCACGAAGGAACGCCTGGACACCCTTCGCGAAGCCGACGCCATTGCACGCCACGAACTCACCGCCGCGGGCCTCGACCGCCACATCTGGCAGTGCCCCGTCGTGCTTCTCGCCGACGTCCGCTCTGTCGGCGTCCAAGGGGACCACCGCACCTACGGCCACCCCATCGTGCTGCGCCCCGTCACAAGCGACGACGCCATGACCGCCGACTGGGCCAAGGTGCCCTACGACGTCCTCTCCACGATCTCGACCCGCATCACGAACGAGGTCAAGGACATCAACCGGGTCACCCTCGACATCACGAGCAAGCCGCCGGGCACCATCGAGTGGGAGTGAGGGTGACGCCTCTGCTGTGAACGGCGCCACCATGGCGCGGTGAGGTTCGGTATGCTCCTTCGTAGCCCACGAGCAAAGGAGCAAGTGACATGGCCGAATCGATCGATAGCCTCATGCACGAACATCGCCACTTTCCGCCGAGCGACGATCTGGCGCGAGGCGCTGTCGCGGGGCAGTGGCTGTATGACGAAGCTGCCGAGGATCGCCTCGAGTTTTGGGCGAATCGGGCCCGCGACCTGCACTGGCATGAGGACTTCACCGAGATTCTGGACTGGACGCCGCCCCATGCGCGCTGGTTCCACGACGGGATGCTCAACGTGGCCTACAACTGCCTGGACCGCCACGTCGAGACGGGGAATGGGGACCGGGTAGCGCTGCACTGGGAGGGCGAGCCGGGTGATCAGCGCACCCTCACCTACGCCGATATGACGGCGGAGGTGAAGCGGCTGGCCAACGTGCTTGAATCCCTCGGCATCACGAAGGGCGACCGGGTAGCGATCTACCTGCCGATGATCCCCGAGGCCGTGGCGGCAATGCTCGCGTGCGCCCGGATCGGCGCCACCCACACCACCGTGTTTGGTGGGTTCAGCCCACAGAATCTGCGCATGCGGATCGACGATGCCGACGCCCGCCTCGTCATCACCGTCGACGGTTTCTACCGCAAGGGCTCCGTCTTCCCGCTCAAGCCCACGGTGGATCAGGCGCTCGCGGAGCCGGGGCACGGGGTGCAGCACGTTCTCGTGGTGGAGCGCGCGGGCAACCCGATTGACTGGGCCGACGGCCGCGACCGCTGGTACCACCAGGAGATGCAGGCGGTTCAGGCCGAGCACGTGGCGCAGCCGATGGAAGCCGAACACCCCCTGTTCATCCTCTACACCTCCGGCACGACGGGGCAGCCGAAGGGGATCCTGCACACGTCGGCCGGGTATCTCACGCAGGCCGCGTTCACGCACAAGGCCGTGTTCGATATCGACCCCGAGCGGGACGTGTTCTGGTGTACGGCCGACGTCGGCTGGATCACGGGTCATAGCTACGTGGTGTACGGGCCGATGGCGAACGGGACCACGCAGGTGATGCACGAGGGCACGTTCGATACGCCGACGCCGCACCGGCCGTGGCAGATCATCGAACGCTACGGGGTCACCGTGTTCTACACGGCGCCCACCGCGATTCGCTCGTTCATGCGGATTGGTCGCGAATACCCGCAGGCCAGCGACCTCTCGAGCATTCGCGTGCTCGGCACCGTCGGCGAGCCCATCAACCCGGAAGCATGGATGTGGTACCGCGAGGTGATCGGTTCCGGCGCCGCCCCCATCGTGGACACGTGGTGGCAGACGGAAACGGGCGGGCACATGATTTCGCCCCTGCCCGGCCTCAGCAACCTCACTCCCGGAAGCGCCCAGCGGGCCCTGCCCGGCATCGACGTGGACATTCTGGACGATGCGGGTAACCCCGTGCCCGACGGGGAGGGCGGGCTCCTCGTGATCACGAGCCCGTGGCCGGGCATGCTCCGCACCATTTGGGGCGACGACGCGCGCTATCGCGAGACCTACTGGGACAAGTTCGGTGACAAGTATTTCGCCGGCGACGGCGCCCGCATCGACGAGGAGGGCGACCTCTGGCTCCTGGGCCGCGTAGACGACGTCATGAACGTGTCCGGGCACCGGCTCTCGACCGCGGAGATTGAGTCGAGCCTCGTGGCGCACCCCATGACGGCCGAGGCAGCCGTGGTGGGCGCCGCCGACGAATCGACGGGCCAGGCCATCGTCGCGTTCGTCATCCTCAAGAAACGCTTCGCGAAGGCGCACTCCGTGGATGAGGCCGAGGCGATCCTCCGCGCCCACGTGGCCGGGGACATCGGCGCGATCGCGCGGCCTCGCCAGGTGTTCATCGTGCCCGACCTTCCGAAGACCCGCTCCGGGAAGATCATGCGGCGCCTGCTGAGGGACCTCGCCGAGGGCCGCGACGCGGGCGACGTCACCACCCTGGCCGACGCCTCCGTCGTGGAGGCCATCGGCAAGCAGATGCGGGCCTAGCGGGCGGGCCGACGGGTCACCGAGGGTGGTGGCCTCCGGAAGGAACGGCGGTCAGCGCCGCGTGATGGTCTTGTGCCAGGACTGCGTGCGGAAGTCCTCGGTGAAGCCCATCTTCACGTACGCATCCTGCGCGCCCGTGGGGGAGTCGGCATCCACCACCAGTTCCGCGCGGGTATAGCCCAGTTCCGCGGCCTCCCGCAGCACCGCCTGGAACAGTGCCTTCGCGACGCCCATGCCGCGCGCTTCGGCGCTCACGCCCGCGTATTCGATGGCCGCCGTGTTCGAGGTGGGAAGCCACCCGTTAATGAGGGCGCCCACCACGCGCGGCTTGCCGTCAATATCGACTTCCGCCACGAAGTCCCGCGCCCAATCGTGGCCCGGGAACAGCTCGATGCGCGGCTCGAACTCCTCAAACGACTCCGGGAAATTGTTGAAATGGTCCTGGAACGACTCCTCGAGCACGCGGTGCGCCTCCCGACGATCCTCGAGGGTGAGGATCGGGCGAACCGTGACGCCCGGGCGGGCAGGCACATCGGCGTCGGCCCCCGTCACCTCGCGCTCCATGATGATCCACGTCCTGGCCTTCTCAAAGCCCGCATCCTGAATCGCCTCCACGCGCTCGAGATCCTTCGCCCCCACCTCCGTGACGATGATCGACGACTCCAGACCGCGCGCCTCAAGGATTTCGCGCGTGGACGATTCCAGCCACGCGAGGGCCCGCGCCGCGAGCGCAATGTAATGATCGTTGCCGCGCTGCACGCTCCACAGGCCGTTGACGCGCCCGGCCGCGCGATCCTGCGCAATCGCCCACCCCACAACCACCGACGCGTCATCGTCCGTGGTGGACGGGTCCGAATGCACGCTCTGCCACCCGGATTCGCGCAACACCATCGACCGTTGGCCCGCCTGAATCTTGTTCAGAATGTCGGTCGGATCGAACGCATCCGACGGATCCGCCGCCTTCAACATGTCGCGCGCGATCTCGGCAATCGCCGAATAGTCCTCGGGTCGGGGTCGTGCTTCAGTCACCATCACACCAGGCTAACGAGTCACAGACGCTGCATCTGAATCGCGGCTGACACGCTCACGCGTCGGCCCTTCCTGCCCCCGATACCCCCGAAACCGCACCGCCACACCATCGCCCGTGCGGACCGGCACGAGCATGCTCGCCACCGCCGCAATCGCCAGCACCACCCCGAAATACTCGAGCGCCTCCTCCACGTGAATGAGCGCGAGCACCGGCCAGGTTTCCGGCCCCACCCGGTCCTGCACGTGCCCGCCCACCGTCTCCACGACCACGGCGCCCAGCACGAACATGGCCCCGGCCACGACCAGGCCCACAAGGACGGTGCGCGGAAGCCGGATCGCCAACGGGATCAGCACGGTCGCCACGATGACGATCGCGATGATGCCACCCACCACCCACGTGTAGGAGAACGGATCAAACGGCAACAGCGGCACCAGCAGATCGCCCACCCGATACAGCTCCTCGTGCACCATCGTCGCCTCATCCACCGACGCATACACCGCCACGAGCGCAACGAAGAACCACAGCAACCTCAAGCGTGGCGCCACGAGGGCCACCGCCACTGCCACGAGCGCGAGCATGAGCCACAGGCTCGCTGCCCACCACGTCGCCACGTTCGCCTCTTCGCCCACAAACATCTGGCCCCACAGCCAGTCCCACCTCCACGTCCGCTCCTCCATCCGCGCCACGACCACGTACAGCAGGGCCGAGCAGATCGAGATCAGCGCCGAGACCCCACCCAAGATGAGGAGGAGCCAGCGGGTGTGGGGGAGCGGCGACTCGCCGCCCATGCTGGACGAGGCGGGCGCAGGGGAAAGATCGGGAGGGGTCATCGCAGCTCTCTGGTCAGGGATGAGGGGGTGAGGCCCATCGGATGCGCCGCCCGCGGGAGCGGGGAGGAAAGGCGCGTCAGGGTGAAGTGTCGAAAGCTACCACAGGGTCGGTCGGGCTGGAAAACGTCGCGTTCTTTCCTGCGGGGAAGGTGGCGAGAACAGTGAAAGACTGGTCTCATGGACGATCCGACGCGGCTCGAGGTGGGTGAGGGGAGAGGAGGCCGACGGGTCCGCGTGAAAACGCGGCTTGGCGGTAGTTGAGCCGCACGCCACCGTCGGCCCCAGGTCCCTACTGCTTCCGGCGCGCCCCTGCTGCGCCGCCCCAACCCCTCAACGAAAGAGCCCGCATGGGGCCGACCCCCGCTACGCGGGGCACGTCATCGCAACCAACCGAACTACGACGACGACGTCGGCTCATCCCCGCCACGCGGGGCACCCATGCAGGGCATGCGCACAACCGTAGCATCGGGCGGGAGGCACAGTGGGCGGCGTGGTCTCGCGGGGCGGGTAGTGAACGCTTATATCGGAACGGTCGCGACGACGCGCGCTCCTGATTCGTGCCAACCGCGCATTCGTTGAACTGCTGACCACAATGTGAGAATGGCGAAAGGTGTGCATTATGGAGGATCCGACACGGCCCGAGGTGGGCGAACGGCTGGCGGCAGCCCTGCGAGAGGGGACGCTCAGAATTCCGGGTGTCGTGGCGAGCGCCGCGATGGAGGTCCACGCACTCGGGACGGGCGAAAGCTATGCGGCCTGGAAGGTCGTGGATGGGTCTCGCGCATTCGTGGTGCGCATTCCGCGTCGCCCACCGGCGGATATGCCGACGGAAATGATGCGAGAGTTCGAGGCTTCATCACTGATAGACAGTTCGGTGGGATCGCGTGCGGTGGCCATGGACGACGGACGCCACAACCCTCTCGGCTCCCCCTACATCGTGTCGACATTCGTTCCGGGAGCAGTTCTCCCGCCGTCCAGATGGAACAAGGCGCTGCTCATGGGCCATGCTCGACAGTTGGCGAAGTTCCACGGCTCGCGCCGTAAGGCTGCCAATCGCCTGGGCGTGGGTGAGGAGCCGGTCGATATCGTGCGCGAGTTCGAGGAAGGATACGCCTGGTGGCAAGAGGCGCATCCGGAGGTCACTGACGATGCCAACGTTGAGGCGTTGGGCGCCGCGATCAGGAGGCGTTTGATAGGCGCCCGTCCATGGTTCGAGGGTATGCGAACTACGCTCATTCACGGTGACCTCGTGGTCACGAATATTGTTGTTGATGCCGCAGGAGTTCCCCGATATATCGACTGGGAATGGGCGCGCATCGGTGACGTCGCCCAAGACCTCGCCTACATTGGCGGGCCCGTCGTGGGCGGGCCGTGGTACGTCCCCATGGAGCCTGCGACTGTGGAGGCCTTCATCGCTGAATACGTGAGCGCCGCGGCCACACATGCTCATGGGAACAACGAGCCATTCGAACGGTTGCTCGGACGACGAGACGCATGGGAGCTATGCGAGCGATTCCTTTCCAGCCTGCATTTCTCGAAGCAGGCTCGAATCCTCCCCGACCCTGGCTACTATCCGGCAGCGGTGAGGTCGTTGCGCGCCACACTGCGCGCACGGCTGAACCTGGCCGGCTGAGCGACCCCCGCTGGGCGGTGAGGTCTGCCCCTTTCCCGGGCGGACCTCCCTTCGCACTTTCATACCGGGGTAGGGAGCTTCTTTTTGTGCTCACTCGCGGTTGTCGACCGCGCTCACCACGGCCACGCCCGGCACTTCCTGCACCGCGCGAGCGACCACATGCCGCCACCACCGCGCGGTCAGATGCTTCATGCCTGGCCGTGCCGCGTGCATCTCTGCGTCCGTGCGATAGACCCGCGCCGTGGGGGCGTCCATCTTGGTCAGCTCTGCGAGCAGCTCGCTCACCGCGGTTTCGGTCATGGCCTCCACTAACTCGAGCCTCTCGCGGAGGGCGTGGGGTATCCGTGAGCGCCCGGATTCCCATGCCCTGTAGGTGCGGTGGTTTACGTCGAGGATTGCGGCTAGAGCGTCTGTGGTGAGGCCGAGCCATTCGCGGATTGCTTGCAGCTCACCGGCGCTGATTGGGGGGTTCATGGGGCCCATTCTAGTAAGGGGGAAGCCCCGCCTCTCTTGGTGTGTAGGGGGCGGGGCTTCCAGGGCTAATCCCCGCAGTGCGGGGAGTGCAAACCTCCAGGTTTCCGTGTCGGCGCCGCCGATGCTGTCTGAGATACCGACGGCGAGCGCGTCAGCGTTCACGATGCCACGTCATCGACGAGCGGACGGACGGCCTCCCACAGTGAATCGCGGGAGCGTGTCCCGTCGAGCAGGTGATAGCGCGGGTCCTTGCCCCACGGCTGCGTGCGGAAGGCCTCGCCCACGACGCGCATGCGATCCAGGTCAAGCTCCTCGCGCTTCCTCGATGAGCCGTCGCGTGCGATGATGCGGTCCGCGGCAAACGCGGGAGGCACATCGATCGCGATGGTGAGGTCGGGCATCGGCGCGTACCGATTGAGGGCCTGCAGCCAGGGCAGGTCATTGACGCCCCGGCTGAGGAAGTAAGCGTAGGTGGAGAAGACGTAGCGGTCGCTCACCACGACGCTGCCTGAGGCGAGCGCGGGTTCGATCACTTCGCGCACGTGGCGGATGCGGTCGAATGCTGAGAAGAGTGCGAGCTCGGGAGCTATTGCTGCCATGTCGAGCTCGAGATGGAGTGCAGCCTTCACGGTTGCGTCTGCCCGGTAGTGATCCGTCGGTTGCCGCGTGAGCACGACCTCCCTTCCCTGCGTGCGCAGGTACTCGGCGATGCCGGTGATCAGGGTGCTTTTGCCGGAGCCGTCGATGCCGCAGACGGCGATGAGCGCCCCGGTCATACTCCGCCCCCGGCCGTCGCGCCCACTCGGAGGGCGCGGGCGCACGCATCCCTCGTCTCGATTATCACAGCCTCGAGTGTCGAGGGCCTCGGACCAGTAGCGGCGATCGACCGTGAAGGCGTCGGCAGTACGCGGCGCTCAACCCCGGCGAAGCGCGCCGACCGCGCGTCGAAGGATCGCCCCGCGGCGATAGGTAGATGTTGGTCCGTCATCGTCATCGTTCTCCTCGTGCACCGGCGACGATCGTCGCCGGATCCCTTCCATCCCGGCGCACTCGACAGCCGATGCCGTCCAGCGCGCCGCAGGCCTCGAACGTGCCCGCGGGCAGTTGTCGCTATACGGGCTCGCAGTCCTCATCTCGATGAGGCCACCACCCTCCACGTTGAGCGGGGCTCATCCCCGCTGCGCGGGGAACATGCGCCAGCGTCAGCCATCACCGACCTGGCGCTCGGCGCACGCCCGCTGCGCGGGGAGCACGCGGTGCTGCGGTGTGAGTCGGAGGGGTGGTCGGGCTCATCCCCGCAGCGCGGGGAACACTGGATCTGGTCGACGAGGGCGCTCAGCTCCGCGGGCTCATCCCCGCTGCGCGGGGAGCACGTCGATGGGATGGCGCTTCGCCCCGCCGACAGGGGCTCATCCCCGCTGCGCGGGGAGCACCGCGAGCAGAAGCTGGTGGACCTCGCTGGCGACGGCTCATCCCCGCTGCGCGGGGAGCACGCCACGACGGTGTTCCCGCTGCTGTTCGAGGCGGGCTCATCCCCGCTGCGCGGGGAGCACGCGCAGGGCTTCATGAACCGCTTCGCGGCCGCGGGCTCATCCCCGCTGCGCGGGGAGCACGCCCCACACTTGAAGTTGTCGAGGTCGTGACTGGGCTCATCCCCGCAGCGCGGGGAGCACCCCCTGCTAGGGCACGACCCCACCGAACTCACGGGCTCATCCCCGCTGCGCGGGGAGCACACACCAGCGGGCTGGCCGCTCCCCCGGAACCAAGGCTCATCCCCGCTGCGCGGGGAGCACCAGACCACCAGCGACACCATCAAGACCGAGACGGGCTCATCCCCGCTGCGCGGGGAGCACCATCGAGTGCGACAAGTGCGGCAAGAGAGACAGGGCTCATCCCCGCTGCGCGGGGAGCACGGGTCTCGTTTTTACAGCCGGTGGGCGCGGGCGGGCTCATCCCCGCTGCGCGGGGAGCACTTGATCGCGTCCCACGCCTTGCCGACGGCATCGGGCTCATCCCCGCTGCGCGGGGAGCACCCCACCCCCACCACAGATAGGAAAACCAGCATGGGCTCATCCCCGCTGCGCGGGGAGCACGGGTTCAAGGACGGTGGCGTTTTCGGCGCCCCGGGCTCATCCCCGCTGCGCGGGGAGCACGCCGGGGAGGAGGTAGCCGGTGCGGGTGGTGCGGGCTCATCCCCGCTGCGCGGGGAGCACCGAGGAGGATGTCGTAGGGATCGATGATCTCGGGGCTCATCCCCGCTGCGCGGGGAGCACCAACTGGGCGCGCAAGGG
Source organism: Dermabacter sp. (assembly GCA_030538475.1). GTDB lineage: Bacteria > Actinomycetota > Actinomycetes > Actinomycetales > Dermabacteraceae > Dermabacter. Next base: position 164,519 of record JAUNTX010000006.1, read on the forward strand.
CTGGAAGTTCTTCGGGGCTCATCCCCGCTGCGCGGGGAGCACATCGAGTTCTATCGCGTCCTTTCGCTGTTTTTGGGCTCATCCCCGCTGCGCGGGGAGCACCGGGCCGTGAGTACCAGTCGTGGCTGGATGACGGGCTCATCCCCGCTGCGCGGGGAGCACGGGGGAAGAATCCGGGCGGGAGGTTGAACCCGGGGCTCATCCCCGCTGCGCGGGGAGCACGAGAGGTCCCGGCCTCTCGTGATCGGGTACCACGGCTCATCCCCGCTGCGCGGGGAGCACCCGACGAAGCTCGACCAGTTCAGCGTCGCGCGCGGCTCATCCCCGCTGCGCGGGGAGCACCATCGAGTGCGACAAGTGCGGCAAGAGAGACAGGGCTCATCCCCGCTGCGCGGGGAGCACGGGTCTCGTTTTTACAGCCGGTGGGCGCGGGCGGGCTCATCCCCGCTGCGCGGGGAGCACCGCCGCGGCTTCGATGACGCCCGTCATGCGGCCGGCTCATCCCCGCTGCGCGGGGAGCACGTGCCGGTAAAGTCGTTGTAGCAGTGGATGAAGGGCTCATCCCCGCTGCGCGGGGAGCACAGCGAGAGTGCCTTCAACCTCGATGGTGGCAACGGCTCATCCCCGCTGCGCGGGGAGCACCTGGTTGGGACGGAAACCCTCTATGGTCAGCCAGGCTCATCCCCGCTGCGCGGGGAGCACCTTCCGGCCTACATGCTGACCCACCCCCTCCGAGGCTCATCCCCGCTGCGCGGGGAGCACCCCCCCGTTGTACGTGCGTTCGAGCCGCTCGACGGCTCATCCCCGCTGCGCGGGGAGCACGGTGAATTTCTCGATGGTGTAGTCCATGACTGGGGCTCATCCCCGCTGCGCGGGGAGCACCTGTCCACCGACGGGAACGTTTTCATCGCAGCGGGCTCATCCCCGCTGCGCGGGGAGCACCACGTAGTGAAGGCCGCTGAGGGCCGCGGACGCGGCTCATCCCCGCTGCGCGGGGAGCACTCGAGCGACACGCCGCCACAAGTGGCGTTTCTGGGCTCATCCCCGCTGCGCGGGGAGCACGATCGCCGCCGAAACGATCATCCGTAAGAACGGGGCTCATCCCCGCTGCGCGGGGAGCACCAGGTCAATTCTCAGGGCGGGCAGCGTCGGGGCGGCTCATCCCCGCTGCGCGGGGAGCACTCGCGATTATTCTTGATTGAGGTGCCCCACTCGGGCTCATCCCCGCTGCGCGGGGAGCACGCGCAGGGCTTCATGAACCGCTTCGCGGCCGCGGGCTCATCCCCGCTGCGCGGGGAGCACGCCCCACACTTGAAGTTGTCGAGGTCGTGACTGGGCTCATCCCCGCAGCGCGGGGAGCACCCCCTGCTAGGGCACGACCCCACCGAACTCACGGGCTCATCCCCGCTGCGCGGGGAGCACTACTACAATCTCAAGGCCTTCAGGCTACTAGCGGGCTCATCCCCGCTGCGCGGGGAGCACCTCAATCCTCTCATCGGTCATCTTTTGGGTTCGGGCTCATCCCCGCTGCGCGGGGAGCACCCCATCAGTGCGGGCAACATACCCCAATGGACAGGGCTCATCCCCGCTGCGCGGGGAGCACGCGCCGATGGGGACGGGCTCAAGGGTGCTGACGGGCTCATCCCCGCTGCGCGGGGAGCACCGCACGTAGCCGCACTCGTCGCAGATGCCGTTGGGCTCATCCCCGCTGCGCGGGGAGCACGCTGAGGACACGCCCGCGGCCCTCGATGACCTGGGCTCATCCCCGCTGCGCGGGGAGCAC
>JAUNTX010000006.1:166401-212716 GCA_030538475.1 Dermabacter sp.
GGCTCATCCCCGCTGCGCGGGGAGCACACTGCGTTTCGATCAGTCATCACTCAGCTCCCGGGCTCATCCCCGCTGCGCGGGGAGCACCACCACCAAGTCCGCTTCTACCGAGGTGGAGACGGCTCATCCCCGCTGCGCGGGGAGCACGGTTTGCGGGCGGCGGAGTTGTCGGCGCGGGGGGGGCTCATCCCCGCTGCGCGGGGAGCACAGACCGGGGCATGGCTCGAATACGAAGCGACCGGGCTCATCCCCGCTGCGCGGGGAGCACACGTCCCGCAACGGCGTCGAGGTCCTCGCCCGGGGCTCATCCCCGCTGCGCGGGGAGCACGGCGGCGTACACCCTGGACATCTACGCGGACCTGGCTCATCCCCGCTGCGCGGGGAGCACGACGTGGGCGCCCCACACGGCCGGCTCCGCGTGGGCTCATCCCCGCTGCGCGGGGAGCACGCTCGCGGGAGCTGGACGAGCTGACCGTGACCGGGCTCATCCCCGCTGCGCGGGGAGCACCGATCAATCGCGCTACCCGCGCCGAGGGTAATGGGCTCATCCCCGCTGCGCGGGGAGCACGTTGACCAGTTGATTCGCGTGATATCGCCCAGGGGCTCATCCCCGCTGCGCGGGGAGCACTCGTCCCGGCAGAACGCGCACACCTGGTAGATGGGCTCATCCCCGCTGCGCGGGGAGCACCTTGTGCCCCCGCCCTGCTTGGCGGGGGCATTCGGCTCATCCCCGCTGCGCGGGGAGCACTCGTGGGCATCCAATCCACCGTGCGGCTGAGAAGGCTCATCCCCGCTGCGCGGGGAGCACTGGATGAGCATCTGGCACCTGTACCGGCTGTCGGGCTCATCCCCGCTGCGCGGGGAGCACAAACCAATCAAGAGAAGGGAACCCCATCATGGGCTCATCCCCGCTGCGCGGGGAGCACCTCGACTCGCTCGGTCGGGGTGGTGGTCTCTTCGGCTCATCCCCGCTGCGCGGGGAGCACAGCGCCTGGGGCTGGAGGTGTCGGCAAATCCGGGGCTCATCCCCGCTGCGCGGGGAGCACTCTTCGTCAACGCCGAAGACGATGCCCGCACCAGGCTCATCCCCGCTGCGCGGGGAGCACCCTCGCTGAGCTGCGCAGGAGGGTGCGGTGGTGCTGCTTGAGGTACAACTTACCTCAGGTGTCGGTATCTGTGGGGGAGGGGGTCTCTCCGCGTTTGCGTGCCCAGGCGGGGTTGCGTGAGCGTTGCATGTTTCGAGCGTTGCTCCAGCCGGTACGTGTGCTGGGCGTGGGGGTTGCGGGCCGGAGCATGAGTGAGAGGCCGTCGTAGTTCACGGGTTCCCATTCGTGGTTGTGGGTGCGAAACTCGAGGCCCTGATCGGTGTTGGCGGCGAACACCAGGAGTGCTTTGCCGTCTTTGCATAGTTCCAGGGTCCGGTCCCAGAGGTGTTCGCGGACCCTGGCCGTGGGTCGGCCCACGAATACGCCCGGGCTGATTTCCATGAGCCATTTTGTGAGGTCTCCGCGCAGTCCTGCGGGGCAGGCGGTGAGCACGAGCGTCATCATTGCCACGACGTGCCTGCTTCGCAGCGCATCATCATGGCGACCAGTTCATGCCGGCGGGAACGGCGTCGAGTTCGCTCCAGATGAGGAGGTCGGAGATGTCTAGTTCGATGTCCTGATCGATGGCAAATAGTTCGTGAATGTCGGCGATCATGCGGCGGATGAGAGAGGCCGACACCACTCGGTCGCGGACCAGGCGCCGCACCTCGATGGCGGGATCCACGGCGTCAGAGGCGACGGCATCGAAGGCGGCTGGAATAGAGACTTGTGCTTTGTAGAGGTCCGCGATGTCGTAGACGAAACTACGGTCGGTTCCGGCGTGAACTACCCCCAGCGAGGGGACGCATCCGAGCGCCACGATGACGGCGTGGGCAACGCCGTAGAGGGCGGCGGCCGCGGCAGTGACGCTGCGGTTGATGGGGTCTCCCGCGTCGAAGTCCTCGGGCGAGTACTGGCGGCGCGACCACTGAACGCCGGTGCGCGCCGCTTCGGAGGCATACACGTTCTTCATGCGGGCCCCTTCCCGTCCGCGGAGCTGGGCCATGGAGCAGGCGGAAATGTCTTCGCCGGGGAAGCGCTTGGCATACATGGCGCGAGCGCAGGCGAGTCGGTTGCGTTGATTGGTCACGATTCGCGCTTGCGCCTCTGCCATGCGGGCCGACGCCGCGAGCGGGCGTCCGCTCGCGTAGTAACGAACGCCGTATTCCCCCACCCACACGACAGAGACTCCGCAATCTCCGATCACGGACATGGCGCCGTGAGTGATGCGGGTACCGGGGCCGAGCAGGAGCGCCGCGAGGGATGCTGCTGGCACGTGGACCGTGCCGCGCTGATCCGTGAGCGTGAGGGCATTGGCGGCCCGGTGCACGGTGCAGTGTTCGGCATAGAGGAAGGAGACGCGATCCTCCGCCCGAGCGAGTGCTACCCGTTCGGGCGGAGGAGTTCCACGTTGGCCTGTCATGCTTAGCCAGCCGGCCTCGCGAGAGTGATGAGGCCGCAGCCATAGGCTTTCGCACGGCCAAGACCGTGGGTGAGGGTACCGCGGAGTGCGTCCACGTCGGTCACCTCGAGAACACCGTCGAAGCGGGCAGTGCGGAGCGTGACCTCGCGCCTGCGCCCACCGGAGCGCCCATTGCTGCCGCGGTCTTTGCTGAATGTCAGGGCGCGCCGTTCGGTCACGAGCACGGACGGGGGGACGCCCGCGTCGCTCTCATGCGCCAGGTTGAGGGTGAACCCAGAGGCCGCGGCCCGCTCAGCCAGCCACTCCTCCTGCTGCGCCGCCGTCACGTGCGGAAATACCCTCCCGCGTTTTTGCCCGGGCTCCGGGGCGGCAGCGGACACGGGGTTGGCCACGAGCCGGAAAGCCCAGTGCTGGCCCCGCATGAGCCGGTCAAGAAACGGCTCATAGTCCGCGGTTTCTCCCGGGCGGGTGGCCCATCCGGCCTGGTCAACGATGACGCGACGATCCGGCTCTTCGGGCCCCACGATGTACAGGGTGTGGGTGTTCTCGTGCCGGTCCACGCGCCACAGTACGCGCGCGTCGGTCTCGTCGATATCCGGGGGAAAGCTCGCGCGAACGGCCGCGTGCATGGCCTGGGGATTCGTGAGGAGCCGACGGCCCCCGCGGCTCTGGGGATTGATCAGAATCCGGGTCAGCGTGATCACGCCGAAATCACCGCCTCAAAGAAGGGATCGGCTGCGGAGTTTCCGCCCTTGTTCACGAGAGGAACACCGTCGGGCTCTTCCACGACCGTGCGCCAGCCGTAATCGCGGTGCGCCTGGTCAAAGCTGAGCGGCACGTCCTGACGCGGATCGCCTTCTTCGCCGGGTGCACCATCGCGAAAGATCGGAAGCACCACCTCGGAGGGGCGAGTCTTGCGGTGCGTGATGCTTGCATGCCACGGGGCTGAGCGGAGCGCATCCACCGCCGTCCCCTCCACGATCCCCTGGACCAGATCGGGATTGGCCGGGCACGAGCGACGGCCCAGATACAGGGGGAAGTGGGGCCTGCGCAGCGCTTCGACCATGCCCTCCAAAAACTCACGGGAGTCACTCTGCACGGCAGCCAGGAACACTGCATCGGTGAGGTAGTAGCGGCTCACGAGCCGCGTGCCGCCCCCCGTTTGCCACTGCTCGGCGGTCTGGTAGTCGTGGAGCAGGGTGCCGGGCTGATCCACGCGCACGGCGAACGTGAGCCCCGCTAGATCGTGGAGGCTGGCCGTGCGGGGGCGCCCCTCGGCTGCCGCGAGGAGACCGAGCACGCCAGATTTCGTGGGTTGCGCGCGAGTCGCGCGATCCAGATACCTGCTGTCATCCCCCCACGACTGCATGGGGCCCCTCAAAAGGAGCAGGAGGGTGTGGGTCATGAATCTTCGCCCGCTTCGAGGACGGTGCGCAGCGAGGACTCGAGGGCGGGGAACGTGGTCGCGGTAGCGATCTCGGCGAACGGTTCCTTGACGTCGCCAAGACCGATCACGAAGGCCGCCTTCGGGGTGAAGCCATAGTCGTTCTCCAGAGCGGTCGCTTCCTTGGCAAGCCGCGTGGCTCCCTCGAGACGTCGGCTCGCACCGTCGCTGGCACGCACCGGCTCCTCGAAGGCAGTGACGAGCGAGAGGGAGCGCGTGTCCCGCACCGCTACGTAAACGAGTTCGGGAACCGTGTTGTGCGCGTAGCTGTTCTGCTTGCCGGTGGGCAGGGAGGTGATGAAGCTGCGGACGAACGCGAGTGCGGCCTCGACGGTGGCGTGGTGATCCCCCAGGTTGGCCTCGAGGGCATCCAGGTTGACGGTCGCGAAGCGGTACAGGGTGGAGGACATCATCTGCATTGTGCCGATCATGCCCGCGCCGGTTTCTTCGCGATCTTCGACCACATCGTCCACGGCCGTGTAGTAATCGAATTCCGGCTCGGATTCGTGAATACCGATCGCGTGCGCCACCTGCACGGAGGCGTCAACGTTGTAATCCGGCGCGTCGGCTACCATGCGCCCAAACATGGCAATGTCAATGCTGTGCTCCTGGTCCAACAGTGCGCGTGCCTCCTTTTTCGACGGCTTCGCGCCATCGGACTCGACGAGTGCGCGCGCGGCGTTGGCAATCTGGCGCGGGCTGAGGAACAGGAGATACCCGGTCACGGCATGTGCGGGCGTATCTTCTTTCGCGGGCACGTCGGTGAGCTTGATTCCCGCCACCGAAAAGAGGTTCTTCGTGGCCGCCTGCGCCCGCTCGGCCTCCCACGCTTCGCCGTTAGCCTCGGTGAGCGCAATGATCTCCTTTTCGATGAGGTCCGCGACGTGCTTGGTCCGATACCCCACGGCCTCGGCGCCGAGTGTGTCCTCGAAGTCCTGCCGGATGGCGCGCTTCCAGGATTGGGACGAGACGCGTTGGCGGGGGACGCCGCCGAAAATAGCCGACTTCGGCGCGCCGGTGTCGTCGCGGTTGATGTTGCTGGGAGGGAGAGTCTGGAGGGCGTGGATATCGAGGACGAGGGTCATGGTGTGCCTTTCGCGATGATGGAGAGTAGGAGGGTGATCGAGGATGAGCAGAATGGACGATTAGGCCGGTTTGCTGGGGCCCTTTCGGAACGATGTGGAGAAATCGCGACTCCACCGCAGCAGCACGCCCGCGCGCTTGCTGCCGGACAGCGTCGAGAGATCGCCCGCGAACTTTCCGTAATCGAGTCCGATCTTTTCGTTGCGCAGCAGGGAGATGAGGGTGCGGGCGTGGGTGAGGCGCGACGCGGCGTGCCGTGATGCCAGGAGCGCGTCGAAACGCGGCTTGAGGGACTCGCTGTCCGTGCGGGCCCGGAGCGTCCCCATCGCCGATCCGAAGCTCTGTCCCGGCACGTGTGCCGGGGTGGTGGCGGACTGCATGTGCCACGCGAACAGTGTCAGGGCGCTGAAGGCGGCGGTCTCGGATCGCGAAGCGTGCTCGCCGCGCCCCAGCTCCATGTCGCTGAGCGGCGGCGTCAGGAGCTCCAGCACGGTTTGCAGAGCCAGGGGATGCTGGTCCGGCGTGAACCCGGCGCTGCGGCGCAGCTCGGCCAGCTGGCTACGTGCCTTGGTCTGTGCCGCTTCACTGCGCTCGCCAAGGTAAGCGCTCTGGAGGCTCGCGGCAGTGGCCCCGACGGACGTGGCCAGCATGGGGAAGTCGCGGGGTTTGTCCTCGGACGCAGGAGGGGTTTCAGTGGGCATGGGGCGTGTCCTCCTTAGAGGAGCTCGATTCTGTCGGGGACTTTGTGGTGTCGTCGGTGGAGGTGAGGGGAAGGATCTTGCGCAAGCGAATGGTGAGCGTGGTCCAGGCCGAAGCGGCGGAGACCACCACCGTACGGCCGTTCTGGTCGGTCGTTTCTCTTCCAATGAGCGCCCGTGGGCCCGCGCCACGAAGCAGGACGTGGCCTTCATTGCGGATCGTGGCGTCAACGTGCTCCTGCCACTGGCGCGCGGCGGCATCTAGGGACTCCAGGTCGATCCCGCGGAGCCATGCCCGGAACGGGGCCTCGAGGGCGGAGAGCGCCCCGTTAGTGGCGTCCGCCTGAAACGCGTACTCGCCTCCCGCGGCAACAAGCAGGTTGCCCGCGAACTGGCCGAGGGCCACGGCCGCGTCCTGTGTCGCCTGCGCGGCGTGCAGCACCGTGAGGCGGCCCTGTGGGTGGGACTCGTGCAGCAGCGCGCGTGGCAGATCGATCCGCGCATCCACGGTCGTGGCACTTGAGGAGGCCTGCGGGCCATAGGAGGCGGACGACAGGCGAATGTTGAACACCGCGAGGTCTTCTACCTCGCCGGACAGTCGGATCGTGGCCAGGGACGTGAGAGTCTTCGGAGGTTTCGGCGGCTTGACTCCCTTCGGATAGGTGAGGTCACCAGCCTGGACCACGAGCGGCTCGAGCGACTTCCACATCATGCGCTGGGTGTCGTACGGGCGGGGGTAATAGACATCCAGTGCCGCCGTGGACTTGTTGGTGCTGTACCGGTACGGGGTCATGGGATCATCCATGATGTTGGCCCCCGCATTGGGGATGCGATCGCCGTTGCTCACGAGCACTCGTGTCACGCGGTCCCCGTCGGGAAAGAGCCGGATGCGGCGTCCCTGCCACGTGGCCAGATCGGCGGGCCCGGCAGGATGCGGGGAGGGCCGCTCGGCGGGACCGTCGGCCTCGCGTTCCCACACGGGCCGGTCCTCCTCACCGGCGCCGACGGCTTCCGGAGCGGTATTGAGCACGAGGGTTTCGCGCAGCGTGGTGCCGAGGATGGTGGTGCCGCCGGTCATGCCGGTCCAGCCGGTGCCGATGGGGTAGCCGCGGCCGCCCTTGACGCGAGGATCGCCCACTGCGCCCGATTTGATCCCGGAGTAGTCGTAGGCCTGCGTGGAGATGACCCAGCGGGCCGCCTCCGGCAGGGAGATCGAGGTGATCCCGGCACCCGCGCGCATGGCGAAGTAGTCGCCTTCGGATTCGGGCACGATTCGGGAGATGGCAGAGGTGGAGCCGGATTGGGTATGCAGCCCCGCCACCTGCATAAACGGGGTCTCGGGGTGCAGCAGGTCGAAGCGATTGGCGTATCGCTCGAGGTAGTCCAGCACCTCCTGATCGGGGCTCGTGCTGCGAGCCTTCGCCCACTGCTCGCTCATCCAGTCCTCGAAGTAGAACGTCTGGCCCGGGCCCACCTCGGTTTCGTGGCGGTGAGCGCGCCAGAAGATCGCGAGGAGGACGCGCAGCACGGCGTAGTCCTGGGTGGGGGAGTCGCCGCGGATCCCCACCACCGGGTGCTGGCCGTCGAAGACCTCGCGCAGGGACAGGAGGGTGCTGCCGCCGTCCGTGGTTTCGCAGGGGATCCACGGTTCGCTCAGCAGGCTAAACGATGGGGGTTCGGTCATGATTCTCCTTGGGTGAGAGTGGAGTCCGGGCCGTGATCCACGAGGCCAAGCTCTGGTGAGTAGGTGAGGCGCCTGCCGCCCACGATGATCGATCTGTCGGTGTCTAGCGGGAGCGCAAGCTGGCCCTTGAGGAGGTGGCTGCCGTGCCACCCCTGGGGCGTGAGCGGTTCGAGCTGGTTGAGCGTGCCCTCGAACACGGACGCGTAGCGGCTGAACCGTGAGGGTAGGCGCACCGTTGCCGAGGCCAAGGCCAGTTCCGCGGGGAAGCTTGGCGTCGCGTCGGCCATGAGCTCGCTCGCGAGGTCGGGGTCGGCGTCCACGGGGAAGTAGCCGGTGTCGGTCACGATGATGGGGATGACCTCGATGGATGGGTCGCTATCGCGCACTTGCGCGAGGCCCCGGGCCTCGCCCTTGACGGTGTCCACGTCGGATGCCTGCGTGCCGAAAAGGGAGTGGAGATCGGCCGCGGCGGAAGGTTCCGGGAACCGGAAGGTCTCAGAGCGACGCCGGGCAGAATCGCGGTTCTTCGCGCTCTGTTTCTTCGCCTCGATGTGGGCGTCTTTCCATGCCTCCGGTACCGGCGGCTGATCGCCGTAGGCACTGTGGACGAGCGGCGCGATGTCATCGGGGCGTGTGAAGCCGTGGAGCGCGGGGCCGCTTTGCAGCACGGCGAGCGAGGTGAGCAAGAGGGTGGGATCGTAGATCGCGGCCGTACCGGACTCGAATGCGGGAGTATCCGGGTCCTCGATTCCGCGCACGAACACCCGCGGCGTGCGCAGATTCTCCGGGCGGTCGCTCTCGGGCCGCTTATGGCGATGCAGGCGACCAATGCGCTGAATCACCAGGTCAATGGGCGCCATATCGGTCATGAGGAGGTCCACGTCAATATCGAGGCTCTGTTCCGCCACCTGGGTGGCCACGACGATGCGGCGCCACGGGCGATCCTCCCCGCGACGGGCGCGGGGGCCGAGCTGGCGGTGGAGCTCCCGCTCCTTGCGGGCCCTGTCCGACGCGATGAACGCCGCGTGATGCAGCTCCACGTCGCCGGGGAAGCGGGCATTGAGCGTGGTGAAGGTCTCCTGCGCACGCCGGACGGTATTACACAGCACGAGCACGCACCCGCCGTCGGCCAGTGCGCCGTCCAGAAGCGCTTCCATGGTGGCGAGCGAGTCGTCGATGACCTCCACGCTGGCATGGAGGTCCGGGGCGCTCGCGGGCACGGGATACTCCGTCACGCCCGTGGCCGACGCGGTGGTGACTAGCGGGTAGGCGGTACCGAGGGCGAGCGCGTCGAGAGTCTGTTTGTCCAGGTACTCGCTCGCGTACGCCTCCACCAGCTCGCGCTTCAGGGCAAGGGGCAAGGTGGCCGACAGGAGCACCACGGGCGCCCGGTAGCGCGCGAGCCACCGCAGGGCCGTCTTGAGATACTCCGACATATAGGTGTCGTACGCGTGGACCTCATCGATGATGACCACTTTTCCGGCGAGGCCCAGGTGCCGGAGCATCGAGTGCTTGGCCTGCAGCGCCATGAGCAATACCTGATCCACGGTGGCGACCGTGACGTTCGACAGGATGCCCTTCTTGCGCCCGCTAAGCCACTGGGAGGCGATCACGCCGCCGCCGGCCCCGTGAGCGTCCGGGCCGGAACCGTCGCCGCCCTGCCCTGCGTACCCGTGAATGCCGCGGATCTTTAGTTCCCGAAACTCGGTGTTGAGGGCCGCCTTGGAGTGGCCGAGGAACATGGAGGTGACGGCCCCGTCCCTGGCGGAATGGCGGGCGAACTCGAGCACTCGGTTGAAGAGGCCGTTGGCGGTGGCCATCGTGGGAGCCGCCATGATGAACCCTCCCGCCCCCGACGTGGTGGCCAGCATGTTCGCGGCCACGAGGGCGGCCTCGGTCTTGCCCTCTCCCGTGGGAGCTTCAACGATCACGAGGGCGGGCCCGTCGGCATCATCGCAGGCCTGCGCCACGATGCGCTGCACGTCCCTCGCCGCGAAGTTGTCGGGCCACGCGAAGAGGCGCCGCATATGCGCATCGAGCGCGGCGATATCGAGGAGATCGGGTTCCCACGGGAGCGTGAGAAACGCGGTGGCGTATCCGTGTTCCGCTCGGTCCTTTTGATCGCCGATGACATCGAGGGGGAAACCCTCCTGATTGGAGGCGATCCAATCGGCCATGATGACGAGGCCCGTGAGGAGCGTCAGGGGAGGAGCGGGGATGCGGCGCGGCAGTAGCCGCAACACGGAATCAATGTCGCAATACGACGCCGCGAAATCCAGCAGCTCCGTGTGGAGGCTCTTCCACGCGTCGTCGTAGTCGTCAATGATGGTGTCGGCGTGCTCCCGCTTGGCCGGGTCGGAGGCGATGCCGTGGTGGGCGTCCACGGCCGAGGCGAGGGCGTGCGCCGTCACCTTCGGTACAGCCCGTGCCGCGAGCCACGACTTCACGATCGCGCCGGAGGCCAGGGCGTGCGGAAAGGGGTGGGCACCCCGCTCCAGGGACCCCATCTGCACGGGCAGGCCCGCGCGCCGCAGTCTTTCGACGAAAGCGCCGTATCCGCCGCGCGTCTCCAGCTGCGTCTGAAACGAAAAAGTGGCTTTCCCGAGGTCGTGCACACCCGTGAGCCACACGTACAGGGTGCGCGCCTGGTCGTCCTCCAGGTTGAGGGAGCGCGCGAGGCTGTCGCGGATCGAATCTGCCAGCCAGTGGTCCCACAGGAGTTCGGCCACGCAGGCGGAATCGATCATGTGTTGGGGCAGGCTCAGCCACTTTTCTGCGGGGTCGAGGGCCTCGGTGTCGCCGTCGGTCTTCGCCCAGAGCGCGGTGGCCGCGGCGCTGAGCGAACCGGGGTGCGCCGAGGCAAAACGAGTGGGCATGTGGGTGGGTCTCCGCGGAAGAAAAGTGAGCGTCGTCTCAGAGCTTAGCGCGAGGATGCCGCGAAAATCGTCAGAATCGAAAAAGAGATCGGATCGCCGGAAGTCAGGGCTGACGCCGGGGACCCAAGTCCCGCAACCGCGATCCGGCGACCACAACATCTAGTGCGGTGGGCGTGTCGCGGCACTAGATGTTGTGGCGACTGCGCCACAGTGGTGGAGGGCCGCCGCCGAACTGATCACCCGGCGGACGGCCCACCTGGCGCCGCCTTGGCGCCACCACACAGGAAACATCACCCATGCCCGGCCCCAGCGCCGCGCCCCTGCATCAAGGAGATCATCGTGAACACCCGCCGTACCCTGGTTGACCCCGTGGCCACGCTCAACGACTACATCGAGCGCGCCGATTGGCGCGTGAACGCCAACGCGAACCAGGGGTACAGCGTGGGCGGTTTGCTGCTCAATTCCGCGGGCAAGATGATCGCGAACTACTGGCTGGACGAGGTGTTCAGCGAGGAGGCGGGCCGGGCTCACCGGGAGGGCGACCTCTATATTCACGACCTGGATATGCTCACCGGCTATTGCGCCGGGTGGTCGCTGCGCGCGCTCCTGGAAGAGGGGTTCAATGGCGTGCCGGGCGCGGTAGCTGCCGGTCCCGCGAAGCACTTCAGTTCGGCGTGCGGGCAGATCGTGAACTTCCTCGGCACTTTGCAGAACGAGTGGGCGGGCGCGCAGGCGTTCAGCTCTTTCGATACGTACATGGCGCCGTTCGTGCGGCTCGATCAGATGAGCTATGCCGAGGTGCGCCAGTGCATGCAGGAGATGATCTATAACCTCAACGTGCCGAGCCGCTGGGGCAGCCAGTGCCCGTTCACGAACCTCACGTTTGATTGGCACTGCCCGGCGGATCTTGCGGATCAGTCCCCGCTCATCGGCGGCGAGGTTTGCGACTTCACCTACGGGGACCTGCAGGAGGAAATGGACCTCATCAACCGGGCCTATATCGAGGTGATGACCGACGGGGATGCGAATGGGCGCGTGTTCACCTTCCCGATTCCCACGTACAACATCACGAAGGACTTCGCGTGGGATTCGCCGAACGCCGATCGGCTGTTCGCAATGACGGCGAAGTACGGCCTGCCCTATTTTCAGAACTTCATCAATTCGGAGCTGGATCCGGGCCAGATCCGTTCCATGTGCTGCCGTCTCCAACTGGACCTGCGCGAGTTGCTGAAGCGCGGCAATGGCCTGTTTGGTTCGGCGGAACTCACCGGCTCGATCGGCGTGGTCACCGTGAACATGGCCCGGCTGGGCTACCTGTATGCGGGGGATGAGGCGGCGCTCGTGGCGGAACTGGACCGGCTGCTCGAGGTGGGCCGCGACACCCTGGAGCGCAGGCGCGCCACGGTGCAGGAACTCATTGATCGCGGCCTGTACCCGTACACGAAGCGGTACATGGGACACCTGGGCAATCACTTCTCTACGCTCGGCGTGAACGGCATGAATGAAATGGTTCGTAACTTCACGCGCGATAGCCACACGCTCGTGGACGAGGAGGGTCAGGCCATGTGCGCGCGGATCCTCGACCATATTCGGGACCGGATGGTGCACTTCCAGGAGCAGACCGGCAATCTATATAACCTCGAGGCCACCCCGGCGGAGGGCGCCACCTACCGGCTCGCAAAGGCGGATAAGGAGAGGTTCGCGGATATCCTGCAGGCCGGAACGGACCAGAACCCGTACTACACGAATTCCTCGCAGCTGCCCGTCGGCGCCACCGACGATCCGTTCGAGGCCCTGGAATTGCAAGACGCCCTGCAAACGAAATACACGGGCGGCACGGTCCTGCACCTCTACATGAACGAGCAGATGAGCTCTGCCGATGCGGCGAAGACGCTCGTGCGCCGCGCGCTCGGCCGCTTCCACCTGCCCTACCTGACCGTGACGCCCACGTTCTCGATCTGCCCCACCCACGGCTACCTCGCGGGCGAACATCACGCCTGCCCCACGTGCGCGGAAACCTGCGAGGTGTGGACCCGGGTCATGGGCTATCACCGCCCCGTGAGCTCCTTCAACATTGGCAAGAAGGGCGAATATGAGGAGCGCCAGTTCTTCACCGAACAGGCGGCCGCGCCCGCCCTCCACGTATCGGCATGAGGGGGCGCCCGCAGGCGTCGGGGGCCGACGGCAGCGCCGCAGACCTGCGTATCGCGTCCCTCGTGCCGCTCAGCACCGTGGATTGGCCGGGAATGCTCGCGGCCACCCTGTTCCTGCAGGGCTGCCCGTGGCGCTGCACCTACTGCCACAACGAGGCCATCCTGGACCCGACGGCGCCGGGCCAAGTGCCGTGGTCCGACGTGCAGCGGCTCCTGGATCGGCGCTCGGGGTTGCTGGACGCGGTGGTGTTCTCGGGCGGCGAGGCCACGCTGCAGCGCGCGCTCGTGCCCGCGGCCCGCGAGGTCAAGGCGCGGGGGTTTCGCGTGGGCCTGCACACGGGCGGCGCGTACCCCGCGCGGCTGCGGGCGCTCGTGGGCGCCGGGGATCCCGAGGAGCGGCTCGTGGACTGGGTGGGCTTCGATCTGAAGGCCCCGCCCGCGCTCTACCCCGAGGTGGTGCGTGCGGGCGGCCCCGTGTGGGCGAAGGTGCGCGAGTCGTTCGCGATCCTGGCGGCCGCGGGCGTGGACATGCAGGTGCGGATGACCATCACCCCCGCGCTCGGCCCGTCCGTCACCACGGTGCTCGACACCCTCGCCACCCTGCACCGGGATCGGGGCACGAGCGGTGGGACCGACGGGGGCTGTGCTCCCGCCCGCCTTGTTCTCCAGCAGGCGAGGGCCGACGGCGCCCCGGCGGCATTCGCCGAGGCCTTACCCGCGGCAAAGGCGTGGGATCGGGAGTTCGCCCGCATTGTCGAGGCCGCCGCAGCGCACGGCGAACGGATCGGGGTGGGGGTCCGCCGCGGCGGCGAGGGCGGCCAGACTGGTTGACGCCCAGTGCCCGGTCAGGCTAGCCTCAGACCACGGGTCGCGCATGGTGATGCAGTGAACATTGAGCATTGTGCCGTGAAAAGGGTGCTACCGCCGATCGCCGACGGGCGCGACCGCTCTGCACGTCGAGTGCACCTCCAGAAATAGGTACATCAATGATGATTCGCGGCCGCTGGCGCCTTCCCCTCGCGATCGTTTCCGTCATGACGTGCGGCTCCCTGCTGTACGGCTGCACGCCCGGAAACGAGTCTGACGAACTGGGGATCCCCAAGAAGAATATCGACACCTGGTCCATGCCCCTGGACCCCTACATTGAGGTGACGCTGAGCCCCTTTCCGCGCGAGGCGTGGCTGGTCACGATGACCGGGTGCATGGACGAGGCGGGCTTTGACGCCCCCGACGTGCCGCAAGGGTACGCCCCTCCCGCTGATCCCGTACGCAACAGTGCCGATTACGTCGTCTTCAATACCCGCACTGCTGAACAGTACGGCTACCACCAGGGCCACAATCTCCCCGGATACCAGATTGAGGACCCCGGTCTAGAGATGAGCGAGCGCCTGGAAACCTGGGGTGCGGCTGGAATGCAAGCCTTCGAGGCGTGCGGGGAAAAGTACGATCACCTCTTGGGTTCGCCAGGAGGGACAGCGCGGAACTTATCGGGGCAGGCGTCTCACAATGTCGAACAGAGTGGTCGCCTGGATGATGAAAAAGAGGCCTGGGTGGAATGCATGAAGCCGCTGGGAATCGCCTCGCTCCCTAGTGACCCAACTGAGTTCCCCACCACTGAGGTCCAGAAGTCCATCGGTTTAGAATCCGCCCCGGACGGAGAGGTGTGGACGTCAGTTCCCACGCCAGAAGAGATCGCTCTCGCGGTCCACGACGCAGGATGCCGGGAGTCCTCGGGCTACCTGCAGGAGCTGTATGACCTCGAGTGGGACGAACAGCTTCAGCTCCTGGAAGCCAACAGGGCCACCCTCGACGCCGAACGGATAAAGGCCGAAGAAACCATCGAAGAGGCCCGGAAAGTCGCCAACGACAGATGAGCACAACCGACCAGCCAGCGCCCCCGCCGCGGCGGAAGCGCTGGGTCTTCCCCTCGTCGTGCTCCTCGCCATGATGCTCGCCGCGGCCGCCACGTGGGCGCTCGCAGCCCGCTTCCAATCGCCCGCCCAAGTCGAGGCCCAGGCACAGCCGCCCGAAGCGGGGGCGATCACGGCCCCCGTCCGCGTGGGAGCGCTGCGTGACTCGATGACCGCGCGGGTGCGCTTCGCACCGCAGGGCAGCGAAAGCGTGCCCCTGCACGCCGATCCCACCGCCGTCGTTACAGGCCACCCCCTCGCCGTCGGCGATACCCTCACCTACGGCCAGAGCGTCATCTCCATCAACGGCCGCCCTCTCTTCCTCGTCCAGGGCAATTTCCCCCTCTACCGGGATCTTGCCGTCGGCGACAAGGGCCCGGACGTGCAGTTGTGGCAAGACTTCCTCGCCACCACCGGCTACGACATTCCCCGCTCCGAGCGGGGCACCGTCGGCCCCGCCACCGTGCGCGCCACCGCCCGCTTCTACACCGCCCGCGACTACACGAGCCCCGCCCCGGGCACCGTCGCCGCGCCCGCCCCCGCCACCAGCGGCGACGATGCGGCCGCCGCGCCCACCACGCCCGCAGCCCCGGCAGCCGACACGGGCAGCGTCATCCTGCCCATGGCCGAAGTGCTCGTGCGCCCGAGCGCCGGGCAACGCATCGCCGAACTGCCCGCCGTCGGCAGCTACCTCGGAGAAGAACCCTCCTTCGCAGTCACGAGCGGCGACCTCCACGCCACCACCGCCGTGCCCGCCCTCGACGGCGTGGGCCTCGTCGAAGGCATGGCCGTCATCGTCACCGCCGAGGACGGCTCCACCCTCACCGGGAAGCTCGGCCCGATCCCGGCCCCCGGGAAAGCCGACGACGGCGGCACGATCCCCGACCTCCAGATTCCGGTCGCGCTCGACGTGCCGATTGGCGAGGACTGGGCGGGCAAGGACCTCCTCATCGAGATCATCAAACAGTCCGTAAGCGACGACGCGATCGTGGTGCCCACGCGAGCGCTCGCCGAGAGCGGCGGCGGGGACGCCGTGTTCATCAAGCAGGCCGACGGCACCTTCCAGGCCATCCAGGTCGAGGTGATCGGTGAGGCCGGTGGGGAAACTGCCGTGCGCCCGCTCGACGACGAGGCGATTGCCGCGGGCGATCTGGTGCGGCTCAGCTAGCGCCATGCCCGATATTGCCCTCGAAGCAGTCACCCGGGTTTGCGGCACGGGCGAGGCCGCCGTGCACGCCCTGCGCGGCGTCGACCTCCACATCGACCAGGGCGAGTTCGTCTCGGTGGTGGGCCCCTCCGGCGCGGGGAAGTCCACGATCCTCAACCTCGTGTCCCTCCTGGACGCCCCCACCTCCGGCCGCGTCCTCATCGGCGGGATCGATCCGGCCACGCTTCACCCCGCGGCCCTCGCCCGACTCCGCTCCGCCACCTTCGGCTTCGTCTTCCAGGGCTTTCACCTCATGGAAGAACAATCGGTGGTGGAGAACGTCATGCTGGGCATGCGCTACCGCAGCCTCCCGCTGACCGAGCAGCGGGCGAGCGCGATGCGGGCCCTCGCCGACGTGGGCCTCGCCGACCGCGCCGACGAACTGGCCCGCAACCTTTCCGGCGGGCAGCGCCAGCGCGTCGCCATCGCCCGCGCCCTCGTGGCGGGCGCCCCCGTGCTCGTGGCCGACGAACCCACGGGCAACCTCGACTCCGCGACCGCCACCGCGATCATGGAAGTGCTGCGCAGCGTGGCCCGCAGCGGCCGCACCGTCATCATCGTCACCCACTCCGACGATCTGGCCGCCGCGACCGATCGCACCATCGCGGTCCACGACGGCCTCCTCACGGCCGACCGCGCGCTCACCACGCCCGGCGCCGCCGCGGGTGTTTCGGCGCCCGACGTGCGGCCGAGGGGCCGCGATTCGCGCCTCGCCTTCTCCGATCTGCTCCGCGACGCGTGGGGCGGCCTCGCAGGAGCCCCGCGCAAAACGCTCGCGCTCGTCATCGCCGTCGCACTCGGCGTCGGCCTCGCCACCGCGACCCTCGGGCTCGCCTCCTCCGCGAAAGCCCAGGTCTCCGCCACGTTCGATGCCCAGCGCAACCGCCAGGTCCTCGCCGTCCTGCCCAGCGCGGATATCGCGCTCGATGATCTCGTGGTGCGCTCCGAGCAGGTGCGGGGCATCGACGCCGTGGGCGCGAGGCTTGAGCGCAGCGAATCGGATATCGCCTACCGCGGGACACCCGCGCCCACCGGCACCCTCGTCTACGAAATCACCGACGGGTTCCCCGAAGCGGCGCAGCAGGAGATCACGTGGCTGCCTGGCGTGAGGTCGCTTGGCGAGGGCCAGGTCGTCATCGGGGCCGTCCTCGCCGAACAGCTCTCGCTCGGCCCCATGTTCACCGCGCCCACCCTGAGCCTCAATGGGCACACCGTGACCGTGGTGGGCATGCTGGAGGAATCCTCGCTCGAGCCGGAAATGATGCGCGGCCTGTTGGTGTCGAGCGGTGAGCCCGCCGCGCTGCATCCCCTTTTTCCGCCCACGGACACCACGCCGCAGCTGCGGATCTACACGGCCCCCGGGGCGGCCCAGCAGGTGGCCGGTCAGCTGCCGCTTGCGCTCGACCCGCTCGATCCCGACGGCGTGCAGGTGATGGCGCCGCCCGATCCCGCGACCCATCGCGCGGCCATCGAAAGCACGGTGGCCGCCTCCCTCACGGTGCTGAGCGCCGTCGCCGTCCTCGCCGCGGTCGTCTCCCTCATGAACTCCATGTCCCTGTCCGTCGTGCACCGCTCCCGCGAGTTCGGCCTGCGGCGCGCCCTCGGCGCCCGCGCCACCCACCTGCGCGCCCTCGTGCTCACCGAAGCGCTCTTCGTGGGGCTCGCGGGCGGCATCTGCGGACTGTTCGTGGGCATGATCGGCGTGCTCGGCACCTCCCTCGTGCGGGGCTGGAGCCCCGTCTTCGACCCGATCCTCGGGCCCGCCGCCATCGCCGCGGGCGCCCTCGTCGCGATCATCGCCGGGCTCGTGGCCGCCGCCCGGGCGGGCCGCATCCAGCCCGTCGAGGCCCTCCGGCACTAGCGGCCCTGAGCCCCTGAGTCCTGAGCCCCGGAGCGCCCGGGCGCTCTGCGCCCGCGGCAGTCACCGCCCGCGCCCGGTTTCTTCGCGGGACCAGGCACTACGCGCGGCGGCTCGAGGCGGAGACGGCGAGCACGCTCAGCAGCACGAGCGCCCCCATCGGCGCGAGCGCCACCCATGGTGCCCGCTCCATGTAGTCGATCCCGTCGGCCAGCATGAGCCCCCAGTCCGGGCGCGGGGGCTGCGGGCCCAGCCCGAGGAATCCGAGCGAGGCGATGGCGAGCGCGATGCCCGGTACGCGCAGCATCGCGTGGCGAAACACCGGCCCGGCAATCGTGGGCAGTACGGTGCGCAGCTGGTAGCGCCAGGGGCGAATCCCCAGCAGGGGCGCCATGTCGGCGTACGCGGTGGCGCTCGCCTCTTCGCGCAGGGACGCGGCGTGGGCGGCGAGCGGCGCCCACGAGACCAGGAGCACCGCGAGGGTGGCGCCCCACGCGCTCGGCCCGAGCAGGGTGGCCACGATGAGGCCGGCGAGCACGGGCGGCATCGCGTTGGCGGCCTCGAGTGGGCCGAGGCTGAGCGATGGCACCATGCCGAGCGCGAGGCCCAGAATCCAGCTCACGAGCGCGCACGCGAGGGCGAGGGCAACGGTGGTGAAGGCGCCGTGGCCGAGCCGCGCGAGCACGTCCCGCCCCGAGGCGTCGGCGCCGAGCCACGCCACGGCCTCGCTGCCCGCACCGGCACCCGCACCCGTACCAGCGCCGGAACCGGCGGCTCCGGCGGGGCCGACGGCGCCGGGCGCGGCGAGCCGATCAAACGCCATGGCATACGGGTCAAGGCCCGCCCCGAGCGCCGTCACGAGCACGAGCATGGCCGCGCACGCGGCGGGGACGCACCACCAGGCGCGGCGCGCCCGCACGGCCCCCGTGCTTGCCGCGAGCGCCCGCGCCTGAACGGAAGCGCCGAGGAGCAGGCGGGAGCCGAGCCGCGCGAGGACGCCCGCGGTGATGCCGAGCAGGAGCAGCGCCATGACGCTGGCCTGGACCACGGGCAGGTCGGAGCTGGCGGCGGCGCCGAGCGCGGTGCGGCCGATCCCGGGCACGGTGAAGACCTGCTCGACGGCGACGGCGCCGCCGGTGAGGCCCACGAGCACGAGGCCCAGTTGCGGCAGCAGGCTGGGCAGGGCGCGGCGCAGGACCGCCGCGGTGATCTGGCGGCGGGTGAACCCGGACATCTCCCACGTGTGCACCCACGGTTCGCGAAACGCCGCGGTGACGGCCTCGGTGGCGAGTCGCCCGCACAGCCCGCCCGCGGGAATGCCGAGGGCGAGCGCGGGCAGCACGAGGTGCTGTGGACCGGCCCACCCGTAGGGCGGGAGCCACCCGAGCCACACGCTGAGCACGATGAGCAGGAGGCTGGCCAGCAGGAACTCCGGCAGGGCCGTGAGGGAGGCGCTCACGAGGCCGGAGCCCGCGCGGGCGCGGCCCGCGAGCCCGGCGCGCACGGGGCGAATAAGCAAGCCTGCCGCGATGAGGAGGGCGACGGCGAGTGCGGCGCCCATGAGCGTGAGAGACACGCCGAGGGCGCCGAGCACGCCGGGCAGCACGGGGGCGCCGGAGACCCACGAGGTGCCGAGGTCCCCGCTGGCGAGGCCGCCCAGCCACAGGCCGAGCGTTTCCCACGCGCTCGATCCGAGTCCGAGGTCGCGTCGGATGGCGGCGAGCGCTTCGTCGGTCGCGAGCTGTTCGGCGCTGCGGGCGCGCAGCACGGCGAGGGCGGGGTCGCGGCCCGACAGGAACGGCAGCATGCCCACGAGCGCCACGAGGAACGCGAGCGTGAGCGTCCGCGAGGCCCAGCCGACGAGCCGCGGGCCGGGCCGCCACGTGCGCGCTGCGGCCCGGGCGGGGGAGGGGGAGCTCATGCGGGGACTGCTCTCAGACGGCGGTGGTGCGGGCAGTCACGAGGGCGCGTTCGCGCGGATCGCGTTCGGCATGGGCGATCCCGGCCGCCTCCCCCTGGATCACGCGTTCGTGCAGGAGCGGGATCGCGGCGTCGGTTTCCAGGATCACGCGCTCCGCCTCCATGATCGCCGATCGGCGGGCATCGCCCATCGGGGCGGCCGCGGCCGCTTCGAGCGCGGCGTCCACCCGCGGGTCCTTCAGCTGGGACAGGTTGAAGGAACCGGTCGAGGAAAAGTCCGAGACCATGTACGCCACCGGGTCTCCCGAATCCAGGACGGTGGCGCGCGACAGGATGAAGATGTCGAACGCCCCGGCGAGCGCGTCCTGCTCGATATTCGCGTATTCGCGCACGTCCTGGCGCACCGTGAAACCGGCCGCCTCGAGCGAGGCCTGGAGCGCCACCGCCACCTCGGGAAGCTCGGCGCGGTCCGTGAACGTGCCGATCGTGAGCGCCTGGCCCGTCGGCCTGCCCGCCTCCCGATAGGTCGCGGGCACGCGAGCGGCCTTCGCCCACGCCACCGCGGGCCCCAGCAGCCCTTCGGCTACGTCGGCGTGGCCCTCGTACACGGTGCGGACGATCTGGTCGCGCTGGACGGCCTCGCGGACCGCGGCCCGCAGGGACGGGTCGGACAGCACGGGCGAGGTGACGTTCACGTAGAGGGTGTTCGTGCGCGGCATCGGTACCTCGTGAATCGACTCCGCGTCCACGAGCGCCACCTGGGAGACGGGGATCGCCTCGACGATCTGGGCCTCGCCCGTGCGCAGGGCCGCCCCGCGGGCCGTGCCGTCGGGCACGAACGCCACGTCGATCCCGCTCGCCGCCGCACGCTCGCCCCAGTAGTCCTCGAAGCGGTCGAGGGTGGCCGACGTGGTACCGCTCAGCGCCGTGAGGACGAACGGGCCGGTGGCGCGGCCCGTCGGATCCACGGCCCGATCCTCATAGGCGGCGGGGCTGAGCACCGACAGCTGCGGGCTGGACAGGCGCCCCGGCAGCAGCGGGTCCGGGCGCGCCGTCGCGATCTCGACGGTCAGCTGATCCACGGCGCTCGCGGTCAGCTCCACGCCGTCCAGGATGCGGGGCTTCGGCGCGGCGGCCATCGCCGCCTCGATCATGGTCACGACGGCGGCCGCGTCGAGCGTGCCGCCGTCGTGGAAGCGGACGCCCTCGCGCAGCTTGAATCGCCAGGTCAGGTCACTGACCTGCTCCCACGCGGTTGCGAGTGCGCTCTGCGGCTCGCCGTCCTCATCGAGCACCACGAGGGTCTCCCCGCAGCTCCACCGCGAGAGCTTGAAGGCGTCGTCGGTGAACGGGTTCAGGGCGCTGCGCGGCGGCTGCATCATCGCGAGCGTGAGGCGAGCGCCCGGGGCCCCGGATGCGTCGGAGGCGTCGGAGGCGCCCGACGAGCTGCCCGGGGTGGAAGTGAAGCCGCACGCGGCGAGCGTGAGCGCGAGGGGAGTGCCGAGGCCCGCGGCTAGGGCGCGCCGTCGGGTGGGACGCGCCGAAAGCTGCGCCGGGAGTTGCGGCGTCGGGCGCGAGGCAGAGCGGGGAGTGGGGGTCATGAGGGGTGTCCTTTCGATGGGAAGAGTGAGGGCCGCGCGCGGGCCGGGGCCAGCGTGGAGCGCACGAGCAGCGCGCTCGCGGCAAGAACGGCGGTGAGGGCGATCCACCCCGAGGCGGGGGTGCCGCTTACGGCGGAGCGGGCGGGATCGAGGAGGGGGCCGACGGCGGCGTTGCCCGCGAGCACCGCGATGCCCCCGGCGGTGGCGACCAGGCCGTGATAGGCCCCGGTGGGCGCGTGGCCCGCGAAGTCCGCGACGGCGGCGAGCGCCGTGGGGGCGGTGAGCATGTGGCCGAGCACCAGAGCGAGGGCGCACGCGAGAATGCCCACCTCCGGGGGAAGCGCGAGCAGGCGCGCCGCGGGGACGACGAGCATGGCCGCGGCCATGATCCAGAAACCGGCCCGGAGGATCCGCCCCGCGGGGATGTGCGCGAGCGCCCGACTGAGCGGCACCTGGGCCCCGGCCACGAGCAGCGAGCAGGTAACGAACATGAGGGCCACGAGGCGCTCGGGGGAGGCCACGCTCGCGCTCGCCTCGAGGGGGAGCGCGAAGTAGAGCTGGTTCCACGCGAAGAGCTGCGTGGAGCAGACCGCGGCAAACGCTAAGAACCGGCGATCACGCACGGCGCCGCTCAGGCTCCCCGCGCCTCCGGCGCGCCGTGCGGCGGGCGAGGCGGGCAGGGCGCGGGCCATGACGATCCCGAGACCGACGAAGAGGGTGGCGCTGGCCAGGCACACCTCGCGCATCCCCCACCCGAAGGCGAGCGCGCCGAGCGCCGGGCCGGCGAGCGCGCCGACTTCGCCAATCGCGGCGAAGCGGGCGAACCACTCGCGGCGGGCGTTGGCGCCGCGGGCCGTGGTCGAAAGCGTGGATTCGAGGCTTGGGGATAGCAGCGCGCCCCCGAGTCCCGTGAGGGCGGCCGCGACGAGGATTGCGCCCGTGTGGGTGGCGAGGCCCAGCAGGGCAAAACCGGCCACCCGCACCGCGCAGCCGGCGATGGCGAGGGTGCGCGGCCCCCAGCGGTCCGCGAGGGTGCCGCCGAGCACGAACATGCCCTGCTGGCACGCCGTGCGCACCCCGAGCACGATGCCGACGAGGGCGGCGCTCATGCCGAGCTCCCCGCTCAGGTGGCCCGCGAGGAAGGGAATCACCGCGAAGAAGCCGAGGTTCGCCACCGCTTGCGCGCCCACGACCGACCACAGGGTGCGGCGCCCGCTCGCGGCGGGGGGAGCGGCGTGCTCGCGTGCGCGGGCCGGGGCGGCGATGACCTCTCCCGCCGCGCTCACGATCCCGCCCCCGTCGTGGGGCGATCATTCACGAGGCTGCCGCCGTCCAGGCGCAGCACCCGGGTGCACAGCCGTTCGACCGAGGAGAGGTCGTGCGAGACCATGACGAGGCCCATCGCCGGGCGTGCGGCAAGGATTGCCTCGAGCGTGTCCTCGACCCTCTCCCGTAGCGCCGGATCCAGACCTGCGAGGGGCTCGTCGGCCACGAGGACCGACGGGTCCGTGGCCAGGGCGCGGGCGATGGCGACCCGCTGGGCCTGGCCCCCGCTCAGTTGATGGGGCCGCGCACGCCACAGGGCCGGGTCCAGGTGGACCGCCTCGAGGGCCTCGGCGGCGCGGGCACGCACGGCTGCGCGCTCGGCGCGCCGCAGCCGCCTCGGGGCGAGAGAGCGCCCCGGCTCGCTCGCCTGGTCGATCGCGCGGGCGCGAGGGTTGAGGCTGCCGCGAGCGTCCTGGACGATCACCTGCACGTCGCGGCGCATTGCCCGCACCTCATCACGGCCGAGCGACAACAGTGGCGCGCCCCGGTACAGCACCTCGCCGCTCGTGGGCGCGGCGAGGCCCAGCAGCGCCCGCAGGAGGGTGGACTTTCCGGAGCCCGAGGGGCCGACGATCCCGAGCCGCTGGCCCTCCGGTACGCGGAGGTGATCGAGACACAGGGCCGTGAACGGCGCGGATGAGGCGCGCCCGAGGGTCCCGGGGCGGCGCTGGGCGTAGGCCACGCGCAGCGCCCGCGCTTCGAGGACGGGCGCCGGTGTGTCCCCGGGCTCAGCGGGCGCGGCCCGCTCGGCGACGGCCATGCGCGGGGAGGCGATTCGGGGACTCGGTGCGGAGATGGGCGTGAGGGGGCCCGCGGGGCATGCCGTGCGAGGCGGCGCGGTCGACGGGTCGTCACCCGCCTCAATCCTCCCCTCCCGCATGCGCAGCGTGGTCGCTCGGAGGGCGCGGGCCGCGGCGTGATCGTGCGTGATGAAGAGCAGCGCCGCGCTCGCGGGTAGCAGCTGATCTATGAGGTCGAGCACCTGCGCCTGCGTGGCCTCATCGAGCGCGGTCGTGGGTTCGTCGGCCACGAGCAGGTGCGGGCGGCGCGCGAGCGCGAGGGCCAGGCACACCCGCTGGCGCTGACCCCCCGAAAGCTCGTGCGGGAGGCTGGCGGCGATCCGCTCCGGGTCCTCGAAGGCGAGGGCGCGAAGCAGGTGCGAGGCGCTCGCGAGCGGCCCGGCCTCCTCGAGCGGTCCAGCATCCTCGAGCGGGCCGCGGGAGAGGGCAACCTTCAGGTGGGCGCCCACCGTGGTCTGCGGGTTGAGGGCGCGGGCGGAATCCTGGTGGACGAAGGCGAGGCGCGGCAGATTGGGGAGCCTGCGGCGTTCGGCGGCGCTGAGGCCGCTCACGGCGCGGCTCGGGCCGTCCGGGAGCGCGAACATGATGCTTCCGGTGGCATCGAGGACGGGGGAGAGGGTGCCGAGCAGGGCAGCCGCGGTGAGGGACTTGCCGGAGCCCGACGGGCCCACGAGGGCGATCCGCTCGCCGGCATCGAGGGTGAAGCGGAGCGGGCCCACGAGGGTGCGCCGACGGGAGCGAATCTCCAGGTCGTGCACGGTGAGAAGCGGCACCGTTCTCCTTGGGATCGAGGGGCGGCATGGACGGTGGGGCGGGCTGCTGGCGCCCTCCGAAACTAGACGCGGGTGAGAATCGTTGTCAAATAACGGGTGGCTGGAAAGGCGCCGCCCGCGACCGACTAGCATGGAAAACGTGAGTGACACCGCAAAGGCCCAGGTCGCCGACTGCAGCGCGCGCGAGAGAAAGAAGCGCGAGGCGCGCGAAAGAATGCACCTCGCCGCCCTCGAACTCGTGGCAGAAAGCGGCCTCGCCGCCGTGACGGTCGACCAGATCGCCGAACGCGCCGGGGTCTCCGCCCGCACCCTCTTCAACTACTGGGGCACCAAGGAAGCGGTCGTGCTCGGCACCGTCCCCGGCGACGCCGATCGCCTCGTGGACTGCCTGCGCGAACGCCCCGTCGGAGAGGACCCGTCGGCCTCCGTCCGCGCCGTCCTCACCGAGCACTTGCGTCACGCCACCCCGGACCGCTCCGTGCGCACCCTCAAACGCACGGTGCTGCGGCGCGAACCCCAGCTCGCCCAATTGTTCTTCAACCACACGAACGACGTGCAGCGCACCCTGATCGCCCTGCTCACCGAACGCCTCACGGACACGCTTGGGCCGGACCTCGCCGCGGATGCCGCCGCGATGCACGTGTTCTGGCTCTTCGCGATGTCGCGCGCCTCCTACGCCGTCTCGATGCGCCGCGGGATCGACCTGCTCGACGCGCTCGCCCTCGTGCTCGGCCACGTGGATACGGGACGGGTCAGCCTCGGCAGCCCGCCGCCCTCCACACCGCAGCACACCTCACCGCAGCACTCCTCACTTCCGCAGCCCGCCTCACCACTAAGGAGCCACCCGTGAGCACTGCCCGCACCATCGCCGATGCCTACACGTTTGAGACGCCCCACATTCACCTCGGGGCCGTCATCGAGGGCGGTGAGCCGCAGCCGGACGCCACCGTGAACCTCTCGCTCGCGATGCTCAATCGGCACGGCCTCATCGCGGGTGCCACCGGCACCGGCAAGACGAAGACCCTCCAGGTGATCGCCGAGCAGGTGGCCGCCGCGGGAACGCCGGTCTTCGTGGCCGACATGAAGGGCGACCTGTCCGGCATCGCCGTGCCCGGGCAGGCGTCCGACGCGCTCAGCGCCCGGGCCGCGGCCCGCGGGCAGGAATGGACGGCGCGCGCCGGAGGGGTCGAGTTCTATTCGCTCGGCGGTCAGGGCGCGGGCGTCCCGATCCGCACCACCGTCACCACGTTCGGGCCGATCCTCATGTCGAAGGTGCTGGGCCTCAACGAGACCCAGGAATCGAGCCTCTCGCTCATCTTCCACTACGCCGACCAGCACGGCCTCGCCCTCCTGGACCTCAAGGACCTGCGCGCCCTCATCCAGTTCCTCACCACCGACGGCAAGGACGAACTGAAGGGCATCGGCAGCATCTCGGGCGCCACCGCGGGGGTCATCCTGCGCTCGCTCACCCAGTTCGAGAACTCGGGCGCGAACGTGTTCTTCGGCGAGCCCGCCTTCGAGTCCGAGCATCTGCTGCGCCAGGCGGCCGACGGCACCGGCATCATCTCGTGCCTCGAACTTCCCACCGTGGCTCAGCGCCCCGAACTGTTCTCGACGTTCATGATGTGGCTGCTCGCGGACCTCTACCAGGACCTTCCCGAAGTGGGGGACCTGGACCAGCCGAAGCTCGTGTTCTTCCTCGACGAGGCCCACCTGCTGTTCAAGGGAGCCTCCGCCGCGTTCGTGGACCAGGTGATCCAGACCGTGCGCCTCATCCGCTCGAAGGGCGTGGGTATTTTCTTCATCACCCAGACCCCGAAGGACATTCCGGCCGACGTTCTCGCGCAGCTCGGCAACCGCGTGCAGCACGCCCTGCGCGCCTTCACGCCCGACGATGCGAAGGCCATCGCGCAAACGGTGCGCACGTTCCCCACGACCGACTACGACCTCGGGGCGCTGCTCACCTCGCTCGGCACCGGCGAGGCCATCGTCACGGTCATGAGCGAGAAGGGGGCGCCCACGCCCGTGGCCCACACGGCGGTGCGCGCGCCGGAATCCTCGATGAATCCGGCCCCGGAGGCGGACATCCAGCGGATCGTCGCCCAGAGCGCCCTGGTGGGTCAGTACGCCGAGGTGATCGACCGCGAAAGTGCCTACGAACTGCTCCAGGCGCGTGCGGCGAAGGAGGCCGACGCCGCAGCGGCGGGCGAGCCGGCGATGCCCGCGGGGCAGGCGAGCGCCGCGCCCGGTGCGAAGGGCTCGCGGGCGGCCGCGCCGAAGGCGACGAAGGAAGAGCCGGGCCTCGTGGAGAAGATTGCGCAGAACTCCGCGGTGCGCAGCTTCTTCCGCTCCGCCGGGACGGTGCTGGGCCGCGAGATCACCCGCAGCCTGTTCGGCACCCGCAAGCGCAAGTAGTCGCGGCCCGCGTCAGTGCAGGGGAATGCGCAGGGTGAGGGCGAAGCCGCCGTCGGCGGTGGGGTGGGCATCGAGGCTGCCTCCCAGGAGCTCGGCGCGTTCGCGAAGGCCGATGAGGCCGTGGCCGGACGACGGTAGCGCGAGGGACGGCGCGGTGCCGGGCGTGCTCAGCACGCTCACCTGTGCTTCGTGGCCGACGGTGAGCGCCCGCACGCTCACCGAGGCGCCCGGCGCGTGCTTGCGGATGTTCGTGAGTGCCTCCTGCACCGTGCGGTAGATGGCCCGCTGGGCGCTTGCCGGAAGATCCTCCGGCAACTCGATGCTCGCCGTTGTCTCGATCCCGGAGGTCTCGATGAGGGCGGGCAGCTCCCCGATGCGCGGCTGCGGCGCGATGGGTTCGAGGCCGCCCGCGGCGCTGCGCAGCACCGTCACCATCTGCCGGAGTTCATCGAGAGTCGCCACGGCGAGGGCGCGCACGGTGCCCGCCGCCTGCCGCACGTCGGGATCGCGGCTCGCCACCTGCAGTGCGCCCGCCTGGACGGCGATGAGGCTCACCTCGTGCGAGACGACGTCGTGCATCTCGCGGGCGATGCGCGCACGTTCGGTCGACAGCACCACCTCGTCGGCCCGCCGACGCTCGCTTTCGCGCGCCTGTTCGAGCTCCCGCAGCCTCTCGGTGAGCTGGCGCCTGGTGCGCACCAGCAGGCCGAGCGCGATCGGCGCCGCAGCCGTCATGACCCAGTAGAGGACCAGGGGCACGGCCTCCACCCCGAGCGCCCCACCCCACTCCGCCGATGAGGTGGCCACGACCACCGCGAGGCCCGCGAGGCCCACGGGCCACCGGCGCCGTTCGGCGACCGCCACGCTGTAGAGGGCGATGAGGCTCGCCACGAGCGCGGAGGACGTGATGAGCGCCGCGAGCGCGAGAGCGAACGACACCCACGGCCACCGCCTGCGCAGCAGCAGCCCGAACGATGAGGCCACCGCGAGGGTCAGCGCGAGCGGGTGGGGGTCCACGAGGAGCAGGATGCTGTCGGCGAGCGCCACCGCCACGAGCGCCGCATCGACGGCCAGGGCGTTCAGGCGTTCGCGCTGCGTCACGCCGTGTCCCCGTGGCGGGCCGTGAGCCCGGCCCGTTCGGCGATGAGGGCGGCCTGCAGGCGGGTCATGACGCCCAGCTTCGCGAGGATCGCGCTCACGTGGTCCTTGACCGTGCCCACGCTCACGTGCATCGAGGCCGCGATCTCGGCATTGGATTGCCCCGTCGCGAGCAGCGCGAGCACGTCCGTCTCACGCTCCGTGAGCCCGCCGACCAGGGCCGCGGCGCCGCGATCCCCGGAACCCAAATAGCCCTTGATGATGGTCCGCGAGACCTGCGGGGAGAGCACGATCCCGCCCGCGGCGAGCGAGCGAATCAACGCGGGCAGCTGCACGGGATCGGTGTCTTTCACGAGGAAGCCGGAGGCTCCCGCCCGCAGCGCCTGCGCGATGTAGTCGTCGGAATCGAACGTGGTGAGCACCGCGATCACGGGCGGGGATTCGAGCTCGCGAATGTCGGCGAGGATGTCGAGCCCGCTGCGCCCCGGCATCCGAATGTCGAGCAGCACCACGTCGGGGCGCTCGCGGCGAATAACGGCCATGGCGTCCGGGCCGTCCACGGCATCGACCACCTCGATGTCGTCCGCGGCGCCCACGATCAGGCGAAAACCGGATCGCACCAGTGCTTCATCATCCACAATCACCACGCGGATCACCGCCGCCACCTCCCGCTCACTGGTTGTCCTCACCGTCGGCCCCGCCGCTGCCGGGCCCGTGCAGTCACGATACGGGAGCGCGCGCGGCGCTCCACCCTCGGGAGCACATCGTCCGCCGGTCGGCTGGCATATTCCCGCCACCCGGCGGGTACCGCGGGCAGCGGCGAGGGCCCACAGCAGGTGAGAGCGCCCAGTAGGTGAGAGCACACAGCGAAGAACAGAACGCCCCGGTACCCAAGGAAGAACCTCCACATGACCCAGGCCCCCGCCACCCCCGCCCCGTCGAGTGCTCGCGCGCTCCTTGCCAGTCCCGTGCCCGGCACGGGTGGCCGCGTGGAGGCGCTCGATGTCCTGCGCGGGATCGCGATCCTCGGCACGCTCGCGAGCAACATCTGGATCTTCACCGCGAGCGGCGGCCTGGACGCCGACACGCTCATTCCGGGGTGGCTCACCGAGGTGTCCTCGTGGCTGCCGAACGGCAAGTTCCTGGGCCTGCTCACGATCATGTTCGGCATCGGTCTCGAGATCCAGCGCCAGGCCGCGATCCGGCAGGGCAAGCGCTGGCCGGGTGGGTATCCCGTGCGTGCGGGCCTCCTCTTCCTGGACGGTCTTCTCAACTACATCTTCGTGGTGCAGTTCGATGTGCTGCGCGCCTATGCGCTCACGGGGCTGATCGTCGCGTTCCTGCTGCTCACGAGCGAACGTGTCCAGTGGTGGCTCATCGGCATCTTCTTGAGCATCCACCTGACGTTCATGACCGTCATGGCCGTCGGCGGCGCCTCCGCGTTGCCCGGCAGCGACGTCCACCTCGACACCCTGGGTTCCGATGCGCGCCCCGGTGATGCCCTTGCCGGCACGGTAGATCCGGGAACCGGGTATTGGGACGAAGTGCGGATGACCGTGCAGAACCTGGGCGAGGGGTTCAACCTGACCTCCGAGTTCTTCACGATTGTCCTCATGGGGCTCGGCCTGTTCCTGCTCGGCGCGAACCTCTACCGGCGCGGCATCTTCACCCCGGCGCGCCGCCGCTTGCGCCTGTGGCTCATCGGGATCGGGTTCTTCGTCGCGCTCCCGCTGGACTTCTTCCTGAGCCAGTCCACGTTCGCCGATTCCGTCTTCTCGGGGCATGCGCGCTACGGCACGGCCTTCGTCGTCTCCCTCGGCATCCTCGCCCTGGTCGCGGAGTTCTACCAGTACCGACGCCCCGGATTCATCGGCCGCCAGCTGGCCGCGGTGGGCACGATGGCGCTCACCTGCTACCTGCTGCAGAACATCATCGGGGTGCTTGTGCAGCGCAACCTCATCACCCCCGGGTACCTCGATGGCGTGGATTCCACCCTCGTCACCTACGTGTCCTTCGCGGTCATCTCGCTCATCCTCGTCGTGTTCTCTCGCCTATGGCTCTCGAAGTTCTCTCGCGGCCCCTTCGAACTCGCGTGGAACTGGAGCTACCGACGGATCCTCGGCGAGGGGCGCGCGAAGAAGGCGCAGGTCCCCGCGTAGGCGCCCGCATAGTCGCTCGCGTCGGCCCGGACGCCGTCGGTGACCCAGCGCAACCGGCACGGGGCTCGCACCCCGGAATCATCCCTAAGGCTGACCCGGACGTGACGCATCTGGCCTTATCCTGGAGGCGCTCCTTAGATTCCCTGAGGACTGCCGCACCCCTCGCCAGGTCCCTTGGCGCGGCATCGCTCACCGTTGAGAGATCCCATGACCATTTTTCGCCGCATCGTTCTTCCCGTTCTCTGGCTCGTTGTAGCCCTCGTTGTGGCGGCCGCGCTCGCCAAGCTCGCGTTCTTCAGCGGGGCCAATGAAAACACCGACACCGCCACCCCCTCCGCCTCCATCGGCATGACCACCACGATGGTCTCCCGCGGCAGCATCGACTCCGTGCTCACCTTGAGCGGCACCGTGCAGCGGGATGCGGGCACGCCCGTGACCTCGACGCAGACCGGTGAGATCAACTACCTGTTCGTCAAGGACGGCGCCGCCGTGAAGGCGCGCGACAAGCTCTACCAGATCCGCGTTCCCATCGATGCCGCGCCCGCCGCGGCGACCGTCGGCGAGCCGATCGACCCCGCGGCCGCGCAGCCCGCCGCCTCGAGCGCCACCCAGTACCGCTACTTCGACGTGCGGGCCGAAGCCGACGGCACCCTGACCGGGTTCACCGTCAAGACCGGCCAGCAGACCGCGAGCGGCGACAAGGTGGCCGAGGTGACGCCGGGAACCTTCAGCATCGTCGCTGACCTCACCCCGTCGCAGCAGTACCAGCTGCTCGACCGCGAACTGTCCGCGACCGCGGTGCTGCCCGGCATGGCGGAGCCCCTGCAGTGCGCGGGCACGAAGGTGGGGGAGAAGCCCAAGTCCGAGGTCAAGGAGCCCGCCGCCACGACCGATCCGAACATGGGCGACATGGGCGGCATGGATCAGCCGGGCGGCGGCGAAACCTCCCTCGCCACCCTCACGTGCCCGATCCCTCAGGGCACCAAGACCGTGCCGGGCCTCGCGGCCGACATCTCGGTGGATACCGGCAGCGTTGCCGACGTGCTCGTGGTGCCCACCACCGCCGTGCTCGGCGAGTTCGATGCGGGCACCGTCTACGCGCTCGATGCCGACACCGGCGAGCAGATCGAAATCCCCGTGGGCCTGGGCCTGCGCGGCGACGGCATCGTGGAGATCACGAGCGGCCTCGAGGACGGCCAGGAAATCCTCGAGTACGCCCCCGGCGTGAGCAGCGAAGGCGGCGGCTGGTGAGCGCGCTCCTTCACCTGGAGGACCTCACGCGCACCGTCACCCTGCCCACCGGCGATCAGCTGCACATCCTGCGCGGCGTCAACCTCACGGTGCAGCGCGGCGAACACGTGGCGATCCTCGGCCGCTCTGGTTCCGGCAAGACCACCCTGCTGAACCTCCTCGGCCTCATCGACCGCCAAACCTCCGGGCAGCTCCTTTTCGAGGGCAACGAAGTCTCCCGCATGGGAGAGCGCACCAGGGCGCGCTTGCGGGGCCGCTCGGTCGGCTTCGTGTTCCAGCAGTTCAACCTCCTGGACTCCCGCACCGCGCTCGACAACGTGGTCATGCCCCTCATGTACGGCGCGATGCAGCAGTTCGTGGACCGCAAGAAGCTCGCAACCGCGATGCTCGAGCGCGTGGGCCTTGCCGACCGCGCCGATCAGCGGCCCACCCGCCTTTCCGGCGGCGAGCAACAGCGCGTGGCGGTGGCGAGGGCGCTCGTGCGCACCCCCAGCCTCATCCTGGCCGACGAACCGACCGGCGCCCTCGATGTCACGACCGGCGAGGCGGTCATGGCGCTCCTGGATGACACCGCGCGCGAATCCGACGCCGCCCTCATCACCATCACGCACGACCTTCAGGTGGCGGCGCTCGCGGACCGCGTGCTCCTGCTCGACGATGGCGTGCTGCGCGCGATCGATGTCAACGACGCGGGCGATGCGCTCGCCGCGACGCGCGGCATTCGCAGTCTTGCCGGCGCGTCGGCCGCCCCTGAGCCGCCGCGGGGCTGGGCCACCGATCCGGCCGAGGAGCCCGCGACCGAACCCATCACCCTGACCCGAGGAGGCGCCCAATGACCGGGGTTTTCGCCGCCATCGTCGAGGCCTTCGGCGAACTGCGCGTCAACAAGGGACGCATCTTCCTCGCCCTGCTCGGCGTGGCCTTCTCCGTCTTCGCGCTCACGGGTGTGCTCGGCGCGGGAGGGATGCTCACGAGCGCCCTCCAGCAGGTGCAGGAGCAAAGCAACGGCCGCTCCACGATGGTGCTGGTCTCGCCGAACACGACGCCGACGGATGCCAATGGGCGCGAGGCGCTGGATGAGAAGGTTCGGGAGCAGTTTGACCAACTCTCCATCGAGTACCGCAGCCGCGTGTTCGAAGGAGCCGCTGTGCGCGCACAAACGAGCGCGGGAGTGTTAGGCATCAACACCTTCGGCGTGGACCCCGACTACTCCACGCTGTATCGGTTGAGGATCGAGGACGGGCGGTGGTTGGAGGACTCGGATGCTCGGCGACTCGCACCCGCTGTCGTCGTCAACACGAAGGCCTATGCCACGCTGGGAAGCCCCGAACTCGAACGCCAGCCTGTCACGCTCTACTCGAGCGAAGGGGTTGCCACTACGGTCCTTGTTGTCGGAGTCGTGGATGATGCGCACAGTGAGTTCATGGGTACGCTCTACTATCTGCCGGGTTCTGCCTCGGAGGTACCTGCCCTGCAAGAAGCGATGAATGGCGTGGGTATGCAGTACGTGGCCTGGGTTCCTCCCGACATGGCTGAAGAGGTGACCGCGCACCTTAACTCCCGGATCGGGTATGACTACGGCGGAGATTTCTTCGTCAACAACAGCATGTACATGACGGACAGTGCGGCGGACGTCTTTCGGGTATTTTCCAACGCGATCATCGGCGTGGCCGTCGTGATCCTCATCCTCGGGGCGATGGGCCTGCTCAACATCTCGCTCGTCACGATCCGCTACCGGGTGCGTGAAATCGGGATCCGGCGCTCGTACGGCGCCACGGGCGCCCGCATCTTCGTGGGAGTGCTCATGGAGTCTGTCGTCGCCACGTTCGTGGCGGGCGTCGTCGGGGTCACCCTCGCCATCGCGCTGCTGCGCTCCCCGTGGGTCGCGGGCTTCATGCGCAATATCGGGCTCGTGGATATTCCCGCGTTCCCCGTGAGCGCCGCCCTGATCGGCATGAGTGCCGCGGTGCTCGTGGGCATCCTCGCCGGGGTGATCCCCGCGCTCATCGCCACCCGGATCAAGGTGATCGACGCGATCAGAAGCTGACCGCGCTCCGCCCGCGGCGGGCTCTGCGCACAGCGAAGGGGCCTCGCGTATCCGGTGATACGCGAGGCCCCTCGCTTACCACGCCGGGCGGTGCGCCCTGGCGGGAGGAAAAACGCTACTTCTTGCCCTGGTTCGCCACGGCTTCGGCGGCCGCACGCGCGGCCTCTTCGTCCAGGTAGCGGCCACCCTTGGTGATGGGGGCGAAGTTCTCGTCGAGTTCGTACACGAGCGGCTGGCCGGTCGGGATATTGAGCCCCACGATCTCCTCGTCGGAGATGTTGTCGAGGTACTTCACGAGCGCGCGCAGGGAGTTGCCGTGCGCGGCCACGAGGACGGTCTTGCCCGCCGCGAGGTCCGGCTTGATGCCTTCTTCCCAGTACGGCAGGAAGCGATCAATAACGTTCTTGAGAGCTTCGGCCTTCGGCAGCTGATCGCCGAGCTCCGCGTAGCGCGGATCCTGGTCCTGGCTGAACTCGGTCCCGAACTCGATGTCCGGCGGCGGCACGTCAAACGACCGGCGCCACAGCATGAACTGCTCATCGCCGTACTTGTCGCGCGTGGCGGCCTTGTCGAGGCCCTGGAGCGCGCCGTAGTGACGCTCGTTGAGGCGCCAGTCGCGCTTCACGGGAATCCAGTGGCGATCCGCGGCATCGAGCGCGAGGTTCGCGGTCATGATCGCGCGGCGCAGCAGCGACGTGTGCACCACGTCGGGAAGGATGCCCGCCTCGGCGAGCAGTTCGCCGCCCGCAGCGGCTTCTTCGCGACCCTTGTCCGACAGCGGCACATCGACCCAGCCGGTGAAGAGGTTTTTCTTGTTCCACTCGCTCTCGCCGTGGCGGAGCAGTACCAGTGTGTAAGCCATGCCCTCCAGCCTACTAGGCCTCCAGGAGTATGGTCACGGGACCATCGTTCATGGACGTCACCTGCATGTGCGCCCCGAACTCCCCCTCCTGGACCTCGATGCCGCGCGCCCGCACCGCGTCGATGACGCGCTGGACGAGGGGCTCGGCCACGGCCGCGGGGGCGGCCTGGTTCCACGAGGGGCGTCGGCCCTTCTTGACATCGGCGTAGAGGGTGAACTGGGAAACGATGAGCACGGGCGCCTTGAGGTCCAGAACGGATTGTTCGTCGCCGAGGATCCGCAGCTCGCAGATCTTGCGGGCCACCGTCTGCACCTGCTCTTCGCCATCGCCGTGGGTGACGCCGAGGAGCACGAGCAGGCCCGGGCGGGTGAGCTGCCCGGCCACGCGCGCGACGGCGCCGTCCTCGCCCACGATGTCGACGCGGGCGTGGGCCACGCGCTGCAGGACGGCTTTCATGCGGGCTCCTTCGTCACGGCGATTCCTTGC
The DNA here is from genome assembly GCA_030538475.1 of Dermabacter sp. Taxonomy (GTDB): domain Bacteria; phylum Actinomycetota; class Actinomycetes; order Actinomycetales; family Dermabacteraceae; genus Dermabacter. The sequence goes on from JAUNTX010000006.1 coordinate 200,562, forward strand.
GGTGCGTGCCCGCGGCGGGCAGCCGGGCGGCGGTGTGGGCCAGTTGCGCGTTCTTGCGCGCCCACGGGGTCGTGACGGGCGTGGGCGGGCTGAGCAGGGCGGCGCGTTTGCCCGAGCGGGCCGACGGGGGCCGTGCGGGCGCGTCGTCGCCCGCGCGGTTCGCGGTGTGGGCGAGCGCGATCTCGATGTCGCGGTCGGTGAGATCGGCGATCGGGGGCAGCGGGATTGTCGGGTCCTGCTCGAAGAATGCGCGGCCGGGGGTCTCGGGCGCGGCCTCGACGGCGCTGGTGACGCTCGCCGGGTGGTCCTCGGCCTCGCCCTCACCCCGCTCGCTGCCGGTCTGCTCGACGAGCCCGCCCGGCATCGGTCCCACGTAGTGCGGGCCGTACTCGGCCACCTGCACCCACGTTTCGGCCACGCGCACCATCGCCTCGGTGGATTCCTGCCAGTTGTTTTCCTGCTGCCGGTGCGGCCCCGTGGCGAGCGACAGCACGACCCCCGCGGCCCGCAGGGCCAGCTCCTGGGGGTCCACGCGGGCGGCGAAGATCGGGTACCAGGCGCGGATCGCCCCGGCCACGCGCTCGTGCACGTCGAGCGGGAGGCGCCCCTGGTTGGCGTAGTCGCCGAGCACGCTGAGGTGGGCGAACATGCAGGCCAGGTCGTCGGCCCGTCGGCCCGGTCCCACCCCGTCGATGTCGAGCAGGCCCGAGACCCGGCCCTCGTCCACGAACACCTGCGCCTCGTAGAAGTCGCCGTGCACCACGTCCGTCGGCTCGAGCCCGATGCGCCGCTCGACGTCCGCGAGCCCGGTCTCGATCCGGTACACGAGCACTTCGAGCCGGGAGGTGAGGTCGGGCAGGCTCGAGGCGACGACGCCCGCGTAGAAGCGCGCCGATTCCGTCCAGGCGGGGCGCACGGGCCGGCTCATGGTGCTGCGGGGGAGGCGGTCGAGCATCGCCACGAGGTCGTGGCCGTTACCCGCGAGTGGGCCCTCGTCCACGACCGCTTGGGCGAGCACCGTGCCGGGCAGTTCCTCGAGCACCATGAGGCCCTCGCGCGAGCCGAGCACGCGGGGAACGGGAACGCCCGCGTCGGCCAGGAGGTGATGCAGGCCCACCACGTCCTCGGTGGTGCGCGGCTGAAACACTTTGACATATACGGCGCGCTCGGCGAGCGTCGCGCGCAGGACGGCGCGCCGCCCGGGGCGATACGAGACCACCTCGACCGGCACGGGGGTGCCGGGGGCGTACCCGGTATCGATGCCCAGCTCCGTGAGGGTCACGTGCAGAACATCCGGGTAGCAGACGTGGGGGAGCGCGGGCAGCCACGGATCGTGCGGGTAGCGCCACACGCGCACGTTCATGTCGCCGTCGGTCATGACGAGCGACTGCTCTGCGTTGAGCACGTGTTTTTCCTGCTCACCGATGTGGGCGCTCACGCCGAACAGTTCGTCGCGGGCCCCCGATGCGGGCCCGTCGAGCTCGGGCCAGCGCACGCTCGTGCGAAAGAGGGCCTTGGTCGAGCGGCCGGGCCGATGGTCCACGTGATCGAGAGACCACGAGGCCAGCTCCCCGCCCGCGTTCGTGACGGCGGCCTCCAGCACCCCGCCCGCCTGTGGGCCAGTGAGGAGTTCGGAACCGTCGAGGGTCGAAGTCATGCGCCCTATTGTGGCAGGGCCCGGCGGGATTCTCGCATCGTGATGCCCGCAACCCGCGCCGCCCGCCTACGATGGGGGCCATGACGCCCTCACCGACCCCGCCCCGCACGCCGTCCGGTCCCTCGCCTCACCTGGGTGGCAACCTCATGGCCCCGGCCCCCACGCTCCTGCCTGAGATCCCCGATCAGGCCGTGCGCGCCGCTGCGGCATCGGGCACGGCGCCCCGCGCGCTCGCCGCCGCCCACCCCGAATCGAGTCTCGCCTGGTCCCTCCTGGCCGACGACGCCTGGGCCGACGGCGACACCGTGGCCTCCTACGCCTTCGCTCGCGTCGGCTACCACCGCGGGCTCGACGCGCTGCGGCGCGCCGGGTGGCGGGGCGCGGGCCCCGTCCCGTTCAGCCACGAGGCGAACCGCGGCTTCCTCTCGTGCCTGCTCGCGCTCGGCCGCGCTGCCGACGAGATCGGCGAGGATGCCGAAGTCGAGCGCATCCGGGCCTTCCTCCAGGACGCGGATCCAAGCCTCACCCTCTAAGTCCGCGCCCCACCCTCTAAGATTGGGGCGGTGTGCTCGCGTCCGTTCGCGAGCGCCACCCTCAACCCGTCAGGAGAACTCATGCCCGCCATCGTGATCGTCGGCGCCCAGTGGGGCGATGAAGGCAAGGGGAAGGCCACCGACCTCCTCGGGGATCGCGTGGACTTCGTGGTCAAGCCCAACGGTGGCAACAACGCGGGCCACACGGTCGTGGTGGATGGTGAGAAGTTCGAGCTCAAGCTCCTTCCCGCGGGCATCCTCTCCCCGAACGCCACGCCCGTGATCGGCAACGGGGTCGTGGTGAACCTCCACGCACTGTTCGAGGAGATCGACGCGCTCGAATCCCGCGGGATCGACACCTCTCACCTGCGCATTTCCGCGAACGCGCACGTCGTGGCGCCCTACCACCAGACGATGGACAAGGTCACCGAGCGCTTCCTCGGCAAGCGCGCGATTGGCACGACGGGGCGCGGGATCGGCCCGGCCTACATGGACAAGGTGGGCCGCCTCGGCATCCGCATCCAAGACCTGTTCGATGAGTCGATCCTGCGCCAGAAGGTCGAAGGCTCGCTGCGCCAAAAGAACGGCGTGCTCGTCAAGCTGTATAACCGTCGGTCCGTCGACGTGGAGGAGGTCGTCGCCGATCTCATCCAGTACGCGGAGCGGATCCGCCCCCTCGTCGTGGACACCACCGAACTGCTCAACAGCGCGCTGGACCGCGGAGAACTCGTGCTCATGGAAGGCGGCCAGGCCACCTATCTCGATGTCGATCACGGCACCTACCCGTTCGTCACGAGCTCCAACCCCACCGCGGGCGGCGCCTGCACCGGCTCGGGGATCGGCCCCACCCGCATCGACCGAGTGATCGGGATCGTCAAGGCGTACACCACGCGCGTGGGCGCGGGCCCGTTCCCCACCGAACTGTTCGATCAGTGGGGCGAGTTCCTGCAAACCACGGGCCACGAAGTCGGGGTCAACACGGGCCGCCCCCGCCGCTGCGGCTGGTACGACGCCCTCATGATCCGCCACGCCGTCCGCATCAACGGCTTCACCGACATCGTGCTCACGAAGCTCGACGTGCTCACCGGAATCGACGAGGTGCCCATCTGCGTGGCCTACGACGTGGACGGCACGATCCACGAGGACATGCCGATGACCCAGACCGAGGTGCACCACGCCCGGCCCGTCTACGAAACCATGCCCGGGTGGAGCGAGGACATCTCCACCGCCCGCACCTTCGAGGACCTGCCCGAGGCCGCGCAAAACTACGTGCGCCGCCTCGAAGAGCTGGCCGGGTGCCGGATTTCCGCGATCGGCGTCGGCCCCGACCGGGCCGACACGATTGCCGTCCACTCGCTCCTGCCCGACGCCCCGCGCCGCCTCGCCTAACCATGCCGCCGCGCCGGAGCATCCCCCAGGCCGACGGTCTCGCCGCGCTCGCCGCCTGGCGTGGCGGCGGTCAGCAGACGCCGCGCCCCACGCTCGCCACCGCCGTCCGCTTCACCCTCCAAATCTTCGCCGAGGAGCACCCCGGCGGCGCCGTCGAACTGCGCGTGCCGCCGTTCGCGGCCGTCCAGTGCATCCCCGGCACCTCCCACACGCGCGGCACGCCGCCCGCGGTCGTGGAGATGGACGCCGAGGCGTGGCTGCGCCTCGCCACTGGCACGCTCACGTGGGCCGACGGGACCGAGCTGGGCGGCCCGATCAGCGCCTCCGGCGAGCGCTCCGACCTCTCCGCCTACCTGCCGCTCGCCATCGCCCGGCGTGCAGCCCTCGGTGAGTAGGATGGTGCGCCGTGACTGAGCAGAGCCCGAGCCCCGCGCCCGAGACCCCTACGGCAGAGACACCCACGGCAGAGAATCCCGCTGCAGAATCCCCCGCGCCCGACGCCGCCGATGTGGGCGGCGCCCCCCAGGCGACCGCCGTGTTCGTGTCGCGCTCGCGCCGCCTCAACCTCGGCGGCCTCGTCGTCATCGCCCTCGTGATCGGCACGGTCGCGGGCCTCGTGTGGGGCCTCGTCCAGGGCGTGCAGGGTGCGGGCCTGCTCGTGCTCGGCGCCCTGTACGGCACCCTGTTCATCGGCGGTGGTCTCGCGCTCGCGGTGGTCATCGTGGACTGGGTGCTCGAGCGCGTCCGTTCGCGCCGGTAATCGGTGGACGCCGCCTCTCAGCTGGGCACTCTCGTGCATAATGGACGAGTGAAACGCGGTGATGGACTCCTCTCGCACGACCTTCTGCCAGGTGAAAAAGGCCCCCAGGATGAATGCGGCGTGTTCGGCGTGTTCGCCCCCGGGGAAGACGTGGCCACGCTGACGTACTTCGGGCTCTACGCGCTCCAGCATCGCGGCCAGGAATCCGCCGGTATCGCCACCTCGAACGGCTCGCAGATCCTCGTCTACAAGGACATGGGCCTCGTTTCCCAGGTGTTTGACGAAGGGGCGCTGCGCTCGCTCACGGGCCACATCGCGCTCGGCCACACGCGGTATTCCACGACGGGTTCCTCCCAGTGGATCAACGCCCAGCCCACGCTCGGACCGCGCCCCGATGGCACGCTCGCGCTCGCCCACAACGGCAACCTCGTGAACACGGTGGAACTGCTCGGGATGCTCACCGAGCAGCAGGGCACGGTGCCCGACGGGGAGATTTCCCGCGGCAACACCACCGATACCGCGATTGTGACCGCCCTGCTGAACCGGCCCGGCACTGTCGAGGAGGGCCTGCGGGAGCTCATGCCGAAGATCCGCGGCGCCTACTGCTTCGTCATGATGGACGAAACCACGCTGTATGCGGCGAGGGACCCGCAGGGGATTCGCCCGCTCGTGCTCGGGCGCCTGGACCGCGGCTGGGTGGTGGCCTCGGAGACGGCCGCGCTCGATATTTGCGGCGCGAGCTTCGTGCGCGAGGTGCACCCCGGCGAAATGATCGTGATCGACCACGAGGGCCTACGCAGCGAGCAGGTGCTCGAGCCCGACCGCAAGGGCTGCGTGTTCGAGTACGTGTACCTGGCCCGGCCCGATACGCAGATCACGGGCCGCAGCGTCAACGAATCCCGCATCGAGATGGGCCGCGAGCTGGCCCGTGAACACCCCGTGGATGCCGATCTGGTGATCCCCACGCCCGATTCCGGCACGCCCGCCGCCATCGGCTACGCGCAGGAATCCGGGATCCCCTACGGACAGGGCATGGTGAAGAACGCCTACGTGGGCCGCACCTTCATCCAGCCCACCCAAACGCTGCGCCAACTGGGCATTCGCCTCAAACTCAACCCGCTGCGCGAGATGATCCGCGGCAAGCGGCTCGTGGTGATCGACGATTCGATTGTGCGGGGCAACACGCAGCGCGCCGTGGTGCGGATGCTGCGCGAAGCGGGCGCCGCCGCCGTCCACGTGCGCATCTCCTCGCCGCCCGTGAAGTGGCCCTGCTATTACGGGATTGACTTCGCGGATCGCGCCCAGCTCATCGCCAACGGCCTCGACGTAGAGGAAATCTGCCGCTCAATCGGCGCCGATTCCCTCGGCTACATCAGCTTCGAGGGCATGATCCGCGCCACCCACCAGCCCCGCGAGACGCTGTGCACCGCGTGCTTCACGGGCGAGTACCCGATTGCCCTACCCGCCCCCGATTCCGAGGGCCGCGCGCTGCTCGGCATGGCCGACAAGGAAGGTGCCCGATGAACGAGCCCACCCCGAGCGCCGATGGCGCCCTTACCTATGCCGCCGCGGGAGTGGACACGCACGCGGGTGACCGCGCCGTGGAACTCATGAAGGCCGCCGTCGCCCAGACGCACGGGCCCGACGTGGTGACCGGCGTGGGCGGCTTCGCCGGACTCATCGACGTGAGCGCCCTGACCCGCTACCGTCGGCCCCTCCTCGCCTCCTCGACCGACGGGGTGGGCACGAAGATCGCCATCGCGCAGGCCCTCGACATTCACGACACGATTGGCCAGGACCTCGTGGGCATGGTCGTGGACGACATCGTGGTGTGCGGCGCGAAACCGCTCGCCATGACCGACTACATTGCGTGCGGGCGCGTGGTGCCGGAGCGCATCGCCGACATCGTGCGGGGCGTGGCCGAAGGCTGCCAGATCGCGCAGACCGCGCTCGTCGGCGGCGAAACCGCCGAGCACCCCGGGCTCATGGGCGAGGATGATTACGACGTGGCGGGCGCCGCCGTGGGCGTTGTCGAGGCCGATCAGCTGCTCGGGCCCGAGCGTGTACGCGAAGGCGACGTGCTGCTCGGCATGGACGCGAGCGGCCTGCATTCCAACGGCTACTCGCTCGTGCGGGCTGTGGTGGGCGCCGCCGGGCTGCGCCTCGAGGACGAGGTGGCCGATTTTGGTCGCACCCTCGGCGAGGAACTGCTCGTGCCCACGCACATTTACTCCGCGCAGATGCTGGCCCTCCTCGATGAGCTCGGGGTCGAGCACCTGCACGCGCTCTCGCATGTCACCGGCGGTGGGCTCGGCGCGAACGTGGCCCGCGTGATCCCTGCGCACCTCGGCGTGCGGGTGGACCGCGGCACGTGGGCGCCCGGCGCCGTGTTCGAACGGGTGCGCGGGTGGGGCTCCGTGCCCCTACTGGATCTGGAAGCCACGCTCAACATGGGCATCGGCATGGTCGCGGCTGTCAGCGCCGAGCGCGTGGATGCTGCCGTGCGCCTGCTCGGGGGTCTCGGCCTCGGCGCTCGCCCCATCGGCGAGGTCGTGGCGCGGGACGCTCTTGGCGAGGCGAGTGGGCCCAGCGAGGTGCTTGTGCAGGGAGCGAAGGGCGTGGACGGGGGAGCGGTGCTCGTGACCGGGATGCACCCGGGCTGGGCTGCTTAGCGTATGGAGAAGGGGCGAAGCCTCGTCGGCTTCGCCCCTCGTCCCTCGCTCACCCGCGGGTGAGACTCGTGTGCGTAGGAAGCTCTAGCGAGGAGCGTCGTCCTCGTCGTCTTCATCCGACCATTCGTCGGCCCACTTGTCCTCGTACCGGTCGTCGTCGGCGCCCGCGTCCTCGTTCTGCGCAGCCTTCTGCGACAGCTCGCGCTGCAACGCCGTGAGATCCGTGGGAGGGCTGTAGTACTTCAGGTCCCGCGCAATTTTGGCCTGCTTGGCTTTTTGTCGGCCACGACCCATAGGTAAGACCCCCTGCGCGTCGAAATGCGGGCGTTGTTGCCCGAAGGATGGAAGTTTCGCTCCCCAAGGGTACATGCTGGCCCTCACCTGGGGAAAGTTACCATGCCCAATCTCGCGTGAGACGCGCCGCAGTTGGGTGCTGGGCGATCCGTCGCCCGAGGTGGCACGATAGAGGTGTGAGTCCAGCCACGTTACCCGGGGCGCCCGCGCCGACACCTCCCCGCCATCCGCCCATCGAGCACGACCCCCTGGGCGATGCGGGCTTTGAGATCCGCCCCGTCCCGCTCGGGAAGGACGATGAGGGCCCGTTCGGATACACGCTCATGATCCGCACCGCCGCCACTTTCCAGGGCCTCCTGGGCGCCGCCGCGCAGGGCGCTGCCGATGAGGGCGCCACGGCGGAACGCGTGCTCCACGGGGGAGCTTTCGCCGCCCAGCGTTTCGTGAGCGCCGCCCGCGAGGCCCGGCCCGAAGAGGCCGCCACCCTCGATGCTCAGGTGCGGGCCGCGCGCCCGTTCGTGCTCTACATTCACGGCTGGTCGGACTATTTCTTCCAGGTCCACGTGGCCGATTTTTTCAACGCCCTAGGATTCGACTTTTGCGCGGTTGATCTGCGCAAATGCGGGCGCAGCCTGCGCGATGGCCAGACGGCTACCTCGATCGATTCCCTCGCGGACTACGCCGTGGAAATCGAGGGGGCCATCGCCGCGATGCGCGGGGCCGACGGAGCGGAGCGGCCGCCCCTCATCTACGCCCACTCCGCGGGTGCGCTCACCGCCGTGCTGTGGGCGGCCGATCACCCGGGGCGCGCCGCGGGACTCATCGGCAACTCCCCGTGGCTCGAGTTTCACGGCGGCTCCGCCCTGCGGACCCTCTTCGCGCCGCTCGCGCGAGGCATCGCCGACCGGGCGCCGCGCACCAAGATCCTGCCGCAGGCGCACGACTTCTACGCCCGCGCCCACCGCCGCGACTTCGGCGGCCAATGGGACTGGCACGAGGCCTACAAGCCCGCGCGCGGGATGCCGTTTCCGGCGAACACGATGGCCGCGGTCCTCGACGGGCACGCCCGCGTGGCCGCCGGGCTCCAGCTGGACATTCCCGTCCTCGTGGCCACCTCCAGCCGAACAAGCTTCTCGATGCGGTGGCGGGGCGACCTCATGCACGCCGATACCGTGCTCGATGTCCGCTCGAACGCCCAGCGCGCCACCCAGCTGGGCGAACACGTCTCTGTCGTCACCATCCCCGGCGCCACCCACGACATCGCCCTGTCCTCTATCGGCCCCCGCCGCCACTTCTTCCAGGAAATCGGGCAGTGGCTCCTCGAGAGCGCTGGTCCGGCGATGGCGGCGCGGGCGGGCGGTTTCTCTGATTGAGGAGGTGTTGACGTGGAGGTATGCCCTGGGAGCGCCGAGCGCTGCGAGTCTTGACGTGTGGGGCGCAAACTCCTAGTGTATTAGGTGACTAATACTTGGAGGGTGATATGACAGCGGAACTGCAATCTCTAGCCCGTGCCCGCGCCCGGCAGCGACTTGGGGACGTCGACTACAAGCGCGCTCTTGTGACAGCTGCCAACGCCGGAACCACTCAGAAGCAGCTGGCCCGCATTGTTCAGGTCACCCAGTCTTCGATCTCTCAGACCCTCAGGAGCGCGGCCGCGGTCGCGTTCCCAGCTCCTGGCTTTTCGGGCGCATCTGCCTTTGAAATCTGCGAGCGGTTCGCGAGTGGGGAGATCTCGCGCGACGAACTCAAGAGGCAGCTCGTTGCGTGGGACTTCGTGCCTTTCCCAGAGCTATCCGACATGTTCGATGATGGCCCGCCCCTCCCGCCAGGAACCTGGGCCGAAGTAGAGGATGCGCTTGAATGCGGCTATCTAACCCCTGAGCTCTACGACGAGATTCTGGATGAGCGTGAAGCCTTGGGTCGCGACTGACCGCACAAACGTAGGTGCCTTGTGAACATAGACGAACTGCACGCCCACATTGCCCTCGTGCGGCAGCTCTCCAAACCTGGCGGGCCCTTGAGTATCAACGCTCCCACCAGCACTGCAAGGATCAAAGAGTTTGCTCGGGGATCAGGAAAGGTACGTGCCGACCGCCAAGCCCTACGCAGCGAAATACGGCAACGCGCTCTCGAGCGAGCGACCTCGAACCGCCGCGCGATCATCCTGTCGGGGCCACCAGGTGCCGGGAAGAGCTCAGTCGCCAAGCTCCAACTTGTCGAGAAGAAGAAGCAGGGCCACCACTACGCGCACCTCGATAGCGATGCGTTCAAGATCGCCCTCCTTCAGGAAGCTCTGGACACAGGTACCTACGAGAGCCACATCAAGCCCGTCGAGATCAAAGCTCTCGAGACTCTAGGGCACCACTTCTTCCCTCTCGAGTTGGCAAGCCTTGTACACACGGAGTCGAGCAGAATCCTCACAGCTGCCATCGACAAGGCAGTCCAGAGTGGACTCGACATCATGATCGAAGGTGTGGGCGCAAACGAGAAGGCCGCGCGTGCCCGGATGGTCCAACTCGAAGCAGCGGGCTACTCCGTAGAACTCCTCGATATTGAGTGCTCGCGAGACGTCAGTGAAGAAGCTATCTTCACTCGGTGGCAAGGAGAGCGCGAAGCCGCCCTCAGCCTCCCACCTCCCCGAACGCACCTCGGCGGTCGGTGGGTTCCCAGTCCTGCATTAGATCCAATCTTCCCTGTCATAGGGGGACCGAGCGCTCCAGAATCCGTCACCAACAAAGTTGCCGACGACTTCCCGAATGTCATGGCGTACCAGCTGTGGCGGCGCATGAGCGCAACGCAGGACCACCAGCTCGAGGTGGACAAGATCCGACCCGCTCGAGGTGCGCCACTCATTAATCGACAAGACTTCACGTACCCACGCTACGCATCTCATCCACCTCGCGCCGTATTCCGCATGCGCGGCCGTGGCGAACACGAGCGATAGAACCACCGGGCCTGTTCCTGCGGTGATACTGACCGCGGCGCTCATCTGCGGTGGGGCGAAGAATCTGCCGCCCTTCACGCCTATAAGCGACGGGGACGGCGTGGACGGTCTTCGCTCGAATTGGGACAGCGTGGCTACGAGGAGCGCGGGGTGTTCGCGGGCTGTTCCGCGCTGGCCGAGCGTGCGGCCAGCGGGAGGGCGAGGGCGCCGAGCACCGCGGGGAAGATGGTCTGTGTGAGCGTGAAGATGAGCGCCGCCGTCACGGCGTCGTCGGTCGGTGCGCCGAGCTGCACGAGCGCCCAGGCCACGCCCACGTCGACCACGCCGATGCCGCCGGGAGTGAGGGGGATGAAGGCGAGCAGCTTGCTCAGGGCGTAGACCGCGAAGAGGGCCGTGGGGCCAATGCCCAGATCGAAGGCCCACGTGCACCACGCGATGAAGGCCGCGCCCTGCACGAGCCTCGCGACCGTGGGGGCGCCGAGGATGCGCCCGGTGGCGCCGCGCGCGTTCTCCAGTGCCATCTGGCGGGTGGCCATGACCGGGGCCGTGAGGTCCTGCGAGGGTTTCTTGAAGCCCTCGCAGAACGCGTCGTAGACCGCCTGGACACGGCCCATGAGGGAGGCGAGGAGCTTCTCGCTCCACACCACGCGGAGGATGAGCGCCACGAGGGCCACGGCGAGGATCGCGCCGATCAGCATGGCGGCGCGCGCGCCGAGGCCGTACGGCAGGGGAGCGAAGGCGAGGGCCGCGAGGGCGAGGACGGGGATGGCGAAGGTGGCGAGCACGTCGGCCACCGAGGCCAACAGGGTGCCCGAGGCGATCCGCTGCACGGCAAGGCCCGCGCGGCGCAGGCGGCCGTAGATGACGCCGAGGGAGAGGGTAGAGCCGAAGGGGATCGCGAGCGTGATCGCCTGGGCAATCGCGTTGACCTCGACAGCGGTGCGCCACCTGACGCCGCGATAGCTGGCCTGGAAGCCGATCGAATCGACCAGGAGGGCGATGACGGCGATGGCGAGCAGGAAGCCCACCCACACGAGCGGGACCTCGCGGAAGGACGCCAAGATGCTGGCCCAGGTGGTGTCGAGGGCGGCGGGGATGAGCCACGCGATGATCGCGGCGGCGAGCGCGAACGAGGCGAGCGTGGCCACGGCCCGCATGACCTTTTGGCGCGTGGTCATCGGCGCATCGGGGGCACGGTCGGCGCCCGTGGCCGACGCTTCGGCCGGGGCCGGCGTCGAGGAGGAAGGGGCCCCGCCCCCGGGTGCAGTGTTCATCGCCGCCCATCCTTCCACGAGCGGCAATGATTCGGCCCCGTGATGCGTGAGAGGTTTCCTACCCCGTGATCGGGACCAGCGGCGCCCGATACGTTTATTTGTCTCACCCCCTCCGTACAGTGGAGGCATGTACACGTTGATGACTGTTTTCGTTTTCCTGCACATCCTCTGCTGGGCCGCAGCGTTTGGCATGTGGCTGGCCGCCGTCCGCACCAAGCAGCCGGTCAAGGGCATGGCGCACGCGGCCGCGGCCGCGCCCGTGTTCGGTCTCATCGCCGCCATCATCGGCATTGTGGGCAACCTCGGTGTGGATCACGTGAGTGTCGGCATCAAGTTCGTCCTGTCCGTCATCGTGGCGATCTTCGCCTTCATTGCCATCGCGAAGCGGGAGAACACGAACCCCGTGATCTGGTACGGCATCCCCGTGGGCATCATCATCAACATGCTCGTGGCCCTGTTCTAGGCCGCGACTGTTCTACGATCACCCCTGTGCGGGCGCTGCCACCCGCCGCGCCCCCGTGTGAAAGGACTGTGCGCCCTCCATGTCTTCGCTCTTCGATGACTTCTCGCTTCCCGCAGCCTTCTCCTCGCTCGATGGCGTGAGGCAGAAAGGCCGCGAGGGGGCCGACGAC
>JAUNTX010000012.1 GCA_030538475.1 Dermabacter sp.
CAGGCGGTCGTCAGGAGAAGGTGTCGGTCGGTGACACCATCGTGATCAACCGCGTAGCCGGCGAGGCAGGCGACACCGTTGAGTTCGCTCCGGTCCTCCTGGTTGACGGCGATACGGTGACCTCCGCCAAGGAAGACCTCGAGAAGATCACGGTGAGTGCCGAGAAGATCGAAGATCTCCGCGGCCCGAAGATCCGGATCCTCAAGTACAAGAACAAGACCGGTTACAAGAAGCGCCAGGGCCACCGTCAGGAACTGACCCGGCTCAAGGTCACGAAGATCGCCTGAGCGATCATCGACATCGAGAGAAGGGACTGACTCATGGCACATAAGAAGGGCGCGAGCTCCTCGAAGAACGGCCGCGATTCGAACGCACAGCGCCTCGGCGTGAAGCGCTTCGGCGGCCAGCAGGTCGGCGCGGGCGAGATCCTCGTCCGTCAGCGCGGCACCCACTTCCACCCCGGTGACGGCGTGGGCCGCGGCGGCGACGACACCCTGTTCGCCCTCACCGCTGGCACCGTCCAGTTCGGTAAGAAGCGCGACCGCAACGTCGTGAACGTGGTTGTCTCGGCCTGAGCCGAGCACCGCGACACACTTCCGGCGGGGAAGAGGCCCACGTGGCTCTCTTCCCCGCCGCTTTTTTCACCCCGCCACGGGAGCGTTCCGTAGGCTGGCACACACAGGCATGATTGGGGAGGCAGCGATGGCGACGTTTATTGACCGCGCCGTATTGCACATCACGGGCGGCGACGGTGGTCACGGCTGCGCATCGATTCGCCGAGAGAAGTTCAAGCCCCTCGCGGGGCCCGACGGTGCGAACGGCGGCGATGGCGGCAACGTCATCCTCGAGGTGGATCGCAACGTCACCACGCTCATGGACTTCCACCACTTGCCGCACCGGCGGGCGGATTCCGGCGGCGTCGGCAAGGGCGACTTCAAGGACGGCTCCAAGGGCGGCGACCTCATCCTCCAGGTCCCGGACGGGACCGTGGTGCGCGAGCGCGACGGCACGTTCATCGCCGACCTCGTGGGCGAGGGCACGCGCTACATCGCGGCCCAGGGCGGCAAGGGCGGGCTCGGCAACGCGGCCCTGTCCAGCTCGAAGCGCAAGGCCCCCGGATTCGCGCTGCTCGGCGAGCCCGGCCAGGAACGCACCCTTGTCCTGGAGATGAAGTCGATTGCCGACGTGGCGCTCGTCGGCTTCCCGAGCGCGGGCAAGAGCTCGCTCATCGCCTCCATGAGTTCGGCCCGCCCGAAGATCGCGGACTACCCCTTCACCACGCTCACCCCGAACCTCGGGGTCGTGGAGGAGCAGCAGTACCGCTTCACGATGGCGGACGTGCCGGGCCTCATTCCCGGGGCAAGCGAAGGCAAGGGCCTCGGCCTCGACTTCTTGCGCCACATCGAACGCTGCCACGTCATCGTGCACGTGCTGGATGCTGCCACGATGGAATCGGACCGCGATCCCCTCAAGGACCTCGAGGTGATCGAGAACGAACTGCGCCAGTACGCGGATCGTCTGGATGCCGATGCGCTTGAGACGGGACTGCCGCCGCTCATGGAACGCCCCACGGTCGTGGTGCTCAACAAGACGGATCTGCCCGACGGCGCCGAGATGAGCGAGATGGTGCGCTCCCAGCTCGAGGAACGCGGCATGCCGGTGCTGGAGGTGAGCGCCGTGAGCCGGAAGGGGCTGCGCGAGCTCGCCCTCACCCTCGGCGACCTCGTGACCCGCGAGCGGGAGAAAGCCCCGGCGCCGGCGGATGCGCCCGTGCAGGTGCTGACCCCGCGCGCCGAGGATTCGAGCACGTTCACGATTACGCCCGAGCAGTTCGAGGGACGGATCGCCTACCGCATCCGCGGCGATAAGCCCGAGCGGTGGGTGCGCCAGACCGCGTTCGCGAACGACGAGGCCGTGGGCTTCCTCGCGGATCGCCTCAACCGCCTCGGGATCGAGGACGCCCTGTTCAAGAAGGGCGCCAAGGCCGGCGACACCGTGGTGATTGGCCCGGGGGAGGACGCCGTGGTGTTCGACTGGGAGCCGACCATGGTGGGCGGCGCCGAGTTCCTCGGTTCGCGCGGCTCGGACGTTCGCCTCGAGGACCATTCGCGGCCCACGCGCGCCGACAAGCGAGAGGTGCGCCGCGTCAAGGTGCGCGAGCGCATGGATCGCCTCGGTGAGATGGAATCGGAACGCAAGGCGGGGCACTGGTCGGACCCGTCGAAGGATTCCTAGGTCACGGCGGAGGGCTCATGGCGACGGATCGTTCCCACATCGGTCACAGCACGCGCGAACCGGCGCGCCTCACGGAGCGCGCGCAGATTGAGCGTGCGCGCCGCGTGGTCATCAAGATCGGGTCGAGCTCGCTCACGGGCGAGGGTGGCCAGTTGCGGCACGACGTCATTCACTCGCTCGCCGCGAGCGTGTCGGCCCTCGTGCGTCGGGGCCACGACGTCGTGATCGTGAGTTCGGGGGCGATTGCGGCAGCTCTTGGCCCCATGGGGCTCACGGCCCGCCCGCGGAACGTGGCGAGCCAGCAGGCGGCCGCGTCGATTGGGCAGGGGCTGCTCATCGCGGCCTATACGCGCGCCTTTGGCGAGCATTCCGTGCATGTGGGTCAGGTGCTCCTCACGGAAGCCGACGTCATTTCGAGCGAGACCTATCGCAACGTGCGTGGCTCCCTCGAGGCGCTGCTCGAACTGCGAGTGGTGCCGATTGTCAACGAGAACGACACGACCGCGACGCACGAGATCCGGTTCGGCGACAACGATCGGCTCGCGAGCCTTGTGGCCCAGGCCATTGGCGCGGATCTGCTCGTGCTCCTGACCGACGTGGATGGGCTGTTCACGGCGCCGCCGAATCAGCCCGGGGCCAGGCGAGTGCCCGAGGTTCCCGACGCGGCCCGCCTCGAGGGCGTGAGCATCGGTGCGGTGGGCACGTCCGTGGGCACGGGCGGGATGGTCACGAAGCTGTCGGCTGCGCACAACGCGGCCATCACCGGCACCGCCACGGTGTTGACGCTCCCGGAGAACTTCGCGCGCGTCATGGCGGGGGAGGACTGCGGAACGTTCTTCCCGGCGCGCGCGGGGCGCCGCCGCTCGCGCCTCATGTGGCTGCGCTATGCGACGCGCGGCTCCGGCTCTCTTGTTCTGGATGACGGTGCCGTGGCGGCCGTGACTCTTCGCCGCACCTCGGTGCTGCCCGTCGGCATTATTGACGTGCGGGGCGACTTCCCCGAGGGTGTGCCGGTCGATATTGAGGCGGCCGACGGCACGGTTGTGGCTCGCGGTCTCAGCCACTTCAGCGCCGAGGATATTCGGCGGATGCGGGGCGCGAACACCGACGATCTGCGCGCCCGCCTCGGCGAGGAGTTTGCGCGAGTGGTCATCCATCGAGACGACCTGGTGGTGCTCAAGCGAGAAGCGTCTGCCTCCCGATAGGGTGTGGCCATGACGCACACTGAGGACACCGCTGCATCGGAGACCACCGCCGCCGTCTTTGCCGTGGCGCGCGCCGCGAAGGACGCCCAGCCGGCACTCGCCGCGCTCACGCGGGCCAGCAAGGACGCCCTGCTGCACGCCATGGCCGACGCCCTGGTGGCCGACACCGACGCGATCCTGGCGGGCAACGCCCTGGATCTCGAGCGGGCCGACGAAGCCGGGATCGAGGCCGGACTTCGGGACAGGCTCCTGCTGGATCCCGAACGCGTAGGCGTGATCGCCGACCAGTTGCGGCAGGCAGCCTCGCTGCCCGATCCGGTGGGCGAGGTGGTGCGCGGTTCGGTCCTCGCGAACGGGCTGCAGCTCACCCAGGTGCGCGTGCCACTCGGCGTGGTCGGCATGATTTACGAGGCCCGGCCGAACGTCACGGTCGATGCCGCGGGCCTGGCCCTCAAGTCCGGCAACGCGGTGGTGCTGCGGGGCGGCAGCGCCGCCCTCGAATCCAATCGCGCCATCATCGCCTCGATGCACGGCGCCCTCACCTCGCGCGGCCTGCCTGCCGCCCTTATCGGCGGAATCGATGACTACGGGCGCGAGGGCGCGGGCGCCCTCATGCAGGCGCGCGGGCTCGTGGATGTGCTGATTCCACGCGGCGGCGCGGGCCTCATTCAGCGCGTGCTTCGCGAATCGCTCGTGCCGGTGATCGAGACGGGCACGGGCAACACCCACGTCTTCGTGGACGCCTCCGCGAACCTCACCCAGGCGGTCGACATCGTCATCAACGCGAAGACCCAGCGCATCGGCGTGTGCAACGCGCTCGAGAACCTCCTGGTTCACGAGGACATCGCCCCCACGTTCCTCCCGCTCGTGGCAGCGGCCCTGGGCGAGCGCGGCGTGAGCCTGCACGCCGATGCGCCGTCGGCCGAGCACCTGGAGGGCCACGGCGCCCCCATCATCGCCGCAACCCCCGAGGACTTCGACACCGAATACCTCGCCCTCGAACTCGCCGTGGCCGTGGTGCCCGACGTGCACGCCGCGATTGCCCACATTCGCGCCCACTCGAGCGGCCACACCGAATCGATCCTCACCCAGTCCATCGCGAGCGAGCAGGCGTTCGTGCAGGGCGTCGATTCCGCCGTGGTGATGGTCAACGCCTCCACCCGCTTCAGCGACGGCGGCGAGTTCGGCTTCGGCGCGGAAATTGGCATCTCCACCCAAAAACTTCACGCGCGAGGCCCCATGGCGCTCACCGAACTGACCAGCACGAAGTGGATCGTGCGCGGCAACGGCCACGTGCGGCCGTGAGGCGCGGCGCGGGCCGCTATGGGGCTCGCGTGTGAAACAATGAGCGTGGCCCGGCAACCGTCGGGCCCCTTGATGTGAAAGGTTTGCGATGCACGCTGAACTCGTTCTTCTTGCCGAAGGCGCTGCCGCGCACGGCCCGCACCCCGCCGTTTTCGGCGTGGGGGCCTTCGTGATTCTCATGTCCCTCCTCGGCATCACCTTCCTCTTCAGCGGCGTGCACCAGCGGCCCTCCGCGGAGGCGAAGACGGTGGCCGAAGTGGAGCGCGAGCACGGCGGGCACAGCTAACGGACCTCGTGATGGCAAAACGGCGCAGGCTGGGCGTGATGGGTGGAACGTTTGATCCCATTCATCACGGGCACCTCGTGGCGGCAAGTGAGGTCCAGAGCGTCTTCGGTCTGGACCAGGTGATCTTTGTTCCCACGGGTCGCCCCTGGCAGAAGCAGGCCAAGCAGATCTCCGATCCGGAGCATCGCTACCTCATGACTGTCGTGGCCACGGCGGCCAACCCGCGCTTCACCGTGTCTCGCGTGGACGTGGAGCGGCCTGGGCAGACCTTCACGATTGACACGCTGCGGGATCTCAAGCGCCAGTTCCCCGACGACGAACTGTTCTTCATCACCGGCGCGGATGCGCTCGCCAACATCCTCACGTGGAAGGATTACGGCGAGATCTTCGATCTGGCGCACTTCGTGGGCGTGACCCGTCCGGGACACGACATGGATACCGCGGGGCTCCCCGAAAATGGGGTCACGCTGATTGAGGTTCCTGCCATGGCGATCTCCTCTACGGACTGCCGCACGCGCGTCCAGCGC
Source organism: Dermabacter sp. (assembly GCA_030538475.1). Classification (GTDB taxonomy): domain Bacteria; phylum Actinomycetota; class Actinomycetes; order Actinomycetales; family Dermabacteraceae; genus Dermabacter. Next base: position 5,559 of record JAUNTX010000012.1, read on the forward strand.
GGAGAACCCGTGTGGTACCTCGTGCCCGACGGTGTGGTGCAGTACATCAACAAATACGACTTGTATGTAGGAAGTGACGAAGATGGACGCTGAGGGCACATCGCCGCGCAGGCACGGCCGCCGCGCGCGGGCCGTGAGCGAGGAAGAGCTGGACGCCACCGGTTCGGGCCGCCGCGCCGCGACCGCGACCGGTGACCTCGCGTTCTTCGCGCGCCGCACCGCCGTTTTGCCACCCGTGGCCGACGCGCTCCTTCCCGAGCTCAAGCGCTTCCAGGGATCCGCGATTGCGCTCTACGAGCGGCCGCGCATCGAAAGCGTCGAGCAGGTAGAGGCCGTCGATACCTCCCCGGAGCCGCAGGTGGCTGACACCGAGCTTCAGGTAGCGGACGCCGAGACCGTCGTTGACGCCGGTGCCGATGTGGATGCCGCTGCTGAGGCCGAAGTTGAGGCCGGGGACGAGGTCGCGTCGGCTGAGGCGAGCGTCGTCGATCCGACCATCGCCGTGCCGCCCGTCGTGCCCGTCGCCTTGCCGGATGAGCCGACGACCGCGATCCCCACTGCCGATGTGGGAGCGAAGAAGGGCTCCTGGTTTGGCGCGAGGCGCGGCAAGAAGGACACGGCGCACACAGGCGCCATCGTGTCGCCGGATGCCCAGGTGGAGCCGCTTGGTGACGCCGAGGCTGTGACGGCCGAAAGCTACGACCTCGAATCCGCGAACGCGACTGACACCCACACGTTCGATCCCGCTGATATCGAGCAGTACGAAGCCGATGTGGCGGGCGATAGGCCGGGCGCGACTGCGGCTGGCATTGCGGGCGTCGCCGCCGAGAACGCGGGCGCCTTTCCCGCCGCGGAACTTTCTGCGGACGACGAGGTGGAGCTGGATGCGAGCGCTGAGGACCTGGCGGATGCCACCGAGGGCGACGCCGGTGCCGACAGCGCCCTGAGCGACCTCGAGGCCGCAGGCGCGGACGATGCAGGGGTGGAGGGCGTGGAGCCGTCGGCCCCCGAAGCCCCCGCCGCCGTCTGGACCAGCGAGCCGGACTCCCGCGGTGTGCTGAGCCCCGCCACGCAAACCCTCACCGCCACGGAGCGCGCGGGCGTCGATGAGGCCGATTGGTACGAAATGGGCGATCTGCCCGCCGATCGCGCCCCCGAACCGAAGGCCGCCCCCCGCTTTGACGGCACCGTGCTCAACAAGCCCGCTCGTACGAGCGCGGGCGTCGGCGCCTGGATCACCTGGATCCTCGTCTTCGCCGTGCTCGTGGGCATCATCGTCATGCTCGTGACCGGCGTGATCGGCCCCGGCATGCTCAGCTCTGCCGCACCTTTTAGCACCCTTACCCCCACCATCGGAGGACTCCTCACGTGAGCGCACTCGACGAATCGATCACCATGGCCCGCATCGCCGGGCAAGCGGCCGCAGACAAGCTCGCGGGCAACGTGATCGCCCTCGACGTTTCCGAACAGCTCGTCATCACCGACGTGTTCCTGGTCTGCTCCGGCGACTCCGAGCGCCAGGTGAACGGCATCGTGGACGGCATCGAAGAGGAGATGCTCAAGGCCGGATACAAGCCGCGCCGCCGCGAAGGCGAAAAGGATGCGCGCTGGATCCTCCTGGATTACACGGACATCGTTGTGCACGTCCAGCACGCCGAGGACCGCGCCTTCTATGCCCTCGAACGGCTCTGGCGCGACGCTCCCACCGTGGACCTCCAGCTTGACCTGCCGCCGAACGCCGAGGAGGCCCGCGCCTAGCATGGAGCGCCTGATCCTCGTCCGTCACGGGCAGACCGACCACAACGTTCAGCGGCGGCTCCAGGGGCAGATTGACATCCCCATGAACGCCACCGGTGCCGCGCAAGCAGAGGCGGTGGGGGAGTCGCTCTCCACCCTGAGCGACGTTGCCGCCGTCTACACTTCGCCGCTGTCTCGCGCACGCGCCACCGCCGAAGCGATCGCCGTCAGGCACGGCCTCGGTGTCCACGGCGACCCCCGCCTGCTCGAGCGCAGCTTTGGGGAATGGGAAGGGCTCACCCGCGACGAAGTAGAAGCGGGATGGCCCGAAGACTTCGCCAACTGGGTGGGCGGGCACCCCATCGCCGGTGCGGGCGTCGAGGACCGCGAGGTTGTCGCCGAACGCTTCAACGCCGCCTGTCGCTCCTACGCCGACGCCCACCCCGGGCCCAGCACCGTCATCGTCGTCTCCCACGGCGCCGCCATCTCCCTCGGCATCGCCGCCATGCTCGGCCTCGACACCGCCCACTTCCGCGGCTTCCAGGGACTCGACAACTGCGCCCGCGCCGTCCTCCTCCCACAGGACAACGGCACCGCGACCGGTTGGGTGAGGCTCGCATCACTCAACCTCCCCGCCGATTTTCCCGCCCCCGCCTGACCGTGTAAGCTCGAGGAGTCGCAAAACGCGACACCCATCATTTCGGGGCTATGGCGCAGTTGGTAGCGCGTCTGCATGGCATGCAGAAGGTCACGGGTTCGAATCCCGTTAGCTCCACTTAGATCGACAACGATGTTGCTGCCCCGCCTGAGTGCGGGGCAGTTTTTGTTTCTGTGGCAGGTGGGGTGGGTGGCGTGTGAAGTTTTGGGTCCAGGCGATCTTCTTCTCCTGGTCGCACCATTGCCAGTCGATGACATGGCGTCCGTTGGTGGCGATCAGTAGGCACCAGCTTTGGAAGTAGGTGCCGTCCAGCATCACCACGTCGTGGATCTCGCTGGTCGGGGTTGGGGGTGGTACGTGGATGTTCCAGCACCAGGAGGTGTGACGGCGAAACGTGCGGGCACTGCCGGCCAGGGTAGTTGGGGTCTTGGTTGTGCAGGATCCAGGCGAGGAACTGGTCGAGTTCGGCGCGGCGAGTGATGTCGGGTCGTGACTGTAGTTGGGAGGACCCGCAGGTGGTGCATCGCCATCTTGTGCGTCCCGAGCTGGTTGTTCCGTTCTTTACCAGCGCTTGGGCGCATGCAGCACAGTGGGGACGGCGAGCATTGGGCATCGACCATGCTCCCAGAGCATGGTCGATGCCCAATGCTCGCAGGTCAGCCCATGGATTTGGCGGCTTTTATGCACACATTCTGGCCTCTATAACACTGGAGCGGGTGCGGGGAAGGCATGCGTCGATCTAGTGCCTCCCATCTCTGCGGGAGCGCGAGTGGCCGGAGTGTCGTGCCAGTTCCCCGTAGCTAGCCCCTATGACAGTAAAATCGTGCAGCGTGGATCTTTGAGCAGAGGGATGCTCGTGCAATTGCCTATGTGCGCGTGCTCGATCGTGGTTTATTATCTATCGACACGCGGAACTTGCTGATTCGACGGTGGGAGTGCACATTTGACCGAGACTTAGTGTAGTTGCGGAATAGTTCTGCTCGAGCGAGGGCCCGCTTGAACCGCGCCTCCTCTTCAGCAACCTCCGCGTGAGCGGTCGCCGCGGAATCAATAGCTTTCCGGGCATCGTCGATTTCTCTTAGGTTTCTGCGATATAGTAGTTGAGCCCGATTGCCTCGCATCACGCAGTAGAACAACGTGGGAACAGCGCTGAGGGTCGCGACTGATGCTACAAAGGCCCAGCGCATCCATGAAGCGGTGAAGTTGAGTTCTGCAGGGCCTATCGCATACCATACTGCTCCTACCATTGAAAGGGTGAAGCCGAGGAGCGGCCATCCAAACCGGATTAGGGACCATCGTAGGGCGGTGCCGTAGACGTGGAGGGATCGGCAAATGGCCGACCGGAACCCCTGAGCCTGAGAAGCTTGTTCGAGGCGCCTCTTGAGGCGCTCTTCGCGTTCCACGATGCGCTTCTCGAGGTGCTGCTGTCTGCGCCGTTCGAGGCAGGGTGAATCCACCTTCACGGAGAGATTCAGGGAATGGGTGCCGATGTATTTTTCCCATTCGTTGAGCTGTAGGGCCAAGTTGTCTGAGTTGAGTTCCTCTCGATGCGGGTTCGTGGTGATTTCTTCTGCTTTGGCGCATATAGTGAATGGGTTATTTGCAATCTCGGGGTGCTCGCTCACGCCTTCTAGAATTTGTTGTAGTAAGAACCCCAAGAAGAGCACCGCGACATTGAGGGTGACAGCTCCGGCCAGTAGGTGCCGTGAACTTTGGCTGGTGAGGCCTTCGTAGAGAAATGAAGCTGACAGGCTCACGAATAGACCTGTAACTAAGGCGATAATGGCGGGCTTGATCACCGTCTGGTGTAGATTCTCTACGATTCGAATATTGTTGAAGGTTTGCGGTTCTCGGAGGCGAATATTGGGAATGTTTGCCAGTTCCAAGAATCCTAAAATTAAGTTTACGGCGACCAGAATTCCGCCGACGCAGACCAGTCCCGTTGCAAATGTTTCCATCTTGTGCCTCCGGCGAGTCGTGGGAGTTGCAGCTTCTGACGTCACCTAGAAGTTACCCTTGGTCAGTATCACAATATGCTATGGTGCGCGCAAGCGCTGATCGCCCGCCGGTCGGCAGACTGCGCACACGCCCTGATGCCCGGCTATCTTGCGCCCGTTGGGATACCTGCCGCATATAGCTGGACGGCCTCCAGTTACACAGTCACATCGAGATAGGCAAGTTGTTGCGATGACACGCGCCTGACCTCGCGGAGAATCGAATTGATCCGTAGGCGTGGATTGTGGCTGCGCGACGACCTCCGGTGCTCGACCGTGACTGGTGAATAGTGCCAGAACGTCAAGCTCGCCACTTCGTGGCGGCCCACCTCTCTAGTAACAAGGTGCTGTACTCGCTTCTCGCCCTTGCCTGGGAGGACGTAAGCGGGACTCCAGCCGGTCCACATTCTATGACCCGGTGATCGGCGAGATCGCCGCCGCGCACGGCAAGTCCCCGGCGCAGGTCATACTGCGCTGGCACCTCCAGGAGGGACGCCCGGCGATTCCCAAGTCTGTCAAGCCCGAGCGGATCGCCGCGAACTTCGACGTGTTCAACTTCGAGCTCACCACCGATGAACTGGCCCGGATCGACGCCCTGGACACCGGACTGCGCAGCGACCCCGACTCCGACTCGATCACGCTGGAGTCGTTCCACCGCGACATCCCGAGGCCTGAACTACTGGGAAGCACTTTGCGGGCCCCGGCACCTCCTGGGCGGCACCGCGGCTCACTATTCCTGGGTTCCCAGTGCTTGAATCGAAGGGGTTCTGAGGGCGCTTCGTGTTGCGATAACGGCGGTGATCACGGTGAGCGTTGCTGTGAGCACGGTGATGGCGCCAAGCAGTGCCCAGGGGATCGCAATGACGGGTGTTCCGTAGATGCGAGCTGTAGCCGTCCAGAGGCCCACGAGCGCGAGGACGGCAGCGATCGCGCCGAGGATGAGGCCAATGCCGGTGGCAGCGAGTGCTTCGGTGATGATCGTGCGTTGCACCTGCCGCCGGGTGAGTCCGGAGAGGCGGAGGGTCGCGAGTTCGCTACGGCGTTGGGTGATGGAGATGGCGAGGGTGCTCAGCACGCTAATGAGTGCGTAGATGCTGCCGAGGCCGACGATGGCGGCCATGACGGCGCGGTTCTCGCTCTCTGCAACGCTGTCGTGTTCAACCGACATCTCGGCGGGGGTTTGCACCCTCGTCACCCCTGCGGCAGCAAGGCTCTGTTCGACCGCAGAAATGTCCGCCCCAGGCGCGAGCTGGATGAGGACCGTCGTGGGCCGATCGAGGGCGTCCGCGGGCAGAATGGATCGATCGATGTAGAAGCCGTCGGTGCCGGCGAGGGTTTCGCTCATCCGGGCCGCTTCGCGCAGGGTGACGGGCTCGCCGTCGATGTTCAGGATGATCTCGTCGTAGTGGCCGCGGACCATTGTGCTGTCCAGACCTGGGCCGAAGACGATACCGTCGGGGCCGAAGCCTGCCAGGTTTCCGCTTTCGGGTTCTTGCAGATGAGTGGCGCGAAAGGCGTCGGGGTCGACGGCGACGACGGTGCCCGGGCCGCTGGTTGTGACACCACCGGCAGTGAGCTGAACTGCGAGCGGCACCACCGTTTCGGGTGCCGCCAGAGCGACACCTTCGATGGTGTCCACTGCGTCCAGGTTGATGCCATCGCCAGTGGCGATGAGGTCGGCGCGGAGAAGCTGCGTGGTCTCCGTCGTAGCGGCCTTGGTCTGCGTGTCGAGGATGCCTTGGAGACCCATGACGAGGCTGACGAGCACGATCATCGGTGCCGCGCAGGAGGCGGTGCGGCGGATAGCGTCGCGCAGGTTCGACACCGCGAGCTCTGCTACGGGTGAGCGGCGTGCCCACGGGGTGAGGACGAGGGCGACTGCTGGCACGAGCAGCGGTGAAAGTCGGCTCATCGCGACCGAGGCGGTGATGACGATGCCAAGGCCGAGTAGCAGCGGAATCAACATGCCGCCGGTAGTCGCGGAGAAGTAGGTCTGCACAGCAGTCAGGGCGATGGCGATGGCCGCGAGAGTCCAACGACCGGCGGTCATCACCCTCTGCTCGCTACTGCTTCGGCGCAGCGCGTCCAGGGGGCTGATTTTTGTGGCACGGCGGGCCGTGCCCCACGCTCCCGCGAGGCACACGGTGACCGCGATGCCGAGATCAAGGCCCAGAATCGCAGGCTGGAACGGGGTCTCCAGGCCCGATGGAAAGGTGCCGAGCCAGGAGAGGACCGTGCCTTGCACACTCGTCAGCACCAATCCGAGCAGCGCGCCTGCGACGGTGCCGACGAGCGCAGTCAGCAACGCTTCGGCCAATAGAAGTCTGCGCACCTGACGAGAGGTGACTCCGCCGAGTCTGAGGATCGCGAGGTCGCCTCGGCGCTGGTCGACCGCGAAGGTGAAGGTGGAGCCGACGACGAAGATCGTCAGGAAAGCCCCGAGCATTACGGTCATGCCGGTGAGCGTGCTTGCTCCGCTGGCAGCCTGGTGAAACGCGTCTGCTTCGGCGGGCGTCGATCCTCCTGGGACGTCGGCATTCTCGACGCCGAGGATGATCGTCATGCCTGCGTGGACGATGGCGACTCCGGCGGTCACGGCGATGACAGTGCCGACGAAGAGTTGCCAGCGGTCGGCGAAAGTTCGGATGGCGAGATGGATCATGGCGCGGTATCCAGGTCGGCAAGGGTCGCGGCGATCTGACTTGCGTTCGCCCCGTTCAGCATCGTGACCAGGCGGCCGTCGCGCAGAAAGGCCACGTGGTCGGCCCGTGCCGCGGCGGCGGGGTCGTGCGTGACCATCAGGATCGTCTGTGCCTGCTCGTCGACCAGGGAGCGCAGCACATCGAGCACCCTGCTAGCCGAGGCGCTATCGAGTGCCCCGGTGGGCTCATCGGCGAACAGGATGCTCGGCTGGGTCGCTAGGGCTCGGGCGATGGCGACGCGCTGCTGCTGGCCACCGGAGAGCTCACGGGGCTTATGCCTGACGTGCTCACGTAGACCGAGGGCGGACAGTGCATGGGTGGCGGCGGGGCCTGCATCCTTGCGATTCGCGAGCCGCAGGGGAAGCATCACGTTCTGCATCGCAGTCAGCGCGGCCACCAGGTTGAACTGCTGGAAGATGAAGCCAATCTCGGTGCGCCGCATCCGGGTCAGCGCGTCGTCGCTGAGACCGGCGATATCACGCCCTTCGAGGAGCACCTGGCCCGAGTCCGGGCTGTCGAGCCCGGCTGCACAGTTCAGCAGGGTGGATTTTCCCGAACCCGAGGGGCCCATGATCGCCGTCCACGAGCCTCGATCGCAGCCGATCGTGACCCGCTCCAGGGCGGTGAGCGTGGTCGTGCCGGACTGGTAGGTGCGTGTCACGTCGTCGAGATGCAGCACGGTGCTGGGTGGGGCAGATGCGTTCATGGACACCAGCACATCGCATCGGGACGCGTTCGCGCAGTGGGGCCGAACCGTCGAATGAGAGTATGGCTGGCCCTACCGTGCTGCGTGGAGGAGTTCTTTACGATGGGTGGATGAGTGACGCGGAGGTGGAGCCGGAGGGGCTGCCGAGGATCGGCCGGCCACGGGCCTTTCTCTACGCTGTCGCCGTCTGTGCGCGCACGCTCATTGCGATGGTGACGGTCGCACTGCTGACCGCTCCCGTCGGCTTGGTCCTGACGGATTCTGATCGTGGCGCCGACAGTGCGGGCGCGCTTGTCGTGGCTGGACTCGCCATGCTTGGTCTTGGCCTGCCCGTGATCTCGCTTGTCCTCACACGCACCGACTGGAGCGGTGCCGCCGCACTTCTTCACCTCAGGGCAGGCGCTCATCCTCCGACGCGACTCAGTGAGCCGCGAACCCTGGTTCGACCGCTCGCCTACACGGCGATCATGCTGACACTCGGTGGCGCGATCGCGGCTCTGGCGGCCCTGATCGCAGTGGGATCGTGTGTTGCCCTCATCAGTCCGATTCTCACGGCAGCCGGTGACCAGGCCGTCATCGGGCCGTTCACGGTCAGCACCGTACCCCAGTCCCTGCTGGCGTCGGTGATCGCCGTGGCACTGCTGACCGGCCTTGTCCTGATCTCGCCGCTCGCTGCGCGGGCTCACGCCATGCTCGTAGTGCAGGTCTTGACCGGCCCCGAGCAGCGTCTTGAGCGCGATCTGGCCATGACCGCGCAGTCGCGGACCCGGCTGGTGCGTGCCTTCGACGTTGAACGCCGACGCATTGAGCGAGACCTGCACGATGGGGTGCAACCGCAGCTGATGGCGGTGAGCATGACTCTCGGGCTCGCCCTCGCGGAGATGCCCGCGGATACTCCCGGTCGCGAGGACGTGATCCGGGCCCAGGACCAGGCCCGTCAGACGTTGGAGGCCCTACGCCAGTTCGTGCGCAATATTCATCCGCAGGTGCTCATCGACCACGGCGTCGGCGCCGCTATCGGGGAACTCGCCGATACCCTCACCCTGCTCATCGGCATTGACGATCAGCTCACCGATCGCCTCCCTTCCGACGTCGAGACGAACCTGTACTTCTGCGTTGCGGAGCTCCTCACCAATGTTGTCAAGCACAGCGGGGCGAGCCGGGCCGAGGTCCGGCTGCAGCAGCTTCGGCCCGAGATGGTGCAGGTGAGCGTGCACGACGACGGCACTGGCGGCGCGGGCTCGCACCGGAAGGAAGCTGGTGGGCTCGACGGGATCGCCGACCGCATCGCGGCATTCGACGGCACCCTCACTATCGACTCACCGGAAGGCGGGCCGACGGCCATGACCATCACGCTCGCCACACTCGGGAAAGGCCGCACCGATGTCTGAATCCGTCACCGCCACTACGAAGGCTTCCAGCAGTCCTGATCCGTTGAGCGTCGTTATAGCCGAGGACAACACGCTCCTGCGCGAAGGACTCCACATGCTGCTCGAGCGCAACGGGTTCGTCATCGCCGCGGCAGTCGCGACCGCAGAAGAACTGATCACCGCGACCCGCGAATCTACCCCGGATCTCGTCATCACCGACGTGCGAATGCCGCCGGATTTTCGCTCCGAGGGGCTCACCGCTGCAGTGCGCTTGCGCGAAGAGAATCCAGCCCTGCCGGTCGTGGTGCTGAGCCAGTATGTCGAGCAGAGCTACGTGGCCGAGCTCCTCGACAGTGCAGGCGGGGCTGGCGTCGGCTACTTGCTCAAAGATCGAGTCAGTGACGTGGCCGACTTCGCTGACACTCTGCGACGGGTGCATGTGGGAGGAACCGCGGTCGACCCGGCGGTCATCAACCAGCTCATCAGCCGACGCCGCGATCCGCTCGAACGGCTCACGCCACGCGAAAGGGAGGTTCTCGCGGTCATGGCGGAGGGGCATTCCAATGCCGCCATCGCTCGCAGGCTGGTTGTCTCCGATGCAGCGGTCGTCAAGCACGTCGGCAACATCTTGATGAAGCTCGACCTTCCACCGAACGACGATCAGAACCGCCGCGTCATCGCGGTACTGACGTACCTGCGCGGGCACAAGGGCTGAGACAGCTACCCGACCGAAGTTGGCCGACCGTTGATCAGCACCTCGGTGCCCTCGGGAACCTGAATTGAGTAGCTGCCCTCGCAGTACCCGACGACACTTCCACCGCACGGGGACCCCAGGTTGAGGATGTTATTGGACAGGGACCATGCCGGTGTTTCGGGGCTCTGGCCCAGCGTCTGCGTATTGACGTCAACAACGACCTCATCCTCTGTGTCGTGCGATGACACCGACACATTCATGTACGAGTTGTCGTGAACCACGTTGAGTGTGTCGCCACTGAAGTCGAACGACTCTTGCTCCGAGTGGCCGTTGGATGAGCATCCGGCCAGGGCGAGGCTTGCGACGAGAGCCGCTCCGACAATACTGGTGCGAAGAATCTTTTTCATGCCTTCCATTCCATCCCGGATCAGGCATCGCCGACATACGCCGACCCGGAGTCTTGCTGGTATGGCCAGCCCCACTGTGAAGACGCGACCTGGCGCTCACCTGGTCGCATCGCTCACCGCAGCGCAGAAGGTCGAACGCGGTTCCGGCTATCGGTTAGTTCCTGAACCGGTGTTCGTAGAGGGCAATTCCCGCAGCAACGGAGACGTTCAGCGACTCAACGCTCGGGCTCATCGGAATCGCGTAACGGTAGGTGGTGAAGCCGTCCAACTCGGCGGAGACTCCTGCCCTCTCACTACCGACGACGAGCGCGAGGCGTTCAGCCACCGAGCGGATGGCGCTGAGTGGTTCCGCTGCGTCTGCCGACAGAGTAGCGACCTTGAGTCGTTCTCGATGGAGGAAGTCCAGGCACTCTGCGTGGCTTGCGATGATGACGGGCATCGCAAACACCAGGCCGCGACTCGCGCGTATCAGACGACGGTCCAGTGTCGTGCGAAGGCCACTATTGATGAGAATGAGGCCCGACGCGCCAAGGGCGCACGCCGTCCGCGTGGTCGCCCCGATGTTGCCGACGATCCGCACCCCGTCCAGGACCATGACATCGCCATCGGCACCCACAAGATCGTGAAGCCTCGTAGGACGAGGGGCATGCGCGAGTGCGAAGACACGGGCACTTTTCTGCTCACCGAACAGCTCGCGCACCAGTGCATCGGCGAGGACATAGAGGGGCACATCCCCGCTGACGCCAGCGGAAACCGAGAGTCCACGCTCGATCATGGATGAGGTGACGTACACGCTGTCCAGGGCAATCCCACTCACGACTGCCTGTTCGATGTTCTCCGGGTCGTCGAGCACAAACACTGTCGGCTTAGTCGAGCGGCTTCGCAATACGTCGGCGACCCGTCGAACGGCCGGATGGCGTGCGTCGTCGAGAGTCTGTACGGTCGCCAGTGCGGACTTCCCGGTCTCGGTCGCTGTTGCCTCCATAGGCACCAGCGTTCGGCCTGACGCGACGTCAGGGGCAAGTCGGTAGCCCTCCTGGCAGACATTGCTGGATTCTGGAGTTCTGGTCGGTGCGGAGAGAGTGGTGATATGGCGTTTGAAGCGGATGGGAATGAGATCAACTCGGCTGTCATCGAGGAGTCGATCGGAGAGCGGATAGTTGCGTCCGACGCGCTGAATGGGTTCGCTGCGAATACCGTTGCAGCGCTCACGCTCGAGTCCGGGGACAGGGTGGTGTTCAAGGCGGCCAGTGCTCGAGACGTCGAGGTTGAGGTATGGGCGCTCCGGTCGATGGCTGAACGCGGCGTGCCAACGCCGCCGCTTCTGTCGTGGTCGACGGTGGGGGACAGGCCCCACCTCATCACCCGGTACGTAACGGGGCAGCCAGGAGTCTCAACAGTCGTTGCCGCGGCGAGAGCGGGCACTTTGCTGCGAGCAGTGCACGATCTTCCCGTCGGCGGAGCGGGATTCTTCAAGGAAGGAGCCGCCCCGGCACCGGAGGCTGCGGCAGGCTCATGGCCGGACTTTGTTGCCGAGTTCAGTGGGCGTATCGAGCCACTGGCCGCAGCCGGTGTGCTGACGGCGGATCTCTATGACAGGTGCCGCGACGTGCTGACCGATAGTAAGCGCTGGGCTCACCCCGTCGTGTTCGTCCATGGCGACTTCCATGCGCGGCACGTGCTCGGTCTAGGCACGGCCAGCGAGGCCATCATCGACTGGGCGGACTCTGGGGCCGCCCCGGCGTGGCTCGACCTCGCACGCATGGACGTTGAGGGAGCCGTCGAGCGGGCGTTCCTGAACGCCTACTTCCCCGCTGGACCGCCCCCGGACGCGTCGGCCCACCTCGCTACCTACAAGCTGCTGTACGCGCTTCTCGCCCTTGTTTGGGAGTACGAAGGCGGCGGCGACTGGCTACACGAGCGGGTGCCGGGGATCGAGGTGGCGCTTGCTGTCATGACCGGTGCCGCGAGCACTTCGAGCGACGTGGTGAGGTAAGTGGCGCTATTTCCAAGGTCCTGGTGTAACCCCGGGTGACACCGTGAGGTACGTGTTCGGCAACTCGAGTGCGATACGGCCGACGACGCCCACCTCCAACGTGTGGTTCTGCCTAAGCTGCCGGGTATGCAGCTAGGAGAACAATGCCCTGCGCGGGGATGCGTGGGCTAGTCGAGTTCGGGAGCTGTACGCGCAGGATCCGCCACCCGGTGCGATCGCCTACCTCGACGGCGAGCCGGTCGGATAGGCCGCTGTACACCCCGTGCCGACACCGGATTGGTGCTTGACGCGTTCCCCCGAGTGCTCATGAGGAAGTCGCTGCTCTAGCGATTCGATCTGAGAGCTGGCCTCGGTGATGTAGTCGTGCAGTTCCTCGAGGTTCTCGATAGCTTCGCGCCGGAACACGACGCGGTAGCTGCTCACTGGCGTGCGGCGTGCCTTGCCGCAAGGTGAACGCGAACATCATCAACACTTGCGACATCGTTCGGATCCGCTACTAACGCGTCATAGGCGGTTGCGACCTCTTCACGTAGCCATGCTTCGACGGCTTCGACGGCTTCGTCGCGGGCAAAGAGAGCGCGCAAGCCGTCCCGAATGACCTCGCTCTCGCTCGCGTAGTCGCCAGAATCCACCCGCTCGCGCAACGCATGTGCCATGGCATGTGGGAGGGTGATGCTCAATTGCCGTGTGGTCCGCATGATCTACCTCCGATTATCAGTAGGACTCCGTCCTACTCCGACTGAGTTCTGACGCTCGGTAGACCGATGGGCTCACGCCGTAGACAGTGGCGAACTGGCGCGCGGCATGTCCGCGACTTCGCCACTTCACAGGCGGTTACACGGAGGAGCGCTCGAGCATGCGTGCCGTACTCGCTTCCGGGGAGAGGTCCAGGCGGCGCAGCAGTTGCGCGTTGAGGGCCACCACGATGGTGGAGAGTGACATGAGGATCGCGCCGACGCTCATCGGCAGAACGAAGCCGATGGGTGCCAAGATTCCGGCAGCGAGCGGAACGGCGATGAGGTTGTATCCGGCCGCCCACCACAGGTTCTGCTTCATCTTGCGGTAGCTCGCGCGCGAAAGCTCGATCACGGACAGCACAGAACGCGGATCGGACGAGGCAAGGATGACGCCCGCGGAACCAATCGCGACGTCGGTCCCTGCACCGATGGCGATGCCGACATCCGCCTGCGCGAGCGCCGGGGCGTCATTGACACCATCGCCGACCATCGCCACAGTCCTCCCTTCGCGCTGAAGCTCGGCGACCTTAGCGGCCTTATCTTCGGGGCGCACACCGGCAAACACCCGGTCGATCCCCAGGTCCTTCGCCACCGTGTCGGCGACCGCCTGGGCGTCTCCGGTGATCATGACGACCTGGATCTGCTGGGCTTTCAGCGCACGGACGGCGTCTCGGGATTCGGGCCGGATCTCGTCGGCCAGGCGCAGCGCCCCGATCACCGCGCCGTCGGCAAGGACGTGCAGGATGATTGCGCCCTCCTCGCGCCACCGATCAGCAATCGCCCGCTCACCAGCGGTGCGCTGTTCCAGGAGGTGCGGGCCGCCCACCTCAATCACCCGGCCCTCGACAGTCGCCCTCACACCGACCGCGGGCGAGGACGCAAAGTCCGACGCCTTCGGCACCGAGAGGTTCTTCTTCTGCGCGGCCTCGACAATGGCGCGTGCAAGGGGATGCTCGCTATCGGATTCGGCAGCCGCCGCAAGCGCGAGCACCTCATCCTCGCCCCACCCACCCGCGGCATCAACCGCGCTCACGGTGGGCTCGCCCTTGGTGAGCGTGCCGGTCTTATCGAACAGCACCGTATCGACCTTTCGCATGGACTCCAGCGCCAGGCGATCCTTGATGAGCACTCCCGCACGAGCGGCGCGCTCGGTAGCGATGGACACCACCAGAGGAATAGCAAGCCCGAGGGCATGCGGGCACGCGATCACGAGCACGGTGATAGTGCGCACGACCGCCACATCGGGAAGACCGATCAGCATCCACACCACGGCGGTGATGACCGCGGCCCCGAGGGCGAACCAGAACAACCACGCCGCACCGGTATCCGCAAGGCGCTGGGCGCGCGACGAGGACGCCTGAGCCTCGGCCACGAGCCGCTGGATCCCCGCGAGAGTCGTGTCGTCCCCCGTCGCGGTCACTTCAACACGCAGGCCGGAGTCGGTAGCAACGGTGCCCGCAACCACCTTCTCACCCACTGTGCGGCGCACGGTCGCAGATTCCCCGGTGACCATCGACTCGTCCATCGAGGCCGACCCCTCAACGATCAATCCATCCGCAGGGACGGCGGAACCGGGGCGCACGACCACCACGTCACCGACGGCGAGATCCGACGGAGCCACACGAACAATGCCGTCGCCCTCAACCTTCTCCGCCTCGTCCGGCAGCAGCGCGGCGAGGGAATCAAGGGCCGACGTGGTCTGTGCGAGCGATCGCATCTCGATCCAGTGCCCGAGCAGCATGATGACGATGAGTAGCGCAAGCTCCCACCAGAAGTTCAACTCGGCATCGAGCACCCCAAGAGTGGCGCCCCACGACGCGAGAAACGCGACCGTCAAGGCCATCCCGATCAGCAGCATCATCCCGGGCCGACGCGCGCGGATCTCGCTGGCGGCACCGGTGAGGAATGGGCGGCCGCCCCAGACGTACATGACAGTGCCGAGGATGGGGGACACCCACCACGCCCACGGCTCGTCGGGCAGGTGATACCCGATCAGGTGGGCAAACATGTCGTTGAAGCCCACCACCGGTACCGCCAGAACCAGCATGATCCAGAAGAGTCTGCGGAACTGGGCCACATGACCGCTGTGCCCGCCGTGACCAGCGTGACTGCCGGGACTGTCATGCCCTCCGTGACCGGCATGGCCCGAATGCTCAGCGTGATCGGAATGTGGCGTCTGTCCGTGGTGGTCCTCGTGGTGACTGTCCATGCGGCTCGTGTCCCTCCCAGAAGGCCAGGCATCATCCGGTGCGGGAAGAGCCCGCGGTGCCCGTCGATACAGACGAGTCTAGGACGGGTCACGTCTCGCGCAGAAGAGTGTGAGGCGCGGCAGCCTCCGAGGTCACACCGCGCCGCGGCGGAGCGACCAGACCGGCCTTCTCTCCCGCATTCTTCGTCAATCCACGAGCGCCTCGAGGCGGTCGAGCACGAATCGGAGGCGCAGCACCGCGGCGGCTGTGGCTTCCGCACGGGTGAGTGGCGCGAGGGCAGCGGCGAGGGTGGTGAGGCCCAGATCGGACGCCTCCCGATGGTGGCGCGCGGCCGCTCCCCGTTGATGCTCGGTGAGCTGCGAGGGTCCTCGGGCGGCAAGCGACACGGCGAGATCGCCGACGGCGCCGCACAGTCGCTGCAGGCCGTCTTCCTCCGCCCGGGGCGCGGAGGCGCGCGTGAGCGTTCCGGGGTTCTCGAGGCGGGTGCGGCCCCGTCGGGGCTTGCGCTCAGGAGCCGGGTCGGCAAAAGTGCGGGACACGAGGCTCACCTGCCCATTCTCGAAAAGGAAAGCAGATTCCGGCCGGTCGCCGACGGCGACGACGGCCTCCAGTCCTGGGTGACTGACGAGCCAGGTCAGCCACTCGTGATCGCGATCCGTGGCCTCGAGCGTCAACCGATACTCACGCCCGGACGCATCGGTGAGCGCCCAGACAAGCCGCTGAGCCGCCTCATCCAGCGCGACGCCGCCGCGCTTCCCGGATACCCGGGGACGAATCATCCGCAGCCGAGGGTCCAAGGCGCCGAACGCGAGCCCGGCCGCGCCCTGGTCCACGGCATTCACGTCCCGCGAGAGGCCCGCGAGATCGACTCCTTCCCAGGACCCGGACGTGCACGTGGTGGGGCGACTGGCGGCCAGGGTCCCGTCGGCCCGCCGCCGCGCCCCCACCACCTCGAGCGGGCCAGCGGTGAGCTGCGTGACGGACGTTCCCCACAGCAGCGGACCCACCGACGTACGCCTGAAACCGGGGTCCATCCCCGCGGCGCGCCCGGTCGTGGCCCGCTCGAGGCGCCCGCTCGCGGGATTCCACAGGTGCAGGGTGAGCCCGCGGGCGCCCATCGGCGCCGACCACCACACGGTGGCCAGCGGAACCAGATGCAGGGGATCCGACTCCGGGGAGGCTCCCGGCCGGGATGCCGGAGCGGCGGACGCCAACGAGGCGGGGGCGCGCCCGGACGCCAGGAGACGGGCCAGCGCCCACGCCTGGGCAAGGGCCGACAATACCCGGGCCTCGTCGGCGCCATCGTCGCGACCCGTGAGCGTCCGCGCCTCGGCCGACGCCTCGCGAGCCAAGCGAGCAAGGAGCGGCGACCCGTCCAGCGTGGCTCGCTCAGCGGCGCGCGAGAGCCGGTCGACCGCCGCGGGAGCAACCCGCGAAATGCCGCCGGTGGTCAGGTGCTCGATAAGCGTGGCCACCTCCGCAGCGGTCGCAGAGACGGGCGGGGGAATGGCGCCGGAACCGCGGGTATCAGGCCCTGCAGCCTCGGGCGTCGCGGACTCGGGCCACGCCCATGCCCTCCCGTGGTGGGCAAAGAGCCGGACGACGGCGGCGAGCTTCCAGTAGCGCTCACTGGCATCGGAGTGCGACCCCTCGACCACCATGCCCGCCGGCCCCGCGCCAGCCAGCAGCATGACTCGCGGAGAGCTAGGCCAGGACACGAACAGCTGCGTGCCCCGCACCTCGATGGTCAACGGGCCGGACTCGTGATCGCGGGCCACCCGCCGCACCGCGGCAAGACCCGCCGCCCGGTTCAGCGTCTCGGGCATCCACGAGAGCACCTCGGCGATCACATCCGGCGGCGGGCCCGAATCTTGAGCCCCGACCGACACCACGCGCCGCGCCCACAGGCACGCCGCCACGATGTGAACGCAAGGACCCGGCACGGGGCACGCGCATCGAGCCACGCGCGGCCCGCCAGGCTCCAGGCGGACGCTCTGCTGATCGACATCTACGACGACCGACGACGGAGATGCCGAGATCAGCGCCGCGTGATCCTCGCCCACGAGCGCGTGAGCGCGGCGAACGAGGCCGCGGTTCCCGACGACCGCGAGCGCGTCATCGTCCAGCGCAGAATACTCAGCGAGCCAGTCGGGAATGCTCACGCCGTCACCTCCGCGAGCCATTCGGCGAACCGATCGGGAGTCATAGCGGCAATGTCCATCCCCGCGGCGGCCAGGCGCGCGGCCATGGCCCTGTCGTACCAGGGGTGCGTGCCGTCGGCCAAAGAGGCCAGCCCGAGCAGCCTGACCCCGGACGCAGCCAGCCGCCTCGTGGTCGCGAGCAGCGCCGAGGCCGAACCCCCTTCATCGAAGTCCGAAATCAGCGCCACGACCGTCCGCGACGGGCTGCGCACCAGGTGTTCCGCGGAGCGCATGGCCCGGCCAATATCGGTGCCGCCACCGAGCTGAGAGGTCATGAGGACCTCGACGGGATCGTGTGCGAGATGAGAAACGTCCACCACGCTCGTATCGAACAGCAGCAGGCGCACGCTCAGGCTCGGCAGACCCGCCAGGATCGCCGCCGATACGGCGCTGTGCAGGACCGATCCGGCCATCGACGCCGACTGATCCACGAGGATGATGACCTCCCAGTCCAGGTGGCGGCGCCGCTGACGGGCAGAAAAATGCACCTCCTGGACCACGATCTGCCCGGTCTCGGGATGCACGTGACCGAGATTGGCGGCGATCGTGCGGCGCCAGTTGAGGTTCCTCTGCGAGGCGTGCATCGTCCGCTGATGGCTCGCGCGCGACCCCAGCAGGCTGGTCTCGAAGCGGGGTCGCAAGCGAGCGGTGATGTCGGCGACGACTGTCGCCAGGAGCCGCCGCACACCGTCGGCGGTTGCGGGGCTGAGGCGCCCCCGGTGACGCAGCAGTATCGCGGCGAGGTCGGGACTCGCCTCGAGCGCCTCCACCGCCGCTGGGTCGGCGAGCAGATCTTCCAGCCCGTAGCGGGCGATGGCATCGCGTTCCATACGTTCCATGGTTGAGGACGGAAACAGGGAGCGCGCATGGCCCAGCCAGTCCAGCGACGTCACATTGGATGGGCCGAGCGAGGCCCCGGGGCCACTCACGAGGCGGTGGCCGCGGCCCAGATACTCCCTGTCGTAGAGATAGCCCAGAGCATTGTCCACCTCCGCGTCGCTCGCCTCCGCGGGCAACTGAGGATCGGCGTAACGCCCCAGGATCAGCCGCCATCGCCGTGCCAGCTCGCTCATGGCTGCTCCCCAAGAAGCTCAAGCGTGAGGCCGTCGCGCTCCAACGACGACGCCAGTGCGCGCTCGAGGTCGCGGGCGCGTGTGGCGAGCGCAGGATCGAAGGACAGGACGGCATCCAGATCCGTGGCCCGCACGCCGGTCATCGCGGCGATGGTGGAAGCCACCGCCGCCGTTTCGCTCGGGCGCAGAAGAGTGAACGCGCGCCGAAGATCAGGCAGGACGCGCAAGAAGGCGTCCTCCTTCATCGACTCCACACGCTGAATCGCCGCCCGGAGCACCTGGTCGTCATGCACCAGCAGGTCCGGCGCGGCCCGCATGAGCCCCAGCAGGAAGCCCGCCAAACGCTCGGGCTCGGGCAGATGCCGCTCCACCTCAGCGCGCAGCTGTTCGGCGCTCACCACGCCATCGACGTGACCGAGCGCCACGAGGCAGCCGTGAAGCTGGGCCGACGCGGTGCGTGCAGACCGCAGTCGAGCAAGCTCGCCGCGCACCCCGTCGCTCGCCACCCGCTGAGCGAGGTCGGGCTCCGACAGGCGATCGAGCAGATCGTGCAGGGCGAGGACATCGCTCGTGGCCTGATCGCCGTCCTCCTCGGCCACGTCCTTCAAGGGCCCGACGCGATACGACACGGCCACCAGCCCCGTCTGGACTGCTGCCATGACCTCGGCGGCCCTCCGGGAGAGCGAGCGGCGTCCGTGCTCCGTCACGAGAGCGACGAGCTGCGCAAGGGCGGAGACGAGGGAGCCCAGCGAGGAATCCGACTCGAAGCACTCGCGAAGGACCCGGAGGGCGGGGCCCAGGTCATCCGCGGCGCCCATGGCCACTATCTCGGCGATCAGGGTGGCCACCTCCGCGGACGTGGGGTTCTCGGCACCCAATCGTTCGGCCACCACGCTCCGGCGCACATCCTGCAGCGTCGCACCGCGCGCCGCCGCGTCCACGAGCGCCGATTCCACGAGCGGGGTCCAGGCATACTCCCACTCCTCGGTGAGCCGGTCGAGGCCCCGCCCCCGCACCATATCGGCGCCGCCCACCTGCCGCGTGAAGCCCGAACCAATGAAGCGCATGGTCGCCAAGAACTCCCGACGGCGGACGTGGGCGCTCGTGCGCGCCGTATCCAGCCGAACCGTCCGCACGGTGGAATCCGACACCTGAAAACGCAGCCTCTGCGCCTGCTCACGGACCTCAGCCACGAGCGGCGGAGCCGCCACACCCGGCGGAAGCTGCCCGAGCCCCCTCCCGGTGAACACCTCGTCGATGGCCCGGCCGAGCGCCCCGGAAAATCCCGCTTCGTCCTTGACAAAGCAACTGAGCATCGCATCGAGCACGTCCGTGCGCCCCGGCCATGCGCGGCCGCGCAACGCTGCCAGTCCGAGGGCGTGGTCGGTGGCCGCTATGAGGTCGGCAGAGCTCAACAGGTCGCCTTCTGCGCGCACGAAGGCGGCAACATCGAGGAGAACGCCCATCACGAGGGCCCGGCCGCCGTCAGCCGCGGGATCCGCGCGCCACGCGCGCTGCCAGAAACCGGGGGCCGGCATCCCGGCACCGTACTCACGCAGGGCGTCCATGCGGGCGTCGTCGTAGCGAATCAGCCACGAGTCCCGGCGCTCGCCCGTCAGCTTGGGATCGTGATCGGTGATCCAGCGCCCCTCGGCACTCCCGTCGAGCGCTTCGAGCAGACCCAGCGTGTGAAACGCGCCCGTGATCACCACGATGGGCCCCGCGGATTCCCGCCGGTGACGGTTCAGCAACTCCACCATGACGGCTTCGCGTGTGTGCGTTCCGTCGGCCTCCAACTGCGCCCGGTCGGCCTCGAGGCGCGCGAGCGCCGCCCACCCCAGGACACCCTCGAGATAGCCGCGCCACGCGGAAAACTCACCGCTCGAGCGCATCTCGAACAGGTGCTCCCACACCTCGTCGTGGTCACGGCACCCAAGCCGCGCCGCGAGGCGCGCAATAGCCCGCGAATGCGCCAGGTGTCGCTCCGCCTGCAACGTCACGAGCCTCGTGGGGGAGGGCTCGTCATCGCCCTCGGCGCTATTGCCCGGATCCGCATCGGCGTCCCACGACCGATCAATGAAAGCGACGTCTGCGCCGTGCCGAACGCCCCAGCGGAGCGCGACCCACTCGGGCGAAAACTCGGCGAGCGGGTAGAACGAAGAGCGATCGTCCGCGACGGAGAGCACGGCGATTGGCGGCACCGTCCGTTCGTCCGCGAGGACCCCCACCAACGAGGTGTACTCGTGCGGGCCCTCAATCAATACGGTCGTCGGCCGAACCTCCTCCAGGAGATGCGTGAGAGCGGCGGAGCACCCGGGGGAGTGGTGCCTGATGGGAACAACGACCACGCCCGCTTCTCGCCAGCGCGCTAACGATTCGAGGCCGCGGACAAGGCGCGACGGTCTCAGGTCCACAGCCCATCCGCAGCGTCGAGGAACTCGCGCCATTCACGGTGGCCGCGCGCCCGCTCGCGGACCACATTGTCGAGGTAGTGCCGCACGAGGCGAGCATCCTCGTCCGTCCCCTTGTGGGCGATTCCCACCAGCTGGCGAGCAATATCGCCCGAGCGCACGGTGCCGTCCCCGAAATATGTCGCCGACATCGACGACGCGATGGCCACGTTGACCGCCTCCGCCGTCGACATCACCGCTTCAGGCCGTTTCACCGGAATGCCCGTCGCCGTCGTGCCCGTGCGCAAGTCGGCAAAGGCCGTCACCAGCACCTCCATGACCGCCTCGGGGAGGGGAGGGCGGTCCGACCCGAGCTCCACATCGAGCGACTGGCTGATGAGCTCCGCTTCAAACGCCCGGTCCCGGATCGGTCGCACCGTCTCGAAGCTGAACCGTCGCTTCAGGGCCGCCGACATCTCATGCACGCCCCTGTCACGAAGGTTCGCCGTGGCAATGACGCTGAAGCCCGGGCGCGCCCACACCCGCGCGGCGTCGCCCAGCTCGGGAATCATAAGCTGCTTCTCCGACAGGATCGACACGAGGGTGTCTTGGATTTCTGGCGGGCAGCGGGTGATTTCCTCGAATCGGACCACGCGACCGGCCGTCATTGCTTGCGACACGGGCGAGGGCACGAGCGCGCGCTCGGTGGGCCCCTCCGCTATGAGGAGGGCGTAGTTCCACGAATAGCGCACGTGATCCTCGGTGGTCCCCGCGGATCCCTGGATGGTGAGGGTCGAGGTGCCGGAGATCGCGGCCGCGAGCAGTTCCGACAGCATCGACTTGGCCGTGCCCGGTTCCCCGATCAGCATGAGGCCCTGGCGGCCCAGGAGCGAGACAATCGCGCGATCCACGAGCGGATCGTCACCGTAGAACTTCCTCGACACCCCAAGCTCGGCATCGCCGATGATGAACGACCTGACCGCCCGCGGAGACAGACGCCACCCGGGCGGCACGGTGGCCGACGACTCCTTGTCCGCCCTCGCAAGGAGCGCGAGTTCGTGAGCGTGGCGGTGTTCGGCGGGAGGGCGCAGTTCGTCGGCGCTCATAGCGAGGTGTTCTCTTCCCAGTTCGGATCAAACGGCCCGAGCGCCGCGAGGGCCTGATAGTCGCCGTAGCATTCGGCGAGCAGCACCTCGGGCGCTTCCGCGAAGGAGACGGCCCGGCGGCCGCGGCGGAACCCGAAGCTCGTGGTCGCACACGGGATGTTCTCCTCCGGAAGATAGTTCCCGGTGAAGCTCAACACCGCCTCCAGGCCCACCGAGCTGAACTGCTTGATGTACTCGAAGAAGTACCCACCATCCACGGCGCGCCCCCGCTTATAGCCGCGCTTCGTGGCGGTCGTGCGCAGCGTGAACGTGTCCGTGATGTGCCCCGCCAACTCATCGGTCGTGGTGCTGGTCAGCGGGATGGACGGCGCTCCGTGGGCAAACTGGTCGAAGGGAGGCTCCAGAGCGTAGTCCTCCAGGTGGGCGCGCCATGCCTCAGCCCTCTGCTCCGGGATTCGCATCCGGTGGGCGAGGCAGATCTGAGCATCGGGGGCCAGCTCTATGGTCGAATCCTCAAGGTCGATCAGGGCGCCGTCCTCGGTCGGGCGAAACTCGCGCACGCTATCGCCGGAGGTTTCGAGCCACACCAGGCGGCTCACGAGCTGGCCCACGAGCGGATGCCCAGCCAGATAGCGTGACCAATCCGCAACCGGCCACGAGCGCCCCGTACACATCGCCTCATACAGTCGATCCGACTGGTGCGACATCACCGACTTCGCTTCCTTCCGGGCCGCACTCAGCGCCGCCTTGGTCTCCTTGACCAGGTCAGCATCGTCATCCACTCGAGCAGCGGGCAGCGCCTTGATCGGCTTTCCGGCCTCGGTGGACAGCTGGATCTTCCCGTCCAGATCCACCCGCCCCACAAAGGCCCGCGGCCCGTAGCTGAGGTGCAGGAGGCAATCATCCGTGAACCCGGCCGTGGGGATCGTGCGGTCCGCCAGCTCGTCGGCGCTCCACCCGCGCTGGTCGGCCAGGGCCTGAGCGAGCGCGGTGGCGGTTTTCTGCACCGAGGCGTGCCTGTGCTTGAGGGAGACGCCGAGGAGCAGCTGAATGGCGGGCGGCTGGCCGTTGGCAAAGAGGGTGTACATGAGGGCGTCCGCCTGAGCCCGGCGACCCGCATGCTGGCGAAGATAGGACGCGACCGCGGCGCTCAGCTCGCCGCCGGGGATGCGGGTGGAGAGCGCGAGCAGGCCGCGATGGGCGATGGCGGAGCCGGCATAGTCTGATTGCCGGCTGGCGTACATCTCAGCCACGCGCTCCTCGAGGCTCACCTTCGCGTCCTCTTGAGCCTCCTTGGCATGCTTCGACGTACTGCCACGCCACCGGCGGGCGTAATCCTGGTAGAACTGCCACATGTCGAGGCCATAGGTTTCCGCGAGGGCTTGGAGATTTTCTTCCGTGTGGCGAGCCGTGTCCTGAGCCACCCACGCCGACAGGGTGAACCGGCCCACGGCGGCCGCGCTCTCGGGATCCAGCAGGCTCAGGTAGCGATCGATGAGGCCCGAACCATCGGAGGATTTCATCTTCTCGGCCAGCACCACCCACCAGCGCACGATCTGCGGGTCAACGGCGGTGCCGTCGGCCCACGTCACCTCCGGGATGAGGTCCAGATTCAACCATTCGAGGGCCGACGGGACCTTGCGGGCCAGGCCCGCACGAGCCTCCGCCAGCAGGAGCTCGGGGGTCAGGTGCTGGCCGATGTCCTCGCCGAGGACCTCGAGGGCCGTGAGGACCGCTGCGCGGACCTCGGGGGCTCGCTCCTTCGCGAGCAGGGAGTTGAGCGAGGGGATGGCCGCTGGATCGCCGACGGACGCCACCCACGCCGCCGACGCGGCGCGGACCTCCTTCTTGCCATCCTCGAGGCCCTGCAGAGCCACGTGGAAAGCGACTCCGTGACGCGCTAGGAGCGCCTGGGCGCGAGGCCGGGTGGCGCGTGAGGTGCTGACGGCCATAGCAGCCAGTCGTGGTAAGTACTGGGAGGGGAGCGAGGGGAATACTTCGAGGATTGTCAGAGCATATTGCTGACGGTACACCTCGCCGTTGAGCCAGTCGAGGAGGGCATCGGGGTGCTCGCCGAACCACGGCCACGCCGCGTCAGGGCAGACGGACACCATATACTCATCGTCTCTCGGAATGGCGAACCACGGAATGTCGACCGTGCTGGGGTCAAGTCCTACGCGCAGCGCCGCCTCCTCGATGGCTCGCAGGTCGGTGTCCTCGGTAATTCGGCATCCAATGGCGGAGCGAGTGTCCGGTCGCTTCTGCTTCTGAGTGACAATGCGAAGCGACTGGGTCAACGTGAAAGACGGCGCAAGACTGAGGAGACCGTCAATGTCATAGTGCTTGAGCAACGTCGGATAGCCCTGCCGAGCGCCGGTCGCGACCTCGACCAGTTCGAGCAGCTGGTCATCGGTCACTTTTCGCGCCCGCTTGGCGGCGCGCTTCGTCCAATAATCTTCGGAGCCCGCACCGGCCGCGAGGTCCTTCGCGATCCCTCGCCGGAGCTCGTCGAGGAGGATCTCTGAGTTGTCCACGTCCGGGATGGAGACGAACGCCGGGATGGCGAGGGATTCTTCCGCCGGTGCCGACAGTACCGCCGTGCGCCGCGCCGCAGCCTTCTCGACGAGGAGTGCACACGGAGCTCCCGCGGCGACGGCCTCGGAGAGGAGAGCGGTGCCTTCATCGGTGAGTGTCAGGAACTCGACGATTTCTTCGGCCTTCGATGCCGGTGTGACGAGGAGAACGGGAGGCGCTTCTCGCGCCAGCGTGGCAGGTTCGAGAACGCCCATGTGCCGTGCGGCGGCGGTGCGCACGGTCTTGGCGCGGTCGGTCACGAGTTGCATCAGCATCGGGGCGAGGGCCGCGGCCAGCTGAGAATCTTCGGATAGGCGCTTCGCGAGAGCCACCCGCGCATCAGCGCTCAGCCTCGAGGCAGCATCTGCGGGCAGCCGCTCCGCATTGGCAATGAGGTAGTCGTTGACGCCGGAGAAGTAGGACGGGTGCCTGTTGGGGGAGTAGCTATCGACAAATTCCATAAGGACCCGCAGGACCACTGGCGCGAGCAGGGATTCCTCGATCCCGTCGATCCTTGCGAGCTCCTCGAGCCTGGCCGGAGTCCACTCGGGGTACTCTTCGGCCAGAGAGGACCTGAGGTTGGGATCGCCCACGCGCGCCACGTCATTCGTGAGCGCGGTCAGCCACGGGGGAACGCCGTCCGCCTGCCGATCGGGGCCGTCGCCGAGGCAGGCAAAGAGGCGCCCGAGGCGGACGAACTGCTCGAGCGGGGCGTCCGAGGCGTAGTAGGTGCGCCGGAGACCCCGAATGGTCTCGCGCCCGCTGTACTTAAAGCCGGCGGCTCGGAGCTTTTTCATCACGGCATCGTCGTCAACCCAGAAATACTCAATCCTTCCTGGTGATTGCAGCGCCTTCGCGGCGTCGGGAGCGCGCGTGACCTCGAGTTCCTGCAGGAGTTCGGGCCCACTGCCGTCGCGGACGTACGCGAAGCTGTGCTCGAACAGGCCCTGATCCACGGCCTCGATGGGGCGCAGCGCTTCCCGCAGTAGAGCGTCGGTGTCTGCTTCTTCCACGCCGGAAGGGTTCCTGGATGATGTCAACGCCATGACGGTGTCCTTTGCGTCGTTGCTGAGCACGCGGGCGTTCGTCCAGGTGCAGGATGAGAGAAGCTTACACAGCAGAATCGCTGCCGAGCGCCACGAAATCTAGGCGCGACGCCGCGGAACCCCGGCGTAGCGCCACGACAGCCCCATGCAGTGCCGCACGTGCGCGGCGCCCGTCGGCCCCGCTTCGTTGTCGGAATCCCGCGCGCCCCGTACCACCCCTCCCACGGGTGACGGAGGTCCCGTTCCCACGCCGCTCCGCGCGTGCTAGGGTGGGCGCATCAATTGACGCATGATCAATGGGATAGTTATTGCTTCGGCAAGCTCGACCTGTTATCTGCGCCGGTGCTCCTGGATTTCTCAGGACCTTCGGCGAGGATGCAGGTCTTTTTTATTGGGTTGTGGGAGGTGGACGATGCGCTACAAGAAGCGCTTGAACAACAACGCGGTGGTGGCACTCGATGACGCCTCCGGCGAACACATCCTCGTGGGCCGCGGGCTCGGCTTTCAGATCGAGGTAGGCGCCGTGGTGGATGAGTCGAAGGTGGAAAAGGCCTTCGTGCTCAAGGATGAATCGGCATCCCAGCAGTTGCAAAAGCTCCTCGAGGCGATCCCGGTCGGGTACGTGGACGTGGCGGAGCGTGTCTATGTGTATGCCACCGAGCACCTCGCGTCCCCGATCAGCGATAGCGTCATCGTTCACTTGGCGGACCACCTGTTCATGGCGGTCGAGCGCGCCCGCCAGGGGATGAGTATTCAGAACATGATGCTCCCCTCCATCCAGCGCTTCTACCGCGATGAGTATCTGGTGGGGCGAGTGGCCGTGGACCTCGCGCGTGAAGCCTTCGGGGTGCAGTTCACGGACGACGAGGCCGGGTTTATCGCCCTGCACCTGGTCAATGCGCAGCTCGGATCGGGTGATTCGCGGGCGTCGCTGACCAAGATCACCACGGTCGTGGCGGAGATCGAGCGGATCGTGCGCCTCCATTTCGCGACCGATTTCGATCCGGAATCCACGGAGTATCGGCGCTTCGTCACCCACTGCACCTTCTTCGCTGAGCGCCTGTTCCAGGGCTCGGCGCACCGGACGGGCAGCGTGGGCGGGGCGCTCGAGAGCATCCGCGCCAGCTACCCGGAGGCCGATGCCTGCGTGACAACGATTGGAGAATTTCTCGATAGCACCTATCAGCACCAGCTCACCGGTGAGGAAACCCTGTACCTCACGATCCACATTGCGCACATGATCAACGCCTCCCGATAGGCGACTCCTTTATCGGATTCACGAGGCTCTCCCGGCCTCACATCAACGTATTGACCAAGGATAGTGACATTTAGTTGGCTTGACCTTTGGCAAAAAGGAAAGGTTAATACACCATGGGAAAGTACCAGGACCTCGCGACGCAGATCCTCGCCCACGTGGGCGGCAAGGACAACGTGGCCTCCCTTTCGCACTGTTTCACCCGCTTGCGGTTCAAGCTCCATGACGGCACCGCCGTCGATGAGGAGGCACTGAACGCCCTCGACGGGGTGGTGACCGTGGTGCAGAGCGGTGGCCAGCACCAGGTGGTGATCGGCAATCACGTGGCCGATGTGTATGCCGAGCTGACCCCGCTCATCGGGGAGATCGATGAGCCGCAGCAGGGCGCCACGACCGGCAACCTCTTCGATCGCTTCATCGACATGATCTCCGGGATCTTCCAGCCCGTGCTCGGCATCATGGCGGCCGCGGGCATGATTAAGGGCTTCAACGTCATGTTCCAGACCTTCGGGCTGTACCCGAAGGAATCCGGAATCTACATCCTGCTCGGGGCCATCGGCGATGCCCTGTTCCTGTTCATGCCGATCATCCTCGGCTACACCGCCGCGCAGAAGTTCAAGGTGCGGCCCATGGTCGGGCTCGTGCTCGGGGCCGTCCTGTGCCATCCCGCGATCCAGCTCTCGACGCTCTCCGCGGGCGATGCCGGTGCTGTCACGACGCTGCTTCGGGGCACGATGTTTGAATCTCCGGTCTACCTCGATGTGCTCGGTCTCCCGCTCATTGCCATGGACTACACCTCGACCGTCATTCCCGTCATCGTGGTGGTCTATTTCGCGAGCAAGATCGAGAGGTTCTTCGACCGGATCGTCCCCAGCGTCGTGAAGTTCTTCTTCGTGCCGATGATGACCATCCTCATCGCCTCGATCGTGGGACTCCTGCTGATCGGCCCCGTCACCACCTTCGCCTCGACCGCCATTTCCGAGGCCGTGCTGGCTCTGCGGGGCGTCTCGCCTCTGCTTGCGGGCGCCGTCGTGGGCGGCACCTGGCAGATCCTCGTGATCTTCGGCCTGCACTGGGCCTTCATCCCGGTCTTCATCAACAACGTCCTCACGCTTGGCTTCGATAACGTCATGATGCCGTTCTTCGGCTGCACCTTCGCCACCGCGGGCGTGGTGGCCGCCATCTACTTCCGCACGAAGAACCGCCAGCTGAAGGACCTCAGCCTGCCCGCGTTTATCTCCGGCATCTTCGGCGTGACCGAACCGGCGATCTACGGCATTCTGCTGCCGCTCAAGAAGCCGTTCATTATTTCGTGCATCGTGGGCGCCATTGCCGGTGGCTTCTTCGGGGCTCTGGACTTCCGCAAGTTCATGCTGGGCGGCATCGGCATCTTCGAGTTCCCCGGCATGATCGCCCCCGATGGCAGCCTGGGCAATCTCCTCGTCGGCATCACGGGTGCCGCCATCGCCTTCGTTCTCGCCTTCGTCATTACCTTCATCGTCTTCACCGACGATCCCATGGCGGAAGAGACGATCGATCGAGCCGTGGACGAGAGCGACCCGGCAGCCGTCGGCCTTGCCTCGGGCGGAGCCGCTGTTGCCACTGCCGTTGACCTGGAGGTTTCGAGCCCCCTGAGCGGCCGGGTGATCCCGCTGGCCGACGCCGACGACGCCGCGTTCGCGTCGGGGGTGCTCGGTCAGGGCGTCGTGATCGATCCGAGCGAGGGCGTGGTCACCGCACCGTTCGACGGCACGGTCACGGCCCTGTTTCCCACGCTGCACGCGATTGGCCTGACCGCCGACGACGGCCGCGAACTGCTCATTCACATCGGCATCAACACCGTCCAGCTGAACGGGGAGGGTTTCACCGCTTCCGTGAGCGCGGGGGACCGCGTGCGCCGGGGGGATGTCCTCATCACCTTCGATATCGCCCGGATCGTGGCGGCCGGCTACTCCGTGCACACCCCCGTGGTCCTCACGAACGCCACCACCTACCTCGATGTCGTGGTGACGCAGGCGCACGAGGTGGGGCGCGGTGACGCCCTGCTGACACCGATCGCCCTGTCCCGCTAACCCGCCACGAGTAAGGAGATTCCTCATGACTTTTCCCCGCACGTTTCTCTGGGGCGGCGCGACTGCCGCCAATCAATGCGAAGGCGGTGTGCGCGACGGCGGTCGCGGGCTTGCCACCATCGACGTGTGCCCGACGGGCGAGGACCGATCGGCCATCATCGCCGGAACGCTCCAGCACCTCGAACCGCAGCCCGAGCGCTTGTATCCCTCGCACGAGGCGATTGACTCCTACCACCGCTTCCGCGAGGACATCGCACTGTTCGCCGAGATGGGCTTCGGCGCCTATCGCTTCAGCATCTCGTGGTCGCGCATCTTCCCGAAGGGGACCGAGAGTGAACCCAACGAGCAGGGGCTGGCGTACTACGAGGACGTCATCGGCGAGTGCCGCAGGCACGGGATCGAACCGATCGTGACGATCTCCCACTTCGATGTGCCGCTCGGCCTCGTGCGCGCCATCGGCGGATGGCGAAGCAGGGACATGATCGAGCACTATCTGCGACTGTGTCGCGTGCTCTTCACTCGATTTCGAGGCCAGGTGCGCTACTGGCTCACCTTCAACGAGATCAATATGCTCCTGCACGCGCCCTTCATGGCGGCGGGCATCGTCCTCGAGGACCAGGACAACGCCACGGAGGTGATCTATCAGGCCGCCCACCACGAGCTCGTGGCGAGCGCACTGGCCACGCAGCTCGCGCACGAGATCGACCCGAACGCGCTCGTCGGCTGCATGTTCGCCGCCGGAAGCGTGTACCCCCTTACGTGCCACCCGGCCGATGTGCGCGAAGCGCAGCGCGTGGACCAGGAAAACTATCACTTCGTCGATGTCCAGGTGCGGGGGCACTACCCGGCATCCGCCCTGCGTATGCTCGAGCGCGAAGGCATCACCATTGACATGGCCGACGGCGACCTGGAGATCCTTGCCGCCCACACCGTCGACTTCGTGTCCCTGTCCTACTACAACAGCCGCTGCGTCGCCGCGCCGGGCCGAAGCGCCGACGTGGCTGAAGGAAACCTCTTTGCGAGCGCCAAGAATCCGTACCTTGAGCGCTCCGAGTGGGGGTGGCCGATTGACCCGCTCGGGCTGCGCATCACCCTCAACGAGGTGTGGGACCGCTACCAGAAGCCGATCATGATCGTGGAAAACGGGCTCGGCGCGCGCGACGAACTCGAGGACGGGGATGTTATTAACGACGACGCCCGCATCGACTACGTGCGCGCCCACATCGAGGCCATGCGGGACGCCGTCGGGATCGACGGGGTGGACCTCATGGGGTACATGGCGTGGGGCTGCATCGACCTCGTGAGCGCCTCATCCGGCCAGATGAGCAAGCGCTACGGGTTCATCTACGTGGACCGGGCCGACGACGGATCCGGCACGCTGCGCCGGATCCGCAAGAAGTCTTTCCACTGGTACCAGCGGGTCATCGCCACCCACGGCGCGGACCTCGACTAAGGCGAGGTCCCGGCGCGAGGCCTTACTTCACGTGATCGACGTTCTTCCAGGCGGGGTCGGGGGAGTGCTCGAACCTGGCCCCTGCCTGGGCCGCGAGGGGTCCGAGGCGGCCGACGGCACCGGAGCTTGAGTTCACGTACATGTGGACGGTCCTTAGGTGCCTGCCCGTCTCAATGGCGACGATCCGGCCGTTGTCTCCCATCGCCGCTTCGAGCTGGTCCTCGACGGCGCCGAACCTGTCCATATCGAGCGATCCGGGGAGCCCCTCGGGGCCGTCGTCGCCGTAGCAGAGCTCAAAGAGGACATGCTGATTGAGGCCGGGTGCGGTCGCGGAGCACAGCGGCACTTGCACGCGCACGAGGGCGGGCATTCCCTCGATTTCTGCCTGAGCGATGGTCCAGGTAAGTGAGCCATCCTCGGTCAGGTACTGCGCGCGAAAGCTCTCGACTTCGTAGCGGAGATCGGAGACCGTGGCCTCGCCCGCGGGGTGCGGCACCGGGGTGATCCCCCCGATCCACCACTCCACGATCTCTTCGCTCAGAATGTTGTCGAGGAGGAATACGGCGAGGGTGCCGGCCTTCTCGTCGTCGATCCCCTCGAAGGCGGGGTGTGAGACGTTCACGTCCACCTGCGTGAGGCTCGTGGAGATATCGAAGCGAAGCTCGGCAAGATCGACAGTCGTGCCATTCACTGTGATCACGTCCTCTTCGGTGGCCGGGGTGAAGCTGCGCACGGGAGCGAAGGTCCACGGACCAGCATTGGTCGGGGCCGCCTCGTACCATTCCTTGGCGAGCTGATACAGCTCGTCATCGCCCGTGGCCGTGACGACGAAGTGATAGCTGCCCTCGGTAGCACCCTTGCTCACTTCCCATTCGAGATCGCGATCGATGGCACTCACGGCGCGGGACACCTTGGGGACCATCCTCATCATGGACTCGTCCCCGTCGTCGGCGTAGGCGGCGGCCAGCTCCGCCTGGTGGTCGGACCACCAGGTCCAGAACTTGGCGATGCGGGTGGCAGGAGTGGCGCGAAAGCGGTCGAGAAATCCCATGGCTGAACGCTAGCACCCGTCGGAACCTCACAATGCCGCTTTCTAGGAAACCGGGGAGAGGGAATTTTTCTTAGTTATTGAGGCATGGGGATCGTCTGTTCCGAGGGCCCCGAAAATGACCGTGTCGGTCCACTCTCCCTTGCTCCACCAGTCCTGCCGCAGGTGCGCCTCGCGCGTCATTCCCACGCGCTCTGCGAGGGCTGCGCTCCGGGTGTTGCGGGCATCCATCTGGGCCGCGACTCGGTGAGCGCGGTAGGTCCCGAAGGCGAGAGCGAGGGCGGCGGAGACCGCCTCGGAGGCGAAGCCGTGGCCCGCATGGGCCGGGTCCAGAACCCAGCCGATCTCCACGATTCGGTGGTCGGCATCGGTCCACCACAGCGACACGTCGCCCACCGGCACGCCCTCGTGCTCGACGACCATGGCCAGGGCCTTCGCCTCGGTGTCCAGGCCGGTGCGCTCCCGCCGTTCGCGAAGGCGCTCCTCGGCGTCTTCGGCGCTCCACGGGCCCTCCAGGAGGTAGCGCGCCACGCTGTCCTGCCGATACAGCGCGTGCATCCACTCGGCATCCCCCGGGCCATACAGCCGAAGCCGAAGTCGATCGGTCCTGAGAATCTCGGTGGCATCGTTCACGACGAATCCTCGTCTCTCTCGGTCGATTGAGCAGGGGTATCCACGCTACATGCCGCCGTGGAAGGCGGGCTGCGATGTGCCGGCGAAGGGAGATGCCGCCGCCCAACGCACCGGGCTCAGGGAACGCCCCACCCGGCCGCGCGGCCTGTGATTGACTGGAAAACATGACTGAGAAACCCTCGATTTTCCACGATCTGCACGATTTTGTCGCTGAACCCCGCTTCACGGGTCTTGCCCTCTCGCCGGACGGCGAGCGGCTCGTGGCCACGCGCACCGAGCTGAACACGAAGAAGAACGGCTATGTGAGCGCGCTATGGGAGCTCCCGCACCGAGAGCGGGACGCCCGCCCCCGTCGGCTCACGCACGGGATCCAGGGGGAGGCGCTCGTGGGCTTCACACGGGGCGGCGACCTCCTGTTCACGTCGAAGCGCGAAGTGGCGGACGAGACCGAGGCGGGGGAGACGCTCCTTTTCCTGCTGCCGCGCGAGGGCGGTGAGGCCATCGAGGTGGCGCGCAGGCACGGCGGATTTGGCTCGCTCAGCCTTGCTCGCGTGCACGGACGGATCGCCTTCATGAGCGGCGTCCATCCCGGTGCCGCCGATGACGAGGACGACCTGGCGCTCGCGAAGGAGCGGCGCGAGACGAAGACCTCCGCGATCCTGCACACCGGGTATCCGGTGCGGTACTGGGATCACGACCTCGGCCCCGCCCGCCAGCAGGTGTTCGTGGCCGATCCCGTGGACGCGTCCGCGGATGATCCGCGCCTTGCCCCGCGTCAGCTCACGTCCTTCCCCGCACACGAGCGCCTGGGAAGCATACTCATCAGCCCCGATGGCGGCACGGTGTACGCCGCTGTTTCCCGCACCCTGACGGGCACCACATCGCGCAGCGAGATCCTCGCGATCGACGTGGCCAGCGGCGAGGTGCGCCCGCTCGTGTCCGAAGAGGGGTTCAACTGCGGTCTCGGAGCGCTCAGTGCCGACGGCTCCACGCTCCTGATCCAGCGAAGCACGCAGGCGTCGCTGGATCGCCCCCTCGCCGCCGACCTTCTCCGCCTTGATGTCGGCTCGGGCGAGGTCACCCCCGCCTACACAGGCACGGACTTCACGGATTGGCCGAGCGACATCTGCCTGAGCGCCGACGGCGGCACCGCCTACGTCACGGCCGACTACGAGGGTCGCGGCGCCGTGTACCGCCTCGACCTCGCCGCCGGTACGGTCGAACGCCTCACCGAGGGGCACCGCCACTTCTCTGCCCTGGGATGGGACGAATCGACCGGCACCCTCGTGGCGCTTGCCGATGCAATCGACTGCCCGCCGCTGCCCGTGACGATCGATCCCACCAGCGGCGCGGTGAGCGAGATTCCTAGCGGGCTCAGCGCCCCGGCGATCCCCGGGACCCTCACGGAAGTGACGACTACGGCAGGCGACGGCACCGCGCTCAGGGCCTGGCTGTGCCTTCCCGAAGGGGCGAGCGCGAGCGATCCCGCGCCGCTGCTGCTGTGGATCCACGGCGGCCCCTTCGGTTCGTGGAACGCCTGGACCTGGCGCTGGAACCCGTGGACCGCGACTGCGCGCGGCTACGCCGTGCTGCTTCCCGACCCGGCCATCTCCACGGGGTATGGCCAGGAGATGATCGACCGCGGCTGGGACCAGCTGGGCGGCTCGCCGTACGACGACATCATGCGCCTCACCCGGGCCACACTCGAACGGGACGACATCGACGAGTCAAAGAAGGCCGCCCTCGGTGGCTCCTACGGCGGCTACATGGCGAACTGGATCGCCGGGCACACGGGCGACTACTTCGACTGCATCGTCACCCACGCGTCCCTGTGGGCGCTCGACCAGTTCCGGGGCACCACCGACACGGCCTCCCATTGGGCGGCGCACCTGACCGACGAACACAATGCCCAGTACAACCCGGCGGACTTCATCGGCGAGATCACGGCACCCATGCTCGTGATCCACGGCGACAAGGACTATCGCGTGCCGATTGGGGAGGGGCTTCGCCTCTGGTTTGAGCTTCTCAGCACCGCCGACGAGGATCCCGCGAAGAACCCCCACCGGTTCCTCTACTTCCCCGACGAAAACCACTGGATCCTCTCGCCGAACAACTCGGTGATCTGGTACGAGACGGTCTTCGCGTTCGTGGACCGCCACGTGCGGGGCAAGGACGCGGCGATGCCGCGGCTGCTCGGCACCCGCTAGTCGGCGCTCCCTCCCGGCGGTGTCCCTCCTCCGGTTCTCGGGGCCCTCGTCCTCCACTCGCTTCCCGCATTCGCGGGCGGTGCGGTCGTAGGATGGAGGGCCCCGACCCCTTTCCCTCATGGATGAGGGCCCGCCTGCCGCGCGCCCCACGCGGCCGATTGAGGAAGAGCGCCCATGACATCACTGAACTCCCTGATCGCGGACGACGCGATTGACCTGCACGCGTCGGCGGACGATTGGAGAGGCGCGATTTCCGCCTCCGGTCGCCTGCTTGAGAACTCCGGCGTGGCGACGGCCGACTACACCCGCCTCATGATCGAGTCGGTGGAGAACAACGGCCCCTACATCGTCCTCACGCCGGGATTCGCGCTTGCCCACGCCCGCCCCGACCCCTCGGTGCTGCGCACCGGCATGTCGTTTGCGCGGCTCGCCGAGCCCGTCGCCTTCGGGCACGAGGCGAACGATCCCGTCTCGATCGTCATGTCGCTTGCCGCGACCGACGCGTCTGCTCACCAGCAGGCCCTCGCGGCCCTCGCGGGCGTGCTCGCCGACCCCGCACGCCGGGCCCGCCTCGATGCTTCGGACACCATCGAGGAGCTGCGCAGCGTTTTTGACGAGCAGGCGCCGCCCGCGCGCACGGCACCCGGCAGCGCGGAAGCCGCTGGCGAGACTTCCGCCCCTGGCGCTTCCGCTGAGGACCTGGAAAATGCCGTGCCCTCGAAGAACCTCATCCTGTGCGTGTGCGGCAACGGCGTCGGCACGAGCCTCTTCCTCAAGAACACCCTCGAAGGCGTGCTCACCTCGTGGGGTTGGGATTCCCTGATCGACGTGGAAGCCACCGACACCATCTCGGCGAAGGGGAAGGCGGGAAGCGCGGACCTCGTGCTCACCTCCCAGGCCATCGCCGACGCGCTCGGCGACGTGGGTGTGCCCGTCGAAATCATCACCGACTTCACCTCCCAGCGGGAGATCGACCACGCGCTGCGCCGCTGGTACGTCGTGTAATCGCCACCCCACCCCATTCCCCTCATCCTCCAGGAGATTCCCATGGACCTTGTCCTCTCCCTCGCCACGTTCGTCGTGAACGAACTCCTGTCCGTTCCCGCCTTCCTGATCGGCCTCATCACTGCCGTCGGCCTCATCGCCCTCAAGCGCTCGACCGGGCAAGTCATCGGCGGCGCTATCAAAGCAACGCTGGGCTTCCTGCTCATCGGGGCCGGCGCCGGGCTCGTGGTCGGCTCCCTCACCCCGCTCGGGATCATGATCCAGGGGGCGCTCGGCACCCAGGGCGTCGTGCCCACCAACGAGGCGATCGTCGGGATCGCTCAGGCCGACTACGGCGCCCAGGTGTCGTGGCTCATGATCCTCGGCTTCCTCATCGCTATCCTGCTGGCCCGCTTCACTCCACTTCGCTACGTGTTCCTCACGGGCCACCACATGCTGTTCATGGCCACGCTCATCACGATGGTCATGGCCTCGGCCAACATGCCCACCCCCGTCACCGTCGGACTCGGCGCCCTCCTGCTCGGCATCCTCCTGGTCTCCATGCCCGCGCTCTCGCAGGTGTGGATGAAGAAGATCACCGGCAACGACACCATCGCCATGGGCCACTTCGGCACCCTCGGCTATATCGCCGCAGGCGCCGTCGGGCGCGCCGTTGACCCGAAGGGGAAGTCGCGCTCCACCGAAGACATCAAGGTCCCCGAATCCTTGCGATTCCTGCGCGACTCCATGGTGGCCACGGCGCTGTCCATGGTGCTCATGTACGTCATCATTGCCATCGTCTTCCTGGCCCGCGAGGGTGAAGAGGCCGCGTTCCAGGCCTTCGAGGGCGGCGCCGCGAACGTGGGCAACTACCTCATGCTCTCGGTCACCCAGGGGCTCCAGTTCGGCATCGCCGTCGCGGTCATCCTGTTCGGTGTGCGCACCATCCTCGGGGAACTCGTGCCCGCCTTCCAGGGCATCGCCGACCGCGTGGTGCCCGGCGCCGTGCCCGCGCTCGACTGCCCCATTGTCTTCCCCTACGCGCAAAACGCCGTACTCATCGGCTTTCTGTCGAGCTTCACCGGCGGGCTCGTGGGCCTGCTCGTACTCGGCACGTGGCTCGGCCCGGTCTTCGGCCTCGCCCTCATCTTGCCGGGCCTGGTTCCCCACTTCTTCACCGGCGGCGCTGCAGGCGTGTTCGGCAACGCCACGGGCGGCCGACGCGGCGCCATCGCGGGCGGTTTCGTCAACGGCCTGCTCGTGACCTTCCTGCCCGCGCTGCTCATGCGCGTGCTCGGCTCCTTTGGAAGCGCCAACACCACCTTCGGTGACACCGACTTCGGCTGGTTCGGCATCCTCATCGGCTACGGCGCGGGCGCGGGCGTGATGGCGGGGTCGATCATCCTGCTGATCATCGGCCTCGCTATCCTCGCCCTCGCCATCTGGGTGCAAAAGCGCTACGTGGACGGCAACGTCGATCCGGCACCCGCCCGCGCCACGACCGGCGCGGCCGCGGGTGCAGCGGCCGAGGCAGACCTCGCGATCGACGGTGCCAGCAGCGCCGCCCGTGGGCGTTTCTCTCGGATCGCTCCGCCCGCGGGCGCCCCGACGCCGCCCGCACCCATGTAAACAGGTGGCCTCAGCTCAGCGTGTGGGGGAGCAGCATCGTGACCGTGAGGGTCGTGGGTTCGAGGGCGGTGACGGCGTGGCGCAGCTTCGGGGCGAGGTGGATGAGCTGCCCCGGCGCCATCTCGATGCTCTCGCCGTTCACGTCGAACCTGATGCGCCCGCGGATCACCTGGATGATGACCGGATGGTGCGCGGCATGCTCGTTGAGGACGCCGCCGGTGTCGAACTCGAACGCCACCACCTTCGTCGATTCATTGGTGAGAAGAGCGGCGGCGCCGCCCCGGTCCCCGCGCGGGTGGGCAACGCCCGCGATCTCGCTGATGAAGGTGGCCTCACCGCGCTCGTGGCCCGCGGCGCGCCCTTGGGTCACGTGGCCGGAACGCGGATCGTCGGCAGGAAAGTCGGGGCTCTCGTGGGTGGTCATGGGACGGCTCCTTCGCATCGACGGTGGGGGAGTGTGTTCACCCTACGTCCGAGACCGGTCTTCTTGATGAAAGCCCAGGTAGAGTAGCGAATCCTGTCATGTGCGCGCCCGCGAAGTAGCGGTGCGCGAAGTTATTTGAGAAAGAAGCAGCCTCCATGCGCCTATGGTCCCCTCACCCCCGATTCCTCGACCGGCGTGCGCTCGTGGCGTGCTGGCGGGAAACCCTGCTCGCCCAGAAAGTTCTCGACGGCGGCACCTCGGGGTACACCCGGCACCCGCAATTGGTGAGGTTTCGAGCCCTCGAGGACCCCCTGGCGGGGATTGGTGCCTACCTGTCGGGGCTCGCCGCCGAGGCCGATGCGCGCGGATACT
Source organism: Dermabacter sp. (assembly GCA_030538475.1). Lineage (GTDB taxonomy): Bacteria > Actinomycetota > Actinomycetes > Actinomycetales > Dermabacteraceae > Dermabacter. The sequence continues at coordinate 43,237 of JAUNTX010000012.1, forward strand.
CCTTTAACCGGCAGAAGATCGCGCAGCCGGGAGAGCAGGACGGGATCATCCCGCTCACGACGGGCCAGCTCGCCTACGAGGTCCAGCACCTGCGGGCAAAGGTCGAGGTCCGGGACCCGGCCTTCCTTCCGGTCATCGACGGGGCCTCACAGATCGATGCGCACCCGATCTTCACGCTGGTCGAGGGGCCCATCGAGGAGTGGGAGCGAGTGTGAGGGGCTGAAAGAGAGCGCCGCGACCCGCCGCCCCGGCAAAGCCTGCAATGGCCCCTCGCTGACGGTACGCTAGGGGTACTAGCGCAGGAGTGGCTAGCGTCCTTGGCCCGTATGAATGGAGTGCAGATGACCCCGCCCGACATCCGCGGCGCCGCGGCCGCTCCCGCATCTGTGCCGTCGGCCGCAGCCCAGGCGGGAGTGACCATCGATGTCAGCGTCTCGCGTACTGAGGGTGCCTGGGAAGGCACTTTCGACGCCGACGGAGCCCACATCCACGTCCACGCGCGCACCTTCCGCGCCCTCACGGCCGACGCAGAGGCCGCGGCCTCACGCCACGGTATTTCCCCGTCGGCCTTGCGCCTCGTGACGGCGTACGAGGACGCGAAGTACGGCGCCGAACGCGCCGTCGCTGAAGCGGACGCGGCAGCCCGCACGGCCCAGGTGATTCGCCGGTCGCTCGTGCGCAAAATGCGGGCCGACGGCCTCTCGATGCCGGATGTCGCCGCGATCCTGGGCCTCTCCCACCAGCGGATCTCCCAGCTGCTCTCCGACCACACCTAGAGTGACGCCCGCGCGATCTGCGCACATCGATGGGTGAGAGTCGGTGCTGATTGCCACGGTGCCCCACAACGGTGCGCCCAGATAGGCTGGGCGCACGCTTTTCAGCACGAGCCAGGAGGAAGCCGCGGCGACGAAAGAAATGGCCTTCAACCAGGGGTTCTACAACGGTTTCCTCGCCGTGGCCGCGCTCGTGGGCATCGTGCTGGTTGCCCTCGGGCAGCAAGCGGTGGGGGTGACCCTGACGATCGGACTCTGGCTCTAGGCCAAGCGGAAGGTTGCCGGGTCCACCGGCCGACGCGCCTTGGGCAGGCCAGCCACCACGAGGAGATAGGACTCGGTCACGAGGTCCCGCACCAGATCAGAGGGGATATCGGGGCTCGGATAGACGCTGATCCAGTGGCGCTTGTTCATGTGGAAGCCCGGCGTGATCGCGGCAAACTCGGCGCGCAGCGCCTCGGAATCCGCGGGGTCCACCTTGAGGTTCACGATGCGGCGCTCCTCATCTCTGCCACCGGGCTCGGCCGTCGCGAGCAGAAAAATCTTGCCCGCGACAGTGAAGACGTCCCACTCCGGGCCGAACGGGTGCGCGAGCTGCGTTGCGGGAAGCTCCCGGGCCCGCGCCAGCGCCACCAGTGAGACGCGCCCAGGCGCAGCAAGGTCGCTCGTGTCACCGAGGACCGTCGGCCCCGGTACCTCCGCGCCAGCATCCGTCGGCCCCGATATTTTCGCGCCAGCATCCGGCGCTTCCGCGCCGCGTTCCCCACCTTCGTCAGATGCCATGGTCTATCCCCCGCCGTGTGAGCCGTCACCGAGCCCAGCCGGGCCCGCCACTATTGTCCTCCGCCATTGTCTCGCGCCAGCGTCTCGTGTTCACACAACAAACGGCGCCCGCCACCGAAAAGCCGGTAGCGGGCGCCGTTCACGTCACACGAGACTGGGGGAGGGGCGCTCAGCGGCGCTTCGCGCCACGATCCCGATCAAAGCCGCGCGATTCGTGCGAGTCGCGGCGGGCGCGGAACTTGTTGCCCTTGTTCTTCGGTCCCTGATCGGGCGAAATGCGCATAGGCTTGCCGCCCACGCGGGCCTTGCCGATGCGGGCGAGCGAATCCTCGCGCACGCCGTCGCGCAGTTCCACGAGCGAGAACGAGGGGAAAATGTCGATCTTGCCCACGTCCTTGCCGTTGAGGCCGCCCTCGCCGGCGATGGCGCCGACGATGGCCTGGGGGCGCACGCCGTGATTCTTGCCCACCGCGACGCGGTAGGTGGTGAAACCGGCGCTCGTCGGGCGAGGCTCGCGCGGGCCGCGATCCCCGCGGTCGCCGCCGCGCTCCGGGCGGTCGAAGTCGCGGGACCGGCCACCCTTTTCCTTGAAGGACGCACCCGCGAAGTCCTCGTCCTCGCGGCTCGGGCCGTCGTCGCCCACCGTCATGGCGCCCAGCACCGCGGCGAGCTGTTCGGCCGAGACGTTGTTCTCGGACAGGAACTCGTTGATGAGCTCGAAGTACAGGCCAAGGCGGCCCTTGTCCAGGCGCTCGGGCACCTCGGAGAGCACGGTCTTCATCTTGTGCTTCGAGACATCCAGCGGCGTCGGCACCTGAACCTCAACGAGACTCTGGCGGGTGGTCCGCTCAATGTTCTGCAGCTTGCGACGCTCGTGCGGCGCCACGAACGTGATCGCCTCGCCCGAGCGGCCCGCGCGGCCCGTGCGGCCGATGCGGTGCACGTACGCTTCGGGCTCGCCGGGAATGTCGAAGTTCACCACGAGGCCGATGCGCTCGACATCGAGGCCGCGCGCGGCCACGTCGGTGGCCACGAGCACCTTGAGGGAACCGTCGCGCAGACGCTCCACGATCCGCTCGCGCTCCTTCTGGGGAACGTCGCCGGAGATCGTGGCAGCCACGATGCCCCGACCGATGAGGGCCGTGCCCACTTCTTCGGCGGCGCTTCGCGTACGGACGAACACGATGACGCCATCGGCGTCGGACGTTTCGATGACTCGGGTCAGCGCGCCGGTCTTGTGGCGGTAGGGCACCACGGCGTACTTCTGATCGACGCTCGTCACGGTCGTGGCCTGGCGGGCCACGGCAACGCTCACGGCATCGGGCATGTGCTCGTCGGCCACGCGCTTGATCGCGGCGGGCATCGTGGCGCTAAACAGCGCCATACGCTTGTTCTCGGGCGCGAAGCTGAGGATCTCGTCAACATCTTCGGCAAAGCCCATACGGAGCATTTCGTCGGCCTCGTCGAGCACGAGCGTGGCCAGGTTGTCGATCCGCAGGTTGCCCCGCTTCAGGTGATCGATGACGCGACCGGGCGTGCCCACGACGACCTGGGCGCCACGCTCAAGCGCGCGCTCCTGCGGCCCGTAGGGCGAGCCGCCGTAGACGGACAGCACGCGCACGCCGGGAAGATTCTTCGCGAACGACTGGAGCGCGTCGGCCACCTGCATGGCGAGTTCGCGCGTGGGGGCAAGAACGAGGCCCTGCGTGGCGCGGTCACCCTCGCGCAGGGCGGCGAGCAGGGGCAGGCCGAACGCAGCGGTCTTGCCCGTGCCGGTCTGGGCTACGCCGAGGACGCTGCGGCCCGTCAGCATGGCCGGGATCGCCTTTTCCTGGATGGGGGAGGGGTGCGTGAAGCCGAGCGACTTCACGGCATCGAGCAGTTCCGGCGGCAGGCCCAGATCGTCAAACGTCATGCGCTCGTCGACCTCGACAGGGGCCGCGACAGGCGCGTCGGTGGCCTCGGAAAGAGTGGTGGCAGTGGTATCGGGCATTGCTTCGCCCTCAACAGTGGTGTTCATGGAATCCTCAACTGGACATGACACGCCCAGCCCGGGCCCGCGCGTGATCTTCAGGGTGAGCCGTCCTGGCTCCTGGATGAGCACGCAACCCGCGGGAAAAGTCCCGCACATAAAATCTGCGCTACCCGGGAGAAGAAGCGCATACCCCATTCGCGTCTGGCGCGATACACGTGCTTGTAGCAGTCTAGGTGGGACGGGGCCAAAGTCCCAGGGTTTCGACGGGCGAGGCTCGTCACGTTCGACCGCGCGAGGGTGGGGGCAGCCTCTGCTCGGCCCGCGGGGCAGTGTGGGCCGACGGTAGAGTAGGGCCCAGACTCACCCCTTCACGAGACGGATCAAAGGACTCTTCCATGCTGCGAACTCATCGTGCCGGCGACTTGCGTGCCGAGCACATTGGCCAGGACGTGACCCTCACCGGATGGATCGCGCGCCGCCGCGACCACGGTGGCGTGGCGTTCCTCGATCTGCGCGACGCTTCCGGCGTGGCCCAGGTTGTGGTGCGCGAGGAAGACGCCCACCACCTGCGCAACGAGTTCGTTCTCAAGGTCACCGGTACCGTCGAGCGGCGCCCCGAAGGCAACGAGAACCCGGCGCTCGCCACGGGCGACATCGAGGTCATCGCGAGCGAAGTCGAGGTCCTCAACCCCTCGGCCGCGCTGCCCTTCCAGCTCGATGAGCACTCCGAGGTGGGCGAAGAAGCGCGCCTGCGCTACCGCTACCTCGACATGCGCCGCGCCTCGACCGCTCACGCCCTGCGCCTGCGCTCGCGCGTCAACCAGGCCGCGCGCGAGGTCCTGCTCTCCGACGACTTCGTCGAGGTGGAAACCCCGACCCTCACCCGCTCCACCCCCGAGGGTGCCCGCGACTTCGTGGTGCCCGCCCGCCTCGCACCGGGCAGCTGGTACGCCCTGCCGCAGTCACCTCAGCTGTTCAAGCAGCTGCTCATGGTGGGCGGCGTGGAACGCTACTTCCAGCTGGCCCGCTGCTACCGCGACGAGGACTTCCGCGCCGACCGCCAGCCCGAGTTCACCCAGCTCGACGTGGAAATGAGCTTCGTGGACCAAGAGGACGTTATCGAGGTGGCCGAGCGCGTGCTGACGAACGTCTGGAAGGTCGTGGGAGAGGAGATTCAGACGCCGATCCCGCGCATCACCTACGCCGAATCGATGCGGCGCTACGGCTCCGACAAGCCCGATCTGCGCTTCGACCTCGAGATCACCGAGATGACCGAGTACTTCCAGAACACGCCGTTCCGCGTGTTCCAGGCCCCGTACGTGGGCGCGATCGTCATGGCCGGGGGCGCCTCGCAGGCCCGCCGCCAGCTCGATGCGTGGCAGGAATGGGCCAAGCAGCGCGGCGCGAAGGGCCTCGCCTACGTGCTCATCCAGGCCGACGGAACCCTGGGCGGCCCGGTCGCCAAGAACCTCTCCGACGACGAAAAGGCGGGCCTTGCCGCCGCGGTGGGTGCCGAGCCCGGCGACTGCGTGTTCTTTGCCGCGGGCGAGACCAAGAGTTCCCGCGCCCTGCTGGGTGCGGCCCGCGACGAGATCGGTGCCCGCCTGGGCCTCATCGATCCCGACGCCTACAGCTTCGTATGGGTGGTCGATGCCCCCATGTTCGAGCCCGCAGGCGATGCCGTGGCCGCCGGAGACGTGGCTGTCGGCAGCGGCGCGTGGACGGCCGTCCACCACGCCTTCACCGCGCCGAAGCCCGAATCGGTCGAGACCTTCGATACCGATCCCGGCTCCGCCCTCAGCTACGGCTACGACATCGTGTGCAACGGCAACGAGATCGGCGGCGGTTCGATCCGTATCCACCAGCGCGACGTCCAGGAGCGCGTGTTCGCCCTCATGGGAATCGGTGCCGAGGAAGCCCAGGAGAAGTTCGGCTTCCTGCTCGACGCCTTCGCCTTCGGCGCCCCGCCCCACGGCGGCATCGCTTTCGGCTGGGACCGCATCGTGGCCCTGCTCGCAAAGACCGATTCGATCCGCGATGTCATCGCCTTCCCCAAGTCGGGCGGCGGGTACGATCCGCTCACCCAGGCACCGGCACCGATCACCGCGCAGCAGCGCAAGGAGGCCGGGGTCGATGCGAAGCCGAAGGAGAAGGCCGAGGCCGACGCGGCTGAGTCCGCCCGGAAGTAGTGCTGAAGTAGCCCAGGGCAGGGAGGGCCCGCGCCACCGCGCGGCCCGTCTAATGCCCATACGAAAGGCCCACCCGGAGACGTTCTTCCGGGTGGGCCTTTCGTGGATGATCAGCGGCGGGGTGCCTCGCCGTGCTTGATCTTCGGCTTCGGCATCCGCCACGGGCGAATGTTGGTCGCGCGCAAGATGCCGTACGAGACCATGCCGCTCGGGACCACCCCGAACCGTTCCTCGAGGGTGCGGCGGATCTTCCTGCGCAGCAGGAAGAGGTCGATGACCACGATGAAGATGCCGCCCCACAGGGCCACGAGGAAGGCGAGCGTGACCAGCTCGAACCGGGCGGGCGCGATGATCTGCAGCAGGAACGGGAAAAGCATTGCCACGAGCGCGAAGGGCAGGAAGTGCTCGGCCACGTTGCGGCGAGAATCCACGATGTCGCGCACGAGACGCCGATCGGGGCCGCGATGCTGCAGCGGGTAGTTCTCTTCATCGCCCGTCACAAGCGCGTGGTGCTCGCGGTTGCTCTGGCTGCGCGCCTTCTGCTTGGACAGGCGCCGCGCCTCCTTGCGGTCCTCGGGGACCAGGGGGCGCTTACGGGCGGCCTCGGCTTCCTTGCGGGAGCGGGTGGGTTTCCCCTTCTTCGGGGTGATCGGGCTGTGCTCGCCCTCGGCGTTCGGGTTCGTTGTACTCACACGCCCCATCCTAACCGTCGCCCCTGCCAGCCGCCCACGGCCGACGGGCCCCGTCGGCCCCACCTTTTCTCGGATCGCACCTTCCGCCCCGGTGCGCGTTCGCGTTTCTCCAAGCCGTGCCGGATACCGTGGGCGGGTGCGGCCCGCTGCCCCGCCACACCCCGAGACAAGGAGATGCGACACCCATGGCCCTTTCCACTGCCGACCTGAATGCGGCGATTGCCGAGGCAATGCCCCGCACCATCGAGGATCTGAAGGCCCTGGTGCGGATCCCCTCCGTCGCCTTCGATGGCTTCGACCAGTCACACGTCCGGCGCAGCGCCGAGGCCGTCGCCGAACTCCTGCGCGAGGCGGGCCTGCCCGAGGTCGGCATCGAGAGCGTGGACGGGGGAGCGCCCGCCGTTCTCGCCCGTCGGCCCGCGAAGTCCGGGATGCCCACCGTCATGCTGTACGCGCACCACGACGTGCAGCCCGCGGGCGACGAATCGGAATGGACTACGCCGCCCTTCGAGCCCACCGAGCGCGAGGGTCGCCTCTACGGTCGCGGCGCGGCCGACGACAAGGCCGGGATCATGGCCCACATCGCCGCCCTGCGCGCCCTCGGGACCGAACTCGAGGACTCCGGCGTCGGCGTCGTGGTCTTCATCGAAGGCGAGGAAGAGTACGGCAGCGCCACGTTCAGGCCGTTCATCGAGAAGCACGCGGAGGCGATGCGCAGCGACCTCATCATCGTGGCCGACTCCGCCAACTGGGCCGTCGGCACCCCCGCCCTCACCACGAGCCTGCGCGGCCTCGCGAGCTTCACCATCGACGTGCAGGTGCTCGACCACTCCGTGCATTCCGGACTTTTCGGCGGCCCCGTTCTCGATGCCCCCACCCAGCTGGCCCGCGTCCTTTCCACCTTCCACAACGCCGACGGCAGTGTCGCGGTGGACGGCCTCCACGTGGCCGACGACCCCGCCGTGGACCTCCCGGAAGCAGACTTCCGCCGCGACGCCGGGGTGCCCGAGGATCTCCCGCTCGCGGGCGATGGCCCCATCACCTCGCGCCTGTGGACCAAGCCCGCCATCTCCGTCATCGGCATCGACGCGCCGAGCGTACAGAACGCGAGCAACACCCTCATCGCGAAGGCTCGCGCCAAGGTGAGCGTGCGCCTGGCCCCCGGCGATGATCCGGACCGCGCCCTCGAGGCGCTGCGCCGCCACGTCGAGTCCCACTCCCCGGAGGCGGCGATCGTGACCTTCACCGCGGTGGATCAGGGCAAGCCGTTCCTCGCGCCCGCCCAGAGCGAGGGGATGAGCCTCGCGCGTGGCGCCTTCGCCGAGTCGTGGGGGACCGACCCCGTGGATACGGGGCTCGGCGGGTCGATCCCGTTCATCTCCGACCTGCTCGAGGTGTTCCCGCGCGCCGACGTCCTCGTCACGGGCGTCGAGGATCCCGATTCGCGCGCCCACGGCATCGACGAATCCCTCCACCTCGGCGATTTCGAGCGCGTGTGCGTCGCCGAAGCGCTCATCCTGCTCGGTGCGCGGCACCTGTCGCCGAGCGAAACGCAGCCGGAGTCCGGCGGCTCGGCAGAGGCCGCATGAGTTCACGAAAGAAGAAGGAGTCGGGGGCCGACGCCCCGCGCGAGGCCTACCACGTCTCGCGCGAACGCCTGCGCGCCGAGGCCCGCGCGGCACACGAGCGCGCAGCGGAGACTTCGCAGTCGCCCAGCGTGCACGTGCTGACCGTCCCCGTGACCCTCGCGGGCATCATCGCCGGATTCTTCGTGGGCCGGCTCTTCGGCGGAATACTCGGCGGCGGCATCGCGTTGATCCTCGTGATCACGGCGCTCGTTTTCGCGCTTCGCCGTCCCGATCTTCGCGAACCCGCGCTCGCTGGCGCGGGCGCTCTACTCGCGGGCTTCGTCGGCGTCATGGTGCTGTGGTTCCTCAATTCCTGATGGCTTACGCCCGCGTGCCCTTCCAAGCGAAGCGGCGTAGGCTAGGTCCCGCTCACCCACTCAACTGGAGGCCCCTATGACCACCACCGCATCCGAGACCACCGAGGCTCCGGCCCACGGCGTCGCCCTCACCGAGGTTGCCGCCGACAAGGTGCGGACGCTGCTTGCGCAAGAAGGTCGCGACGATCTGCGCTTGCGCATCGCCGTGCAGCCCGGCGGCTGCTCCGGCCTCATCTACCAGCTCTACTTCGACGAGCGCA
>JAUNTX010000001.1:0-39133 GCA_030538475.1 Dermabacter sp.
CCCGCCACGCAAGCCCACCACCACCCCACGTGGCACACACCACGAACGGGGCGTGAGAGGGCCGCGAGAGACGCCTAGCGGAAGGGACAGTGCGGCGCGCAGGCTCTCGACACAGAAGCGCCCTCCGGACTCCCCTACGCCGGAACGATGCCGCGGTGCAGCGCCACGATTCCCCCGGAGAGGTTGCGGTACTGCACGTGCGTGAGCCCGGCATCGATGAACCACTGCCGCAGCCCCTCCTGATCGGGCCACGCCATGATCGATTCGGCGAGGTAGGAGTAGGCGGGGCCGTTGCTGGCCGCTCGCGAGGCGACGGCGGGCAGCGCCTTCATGAGGTAGTTGCGGTACACGTGTCGGAAGGCCCGGTTTGTGGGAGTAGAGAACTCGCAGATCACGACGGCGCCGCCGGGCCGCACCACGCGCACCATTTCGGCAAGGGCAGCAGCGGGGTCGTGCACGTTGCGCAGGCCGAAGGAGTTCACGGCTGCATCGAAGGCGTCGGTGCGAAACGGGAGGCGAGTGGCGTCGGCCCCCACGAACGGGAGGTCGCTCTGGCGTGCCGTGCCCTCCCGCATCATGCCGAGGGAGAAGTCGGAGGCGATCGCTCGGTGGCCGCTCGCGGCGATAGCCGCGGTGGAGGTGCCGGTGCCCGCGGCGATGTCGAGCACGGTGCCCGGCCGGGTGGGGTCGAGCTGTAGGGCGTCGACCATGGCGCGGCGCCAACGGCGGTCTTGGCCGAGCGCGAGGACGGCGTTCATGAGGTCGTACCGTCCGGCGACCCCGTCGAACATCGTTGACACGTCGGTGGGCGCTTTGGTGAGGTCGGCTCTGCTCATCCCCCTATCTAACCCGATACAGATGGGTAGGGGCCACGCGACGGGGCAGCCCGGCTCTCGCCCACCGGACGGGGTGGGGCACGCCCGGCCGGGTGCGAAAGGATGGGACTGGACGCGCACGGACCCTCGCGTGAGGGCAGTGCGCGGCCGCCACCGGTGCCTCGTGCACATACGTGACCTCGAAGGAGTCCGCCCATGGCCGATCCCACCCTCTCGATTCCTCCCCACCTTCTGCCCGCCGATGGCCGCTTCGGCTCCGGCCCGAGCCGGGTGCGGGACGCGCAGATGCAGGCGCTTTCTCGCGCGGGACACACGCTCATGGGCACGTCGCATCGCCAGGCGCCGGTCAAGAAGCTCGTGCAGCGGATCCAGGAAGGGCTCGCCGAGCTGTTCTCCCTGCCAGACGGCTACGAGGTGGTACTCGGCAACGGCGGCGCGACGGCGCTGTGGGACGTGGCCACGTTCTCGCTCGTGGACAGCCGGGCCCAGCACCTGGTGTTCGGCGAGTTCTCCGGCAGCTTCGCGAAGGCAACGGCGGCAGCGCCGTTCTTGCGGGACCCGTCCGTGATCCAGGCGCCCCCGGGGAGCCTCGCGGCGCCGGAGGCCGACGACGACGTGGACGTGTTCGCGTGGCCCCACAACGAGACGTCGACGGGCGTGATGGCTCCCGTGCAGCGGGTGCCGGGCCAGATGCCCGATCAGCTCGTGCTCGTGGATGCCACGAGCGGCGCGGGAGGGCTCGATGTCGATGTGTCCGCGACCGATCTGTATTACTTCGCGCCGCAGAAGTCGTTCGCCTCCGACGGCGGCCTGTGGATCGCCCTGACCTCTCCCGCGGCGATTGACAGGGCGCAGCGCATCGCCGCCTCCGGTCGCTACATTCCGGGGTTCTTGAACTTCTCGACCGCGCTCGAGAATTCGCGCAAGCACCAGACGCTCAACACCCCGGCGATTGCGACGCTCATCCTCATGGCCGAGCAGGTCGAGTGGATGAACGAGCAGGGGGGCCTGTCGTGGGCCGCGGGGCGCAGCCGCGAGACCTCGGGCCTGCTGCACGACTGGGTGCGCTCGCGCGCGGACCTCGAGTTCTTCGTGGCCGATGAGGCGGCTCGCTCACGCGTGGTGACCACCATCGACGTGGATGAGTCCATCGACGCGGCGCTCGTGGCCTCGACTCTTCGCGCGCACGGGATCGTCGATGTCGAGCCGTACCGCAAGCTTGGCCGCAACCAGCTGCGGATCGCGACGTTCCCGGCGGTGGAGGCGGCCGACGTGCGCGCCCTCATCGCCTCGACCAACGCGGTGCTGGATCAGCTCGCCGCGCGGTAGCGGCCCCTATCCGAGGCGCTCGGCCGCGGCCCCGGGACGCGTGACAATCGTGCTGGCCCCGGGCGCGGTGAAACGTCGCGTGTAGGCCGCGAGCCACGCCGTAGCGAACGCGGGGGCGTCGGCGGTGGGCACGAGCGCCCACACGCTGCCGCCGAAGCCCGCGCCAAACGCGGAAGCGGCGGGGGCTCCCATCGCGAGGGCGAGACGCACGAGCGCGGTGGTGTGCGGCACCTGATTCTCGAGATGGGTCGTGGCGAGGGCCTGGGAACGAGCCACGATGTCGCCGAAGCGCGCGATGTTTCGGGTGGAAAGCGCCTGGGCGGCGGCGGGCACGAGGACGGTGGATTCCATGAGGAACTGCGTGAGCCTGCGCGTGGGATAGCCGGGTTCTGCGGCGGCCATGAGGGGCGTGAGCCGTCGGTCCAGCGCCAGCTGTCCGGGCGGCGCGCCATCCACACCGAGGCTGCGCACGGCGGCGTGCAGGCTCGCATCGCTCCGGCCCTGCTCGGCGTTCCACCGCTCGAGGATCGCGGCCAGGGTGCGGGGCCCGCGGTTGTAGAGGTCGCGGGCGCTGCCGGTCTTTTCGGCGAGCACGCCGCTCACGCCGATCACGAGGCTGTACTCGGGCGGGAGGGCCACCTGCGAGAGGATCCGCGCGGGATCGAACTCGACGTAGGAGAGGCGCCCGGGGGCGCTCGTGAGCATCCCCGTGTGGTCGAGTGAGCCGCCGGAGGTGCCGACGCCGGGGTGGCCCTGGAGGGCGCGGAAGCTCTTGCCGTTCTCGATGGAGGCGGCGTAGCCCGCGAGGTCCAGCCGATCGTGGATGCTCGCCGTCCATTCCTCACGCACCGGCAGGTCGTTGAGGTCGGCGAGGGTGAGCATGACGCCGGTGAGCAGCGCCGAGGAACTGCTCATTCCCGAGGCGGGAGGCAGATCGGAGGAGATCGTGAGCCGCGCCGATCCGAGCGGCCCAAAGTTGCTGGTGAGCCGGTCGATGACGGTCTGGACGTAGTGTCCCCAGTGGCCGCTGGGGAGCGTGCACGGCTGGTGGGCGCTGAGGCGCACGGGGTCGGGGTAGTGATCGCTCGAGGCGTCGATGACTCCCCCGGATGCGGCGCCCGCGGCCGTCGGCGGGATCGCCCGGGCGGTGACCGTGACGGAGCGTTCGACCGCGCACACGAGCACGCGGCCGCCGCCGTAGTCGGTGTGCTTGCCGAGCACTTCGACGCGGCCGGGAACGCGCCATGTGCTGACGCCGCTCACAGCGTGACCGTGATTCCCGACAGGCGGGCCTCGACCCCAGCAATGTCGTCTTGCCGCGATAGATCCAAGACGCCGCCCGCGTGAGGGATCACGCGGACATCGCTCAGGCGGGAGACCGCGTCCACGATCTCGTACTCGCCGCGCGGCGAGGGCTCGATGCTGCGGCACGCCTCGAAGATCTCGGGGGTGAAGGAGAAGAGGTTCATGCTCACGAGCGCCCCCTGCCCAGCGGCCGCGATCACGTCCTCGGAGGGCTTTTCCACGATGGACTCGAGCACCCCGCCACGGGAGCGGATGAGGGCGAACGCGGCGATGCGCTCCGCGGGGATGTTGCTTGCCGCCACGAGGGCCTCGCGCTCGAAGCCCAGCAGCGCGTTGCCGCCGTGCTCGGCGAGGGCCGCGACCGCACCCGCCGGGTAGAGGTTGTCGCCGTTGGCCATGAGGAACGGCGCGCCGCCCACGAGGGCTTCGGCGCTCGCGACGGCGTTGGCGGTGCCGAGCGGCTCCTCCTGGATCGCGTAACTCATGGTGAGCCTCGTGGGCGCGACGCGAGCAAAGTGCGCCTCGAACTCGGCGTGCTCGGGCGGCACCACGAGGATCGCGTGGCGGATCCCGGCATCGGCAAGGGCGCTGAGCGAATAGTCAATGAGGCGGTGCTCACCGATCGGCATGAGGGCCTTGTGCCCGCTCGCCGCGGCGCTCTTTTGCGCGGCGGACAGTTCTGACACCCCGGCGTCGGCGGCCTGGGCGCGCATGCGGGTGCCGAGGCCGCGCGCGAGGATCACGGCCGTTCTCACGGGAGTATTCGGCGAGGTCGGTGTGGACATCAGGCCTCCAGGTCGTAGTAGCGGGCGACGGTCGCGGCGAGGTCGTTCGCTTCGGCCTCGGTGGGCATTTCGGCGAAGACGCGAATCACGGGCTCGGTCCCGGAGAAGCGGATGGTCACCCATCCCCCGTTCGCGAAGTACACCTTGCAGCCATCGCTCCAGCCGATCCGCTCGACCTCGGGGGCGAACTCGGGCAGATCGTGCTCGGTGAAGATGCGCGTGTTCAGCGCGCTCCGGCGCTCGGGCGTGTAGGTGTAGGCCGCTTCCACCATGACCAGTTCGCCGTAGCGCTCAACGATGTCGGCGTACAGCTCGGAGAGCTTCTTTCCCGACGCCGCGACCGCTTCCACGAGCAGGCTGCCCGCGTAGATGCCGTCCTTGCCGGGAATGTGGCCGCGCACGGTGAGACCGCCGGAGGATTCCCCGCCGATCACGGCGTCGGTCTCGGTCATTTTCGCGCTGATCCACTTGAAGCCGACGGGAACCTCGTAGCACGTCTGGCCGTGCGCCTCGGCCACCCGGTCGAGCAGGTGGGTGGTGGACATGTTGCGCACCGCGGGGCCGGACCAGCCCTTCGTGGTGAGCAGGTAGTCGTACAGGAGCACGAGAATCTGGTTGGGGCTCAGGAAGCTGCCCCGGTCATCGATGATGCCCAGGCGGTCGGCGTCGCCGTCGGTGGCGATGCCCAGATCGGCGCCGGTCGAAACCACCGCTTCGCGCAGCGGGGCCAGCGAGCCCGCGGCGGGCGAGGGCATCCGGCCCCCGAACAGCGGATCGTGGCGGGCATTGATGACCGTGACCTGGCAGCGGGCGGTGACGAGCACGGTCTGCATGCTGGTCTGGGCCACGCCGAACATCGGATCGAGCACGATGTTCAGGTGCGCGTGCCGGATGGCGGGAATGTCCAGGTGCTCGAGGATCGCGTCGAGGTACCAGTTGATCGACGTTTGCTCGGTCACGAGCGGCGACTGACGGACTTCTTCGGGAGCGAGCGAGCGCACGTCGGCCTCGGTCAGGGCGTTGACCCGCTCGGTGAGGCGGTCGGTGACCTCGATGTCGGCGTCGCGCCCGCCCTCGGTGAACAGCTTGAGCCCGTTGTAGAGGGCGGGGTTGTGTGAGGCTGTGACGGCCAGCCCGTAGGGCCTGCCCTCATTGCGCACGGTCCACATGCACATGGGGGTGGGCACGGGCCGGGTCACGATGGTCACGGGAATGGAATTGGCGGCGAGAACTTCGACGGTCCACCACGCGGCCACGTCGGACAGGAACCGCCGGTCGTAGGACAGCACGATCCCCCGATCCGCGACGCCCTCGTCGTGCATGAGCTGCGCGAGTCCTTGCGCGAGCAGGCGAACGTTCGCCCGCGTGAACTCGTCGCCGATAATGGCGCGCCAGCCGCCGGTGCCAAATGCAATCACGGGAACTCTCCTCGGGTTGGGGTGGGGGTGAAACGTGAGGGGCCGTCGGGGATGCGTCCGCGTGCTTTAGCCCTTGACGGATCCGGCGCTGAGGCCGGACTGCCAGTACTTCTGGAGCACGAGGAAGAGGATGACGAGGGGAATCACGCCGAGCAGGGCGCCCTGCAGCACGGCGCCGTATTGCGGGTTGAAGTAGCTCATCATGCCGTAGAGGCCGAGGGTGACGGGCTTGAGTTCGGCCGAGGTGAGCGTGAGCAGCGGGAGCAGGAAGTTGTTCCACGTGGCCACGAAGATGAAGAGGAAGATCGTCACCATCGCGGGGGCGAGCAGGCGCAGCACCACGGTGAAGAAGATGCGGATTTCTCCGGCGCCGTCGATCCGGGCGGCGTCGATGAGTTCGTCGGGCACGGAGGAATGGGCGTAGACGATGCCGAGGAAGACCCCGAAGGGGCTCACGGCGGAGGGCAGGATGACCGCCCACATCGTGTTGGTGAGGCCCACGGCGTCGATCACCATGTAGAGCGGGATCGTGAGCAGGGCAATCGGCATGAGCAGGCCGCCCAGGATGACGATTTGCACGGCGCCGCGGCCGGGGAAGCGGAACTTCGCGATCCCGTACCCGGCGGCGACGGCCAGCAGGGTGCCGAGCGCGCCGGCGAGGGTAGAGTACAGGAGGGAGTTCGCCACCCAGCGCCAGAACAGGCCCTGGGTCCACGACTGGAGCCGCTCGTAGTTCGCGACGGCGCTGTTGTTCTTAGCGAACCACCAGCCGGAGGAGGACACGAGGTCCGTGTTCGACTTCGTGGAGGAAATGATGAGCCACAGGATCGGCCCCAGGCTGTACGCCAAGAGGAGCAGCAGCACCACGATGGTGAGGGTCTTGGCGAGGGCCGACGGTTGCAGGGAGCGGGGCGAGGCCGGGGCGCTCACAGGGCTGCCCTCCTTTGGATGACGGTATAGATCCCGGCGAGGGCGCCGGCGATGATGGCCATGAGCACGGAGATGGCGGCGGCGGGTCCCGTGCCAGAGGGCGAGATGCTGCCCATGAGGGTGTTGTAGGCCATCATCATGGGCGTGTAATCGGCCCCCATCCAGGTGTTTTCGGCGCGCAGCACGGTCGGTTCGTTGAACAGCTGGATCGTGCCGATGATGGACAGCAGGACCGCGAGCAGGGTCGCGTTGCGCACCATCGGGACCTTGATGCGCCGCACGATGTCCCAGCCGCTCGCGCCGTCGATGCGGGCGGCTTCGTACAGTTCGTTCGGGATTGCCTGGAGCGCCGCGAGGAAGATGAGCATGTTGTAGCCCGTGAACGTCCACGTGGTCATGTTCGCCATCGACCACAGGATCAGGTTCGAGTCGAAGAAGTTGATGTGCAGGCCCACGAGGTCCAGGAGCTCGTTGATCGGCGAGAACTGCGGGTTGTACATGTAGGTCCACACGAGGGCCGCGACGACGCCGGGCACCGCGTAGGGCAAGAAGAATCCGAGCCGGAAGGCCCCGACCCGCTTGATGACGAGCGAGTCCAGCAGCAGGGCCATGACGAGGGCCAGCAGGATCATCACGGGCACCTGGACGATGCCGAAGAGGAACACGCGGCCCATGCCGGTCCAGAAGGCGGAGCCGGTGATGATCTCGGTGTAGTTCTGGAAGGCGACGAACTGGTTCGCCATCTCCCCTCCCCCGTACAGCCCCCCTCCGGAGGGGGCCGCACGGAAGAAGGAGGAGTAGATCGATACCCCGATGGGAATGAGGAACACGGCCGCGAACAGCAGCGCGAACGGCGTCACAAAGCCGATGCCCGTGAGCGCCTCGCGGCGTTGTCGTCGTGTCATGGCAGTCTCTCCAATCGGGGTAGCGAGTGTTTAGGCGTCGACCGGGAGGCCGGCGTCCTTGAGCGAGCTCACCGACGCGTCCTGCGCGGCTGTGAAGACCTCGGATACGGGGGCGGCGCCGGTCGCGGCGGCGTCGGCTGCCCGCATCATCGGGTCGTTCACTGCGGGCCACGTGGGCATGTAGATGAAGTCGGGGTTCATCGACTTGTTCGCGGCTTGCAGTTCGCTCATGACGTCCTGGCCGCCGTAGAACTCGGCAACGTCCTTCGGGGTGGTGACATCGCCGGTCGCGGCGACGACGAGTCCCTGGGTGGCGAGGTCCGCGACCTGGGTGTTGAACCAGTTGAGGAACTCCATGGCCTCTGCCTGGTGCTCGCTGCCCTTGAGGACGGCCACGCCGGAGCCGCCGTCGGGGCCCGTCATGGCCTTATCGCCGAAGGTGGGCAGCTGGACAACCTTCCACTGGCCGACGTTCGGGGTGTCGGCCATGTCGCCGGACAGCAGCGGGGCCTCCCACGCGGCACCGATCGTGCCGATGAGGTTCTGCTCGACGAGGTTCTTGGTGAAGCCCTCGCCCCAGCGGGGCTCGGTGAGGGCGGCCTTCGCGTCGAGGATCTTTTGCCAGAACTCCGCGACCGTGGCGGTTTCGGCGCTCGTGACGTCCACCTTCCACTTGTCGCCCTCGGCCGAGAACCAGACGGCGCCCGCAGCGGCGGCCTGGCCGGACAGCCAGTACTGGGCTTCGTCAGGCTGGAAGGAGATGGCGAACTTGCCCGCGGCCGCCGCGGTCGTGGCCACCTCGACGAGCTCGTCGGCCGTGGTCGGAACCTTGAGGCCGAGCTTCTCGAACTCCTCGGCGTTGTAGTAGTAGACGAGGGGGCCGGTGTCCTGGGGCAGACCCACCACAGCCTCGCCCACCTTCATGAGGCCGTAGGCACCAGCGGCGAAGTTCTTCTCATACTTCTCTGCCTCCTTCACCACGTCCTGCACGAGGCCCTTGGTGAACAGGGAGGGGATTTCGGCATAGCCGAGCTGGGCGAGGTCCGGGGCGGTCCCGGCCGAGATCTCGTTTTCCAGGCGTACGATCATTTCGTTGGCCTTGCCGTCGAACTTCACGGCCTTGACCTGGATCGAGGGGTTGTCCTTGTTCCACGTCGCGACGATGTCGTCAACCTTGGTCATGCCATCGCCGTCGGGAAGGCGGTGCATGTAGGTGATCTCCACCGCGTCCCCGCCGGACCCGGAGCCGGATCCCGAGCCACACGCGGCGAGCCCGAGAGTGCCGAGCGTCATTCCTGTCAGTACTGTCCTGCGCTTCATGAGTGTCCTTCTTCCTTGAAACAACGAAATCTCAGTCGCCTTCGGGCCCGGTGCCCGAAGCGGTGGTCGTGGAGACCCAGGCGTGACCGCCGGGGGTCAGGGTGAGGGACCAGGTGGCCCCGTGGCTCCCGCGCACCTCGGTGGTGAGGGGATCGAGGGAGTTGTTGATCGCGAGGAACCGTTCGGCCTCGGGGTAGTGGGCGATGTCCACGCGCACATCGCTCGCGCTCCACTGCCCGAAGTCGTCCTCGAGGCCCGCGGCCCACGCACACGCGCGGTGGAGCAGTCGGGCGTTGTTCGCCGAGTAGGGCAGGCCCGCGAGGTAGACCGCCCGGCCCTCGCCCACCTCGTGCGCTGCGGCGGCCACGTGTCCGGCGGCGTCGGTGCCGAGCACCGTCGTGTTCGGGGAGGTGAGGATGATGTGGCGGGCGCCGTCCCCGGTCTCCAGGTGCGGCCCGGAGTCGGCGGTGATGAAGTGTTCCTCGACCGCCGCCGCGGGGGGCGCGGTGGAGAGCCCCCAGCCGAGTTCTTGGTCCACGCCGAACAGATCGGCGAGGCGGAAGGTGCGCCCGCCGCCAGGGAAGGCCGACGGCTCGCCGACGCCGATGATCCCGCCGCCGCGCGTGACGAAGGCGTTGATGCTGGCGATCAGCCGAGGGCTGTTCCAGGCCTCGCCACCCGAGAAGGCGGTGCCCGCGGAGCCCGCGTTGATGAGCACCCCGATGTGCGCGGGAACCCCACCCTCGACGTCCTCGAAGCTGAGGAACTCCACGTCGAAGGGCAGCCCGGCGAGCGCCTCGAGCACGCCGATGTAGCTGGCCGTCTGCCGGTACTCGATCGCGTGGGCGACCATGTGGGTTTGCCACGAGCGCAGCCGGCCCCAGGCGTTGAGGACACCGATGGTCACGGGCGCTGTGGCGGGGCGCGCGCCGAGCGAGTTGTCGTGGATCGCGCGGAACTCCGCCACGATCTCTTCCACGCGGTCCACGAAGTCGGGATGATCGAGGGCGAGGCTGAGGTAGCCGCCGTAGCCGATCCGATCCAGCGGGGAGCGCACGATGGCGCGCCGGGCGGGGAGCCAGGAGGCGGTCGCTTCGCCCGCGGGGTCGCCGCCCTCGGTGAAGACATCGGGGAAGAAGTAGGGAAGAAAGCGGCCCTCGGTGTAGCGCACGTGGGGGATGTCGGCGATCATGCGGCAGGTGGCGCCGGAGCCGACGGATCCCACGACGGCATCGAGGCCGGTTCGGGCAAAGTGCGGGCCGTAGGGTTCCACGCCGATCCAGTTGTCGCCGAGGAACATGATGGCTTCCTTGCCCGCCGCGTGCACCTGGTCCACGAGGTCCTTGACCTTCGCGGTGACGAACTGGTGCTGGAACTCGATCCAGTCGCGAAAGACGGGGCTCGGTGGGCGGAACGGGGAGTTGTAGTAGCCCTCGTCCACGAAGTCCTCGGCGCTGAGCGGGTAACCGTAGTCGTGTTCGAAGGCTTCCATGGCTGCGACGGAGACGGAGGCGGAGTAGCCGAACCAGTCCACGAAGCGCTCCTTGGCGTCGGCGCCGTAGACGAGCGTGAAGTGGTAGAAGAAGGTGGTGAAGCGCACCACGTCGACTTCGGGGTGCTCGGTGAGCCACGTGCCCAGCGATTCCTGGACGTAGGCCCACGTGTCCTCGTGGCGCACGTCGAAGGGCTTTTCCTTTTCGCGCCCGGCCTCGTCGGCCCACCCGTTCGTGAGGTAGTTGTACATCTGGGTGGGATCCCAGGTCTGCACGGCCAGGAAGTTCACGGTGTAGACGTGGCTGGCCTCGGCGCTTGTGAGGAGCACGGCATCCCCCTCGACGCTCCAGCGCTCGGGGTCCGCGACCTCTCCCGTGGTGCGGTCGATGACCTGCCACCAGCGCTCAACGTCGCAGTCGGTATCGGGGCGCACCTGATCGGCGAACCACCGGTCCATGAGCGGGATCGTAAGCGGCCCGTCGGCGGGAGCGAGGGTGCGTTCGGACATGAGGTAGATGCGCGTGAGGTCGTCCGGGTGGGCGTCGGCCCAGGCGTTGTCTCCGCGTCCCACGAAGTACTTGGCGTATACCTTGACGGCGAGGTCGTGGACCAGGGCGGGCAGTTCGGTGCCGTCGGAGTCGCGCACGGCGTCGGCGCCGAGTCGCGCGATGAGGGCGCGCACGGCATCGTCCATCCCTCGCTGGATGGGGAGGGTGAGCCGCCCCGCGGTCGTCTCTGGCACGCGTGCCTCCTTTGGCAGGACCTGCAATAGTTTGTTCACTGACCAAACTATTGCAGAGCGTGACGAATGTCAACTGTTCGCGCGAAAAACTTCCTAGCGTGCGAGCGGCACGAGGGTGGGGTCGGTGAGCACGCTGTCGAGCACCACGAGAGCGCCGCCGACGGCCGCTGCCTCGAGGCCCCGCGGCCCCTGCATGACCTCCACGGCGCTGCCCTCATCGATCAGGCGCGCCTCGAGCGCCGCGGCGAGCGGCTCCTGAAACACGTCCGCGAAGTAGCCCAGGTACCCGCCGAGCACCATCGCCCGCGGATTGAGGACATCGACGAGCAAGCCCGCACCGCGCGCGAGCTGCGCGCCGATGCTCTCGAACGCCGCGAGCACGCCCGGATTCTCGGCCTCCAGAAACTCGCGCACGTTCGCGAGCCGTTCCGGCATGGGCAAGTGCGGATCGTTCGCGGGAGCGTCCTCGGGCAGCGCCGCGAGCAGCGCGCCGAGCCCGACATACAGTTCCCAGCACCCGCGGCGGCCACACGGGCACTGCTCGCCGCCATCGACCACCGTCACGTGCCCTACCTCGCCGGAGAAGCCGGACCAGCCCCGCACGAGCCTGCCGCCGGAAATGATGCCCGCCCCCACGCCCACGTCGCCCGTGAGGTACACGAGGTCCTGCACCTCGTCGCGCCCCATCTCCGCGTAGGCGGCAACGGCCGACAGCTTCGCGTCGTTCTCGAGGCCAATCGGCGGGGCGCCCACGCCGAGCCGCGCCCGAAGCTCGTGCAGCAGGGGAACGTTGCGCCACCCCAGATTCGGGGCGAAACGCACGACGCCGCTCGCGTAGTCGATGATGCCGGGGGGCGCCACGAGGATGCCCGCGGGCCACAGGCCCTCGTCCGCGGCGATATCGAGGGCGCGAGTGACCTGGGCGGCCACGTGGTCGAGCGCGTGGGCGGGATCGCTCGGCACGAAGCCCGCGCGCGACTCGGAGGCAGGCGGCGTGCCCGGGATCTGGACAGCGCTATCCTGCTCCGGGGTCGGCATCGGGACGGAGTGGCTGGCGCGCACCTGGCCCGCGAGGTCAACGATGGCCACGGCGATGTACTCCACCGTAATCTCCACGCCGATGCCGCACACGGCCGAACCGTCCACGGCCACCTCGATGCCGGGGCGCCCCACCCTCCCCTGCCGGTCGGCCTCGCCCTCCGTGACGAGGCCGCGGGCGGAGAGCTCGCCCACGAGCGTCGAGATCGTGGCCTTGGACAGCCCCACCTCGGCAGCGAGGGTGGCGCGCGAGCGGGGGCCCGAATCGTAGAGGTGGCGGAGCACGAGGCCCATGTTGGAGGTCCGCATCGCCGCGTGACCCATGGGGTTGACGGCCCCGTAGTGCCCGCCTGCGGACGCCGTAGAGGAGAGGAAGTGGTGCTGCATACTCCGCATAATATATTCACTCTCTGAACAAATGGCCGGTGGGGGCGCTCACGCACCCGCCACCGGCCACACCGCTCACGATCCTAGAGACCGAAGAGCGCCGACATGGGATCGCGTAAGAAGTACAGCACGAAGAGGAACGCGACCAGGTACATGAGCCAGTGGACCTGGCGCGCCCGCCCGAGCACCACCTGAATGAGCACGTACACGATGAAGCCCGCGCCCATGCCCACGGTAATCGAATAGGCGAACGGCATGAGGATGATCGTGAGGAACGCGGGCACGGCCTTGGAGAGATCCGAGAAGTCGATCTCGACCACCTGGGTCATCATGAGGAAGCCGACGAGCACGAGCGCCGGGGTGGCCGCTTCGTAGGGCACGAGGGCCACGAGCGGGGCCAGGAACACGGTGAGCGCGAAGCACGCGCCCGTGACGACGGAGGCGAGGCCCGTGCGGGCCCCCTCCCCCACGCCCGTGGCGCTTTCCATGTAGCTCGTCGCGCTCGACACGCCGCCCACACCGCCGAGGATCGCACCCACGGAGTCGGCCACGAGCACCCGCTGCGAGTTCGTGACATCGCCGTTCTCGCTCACGAGGCCCGCCTCGGAGCCGACGGCCACCATCGTGCCCATGGTGTCGAAGAAGTCGGCAAGAAGCAGGGAGAACACGACGATGATGGCGCCGACGGCGCCGATTGCCGTGATCCCACCGATGGGATCGACCTGGAACAGCGTGGCGAAGTCCGGCAGGGCGAACGCGCCGAGCGAGAGCGAGGGAACGTTCATCGACCAGCCCGTCGGGTTGCCCGCCCCAGCCTCCGAGGCCGGAGCATAGGCGCCCACGCCGACGGTGGATTCGATGATGATCGCGGCCGCCGTCGCGGCGAGAATCGCGATGAGGATCGCGCCGGGGACCTTGCGCACCCACAGCACGATCATGAGCAGGAGGCCGAACACGAAGACGGCCGTGGGCCAGCCCTCGAGCGAGCCCGAGACGCCGAGCTGGACGGGCACCGAGCCCCCGGCGGTCACGAAGCGCGCGTTGTAGAGCCCGATAAAGGCGATGAACAGGCCCATGCCCACCGCGATCGCGGTCTTGAGGAACGGCGGCACGGCAAGGAAGACCGCCTTGCGGAATCCGGTGAGCACGAGCACGAGGATGATGACGCCTTCGAGCAGCACCATGCCCATCGCCCCCGCCCAGGTCATGCCGGGAAGCGCGACCACCGAGTAGGCGAGGTAGGCGTTCAGGCCGAGGCCCGTCGCGAGCGCGAGCGGGAACTTGGCCCAGGCGCCCATGAACAGCGAACACAGGGCTGCGATCAGCGCCGTGCCGGCGGCCACGGCCGGAAGGTTCGGCTCGGTGCCGCCACCGAGGTACTGGCCGGTCGAATCGGGGACCGTGCCGATGATGAGCGGGTTGAGCACCACGATGTAGCACATCGCGAAGAAGGTGACCACGCCGCCGCGCACCTCGCGGCCCACGCTCGAACCACGCGCGGAAATATCGAAATAGCGATCGAGGCGCGAGGAGGGCGCGGTCGATGCCGGGGATTGAGGAGAGGACATGGGTCGATCCTACTGTGAGCGCCGCGCCCCTCAATCGGCTGTTCACGCCTCGCGTCCTCGCGAGAATCCCCGGTCCGCGCATTCGCGCCCCTTGCGTTGGTGCCCTCTGCCATGATGGCTTCATGAGCATCACCATTCGCCTTGCACGCCTCGAGGACCTCGACGCCGTGCGCTACATCGGCTTTTCCACCTGGCCCGCCACCTACGGAGCGATCAAGGGCGCGCGGCACGTGGTCGAAGGGCTGGATACCCACTGGAACACGTCCGCGATGAGCGAGGCCATCGCCGCGGGCGGCATCGACGTGGCCGAGGGCCCGCACGGGGTGGTCGGCATGAGCGAAGTCGACAGCCTCGGTGAGGACCTCGTCATGTGGAAGCTCTACGTCCTGCCCTCCGAGCACGGCACCGGGATCGGCGCCGCGCTCGTCAATGCCGCCAAGGACCGCGCCCGCGAACGCGGGTGCGACCTGCTCACCGAGTACGAACCCGCCAACGCGGGCGCTGGCGGGTTCTATGCGAAGCAGGGGTTTCAACCGACGGCCGCCCCCTGGCCGGGTTCGACGGCCATGTGGCTCCGTTGGCGAGACCCCCGCGGGGAGTAACGGAACCCCCGCGGGAGGAGCGGACGCAGTGTCGGCGCGGCTTACGCCGTCGCTTGCGCCCCCGGCACGTCCGCCCGATTCGCCTCAACAAAGCGGAAGTAATCGGCGAGTTCGAGCTTGCTGGCGGCGGCCTCATCGACGACCGCGAGCACGTTGGCGTGCTGCTGCAGCGCCGTCCCGGTCCAGCGAGCACTGATCGGCCCTTCGACCATCTGGTGAATCGCCTCGGCCTTGTTCTCGCCGCTCGCGGCCAGCACAATGGCGCGGGCATCGAGGATCGTGCCCACGCCCTGCGTGAGCACATGGATCGGCACCTCGTCGGCCGAATCGAAGAACCGCGCGTTGTCCTGCACGGTCTTTTGCACGAGGGTCTTCACGCGCGTGCGGGAGACGAGCGATGAGCCCGGCTCGTTGAAGCCGATGTGGCCCGTAGCGCCGATCCCGAGCACCTGGAGGTCCACGCCACCGGCCTCGCGGATCGCCTCGTCATAGCGGCGCGCTTCGGCGGCCGCATCGGGGGCATCACCGCGGGGCGAGAACACGCGGGCATCATCGATATCGACGTGATCGGTGAAGTTCTCCCGGATGAAGCGGTGGTAGCTCTGGGGGTGCTCAGCGGGCAGGCCCACGTACTCATCGAGCATGAACACGGTGACGCCCGCGAAGCTCAGCGACTCTTCGCGGTGGCGGCGAACGAGCTCCGTGTACGCCGTGACGGGCGAGGAGCCGGTGGCCAAGCCGAGCGTGAGTGGGGCGCCGTTGGCGCGGCGCACCTCCGCCTCGATGCGATCAGCGACCGCGTGGCCGACGGCCTCGGCGTCCTGGCGAATGAGTACTTCCATGAGGGCCTCCCTGGTGACGTTCCGCCGCAGCGAAATGCGCATATCTGCACGTTTGATCTGTGAATCAATCGTATACCGTCACCCTGTGGGGCACAAGGACAAAGCGCCCCGCACACGCCGCAACCGTCGGCCCCACGAGAAAACGCCCGGCCTCCCACGAGGGAAGGCCGGGCGCTCATCACCGAAGCACGGTGGCTTCGCAGACTGTCAGTTCTTCTTGGGCGTCGAGGCCGCCGCGACCTCGAAGGCCTTGCGGGGATCGGTCGATTCCGGAATGCCGAGAATCTCGCGGTTGCCGAAGTAGGCGCTGATCCAGCCCGCCACGACCCCGACCTTGCGGCCCACGGTCGGCATCGCGTACACGTGGTACGCGCGGGCGGCGGCCCACGCCGGAACGCCCTTGAGCTCGATCTTCTTGCCCGCGAGGAACAGCGTGCCCACGCCCTTGTACATGCCGAGCGTGGCCATCGTGCCGAGGTTGCGGTGGAAGTAATCCACGAGCGGGCGGCCATCGATCTCACGCGCGAGGTTGTCGGCCAGGCGCTTGCCCTGACGCACGGCGTGCTGCGCGTTCGGCGGGCACACCTTGCCCTCGCCCGCGGCGAGGTCCGGCACCGTGGTGCAGTCACCGGCGGCGAAGATGTTCTCAAGCGGGCCGTCCTCGCCCTTCACGCGCAGATCGGCGAGGCAGTCGAGGCGACCGGTCTGGTTGAGCGGAAGATCCGAGTTCGCGAGCACCGGGTTCGGCTTGATGCCCGCGGCCCACACGATGAGATCCGAAGCAAACTCGTCGCCATCGGAGGTCTTGACGATCCCGCCTTCGCACGAGTTGAGGAACGTTTCGAGCTTGACCTCGATGCCGCGCTCGCGCAGCTGCTTGAGGGCGAACAGCCCCAGCTCCTCCCCCACCTCGGGAAGGATGCGGCCCATCGCCTCGATGAGGACGAAGCGGACGTCGGAGGGGTGCAGATCGGGGTAGTAGCGCAGCGCGTTGCGCACCATGTCCTCGGCTTCGGCAAGCGCCTCGGAGCCCGCGAAGCCGCCACCCACGAACGTGAAGGTGAGCAGGCGCTTGCGCACCTCGGCGTCCTTGGTCGAGGCCGCTTCCGCGAGGTTCGCGAGAATGCGGTCGCGCACGGCCACGGCCTCTTCAACCCACTTGAAGCCGATCGCGTTCTCCGCGAGGCCCGGGATCGGAAGGGTGCGCGGCACGGAACCGAGGCCCACCACGAGGTAGTCGTAGCTGATGTCCACGGTCGCATCGCCCTCGAGCGCAACCGTCACGGTGCGATCCTCGTGGGAGATGGACTCGACGGAGCCCGTGATGACCTTCGTGCCCGCGAGCACCTTGCGCAGGGGCGCCAAGACGTTGCGGGGATCGATCGCGCCGCCGCCCACTTCGGGAAGGAAAGGCTGGTAGGTGAGGTACGGGCGCGAATCCACCACGGTGATGGCGACGTTCGAGCCCACCTTCTTGCGCAGCTCGGCAGCCGTGGTCATACCCACGCTGCCACCGCCAAGGATGAGCACGTGCGGCTTGTGAGACGAGTTGATGTTCATTGCGTTGGATTTGGCCTTTCCACCTCGATAACGCCCCTATTCAACCACCATTGTTCGCACGCAGGCTGATCGGTGTGAGGCGAGTTTCCTCACGGTACGGGACCGCGGATCGAGCAGCGAGGTCAGAGGCGATCCGCGACGCTCATGGCGAGGCCGTCGAGGATGTCGTGCTCGCTCGTGATGACCGATTCGAGAGCGCCGCCCGCGCGCACGCGCTCGAGGATGCGCGACCAGATCAGGGCGCCCGCGCCGATCACGTCGATGCGTCCCGGGTGAATCGCCGCGCGCGCCGAACGCTCCTCGCGGCTCTCGTGCAGCACCCGCTGGCACAGTTCCTCGATCTCACCCAGAGGCAGGATCGCGCCGTGCGTGCGTTCGGGCGTGTACTCCTCGAGCCCGAGCAGCGCCGCCGTGAGGGTCGTGACGGTTCCGGCCACGCCCACGACCGTGCGCACGCGCGCAAAGTCGATCACGGGGGCCGCGGCATCCAGCAACGCATCGATCTCCTTCGTCGCGTCCTGGATCTGCTGCTCGGTGGGCGGATCGGCCAGCAGGAACCGCTCCGTGAGCCGCACCGATCCCATATCGAGGCTGATCTGCGATGCGGGCTCCTCGAGCCCGAACACGAGTTCCGTGGACCCCCCGCCAATATCGACCACGAGGCGAGGCGCCCGGCCCGGCTCGGGCAGGGACTGAACCGCCCCCCGATAGGACAGCAGCGCCTCTTCGTCGCCGGTGATGACCTCGGGGCTCACACCGAGGATGCGCTGCACACCGTCGATGAACTCCGCACGGTTGCTCGCATCGCGGGTCGCGCTCGTCGCGGCAAAGCGCACCGCGCTCGCGCCCGCCTTCTCAATCAGGGCCGCGTACTCGCGCGTGGCCTCCAGCGTGCGCGCAATCGCCTCGGGCGCGAGCGCTCCGGTGCGATCCACGCCCTCGCCGAGGCGCACAAACTCCATGCGCCGCTCGACATCCACGAGGGAGCCGTCGGCCTGCACATCGGCGATGAGTAGGCGGATCGAATTGGTGCCGCAGTCAATCGCCGCGACGCGGCGCGCGGGCTCGGGACGCACCTGGCAGCGGCACACGTCGATGCTGGCTTCCGCGGCGAACTCCTCGAGCGCGCGGTCCCCCATCGGGTTGATGCCGGGGCCTTCGGCGAGCGACTGGCCCACGACCGCGTGGATGCACTTGACGCGCGTGGGCATTCCTCCCGCGCTCACGCCCTCCACCTCGTCGGCGCTGCCCAGTTCGGCGCGGCGCGCCAAGTAGCGCTCGTGCGCGGCCGCGTACCGCTGCCTCAGCTCCGCGTCGGTGGCCAGTTCCTCGGTCCATGCGGCGAGGACCCCGCGCGCTTCGAGGCGCGAGGAGGCTTCCACGAGGGAGGGCAGGGTCAGGTACAGGCTCGTGGGAAACGGCGTACCGTCGGGCAGTCGCGGCTCGGTGCGCACCACGGCGGGCGCGCCACACGCGCAGCGACGCGCAACGGAATGCACCCCGCGCATCGTGCGCCCCACCTGACGGGCCATGATCGCCAGGTCCTCGGCCGTGGCCGGGGACTCGAAGGGAAGCGGCGGGAGCGAATCATTCATGGCGGCGGCATCTTTCACTGGGGCGGATCACTGGATTCGGGGGCGGTCTCGGCGGGCGGACTCGCCTGGCTCGAGGCGACGAGCGACTCCCAGAGGCTGCCGAACCACGAGGGCTGGCTCGTGCGGGCTTCGGCCTGCTGCGCCTCGGTCATCGGGACCTCGTTACCGGAGGAATCGGTGAGACGATACTGGGTTTCGCCCGGCATGGCGAAAAGGAGCCGTTCGCGTGCCTGGGACGCCACAAACGTGGGATCCTCCCAGCGGGCAACCTCCGCCTCCAGATCGCTCACGCGCTCCTCTTCGAGCGCTACTTGCGACTGCATGCGGCTGAGCTGCTGCTGCTGGGTCACATACGCGTTGATCGTGGGCACGAGCGCCACGAGCGCGATCACGGTGATGCCCAGCAGAACGAGCGAGCGGGTGGTGAGCACCGCCATGGGGCCAAGCGGCGAGGACGCCTGGCCCCACCGGGCACCGCGATTCCCGCGCCGCCTCGGGGCACTGGGGGCGCTCGTGGCGCGGCGGGCACCGCGGGCGGGGGCCGACGTGCGCGGGGCAGAGGCCGAGCGGCCCGAGGAGCGGGCCACGGGAGCCCTGGGCGCACGAGAGCGCCCCGTCGCTGGCGACGGGGCGCTCGTGCGTGTGCGGCGTGAATCAGGCATACACGTATTATGCGTGACGCCTCTGCACGCGCGGTGGAATCAGGCCGTGAAGCGCGGGAAGGCCGACGCCCCCGCGTACTCGGCGCGATCGCCCAGTTCATCTTCGATGCGGATGAGCTGGTTGTACTTGTTGACACGCTCGCCGCGGGCCGGGGCACCGGTCTTGATCTGGCCGGTGTTCAGGGCCACGGCGAGATCTGCGATGGTGGTGTCTTCGGTTTCGCCCGAGCGGTGCGACATCATCGAGGAGAAGCCGTTGCGCGTGGCGAGGGCCACGGCATCGAACGTCTCGGTCAGGGTGCCGATCTGGTTGACCTTGACGAGCAGGGCGTTCGCCGCTGCTTCGTCGATGCCGCGCTGGAGGCGCACGGGGTTCGTGACGAAGAGGTCATCGCCCACGAGCTGAACCTTCTCGCCGAGCTCCTCGGTCATGGCCTTCCAGCCTTCCCAGTCCTCTTCATCCAGCGGATCCTCGATGGAGACGAGCGGGTAGGCGTCCACGAGTTCGGCGTAGTACTTCACCATGTCGGCGCTCGAACGCTTCTCACCTTCAAAGGTGTAGGAGCCGTCGTTGTAGAACTCCGAGGCCGCCACGTCGAGGGCGAGGGCCACGTCCTTGCCCGGCGTGAAGCCGGCCTTCTCGATGGCTTCGACGATGAGATCGAGGGCCGCACGGTTGGACTCGAGGTTCGGGGCGAAGCCGCCCTCATCGCCGAGGCCGGTGGCGAGGCCGCGATCGTGCAGCACCTTCTTGAGGTTGTGGTAGACCTCGGCGCCCCAGCGCACGGCCTCCACGAACGTGGGGGCACCGATGGGGGCGATCATGAACTCCTGGATGTCCACGTTCGAATCGGCGTGCGAACCACCGTTGAGGATGTTCATCATCGGCACGGGCAGGAGGTGAGCGTTGGGGCCACCCACGTAGCGGTAGAGCGGGAGGGCCGATTCTTCGGCGCCCGCCTTGGCGATGGCGATGGACACGCCGAGGATGGCGTTCGCGCCGATCTTGCCCTTGTTGTCGGTCCCGTCGATTTCGAGCATGAGCTGATCGATCCCGCGCTGATCGCGCACGTCGAGCCCAATGAGCTTCGGGGCGAGGTCTTCAGCAACGGCGTTGACGGCATCGCGCACGCCCTTTCCGAGGTAACGGCCCTTGTCGCCATCGCGACGCTCCACGGCTTCGAAGGCGCCGGTCGATGCGCCCGAGGGCACCTGGCCCAGCGACTCGAATCCGTCTTCCGTGGTCACGATGACCTCGACCGTGGGGTTGCCGCGGGAGTCAAGAATCTCGCGGCCTCGTACGTCGGTAATGATTGCCATGGGTGATCTCCATTCATCAGGATCGAGCGGTATGGCGGTCGCCGTTGACCATCACCGTCCAGTCTAGTGGCGATGTCGGGAGTTGCCTGAACCCCGTCGGACCGCCCAGCGATGGGCCGTAGGAGGTGCGTCACTGCCCGGGACATCAGGCGTCGGCGGGGCCGTCGCTCGCTTCGATCCGCGCCAACAGCGTGCGCAGCGCCGACTCGGGATCGTCGTCGCGCTGCACCGCCCCCACGGCAATGGTGAGCAGCGCGAGCGCGTCGGCGTCCCGCGCGCTCCCGTCGGCCCGGGCGGCCGCGAGCGCCATGAGTTCGTCCGTGCGCCCCTCGGTGCGGGCGCGATGCCCGATCTTGAAGGCGCGCTGCAGGGCGGGCAGCGCGAGGGGAATGCCCTCTGCAAGGCTGCGGCGGGGCTTTTCGGCGGCCTTGATGTGGCCCCACTGCTCGATGATGTCGTCCACGCTCAGATCGCGGCGATCCTCCGAGAACACGTGGGGGTTGCGGCGATACATCTTCCGGTTCAGCGCGCGGGCCACGGAATCCAGGTTCCACGGGTCATCGGCCTCCATGCCGATCCGGGCGTGAATGACGAGTTGGAACAGGAGGTCGCCGAGCTCGTCCACGAGGTCGGCGCTCGAGTGCGGCTCGCGCTCCAATTCCTCGATCACCTCGTAGGTTTCTTCGAGGAGGTAGCGCGAGAGCGAGCCGTGGCTCTGGGCGGCGCTCCACGGATCGCCGCCGGGGCTGCGCAGTTCGTGCATGATCCGCACCGATTCCACGACCGCGGCGCCGGGGGCCACGGGCGAGGAAAAAACGTAGTCGGCGTCGATCCGCAGCCCACTCGATTCCTCGGCGCGCTGCAGGGCCTCTGGCGGCGCGGCCACGTGCGGGTGCTCTGCATCGGCGAGCCACACGCGCACGCCGTCGCTCTCCCGGAGCCAGTCGGCCAGCGCCGTCGGCAGATCCGAGGTGGCGGGCAGGGTGTGCCACGTGAGTCCCGCCTCGCGCAGGTGCGCCGCCCAGGCGGGGTGCGCGCACGAGAGCGCCACGGCGTCAGCCGAGCGCAGCGCGTCCCAGCCCGCGGCGGTGAGCAGGCCGGGGGCGTTCAGGGGCGAGGCGGGAAGAACCTTCAGCTGAATGGCGCTCATCGTCCGCCCCTGCCCTGGCGAAAGCCCTGCGCGCGATCCACGCGCGAGCGCTCGAGCCGTGACGAGCTCGCGCCGCGAAGCGCCGAGGCGCGGGCGGGACGCGCCGGGCCGCTCGGCGCGGGTTCCGGTTCTTCGATTCCCCGCTGCTCTGCCCACGAGGGCACGAGCACGCCGATCGCGCGGCGGCACCAGGCCAGCAGCTCGTCGTCAGCCAGGGGAACGCCGCCGATTCGCTGCGTCTTCGGGTGCGGGATGAGCACCTGGCGCAGTGCGGGCTTGAGGACCGTGCCGGGGAACAGGCGGCGCAGGCGCAGCTGCACGCTGTCGGTCGGCTCGACGTGGGCAAAGCGAATCATCGCGCCCTGCACCTGCACCTCGTCGATCCCGGCCTCGCTCGCATCGATCCTGAAGGCCGCAACCGCGAAGAGCCGTGCCGCTTCCGCCGGAAGCTCACCGTAGCGGTCGTGCAATTCCGCGCGCACGGCCTCGAGATCGGCGGCGGACTTCGCGCCCGAGATCTTGGAGTACGCCTCGAGCCGCAAGCGCTCGGAGTCGATATAGGTGAGCGGAATGTGCGCGTTCAGCGGCAGCTCCACCTTGGTGTCCTTTTCGACCGCCGTGTACTCGCCGCGGAACGCGGAGACGGCCTCGCCCACCATCCGCACGTACAGATCGAAGCCGACGCCCGCGATGTGGCCGGACTGTTCGCCCCCGAGGAGGTTGCCCGCCCCGCGGATCTCGAGGTCCTTCATCGCCACCTGCATGCCCGCGCCAAGCTCGGAGTGCGTGGCGAGCGTGGTGAGGCGATCGTGGGCGGTCTCGGTGAGCGGGCGGTCGCCCCGATACAGGAAGTAGGCATAGGCGCGATCACGCGAGCGGCCCACGCGCCCCCGCAGCTGGTGGAGCTGGGAGAGCCCGAACGTGTTGGCGTTCTCCACGATGAGGGTGTTGGCGTTGGCGATATCGAGGCCGGTCTCCACGATGGTCGTACACACGAGCACATCGAACCGCTTCTCCCAGAAGTCCAGGATCACGCGCTCCAACTGGTTCTCGTTCATCTTCCCGTGCGCCACCTCGATCCGCGCATCGGGCACGAGATCACGCAGGTGCTGGGCGGCCCGCTCGATGTCTTCCACCCGGTTGTGGATGTAGAACACCTGGCCTTCGCGGAGCAGCTCGCGGCGGATCGCGGCCTTCACCTGCGCGTCCTCGTGGGCGCCGACGTAGGTGAGCACGGGGTGGCGCTCTTCGGGCGGCGTCGCGAGGGTGGAGAGTTCGCGGATGCCCGTGACCGCCATTTCGAGGGTGCGCGGGATTGGGGTGGCCGACATGGACAGCACGTCCACGTCGGTGCGCAGCGCCTTGAGGGTCTCCTTGTGTTCCACACCGAAGCGCTGCTCTTCATCGACGATGATGAGCCCGAGCTTCTTGAAACGCACCTGACCGGTGAGCAGGCGGTGCGTGCCGATCACGACATCCACCGTGCCGTCGGCGAGCCCCTCGATGGTCGCGGTGGATTCGGCACCGGACTGGAAGCGGCTGAGCCCGCGCACGGTGACGGGGAAGCCTGCGAAGCGCTCCGTGAAGGTATCCACGTGCTGCTGCGCGAGAAGGGTCGTGGGGCACAGCACCGCGACCTGCATCCCGTCCTGAACGGCCTTGAACGCGGCGCGCACCGCGATCTCCGTCTTGCCGTAGCCCACGTCGCCGCAGATCAGGCGGTCCATCGGCACGGGCTTTTCCATGTCGCGCTTCACGTCGTCAATCGTCACGAGCTGATCGGGCGTCTCCGTGTACTCGAACGCGTCTTCCAGCTCGCGCTGCCACGGGGTGTCGGGCCCGAACGCGTGCCCGGCGCTCTGCTGGCGCGCGCTGTAGAGCCGCACGAGCTCATCGGCAATCTCCCGAATGGCGCGGCGCGCCTTCGACTTGGTCTTCGCCCAGTCGCTGCCGCCCATCTTGTTGACGCTTGGGGCCTCGCCGCCCACGTACTTCGTCACCTGGTCCAGCTGATCGCTCGGCACGTAGAGGCGATCCCCGGGCTGGCCGCGCTTCGAGCTCGCGTATTCGATCACGAGGTATTCGCGGGTGGCGCGCTTGTCGCCGGTGCCGACGGTCCGGCTGGTCATCTCCACGAACTTGCCCACGCCGTGATGGTTGTGCACCACGAAGTCGCCGGGGCGCAGCTGCAGGGGGTCCACCGTGACCTTGCGGCGCGCGGCGAGCTTCTTTCCTCCGTGCCGACGGCTGCCGGACTTGCCGGTCATGTCGCGCTCGCACATGAGCACGAGCTTGATGGGCTCGAGCATCACGCCTTCGGTGAGCGGCCCGGTGGTGAGCGTGAGCGTGCCGGGCCCGGGTGCCTCGGTGAGCTCCGGGGTGAAGGTGGCGGGCACGCCCGCCTCGGTGAGGGATTCGGCGATGTGGCGGCCGGTGCCCGCGCCCGCCGTCGTGAGGATGACCCGCCACCCGTCGGCCAGGCGCGGTGTGAGGTCGCGAGCGGCCGTGGCTATCGAGCCTCCGTAGCCCGGGTGCGGCTTCGCCTGGGAGGTGAGGTCGGCGTCGAGCCCGAACGGCGCGATCTGGGCGAGCGGGATGCGGCGGGCGCTCAGGGCCTCGAGGGCCTCGTCGAGGCTCAGGAAGCTCGCGCTCGTCACGTCGATGGGCAGGGCGCCGCCCGCGGCGGCGCTCGACCACGCGGCGTCGAGGAACTCCTTGGTGGTGTGCACCAGTTCGTCGGTGCGCCCGCGAATGCGCTCGGGCTCGAGCAGGAGCACGCGCGAGCGCTCGGGCAGGACGTCGGCGAGCGAGGTCATCTCGCCCACGAGGAGCGGGCTGAGGGATTCCATACCCTCGACCGCGATGCCTTCGGCGATCCTTCCCAGCATGTCGGCAATGCCCGGCAGATCCGGGATCGCGGCCTTGGCGCGGGCGCGAACCTCGTCGCTCAGCAGGATCTCGCGGCACGCGGGCGCCTCGAGCACCGCGAGCTCCTCGTCGAGGCTGCGCTGATCGGCCACCGAGAAGAACCGCATGTCGTCGATCTCGTCGCCGAAGAAGTCGATGCGCACGGGGTGCGGCAGGGTGGGCGGAAAAACGTCGAGGATGCCGCCACGCACGGCGAACTCCCCGCGCGCGGACAACATGTCCACGCGCACGTACGCGGCAGCAGCCAGCGCCGCCGCTACGTCGCCGAGGGCGATCTGCTGACCGGCCCGCACCCGCACGGGTGCGAGATCGCTGAGGCCCGTGGCCATCGGCTGCACGAGGGCGCGCACGGGCAACACGAGGACGCTCACGCCCCCGGTGATCTCGGGATGCGCGAGCGAGTACAGCGTGGACAGGCGGCGCGCCACCGTGTCGGAGCGCGGGGACAGCCGCTCGTGCGGCAGGGTCTCCCACGCGGGCAGCAGCGCTCCGCGCGCTGCCGGCACCAGGGCGCTCACTTGCTGCAGCACGTCTTCGGCCTCGCGGGTCGTGGCCGTCACCACGACGAGTGGGGCCTCGACGCTCGCGCGGCTCGCGGCGTTCGCCACGTACAGCGGATACATGCCGACGGGCGCAATGACGTGTTCGGCCGACCCCTCGGCGTCGAGAGCAGCGAATTCGCGCAGCTCCGGCGCCTGATTCGCCAGCTCGGCGACGGGAACAAGATTCACGGGCGAAGCGCCTCCTGAGAATGGAAAGTTTGCTGGGTCTCCAGCAGGCCGTGCTCGACGAGGGACTCCACGCAGCGCCCACCCTCGGTGAGCAGATCGTCGAGGACTTTGCGTTCGGCCGCGGTGAAGGGCGAGAGGACGAAGTCGGCGGCGTCGCGGCCCCCCGTCGGCCTGCCCACCCCGACGCGCACCCGCAGGTAGTCCTTCGTGCCGAGCGCCTTGGTGATGTCGCGCAGGCCGTTGTGGCCGCCCTCTCCCCCGCCGAGCTTGGCCCGGATCGTGCCGAAGCCGGTGTCCAGTTCATCGTGGACCACGATGACGTGCTCGGGATCGGCCCCGTAATAGCTCGCGAGGGCGGCAACCGGCCCCCCGGAGGCGTTCATGTAGCTGTGCGGCGTCGCGAGGATCACGCGCTGGGCGGCGCCGGGGATTCCCATGTGGCCCTCGATCACACTCGCGTTCGCGCGCGCGTGCTTCTTAAAGGAGGCACCCGCCCACTGGGCAAGGCGCTGCAGCACCATCTCCCCGACGTTGTGCCGGGTTGCGGCGTACTTTTGGCCCGGGTTCCCGAGGCCCACCACCACGAATGTGTCGCTCACGCCATCCCGTCTTTCTGCCTCTGCCAACCGCGCCGGGGCTCGAGGCCCGGTGGCGGCATCCGTGCGTTCATGCCCGAAACAGCGTACAGGGGCGCCGCACCCTGTGCGACGCCCCCGGAGGCGATGTTCGCTCCCCGCGTGGGAAGCGTGGCGCGTGTTACTCGCCCGCGCCCTCAGCGGCTTCGGCGGCAGCTTCCGCCTCGGCAGCATCGGCGTCAAGATCCGCCTGATCCACGCGCGGCACCTGCACGGCCACCACGAGCAGTTCGGCGTCGGTCACGAGCTCGACGCCCGCACCCAGGTCCAGGTCGCCGGCGAAGATCTGCACGCCGTCTTCCATGCCCTCGACGTTGACGACAACCTGCTCGGGGAGCTTGAGGGCGTCGGCCTCGATGGTGACGTGCTGGATGTCCACCACGGCCACGGCGGGCGAGACGGTTTCGCCCTCGATGATGACGGGGATGTCCACCTGCACCTTTTCGCCGCGCTTGACCAGGAGGAGGTCAACGTGCTGGAGGAGGCGGGTGAGCGGGTGGCGCTGGATGTCCTTGATGATCGCGAGCTCGCTCGCGGAGCCCGGGATCTCGAGCTCGATGAGCGCGTTGGCGTTACGGGCGATGAGCGCGGTCTCGTGACGCGGAAGAACCAGGTGCACGGGATCGGTACCGTGGCCGTAAAGAACGGCGGGAACCTTGTTGTCCATGCGCAGGCGACGGGCGAAGCCCTTGCCAAACTCGGTGCGGACTTCGACCTTGAGCGACTCGGCCATGAAAACTCCTCTGAAGAAAAAGCGGGGCGGCGACATCGCACGGGCCCTGCGGGCGCCACAACGCCTGGAGGAGATCACCGCGTCGATAACGGAGTGGGCAGATGCCCCTCCCTCGCCGAAGTACCGTCCCACCGTACACGCCCCCGCGGCGATGGCGCGAGCCTTCACCCCCGGCCTCACCGTGATGATCGGCACGCTCCGCACAGCGCCAACGGCACACCCGCCACCCCGAGGGCACGGAATTTAGTCCCTTTTTCACCCATCTAGAACCTTATAGCGTGAGGGTATCCCGATTAACCACTCCTCAAGCACTGGAGAGACCACCATGAGCAGCACCACCGATCGCATGACCTCCTGGGCCGGACCCGTCGCCGGCGTCCTGCGCATCCTCATCGGCATCTACTTCTTCTGGGCCTTCCTCGACAAGACCTTCGGCCTCGGCTTCGCCACCCCCTCCGAGCGTGCCTGGCTCAACGGCGGCTCCCCCACCTCCGGCTTCCTCGGCGGCTCCATCGAAGGCGGCAACCCGTTCGCGGGCGTGTGGCAGTTCTTCATCAACATCAACCCCGTGACCGACATCCTCTTCATGGCCGGCCTCTTCGGCATCGGCCTGGCCCTCATCCTCGGCATCGGGCACAAGATCGCCACCATCTCCGGCGTCGCCATGTACCTCTTCATGTACCTCGCGGCCTTCCCCATCGCCACGAACCCCCTGTTCGATGACCACCTCCTCATGGCCCTCGTGCTCGTGCTCCTGCTCGGCGTGCGCGCCGCGGACTACGTGGGCCTCGGCAAGCAGTGGACCACCCTCGTGGGCGAGAAGAGCATCCTGCGCTAAGCATTCCTTCCGCCGCATAAGCGAGGGGCGGGACCGGTCACCACGACCGATCCCGCCCCTTCTGCGTGCAAGCCCCGTGCAGGCCCCGGCTACACCTCGCCGTCGAACAGTTCCGTCACCGAACCGTCATCGAACACGGCGCGAATCGCTCGCGCGAGCAGCGGCGCGATGGACAACTGCGTGAGCTGATCGAACCGCTTCTCTTCCGGAATCGGCAGCGTGTTCGTCGCGATCACCTCGCGCACGCCCGAGTTCCGCAGCCGTTCGACCGCCGGATCCGAGAAGATCGGGTGCGTGGTCGCCACGACCACGGAGTCCGCGCCGTTGGCCATGAGCGCGTCCACGGCCTGCACGATCGTGCCCGCCGTGTCGATCATGTCGTCTACGAGGATGCAGGTCTTGCCCCGCACATCGCCGATCACGCGCTTGGCCACCGCCTGATTCGGCTTCTTCGGATCCCTGGACTTGTGGATGAACGCGAGGTCCACGCCCCCGAGCCGCTTCGCCCACTTTTCGGCCACGGCGATCCGGCCCGCATCGGGAGAGACCACGGCAATATCTTCATTGCCGTAGGTGCGCTCGACGTAGCCGGAGAGGATCGGCATCGCCATGAGGTGATCCACGGGGCCATCGAAGTAGCCCTGCACCTGCGGGGCGTGCAGATCCACGGAGATGAGCCGGTCGATGCCCGCGGTCTTGTAGAGGTCCGCCACGAGGCGCGCGCTGATCGGCTCGCGCCCGCGATGCTTCTTGTCCTGGCGCGCGTACGGGTAGCTCGGGGCAATCGCGGTGATGCGCTTCGCGGACGCGCGCTTGAGGGCGTCGATCATGATGAGGTGCTCCATCAACCAGTTGTTGATCGGAGCGGGGTGGGATTGCAGCACGAACACGTCGGCCCCGCGCACGCTCTCGCCGTAGCGCACGTAGATCTCGCCGTTCGCGAAGTCCCACGCGTCCATGGGAAGCACATCAACGCCGAGTTCCTTCCCCACTTCTTGCGCGAGGACGGGGTGGGCCCGGCCGGAGGCCAGAACGAGGTGCTTTTCTCCCTTGGCGATGATGCCGCTCATCTGCTACTTCTCCTCGGTGCTCGTGACGGATGCCCCGGCGGGGCCGTCCTTGGGGGCGGATGGTTCCTGGGCGGCTCGGGCCGCCTCGGCGGCGCCTGCCGACGTGGTGCCCGCGCGGTGCGTGAGGGTCCAGTCCTCGAGGGTGCGGGCCTTCATGTCGTTGACCGCGAGGTCTCCGGCGCGGACGTCGGCGCGCACGATGGTCCCGGCGCCCGTGAAGGCGCCGTTACCGATCGTGACCGGTGCGACGAGGACGTTGCCGCTACCCACGCGTGCGTGGGCGCCCACGCGGGTGCGGTGCTTCTTGACGCCATCGTAATTCGCCACAATCGTGCCGGCGCCGACGTTGGTGCCTTCCCCGATCTCGGCGTCGCCGATGTAGCTGAGGTGCGGCACCTTCGCGCCGTCGGCGATCCGGGCGTTCTTCGTCTCGCAGAAGCCGCCGATCTTGCCGCCCGCGCCGAGCACGGTGCCGGGGCGCAGGTAGGTGAAGGGGCCCACCGTGGCCTCCTCGCCGATGCTCGCATCGACGGCGTGGGTGCGCACGACGCTCGCCCCGCGCCCGACCGTGACGCCACGCAGGGTCGAATCGGGGCCGATCTCGGCGTCCTCGCCGATGATGCACTCACCGTGCAGTTGCACGCCGGGCAGGATCGTCGTGTCCTGGCCGATCTGTACCGCGCCGTCGATGAAGGTGCTCGAGGGATCGATGATGCTCACCCCGGCGCGCATGTGCCGCTCGAGGATGCGGCGGTTCATTTCGGCGCTCAGTTCGGCCAGCTGCACGCGATCATTCGCGCCTTCCACCTGGAACGGATCGTCGATGGGAAGGGCCGTGACGCGGTGGCCCGCCGCGCGCGCGATGGCGAGGACGTCGGTCAGGTACATCTCCCCCTGCGCGTTGTCGGTGCTCACCTGGCCAAGGGCCTCGCGCAGGACCGCGAGGTCAAAGGCGTAGATTCCCGAGTTGATTTCGGTGATCGCGCGCTGGGCCTCGGTGGCGTCCTTGTGCTCGACGATGGCTTCGACCTGGGTGCCGTCGGCGCTGCGCACGATGCGCCCGTAGCCGGTTGGGTCACTCAGGCGGGCCGTGAGGACGGAGACCGCGGAGCCGGTCTCTTCGTGGGCGGCCACGAGGGCCTGAAGGGTGGCGCCTTCGAGCAGGGGAACGTCCCCGTAGGTGACGAGGACGGTGCCGCTCGTGGCCTCGACCTTTTCGAGGCCGCACTGGACCGCGCGGCCCGTGCCCGGCACGTCGTCCTGATCGGCGATGATGACGCGCGGCGCGTGGGCGCTCAGGTGGGCCACCACCTGGTCGCGTTCGTGGCGCACCACCGCGACCACGCTCTGAACGCCCGTCTGCGTGGCCGCGCCAATCGCGTGCATGAGCATCGAGGTGCCGCACACGGGATGCAACACCTTGGGGAGCTTCGATTTCATTCGGGTTCCGGCACCGGCTGCCAGAACCACGACTGCCACGGGAGTGTGTGGGGCCACGAGAGCTCCTTCGAGATCGCCA
Organism: Dermabacter sp.; assembly: GCA_030538475.1. GTDB lineage: Bacteria > Actinomycetota > Actinomycetes > Actinomycetales > Dermabacteraceae > Dermabacter. The sequence continues at coordinate 30,243 of JAUNTX010000001.1, forward strand.
TTGGTGGTATCACTGGTGCCCTTCGCCGCCCGCGAGCGCGGACGCGACCAGGCATCGTTCCGCGACCAGGACTCGAACCTGAAATGTCAGAACCAAAATCTGAAGTGTTGCCAATTACACCATCGCGGAATGTCCGTCACGGACCCCTGGCAAGCCTACCGTGATCCCGGAGCGGTCCCTGCATCCGCGCGCGGCGGGTGTGGGAAACTGAGAGACATGTCAGTCTCCCGAGAATCGCGCCAACGATCCCCCCGCATGACCGGGCGGCAGCGCCGCGAACAGCTCGTGAGCGTGGGCCGTTCCCTCTTCGCCACGAAGGGCTACGACGGCACGAGCGTCGAGGAGATCGCCTCGAAGGCGGGTGTCTCCAAGCCCATCGTGTACGAGCACTTCGGCGGCAAGGAGGGCCTGTATGCGGTGGTAGTGGATCGCGAGACCGACGCCCTGCTGAGCGCCCTCGAGGGGGCGCTTGAGGATGATCGTCAACACCCGCGCGTGCTCGTGGAGCGGGCCGCGCTCGCGTTCCTCACCTATATCGAGGAGCACGAGGACGGGTTTCGGATCCTCGTGCGCGACTCCCCCGCCTCGCAGGCCTCCGGCACGTATTCCGCGCTGCTCGTGGACGTGGCCAGTCAGGTGGAGCACCTGCTCGAGCGGCAGATGGGGCTGCACAAGTTTGCCTCGAAGAACGCGGCCATGTACTCGCAGATGCTCGTGGGCGTGGTGTCCTATACCGGCCAGTGGTGGCTCGAATCCAAGGCGCCAAGCAAGGACGTGGTGGCCTCGCACATCGTGAACCTCGCCTGGAATGGGCTCAAGGGTCTCAGTTCCAGCCCCCGGCTCGTGACCACGGAGAAGAACTCCGAGAAGCCCGGCAAGAAGGGCGCGCAGAAGTGACGGCGGGGGCAACAGGCGGGGCGGCGACCCGGGGCGATGAGGTTGATCGGATCGTTCGCCAGTGGGAGGCCGCGGTCCCGCAGATCGACGCGCGGGCCCTCGAGGTCTTTTCCCGCATCTCGCGGATCGCTCACCACTTGGAGACGGTGCGCCGGGACGCGTTTGCGTCGCACGGCCTCGATGCGTGGGAGTTCGATGTACTCTCCGCCCTGCGCCGCGCCGGGGCCCCGTATGAGCTGACGCCGGGGGCTCTCATGCAGGACACGCTAGTGACGAGCGGGACGATCACCTCGCGCGTCGAAAAGCTGCAGGCCAGGGGGCTCGTCACGAAATCGCCCGCCCCGGGCGATGGGCGCAGCGTCGTGGTGCGCCTCAGCACCGACGGCATCGCGCTCGTGGATCGGGCCATCGCCTCGCTCATCGGCGCGGAGGATGCCCTGCTCGCGCACCTGCCCGAGGGGGCCGATCGGGCGCTGGCGTCCTCACTGCGCGCCCTCCTGATCGGGATCGAGGCGCCCGCTCCCCGCCCGTGAACCGTCGGCCTCTCCCCCGCGTCCCGGGAGGCGGGAGTTTCGAGCCTTTCTCAGGTGCACCTGGCTACAGTGTCGCCGTTGGCACCTGACCTTTTCTAGGAGTGTTTCATGGGTTTCATTCAGGCGTTCAAGGGCGCGATCGGCGGCACGTTTGCCGATCAGTGGATCGACTTTCTCACGGTTCCCGCCGGGCTTGCCCCGACGGCCGCGCTGTTTCGCGCGGTGCCGCGCGGGCAGAACGCTGGCCGCGGCTCCAATACGAAGGCCAGCCAGAACATCATCTCCAACGGCTCGAAGATCGTGGTGCCGCCAGGCTACGGGCTCATCACGATGCAGGATGGTCGCACCACGGGCCTCGTGACCGAATCGGGCGGCTACGAGTGGCGGTCGGATGATCCGAACTCCCGCACGGTCTTTTCGGGCGATGGCCTGTTCGCCTCGACGCTCGGCACGTCGTGGGAGCGGTTCAAGTTCGGTGGCCAGCCCGGCAGCCAGCAGCTCGCGTTCTTCGTCAACCTCAAGGAGCTGCCGAACAATCGCTTCGGCACGCAGTCGGAGATCTACTGGGACGACGTCTACATGAACGCCCAGGTGGGCGCCGTGGCGCGCGGCACGTACACGCTGCGGATCGTGGATCCGCTGCTGTTCGTGCACAACTGGGTGCCCGCCCGCTACCTCACGGACAGCGCCGAACCGTTCGACTTCACGGACATGAACAACGATGCGGCGAGCCAGCTGTTTACCGAGGTCATCGGTTCGCTCGCGCCCGCATTCTCGAAGTACACGAACGATCCCGATAAGGGCAACCGCATCACCCGCATCCAGTCCGATGCGATGGGCCTCGCGCAGTCACTCAGCGCCGTGGTCGAGGAAAACTATCGCTGGAGCTCGGATCGCGGCCTGCTCATCGAGAAGGTGGCCATCGCCTCGATCGAGTACGACCAGAAGACCCGCGAGCTGCTCGCGGATGTGCAGAAGGCCGACGCCCTGTCCGGGGGGCGCAACCAGAGCTTCGTCAATCAGGCGGTCGCGCGCGGCGTGCAGGCGGCCGGCGAATCTGGTGCGGGCGGCACGGGCCTGGCCATGATGGGGATGGGTGCGGGCGCCGTCGGCGGGATGATCCAGCCGGTCCAGCAGACCACTCCGGCGGGCCAGCAGCAGGCGGCTGCCCCCGCGGAGGCGGAAGCGTCGGCCCCTGCGTCCGGCGCCGCCGATCCGGTGGCGCAGCTGACCCAGTACAAGCAGATGCTCGATCAGGGCCTCATCACCGAGGAGGATTACGAGGCCGCGAAGAAGAAGGCGCTCGGTCTCTGACCGTGCACTTCCGTCGAGGACCCCGACCATCATGACCACGCCCCCGCCCTCCGGCTCCGGGTGGCCGAATCCGCTCGCGCGCTCATCGGAGCCCGGGGCACAGAGCGCTCACGCGCCCGAGGTGACGGGGCCGGACCTGGCCGACGAGCACCTCGTGTCCGGCCACACCGCGCCCGAAGAGGTGCTCGCCGACCTGGTGGCACCGGGCGAGCACGTCATCGACACCTCGGGGCGCAAGGCCAACGGCTTCGACAAGTGCCCCCGGTGCGGTTCGACCGACATGGGCTACAGCCTGAGCGAAAAGGCGCTCGTGTGCCGCTACTGCCGCTTCCAGTGGAACGAGGAGAAGGCGGAGACGGCTTTCGGGTTCGATTCGCCGATCGAGCAGCTGCGCGGCACCGTACGCGGCACGGGCACGCAGGACATCGCGGTGGATGACACCGTGGTGACGCTCAAGTGCCAGGGCTGCGGCGCGGAAGTGGTCATCAAGACCGACGAGTCCCTCCAGGCCCGCTGCCACTGGTGCCGGCAAACGCTGTCGATCAACCAGCAGATCCCGAACGGGGCCGTGCCGGACGCGGTGCTGCCGTTCACCCTGAGCCACGCCGAGGGCGTCGAGGCGGTGCGCACGTTCGTCGGTTCGCGCCGGTTCTTTGCCACGCGCGAGTTCAAGGCGCAGTTTCGACCCGAGAACGTGGTGGGCGTCTACATGCCGTACATGCTCGTGGACGGCAACCTGCACGCGATGGTGGAAGGCACCGGGGAGCGGACCCTTCGCCGGTATCAGCGCCAGGTGAGCAAGGACCGCTCCATCACCGTCTCGGACATCGAGATTTCGCAGCTGGGCCGACGGTTCGACTTCACCGTGGATGATCTGATCACGGAGTCCAGCAGTGAGCGGGCGAACATGAACACGAGCGTGAACACGAACAATGTTCTCAACGCGATCCTGCCGTTCGATACGAAGAACGCGGTCGCCTACAACTCGAACTACCTCAGCGGGTTCTCGTCCGAAAAGCGCGACCTCGACATCGACGACGTGGACGAGGCCGTGGAAAACAACTTCCTGTCCATCGCCCGCTCGCGCGCCGATCAGATGATCCAGCCGTACGACCGCGGTGTTCGGTGGAGCCGCGAGGGCGTGCAGATCGTCGGTACCCGCTGGGTCGCGATCTACCTGCCCGTCTGGCTCTACAGCTACCAGGATCCGGCCACGCGGATGGTGCACTACATCGCGGTCAACGCGCGCAATGGCCGCACGATGGGCTCCGTCCCCGTCTCCCACCTGAAGCTCACGGGCTGCGCCATCGCCCTCGGGATCACGACCACTCTGGTCACGCTCCCCTTTGCGATTGCCGGGGTGTTCATGCGATGAGTACGGCAACGATCCTCGCGCAGGTGCACCTGGAGGCGTCGACCTCCGGGGACTCCACCCTCCCGATCCTCGCGGCACCGTTCGTGCTCGGATTCATCGTGTACGCGGCCTTCCACGGCCTCACCTACCTCTATTACCGCAACACGGACAAGAAGTACCGCTTCGAGCAGGAGACCGCCATTGAGGTCCGCAACGTGCAGGCGTTCGATACGCCCGTGCAGCACCGGAACGGCGTCCAATCCACGGTGATCGAGAACCGCAACTCGAACCGGCCCCGCGAGCGTGTGCAGCGGGTGCGGCTCGAGCCGTAGTCGGGCCGTGTGTGAGTGCCACTAACGGAAGCAAGCGTCTGCTTCGACCATTTGCTCTAGCCTCTGAAGGGCTCCCTGAAGAAAGTCATGTTGGTCTTTGACTGCAGAGACATTCTGCGCCAGCCGCTTCTCCGCCAGGGACGCCTCCTGCGGCGATTGGGTGTATGCAACGAGGTTTTCTGTCTCCTCGGCATCAAGGACTATCGGCAGTGCATCTGCCCTGCTACAGAGGTACTTCACCACGCGGTCATAGGTGCCGTGACGCCCGCTGCGCGTAGCCCACTGTGCCGCGCCCAATAGCACCGCCACTGCATCGTCGGCCAGTGCCTCTGCTTGCGGGCAACTGGCATTGCCACGTGTCAAGGCGTCGGCGAGACTACGTTGGACATCTGCAATCTCCTCCCCGATACCGCCCAACTGGTGCGTGACGGGAAATGTTCGGAGGGCATTGGCAAGCGATTCGACGCCAGAAGCAAAGTCTTCTAGCCCGTTGTCGGTGCGAGGGATGTCGATGCTCAGACTGGTGCGTGCTTGTTTGTTCATGAGCGGTGTCCTTTCGTCATGAATTGGTTGGTGTTCTGGCGTGTGATCGCGATGTGACGTGACTCGGCGGCGCACCCTCTACCAACCACTCGAGAGTCGTCTTCCGCGAGATCTCCAGCGCAGCGCCGTCATCCACGGACACGGCTGCCTCCTGTCTTAGCGGGCGATTCGCGTACGGCGGTGGCGTCTGCCAGAGCGGGGTTCCTCCCGTACGGCACGGGGCCGGATGCCCGGATTTCGGGATGATGCACGGAGACGACTGCTTCAGGAATGAAGGTGACTCGCCGCCCCGTCCGATCGTCGTCCCCCGGTCCAGACTTCCCATAGCTGGCATGCGCGTTGCCGGAGAGGTGCAGGGAGGTTCGGCCCTCGAAGTCGACGAACACCATGCTGGCGCGCGGATCCGTCTCCAGATTCCCGAGGGAGTTGAACATATTGTTGCCGGAGTAGTCGGGCCACCAAAGCGAATCGCCTTCGACCCTGACAAAGCCTGGCGCACCGCCGCGATGCGAGCAGTCTGCGCCGCGCTCAGGGTGGATGGTGCCTAGGAAAAAAGTGTCGGCTAAGGTGATGATTTCCCGATCTGCACCGTCGAGCCTCGTCCGGAATCCACGGCTGAAAATCCGCGCCACCGTAAGGTCGGGCTCGACCTCGAGCACGCGCTGCTGAATGTACTGCGGACAGTTGCCGTAAGCCTCCTCGATTGCTATAGAGAAGCCAGCGTCGTCGACCAGGGATACTCTGCCGTTGACACGGAACCTGCGGCGGAGGGCAAACTCTATGGTGATCAAGCCGACCCGTTCCCCAGCCAGTACCTCGCGCAGCGGGTCATCGCCCACCGGAAGCGCGTTAACCCGAAGCATGCGCCCCTGCGCGACGAGGAACCCTCGGGGCGCGAACAGCGGCGAACACCAGAACCGCCCTTGTCGATCGGTGGTCGCGAGGAACGCTACGTTCCGCTGCGCGAGGAACGCGCTCATCGGCTCTGCGATGAAGTTGCCGACAAGCATCGACTCCAACCGAGACGCGGCGCATTCGACCCCCACCCGAGCTTGCACGGCGAGTTCCCCTTCGTGGTAGCCAGCCATGACACCCCCTTCTAATGGGTACAGCTACTCTATGCATTAGTTTACATTGTACGCAAGGACCTGCAAGCCGACGGGTGAAGCCCATGAGACCTTCCGTTTCATCCCGGCCCCGGGCAGAAGGCGCGCTGGTGGCGAACTCGCGGTGAGGTGCAACCGCGTGGAAGACTTCAATGGACGCGTGTGGCGCAAAGGAGTAATTGATGAGCGGGCAAGACGACGAGCAAGCAGGACCAAGCGGTCTGCTGGCAATCGCGTTGATGAACACCATCCGCCACGAGCGTTCATCCCTACAGGACGATCTGGCCCCTGCGGACGGAATCGGCCTCTGGTTGGAGCGGATGGACCACCAGAGACTACTTCCCGCCCCCCTCGTTGCAGCGGACACCCGAAGTGACCTGGCGTCCGCCTTGACAAATGACAGGGCACACCTCTTACAACTGAGAGGAGCGCTACGAGCTATTGCGGAAGAAGTTACCGGCAACAGTCGTCTAGTCGTGCCAACACCGGAAATGACTGTCGCTGAGGCGACGCAAATTGTGAACGACACTGCCTCGAGCGCGCCAAGGAGCAAAGTTCTCACATGGGAGAACGGCACGCCTTACAAAGCTATCCGCTGGGGCGGCACCCCAGGCCAGAACTTCCTGGCCGCAGTTGCCACATCAGGGATCGAAGTAGTCTCCGGCCCGCGCAGCCAGCTTCGTGCCTGCCACGGGCCGAATTGCGTCCAGTTCTTCACTCAGGGTCACAGGCGTCGAGAATGGTGCTCATTTTCTTGCGGAAACCGTGCCCGAGTCGCCCGCCACTACGCTCGCCAACACAGTACCGCGACTCAGTGAGCGCGTGCGCCCTTGGCGTCCACGCCTCGGGGTTTACCTGCTGTCTACAATCCGAGAAATCGACTGCAACGTCTCCGGGGTGGGTGCAGGGAAGAGCCTCCAAGCTGCGCCTTCGTGATGGGGAAGTCCAACCCTGGCACTTCAGCCGGCCAGGCCGACGGCAGTGTTCGCTGCGGCATGGATGAGAGTGCCTGGGACAAACGAGTCACTGCGATAGCGCAGCCACCCGAGAATCCACCCGTCCACCCACTGCACCGGCAGGAGGGGCCACACGCGCGCGTCAACAACAACAAGTGCCAGGTGAGGAACCAAGAACACGGTGGCCTGCAAGACGTTTCCCCACCCGAAGCCCAGGCGCCGGATGAAAATACCGCCGAGGAGCCCGCGGAAAAAGACCTCTTCTCCGAGTGCTCGAAACACAACGGCGACGATTACACCGAGGCTGGTGATTTGGGCGGTGCTCACCGCGGGATCCTCCAGCACATCGGTGGGAATGACGCTCAGGGCAAGAAGACCCAGCCCCACCATGGGGACTGCCAGCGCTAACGCAAGGAAGTACTCTCGCGGCCTCCCCCATGTCGCTCCCTCTCGCTCGCATGACTCCTGCAGCCCCGGGCGTCCCCGGCCTCGGAACTGGACCACGACGTAGATCAACGTGGGTATAACCAGGACAATGAATGTCACCATGGGCACAGACTAGGCCACGAGCGTGGCGGCCCGTGCGGCTCCTACCCGATCAGTTCGGAGAGCTCGAGCCAGCGCTCTTCGAGCGCGTCGGACTCGTCGTCCAGAGCCCGCACCTCGGCGGTGATTTTCTGAAGGCCCTCGTAGTCGCTCTGATCGTGCGCGGCCATGCGGTCATGCGCCTTCGTGACCAGCTCTTTCAGCTTGTCCAGGCGCCGCTCGATGGCGGCAATCTCCTTCTGCACGGCGCGCAGATCGGCGCCCGTCGGGCCTCCGTCGGCCCCGCCGCCGCCCAAGCTTGCCGCACCGGGAGCACCGGAGCCCGCATCTCGGGAGGCGTCCTCTGCGGCGCGCAGCCGCAGATACTCATCGACCCCGCCCGGCAGGTGCCGCAGGGCGCCGCCCATGACCGCGTACTGCTGATCGCTCACGCGCTCCATGAGGTAGCGGTCGTGGCTGACCACGATGAGGGTGCCGGGCCACGAATCCAGGAGGTCTTCGAGCGCGGTCAGCATGTCGGTATCCACGTCGTTCGTGGGCTCGTCGAGGATCAGCACGTTCGGTTCGGCGAGGAGGACGAGCAGGAGTTGCAGGCGCCTGCGCTGCCCACCGGACAGGTCGATTACGCGAGTGGAGAGGTGGTCCTTTGCGAAGCCGAGCCGTTCGAGCAACTGGGCGGGGGTCAGGTCCTTCCCGTCCACCGTGAACGTGGTTTTCGTGAGGGCCAGGACATCGCGCACCCGTTCGTCCTTGATGTCCTCAAGCTCCCTGAACTGCTGGTCCAGCACGGCAAGCTTCACCGTCTTGCCCCGCGTGATGCGGCCCGACGTGGGCTCCACCTGCCCCGCCACGAGGCCGAGGAGGGTGGACTTCCCGGCGCCGTTCGCGCCGAGGATGCCCGTGCGTTCACCGGGCGCAATCCGCCACGTGATGCCGCGCAGCACCTCGTGGTCGCCGAAGCTCTTGCCCGCCCCCTCGAGGTCCACGACTTTCTTGCCGAGGCGGTCGGTCGCGAGGCGGGAAAGTTCGATGGGGTTGCGCACCTGGGGAACGTCGGCGATGAGGGCGTTCGCGGCCTCGATGCGGAACTTCGGCTTCGAGGTGCGGGCCGGGGCGCCCCGCCGCAGCCACGCGAGCTCCTTGGTCATGAGGTTCTGGCGCTTCTGCTCGGTCTGGGCGGCGATCCGGTCGCGCTCCACCCGCTGCAGCACGTACGCGGCATACCCGCCCTCGAACGGTTCGACGATCCCGTCGTGCACCTCCCACGTGGCGCTGCACACCTCGTCAAGGAACCAGCGGTCGTGGGTGAT
>JAUNTX010000001.1:39233-41383 GCA_030538475.1 Dermabacter sp.
GCACCTCCCACGTGGCGCTGCACACCTCGTCAAGGAACCAGCGGTCGTGGGTGATGACGATGAGGGCGCCCTGATTCTTCGGCCACCGCTTCTTCACGTGGGCAGCCAGCCAGTGAATCCCCTCCACATCGAGGTGGTTGGTGGGCTCGTCTAGCCCGATGAGGTCCCACTCCCCCACGAGCAGCTGGGCGAGCGCGACGCGGCGGCGCTGCCCGCCGGACAACGAGCCAATGGTGCGCTCAAAGGGGATGTCTGCAACAAGGCCGCCGATCACGTCGCGAATGCGGGCATCGCCCGCCCATTCATGCGCGGGCCTCTCCCCTACGATCTCGTGCCCCACCGTGGCGGCGTCATCGAGCGCATCGGACTGGGTGAGCAGGCCCATGCGGACACCTCCGCGGGGCGTGACCCTCCCGGCCGACGGCTCCAACTGGCCGAACAGGAGGCGCAGCAGGGACGATTTCCCGTCGCCGTTGCGGCCCACCACCCCGATCCGGTCCCCGTCAAACACGCCGAGGGTCACGGCATCGAGCACCACCCGGTTCGGGTAGTGAAGGTTGAGGTTTTCGGCGCCAAGAAGAAGACTCACGCGCTCCAGCCTACGCGGGAGGCCGCGCCCCACTCACGCCGCGGGCGGGGTCGTGGGCGGGTCGGTGTCGGCAAAGGCACGCGCGAGGTCGATGAACTCCGTGATCTGCAGGGTTTCCCCGCGCCGCTGGGGGTCGATCCCCGCCGCCTCGCACGCGACATCCACGCGCCCCGCATCCCCGCACCACGCGCGCAGGGCCGAACGGAGGGTCTTCCGGCGCTGGGCGAACGCCGCGTCGATGATCGAAAACACGCGCTCACGGGGAGGCTCGTCCACGCCCGGCACCCGGTCGCGAGTGATCCGCACGAGCGCGCTGTCCACGTTCGGCACCGGCCAAAACACCTGCCGGGAGATGCGGCCCGCCAGCTCCGAGGTGCCGTACCAGGCCACCTTGACGCTCGGCGACCCATACACCTTGGATCCCGGCGAGGCAGCGAGGCGTTCGGCAACCTCGCGCTGCACCATGACCAGCACGGACTCGAGGCCGGGAAAACGGGCCAGGAGAGTGAGGATGATCGGCGTGGCGACGTTGTACGGCAGATTCGCGACGAGCGCCGTGGGCGGACCCGCCGCGGCAGGAGGCTCGGGCAGCGCGTCCAGGTGCAGGGCGTCCTCGTTGACGAGCGCGAGGCGCTGCGGATCCACGCCCTTCGCCCGCACGGTGGCGGGTAGGAGCGCCGCGAGCGCCGCGTCCAGTTCGACGGCGCCGACGAATACCCCGGCATCGAGAAGACCGAGGGTCAGGGAGCCGAGCCCCGGACCCACCTCGAGGACGCAGTCCCCCTCGCCGACGCCCGCGCGCTGCACGATGGAGCGCACCGTATTGGGATCGAGCAGGAAGTTCTGTCCGCGCTGCTTCGTGGGCACGATCCCCGCGCTCTGGGCGAGCGCGCGAATATCGCGGGGCGTCAGCAGCCGCGTTCCGGCATCGAGCGCCGGACCAGCACCTCCGGCTTCAGCGTCGCTCACGCGCCCGCCCACCCGTACACGTCGGCCCCCGTGGCACTCACCTGCGCGCACGCCTCCTCAAGACTCACGCCCTTCACCTCGGCGATCACCCGCATGGTGTGCGGGATGAGGTAGCTCGAGTTCGGCCGCCCGCGGAACGGCTCGGGCGTGAGGAAGGGCGCGTCGGTTTCCACGAGCACGCGGCTGAGCGGGGTCACGGCGAGGGCCTCGCGGAGCGTCGCGGCGTTCTTGAACGTCACTGTCCCGGCGAACGACAGGTAGGCGCCGCGCTCCAGGCACGCACGCGCGAATTCCGCATCGCCGCTGAAGCAGTGCAGGACCGTGCGCTCCGGCACACCCTCGGCATCGAGCACCTCGAGAACGTCAGCATGGGCATCCCGGTCATGAATCTGCATCGGAAGGCCCTTTTCCTTCGCGAGCGAGATGTGGGCGCGGAAGGAGGCGATCTGCGCGTCGCGCTGCTCGGGCTTCTTGCGGGACGTGCGGAACCAGTCAAGACCCGTTTCGCCAATCGTCACCATCGACGGGTGATCCAGAAGGTCGGAGATCTCGGCGAGGGCCTCATCCAGCCCCACGATCTGCTCGCCGCTGC
>JAUNTX010000001.1:41483-430299 GCA_030538475.1 Dermabacter sp.
AGGTCGGAGATCTCGGCGAGGGCCTCATCCAGCCCCACGATCTGCTCGCCGCTGCGCCCCACGCCGGTCACCGCGTGCATGACCGCATCGTTCGGGTGAATGGAGACGCCGCCGCGCAGGCGCGACAACGCGTACTCGCGGTCGCCCTCGGGCAGGGCCTCACCCTCGAGGAGCCGACGGGTCCAGCGCGCGGACGGCAGATCGCAGCCGATCGTGATGATGCCGTCGATGCCCGCGGCCTCGGCCCAGCGCAGCTGCTCCACGACCCCGGCAACGCCGTCACCGCCCGCAGCACCGTCGCCGTCGGAGAAGTCCAGGTGCGCGTGATTGTCGATCACGGCATGGGGCAGGGCCTCGGGCGCTTCGGGCCACGTGAGGTCGCGACTGTGGCCGGTCTCGGCGCGGGCACTGCGCGCGTGGGGTCTCTGACTCATGGGCTTTATCGTAGTGCCCGGCACCAGAGGGCCCCGGGGCCAGGATGCGCTGTTAGGCCCACCACATGCGCCGGTTCACCCACCTCGGCCGCGAGGCGTCTGTGGTTAAATGGTCACTCGTTGCGCCTCGGCGCGCCTTTCGCGCGCGATCCGCATCCCCACGTTTTAAGTTCGAGCAAGGAGCGTACTCATGGCAGTGCCCAAGTTCAAGATGTCCCGGGCCCGCACCCGTTCGCGCCGCGCGAACTGGAAGGCCGAAGCTACCGATCTGGTCCAGGTGACCGTGCGCGGCCGCACCACCTCGGTGCCCCGTCGCCTCGCGAAGGCTTACCAGCGCGGCCTCATCCAGATCGACAACTGATCTGACCGGCGCCGATTTCTCGGCCCCATCACCATCGGGCGTCCCCTCATCGAGGGGGCGCCCTTTGCGTTGCCCGGCGGGCGGCCCTCACCCCCAGCGCGCAGTGTCATGCCCCGGCGCGCGGTGTCATGCCCGAAGGGACGGCGAGGCGCCCGCGAGCGCGAGGTCGTAGAGGTCGCGCGCGCTGACGCCCCGATGCTGCGCGGCCACGGCCTTCGCCGCATCCTTCATCCGCTCCCCCGCCTCGACGCGTGCGCGGACCTCGACCACCAGATCGGCCGGCTCCGCACTGCCCACGAAGGGGCCGACGAGCAGCACGATTTCCCCGCGCACCTCATCGCCCTCGGCCCACTGAAGGAGCTCGGCGAGGGTGCCGCGCAGCACCTGTTCGTGAGTCTTCGTCAGCTCACGCGCCACGCACGCCGCGCGGTCTGCCCCGAATACGTCGCGCATGTCGCGCAGGGTGTCGAGGGTGCGGCGGGGCGACTCGAAGAACATGAGCGTCCGCGCCTCGCGCGCGAGGCTCTCCAGGAGCGCGCGGCGCTTCCCGCTCGTGCGCGGTAGGAAACCCTCGAAGGCGAAACGATCCGGCGGCAGGGCGGAGTGCACGAGCGCCGTCACGGGGGCCGACGGTCCGGGCAGCACCGCCACCTCGATCCCCGCCTCGTGGGCGGCAGCAATCGCCCGATAGCCGGGGTCGGAAATGACGGGCATGCCCGCATCGCTCACCACGAGCACCCGCTGGCCCTCGCGAGCGGCGGCCAGAAGATCGGCCGTGCGCTGAGCCTCGTTGTGCTCGTGATACGCCCACGTCTGGGCTCTCAGGCGAATCCCCAGATCGGTGGCGAGGCGCTTGAGTTTGCGCGTGTCTTCAGCCGCGATCAGATCGGCCTCGCGCAGCGCGGCCACGAGCCGCAGCGACGCATCCATCGGGTTCCCAATGGGGGTGGCGGCGAGCGTGAGGGTGCCCGGGCTCAGCACGGGAGTCGACGGCTCGGGGGCGGGGGTCTCAGTGGCGGGCGTCTCGGGCATTGCTGCATCGTATCGCGGCGCACGACGACGGATGCCAGGGGTGGGCCGCTACGATGATCGGGTGTCGACCAGCCCCGCCTCCGCCTCTTCGCCGTCCTCCGCGGAGCCCGCACCGACCACGCCCGCCGCGAGCTCACCAAGCTCCCCGAGCTCCCCGAGCAGCGCCCCCGTCGGCGCCCCGTCGGCCCGCCGCCCGCACCTGACCGACGCGGCCCTCACGTGGCTGCTCGCCGGAGCCCTCGGGATCTGGGCGCTCGTGCTGCGCGTCTGGAACCTGGACCGGGTGCAGGAGCTCGTGTTCGACGAGGTGTACTACGTGCGCGACGCCTACACGCTCGTGCGCGAGGGCGTCGAGCACGCGTGGGCGAAGGAGGGCTCGAAGCAGGCGTTCGAGTCCGGAAACGTTGACAGCTACCTGGATTCCGCCGCCTACGTGGTGCATCCGAGCGTGGGCAAGTGGGTGATCGGACTCGGCGAGATGGTATTTGGTGCCAACAACCCGCTGGGCTGGCGTATCTCCGTGGCCGTCGTGGGCGCCCTCACGGTCGTGGTGCTCTTCTTCGTGGTGAAGCGCCTGCTGGGCAGCCTCAGCCTCGCCGTGCTGGCCGCGTTCCTCATGAGCATCGACGGTCTGCACCTGACCCACTCGCGCACGGGCCTGCTGGACCTCATCCTCATGGCGTTCGTGCTCGTCGCCTTCTGGCTCCTGCTGATTGACCGCGACCAGTTCCGCGCTCGCCTCGCGCAGATCACGGAGGGCAGTGGCGACTTCTCGCGCGTCATGGGGGTGCGCTGGTTCCGGCTCGCGGCCGGGGTGAACCTCGGGCTCGCGTGCGGCGTGAAGTGGTCGGGCCTCTACTTCCTCGCCGTCTTCGGCCTCATGAGCGTCGCGTGGGACCTCTGGGCGAGGAGGCGCGCGGGCGATCCGAGGTGGCTGGTCCGCGGCTTCTTCCGCGACGGTCTCACGGCTTTTCTCGCGATGGTTGGCGGCGCGTTCCTCACCTACCTGGCCTCGTGGACCGGGTGGTTCCTCAGCAGTAACGGGTACTACCGCACCTGGGCGGCGGAGAACGGCTACGGAGACTCGAACCCGATTGTCCAGGCGCTCGTGTCCCTGTGGCACTACCACCAGCAGGCCTACAGCTTCCACGTGGGCCTCGATGCCGAACACACTTACGCCGCGAACCCGCTCCTGTGGCTCCTGCAGCTGCGACCCACGAGCTTCTACTACCGCTCCTACACCTTCGGCGAGATGGGCTGCGAGGTGGAGAAGTGTTCGGCGGCGATCACGTCGCTCGGCAACCCCGTGCTGTGGTGGCTGGGGGCGGCCGCCCTACTGCTCACGCTCGTCGCGGGGATCGTGTGGCGCGACGGGCGCGCGTGGGCGATCCTGGCCGGATTCGTGGCCGGGTACGTGCCGTGGCTGTTCTACATGGAGCGCACGATCTTCCAGTTCTACGCGATCGTGTACGAACCGTGGGTGATCATGGGCATCGTCTTCTGCTTCGGCCTGCTCCTCGGCGGCCCCGCCGCCTCCCGTGCCCGCCGCTACTACGCGTGGCTCGCCATCGGCTCCCTCGTGGCGCTCATCGCCCTCGTGTCCTGGTTCTTCTGGCCGGTGTGGACCGCCGAGGTGATTCCGTTCGAGCAGTGGCAGTGGCGCATGTGGCTGCCCAGCTGGGTGTAGCCCCGCCAAGATTTAAGCGTTGACGTCCAGCCACTCGCTCCTCTTTGCGAGGAAGTCCCGCGCGGCGCTCTTCGCGCCTTCGAGGCTGTGGTGCGCGCCCCACCCGCACTGGATCTCGTTCGCGGCGGGCACCTCGGTCGCCTCGAGCAGGTCCGCAAGGGTGCTTTCGAGGACCGGCACGAACTCCTCGGTGCTCACCTGCCCGGCCACGAGCGCGTAGAAGCCGGTGCGGCAACCCATCGGCGAAATGTCGATGATCGCCGAACAGTGGTTGCGGGAGAACTCCGCCATCATGTGTTCGAGCGAATGCACCACCTCCGAATCGAGCGCGGCCACGTTCGGCTGCGTGAACCGCACGTCAAACTTGGTCAGGTGCACCCCGGACCCGAGGTCCTTGCGATCGGCCACGCGCACGTAGGGCGCCTTAACCGTGCGGTGGTCCAGGTTGAAGCTCTCCACGTTCATGTGCTGATTCATGATTCTCTCCTCGCTTGTTGCCACTGGTCCGCGTCCACCCTAGCGCCCGGGGCCTAGCCCGCGGGCGAGCGCGTTCATGTGGGTGAGCGCCGCCGTCATATTCGATTCCAGCGCGCTGTGCCCGCCGGGCAGGCGGCACAGTTCGGCGCCGGGAATGAGGGAGGCCGCGCGATCCGCGATCTCGGTGGGCGTCCTCAGATCGTTGGCGCCCGTGAGGATCCGCGTGGGCCAGTCGAACCGAGGCAGCTCGCGCACGAGGTCGAACGGCTCGCACGCGAAGCGCGGATAGCGGGGCGCGAGCGCGCGATAGGTGTGCGCGGAGTCGAACTCCTCGCCGTCGAGCGGCGGCGCGTAGTGCATCTCGCGAAAGGCAATCGTGCCCACCACGTCGAACTCGTAGATGTGGCTGAGCAGGGGCCCGGGCAAGCGGTCGCGGCGAGCATAGGTGTGCAGCGCCCACCACAGGGGCCGCCCGCGCCCCCGCCTGCGTGCGGCGAGCAGCCGGGTGGCGAAGGCGGGGCCGCCCAGCTCGACGGCCGCGCGGGCGCACTCGAGCACTTCGGTATCGTCCACCCCTGCAGCCACGAGGGCCCGCACGTGCGCGGAGAGCGCGGCGGGCACCCCCGGAGGGAGGGCCGACGGCTCTGTCGCGCCTTCCCACAGGAGCGAGCGCAGGTAGCGGCGCTCCACGAGGTAGTCGTTCGCGGTCAGGATCGGGGAATCCAGCACCATCGCCGCCACCCGCTCGGGGTGCAGCGCGCCGAATCCGGCCGCGAGGTAGCTGCCGTAGGAGGCGCCGTAGACGACCGCGGACTCCACGCCTTCCGCCTCCAGCGTGGCAGCGAGATCCTCGATCACGTCCTCGATCCTCATCGCGGCCGGAGGCAGGGCGCGCCCGTCCACTGACCGCCGGGAAAGGCCCACGCCGCGGTGCTCCACCATGATGAGGTCCAGCCCCCAGCGCTTCGCCCGGGCCCGCAGCGGCCAGGACGGCAGCACCGAGGCGAGGCCGGGCCCGCCGGGGATGACGAGGACGGGCGTGTGAGCGCGCGGCCCGGTGCGCACATAGGCGAGGTCGAACGCCGGGGCGTCGTGAGTGCCGGGCCTGCGAAGGTAGCGCACGCCCGGCACTCGCGCGGCAAGACGACCCTGAACGCTCATTGCTCGGCGCGGATCCCCTTCAGCGCGGCCGCATCGGCCTCGCTCATCCCGGGAATCGGCTGGCCGTCCCACACAATGTCTTCCCCGAGCGCCGCGAGCGCCCGTTCGTGGTGCCCGGCCGACAGCTCAAGACCGTGCACGATCGAGGCGGGAGCCCACAGCATCGCCCGCGGATCGTGCCAGCCGGCCCCGAGGTTCTTCGCGCTCACGAGGTCATGCACGCTCACGGGCAGGTGGGACAACCGCTCGTGGAAGGCTTCGAGGACCACGGCGGCATCGAGCGCCACTTCCTGACCCGGGGGCACGACGCTCGGGCCGGAGCCGGGCTTCGTGATGCCGTCGGAGAGCTGCTGGGTGTCCATGAGGATCACCCCGTTCGTGGTGCGGGGGTTGCACTCGATCATGGTCAGCTCGCCGTCGTGATCCACGTAATCGAACGAGAGCTGCCCCGTGAAGTTATCGAGCTGCGCCGCGATCTTCTGGGCGTGGGCGAGGGACTGGGTGGAATCGACGGCGAGGAACTCGATGCCGGTGCTGGCCTCCCACTGCTCGGGCGCGCGGTAGGTGCTGTGGGCCGTCACGCGGGAGTTGATGACGGTCGAGTAGGAGCACACCATCGGGCCGTCCACGAACGGCTGGACCAGCCACGGCTGCTCGGCGGTGGGGTGCACCTTGTCGATGGTGGTGTGCGAGGCGAGCGGGCCGGTGTTCGTGAGCAGGTCCACGCCCCCGCGAGAAAATGCCGCGCGGGCGAAGTAGTGATCGAACGAGTCTGCGGCCGCGCGCAGCGAGGCGTCGTCGGTCGCGAGGATCGTGGGAGGGACCGGAGCACCGGCCTCCTTCGCGATCCGCTGGAAGCTGTCCTTGTCGTGCAAACGCGCCAGATCGGCGAAGCTCCCCGTAAACACCTGCACGCCGTCCGGGAGGTCGCTGCGGCGCGCCGCGAGGTAGAACGCCTCTTCGAACGTCGGGATGATCGTGTCCAGGTTGTACGTGGTCACGGCCTCGGAAACATCCGCGATGAACTGATCGGTGTCAAACGTGGGCGAGGCCGTCACCACGTGCGCGGCAACATACTTCGAGTGGCTGCCAATCGCACCGCCGTAGGTGTCGGACGCGACGACCGTGTGCCCGGCCGCGGCCAGTTTGCGCACCATATCCAGGGCGAAGGTGTTACGGGAGCTGGTGAGAAGAACGCGCATGCGGGAAGATCCTTATCTCTCTCATGATCGACATGTGTCTGGTCCCAATCTACGCCGCTCACCGTGAACGCGAGGAGCGAGCCGTGCGCCCGCGCAGCACCCCCACGAACTCCTGGCAGGTCTCTTCCGACGGCGCACCGTCCGCTACCGCCTCCTTCGGCCAGACGATGGCCACCCACGTGCGGGGCAGGTCGCTGACGATCACGTGGGCGGTGTCCTTGCGATGGTGCAGGCGCGCGAGCGACATGGGCATGAGGGTGTAGCCGACGCCGCTCGCGACGATCTCGATCCGCTCCTTGGCGTCGTCGGCCTCGCGGGCGCCCGCGGGCGCGAACTCGTGCTCGCCCTCGAGGTCCGCGAGCGTGAGGGCGGTTTCTTCGGCATAGATGCTGTCGCGCGCAAGGACCGCGACCGTCTTTTCCTCCCACAGGCGCACCACTTGGCACTGTTCTTCGCCCATGGCGGCGTCGGGTGCCCAGGGCAGGCGCGCGAGAATCATGTGGACCTCCCCGCTCGCGAGCGCGCGCTCCTGCTCGTGTGCCGCCACGGGCACGAGCGTGAGGTGATCGCGCCCCGGATCGGTGCGCCAGCGCCGCGCGAACGTATCGGGCTCGACCCCGGGCACAAAGCCGACGATGAGGCTCCCCCGCTGCCGCCGCTCCCCGGCCTGCGGCGCCGCCGTTCGCGCCGTCGCGTCGGCCCCCCTGGCCCCGCCGCGCGCGCTCTGTGCCGCTTTTTTGCCCTGTGCCGTTGTCGTGCCCGCGGAGGATCCGCGCCGAGCTGCGGTGGAACGGGGGGTGCGGGAGTGTCGAGCCATGCGCTTCAGTCTAGGGCGCAAGGAAGGCGGCTACTGTGGTGTACGGCCCCGAACGCACTGTTCAATCACCGTTCAACCACCGCTCAAGCAGGGAGTATCACGGCAATGTCGCGCTCCGCACTCAGCCCCTCCGCCCGCACCCGGCATCTGGCAACGCTCGCCCGCACCACGCCCGAGGATCCGCTCGACATCCTCGTGATCGGCGGGGGGATCAACGGGGCGGGGGCCGCTTTCGATGCGGCCACCCGCGGCCTCTCGGTGGGTCTCGTGGAGAAAAACGACCTGGCCCACGGCACGAGTTCGCGCTCCTCAAAGCTCATGCACGGCGGCCTGCGCTACCTGCAGATGCTGGACTTCTCGCTCGTCGCGGAGGCGCTGCGCGAGCGGGACCTGCTGCTCACCACGACCGCGCCGCACCTCGTGCGCCCCCTCAGCTTCATGTTCCCCATGAAGAACCTGCTCGAGCGCGGCTACATCGGCTCCGGCATCGTCCTGTACGACGCGATGCAGACCCTCCACCGAGCGGTTCCCCGGCACCGGCACCTCTTTTCCACCGCCCTCAACGCGCGCGTGCCCGGGCTCGATGCATCAAAGAACGCCGGGGCCATCGAGTACTTCGATGCGCAGATGGACGATGCCCGCTTCGTCATGATGTTGGCGCGTTCAGCGGCGAACCTCGGCGCTGCCATCGCCACCTACACGGAAGTGATCGAGTATCTGAAGGACGGCGAGGCGATCATCGGGGCTCGCGTGCGCGACACGCTCACGGGTGAGGAGTTCCCCGTCTATGCGCGCCGCACGATCCTCGGCGCGGGCGTGTGGACCGGCAGGCAGCAGGATGCGGCGGGATCTGCCGCGGGCCTCACCGTGCTGGCCTCCAAGGGCATTCACATCACCGTGCCGCGTTCGGCCATTCAGGCGGCGCCGGAGACCGGGATCATCACCACCACCGCCTCCTCCGTCCTGTTCATCATCCCGTGGGACGACTACTGGCTCATCGGCACCACGGACACGGCGTATAAGGGGGACATCGAGCGCCCCGAGGCCAGTTCCGAGGACATCGACTACGTGCTCGAACAGGCCAACCGAATCCTTGCCCGACCCCTCAGCCGTGACGATGTGATCGGCACGTTCGCGGGCCTTCGCCCGCTCCTGCAACCCGTCAAGGGCTCCGAGGGCGGGTCGGCGAAGGTCTCGCGCGAACACACCGTCATGGAGGTCGCGCCGCGCCTGAGCGCAATCGCGGGCGGCAAGTACACGACCTATCGGGTCATGGCCGAAGACGTCGTGGACTTTGCGCTGCGCGAGCAGGCCGACGCTCCCGCCTCACGCACCACCGAGATTCCCGTGATCGGCGGCGCGGGCTACGCCGAGATGACGCTGCGCGCACCGGGCCGCGCGGCGGCGCACGGCATCGACGAGGCCCGCCTGGATCGCCTGCTGTTTCGCTACGGCACGCTGCTCGATGACCTCTTCGACCTCATGGACGCCGATCCCTCCCTCGCCGCGCCCCTCGCGAAGGCTCCCCGCTACCTGCGCTCAGAGATCGTGTACGCCGCCCGCGCCGAGGGCGTGGTTCACCTGGCCGACGCGCTCATGCGCCGCACCCGCCTCGACTACGAGGTGAAGGACCGGGGCGTGGGCGCCGCGCCCGAGGTCGCCGCACTCCTTGCTGCCGAGCTGGGCTGGGACAAGGAGCGCGAGGCGACAGAGATCGCCAACTACACCGCCGCCATCCAGAAACGGCTCGCGGCCGAGGCCGCGTAAGCGAAGGAGCACAGCATGGACCAGTCGTACGTCCTCTCGATTGACCAGGGCACCACGAGCTCGCGCGCCATCATCGTCGACCGCTCCGGCGACATCATCGCGAGCGCCCAGATGGAACACGAACAGATCTTCCCCCGCTCGGGCTGGGTGGAGCACGACCCCATGGAGATTTGGCGCAACGTCCGCGAGGTCGTCGCCATCGCCGAGGGCCGGGCCGAGGTCAACAATGCGCAACTGGCCGCGGTCGGCATCACGAACCAGCGCGAAACCACCGTGGTGTGGGACAAGACCACGGGCGTCCCCGTCCACAACGCGATTGTGTGGCAGGACACCCGCACCACGCCCATCGTCCGCGCCCTCGCAAACGACGGCGGCGTGGACCGCTTCCGCGACATCACGGGCCTTCCGCTCGCGACGTATTTCTCCGGGCCGAAGATCGCGTGGATCCTCGACAACGTGGACGGTGCCCGCGAGAAGGCCGAGGCGGGCGATCTGCTTTTCGGCACGACCGATTCGTGGCTCGTGTGGAACATGACCGGCGGCGTCAAGGGCGGTGTCCACGTCACCGACGTCACGAACGCCTCCCGCACCCTCCTCATGAACCTGCGCACCTTGGAATGGGACGCCTCCATCGCCGAGGCGATGGGCATCCCGCTCTCGATGCTGCCCACCATCGCCTCGAGTTCCGAGGTGTACGGGCATGGGCGCAAGCGCGGCCTGCTCACCGGCGTTCCCATCGCCGGCATCCTCGGCGATCAGCAGGCCGCCACGTTCGGCCAGGCCTGCCTGAGCCCAGGCATGGCGAAGAACACCTACGGCACCGGCAACTTCGTCCTCATGAACACGGGGCCCGAGCCGGTCATGTCCGACAACGGCCTGCTCACCACCGTGCTCTACAAACTGGGCGAGGACGCCCCCGTGTACGGGCTCGAAGGCTCCGTCGCCGTCACCGGCTCTCTCGTGCAGTGGCTACGCGACAACCTCGGGCTCATCTCGAGCGCACCGGACATCGAAAAGCTTGCCCTCGAGGTCGAGGATGCGGGCGGGTGCTTCGTGGTCCCCGCGTTCTCCGGCCTGTTCGCGCCCTACTGGCGCGATGATGCGCGCGGCGCCATCGTGGGCCTCACCCGCTACATCACGAAGCAGCACATCGCCCGCGCCGCCCTCGAATCCACGGCCTTCCAGAGCGCCGAACTCATCGAGGCCATGAACGACGACGCCGAAGCCGACCTCACCGAGCTTCGCGTGGACGGCGGCATGACCGTGAACGACACCCTCATGCAGTTCCAGGCGGACCTCCTGGGCGTGAGCGTCATCCGCCCCGAGGTCATCGAGACCACCGCGCTCGGCGCCGCCTATGCCGCCGGTCTCGCCGTGGGGTACTGGGACTCCACCGACGACGTGGTGGACAACTGGCGCGAAGGCCGACGCTTCGAGCCGCAGATCGGCGACGAGGAGCGACAGCGCTCGATGCGGCTGTGGAAGAAGGCCGTCCAGCGCACCTTCGACTGGGTGGACGACGATACCGAGGCGGCCTTCGGGTAGGGGCCGACGCCCACCCGAACCGCCAGTTCCCGGGCAGATAGAAGGAGGCAGGGCGCGAGCCCTGCCTCCTCAAGCTGTGCGCGGTGTTAGCGCAGGATGGTGGGGGTGAGCGGGTAGCGGTAGGCCTGCCCGCGGTTGGCCGCCATCGCGGCGAGGATCGGCACGACGATCGTCGCCACGAAGATCACGAGCCACATGATGATGGCCAGGATGACGAAGAGGATCGGCACGACCAGCCAGAACAGGACAGAGCCGAGCGCAAACATGGTCCAGGCAACGATGCTCGCCACCGTCAAGATGATGGAGAAGTTGAACGCGCCCGCGGAGGCCTGACGGATGAACGGGGAGCGATCCTTGAACACCAGGAAGATGACGAGCGGCGCGAGCCAGCCCAGGAACCCGGCGGAAATGAGGGTCGCGACCAGGAGCGACAGGTGGGCGATGACTGCCCACGTGCGCTCATCGGCGGGCTGCATCGCGCCCGCGGGCGCCACCTGCGGACCTCCCGGCGTGCCGGGCGCGGGCGGAACATACGCGCCGCCCTGCTGGGGACCGGGATGCGGCTGGCCGCCGTCGGCTGCGCCGGATGCCGGGGCTGCGTACGGATCGTTCGGCGCCGCATCGCCCGGGTTCGGGGAGGAGTTCGGGTTGCTCCACTGGTTGTCGGTCATTTCTGGGTTCCTTCTTTCCCTCGACGTTCATGAATGTGCTGCTGAAGTGTGTCGAGAACGTCCAAACGCTCCACACCCTTGCACGCCACGTAGGCGGGCCGCAACTGTTCGGGGATCGGCGAGTCCTCGGGGGTTTCGCCGGCCACGCCGCTCCAGGTCCTGAGGCTCCCCCCAGCCTGGCGCACCAGGTGATACCCGGCAGCCACGTCCCACGAGGCGATGCGAGACAGCATCGCGGCATCGGCCCAGCCCGCGGCCACATACGCGAGCTCGAGCGCGGCCGTGCCGAGCGCGCGCACGGCGGCGGTCGAGGTCTTCAGCTGCTTCGTGGCCTCAAGCGCGAACTCGGGGCGCTCGGCAAGGTCCTTCCACCCCGGAAAGCTCGACAGCACGAGGGCATCCTTCTGGGCGGAGGTGCGGTGCGGCCCGAGCCGCCGCTCACCGAGGTACGCGCCCGTGTGATCCGACCAGAACTCCTGCTCGAGGATCGGCGCGTTGATCACGCCCGCCACGAGCACCTCGTCGATGGCGACGCCGATGGAGACGGCGAACAGGGGCATTCCCGCGGCAAAGTTCGAGGTGCCGTCGATGGGGTCAACGTAGAACGTGACGCAGGCATCGTCGGCCACCCCCTGTGCGTCATCACCCGGGGACTCGGGCTCGCTCACCCCGCCCTCTTCGCCGACGATTCGGGCGCCGGGAATGCGCGCGGCGATCACCTCGCGGATGAGCAGTTCGGCTTTCTTATCGTGCACCGTCACGATGTCCTGGGCGCTGAGCTTGTACTCGCGCTCCATGTGGCTGCGGTCGAGGCCGCGCAGGTACTCCGCGGCAACGGAGGCTGCCTCGCGGGCGATGGTGGACAGGTGCGTGATGCGTGCGTTCACTAACGAGCCTTTCGACGAATCCGGTGGCCCGCCGGGCGCCCGCCGCGGCGTCGGATCCGTCCCCGGCCATGGCGGGGCTCCAGCGCGTGGCCGCTCGCGCCAGTATTTCAGATCCGGCTTGGCTCAGGCTGAGCCGGATCGAGGACCACGCCCCCCGGGCACGTCACCTCGACTCCGCTGCCGGGCACGCCCCCGGAGCGCCCGAGTCCCCTGCCAGCGAGCGCGGGCGCGCTGAGCGCCACTGGAACATCGGCCACCCACACCACGGGGCCGCGGCCCACCCGACCCACGGCGCCGGGCACGTGCTCGCCGGGGGTGCTGAGCGTGAGGGCCGACGGGTCCACGAGGGCCCGGACGCGGCCCGTTGCCCGCTCCCCGTCTCGGACCGGGAGGGCGATGCCTCCGTCGGAAATGAAGTCCTGGCCCCTCAGGCGGGTGCCGGGGACCCAGGCGAGGCCCACGAAGTCGGTGAGAAAGCCCGGGGCCGGGCGTTCGCACACCTCCGCAATGCTGCCCTCGGTGAGGATCTGCCCGTGCTCGAGGTGCGCGAGGCGATCCGCCCACGCCCACACGTCGGCCACGTCGTGCGTGACGAGCACGAGGGTGATCTCCAGGGCCAGATCGGCGATGAGGGAGCGGACCTCGTTGCCCGCCTGAACGTCGAGCGCGGCGAGCGGTTCGTCCAGGAGCAGCACGCGCGGGGTGACGGCGAGGGCGCGGGCCACCGCGACCTTTTGGGCTTGCCCGCCGGACAGGGTGGCGGGCCTGCGTTCCTCGAGGCCGGACAGCCCCACCCGCTCCAGGAGCGCGCTCGCGGTGCGGCGGGCATCTGCGCGCGAGGCTCCTCGGCTGAGCGGGCCGTACATGACGTTGGCGGCCACGCTCATGTGCGCGAAGAGGTGGGGGCGCTGCGCGAGGTAGGCCACGTGCCTGGCCTCGGGGCGCGTGCCCGTCAGGTCTCGGCCATCGATGGCGACCCGCACCGCGTCGCCGCGGCGAGGTATCAGGTGGCCCGCGATGGCCTCGAGCACGGTGGATTTTCCGGCGCCGTTCATGCCGACGAGCGCCAGGTGCTCGCCGTCGGCCAGGCTCACGCGCACGTCGACGCCGCGCCCCGGCACCCGGATGCTCGCTTCGAGCGCGCTCACGTGGCGCTCTTCCCGAGCGGGCCGCGCGCGTAGGCGAGGATCACGACGAGCAGGGAGAAGACGACGAGGACCATCGCGAGGCTCACCGCCGCGGCCATGTCGGTTTCGCGCACGAGGTAGATCTGAAGCGGCACGGTCCGAGTAGTGCCTTCGAGCGATCCGGCCACCATGAGCGTCGCGCCGAACTCGCCGAGCGAGCGGGCAAACGCGAGCGTCGCCGCGAGGCCGATCAGCGGCGCGAACCTCGGCAGTGTCACGGTGCAGAGCACCCGCGAGCGGCCCGCCCCGAGCGAGGCCGCGGCCCGCTCCGGCCCGAGGCCCCTCTGGCGCACCGCCCCCTCGAGCGTTACGACCACGAACGGGAGGGACACGAACACCTGGGCGAGAATGACGGCGGGCGTGCTGAAGACGATCTGCAGGTCAAGGGCCCGAAGGAGAGGCGCGAGGGGGCCTGCACGCCCGTAGGCGAACAGGAGGGCGAGGCCCGAGACCACGGGTGGCAGCACGAGCGGGACCAGCACCACGGCGCGCACGAGCGCCGCGACCGTGCCGTGGCTGCGGGCGAGGGCCAGCGCGAGCGCGGTGCCCGTCACGGTCGCGACGAGGCACGCGAGGCTCGCCGTCAGGACCGAGAGGCGAAGCGCGCTGAGGTTCGAGGGCTCGGTCGCGATCTCCCATAGCTGGCCCCACGACGTGTGCGAGGCGAGCGCGAGCAGGGGAAAGACGATGATGGCGCCCGCGATCAGCCCGAGCAGCAACACCGCAAGGGGCAGCGACGAGCCCGCCCACCTCCGCTGCCTCACCGGCATTGTGCGCGCTGAGCTCATTCGGATCCCGGCAAGAATCCCGCGGTCCCAAGCGCCGCCTGGCCCGTCGGCCCCAGCACGAAGTCCACGAATGCCTGCGCCTGGGCCTCGGTGCCCGCCTGCTTCGCGTGGGACGTGACCGCGATCGGGTAGGTCGTCTCCCACGCCTCTGCGCCCTCGATGTCCACGCCGTCCACCTCGCCGTCGCTCCCGGTCACGTCCGTGCGGTACACGATGGCCGCATCCGCTTCGCCCATGCGCACGAGCGAGAGAGTGTCGGTCACCGAGTTCTGCTCGGTCGTGAAGGTGATCGTGGCGCCCGAATCGGCGAGCATCCGATCCGTGAGCGCCCCGCACGGGACGGCGGAGGCGCAGCGCACGCTCACGAGGGCGCCGTCGGCTTCGAGGCTGCCAAGGCCGGTGATGCCCTTCGGGTTCCCGGGAGCCACCGCGATCTGCAGGGTGTTGCGCGCAAACGGCACGGCCTCGCCGTCGATCAGGCTGTCCGTCGTCGCGGTGTCCATCCAGGTGGTGCTGGCGCTCGCGAACACGTCGGCGGGGGCCCCGCCCGCCATCTGCGCCACGAGGTCCTGGGAGCCCGCATAGTTCATGCGGAGATCAATCTCGGGATGCTGCTTCTCGAACTCCGCCTCCAGCTCATCGAACGTGGCGGTCAGGGATGCGGCCGCGAACACCGTGAGCGTGCTGCGCGGCTCGGTCGGAGCGGTATCCGGGGACGGCGCGGCCGAGCACCCGCCGAGCAGCAGGACCGCGCTTGCGGCGGCGATCAGGCGTGAGCGCAGAGAGGTTGCCGTCATGGTCCCAGAACCCGCTCGATGGTGTCGTTCGTGAACAGACGCCCGGGGTCCACGTCGTCGCGGACCTCGCGCACGTCCTCGAAGCGGGGATAGCGCTCGGCGATCTCCCGCACGCCGAAGTGGTGGAGCTTGCCCCAGTGGGGGCGCCCGTCCAGTCCCGCGAGCACGTCGTGCACGGTATCGAGGAACACGTCGGACTTTTCTGCCACCGGGATGTGCGCGGCGATGTAGAGGGCGTCGCGCTCGTACGCGCCGGACAGCCACACGTCATCGCGCCGCACCCTGCGCACCTCGAGGGGGAAGACAATGTGCGAGCCGAGGCGGGAAAGGGCAGCGCTGAGCGCCTCGAACGCCTCGCCCCACCGGTGCGCGGGGATCGACATTTCCGTCTCGCGGAAGCGGACTCGGCGCGATTCGGCAAAGATTCGGTGCGGATCACCGACGGCGACGGGGCTCGGCATGAGCGCGGTGATCGCCCGGCCCAGCACCTGCTGCGAGCGCGGGACGGCCCGCGCGACCCGGTTCGCGAGCGCGAAGCCGCCGTTGCCGAGTACTTCTTTTCCGAGCGCGCTGCGCAACCGGCCGGGGCCCATGGGGGCCGTCTCAAGCGGCAGGTGGTTGAGGGTCCGCACCACGCAGCGTTTCGCGCCGGGCACCCAGAACAGCTCCGCGTGATCGTGCGCGCGCATGAGGTCGTCGAGGCCCTCGACGGCCCTCGACATCTCCGCCGTGTATTCCCGGCGGTGCATCCGATACAGCGGCACGGTCTGGATTCGCACCTGCGTGATGATCCCGAACGCGCCGAGGCCGAGGCGCGCCGCCTCGAACAGGCGCGGGTTGTGATCGGCATCCGCCCACACCACGTCGCCGCTCGCGAGTGCGATCCGCAGCCCCGTGACCAGGCCGGAAAAGCCGGGATACGCCGCCCCGGTGCCGTGGGTGCCCGTCGAGATCGCCCCCGCGATGGACTGCCGGTCGATATCGCCCATGACCGCGAGCGCGCGTCCGTGCGCGGCCAGCATCGGGCCGAGCTCCCACAGCCGGGTGCCGCCGCGCACCGTAACATCGCCGCTCACGGGGTCCACGTGCACGAGGCCGCGATGCCCATCGAGCGACATCTGGATGCCCGAGGCCTGGGCGAGGGGCGTGAACGAGTGCCCGGCGCCAATCGCCCGGACGTTCATGCCGTGCGCGGTGGCGCGGGCAAGGTGGTGGATGATTTCGCCCTCGGTGCGCACGCGCACGTAGGCCGACGGGTCGAAATCGACCGTGCCGGACCAGTTCGCGCTCGGTCCCACGGCCTCGCGGCCTCGTGTACGCGCCATCGGCTGCGTCCTCTCGTCATCTACATCGCTGCGGCCGCGCACGTGCGCGATCCCGTGTTCTAGATATACACCCTGCCGTCTCCGCGGTACGTGGGCACCACGTCGACAACCTCTCCGCCGGAGATCAGCACGTACTCGTTGACGTGTTCGGCGGGCTCGCCCGCCTTGGCGTGCCGCATCCATACCGTGTCGCCGAGCCGCAGGTGCGCGGCGGCGGGGCCAGCCACCGGTGTCTGCACTTCACCCGCGCCTTCGAGCGGGAGGAGGTGGAGCCCGGGCGGGTGCACGGGCAGCGGGCTGCGGTCAGCACCGACGGGGCCGCTCGCGATCCAGCCGCCCCCGGCGACGGTGGCGATGCTGGGCGCGGGCCTGCGCACCACGGGGAAGCCCAGGAACAGTGCTGGTTCGGGCCGGAACCGGGCGTAGGAGTCAAAGAGCGTGGGGCCGACGAGTCCCGATCCTGCCGCGACCTCGGTGACGCTCGCGTCGCGGATCGTGGATTCGATGCTGCCGGTGCCGCCGCCGTTGACGAACTCGAGGGGGCAGACCTCGGCGATGGCGGCGACGCACGCGGCGCGGCGGCGGTTGAGTTCGCGCCCGCTCACGGCCTGCATTGCCCGCGTGGCGAGGCGGGCGGGGCCGAAGCCGCCGCTGGCTACTCCGGCAATCTGCCCCTCGTATCCCATGAGGCCCACGAGCCGCAGCTCGGGTATCTGGGAAATTTCGCGGGCGAGTGTTCGGGCCTGGGCGGGCGTGCGCAGCGGCGAGCGGCGCGCGCCGAGGTGGATGCCGGAGGTGGGCGCGTAGGACACGTCGAGGTCAATCACGACCCGCAGGCTTTTGCCCACTCCCATGGAGGGGCGGGCCGCGTGGGCAAGCAGCCGCGCGTGGGCGAGGGAATCGACCATGAGGCTCACGTGGTCGCGGGCCTCGGGATCGGCCGCGAGGCGGGCAATCTCGCTTGCGTTCACGCACGGGTAGGCGACGACGATGTCGCGAATGCCGTGCGCGGACTGGTCGAGCGCCTCGGCGAGACTGTAGGCGAGCACGCCACCCCGAAGCTGTGCGCTCGCGCGCCGAATGAGGGCCATGACGCGCAGGGACTTCGAGGCCACTCTGACGCTGACGCGCCGGGCACGCCGGGCGAGGTCGCGAGCGTTGGCGTCGAACGCGTCAAGGTCGAGGACCGCGACGGGACGGCCACTCAGGCCGGCCGCGTCGAGGGCGTCCTCGCAGCGCTGTATCGCCTCCGCGATGCTGCCCGGGCGCGCCATGGCTGGGGGTCTTCCGAATCGCTCGCCGCTAGGCGCGGCGGCGTTCGAGAACTTCGTCGAGCGTGAGGCCACCACCGATGACCTGGGCCTTCACCTCGGCACGCGAGGGTGCGGCGAGTTCCCCCAGGTTCTCGCGCTCTTCGAGTTCGGGATCTTCCAGCCGGGTGGGCGTGGACAGCGCGGCGTAGCGGAAGGTGGCCGGGCCGGAATGTTCCTGGCGTGCCTGGGCGATGCCTTCGCCCGCGCGGCGGCGCTCCATGACCTCGCGAAGGAAGGCTTCGTGGCGCTGGGCGGGGTTCTCCACCTCCGCCTCGCGGCGGTCCTCCCCGGCAGCGCTGGGCTCCGCGCTCGGCGCGGCATCGGTGGCCGCCAGGTCAGCGGCGGCGCGTTCCGCGGCCACCGCATCGCTCACGTGGCGGGGCGCGGCGGCCTCGCGGGCGAGGCGCGCGGCCAGCGCTCGGCGCTCGCGCGTGGCGCGCAGGTAGGCGACGTAGCCAAAGAGGGCGGCGCACGAGACCAGCGGCGCCCACACGGGAGTCACAGAGAAGCCCGTGGTGACGAGCAGGACCGCCGTGGCGAGCGCGAGCACGGCAAGAATCGCCGTGAGGACGCGGGGGCTGCGCGCGGTCGGTGCGATCACGGAGGCGCCGAGGTCGGCGTCGGCCGCCGACAGCTCGAATCGCGGGCGGGCCGTGGGGTCAAGCGGGCGGTGAATCTGGGAAGTGTGACGCATGGGGGCTACCTCGCGTGGACGGGAAAGATCGCGGGCCGCTTGCGTGAGATCACGGGCGGTCGTGGAGTGGCGCAACGCGCTGATGCGTTCCGATTCGGCGAGAACGCGCCGCCGTTCGGCGATATTCGGCATTGCATACAGCAGCCACATGCCCACCAGCAGGGCAAAGACCACAGCGCCGACGTTGAAACTCTCCACGCTCCCCAGGGTAGAAACCCGAGGCGATTATTTCCGGCAATGACCGGGGCGTGTCGGCAACTTTGCGCAGATCACCCGCGACTACCTGCCCGAACCCCCTTACCGGGAGCGGCGCTGCACTCCCGCCGAGAACTCGCCCGGCTCCCCCACGTCCTCGGCGGTGATGGCAAAGACTTCGTGATCGCGCCAGGCACCATCCACGAAGATGGCGCCGCGGCGTATTCCCTCCGGCCGCAAACCCACTTTTGCCACGACCGCGAGGGAGGCCACATTGGCGCTCTGCACGAGCACTTCAATGCGGTGCAGGCCCTCGCCGTGAATCATCTCCTCGATACCGAGCGCGAGGGCCCTCGGCGCGATCTGGCGCCCCGCATGTCTCTCGCTCACCCAGTAGCCTGCGCTCGACTGCAGGGTGGCACCCCACAGGATCGGGGCAAAGGTGAGGTGGCCGACGAGGGCGCCGTCGGCCAGGATGGCAAAGCTGCGGGCGTGCCCCAGCCGGTGCTGATCGCGCAGCGCCCGGAAAAGCCCGTGGTAGTACGCGGTCCACTCGGGGCGACTCACCGGCGGATCCAGCTCCGGATCGCGCGCCTCCCAGTGATCGAGCCACGCGGCGTTCCTCTGGCGAAGCTCAACATAGGCGGCGCGATCCCAGCGGCGAAACGGCCGGATACTCACGGAGGGAAGGCGCTGGGGCATGCCTGCACTCTAGCGGCGGGGCACATCCGCGCGTGCCAAGATGAGGCCATGACCGAGCACTCAGAGACGACCTCCCGCAAGCGGGAGCTTCGCCGCGCGATCCTCTCGACACGCCGCGCCACCTACCGGGGTGCCGCCGCGGCCGCGAGCGCGACGGCCATCACCGCGCACCTCGAGCCGCTCATCGATGAGCTGAGCGCCGGAGGCACCCGCCCGCTCACGATTGCCGGTTTCAGCCCCACCCCGGCCGAGGCGAGCGCCCTCGCGCATCTGAGACGTGCGGCGAAGCAGGGACACACGATCCTGCTTCCCGCCTATGCCGGGGCAGAGCTCACGTGGCGGCAATGGGACGGCATCGAGGCCCTTGAGCCCTCCCCGGGTGCCAAGTTCGGCGCCGAGCCCACGGGCCGCGATCACGGCACCGGCGCGCTCACCTCCGCCGACCTCATCCTGGCCCCCGCCGTCGCCGTGGATCGCTCGGGCACGCGGCTCGGACACGGCAAGGGCTACTACGACCGGGCGCTCGTGCACCGCCACCCCGAAACACCGCTCGTGGCGGTTGTTCACGAGACCGAGGTGCTCGAGGCCGGTGCCCTGCCCCGCGAGACGCACGATGTCCCGATCGACGCCGTACTCACGGAAGCCGGGCTCGAGTGGATCGCCGCCGCTGCCCGCGAGACAGACTGAGACCAGCGCAGCCCTCTCCCGGCGCCTGCACTAGAATCAACGCCGCCGCATCCCGCCACGTCGCAAGGACTCCCATGCCCACCTACGTCTATGCCTGCAAGTCGTGCCAGCACACGTTCGAGCAGTACCAGAGCTTCAGCGAGGACTCCCTCACGGTATGCCCCGCCTGCCACGAGGAGGCGCTGAAGAAGGTGTTCAACGCCGTGGGGGGCGTGCAGTTCAAGGGCTCGGGCTTCTACTCCACGAGCGGGAACACCCAGGCGGCTCCGGCGGCCTCGTCGGCGGCCTCCGCCGCGTCGTCCACGTCGGGCTCCTCGTCGTCGGCGTCTTCGTCGTCCGCGTCCGGCGGCGCAAAGTCGTCCACAGACTAGTTCGTCCACGACCCCGCCTCGCGCACCGGTAAGCGCGGCGCCGCGCCCCTAGCCTCGGGGGATGAGACCAGGGCTCCCGTCACCTCCCCCGCTATCCCCCATGCACCAGAGCGGGGCGCCCGGCGGCGCGCCACCCGGGCCCCGGCTTCCCCTGTATGTTCACGACCTGCGGCGGGCGCTGCGGCGACGCCGACGGAGCCTCGCCGTGATCGCCGCGGCCACCTTCATCCTTTCCGCCCTCGGCATCCTCACCCCGGTGCTCACGCCCGGTACGGATGTCCTCGTGAGCACCCGCCCGCTCGAGGCCGGGCAGAGCCTCACGGGGGCCGACGTGCGGGTGGTGCGGATCAGCGGCGCGGCGCTCCCGGCCGGGGCGCTGAGTGATCCGGCGGCGCTGCCCACCGACCCCCTCGCCCACGCCATACCCGAAGGCTTACCCCTCACGACCGACGCCTTCGCCGAGCCGGACGGCGCTCCCGCACCCGGGAGGGCCCTCACGAGCATCGCCCTCGAGGATCCCGCGCTCGGCGCCCTCATGAACCGAGGTGACACGCTCGCCATCCACTGCGCGGATGATGTGACGGGTTCATCACGCACCGTCCAGGCCGTCGTTCACGAGGCCCCGGGCGCCACCGAGAAAGACGCTCCCACCTCAGCATTCGCCCCCGCCACCGCGCCGAGCATCGTGGTTGAGGTCTCAGCCGACGAGGTAGCGACTATTGCGCATTGCACACCCCACGGCATACCCCGCGTCGCGATCATCGGCTAAGTTGGCACACGGACGTGCAGCTCCCACCGCGAGCGGTAGGGGCGTGCGGTCACATCTCCTCAGAAGAAAGGAAGCTTCCATGGACGGCTTCAAGAAGTTCATCATGCAGGGCAACGTGCTCGACCTCGCGGTCGGCGTCGTGATCGGTGGCGCATTCACCGCCCTCATCTCCGCTTTCGTTGATCACCTCATCAACCCCGTCGTCGCCGTGTTCGGTGGCGGCAACGTGGACGGCTTCGCCTACCGCATCATCGGCGACAACGCCGCGACCCTCGTGGACTTCGGCGCGATCATCTCCGCCGTGATCTCCTTCCTCATCACCGCCGCCGTCGTGTACTTCGTGTTCGTGCTGCCCGTGAACAGGGCCCGCGACATGGACCGCAAGCGCCGCGGCGTCATTGACGAAGAGGCCCCCGTCTCGGACGACGTGGCTCTGCTCACCGAAATCCGCGACCTCCTCAAGGCCAACAACCAGGCCTGATCGCTTCCACAGACGCTCGCGTCTGTACTCACGGGGCGGGCACCACTCACGGTGCCCGCCCCGTTACGTATCTGCGCTCCCGTTCGCGTATCGCCCGCCGCGCACGTACGCTCGTTCCTCGTGACCCCTTCACCCCTGTTCGCCCCGCTCGCTGACTGGTTCGCCCAGCATCGCCGCCCGCTGCCGTGGCGCGAGCCCTCCACGAGCGCCTGGGGCGTCCTGCTGAGCGAAATCA
The DNA here is from genome assembly GCA_030538475.1 of Dermabacter sp. Lineage (GTDB taxonomy): Bacteria > Actinomycetota > Actinomycetes > Actinomycetales > Dermabacteraceae > Dermabacter. Next base: position 63,069 of record JAUNTX010000001.1, read on the forward strand.
TGGCGCAGCAGACGCCGGTGGCCCGGGTCGAGGGCCCCTGGCGCGCGTGGATGGAGCGCTGGCCCACGCCCGCCGCCCTCGCCGAGGCCACGAGCGCGGAGGTGCTGCGCGCGTGGGGCTCGCTCGGCTATCCCCGCCGCGCGCTGCGGCTGCACGAATGCGCCGAGGCCATCGTGCGCGACTTCGACGGTGAGGTGCCGGGCACCGAGGCGGAGCTGCGGGCCCTGCCGGGCATCGGCGAATACACGGCCGCCGCCGTCGCATCCTTCGCGTTTCATCGCCGGGCCCTCGTGCTCGATACGAACGTGCGGCGCGTTATCGCCCGCGCCGTGGGAGGCCACGAGGCGGTGCCCGCCCACCTGTCGGCCCCCGAACGCGCCCGCGCCGCCCAGCTGCTTCCCGAGGATGCTCACGATTCCGTGCTGTGGAATGAGGGCTGCATGGAGCTCGGGGCGCTCGTGTGTACGAGCCGCCGCCCCCGCTGCGAGGCCTGCCCGCTCGCCTCCCAATGTGCCTGGCTCGCTGCGGGCTCCCCCGCCGCCGCGCCGCATGAGCGGCCCCGGCGCCAGGGGTTCGAGGGCACGGACCGTCAGGTGCGCGGCCGCATCATGAAGCGATTGCGCGAACAGTCACCGGCGCCCAGCACGGCGCTTGCCCACGCGAGCGGCGTCGATTCCGCGCGCTACACGAGCGTGCTCGCGGGGCTCCTCCACGACGGCCTCGTCCACGAGAGCGCCGAGCAGATCTACGCGCTCGGTCCGGCCCCATCGAGGTAGTGGATCATCCGCGTGTTGCCGAGCGTGTTCGGCTTGACGCGGGCAAGGTCCAGGAACTCCGCCACGCCATCATCGGGCGAGCGCAGCAGCTCCATATACACCTCGGCATCCACGCCCGTCTCCCCCATCTCGACGAAGCCGTGGCGGGTGAAGAACTCCGTCTCGAACGTCAGGCAGAACACGCGCTCGAGCTCGAGCTCCCGCGCTCGATCGAGCAGCGCCTCGAGCAGCGCGTGCCCCACCCCGCGCCCCACCTCCCCGCGCGAGACGGCCAGGGTGCGCACTTCCGCGAGGTCTTCCCACATGACATGCAGGGCGCCGCAGCCCACCACCTCGCCGTTCCGTTCGGCCACGAGGAACTCCTGAATGCCCTCATACAGCACCACGCGATCTTTGCCGAGCAGGATGCGCCGGGCCACGAGCGGCTCGACGAGGGCGTCAATGGCCCGCACGTCCTTCGGCTTCGCGGCGCGGATGGTGAGGGTGCTCATGAGGGGGTCTTCTCTCGCTGGTTCAGGGCGCGGTCCATGCGTGCCACATAGTACGCCTGCACGGCGCGCACGACCCTCTCCAATCCGAGCGAGACGATGAGCGCCACGACGAGCGCGACCACGATCCCGATGAGCGGGTGGGAGGCGAACCACTGGCCCGCAAGCGCCCCGATCCCGGTCGAATACAGGGCCCACAGGAAGGTCGCGGGGATGATCCGCACGGTGAAGCTGCGCAGCGGGTAGCCAATCGCCCCGGCCGCGAGGTTCACGGTGGTGCGGCCGAGCGGAATGAAGCGGGCCGTCATGAAGAACACGAGGGCGTGGGTGGACAGGCCACGTTCGGCGGCGTCAATCGCGCGCCGGCCCCTGCCCTCGCGGAAGAACCGGAAACGCGACCACCCAATCTTCGCGCCGATCCAGTACGCCATGTGATCGCCCGCGCACGCCCCGACCCACCCCGCGAGCACGAGCAGCACGAACGATGGGCGGCCGGTCGTGCTCCACAGCGAGCCGAGGCTCACGAGCACCGACTCGCTCGGGACGGTCGGGAAGAATCCGTCGATGAAGGAGAGCAGGCCAACGACCGGGTGCACCCACCACTGATCGGCAATCTGGTAGATCCACTGTTCGATAGCCCTCATGGACAGGGACGCTACCGCCGGTGCCTGGGGCAGGGCCGGGAGCTTCCCGCAGGCCACCGGGGCACGGGCCGGCACGGGATCCGGCACTCAGGGCACAGCGACCAGGGCACGGCAGCGCTAGAGCACGGAAAAGGGGCCGACGGCTCCTGCTCCCGTCGGCCCCTTACTCCCGCATCCGTGCGGCGGGTCTAGATTCCCGCGATGTCCTCCACCGAGATCTCCTCGGGGATGACGACGGCCTCGCCGTCCTCTCCCTTCTTGGAGAAGGTGAACTCCCCGAGCGGGCCCTCGCCTTCGGCGTCGATGAGGATGACATCGCCAGCCTTCACCTGACCGAAGAGGATCCTCTCGGACAGTGCGTCCTCGATGTCCCGCTGGATGGTGCGCCGCAGCGGCCGCGCGCCCAGCACGGGGTCGTAGCCCTTCTGCGCGAGCAGGGTCTTCGCGGCGGGCGTGAGCTCGACCGACATGTCCCGCTCCGCGAGGCGCTCGCCGAGCCGGCCCACCATGAGGTCCACGATCCGGGTGATTTCCTCGATGGACAGCTGGGGGAACACCACGATGTCGTCCACGCGGTTGAGGAACTCGGGGCGGAAGTGCTGCTTGAGCTCGTCGTTCACCTTCGCCTTCATCCGCTCGTAGCTCGTCGAGAGGTCGCCGCCGGCCTGGAAGCCGATGGAGACACCCTTGGCGATGTCGCGCGTGCCGAGGTTCGTGGTCATGATGATGACGGTGTTCTTGAAGTCCACCATGCGGCCCTGCGAATCGGTGAGGCGTCCGTCCTCGAGGATCTGCAGGAGCGAGTTGAAGATGTCCACGTGGGCCTTCTCGATCTCGTCGAAGAGGACCACGCTGAACGGCTTGCGGCGCACCTTTTCGGTGAGCTGGCCACCCTCGTCGTATCCCACGTAGCCGGGGGGCGAACCGAACAGGCGCGAGGCCGTGTGCTTTTCGCCGAACTCCGACATGTCGAGGGTGATGAGGGCGTCCTCGTCGCCGAACAGGAACTCGGCCAGAGCCTTCGCCAGTTCGGTCTTGCCCACGCCGGTGGGGCCGGCGAAGATGAACGAGCCGCCGGGACGCTTCGGGTCCTTGAGGCCCGCCCGGGTGCGGCGGATCGACTGCGAGAGCGCCTTGATCGCCTCGTCCTGGCCGATCACGCGCTTGTGCAGCTCCTGCTCCATGTTCAGCAGGCGCGTCGATTCGGCCTCGTTGAGCTTGAGGATCGGGATGCCGGTGGCCGCGGCGAGCACTTCGGCAATGACATCGTCATTGACCACGCTGATCGCATCGGATTCGCCGGTGCGCCACGCGTGCTCCTTCTCCTTGCGCTCCTGCACGAGCTTCTGCTCGGTGTCGCGCAGGGCGGCCGCCTTCTCGAAGTCCTGGGCGTCAATCGCCGATTCCTTCGCCTTGCGGGTCTCCTCGATGCGGTGGTCGAACTCCTTGAGCTCCGGCGGTGCCGAGAGGCGGCGGATGCGCAGGCGCGCGCCCGCTTCGTCAATGAGGTCAATCGCCTTATCGGGCAGGAAACGATCGTTGATGTAGCGGGCCGCGAGGTTCGCGGCCGCCTCGAGGGCATCGTCCGTGATCGTGATCTTGTGGAAGCTCTCGTAGCGATCACGCAGGCCCTTGAGGATGTCGATCGTGTCCGCGACCGAAGGCTCCTCCACCTGGATCGGCTGGAAGCGGCGCTCGAGCGCGGCGTCCTTCTCGATGTGCTTGCGGTACTCATCGAGCGTGGTCGCGCCAATGGTCTGCAGCTCACCGCGGGCCAGCATGGGCTTGAGGATGTTGGCGGCATCGATCGCGCCTTCGGCGGCGCCCGCACCCACGAGGGTGTGGATCTCGTCGATAAACAGCACGATGTCGCCGCGGGTCTTGATCTCCTTAAGCACCTTCTTCAGGCGCTCCTCGAAATCGCCGCGGTAGCGGGAGCCCGCCACGAGCGACCCCAGATCGAGCGTGTAGAGCTGCTTGTCCTTGAGCGTCTCGGGAACATCCCCCGCCACGATGGACTGCGCGAGGCCCTCGACCACGGCGCTCTTGCCCACACCGGGCTCGCCGATGAGGACGGGGTTGTTCTTCGTGCGTCGGCTGAGGATCTGCATGACCCGCTCCGCCTCGAGCTCGCGCCCGATCACCGGGTCGAGCTGCTGGTCGCGCGCCGCTTGCGTGAGGTTGCGGCCAAACTGGTCGAGCACGAGCGAGCCCGCGGGCTGCCCTTCGGCGGGGCCGCCACCGGCGGCCACGGTTTCCTTGCCCTGGTAGCCGGACAGGCGCTCGATGACTTCCTGGCGCACGGCGGCGGGCTGCGCGCCGAGGCGCGTGAGCACCTTGACGGCCACGCCGTCACCCTCGCGCAGCAGGCCCAGCAGAATGTGCTCGGTGCCGATGTAGCCGTGGCCCAGCTGGAGGGCTTCGCGCAGGCTCAGCTCGAGCACCTTCTTCGCGCGCGGCGTGAAGGGAATGTGTCCCGTCGGGGCCTGGCTGCCCTCGGTGATGATTTCGCGCACCTGTTCCCGCACGGCCTCCAGGGTGATGCCGAGGGCTTCGAGCGCCTTCGCGCCCACGCCTTCGCCTTCGTGGATGAGGCCCAGCAGGATGTGCTCGGTGCCGATGTAGTTGTGGTTGAGAAGCCGCGCTTCATCCTGAGCGAGCACGATGACTCGCCGGGCGCGATCGGTAAACCTCTCGAACATGAGTCTCCCTTTGGATAGTCGGCGGATGCCGCAGCGCCGCCTAGCGGGCGCGGCAACATGCCTGAGCCTACGCGGCCACGCGGCGCAGTTTCCAGGCTGTTCGCCACTGGCGTGAAAGGCCCGGCTAGGATTGGGCACGCGCGCGGGCCACCGCCGGCCCCGGCGCGCCTCACGGCCGACACGAATCTGGGAGTTGATCATGGCAGCCTCCACCGGGAAGCTCCGCACCGAACGGGCCGACGCGATCCTCATCGGGGGCGGGATCGCCTCTGCGACGCTCGCCGCCCTACTCACCGAACTCGAACCCGAGTGGCGCATCGTGGTGCTCGAGAAGCTCGACGCGCCCGGCCTGGAATCCTCGGAGGGGTGGAACAACGCGGGGACGGGGCACAGCGCCCTGTGCGAGCTGAACTACACGCCGCAGGACGTGGACGGCGCCGTGAATCCGGCGAAGGCCGTGCAGATCAACGAGCATTTCCAGCTCTCGCGGCAATTCTGGGCCTCGCTCGTGCGCGACGGCCGGATCGATCACCCCGAACGCTTCATCCGCTCCGTGCCGCACATGAGCTTCGTGCAGGGTACCGACAACGTGGACTTTCTGCGGCGCCGCTTCGATGCCCTGAAGCCCCACCCGCTGTTTGACCGGATGGAGTTCACGACGAGCCACGCGGAAGTGAGCGAGTGGGCGCCGCTCATCACCGAGGGGCGGCCGGTCACGGAGTCGCTCGCGGCCACGCGCTCACCCGACGGGACCGACGTGGACTTCGGAACGCTCGCGCGCATCCTTTTCGACGTGGCCGCCGAAGCCCACTGCGAGCTGCTCACGGGCCACGAGGTCGTGGACCTGCGGCGCATGGGAAGCGACTGGGGCGTCATGTCCACTTCCGGCGGCACCACGAGCGTGCACCGCGCACCGTTCGTGTTCGTCGGCGCCGGTGGGGCGGCGCTGCCGCTGCTGCAAAAGTCCGGGATCGAGGAGGTGCGCGGCTTTGGCGGCTTCCCCATTTCGGGCCACTGGCTTCGCTGCACCAACCCCGAGATCATCGACCGCCACCACGCCAAGGTGTACGGCAAGGCCGCGGTGGGCGCGCCGCCCATGAGCGTGCCCCACCTCGATACCCGGGTGATCGAAGGGCAGCGGGCCCTCATGTTTGGCCCGTATGCGGGGTGGAGCCCGAAGTTCCTCAAGTCCGGATCGCACCTGGATCTGTTCGCGAGCGTCAAGCCGGGCAACCTGGCCCCGATGCTCGCCGTCGCTCCCCCCAATCGCGACCTCATGACCTACCTCGTGAGCGAGGTCGCGAAGACGCGGGCGCAGCGCGTGGCGGCGCTGCGCGAATACATGCCGAGCGCGCGCGATGAGGACTGGGAGCTCATCTCCGCTGGCCAGCGCGTCCAGGTGATTGCCCCGGACCCGAAGAAGATCGGCGTGCTCCAGTTCGGCACCCAGCTCATCACGTCCGCCGACGGCTCGATCGGCGGGATGCTCGGCGCGTCTCCCGGCGCCTCGACCGCGGTGGAAATCATGCTGCGCATGATCAGCACCGTCTTCGCCTCGAAGATTGAGGCGTGGAGCCCGCGCCTCGGTGAGCTCGTCCCGAACTTCGCGGCGCCGCTCGGCTCCGACGCCGATGCCGCCCACAGCGCCCTCGCCGCGAGCGCGGAGCTGCTGGGCCTCGACCACGCCTAAAACCCGCAACCGCTCGCGCGCGGCGCGTGCCCGCATCCCGGCGCCGCGCTGAATCCCCATCGAAAGGCCACCATGCCCGGCACCCTCACCTCTCCCTATCGGGGCCAGATCCTCACGCTCACGCGCGGGTCTCTCACGGCCGAGATCACGAGCGTGGGCGCCACGCTCAACCGGCTCGTGCTCGAAGGCCGTGACCTCATCGTGCCCGGGCCCCTGGATGAGCCCATGATCGGCTACCGCGGCGCCATCATCGCCCCGTGGCCGAACCGCCTCGGCGATGGCGTCTACACGGCCCACGGCGAGAGATTCGAGCTGCCCCTGAATGAGCACGCCCGCCGCACTGCCCTGCACGGCCTCGTGAGCTTCCAGGACTTCACCGTGAGCGAGGTGAGCGCGGATGCGGCCACGCTCACCCACCGCCTCGTTCCCACGCCCGGCTACCCCTTCCCCCTCGAGATCGAGGTGCGCTACGCGCTCGAGGAGGCGGGCCTCGTGACCACGGTGCGCGCCACCAACGTGGGCGCGCACGCGGCGCCCTACGGCGTGTGCCCCCACCCCTATCTCGTGGCCGGGCCCGAGCCCCTCGACGAGTGGCGCGTCCACGTGGACGCCGCCTCCGTCCTCGAAGTGGATGACCGGCTCCTGCCCGTCGGCACCCGCCCGCTCACCGAGCACCCCGAGCTCGCCCTCGATGGGGCCCCGCTCGGTGCGCGCCGCCTCGACCACGCCTACACGGACCTCTCGACAGGCACCGTGCGCCTCGAGGCGCCGGGCGGGACATGGGTGGCGCTCGATTTCGATGCCGCGGCCCTGCCGTGGGTGCAGGTGCACACGGGCGACCACGAGAATCCCGAGTACCACCGCCGCGGCCTGGCCGTCGAACCCATGACCTGCCCGCCGGACGCGTTCCGCAGCGGGGTGGACCTGGCCTGGATCGCGCCCGGAGAGCACCACGAGGCCACCTGGCGCCTCGAGGGCGGCGCCGCGTAGGCACGCCGCTGCACGGCACGAGAGGCAACAGTAAAGGGCGGGCCCGCGGGCCCGCCCTTTGTGTCACCGCTGAACGCGAGTGCCGTGCTGGATCAGCCGGTCACCTCACGCGTGCGCGGCGTTGTACTTGTCGCGAACCACGAGGGAGATGCGGCCGCGATCCGAGACCTCATAGCCGTTCTCGCGAGCCCACTGACGGATCTTCGCGGTTTCCTTCGCGGAGCTGGGAACGCTCGAGGAGCGGCGCGCACGGCCGCCTACGCGGCGCGCTGCCACGATCCACTTGGTGAGGTCGGCGTGTAGTTCTTCCACGTGTGCCGCGGAGAGGTCAATTTCGTACTCGACGCCTTCGAGCGCGAACACAACGGTGGAGTCAGCCGACGAGCCGTCAATATCGTCGACGAGCTCAATGTAGGTCTTCCGTGCCATAGCGGGGTCCTTTGATCAAAGCGAATACCTGGCCCTCACGCGAGGAGCACAGCGGCACCGGCGCATAAGGATATCCCCACTGTAAACCCGCTCCGCACAAGTTTCAACACGAAAACGCGGAGAAATGCTTAATATTTGCTGAGTCTTTTCCCGTGAAGGGGCGGGGCCTCGGGGTTACGGCCGCGGCTCTTTCGCCTCTGACTCCTCGAACTCGTCAGGATGCAGCGCGATGTATTCGCGCATCGCTTCCCTTTCCGCCTCGCGTTGGAGCCGATCGGCGCGAAAGATCCCGCGCATGATGAGCCAAAACAGCAGGCCCAGCCCGATCGAGGGAAGCAGCGCCCCCAGCTCGAAAAGAACGTCGATATCACCCACGAAGGCTCTCCTTTACTTCACGAGCGGGAAGAGGATGGTCTCGCGCACGCCGAGCCCGGTGAGCGCCATGAGCAGCCGGTCCATGCCCATGCCCATGCCGCCGGTGGGCGGCAGGGCGTACTCCATGGCCTCGAGGAAGTCTTCGTCGAGCCGCATCGCCTCGTCGTCGCCCTGGGCGGCGAGCTCCGCCTGCTGCTCGAATCTCATCCGCTGGATCACCGGATCCACCAATTCGGAATAGCCGGTTCCCAGCTCGAATCCGCGCACGTAGAGGTCCCACTTCTCCACCACGCCCGGCTTCTCGCGGTGCTGGCGCACGAGCGGAGAGGTTTCCACGGGGAAGTCGCACACGAAGGTCGGGGCGTACAGATCATCGCCCACGAGGTGTTCGAAGAGTTCTTCCACGAGCTTGCCGTGGCCGAACTTGGGGTGATCGAGGTCGAGTCCCAGCGAGCGCGCAATGGCCCGCAGATCTTCCACGCTCGTCTCGGGGCTCACCTCGCGGCCCAGCTTTTCGCTCACCGATTCATACACGCCGATCCGCGCCCACTCGCCCCCGAAGTCGTACTCGGTGCCGTCGGCCAGGGTGGCCACGTGCGAACCGAACGCCCGCTGGCACGCCTCTTGCACGAGGGCCTGGGTGAGATCGGCAATCGAGTGATAGTCCCCGTAGGCTTCGTACGCTTCGAGCATCGAGAACTCGGGCGAATGCGTCGAATCCGCGCCTTCATTGCGGAAGTTCCGGTTGATCTCGAAGACCTTCTCCATGCCGCCCACCGCGGCCCGCTTGAGGAAAAGTTCGGGGGCGATCCGCAAGAACAGGTCCATGTCGTACGCGTTCATGTGGGTCACGAACGGGCGGGCGGCGGCGCCCGACGGGATCGCCTGCAGCATCGGGGTCTCCACCTCGATATAGCCGCGCTCGTGGAAGGATTCGCGCAGGCTCCGCATGACCGTGGCGCGTAGGAGCGCGTTCTCGCGGGCCTTTTCGCGCACGATGAGATCCACGTAGCGGCGGCGCACGCGCGTTTCTTCCGAAAGGTCGGCGAAGAGCACGGGCAGGGGGCGGATCGCCTTGGCGGCCATGCGCCATTCGTCGGCGAAGACGGAAAGTTCCCCGCGGCGCGAGGTCCCGATGTTTCCGCTAAAGAACACGTGATCGCCAAGATCCACGTCGGCCTTGTAGGCGGCGAAGCGTTCCTCGCCCACCTTGGCGAGGCTCAGCATCACCTGGATGCGGGCGCCGCTTCCTTCCTGGATCGTGGCGAAGCACAGCTTGCCGGTGTTGCGCTGGAACACCACGCGTCCGGCCACGGCCACTCGGTCCTCGAGTTCCTCCCCCGCTTCGAGGTGGCCGTACGTCTCGCGCAGGCCGCTCACCGTGTGCGTGACGGGGACCGAGACCGGGTAGGCGTCTTCGCCGCGTTCGATCAGGCGCGCGCGCTTCGCCTTGCGCACCGCGCGCTGATCGTTGGTGGAATCTACCTCGAGCGCGCCGGCCTCGGTTCGGGCGGCGCCATCAGTCATGGGAACCTCGTTCATGGCGTCCATTGTGTCAGGTCCCCTCCGCATTGTTCCCCTTGGTGGCGGGCGAATGAGGTGTGGCACGCATCGCCCAGGCGCTCGATGCTAGGCCACGCGCACCCGGACGTTATCGATGAGGCGCACGCCCTGGACGCGGGCGGCCAGCAGCACGAGCGCCTCCCCGGCGAAATCGTCCCGGATCGGGGTGAGGGTTGCGGGATCGACCGCCTCGCGGTAATCCCACGTGAACTCCTCGCTGCCCGGGAACCTCTCGAGGGCCGCGCGCAGCTCGGGCGCCGTTCGGGCGGCCGAGGCGGCGCGCACCGTGGCGTAGAGCCCGAGCGCGACCTCGCGCCCGTGCGCGTCGAGGTAGACGTTGCGGGAACTGCGGGCCAGACCGCTCGGCTCCCGCACGATCGGCACGGCCACGATCTCGGTCGGCACGTGAAAATCGCGCACGAGGCGGCGAATGATCGCGAGTTGCTGCGCATCCTTCTCGCCGAAGATCGCCACGTCGGGCCGGGTGAGGGTCAGCAGATGCAGCACCACTGTGGCCACGCCCGAAAAATGCCCCGGGCGGATCGCCCCCTCGAACACCTCGCCGAGCGGCCCCACGTCGATCTGAAACGGAGGTGTGTGCGGATACATCTCCTGCACGCTCGGCGCGAACATCGCCTCGGCGCGCCCGTCGAGCAGCGCGAGATCGGCCTCGGGCGTGCGCGGGTAGCGCTCGTAGTCTTCGCCGGGGCCGAACTGGAGGGGGTTGACGAAGTTCGAGACGATGACGTGATCGGCGAGCTCGCGGGCGCGCGCGACGAGCGCGAGATGGCCGTCGTGCAGGGCGCCCATGGTCGGCACGAGCGCGACGCGTCCGTGCGCGGCCCGACGCTCGCGGTGAAGATCCTCCAGGGCCGTGATCAGTCTGCTCATGCGTCGCCGTCCTCGGATGCGGGGGAAAGGTCGGATTCGGGGGCACGGGTGCTCGGGGCCGCTCCCAGCAGCGCGGCGATGGCCTCACGCTCGGCTTCGGCGAGGCCCGCCAGCTCGAGTGCGCCCGCGGCCAGGGCGCGGTAGGCGGCCTCGGTGGTGGGGGCGCGCAGGTCGGCGAGGGCATCGAGGTGGGCGCCGACGGTTCCCGCATCCCCGCGCTTGACGGGGCCCGTGAGCGCGCGCGGCCCCGTACGCAGCGCCTCTTCGAGCGCGGCGGTGAGCAGCGGTCCGGCCAGGCGCGCCGGGTCGCTCACGCCGATCTGACTGAGGATGTCGAGCACCTGGTTGACGAGGACGACGAGGTGGTTCGAGCCGTGCGCGAGCGCGAGGTGGTAGGCGCTCCGATCCGCCTCCGCGACATCGACGCTCTCCCCTTCGAGCTCCACGACAAGCGCCTTCGCAATCGGCAGGAACATCGGCTGCGCGGTCACGGCCCAGGGGCAGCCGATGAGCCGCCCGAGATCGAGCGAAGTACCCGTGAAGGTCATCGCCGGGTGCATCGCGAGGGTGATCGCGCCCGCTCTCGCGAGCGGCTCGAGCACCTCGATGCCGTAGCGCCCGGAGGTGTGCGCGAAAATCTGATTGCCGGGGGCGACGCCCGCGGCGGCGATGCCCGCGGCGAGCGGACCCAGGTGATCGTCCGGCACGGCAAGGATCACGAGTTCGCTGCGCTGGACCACGGTCGCGGTATCGAGGATGGGAACGCCCGGCAAGAGCATCTCGGCCCTCTCGCGGGACGCCTCGGAGACCGCGACGACCCCCGTGATCTGGTGGCCCGCGGCCCGCAGCACGTTGCCGAGCACGGCGCCGACGCGGCCCGCACTGACGATGCCCACGCCCATGCGCACGGGCTCGGGCGCTCTCACGAGGGCGCTGCTTCGCCGGTGACGCCCTGGAGTTTCGGCATTGCCCACCGGGCGCGGTCGCTGTAGCGGCGGTGCGTGCCCGCATCCACGCCGAGGGTCCTCCACAGGGCGAGGGCGTCGGCCGCCGGAAGGTGATTCAGCGACACGCTGCCACCCGCGTACGCGACGGTCACGGAGGCCTGGCCCCAGCGGCGCTCGAGCGGGCCGGAGCCGATCGCGACGGACTGGATGCGGTCGCGCGGGATCACCTGCACCCACGCGGACAGCAGGCCGTAGCGGTGCACGAGCGCGTGCTCGGTGAGCGTGTAGCGGGTGCGGCGCCGGGCGATGAAGGAGCGCCAGTGCCGCGGATGCGTGCCGGGAAGTTCGGAGGGGGCGAGCGTGGCGAACGCCTCGATCAGGTCGGTATCGGCCATTTCCGAGTACGGTACCGCGGGGTTGATCCGCGCGGGCGCGTGCAGGCTCGGGTGCGGGGTGATCCGGCCGACGGGCGCGAGCAGGTGATCGAGGGTCGCGCGCAGCTCGCTCGCGGTGCCGACGGGCAGAACGCGGTCGGCCTTGGAATCATCCATCTCGTCCATGCCCGCCGTGCTCACGCGGGCCTCGCTCCAGCCCGGTCCGCGCCACAGCACGGGGCGGCGCACGATGGCGGCCTGGATTTTGAGCGCGGAGAGGTTGTCGCTGCGGGAGTTGATGAGGCCGCGGCGCGCCCGCATGCCCGTGCTCGTGGCGCGCGAGACGAAGCCCCATCCCACTTCGAGGCGGTTGAGGATGAGGCGCGGGGCGGCGAGCAGGAGCGGGATGATCCAGATCAGGGCCGCGAAGCTGAAGGTGAAGCCGTTAATGACCTGCCAGAGGAGCCACGCGAGGGCGGCGATCATGGTGACGACGACGCCGATGACGAGGCCGAGGTCGCGCACCATCGAGTGCAGCAGCCGGGTCGTGGGGATCTTCGCGAGAAGCTCGCCCTCACCGTCGCCATCCAGCAGTACGCTCGTGACGCGCGATTCGAGGCTCGTGCCCTGCTGGTGCGGGGCGTGCTCGTGCGTCAGCTCGGGTGCGGCGCCGGGTGCGTGGGCGGGAGCGGGGTGCTCCTCCGCAGCTGCGGGGCCCGCTCCGGCACCGGTGTCCGCGCCGCTCGCGGCTGCCGGTCCGCGCTGCCGGGCAAGTTCGAGCACCTGCGCTTGGATCTCTTCGGCGCGGGCGCGCGAGAGGAAGGCGAGGTCCACGTGGGAATCGCCGCTACCGGCCAGTTCCACCCGCACTTTCGAGAGGCCCACGAGGCGCGCCACGAAGGGCCGCTCGATGGAGACGGCGTCGATGCGTTCGCGCGGCGCGATGCGCCTGCTCACGCCGATGAGCTTGCGGCGCACGAACACGCCGTCGTCGGTCACCGCGAACTTCGTGGCCCGCCAGCCAATGAAGGAGAAGCCGACGGCGATGACGATGAGGGCCGCCGCCATCCCGAGCGTGGCCAGCAGCCGCGTCCACGTGAAGTGTTCAAGAGCCATGTTCGCGAAGCCCTGGAAGCCCAGGATCGCCACGGCGAGGATGACCACCTGCCATCCGGCCACGAGCGGTGTGAGCGGGTGAAAGCGCTGGAAGGCCGACTCGGGCGGATCGTTCGGGTTCGCCGCGGCGGCGACCTCGGAGTTTGGTGCCGGGGGCTGCTGGCTCACAGGGCGGCCATCTTCTGATTGGCTTCGCGGGTCACGAGGTCACGAATGCGCTCCGATTCTGCGCGCTCGAGGCCGGGGATGGTGACGTTGCCGAGTACGCCGCCCGCGGACTTCATGGCGAGGGTCGAGAGGCCGAACTTGCGCTCGATGGGCCCTTCGGTGATTTCGATGTCCTGGACGCGGCCGTAGGGCACCACCGTCATCGAGCGAAACATGAGGCCTGAACGAAACAGCACGTCGTCCTCGCGCGTGAGGTAGCCGAGCGCGCGCGTGCGCCGCGGCATGAGCAGCACGGATTGGGCCACGATCACGTAGAACAGGAGCGACAGCAGATGCAGCATCGGCGGCCAGCCCAGCCAGGCCACGAGCACGTTCCAGACGATGCCGACGACGATAAACGGGATCCACCACGCGAGGTTGCCGATATAGCGAGCGCGAATGAGGCGCGGCGAGACGGGCCGAAGGCTCTGGGCGATGCTCTCGTAGGTGGGGGTTTCGGTGCCGGGCTCCGACGGCGCGGCGCCCACAGGGCCGGGCGATCCCTCGGGCACTGGCGACGATGAAGGCACGGGGATCACGGAAGAACTCATGCCTCCATGCTAATCATCGGGCCCCGGCGCGCGCACATCGCCGCGCCCGCGGACGCACGGCGCACGCCGCTCAAGACTCAGGGCTCAGCGCTCAGGGCTCTGGGCTCAGGCGGATTCGCTCACGCCTTCGGCCTCGCCGCCCGGGGGCACCTTCCCCCAGTGCTGGACGAGCACGCCGACGACGGTCAGGGCGACGGCGCTCAGCACGCACGTGAGCGTCGGCACGAGGGCCCCGAACACGGTGCCGCCCCCGCGCACCAGGAGGTAGATGCCCTGGCCGAGGAAGAATCCGCCCGCGATGGCGCCCGTGTAGGCCCCGGCGCGCGCGAACATGACGATCCGGTACGCCTGGGTGAGGTCGAGGTGGTGGGTGCGCGGCGCGGCGGTTGCCTGGGCCTCGCGCTCGCGAGATTCGTCGAGGTAGCGCTTGACGCGCAGGCCGAAGTAGAGCACTCCCCCGGCAAGCAGCAGCAGGATGGCGCCGCTCGCATACGAGGGCACGGGTACGATCTCGCCGCGGCTCGCGTACAGCACGCTGAGCGTGTGCCCGCCGAGCCCCGCGGTGGCGGCGATGGCGAGCAGTAGGAGGGTCGGGGTGGGTTTCATGCGCGCTCCCCGACGCCCGTGACCGAGGAGAAGCCGGGCACCGGCACGCGCCGTTCGCCTGTCTCGGGGTTCTCTGCCCGAAGCTTGGCCAGCACGGATGCCGCATCGCCGTGGCCCGGCAGCTCAAGGGCCTCGCCGACGAGGCGGGCGAGGCTCGTCATGGGGGCCAGCACGAACGGGCGTTCGTGCGCGCGCGGGTGCGGCAGCGTGAGCGCGGGGTCATCGAGCGTGATCGGCCCCCAGGTCACGAGGTCGAGGTCGAGGGTGCGGGGGCCCCACCGGACCTCGCGGGTGCGGCCGCGCATCAGTTCGATGCGGGCGGTCTCTTCGAGCAGTTGCCACGGGCTGAGCCGGGTCTCGACCAGGAGCGCGGCGTTGAGGTAGGGCGGATCATCGGCGCCTTCGTCGAGGCTCACCGCGTCCGTCTCGATCACGTCGCTCGCGGCGATCACCCGCGTCTGCGGGATCGAGTCGATGAGCGCGAGGGCCGCTCGCAGGTGCTCCTCGCGCTCCCCCACGCTGGAGCCGAGCGCGATGACCGCGCGCTGGGGTGGCGCGTCCCGGTCGGTTGTGAAGCCGACGGAGGCGAAGGTCTGGGTCAGCGGCGCCGTCGGCTTGTGGATGCTCACGCGGGCGCGGCGCACGAGCGGGTGCTCGGCGAAGATGCGGGAGCAGATCCGCTCGGCGAGGGATTCGATGAGGTCCACGCTTTCCCCGCTCACGACCTCTTCGATGATCTGCGCGATGTCGGCGTAGCTGACCGAGCGGGTGAGGGCGTCGGAGCGCCCCGCGGAGCGGGCGTCGAGCCAGAGGCGGGCATCGATCAGGAAGTCGTGCCCGTCGCGCTTTTCTTCGGGGAAGACCCCGTGCTTGCCGTGGACGCGCACGCCCTGAACGGTGATCTCATCGAGCCGCCGCTCGGCGCCGAGTGCTTCGCTCATCACTGCTCTCACGGCTCCTTTCGTTGCCCGCGTGCGGGAGCTTCGGGATACGGCCGGTCGGCCGAGGTCGCTGCAGTGCCCGTCGCCGCAGTTCCTGTCGCGTGCGGCCCGTGCACGAGCCGCTCCACGACTCGCATCTGCGCGAGGGTCGCGGGAACATCGTGCACCCGCACCGCCCAGGCGCGGCGGGCCTGGCAAAGGCCAGAAATCGCCGCCGTGGCCGCATCGACGTTCCCGCCGAGCGCGGCGAGAAATCGCTTGCGGCTCACGCCGATGAGCAGGGGGAATCCGAGCGCCTCGATCTGCTCGATCTTTTCGAGGAGTTCCCAGTTCTGCTCCCCCGACTTCGAAAAACCAAAACCGGGATCGGCCACGAGCGAGGACGCGGGGATGCCCGCCTCCTGGGCGGCCTCGAGCCTGCTGCCGAGTTCGGCCGCGACCTCGCGGCCCACGTCGGCATAGGACTGGTGGCCGACGGCCTCGTGGGAGTGGGCGCGCCAGTGCATCGCCACGTACACGGGCGGCAGGTGCAGCGACGTGCGCAGGTGGGCGACCGCGGGGAGCATCTCGGGATCGGCGAGCCCACCGGACACGTCGTTGACGATGAGGGCGCCCGCCTGCACCGCCTCGCGCGCCACCTCGGCGCGCATGGTGTCGATGCTGACGCAGATGCCCCGTTCGGTGAGGGCGCGGACCACGGGGATCGTGCGCCGACGCTCCTCAGCCTCGCTCACGCGGGCGGCGCCGGGGCGGGTCGATTCGCCGCCCACGTCGATGATGTCGGCGCCGTCGGCCACCATCTTTTCCGCGTGCGCGATGGCGCTCTCGTGCTCGAGGTACGCGCCCCCGTCGGAAAACGAATCGGGGGTCACGTTGAGCACGCCCATGAGGAGCGTGCGCTCCTGGCGGAGCGCGGCAGGGAGCCCCTCGGGCCAGCGCCACGCGGGAGCGGTGGACAACTCGAGCGGTGCACGCATGGCGCCTCCTAGGCCCGCATTCCGCTCTGGATGAGGCTCATGGCCTCGGAGCGGGTTGCGGCGTTCGTGACGAGCGAGCCGCGTACCGCGCTCGTGAGCGTCTCCGCGTTCGGGGACTTCACGCCGCGCATCGCCATGCACAGGTGTTCCGCCTGGAGCACCACGATCGTGCCGTGGGCCTGAAGTTCCTCGTGAATCGCCTCGGCGATCTGGCTCGTGAGCCGCTCCTGCACCTGCGGCCTGGCGGCGAAGGACTCCACGAGCCGCGCGAACTTCGACAGCCCCGCGAGCATCCCCTGCTTGCCCGGGATGTAGCCCACGTGGGCCCGGCCGAAGAACGGCACGAGGTGATGCTCGCACATCGAATAGAAGCGGATATCGCGCACGAGCACGAGTTCGCGATGCTCCACCTCGAACTGCGTGCGCATGTGCGCGCGGGGCTCCTCGTGCAGCCCGCGGAACACCTCGGCATACATGCGCGCCACCCGGGTGGGGGTGTCGCGCAACCCGTCGCGGTCGGGGTCTTCCCCGACCGCTTCGAGGATTTCCCGCACGGCCCGCTCAATGCGCGCGTGGTCCACGGGAGCTGCCGCCTGCCCGGTGTTCTCCGCCTCGCTCACTGGCCCGCCCCGGGAATCTGGGGGCCGTCCGGCCCCGGCTGAGGAAGCTCGGGCGGCTGCGGGCTGAGCGGTTCGCCCGCGCCCTTCATCTCCGTGCCATCGGGGCTTTTCCCGAGCGAATCGGGATCCTCACCGCCCACGAGCGGCTCGTGGAAGACGGGACGCTGGGAGCTGGACTGCCACAGCGGGCGCGGATCGGCCTTACGCACGTGGGCGAAGATCTCCGCGAGCTCGCCCTCGTTGAGCGTCTCCTTCTCGAGCAGTTCGGCCACGAGGGTGTCGAGCACGTCGCGGTTGTTCTTGATGACCGCCCACGCCTCATCGAGCGCGTTGTCCACGAGGCGACGAATCTCCTCGTCGATGAGCC
The DNA here is from genome assembly GCA_030538475.1 of Dermabacter sp. GTDB lineage: Bacteria > Actinomycetota > Actinomycetes > Actinomycetales > Dermabacteraceae > Dermabacter. The sequence continues at coordinate 80,323 of JAUNTX010000001.1, forward strand.
GGGCCGTTTCCGCGCTGTAGCGCGGGCCCTGGCCCTGCTGCATGCCCACGAACACTTCGTCCTGGTCGCCCGCGAGCGCCACCTGGCCCAGCACGTCGCTCATGCCGAGCTTGGTCACCATCGTGCGCGCAATCGAGGTCGCGTTCTGAAGGTCGGAGCTCGGGCCCGTGGTCACGTCGTGGAAGATGCCCTCTTCCACCGCGTAGCCGCCCATCGCGTAGGCCAGGCGGTCGAGCAGTTCGTTGCGGCTCTGGTAGTTGCGATCCGCCGTCGGCACCACCATCGTGTACCCGCCCGCGCGGCCGCGCGGCAGGATCGTCACCTTGGTGACCGGGGCCGAGTTGTTGAGGGCTGCGGCCACGAGCGCGTGGCCGCCCTCGTGGTAGGCGGTCATCTGGCGTTCGCGCTCGCTCATGATCTTCGAGTAGCGCTGCGGGCCCATCGAGACGCGATCGATCGCTTCATCGAGCGCGCGGTTGTCGATGATCTGGTTGCCGCTACGCGCCGTAAGCAGCGCGGCTTCGTTGAGCACGTTGGCAAGATCGGCGCCGCTCATCCCAATCGAACGCCGAGCGATGTTTTCCAGGTCCACGTCGGGGGCGAGCGCCTTGCCCATCGCGTGCACCTGCAGGATCTTGAGGCGGCCCTTGAGGTCGGGCGCTTCCACGGCGATCTGGCGGTCGAACCGGCCCGGGCGCAGCAGCGCCGGGTCCAGGATGTCCACGCGGTTCGTCGCGGCAATAAGGATGACGTTCTGGTGCTCCTCAAAACCATCCATCTCCACGAGCATCTGGTTGAGGGTCTGCTCGCGCTCGTCGTGGCCGCCGCCCATGCCTGCGCCGCGGTGGCGTCCCACGGCGTCGATTTCGTCGATGAAGATGATCGCGGGGGCGTTTTCCTTCGCCGTGTTAAAGAGGTCGCGCACGCGGCTCGCGCCCACGCCCACGAACATTTCCACGAAGTCGGAACCGGAGATCGAGTAGAACGGCACGCCCGCCTCGCCCGCGACAGCCTTCGCGAGCAGGGTCTTGCCGGTGCCGGGCGGGCCGTACAGGAGCACGCCCTTCGGGATCTTCGCGCCGACGGCCTGGTAGCGCGCCGGGTCGATGAGGAACTGCTTGATTTCGTCGAGTTCTTCGACGGCCTCCTGGGCCCCGGCCACGTCCGCGAACGTCACCTTCGGCATGTCCTTGTTGAAGAGCTTCGCCTTGGACTTGCCGAACTGCATGGCGCGGCCGCCGCCCTGGGCGTTCATGATGAGGAACCAGAAGAGGCCGAGGAACAGCAGGAGCGGAATGATCGAGAACGCGAGCGTGGTCCACCACGAGCTGCTCGCGAGCGAATCGGTGTAGCCGTCCTTCGGCGCGGCCTCGGTCACCGCCTGAACGACGGCGTCGCCGCGGGCGCTCACGTAGTTGAACGTGACCTTCGAGCCCTTGTCCTTGAAGTCTTCACTGAGGACCAGGTTGACCTTTTGCTGGTTGCCGTCAACGATCTCCGCCTGCTCGACCGTGCCGCCCTTCAGCAGCTCGAGTCCCTGCTGGGTATCGATCTCCTGGAAGCTTCCGCGGCCGAAGACGCTGAAGGCGAGGAAGATGATGGCGATGAGCGCGAGGCTCCAGATCCATAGGGAGCCGATGCGCGGCTTCTTCTTTTCTGCCATGTGAGGTGTGCGTTCCCAAATACTGAGGTGTGGTCCCTGCCCCGCGTGTGCGGGTCGGGCGAGATTCAGGTGAATCTATCGGGTGAGACTGACGGAGGGCTTGGAGAAGGCCCCATGTTTGCGCTCGGCGTAACCGGGACGGGCCGCGGCGCGCTAGTCGGAGTAGACGGAGGCCTTGAGAACCCCCACGTAGGGGAGGTTGCGGTAGGTCTCGGAGTAGTCGAGGCCGTAGCCCACGACAAACTCGTTCGGGATCTCGAAGCCGACGTAGCGCACGTCGATATCGACCTTGACGGCATCGGGCTTGCGGAGCAGGGTGCAGATCTCGACGCTCTTCGGGCCGCGCGAGCGCAGGTTGGTGCGCAGCCAGCTGAGGGTCAGGCCCGAGTCGATGATGTCTTCCACGATGAGGACGTGGCGGTCGGTGATATCGGCGCCGAGGTCCTTGATGATGCGGACCACACCGGAGGATTTCGTGCCGCTGCCGTAGGAACTCACGGCCATCCAGTCCATGTCGAGCGGAAGGTCGATTGCGCGGACCAGATCGGCCACGACCATGACGGCGCCCTTGAGCACTCCGACCACGATGGGGGGTTCGTCGGCGTAATCACGGGCGATCTGGGCGCCCATCTCGGCGAGTCGTCGGGAAATATCCTCCTCGCTCAGAAGGATTCGTTCGACATCGTCGTGCATGCTCACGTGGTCTCTTTCGGTCTGCCGGGCGTGGGGCTACGCAGGAGCGGTGTGCGATGACCGTTCGGGCACGCCGGGGGCGAACACCAGCAGACCGTCGCTGCGCACGGCCTCGATCTTACCCGGAAGCAGGATCGGGCCCTGCCCGCGGTAGGCGCTCACGAGCGCATCGACCTGGAGCACGTGGCGGCGCAGCAGGCTCTTGCTCGCGCGTGCCCCGCCGAGGCGCTGCGCTTCGTGGATGGCGTGCTTGATGACCCGGGTGCGCAGGGCACGCGGCAGGAGGGCGAGGCCGTACACGTCGAGGGCCACGAGGTCGCTCGATTCCGCTCGCCCGGTGCGGGCGAGGCCCTCGTAGTCCTCGCGGGCCTGGGCGTCAAGGTAGTCGGCGTCGTCGGCGAGCAGATCGGCGGTGCGCACGAGGTTCTGCGCGATGTGGTCGCCAAGGATCTCGGCGAGGGCGGGCAGGGCGAGGGTGCGGACACGCACGCGCAGGAAGGTCTCGTCGGCGTTCATGGGGTCGTCCCACACGTCGATGTCGAGCGCCTCACAAATCGCGCGGGTGTCGGCGCGCCACAGCCCGGTGGTTTCGTCGCGCCCGGTGCCGAGGAAGGGGCGCAGCAGGGCGCCGCGGCGTCGGCGAATGCCCGCGAGCGCGCGGGCACCCGCGCCGCGGGCGAGGCCGAGCAGGACCTGTTCGGCCTGGTCGTCGAGGGTGTGGCCGAGCAGGATCGCGAGGGCCGAGCGCTCGTCGGCGAGTTCTTCGAGGGCCTGGTGCCGGGCGGTGCGGGCCGCGTCTTCGAGCCCGCCGCCCGCCTGCTCTACGTGGACGCGCCGCACGTGGACGCGGGTCAGGCCCAGGCGCTCGCAGGTGGCGGCGGCGCGCTCGGCCACGCGGGCGGAGTCTTCAGACAGGCGGTGGTCGATGATGGCCGCTTCGCACTCGAGGCCGAACTCGCGGGCCACCCACGCGCTCGTCGCGGCAAGCGCGAGGGAATCGGCGCCGCCGCTCACGCCGACGAGGACGACGGGCCGGTGATTGGCGGAGCCCTCGGACTGCACGGGCGCGGTGACGTCGGCGAGCTCGGCGAGCCTTCCCGCGAGCGCCGCCTTCACGGCGAGCCGCGCGCGCGCCACGAGCGGCGGGGGTCCGGCCATCACGGTCCCGTGGGCGTGAGGCCCGGCGCGCTCGTCTCCTGAGCGTCCTCGGCGGGGGCGGCCTCCGCCGCGGCGCCCGCGGTCACCATGGCGGTCGCCGCCTGATCCACGGCCGCGCGGGCGGCGCTCGCCTCGCTTCCCTCGAAGCCGTGAACGAGGATCGAGTAGCCCACGGTGCGCCCGTCGGCGAGGACCGCGGTGCCGGCGAGCGAGGCGACCCCGCCCAGGTAGCCGGTCTTGCCGCGCACGATGCCCCGCCCTGCCTCGGCGCCGTCCTCCTCGAAGCGCTCGGTGAGGGTGCCGGTGAGGGCGCCGACGGGCACCATCGCGAAGACCGCCCGCACTTCGGGCGGCGCGCCGCCTGCCGCCCACGCGCACAGGTGGGCGAGGAACTGGGGGGCCACGCGGTTATCGACGCTCAGGCCGCTGTTATCGGCGATCACGAGGCCGTCCACGGCGAATCCTTCGGCGGCGGCCAGGGAGGTGAGGTCCGCGCTCACGGCGTCGCGCGCGCCCTGCACCGTGCTCGGCTGCCCCTTCTGCTTCGCAACGTGGCGGGCCAGGAGTTCGGCTACAGTGTTGTCCGAGTACAGCAGCGTGTGCTCGATCCAGTCCGAGAGCGGCGCGGAGGAGACCGAGCCGACGTTCTGGGCGGCCGGGCCCGACGGCTGGCGCGCGACCTCGCCGTTCACGCTCACGCCCCGCTGGGCGAGCAGTTCGGCAAAGATGCGGCCCGCATCCATCGCCGGGTCTTCGGACTTGCGGCCATAGGCGGAGCCGTCGAGCCTGCCGCCATCGACCCCGAGCGCCATGATCGGCGCCACCCATCCCCCGGCCGGGCCGTTGCTGCCCCACGCGGGGTTGAGGGGATCGTGCGCGAAGTAGGTGTCGTCCACTCCGAGGGTGACCTCGCTCAGCCCCGCCTGTTGGGCGGCCGTCGCGGTGAGATCGGCGAGTTCGGCGAGCGACGCGCGGCTCACGCCCTCGCGCGTCTCGCCGTACCCGCGCGCGAGCAGCATGTCGCCTCCGCCGACGAGGCTCACGTGGGAGCCCTCGAGCGTGGCGCTCGTCGTGAAGGTCTGATCGGCATCGAACGCCCGGATGGCCGAGAGCGCGGTGAGCAGCTTCATGGTCGAGGCCGGTGTGCGGGCCTCGCTAGCGTCCGATTCGGCGATGACCTCGCCGCTGTCCGCGTCCACAATCGCGTAGGCGAGGTGGCCCTCGACCACGGGCAGCGCGGCGACGGGGGCGAGCGCGGCGTTCAGATCGGCCGCGCTCACGGGGGTCACGGCGGGCGAAGCGGAGGCGTCGGCCGACGGGCTGAGCAGCGCGTACGCCTCACCGTCGGCGGGAACGCCTTCGACGGGGCCCGCGGCCTCCGCTCGCAGCGTGAGGGGACCGGGGAACGCATCCACCACGTCGCCGTACACGTAGAACGAGGCGGGCAGCGCGAGGGCCACGAGCGCAGCCAGCACGCGCGTGCGGACGGAATCCGCCATGTCTCAACTCCTCGGGGCACGGAACGGGGCCGACGGCGGTGTGCAGGGCCCACCCGATGCGGGGTACCGCACAGCGCGCTCGCCACCCAAAAGCCTCATGCGAGGCGAATGTTCGCTATGGTGGAACCAGGTTACGCGCTCCCGGGGGTCTTCTCGAGGGTAGCGCTGTTTTTATTCACAGACTGAGGCAACGGAGTCACACGTGGAATTCGACGTCACCATCGAGATCCCCAAGGGAAATCGAAACAAGTACGAGGTGGACCACCACAGTGGCCGCATTCGCTTGGACCGCATGCTCTTCACGGCAACGCGCTACCCCGACGATTACGGCTTCATTGAGGGCACCCTCGGCGAAGATGGCGACCCGCTGGATGTTCTCGTGCTCCTCGAAGAGCCCACCTTCCCCGGCTGCCTGATCCGCTGCCGCGCGCTCGGCATGTTCCGCATGCGCGACGAATCCGGCGGCGACGACAAGGTGGTGGCCGTGCCCGTGGGCGATAAGCGCCAGGTGCGCCGCCAGGAGCTCACCGATATCTCCGAGTTCCACCGCCTCGAAATCCAGCACTTCTTCGAGGTCTACAAGGACCTCGAGCCCGGCAAGAGCGTCGAGGGCGCCCACTGGGAGGGCCGCGCCGACGCCGAAGCGGAAATCCGCGCCTCCTACGCCCGCGCGAAGGGCACCGAGCACGCGAACGAATACACCCAGGAGTTCTAGGCCGACTGGGCACGAGAGAACCGATGAGGGGCAGGCCATCCACGCGGATGGCCCGCCCCTCCACTCATGTGTGAGGCTACTTGCCCTCAGACTCCTTCGACGCAGACTCCTCCGACGCGGACTCGTCGTCCTGAAGCGCCGAGGATTCCACGGTGAGCGGCGCGTACGCGAACACGTCGCGCGAGGCATCGACCACGGACTTCGCGAGCACGAGGTTGCCCACGCCGCCGATCACGGCGCCGATACCGAAGGGAATGAGGCGTCCTGCCCACACGCCGCCCACGCGCCGGGCAATCGTGCGGCGAATCCAGCGGTTCACCTGGGTGTTGACCGCATTCGTGATGAACTCGGGGGCGGCGCCGCCGAGCACGGCGGACCACTGCACGCCGCGCTGACCGAGCGCCTTCGTGACGATCTGGGCACCCTTTTCGCCGCCGAGGATCGCGAGCGTAATGGTCTTGCGGCTCGAAGGATCGCTCATGTCGATCCCGCGCGCATAAGCCACGCCGAGGGTGAGGAACGCGCAGGCCTCGGCGAAGGCGAGGCCCTCGCCGACCGTGAGCGCCATCGCCGCGGCCGTGCCGAGGGCGGGCATCGCCGCGGCGCCGCCGATCCCGACACCGGTCGCGGTGGCCAGACGCAGGAAGCGCTTCTCAATCTGGCGCACCAGCTCGTCCTCGTCCCAGTGGGGGTGCTTCTCCTTGAGGGAGCGCACGTACCTGCGGGCGATGGGGGCCTGCAGCGCGAGCGCGCGGTCAATCGCGCTCAGCTGCGAATCGCCCAGGTCTGCGGCGCTGTCGTCGGCGCCCGTGCTGCGCGCCTCGAGCGCGGTGCTCGAGTCAGTCTTCTTCTTAGCCATGGTTCTCCTCGTGGGTATCGGGGGCCGGAGCCTGCGTCACATCGACCTCGCCCTCATCGAGGGTGCTCACCTCTCCGGCCAGACCAAGGTAGTGCACCGCCTCTGTGAGTTCGGTGTAATAGCCCTGGTAGCGGTCCTGCACGAGCGAGCGGGGCACGCTCAGATCGTGACACAGCACGCCGTCGAGGTGATCGGCCTCGTGCTGGAAGATGCGGGCGGGCCAGCCGCGGAGGATCTCGTCGAGCTCCCTGCGCGAGCCGTCGGGCTCCACGAGAGTGCCCCGCGCGCGGATCACCTTGGGGCGCGGCACGAGCGAGCGCCAGCCGTCGACGCTCAGGCAGCCCTCCCACCCGTAGGTCACGGTGTCCTCACCGCTCACGCGCTCGTAGCGGGGACTCAGCACGGCCATGAGCGGGAGGGTGGTGCGCTCGTAGGGATCGTCGTCCGCCTCCTCGTCCTCGTCCACGTGGTCGGCCATGACGACGAGGCGCAGGGGAAGGCCCACCTGCGGCGCAGCCACGCCCACGCCCGGCGCCTCGACCATCGTGATCACCATGGCTTCGATCAGCTCGGCGAGCTGCGAGGCCGGCAGGTCGTCGGCAAGGGGGCGGGAGTTCGCCCGCAGCGCGGGATGGCCCGCCTGCACGATCCTGAGCGGCGAGCGCGCGCTCTCGCGCTTCGCGAGTACTTTGCCGACGAGGTCGGTCATCGTCATGGTCATGGGTGTCACTTCCCTGTCGTGGATCGTTGGCGGGGCCGGGGCCCGGCACCCATTGTGGCGCCCCACCCGCTCGCACTCTCGTTCGAACACCCGGGCGCGCAGCGCCGAACGTGTCGTAGGACATAGAGTCCCGCGTCAGTCGGCTATAGTATGGAGCGGCGATGACAACGACCGTCATCGTGACAACTTCACAACGGATCGTCCGGCACGTACCTGCCGGTGAAGGAGATGAAAGCCTCATGGCGAAGGTTATTTACGATCACGCGAGCCGGATCTACCCGGGCAGCGACAAGCCCGCGGTCGACAACCTCAGCATCGACATCGAAGACGGCGAGTTCCTCGTCCTCGTCGGCCCCTCCGGCTGCGGTAAGTCCACCTCGCTGCGCATGCTCGCCGGTCTCGAGGAAATCGACGCGGGCCGCATCCTCATCGGTGATCGGGACGTCACGAACGTGCCGCCGAAGGATCGCGACATCGCGATGGTGTTCCAGAACTACGCGCTGTACCCCCACATGTCGGTTGCCGACAACATGGGCTTTGCGCTGAAGATCGCGGGCACCCCGAAGGATGAGATCCGCAAGCGCGTGCAGGAAGCAGCGAAGATCCTCGACCTCGAGCAGTACCTCGACCGCAAGCCGAAGGCGCTCTCCGGTGGTCAGCGTCAGCGTGTGGCCATGGGCCGCGCGATTGTGCGTTCGCCCCAGGTGTTCCTCATGGATGAGCCGCTCTCGAACCTCGATGCGAAGCTTCGCGTCTCCACCCGTACGCAGATCGCCTCGCTCCAGCGCCGCCTGGGCGTCACGACCGTGTACGTCACCCACGATCAGACCGAGGCCATGACGATGGGCGACCGCGTGGCGGTGCTCAACGGTGGCGTTCTGCAGCAGATCGATTCGCCGCGCCGCATGTACGATCACCCGAACAACGTGTTCGTGGCCGGCTTCATCGGCTCGCCCGCCATGAACCTGGTCGAGCAGAAGCTCACCGACCAGGGCGTGACCTTCGGTGGCGCCGTGATCCCCGTGGATCGCGCCACCCTGTCCGAATCCAACGAAAACGCGGTCACCGTGGGCGTGCGCCCCGAGGACCTCGAGCTCGTGGGCGATGGCCAGGGCCTCGCGGTCGAGGTTGACGTGGTCGAAGAGCTCGGCGCCGACGCCTACGTGTACGGTCGCCTGGCCGGTTCCGACGAAACCGCCAAGCCGATCATCGCTCGCGTGGATGGTCGCCGCCCCCCGATGAAGGGTGAGACCGTGTACTTCCGCCCGAAGTCGGATCACGTTCACCTCTTCGATCTGAAGACCGGCGACCGCCTCGGCGACTGATCGCCTCCTCGGCTAGAGCCGAGACTTTCCAAAGAAGGCACGCCCCCGGGCGTGCCTTCTTTGCGTTTGTCCAGTAAGCGTGCGAAAGAATGGACCCATGTCCCCTCTCGAGATTTCCACCGCGCGCCCTGAGGAAGCTCTCCTTGACCTGCCGTGGGACATCCCGCTCGCCGATTGGCCGGACAGCCTACTGGCCTCGCTCCCCCGCGGTATCTCGCGGCACGTGGTGCGCTTCGCGCGGGTCAACGGCCGCGTGCTGGCGCTCAAGGAGATCAACGAGAAGCTCGCGCGCGGCGAGTTCACGATGCTGCGTCTGCTCGCAAAGCTCGGCATCCCGGCGGTGGAGCCGTTCGCGGTGGTGAGCGGGCGCGAGAGCGCCGACGGGCACGAGCTCGACGCGATCCTCATTACCCGCCACCTGCAGTACTCGATGCCGTACCGCGCCGTGTTCGCGCAGATCAACCAGCCCGATACCGCGAAGCGCCTGCTCGATGCCCTCGCGGTGCTCCTGGTGCGCCTGCACCTCGCGGGGTTCTTCTGGGGCGACGTGTCGCTGTCCAACACCCTGTTCAAGCGCGACGCCGGGGCGTTCGCGGCCTACATCGTCGATGTGGAGACGGGCCAGCTGGAGGAACAGCTCACGACGGGCCAGCGGGAGTACGACCTCGATATCGCCCGCACGAACATCATCGGTGAAATGTTCGACCTGCAGGCGGGTGAACAGCTGAGCGACGACGTGGATCCCATCGAGATCGGCGATTTCCTCGTGGAACGCTACAACGACCTGTGGGAGACCCTCACGATGCGCGAGACGTTCAGCGCGAACGAGCGCTGGCGTGTGAGCGCCCGCATCGAGAAGCTCAACCGCCTGGGCTTCGACGTGGACGAACTCGACATGAGCACGGACCTCGATGGCACCGTGGTCTCGATCCAGCCGAAGGTGGTCGATGCCGGTCACCATCGCCGCCGCCTCATGCGCCTGACCGGGATCGATGCCCAGGAGAATCAGGCGAGGCGGCTACTGAACGACCTCGATCAGTTCCGGGTAGTCACGGGCCAGCAGGGCGAAGACGAGGAGTTCGTGGCGCACGATTGGCTCAAGGAGCAGTACGAGCCGGTGGTGCGGGCCATTCCGCGCGCCATGCGCAAGAAGCTGCCCGCACCGGAGTTCTACCACGAGCTCCTCGAGCACAAGTGGTTCATGTCGCAGCGGCTCGGCACGGACGTCACGTGGGATGAGGCCGTGCAGGACTACATCCTCAACGTGCTGATTCACCGCCAGGATGAGCGCGCGCTCATCACCTCGGAGACCTCGGCGATCCCGCTCATCACGGAGCCGGAAGCGTAAATCCCCCGCGCGTGCGCCTCGGCGAGGCGCCGCACGCGCGGGGGATGCAGTTGGTACTGGTGGTGCTAGGCGCAGATGGTGCTAGGCGCGGCCCGCGCGAGCGCGCGTTCCCGCGACCTCGTACAGCACGATCGACGTGGCGACCGCGGCGTTGAGCGATTCGGTGCTCGCGGCCATGGGCACGGAGACAATCGCGTCGCACTTTTCGCGCGTGAGGCGTGAAATACCCTTGCCTTCGGCGCCGACGACGAGCAGCAGCGGCGAGGTGGCCAGCTCCATGTCGCGCGGCTCGAGGTCGCCGTCGGCATCGAGGCCCACGACGAACACGCCCTGCTTCTTGAGGGCGTCGATTGTGCGGTTCAGGTTCGTCACCTGCGCCACGCGCACGCGGCTCGCGGCCCCGGCCGCGACCTTGTAGACACTCGCGGTCATGCCCACGCTGCGGCGCTCCGGCACGATGACGCCGTGTGCGCCGAACGCTCCCGCGCTGCGCAGGATCGCCCCGAGGTTGCGCGGATCGGTCACGGAGTCTAGCGCGATGAGCAGCGGCGCATCGAACGTATCGGCGGCGATGGCGAGCAGATCTTCGGGATCGGCGTAGTCGTAGGCCGGAACCGCGAGGGCCACGCCCTGGTGGATCGCGTCGTCGGTGAGCCGGTCCATCTCGGTGCGGGTGGCCTCGTGGATGGGAAGCTGACGCTGATGGGCGATCCGCAGGATTTCCCGCACACGCTCGTCGGCGTCCATCCGGATCATGACCGTGAGGGAGAGGGCACCGAGTCCTTCCTGCAGGGCCTCGAGCACGGCGTTGCGGCCGGCGATCTGGGTGGGGCGGTTCCCCGCCTCGCGCGGGTTCTTCTTGCGCACCACCTTGCGGCCGGTCTTCGCGCCGGACTTGCCCGCGGTGTCCTGGGTGCCCTTGTAGGCCTTGTGGTACGGGCGGTCCTCCGCCTTCGGTGTCGGTCCGCGGCCCTCGAGGCCGCGTCGGCGCACGCCGCCGGAGCCCACGCGGGGCCCCTTGCCGCTTTTCTTGACCGCGCCTCGCTTCGCGCTGTTTCCTGCCATGGCTTCTCCTAGTCCTTGATGCTCCAGCGGGCGCCGTCGGCTGAGTCTTCGATGACGATGCCTGCGGCGGCAAAGCGATCTCTCAGGGCGTCGGCGGCAGCCCAGTTGCGTGCGGCGCGCGCTTCGGCGCGCTCGGCGAGCCCGGCGCGCACGAGCGCATCGAGCGCCTCGTGTTCGGCGCTGCTCGCGGTGGTATCGGCCCACGTGGCGCCGAGCGGGTCGAGCCCGAGCACGTCGAGCATGTCGCGCAGTTCGCTCGCGAGGCGCGCGATCCCGCTGGCGGGGTCCCAGCTATTGAGGGCCGTGTTGAGTGCCGTGTGGTGGGCGTGGATCACGGCGAGCGCTTCGGGCACCGAGAGGTCGTCATTCATCGCCGCAACGAAGGCTTCGGGAAGGGGCAAGGTGCCGGGTTCGGGCACCCGCCCCCCTCCGGTGGCCTCAAGGACCTCCACGGCCCTACGCAGGCTGTGGCGCAAGCGCGTGAGCACGGTCCGTGCTTCGGCGAGCGTGGACTCGTTGAACTCGACCGTGGCGCGATAGTGCGAGCCCACGATGGCCAGGCGCACCGCCTCGGCGGCATGCTCGCTCAGCACCTGATCGGCGGTGATGAAGTTCCCGAGGCTCTTGCCCATCTTCATGCCGTCCACGGTGAGCATTCCGGCGTGCATCCACCGCTGGGCGAAGCCGTAGCCCGCCCCGTAGCTCTGCGCCTGCTCGTTTTCGTGGTGCGGGAAGCGCAGGTCCAGTCCCCCGCCGTGAATGTCGAAGCTCTCGCCGAGGTAGCGCAGGGCCATCGCGGAGCATTCGAGGTGCCAGCCGGGGCGCCCGCGCCCAAACGGCGTGTTCCAGGCCGCGCTCTCCGGCTCCCCGGGCTTCGCGGCCTTCCACAGGGCGAAGTCCCGCGGATCGCTCTTGCCCCGCTCGGAGCCTTCCGCATCGTCCACGAGGTTGTCGATGCTCTGGCGCGTGAGGGAGCCGTAGGAGCCCAGCGAGGAGACATCGAAGTACACGCTCGCCTCGCCGTCGGCGTAGGCGTGGCCGCGCTCGATGAGGCGCTGCATGAAGTCCACCATCTCGCTCACGTGGCCCGTGGCGCGCGGTTCGTAGTCGGGGCGCAGCGCGCCGAGCCGATCCATGACCTCGCCGAACACGCGCTCGTTGCGATAGGCCCACGCCCACCACTCGGCGCCTTCGTCGGCGGCGCGCGCGAGGATTTTGTCGTCGATGTCGGTCACGTTGCGCACGTACGTGACCGTGTAGCCGCTGCGACGCAGCCACCTCACGAGCACGTCGAAGGCGAGGAACGTGCGAATGTGGCCCACGTGGGGGCCGTCCTGCACGGTGGGGCCGCACACGTAGATGCTCACGTGGCCGTCGATCAGCGGCGCGAAGTCGCCCGTGGTCCTGGTCTTCGTGTCATGCAGTCGTAAAGTCACCGTCTCAGCCTATCGGAGCAGTGGCGCACGCCAACGAGGGGCCCTGCCAGGGAGCCCCTCGGGTGTGATGCGTCCGTGTGTTTTTAGCGTTCGGCGGCGCCGGATGAGGTTTCGGCGCTCACCTGCTTGCCGTACAGCTCCTCGAAGGCGTCCTCGTATTCCACGGCGTTGACGCGGCGCTTACCCTGGACGGCCTGCACGGCGCTTTCCGTGGTGGCGATGGTCGTGGTGGGCGCCGTGATGCGCTTGGCGATGAGGAACGCGACAAAGCCGAGGATCGCCCCGATGATCACGAGCGCGGCCGCGACGATGAGGTACGAGGCCCAGGCGGGCAGGCCCAGCGCCATGAGGCCCGAGGCCGCGAAGAAGAGGAACATGACCCAGGCGCTCGCGAGGAAGAACACGAGGATCGCGCCGAGGGCGGCAACGGTGCCCGCCTTTGTCGCGAGCGCCGTGAGTTCCTTCTTCGCGATCGCGACCTGCTGATCGATGACGCCGGTGATTTCGTCCCGAATGGACGCGATGAGTTCGCCAATCGACCGCTGCGTGGGCGGGGACGGGCGTTCATTCGAGGAGTTAATCATGGTCATACCTTATCAGGGGAGGACGGGCCAATGTATGCGGTGACCTCGGCACTTATCGCCGACGACCCCTAGTCAATCGTGACGCGTCGGCGCCGGGTCTGTTCGGGCCGCGGGCCCGCCGACGAACTGCGGCGCACCGCGAGATGCGGGGACACCAGCACGTCGCGCGCAGGGCCCTGGAACCCGCCGATGCGCTCCACGAGGAACTGGGCGCCGAGCGCCCCGATCCGCCGGGAGTTCGGGTCAATGCTCGTCACCTGCGCCACGCCCGATGCGGCGATGGACGTGTTGCCGTAGCCGGTCACGGCGAGCTGGGCGGGCACCTCGAAGCCGGCATCTTCCGCGGCGGACAGCACGCCTATGGCGGAGACATCGTTCGAACACGTGATGGCGGTGGGCACCTGGCTGCCGCGCAGCAGCATCGAGCCGGCGGTCTGACCCACCTGCTCGCTGAAGTCCGCGGGCTCGACGCGGGCGCGGTCCAGCAGGCCGTGGCGCTGCATCGCGTGCTTGAAGGCTTCGGCGCGTTCGCGGGCCACGGCGTAGCCCACCCCGCCCACGTGGGCGATGTCGCGGTGGCCGAGGGCCACGAGGTGATCGATGAGGAGCCCGAAGCCCGCGTTGTCGTCGATCCGAACGGTGTCGGTGGTGCCCACGTGCTCGTGCGAGCCGCCGATGGAGACGAGGGGGCGGTTGCCGACGGCCTCGAGGGCCTTGTCGAGTTCGGGGATTTCGGAGGCCATGATGAAGCCGTCCACGCCGAGCCGCACGAGCGAGGTGATCGACGTTTCGTCGAGCGCGACGGGGTATTCGGGCATGCGCTGGCGCGTGGGGACCACGACCACGTGGCGGCCGGTCGCGGCGAGCTCGATGCGGATCGAGCGCACGAGATCGGAGATCCACGTGTTGCGCATCGTGTTGACGAGTACGGCCACGACTCCGCGGTGATCGTCTTCGCTCGTGAGGTCTTCGAGCGGGTAGTTGAGCCGTTCGGCGGTTTCGCGGACCGTGGTGATGAGCTTCGAGTTGATGTCGGCTTCGCCGCGCAGCGCGCGCAGGGCCACGGCGTCGGTGATGCCGAGCGAGTTCGCCACCTCGGTCAGGGTGCTGCGCTCGCCGTCCTTCTTGTCTTCGACCAGGGGTGCCACGCGCGCGGCGGCTTCCTGTTCCTCGGGGCTCGATCCGGGGGCGTCAGCCTGGACATTCGTGTCCAGATCCTCGGTGATGGGGGTCTCGCGTTCATCGCTCATGAGCTACCTGTATGCGCTTTCTCTTGGCTCGGACTGACGGACGGGCGCCCGACTCTGGGCGCCGCCCGAGCACCTCCACGGTATCGCACCCAGGGCGCTCGGGGCTGGACTCGGGCCTCAGCACTCCGGGAGGGAGACCGGGACCGTGACGGCGAGGCCGCCCATCGCGGTTTCCTTGTACCGCTCGCTCATGTCCTTGCCGGTGCGGCGCATCGTCTCGAGCACGGTGTCGAACGAGACGAAGTGGGAGCCGTCGCCGCGCATCGCGAAGCGCACCGCGGTGATGGACTTGATCGCGCCCATCGCGTTGCGTTCGATGCAGGGCACCTGGACGAGCCCGCCGACGGGATCGCACGTGAGCCCCAGGTTGTGCTCCATCGCGATTTCGGCGGCGTTTTCCACCTGCGGGGGCTTCGCGCCCATGACTTCGGCAAGGCCCGCGGCGGCCATCGAGCTCGCGGATCCCACCTCTCCCTGGCATCCCACTTCGGCGCCCGAGATCGAGGCACGCTCCTTGCACAGCGAGCCGAAGGCGGAGGCGGCGAGGAGGAAGCGCACGATCATGTCGTCGCGGTCCTCGTAGCTCAGGTAGTTGAGGGCGTAGTAGAGGACGGCGGGGATGATGCCCGCGGCCCCGTTGGTGGGGGCGGTGACCACGCGGCCGCCCGCGGCGTTTTCCTCGTTGACGGCGAGCGCGGCGAGGCTCACCCATTCGAAGGCGTTGTCGGAGCGGTGCTGGGGGTCTTCCATCTGCAGCGCCTCGTACCAGGTTCCGGCGCGGCGCTTGAGGCCCAGACCGCCGGGCAGGATCCCGCTCGCGTTCATGCCCGCGTTAATGCCGCCCTCCATGACCTCCCAGATCTTGAGGGCGCCCTCGCGGATTTCGGCGTCGGTGCGCCACTGGCGCTCGCGCATGAGCATCGCCTCGGAGACCGAGATGCCGTATTCGCTGCACACGCGCAGCAGCTCCGCGCCGCTCGAGAAGATCGGGTCGCTCGCCTCCTCGCTCGCGTCGGCAACCTGGTCCATGTCGGCTTTGTCCACCACGAACCCACCGCCCACGGAGAACATCGTGCGCTTGTCGATCTCGGTGCCCGCGGCATCGAGCACGGCGAAGCTCATGCCGTTGGAGTGTTCTGGCAGGAACGTGAGCGGGTGCAGCACGATGGTCGAGGGGCGCAGGGAGACCGGCAGGGTGCCGCCGAGCAGCAGATCGCCGCGCTGTTCGATCTCCTTCGCGCGCTCCCAGCCGCGCACGGCGTCGATCGTGGCGGGATCGTTGCCTTCGAGGCCGAGGGCGACCGCATCGAGGGTGCCGTGGCCCACGCCGGTCGCGGCGAGGGAGCCGTACAGGTGCACGGAGACATCCGCGATGCGGGGGGCGAGGGCGGGGTCGTTCATGACGCGCTGGACGTACTGGCGGGCGGCGCGCATGGGGCCGACGGTATGCGAGCTGGAGGGCCCGATACCGATCTTGAACAGGTCGAAAAGACTGACGCTCACGGGGTTTCTGCCTTTCTCGGCGTACTGATGGACCTACCTGGCCCGGCCGCGCCCGGACCGGCGCGCTCGGGTCGGGCTCTGGCGGCGCTGCCCTTTGGCGGCGGGGGCTTCGCCGGTCTCGTAGACCGCGCGGCGCTGCTCGTTTTCGCGTCGCTCGGCGGCCTTGCGGGAGTTGGCTCCCCGGGCCCGGGACAGATCGAGCTTGCGGGGGGCGCCCTTGTATTTCGTGAGGGCGGGATCTTCGACCTCTTCGCCGCTCGGGGTGCGGCCGCCGACGCGGCGCAGCATGTCGTCCTCGGCGGAGGCGATGTCGTGCCATTCCGCCTCCACCTGGGCGTCCTCGAGGACCCGGCGCGTGGGTTCGACCTGGTGGGGCAGGGCGAGGGTCACGACGACGCCCGAGGCGCCCGCGCGGGCGGTGCGGCCGGAGCGGTGCACGTATTCTTTCGCGTCATCGGAGGGGTCCACGTGCATGACGAGCGAGACATCGTCGATATGGATGCCGCGCGCGGCCACGTCGGTCGCCACGAGCACGTCGTAGCCGCCCTGCTTGAAGCCGGCGAGCACGTTGGTGCGCAGGCCCTGCTGCTTGTTGCCGTGCAGGGCTGCCGCGGGGATGCCCACCTCGATCAGTTCCCCGGCCACGCGTTCGGCGCCGAGCTGGGTGCGGGTGAAGATGAGGGTGCGGCCGTCGCGCGCGGCGATCTGGGCGGTGATCTCGCGCTTCTTCTTCGGGTTGATCGCGTACGCGACGTGGCGCATGGTCTGCACGGCGGCGGCCACGGGCGTGGTTTCGTGGGTCACGGGGTCCACGAGGAAGCGATCGGTGATCTGATCCACCTGGTCGTCGAGGGTCGCGGAGAACAGCATCTTCTGGGTGCCCATCTCGACGTGTTCGAGGATCTCGTTGACGACCGGCAAAAAGCCCAGATCGGCCATGTGATCGGCCTCGTCGATCACCGTGGTTTCCACGCGGTCCAGGAAGAGGTCCTCGCGCATCGCGAGGTCCACGATGCGGCCGGGGGTGGCCACGATGATCTCGACGCCCTTGCGCAGCGCTTCGGCCTGCTTGTCGATGTTCATGCCACCGGCGATCAATTGGGCGCGGATGCCGACGGCGCGGGCGAAGGGATGGATCGTATCGACCACCTGCACGGCGAGTTCGCGCGTGGGCACGAGCACGAGGCCGAGCGGGCGGCGCTTGTGGACCTTGCGGTGGCGAAAGCGCGCGCACATGGACAGGGTGAACGCGAGGGTCTTGCCGGAGCCCGTTTCGGCGCGGGCGAGCACGTCGCGGCCCGCGAGGGCGTCCGGCAGGATGGCTTCTTGAATCTCGAAGGCCCGCTCGAAACCTTGGCGCTCAAGCTCGGCGATGAGTTCGCTCGGCAGGGCCATGTCGTCGAATCGGGCGGCTTTGTGGGTGCGTCGTGACTTCGGCACGTCTCGACTCCTTAGTCGTGTTCCGGGCAGCGCGCGTGGTGCGACCCGATGTCCAGGGTTCCTCATGCGGACCCCCCTTTGGGGGTACCAAACGGCCTTGACGCGAAGTGCGGCGGGCCGTCGAACGTGTCCATTATCCGGGATTCCAGACGTGGTGGCGAGGATCGCGCGCCGCGGGGTTAACACCGTCACGTTGCGGATGCGAGCCACGCCACGGACTGACAGCGCCGCGGCGTGAAATACTTGCCGCACCATGATGCGCACATTGATGACGTCGAAAATTCACCGGGCCACCGTGACCCAGGCCGATCTTCACTACGTGGGGTCGGTGACCGTGGACGCGGACCTCCTGGATGCCGCTGGCCTGCTCGAAAACGAGAAGGTCGCCATCGTGGACATCACGAACGGTGCCCGCCTCGAAACGTACGTGATCCGCGGCCAGGCGGGCAGCGGCGAGATCAAGATCAACGGCGCCGCCGCGCACCTCGTGAACCCGGGCGATCTGGTCATCCTCATCGCCTACGGCCTGTTCGATGCGGCGGAGGCCGCGGCGCACACGCCCACCGTCGTGCACGTGGACGGAAAGAACCGCATCGTGGCCATCGGCAATGACCCCGCCGAAGCCACGGAAGGCATGCCGGACCAAGTGTCCTCTCGCTGATCGCCCTCCACCATGTCAGGCGTTCTCAGCGGCTTCTTCATCATCGCCGTCATCGTCCTCGTGGGCATGGCGCTCGGGTACACCAACCTGCTGGGCGATCAGGGCAAGTACGTCCTGAACCGCCTCACCTATTTCGTGGCGGGCCCCGCCCTGGTCTTCACGTCCCTCTTGAAGTCCGACCTCACGGTCGTGCTGTCGGAGAACTTCGCCATCGCCGCGATCGCGGGGGTCGTGACCGCGCTCATCGGCGCGGCCATCGTCCGTTTCTGGCGCCACCGCGACGCCCCGCTCACGACCGTTGCCGCCGTGAGTGGCGCGATGGTCAATAGCGCCAACATGGGGTTTCCCATCGCCGCCTACGTGCTGGGCGATGTGGCCCTCGCCCTGCCCGTGGCGCTGTGGCAGATGGCGTTCTTCACCCCGGCCTTTCAGTTCGTTCTCCACTCGAGCGTCTCGGGCCAGCGCCCGTCGGTCCGTGCCTTTGCGCTGAACCTCGCGGCGAACCCGATGATCGTGGCGTCGGCCGCGGGCGTGGGGCTGCTCGCGCTCGATGTTCATCCGCCCGCCTTCGTGGTGGAACCGATCGATGTCATCGCGGGCATTTCGATCCCGGGGATGCTCCTGGCGTTCGGCATGTCGCTCACGGCGTCGAGGCCATTCTCGAAGGCCGCGGGCGTGCGCGTCGAGATCGTCATCGCGACCGTGCTCAAGCTCGTGGCGATGCCCGTCCTCGCGTGGGCGCTCGCCCGCTACGCCTTCGGCCTGGATGGGCTCATGCTGTATGCCGCCGTGGTCATGGCGGCCCTGCCGACCGCGCAAAACGTGTACGTGGCGGCGGCGCGCTACGAGGTGGGCGAGGACCTGTCGCGCGATACGGCGCTGTTCACCTCCGTGGGCACGCTCGTCGCACTCGTCATCATCACCACGATTCTGGGGCCGGGCGCGGGATACTAGAGGCATGAGATCCCTCTACGAGCGCCTCTCGCAAAACAACCTCATTCAGCGCCCGGCCTCCCGCCGGACGGTCCTCACGCTCAGCGTACTCACCCCGCTCGCCCTCATCACGGCGGGGGCACTCGGCGTGCGGCACGCCCTCCCGGGGGCCGGGGCCACGCGCGAGCGCGCCGCCCTTGTCGCCGCGATCCCCGTCATGGAGACGGTGGGCTCCCTCGTGTCCTTCGCGTGGAGCGCCTTGCCCGAAGAGGATAACGAGGATCTTGAGGCGAGCGCGCGCGATCAGCTCGACCTCTCGATGCTCCTCGGGGATTCAACCTCGCGCGCGGAGATTTTCACGGTGTTCCACGAGGTGAGGGCCCGCGCCCTCGAGGGCGTCGAAGCGGGCACGATCTCCAGCAGCTCCGAGCTGTCCAGCTCGTCGATGTGGACCGAGCCACGCGTGAATCTCAGTCCCGAGGGCCAGAGCGAGGGCGTGGTCCTCGTGTACCTGTCCAGCCCCGTGCAGTGCCTCGTGGACCAGTCCGTGATCTTCGAGCACACCTACGAGTTCGATTGTTTAGTGGAGACCGGAACCTCGGGCCCGTTCGTCTCGCAGCTCGTGCGCACGGCGTGAGGCGCGCGCGAGGCGTCGCGGCCCGTGCGCGGTGTTTGCGCACGTGGGGGCCGCGCGAGACAATGGCGGGCATGTGCCCGGCGAGCGAGAAGAGACGATGAGGAATCCACGCCTCGACGATGTGGCGCGCGAGGCCGGGGTCTCCCCCACGACCGTCTCGCGCGTGCTCAATAACCGCGGCTACATCAGCGAACGCACGCGCGAGCGCGTGTTTGAGGCGATGACGGCGCTGAACTACACCCCGAACGCGGTGGCGCGCTCGCTCAGGGATTCTCGCAGCCGCCTCGTGGGGCTGATTTTTCCGTCGGTTGCCCACCCGTTTTACGGCCACATGGCCAAGGAGCTCGAGGTGCGGCTGTCCCGCGAGGGATACCTGGTGCTGCTGTGCAATTCGGACGGGCAAGAGGCCACCGAGCGGGCGTATCTGCAGATGCTGCTCGCGCACCAGGTGGATGGGATCATCACGGGCGCACATTCCTCGGTCGTGGCCTCGACCGCTGACCTGCGGGCGCCGCTTGTGACCATCGACCGCGAGACCCCCGGACCCCACCCAAACGTCCGCTCGGCGAACGCGGCGGCCAGTCGCGAGGTGACGCGCGGCCTCGTAGAGCGCGGGGCCCGCCGCATCGTGCACCTGACCAGCAGCCGGGGCGGATCGCAGAGGGCCGACGGGTACCGGGAGGCCATGCGGGAGGCGGGACTGGACGAGCGCGTTGTCCACGTGCAGCGCCTCGCCGACTGGCAGGAGAGCCCCGAGGCCGTGCAGCAGGTGCTCGATGCGTGCGCCGTGGACGGCGGCGTTAATGCGGTCGTGGCCAGCAATGACACGCTCGCGATGCGGGCACTCGGCTGGGCGCGCGCCCGCGGGATCCGCGTGCCGGACGAGCTGCAGGTGGTGGGCTTTGATGGCGCGCTCGCGAGCCGGCACCTGGTGCCGGAGCTCAGCACCGTGATCCAGCCCTACGCGGAGCTCGCGGAGACGGCGGCCGGTCTGCTCACGCGCGCGATCGCCGCGCGGCGCGACTCCGGCCCCCGCCCCGGCCCCGACGACGCCACCGGCGCTGACGCTCCCCCGAGCGAGGCAGCCCCGCTCGTGGTCGAATGCGAGGCGCGCGTGCACTGGGGCGGCACCACGCGCGTGGTACCGCCCCAGGATTCAGACGCTGCGGAAGGTTAGCCGCGCGGCTACTTCGGCGTCACGGTGAGGAAGTCTCCCCCACCGCTCACGCTCTGGCCGCTCTGGGCGCCGTCGGCAAGCGCGACGGTGCCAATGGCCTTCTCATTGGTGACGACGAGCGGGGTGGCGAGGCTGTAGCCCGCCGCCCGGATCGCGTCGATGTCGAACTCCACGAGCACGTCGCCGCGCTTCACGATCTGGCCCGCCTCTACGCGCGAGACGAAGTGCTGGCCGTTGAGGTTGACCGTATCGAGACCGATGTGGGCAAGCACCTCGATGCCGCCCGCGGTGCGCAGGCCCACGGCATGCGCGGTCGGGAAAGCGACCGTGACTTCGGCGTCCGCGGGGGCGTAGAGCACGCCCTCGGTCGGCTCGATGGCGGCGCCGCCGCCGAGCATGCCACCGGCGAACGTGGGGTCGGGTACTTCACTGAGGTCCATGAGGCGCCCGGTGAGGTGGGCGGTGAGGCGGTGATCCTCGTCCTCGGCCGCAAGGCCCGTGGCGGCCGCGGAGCCGGGAGCAGACGCGGAGGTCGAGGCGGCGGCCCCCGAGGCGAGGCTCGCGCCTGCGGCGGCGGGAACGGCGGCCCGGGCGGCGGCGAGTTCACGTTCGGCCTCCTCGTGCGCGGCGGCCTTTTTGCGGCCCACGAGGTAGGAGGCGACGAAGACGAGCACGGTCACGGTCACGAGCGAGGCGAGGAAGGCCGGGATGGATTCGGCGGCGATGGACAGGAAGCCGAGGTAGCCGGCCGCTCCGAGCGCCGTGGCCTTGATGTTGAACAGGGCCACGAGCACACCGCCGAGGCCGCCGCCCGCGAGCGCGATGTAGAGCGGCCAGCGAAGGCGCAGGTTGACGCCGAAGATGGCCGGTTCGGTGATGCCGAGGAACGCGGAGAACGAGGAGGCGCCCGCGATGCCCTTGAGCTTTTCGTCGCGCGTGGTGAGGAAGACGCCGAGCGCGGCGGCGCCCTGGGCCACGTTCGCCATCGAGGCGATGGCGAAGATGAAGGAGCCGCCCGCCGCGGTGGTCCACAGGGTCATTTCGATGGGCGGGAAGGACTGGTGCAGGCCGGTGATGACGATCAGGGAGTAGACGGAGCCGAAGATGAGGCCGCCGAAGATCCACGTGGTTTCGTACAGCCACTGGATGCCCTGGCCAAGGAGTTCGCCGCCCTGGAAGAGGATGGGGCCGACGAGCATGAAGGTCAGGAAGCCCACGACCAGCAGGGTGAGGGTGGGGGTGAAGATGAAGCCGATCGTGCCCTTGAGGATGCGGTCGAAGAACTTCTGCACCCACGCGAGCACGAAGGAGATGACGAGGATCGGCAGCACGGAGCCCTGGTAGCCCGCCTGGGCGACCTGGATGCCGAACACGTCCCAGTAGGGCATGGTGCCGTTCGAGAGGGCTTCGCCGACGGAGTAGCCGTTGACGAGGGAGGGCATGACCATGGCCATGCCCATCGCGGCCCCGAGGTAGGGGTTGCCGCCGAAGCGCTTGGTGGCGCTGAAGCCGACAAGGATGGGCAGGAAGGCGAAGGGCGCGGAGGCGAGGAGGTTGACGATCTCGGCGAAGCCCGCGAACTGGGGGTACATCTGGACGATGGACTGTTCGCCGAAGAGCCCTTCGGCGGTCAGGACGTTGTTGAAGGCCATGAGCATGCCGCCGCCGACGAGGACGGGGATGAGCGGCACGAAGATGTCGGCGAAGACCTTGAGGAAGCGTACGACGGGGTTGGACTTCTGGGAGGCGACCTCCTTCAGTTCGTCCTTCGTCATCTCCTTGACGCCGTGGGCGCCGAGGTGGGAGAAGACCTTATCGACGTCCATGGGGCCGATGATGATCTGGTACATGCCGGACCCGTTGAACGTGCCCTTGATGTCGGGGTCGTTGTCGAGGGCGGCCTGGTCCACGAGGGCGTCGTCGCCGAGGACGAGGCGCAGGCGGGTGGCGCAGTGCGCGGCTGCCTGAATGTTGTCGGGGCCACCGACGGCGCGGACGACGCGCTCGGCTACCTGTGAATGTTCCACGAGCTCTCCTTTGACCTGCCTCCGTCGGCGGGGCCCGACGGTAGATACCACACCGATATGTCAATCGTTTGACACACTAGCATCGGGCTCACCCCCGCGGTCGAGACTTTCGGCCGAAAAGAAAATGTGAGGTGGACTACCGTCCGATGCGCGCGGCCGCGAGGTCGCGAATCTGGGCGCCGGGCTCAGTGCCGACCTCGATCCGCGCGAGCTCCCCCACGTACACCCGTCCGGTCATCGCGATGCGGCCGCCGTCGATCAGGATCTCGACGCCGCTGCCATCCACGAGCACCTCGACCTCTCGCGTCGCCGCAGCCTCCAGGGCGCGTTCGCGCACGTCGCCGCCGTCCACGTAGTGGGTGCCGGTGCGTTCCCAGCGCACCCGCCCCGGCCCCACGCGCAGCGTCGAGCGGCTGCCGTCGGCGCCCACGATGGCGACCAGAACATCGGCCGCTCCCCCATCCGTGGCCGCTTCCGGGGCCTCGGCACCGGCATCCGGCGAGAACGCGGCCGTGAGGCGCACCCGCGCGTGCGGGTGGCCCATAAGATCGGGCAGGGCGCCCTCAACCGGCGCGAGCGGCGCCCGCGTCTCCAGCTCGCGCGCGAAGCGCTGCACGATCCGGCCATCCACGAGCCGCAGCTCGCGGGGGAAGGTGAGGCTGTGGACCCAGCCGTCGGCCAGTGACGGCTGATCGTCCTGGCCCGGGTTGCCCATCCACGCGGCAAGCAGCGTGCGGGAAGGGTCGTGCGAGAACGCCTGCGGGGCGTAGAACTCGAACCCGGCGTCCAGTTCGGTGAGCGGGCCCGCCACCTCGAAGCGCGTGCCCTCCAGGTGGCCCACGATGTATCCGCAGCCGTCGGGGGCGCTCCATCCGTCGGCGGGCACCGCCCCCGCGGCGGCCGCGTCCATGCCCTGCGGGCACACGATGAGCACGTCCATGACCTGCCCCGTGGCCTCGTCGGGCATCCGCAGCAGGATGGGGCATTCGATCATGTATCCGAGCGCCCCGAGCGCGGGATCGGACATCTCGAGCGGCCCCGTGTAGGTCCAGGTACGGCGGTCGGGCGAGTCGTAGCGAACAATCGCGCCCGTGCCCGCGGTGCGCTGGGCGCCGAGCAGCATCATCCAGCCGCCGTCGCGCTCGCTCACGTCGGGATCGCGCATGTGCGCGCTGATCCCCGGCGCGGGCCCGTCAATCAGCGGGTTCAGGGGGGATTTCTGGAAGCTCTCCCCCGCATCCGTCGAGGTCAGCAGGCACTGGTAGGTCTCGCGCAGCCCGTTCTGATCCTTGACGTTGCCCGTGTAGAAGAACTCGAACTCGCCGCTCGGGGCCACGATTCCGCTGCCCGAATAGCAGCCCGAGGAATCGTAGAACTCCTCCGGCGCCATCGCCGTGCCGCGATCCTCCCAGTCGCACAGGTTCGTGCTCGTCGCGTGCCGCCAGAACACGGCCTTTTCCGGGTGCAGCGGCGAATACTGGTAGAACGCGTGGTACACGCCGTCCGCCCACAGCAGACCGTTCGGGTCGTTGAGGCGGCCGACGGGGGCGGCGAGGTGGATGAGCGGGTAGCCGGGGATCTCCCGAGGATCGGTGGCGCGTTCGGCGCGCAGGCGCGCCCGCTCGGTGCGGTCCGTCAAGAACCGGCGAATGCCCTCCACGCGGTTGAGGGACGACAGTGCGCGTCCGCTGAGGGGACCGGGCGTGGTGGCGCGCCGCACGCGCGGCAGGGGGGCATCGGGAGACATACCCCCACCGTAACGGCACTCAGGCGGGACCCGCGCCCCGTCTCGCGGGGCCGGAGTCGGGCGCTTCGCCGAGCGTCTTCGCGAGCACGAGCGCAAGCGCCGTACGGTCGCGCGCCCGCATCTTCCGCAAGAGCGAAGAGACGTGATTCTTCACGGTTCCCTCCGCGAGATGGACCGCCTCGGCGATTTCCCGGTTCGTGCACCCCGTCGCAACCAGGCGCGCCACGGATCGCTCCGTCGGGGTGAGCACCGCGAGCCGGGAATCCTCCTTGACCGCTCCAGCGGGCTGAGGGGCGAGGGCCGCCTTCGCCACGCGCGGATCGATGACCATACCGCCGCCGACCGCGGACCGCAGCGCCTCGGCAAGCGCCGAGGGAGAGGAATCCTTCAGGAGGAAGCCCGCAGCTCCGGCAGCCAGCGCGCCGCGCACGAGGTCGGGCTCGTCGAAGGTGGTCAGCACGATGACCGGCAGGCCGGGGTGCACCCTGGCGCACTCGCGCGCGAGGTCCACGCCGCCCATCGTCGGCATTTTCGCGTCGGTGAGGACCGCATCGACGCTCACGGAGTCAAGGATCGCGAGCGCCTCCCTCCCGTGCGCGGCCTGGGCCACAACGCGGATCCCGGGCTCCGTCTCCAGGAGCAGGGTGAGGCCGCGGCGAAGCAACTGCTGGTCATCCACCACGAGGACGGCGAGGGACTTGTTCACGGGGCGCTCCACATCTCCAGGGTAAACGTCGGATTCTCCTTGCCCAGCACCCCGGCCCGCAGCCCGCCGCCAAGGCTTCTTGCGCTTTCACCGAGGCCTGCGAGGCCGACGCCGTACGCCTCCGGCGGCACGGGCCCCACCTGCGCGCTACCGGGCTCGACGGCATTTCTCACGCACACGCGCATCTCCCGCGTCGTGACGCGCACGTCGATCTGCACCGCGGTGGCACCTGCGTGGCGAAGCGCATTCGTGAGGCCCTCCTGCACCGCGCGATACATGAGGAGCTCGGACGCGTCGCTCAGCGCCACATCCGCCCCGCTCGTGGTCAGGCCGATGTCGAGTCCCGTGGAACGGAACGAGGCCACCACGGCTTCGAGGCCGTCGAGGCCGCGGCCCCCACCCGGCCGGGCGGGGCTGAGGGCCCGCACCCAGGTCCGCATGCTGCTCATGGCTTCCTCGCTCGCCGCCCGCGCCCCCTCAACTTCCGCCCATGCCGCGTCCGGATCCACCTCCCGCATCCGCTCGGCATAGGTCAGGCTCATCGTGATGAGGGTGAGTCGATGGCCGAGCCCATCGTGCAGTTCCGCGGCGGCGCGGGCCCGCTCGCGCGACAGCATGAGCGCTTTATCGGTCTCCGCGCGATCAAGGAGCCTGCGCAGCGCCTCATCGCGCTCGCGCACCGTGGTACGCAACTGGCGCATCATGCGGTCATGGCGCAGGATGATCTCGCCGCTGAGGGCTCCGAGGCTCGCGAGGATCGCGATGGGAGCGATGTTGATCATCGCGAGCCACCAGGGCAGCGGAAACAGCGTCCACATCACCGCACCCAGGCCCGCGAGGGCCACGAGGCTGACCAGGAGGCTCGCCCGCCACCCCAGATCTATCGCGATCAGCGCCACCGCAAGGATGAGGGCCGGAGCGGTGAAGCCGATCTGACCAAACTGAGCAATCGCGCCCACGAGCACGAGCGCCCCGAGCGATGCCCCGGCCCGCGCGCGGTCCGTCGTCGCCCGCGAGCGCACCCACCACAGGAGGCCAACCACTTCCGCCGCCACGATGATCGCGACCACCAGGACCATACCCGGCCTCCCCGGTGAGGTCCCGGGACCGCTGACCAGGGCGCTCACATCAAGGAACTGAAAGGCGGACACCCACAGGCACGCCAGTGTGGCCCGCTGAATCCAGCGAAACATGGGCAGGAGCGTGAGATCGCCGGAGCTAGACACCCGGCCACCCTAGCGCTCACGCAGCACCCCAGACCCATGACCACGGTCACGACACACCATGCCTCGCGGCACTCTCGCGCGTGACCTGAGCGCCTTCTTCGCCGCGCTGGCGCGTCGATACGGTCGAGTCATGAACCTACCCAGCGCCCCCGCCCGTCCGCTCCTGCCTGCCTGGCTGCGCGTCATCGCCGCCACGCTCGCCTTTATGCTCGCCGCGATGTCCACGGCCGTGGCCTTCCTGATCCCCTCCGTCAGGGAGGCCTTTAACAGCGGCGACGCTGAGACGCACATCTGGGCGGCCCTCGCCATCTGGCCCCTCGCCCTCGTGGCCTATCTGATCCTCTCCGCCATCCTCACCCGAGTGATCGACCGTGCCCCGCTCTCGCTCCTCGGCCTTCGCCTGACCTGGCGCGCCCTGGCGGCGCTCGCGGTGGGCACCGGAGCCTCCGTGCTCATCGCCCTCGCGGTGGCTGCGCTAGCCGCGGCGGCCCTTCCCGCCTCGCACGATGCCACCCTCGCGGCCACGGCCGACACCCTCGCGCACATCCCGCTCGGCCTCTTGCTCGTCTACCTCGTCGCCCGCTCCTACGTCCTGCAGGGCATCGGCGAAGAAGTGCTCATGCGCGGGTACCTCATGGCGTCGCTGCGGGCCCGGCCCCGCCTCGCGATCCTCATCAGCGCCATCGCCTTCACGCTGCCCCACCTCATGAGTCAGGGTGGTCAAACCTCGCTGCTCGGACACATCGTGTATCTCGCCGTGCCCTTCGGCTTCTCGCTGAGCGCCGCCGCGATCGGGATCGCGTTTCGCAGCGTGTGGGGCGCCGTCGGCATCCACGGCGGCTTCCACATCGGACTCGCCGTCGCCGCCGTGGCGGGCCTTGCTGACCTCACCGCTCCCGTGCTCGTCCTCTTCGGTCTCCTGCACGCCGTCGTCGGCCTCGCGATTCTGAGCCGCGTGAGCCCTGAGCGATGGGCGGAGATCTCCCGCCGGGGCCCCTACGCGGCGAAGGAGGCGGCAATCGCGGAGCGCTGAGCGGCCTGCATGCCCGCCGCCTCGAGCACCCGGGCAAACATGGGGGTCTTCGCCGCGGCGTACGCCTCGACGCCGATGTCGCCGGTGAAGGCGAGGCCCCGCTTGTAGCCCGCCATCTCGGCGGCGAGCACGGGATCGTTCATGAGCACGTGGCGCACCGCGAGGTGGGCGTGCAGCAGCGCGGAGTCTTCCTCGCACAGCACGAGCGAATGCAGCACCGCGTCGGCTGGGGCATGAAAGCGCCGCGCGCCGAGATCCGGCAGCTGCTGCCCGGGGCGATACCCGGCCGCCGCGAGAGTGGCGGTGGCTTCCTCAAGCGCGAGCGGGGCGGCGATCACCGCGATGTCGATGATCGGGCGGGCCACCATCGACGGCACCGCCGTGGCGCCAATGTGTTCGATCCCCTGCCCGCCGTGGCCATCGAGGGCATCGACGAGTCTCGAGGCCACGCTCATGAAGTCCTGCACCCAGGACTCGGTGTATTCGCTCAGGTGAATCGGCATGCCCCCAGTCTACGAAGACGGGGCCGGGGCGTGTGGAAGTCCCCTGCCCCACGGGCATAGAATGGCCCGCATGGCCTCCACGCTCCTGCTCCCCTAGCCGCTTCTCACAGCGGCCCCTCGCGCATCGCGGGGGTTTTTTTATGAAGGGACCGAGCGCGGCGGCACGCCCACCCAATCGACATCCGGAAGGACCCCCGATGACCGAGGCACCGTATCGCTACACCGCACGTCTGGCCGGCGACATCGAAGAACGCTGGCAGCACACGTGGCGAGAAAGCGGCGCGTTCAACGCCGTCAACCCCGTCGGCGAGCTTTCGGACGGGCGCAGCGCCGAGGAACTCGGCGAGAAGATGTTCATCCTCGACATGTTCCCCTACCCTTCGGGCAAGGGCCTGCACGTGGGTCACCCCCTGGGCTATATCGCCACCGACGTGGTGGCCCGCCACCAGCGGATGCTGGGCAAGAACGTCCTGTACACGATGGGCTACGACGCGTTCGGCCTGCCCGCGGAGCAGTACGCGATGCAGACGGGGACGCACCCGCGCATCACCACGGAAGAAAACGTGGAGACGATGGCACGCCAGCTGTTCCGCCTGGGCCTCAGCCACGACCTGCGGCGCGCGCTGCGCACGACCGACGAGGACTACGTGGGGTGGACCCAGTGGGTGTTCCTGCAGCTGTTTGATTCGTGGTTCGATCCCGACATGCCGAACCTGGACGGCACGCTCGGCAAGGCGCGCCCGATCAGCGAGCTCAAGCCCGCCATTCAGGACCGCGACGTGGATCCGTGGGAGCTCGCCGATCGCCTCGGCATCGAGCTGCCAGAGTACTGGCGCGGCAAGAAACCCGCGCCGGAGTTCTGGAACCCGGAGCACGACACCCCGTTCGATTGGCTCGTGCAGTACGAGGTCGATCACATGCAGGAGCTCATCGATACGTTCCGCCTCGCCTACGTGTCGGAGACCCCCGTGAACTGGTGCCCGGGGCTCGGCACGGTGCTCGCGAACGAAGAGGTCACGGCCGACGGCCGCAGCGAGCGCGGCAACTTCCCCGTCTTCATCCGGCGGCTGCGCCAGTGGAACCTGCGGATCACCACGTACGCCGAGCGTCTGCTGGATGACCTGGAGTTCGTGGAGTGGCCCGAGTCGATCAAGACCATGCAGCGCAACTGGATTGGCCGCAGCCGCGGCGCCGAGGTCCGGTTCGCGCTCGATGACGCGCCCGCCGCCCTGAGCGGCCGCACGTTCGAGGTGTTCACGACGCGCGTGGACACCCTGTTCGGTGCCACGTTCGCGGTGCTGAGCCCCGAGCATGCGCTCCTCGCCGATCCGTCGGCGCTGCCCGCGGCCTGGCCCGAGGGCACGAAGGACGAGTGGACCGGTGGGGCCGCGACCCCGGCCGAGGCCGTGCGCGCCTATCAGGAGCGCGCCGCCCGGCTCGAGGACGAGGAGCGCACGAGCGAGGACCGCCCGAAGACCGGCGTGTTCACGGGCCTCATGGCGGTCAACCCGATGGACGGGCGCCGCATCCCCGTCTTCACCGCCGACTACGTGCTCATGGGCTACGGCACCGGCGCCATCATGGCGGTGCCCGCCGAAGACCAGCGCGACTTCGCCTTCGCGACACGCTTCGCCCTGCCGATCATCCGCACCGTCCAGGTGCCGGAGGACTTCGAGGAGGGCCAGGCCTACGTGGGCGACGGCGTGAAGATCAATTCGCGCAGCGAAGATCTGGACCTCAACGGGCTGAGCACCGCCGAGGCGATTGCGCGGGCCACCGAATACGCCGAGGCCCGCGGCTTCGGGCGCGCCCGCACCACGTTCCGCTTGCGGGACTGGCTGTTCAGCCGCCAGCGCTACTGGGGCGAGCCGTTCCCCATCGTCTACGCCGAGAACGCGCCGGAGACGCCGATTGCCCTACCGGAGTCGATGCTGCCGGTGAGCCTGCCCGAACTGGAGGACTTCGCGCCGAAGACCTTCGACCCGAACGATGAGACCTCCGAGCCGCAGACTCCGCTCTCGCGCAACGAGGACTGGGTGAACGTCACCCTGGATCTGGGCGATGGGCCGAAGCGCTACCGGCGCGAAACGAACGTCATGCCGCAGTGGGCGGGCTCCAGCTGGTACGAGATCCGCTACACGGACCCGACGAACGATTCCGCCATCGCGGCCGCCGAAAACGAGGCCTACTGGATGGGCCCGCGGGGGGACGGCGACGTGGGAGGCGCGGACCTGTACGTGGGCGGCGTCGAGCACGCGGTCCTGCACCTGCTGTACGCGCGCTTCTGGCACAAGGTGCTGCGCGACCGCGGCTACGTGTCCAGCTCCGAACCGTTCCACCGCCTCTTCAACCAGGGCTACGTGCAGGCCTACGCCTACGTGGACGAGCGCGGCGTGTACGTCAACGCCGCCGATGTTCGCCAAGAGGCCGACGGCAGCTTCACCTACGAGGGCCGCCCCGTCACCCAGGAGTACGGGAAGATGGGCAAGAGCCTCAAGAACATGGTGACGCCCGACGAGATGTACGAGGAGTACGGGGCCGACACGTTCCGCGTGTACGAGATGTCGATGGGCCCCCTGGACCTGTCGCGCCCGTGGAACACCCGCGACGTGGTGGGCTCCCAGCGCTTTCTGCAGCGCCTGTGGCGCCTGGTGGTGAACGAGGAGACGGGCGCGGTGCTCGTGAGCGATGCCGAGGCCGATCCGGCCACGCGCTCCGCCGTGCACCGCACGATTGCGGGCGTGGGCGCCGACATGGAGGCGATGCGGTTCAACACCGCGATTGCGAAGCTCATCGAGCTGGTCAACCACCTCACGAAGGTGGCCGCGAAGGACGGGGCCGTGTCCCGCGAGGCGGTCGAGCCGCTCGTGGTCATGCTCGCGCCGCTCGCGCCGCACATCGCCGAGGAACTGTGGGCCCGCCTCGGGCACGAGGACTCGCTCACGCGCCACCCGTTCCCCGTGGCGGATCCGCGCTACCTGGTGGCCGACGCGGTCACGTGCGTGATCCAGGTGAAGGGCAAGGTGCGGCACAAGATCGAGGTGGCCCCGGATATTTCCGAGGCCGACCTCGAGGCGGCCGTGATGGCCGAAGAGCGGGTTCAGCAGTTGCTCGAGGGCCAGACTCTGCGCAAGGTGATCGTGCGGGCCCCGAAGCTCGTGAACCTCGTGCTGTGATCAGCTCACGCTGAGGGCGAGGCGGGAATCGGCGGGGCTGTCCCCGTCTTCCACCTCGACCCGCACGCGCGAATCATCGCTCACCTCGCCGGTGAGGATGAGGCGCGCGAGCGCGTCCCCGATCTCCTTTTGCACGAGCCGCTTGAGCGGACGCGCGCCATAGGCGGGATCGAAGCCGCGTTCGGCGAGCCACTGTTCGGCCTCTGCGCTCACGGACAGTTCGATGCGGCGGCTCTTGAGGCGATCCGCCACCGAGGCGATCTGCAGGCCCACGATGTGGCCGAGCTCCTCAATCCCGAGCGGATCGAAAATCACGACATCATCGAGCCGGTTGAGGAACTCGGGCTTGAAGGCCGCGCGCACGCTCGCCATGACCGCGTCGTGCTTTTCCTTCTCGCTGAGGTTCGGGTCCTGGAGCACGTGCGCGCCCAGGTTCGAGGTGAGGATGAGGATCGTGTTGCGGAAGTCCACGGTCCTGCCCTGCCCGTCGGTGAGCCGACCATCGTCGAGCACCTGCAGGAGGATGTCGAACACGTCGGGGTGGGCCTTTTCCACCTCGTCGAGCAGCACCACCGTGTAGGGACGGCGGCGCACCTGCTCGGTGAGCTGCCCGCCTTCCTCGTAGCCGACGTAGCCGGGAGGCGCACCCACGAGCCGGGACACGGAGTGCTTCTCCCCGTACTCGGACATGTCGATGCGCACCATGGCGCGCTCGTCGTCGAAGAGGAACTGGGCGAGGGACTTCGCGAGTTCGGTCTTACCGACGCCGGTGGGGCCAAGGAACAGGAAGGAACCGGTGGGCCGGTTCGGGTCCGAAATGCCCGCGCGAGAACGGCGCACCGCATCGGCCACTTCGCGCACCGCGCGCCGCTGACCCACGAGGCGCTCGCCGATGATCGACTCCATGTCGAGCAGCTTCTGCGTCTCGGACTTCAGCAGGCGGCCCGCGGGGATGCCGGTCCAGCTGGAGACCACATCGGCGATGTCGTCGGGCCCCACCTTGTCGGCCACGAGCGGGCGCTCACCCTCGGCATCCTCCTCAACCTCGCGCACCAGATCGGCACCTTCGGCGTCCACGAGCCGCTTCTTCAGCTCGGGAATGTCGCCGTAGAGGATCTTCGAGGCGCGGCTGAGATCACCCTCGCGCTGCGCCCGATCCGCCTGCATGCGGAGGTCTTCGAGCTGCGCCTTGAGTTCGCCCACCTCGTTGAGGTCGGCCTTCTCGCGCTCCCAGCGCGCCGATAGCTCGTTCATCTCCTCGGTGCGCTGGGCAAGCTGCGCCCGCACGTGCTCGAGTTGGGCGAGCGAGCCGGGCTCGTCGGCCCCCTTGAGCGCCAACTCCTCCATCTTGAGGCGATCCACCTGGCGGCGCAGGACGTCGAGTTCCACGGGAGAGGAGTCGAGTTCCATGCGCAGGCGCGAGGCGGCTTCGTCCACGAGGTCAATCGCCTTGTCGGGCAGTTGGCGGCCCGGGATGTAGCGATCGGACAGGCTTGCCGCGGCCACGAGCGCGGAATCGGCGATGCTGACCTTGTGGTGGGCTTCGTACTTGTCCTTGAGACCGCGCAGGATCGTCACGGTGTCTTCCACGCTGGGTTCACCCACGAACACCTGCTGGAAGCGGCGTTCGAGCGCGGGGTCCTTTTCGATCCGCTCGCGGTATTCATCGAGGGTCGTGGCGCCGACCATGCGCAGTTCGCCGCGCGCGAGCATCGGCTTGAGCATGTTGCCGGCGTCCATGGAGCCTTCGCCCGTGCCCCCGGCGCCGACCACGGTGTGCAGTTCGTCGATGAAGGTGATGACCTGGCCGTGGGAATCGCGGATTTCGTCGAGCACGGCCTTGAGGCGCTCTTCGAACTCGCCGCGGTACTTCGAGCCCGCCACCATCGACGTGAGGTCGAGCGAGATGAGGGTCTTGCCGCGCAGCGAGTCGGGGACATCGCCTTCGACGATGCGCTGGGCGAGTCCTTCGACGACGGCGGTCTTGCCCACGCCGGGTTCGCCGATGAGGACGGGGTTGTTCTTCGTGCGGCGGCTGAGCACCTGGACCACGCGGCGGATCTCGCTGTCGCGGCCGATCACGGGATCGAGCTTGCCGTCGCGGGCGCGGGCCGTCAGGTCAACGCCGAATTTTTCGAGGCTTTGGAAGGTTCCTTCCGGGTGTTGAGTGGTCACGGGTTGTCCTCCTGTGAGGGTCTGGATAGCGGCGCGCAGCTGCGTGGGGCCCGCGCCAACGTTCTTGAGAATGTCTGCGGCACTCGAGGTGCCGGAGGCGATGCCGAGCAGCAGGTGCTCGGTGGAAATGAAGCCCTGGCTGCCGTCCTGGGCGCCCTGACCGGCGGCCTTACCTGCGGCTTCGAGGGCGGCGTAGCCATCGCCCTGGAAGGTGGGGCGCTGGGCGGCGCCGCTGACGCGCGGTAGGGCGGTCAGGGCGTCGTCTACCCGGGCCTTGAGGGCAGGGATGGCAACCCCGAGGTCCAGGAGGGCCGCGGTGGCGATGGAGTCTTCCTGGTCCAGCAGGGCGGCCAGGAGGTGCAGGCTCGTGACCTGCGGGTTGTGGAAAAGTTCGGCTTTGCGCACGGCCGCTTCGACGGCCTGGCGGGATCGTTCGGTGAACGAAAATTCCATGCGTTCTTCGCTCCTTCGTGTCATGGATGAATGGTCGGCGGCGGCATGCGCGGGGGCCGACGGGGCTCCGCGGGCGCATGCTGACGCCTACATTTCTCTCAACGCGAACTAAGTTGAGTCTATTCCGCTCAACTTTGGAGTTTCCTGGTGGTCCAGGACACAGGGGCAGGCCGTGGGGCAGTCACTCGCCGCGATCGGAGCGCCCGCGCAGCTCGTCGAGGGCCCGGCGCTCCTTCTTCGTGGGGCGTCCCGTGCCGCGATCACGCCGCGGCGGGGCGGCAAACAGCTGCGGCGGGGGCGGCGGGGACACGTCGTCGTAGGCCTCCCGGGCGAGCGGCGCGCCCACACGCTTCACGAGGAGCTGGGTGACGATGCATTCGTTGACGTAGCCGGGGCGGCGAAGGCTCACCCGCTGGCCCACCGACAGCCCGTAGCTGGGCTTTACGACCGCGCCATCCACCCGCACGTGCGAGGAGCGAATCGCTTGCGCGGCGAGCGATCGGGTTTTAAACAGTCGCACCGCGTGCAGCCACGAATCCAGCCGCACGCTCACGAGAAACGCTCACCCCAGCCGGTCGGCGGCCCGAGCCACAGGAGGGTGGAAAACACGAGGCTCACGGCAACGAGGGTGAGGATGGCCGCGAGCAGCGGATGGGCGAGCACCCAGGCGAGCAGCCGTTCGGCGGGTCCCGTCGGTTCGTCGCCGCCGGGCCGCAGCCGCCAGTGTTCGGGAAGCAGGCCCCGGCGCTCGGCCCACGCGTCGAAGGCGAGCGTGGCCCAGGGAATGACCGCCGAACCGAGACCGAGGGCCCACTGACCGGCGCGCCAGCGCGCATTAATAGCCGTGACCACGGTGCTCACCACAAACAGCAGGAACGCGAAGCCGTGCAGGGCACCGCCCACGGACACGAGCGCGTCGGTCGTGCGCGTGACGTACTTGAGGATCATCCCGGCGATCAGGAGCGTCCAGGTCACGGCCTCGGCGATGGAGACGAGGCGGTACAGGGTGCGCGCAGTCATGGATTCCTTCGGTGTCTCGTCCGTGGTGATTCGTCCGTGGTTACCCGGCCGGGGTGTCTCGCTGGGAGACATGCCCGGGGCGCGGCCGCGGGCCGTGTGGCCTGCCCGATTATGCCGGATGGCCCTGGGCACCGCGCCGGAGCCACGGGGGCAGGCGCCTGATGATCGCCTGCACGCCGCCCCTGGATTTTTCGACCTCCACCCAGGCTCGCTTCTTACACTCAAACGCAAGCGAGGCCGCAGCGCCACGGGGCACACCTGAGCACGCCC
Organism: Dermabacter sp.; assembly: GCA_030538475.1. GTDB lineage: Bacteria > Actinomycetota > Actinomycetes > Actinomycetales > Dermabacteraceae > Dermabacter. Next base: position 115,326 of record JAUNTX010000001.1, read on the forward strand.
CAGGCTGCCCGCAGCCGCCCCGCCCCATTGCCGCCCAGAATGCCTCAGTTGCTGCCCAGAAAGGATGACGCCGCCGCATGCACGAACATCCGTGGTCTCACTTTCATGCGGACGTAGCCGACGGCGCCCTCGTGACCGACGACGTGAGCCTTCCCGAAGCCTTTGATCGCGCGGTCTCCCTCTTCGGGTCCCGCACCGCCCTCGAGATGAGCGGCAAGGAGCTGACCTACGCGCAGCTGGGCCACAAGGTGAAGGTGCTCGCCCAGGGCCTTTTGGACACGGGGGTGCGCCCGGGTGATCGCGTGGCCATCGTGTTGCCCATGAGCATCGAGGCGGTCATCGCCTTTCATGCCACGCTGCGCATCGGCGCGGTGGCGGTCCAGCACAGCGCGAACGCCCCGATGGCGCAGCTCGCGAAGTTCTTCCACGATTACCGGCCCGAATGCGCGATCATCGCGGACTATCGTCTCGATGCGCTCGGCGGCATTGACCGCGAGAGCGCCCCGCGCTCGGTGATCGCCGTCCCGCGGCCCGACGAACCCCTGGAGTTCTCGCGGGTGGCCCTCACGGAATCGCTCGTGAGCCTCGCGAAGTCGAGCGGGCGCACGCTCGTGCGCACCGCCGTCGGCGGCTCCGCTACCCCGCCCGCCGCGACGCGGGTCAACTGGGTGAAGTGGCGCGATGTCATGGCCTCCCCCGTCATCACGAGCGAGCACCCCTACCCGCGCCCGGGTGATCTCGCGACCCTGATCTACGCCCAGCGCGGCCCCGCCGCGCCACTCGGGGCGATGCTCACGCACGGCAACCTTCACGCCCTTGCCGCCCAGTCCCTCTCGTGGCTCGAGGATTCGGAGCCCGGCACCGAGGTGAGCTACACGCTGTGGCCGCTGCATTCGGTCACGGGTATCGCCAACACGCTCACCACCGGGCTCGTGCACGGGCGCCGCAACATCCTCTTCCCCCGCTTCAGCCGTTCCGCGCTGCTCAAGGCGCTCAAGAAGCACCCGCCCACCGTGGTGGCGGCCGATGATGACGTGTTCGATTTCTTTGCCGAGCTCGCGCACGAGGGCAACACGCAGGTGTGCGGCATCCGCTTCGCCTTCACGCGCCTGACCCCGCGCGAGGGTGGGGTGAGGCGCCCGTGGGATGAGGCGCTCGGCTTCCCCATCGTCGTCGGCTACGGGACCGCCGAATCGTGCGTCGTCTCGGGCCTGCCGCTGCGGGCCGCGGGCCACGAACACACCGTCGGCGTCCCCTTCCCCTCCACCCACGTGCGCGTGGTCGATCCCGCACACCGCGGCCGCGTCCTGGAAGCGGGCGAGGTGGGCAGGCTCATGATTCAAGGCCCGCAGGTGTTCCACGGGTACTGGAACAAGCCCGACGATACGCTCGCGGTGCTCTCGGGAGACGGCTGGCTGCTCACGAAGGAGTACGCGACGATCGATGCCGATGGCTTCGTGACGCTCGTGCCCTCCCCCGAGCCCGCCGAACGCACACGCGCCTAAACTAGACTGCCCACCATGGCCCGGTTCATCACTGTTCATCCCGACAACCCGCAGCAGCGCCTCATCGATCAGGTGGTCGAGCGCTTGCGCGACGGCGAACTGCTGGCCTATCCCACGGATTCCGGGTACGCGCTCGGCTGCACGCTCGACGCCCACGAGGCCCTCGAACAGATCCGCACGATCCGCCACGTGGGCAAGAACCACCATTTCACGGTGGTGTGTTCGGAGTTCGGCCAGCTCGGCCACTACGTGCGGCTCTCCAACGCGAACTTCCGGGCGCTCAAGGCGCACACGCCCGGCCCGTACACGTTCATCCTGCCGGCCACGAAGGAGTTGCCGCGCCGGATGCTGCACCCGAAGAAGCACACGATTGGCGTGCGCATCCCCGATCACACGGTCGCGCGGGCGATGATCGACGCGCTCGGCGAACCGCTCGTCAGTTCAAGCCTCATCCTCCCGGGCGAATCCGATCCGCTCACGGAGGGGTGGGTGGTGGAGGAGAGGATCGGTCACCTGATCCCCGCCATCGTGGACGCCGACGTGACGGGCACCGAGCCCACGAGCGTCATCGACCTTACGGGCAACGCTCCCGTCGTGGCGCGCGAGGGCGCGGGAGATATCAGCGCGTTTCAGTAGCCCGAGCGCGGTCGGCCTTCGTCTCGGTGCCGAGCGCGCCGGAGAACAGGAAGATCCCGACGGCATACAGCGGCATGAGCCACAGCGCGTAGCGCAGGGTGAACGCGTCGGCGAGGGCGCCGACGACGGGCGGGGCGACGAAGAAGCCGATCCTTGAGAACCAGCCCACGAACGTGATGCCGACCCCTTCGGGCAGGCCCGGCAGGTCATCGCCCGCGCGAAACGCCGCGGGGAAGAGCGTGGCGACGCCCCAGCCCGCCGCGGCGAAGCCGAGGATCGCGGTCACGGGCGAGGGCACGAGCATCGCGATGCTCATGCCGACGGCGGAGATGAGGGCGCCGACGCGGGCGGTCGTGCGATCCCCCCACGCGTCGACGATGCGGTCGCCGAGGAACCGCGCCACCATCTGGGTGCCCTGGAGGGCCACGAAGGCGAGGCCGGCCACGAAGGGGATCGCGTTGAAGGTGCTCGTCATGAACAGGGCGCCCCACGTATTGCCCGCATCCTCGGTGCTGCCCGCGAAGACGAGGAGCATGCCGAGGGCCACGAGGAGCCCCCAGGCGCGCAGGCCCGCGCGCGGGATCGACGCGGGCTCGGTCGGCGTGGGCGCGGTGTTCGCCGAAGCGGGGCTCGGCCCGGCCATCGCGGTCTCGGCCTGCTGGGCGGCCCGCTCCGCGCTATCGGATCCTGGGAGGAGGAAGCGCGAGGTCACGATGGCGGCCGCGCCGAAGACCACGAGGCTCGCAACGCCCTGGGTGAGCATCGGCACGTGCCACTGGGCGCACAGGGCGCCAATGATGCCGCCCAGCACCGCGCCGAGCGACCAGAACCCGTGGTAGCTGTTCATGACCGAGCGGCGATAGCGCCGCTCCACCCGCATCCCGTGCGCGTTTTGCGCGATGTCGGTGATGGCGTCGGCGCTGAAGGCCAGGAAGAAGCCGAGCGCGAGCATCGCCCACGACGACGAGGTGTAGATGAGCAGGTGGAACACGCACGCCATGATCTGAAAGATCACCGCGGTGAGCCCCGAACCGAAGCGGCGCATGACCCAGACGGCGCCGAGGCCCGCGATGAGGCCGCCGACGGGGCCGACGGCGACGGCCGCCCCGAACTCGACGTTCGAGATATCCAGGCGCCGAACGATCTCCGGATAGCGCGGGAGCACCGAACAAAACGTGATGCCGTTGAGGAGGAAAATGGCGGAGACCGCCCAGCGGGCGCGGCGCGCCTCAAGCGACGGGCCAAGCGAAGAAGTCACGGGGAGCACCTGGTTTTCGGAAAGGAGATAGGGCCGGCCAAAGAGCGTATGGGGCCGCGCGCCAACGCGTAGGCTGGAGGCATGTCTATCCATATTAATGCCCCCGACGGCTCCATTGCACCCTACGTCCTCATGCCCGGCGATCCCCTGCGCGCGAAGTGGATTGCCGAAACGTTCTTAGAGGGGGCCGAACAGTACAACGACGTGCGCGGCATGCTCGGTTACACGGGCACCTACAAGGGCGTGCGAATCAGCACGCAGGGCTCCGGCATGGGCCAGCCCTCGATGGCGATCTACGCCCACGAACTGTTTCACGACTACGACGTGCAGGCGATTGTCCGGGTGGGCACCGCGGGCGGTATGTCCACGGCCGTCAAGGTGCGCGACGTGGTGATCGGCCAGACCGCCTCGACCGACTCCTCGATGAACATTGCCCGCTTCGGGAGCGTCACCTACGCCCCCGGCGCCGACTTCGAGCTGCTGCGCCACACGTACGACGTGGCCGTCGAGCGCGGCCTGCCCGCCGTCGTGGGCGGGCTCTACTCCTCCGATCAGTTCTACAACCCCAAGCCAATCACCGAGACCCTCGCGGCCTACGGCGTGCTCGGCGTGGAGATGGAGGCCGCGGCGCTCTACACGCTGGCCGCGCAGTTCGGCCGCCGGGCGCTCTCGGTGTGCACCATTTCCGACCACCTCATCACCGGTGAGGAGACGAGCGCGAAGGAGCGCCAGGAAACGTTCGACGACATGATGATCATGGCGCTCGAAGCGGTCGTGAGGCTCGACGCCGCCCAGTAGCACCCCCGAACATGGGTGTGGCCCCCGCCGGGATTCCGGTGGGGGCCACACACATAAGGCGTCAGGCGCGGCAGCGCTCTCGGGGCCGTCTCGCGCCACGCCGCGGTTCACGTGCCCGTCTGGCGCTCGCCGCTCGGGCTCTCCTAGCCGCCTAGCGCCGCGCGTCTACTTCGTGAAGAAGCGGGGGATGATGTCGAAAGCGATGAACAGCGAGAGGATCGACATGCCGAGGCCCACCATGAACAGGATCGGCTCAATCGTGTAGAGGCTCATGACGTAGAGGCCCCCAGCGAACAGCAGGAACATGACGGTGAACATGACGATGGAGAACGCGAGGCTGTTCGGTTCGGAGGCCTCGTTGACGTCGGTGTCGGTCGTGACCTTCGTGGTCTCACTCATGCGGAACTCTCCATGCGTTGCGGCTCGGGCAGGGGTGGCGGGGCGGGCTCTTAGGCGCGCGCCCGGGCGCCGTCACCCACCATCGTAGTGCATGCCGCTCGCTGCCGGGCACTGGCCACGAGCGTCGCAAAGACCGGCTCGGCGCCCTCGGTGACCTCGGGGTGGAACTGGAGGCCGATCACGTCCCCCACGTCGGCGGAGGCGGACTGCACGGCGTGAACGACCCCGGAGGAGTGCCGGGCGATGACCCGCAGCCCCTCCCCCAGGCGGTCAACGGCCTGGTGGTGAAAGGCCGCCACGTCGGCCCCCGTGCCGAGGTCCAACGCGAGGTCCGAATCCGCGGCGATGCTCACACCCACGCTCGTCAGGGCCGTCGCCGTATCGGGGTAGCCCGCCTCGCGCGCCTGATCGCCGAGGTGCTGCACGAGGCTTCCGCCGCGGGCCACGTTGATGATCTGCAGGCCGCGGCAGATGCCGAGCACGGGCAGGCGCAGGTCGATCGCGGCGCGCACGAGGGCGATCTCGAACGCATCGCGCTCGCTGCTCGGCGCGAAGTCGGTCGCGAGCGGGGCCTTGCCATACAGAGCGGGGCTCAGGTCCGTCCCGCCGGTGAGCACGAGCGCGTCGAGGTCCGCCACCTCTTCCGCGCTCCACTCCTCGCCGGGGGTGAGGATGATCGCGCGGCCGCCCGCCGCGTGAATCGCGTCGGTGTAGGAGCGATTGAGCACCGTGGCCTCGCTGCCCGCCCACGCGCCGCCCGTCAGGGTCGAGGTGCCCGCGGTGAGGCCGATGAGCGGGCGCCTGCCCCCGGCAGCGGCGGCGTCGGCAACGAACATCTCGATGGCAGTCCCAGTCGTGATCGTGCTCATGCTCGCCATCCTCTCGCGTTGCCCAGGGTGAGCGCGCCTCGCTCACGTGCCCCTAGTTCATCGCGCGCGGCCTACGCGCCACCACCTGCGTGGCCGAATGTGAACGCCCGATTGGGCCAGCGAGAGCGCTCAGTAGCGGGCGCTTGCCAGGCGCGCCCCTTCCACGAGAGATTCGAGCTTCGCCCACGCGATATCTTCGTGGATTCGCCCGCCCAGGCCGCAATCGCTCGAGGCAATGACCCGCTCCGGACCCACGATGTCGGCAAAGCGCGACAGGCGCTGCGCCACCAGTTCGGGATGCTCCACCACGTTGGTCGCGTGAGAGATGACGCCCGGCACAAGCACGCGATCCTCCGGCAGGGTGACCTGCTGCCACACGGTCCATTCGTGTTCGTGACGCACGTTGCCCGCCTCGAAGGAGAAGTAGCGCGCATTGACCTCGAGCATGAGGTCGGCCAGGTACCGGAACTCGAGGTCGGTGGTGTGCGGGCCGTGCCACGAGCCCCAGCACAGGTGGAAGCGCACCTGCGCGGGGTCGATCCCCTCGAGCGCGCGGTTGATCGCCGCCACGCGCTTCGCCGTGAACGCGAGGTAGTCCTCGATGCTCGGTTCCGGCGTGATCTGGTCCCAGTTTTCGGCCACCGACGGGTCGTCGATCTGGAGCACGAGGCCAGAGGACGCAATCGCCTCATACTCGGGACGCATCACCTCGACCCACGCGTCGAGGAACGCGTCCTCATCCCCGTAGTACGCGTCGCTCACACGCGCGCCCGAGCCGGGCGAGAGGGTAGAGACGAAGCCCGTGACATACCCGCTCGCGTTCAGTGCGCCGCGGAAGTTCTGCAGGTCGGCGGCCACCAGTTCGCGGCCCCGCTCAGAATAGGAGATCGGCCCCACGGCCTCGGGGAACTGCAGCGAGCGAGCATCGAGCACGGCGTCGCGGTCGATGCCGTCCACCGGATTCGAGTAGGCGTCGGCAAAGCGCTGGCGGTCGCGGCGGTGGCCGAAGCTCGTGAGGCGAATCGCCCCCGGCTCGCTCAGCACGCTCTCCTGGGCAAACAGCGAGTTGCCCGTCAGCTCAAGGCCCTCGGTGCGGCCGTAAATGTAGGCCCACCACGCCCCGTAGTTGATCGGCGCGCTCATCGCCTTGCCGTACTCCCCATCGCCCGGAACGGAGATGCCGAGCCCCTTCTGGCGGGCCACGACCTCATCGACCGCCTCTTCCAGCACCGCATCGAACTCGGCGGAGGGCGCGGGCGTGATGCCGTCGGCCTCGAGAGGGCGCGCGGCGTTCGCCTCGATGAGCGCGCGGGGGCGGGGCAGGGAACCGGCGTGGGTGGTGAGAATCTCCGTCATGCCCACCACCCTAAGCGGTGCTCGGCCACCCGGATCGGGAGTGTTCACACCCCGTCATAGGCGCAAGCAGAAAGCCGGCGGGCGCCGCCTCGAAGACGACGCCCGCCGGCGACATACCCAAACCGCGAATCAGCCCTGGTCGTAGGCGTCCAGCGGCTGGCACGAGCACACGAGGTGGCGGTCGCCGTACGCCTGGTCGATCCGGCGCACCGGCGGCCAGTACTTCGCGTGATAGCGCATCTCGCGGGTCATGTGGAAGTCCGGATCCATGCCCGCCGCGTGCGCGGCGTTCACGCCCGGGTACACCGCTTCGTCACGCGAATACGGGTGGTCCCACTCATCGCGCGAGATCGAGAACGCGGTGTGCGGGGCGTTGACCAGCGGGTTGTCGTCCTTCGGCCAGTCGCCGCGCTCCACCTTGTCGGCCTCGTCGGCAATCGCGATCATCGCCTGGATGAAACGCTCGATCTCCCACAGGTCCTCGGATTCCGTCGGCTCGATCATGAGCGTGCCCGCGACCGGGAAGCTCATGGTCGGCGCGTGGAAGCCGTAGTCCACGAGGCGCTTGGCCACGTCGTCCACGGTGATGCCCGTACGGTCGGTGAACGGGCGCAGATCCACGATGCACTCGTGGGCCACGAAACCGTTCTCGCCGCGGTACAGGATCTCGAACCGCTCCGAGAGCCGCGAGGCCATGTAGTTCGCCGCGAGCACCGCGGAGGCGGTCGCGTGGCGCAGCCCCTTGGCGCCCATGAGGCGAATGTAGGTCCACGGGATCGGCAGGATCGACGGCGAACCGTACGGCGCCTGCGAGACGGGAGCCCCGCCGTGCACCTGATCCGCCCCGCCGATCACGGGGTGCTCAGCCTGCTGCATGTTCGGGTGGCCGGGCAAGAACGGCGCAAGGTGCGCCTTCGCCGCGACCGGGCCCACGCCGGGGCCGCCGCCACCGTGAGGGATGCAGAAGGTCTTGTGCAGGTTGAGGTGAGAGACATCGCCGCCGAACTCGCCCGGCCGCGCCACTTCGAGCAGCGCGTTGAGGTTCGCGCCATCCACGTACACCTGGCCGCCCGCGTCGTGCACGAGCTGCGTAATGGTGCGCACCTCGGATTCGTACACGCCGTGGGTCGAGGGGTAGGTGATCATGATGGCGGCCAGTTCGTCGCCGTAGTCCTTGATCTTCTGCTTGAGATCCTCGAGGTCCACGTTGCCGTCCCGGTCGCTCGCCACAACAACCACGCGAAGGCCCGCGAGCACGGCGGAGGCCGCGTTCGTGCCGTGGGCGGAGCTCGGCACGAGGCACACGGTGCGCTCGGACTCGCCGCGGCTCGCGTGGTAGGCGCGGATCGCGAGCAGGCCCGCGTATTCGCCCTGACTGCCCGCGTTCGGCTGGAGGGACACCGTGTCGTAGCCCGTCACGTCGGCGAGCCACGTCTCGAGCTGCGTGATGAGTTCGAGGTAGCCCTCAACGTCCGCCTTCGGGGCGAACGGGTGCAGGGCGTTGAACTCGGGCCACGTCACGGCCGCCATTTCGGTGGCCGCGTTGAGCTTCATCGTGCACGAGCCGAGCGGGATCATGCCGCGATCCAGCGCGTAGTCCTTGTCGGCCAGGCGGCGCAGGTAGCGCATCATTGCCGTCTCGGACGTGAACGAGTTGAACACGGGGGCCTCGAGGAACGGCGTGTCGCGCACGAGGCCGCCCCAGTTGGTGCCCGCCTCCACGCCCGTCTCGAGCTGCACGTCGCCGACGTGGGAGGGGGCAAACTCGGCGAACACCTCCGCGATGCGCTTGAGGTCCGACGGCTTCACGGTTTCGTCGAGGCTCACGTGCACGGTGTCCTCATCGACCACACCGACGAGGATGTCCTTCGCGTAGAACGCGTCGGCAATCGCCTTCGCCTTTCCGGGCGCGATGACCTCGAGCGTGTCCACGTAGGAGTCGTGGCGCAGCTGGAAGCCGTTCGCGAGCAGCCACTGGGCGAGCGCCTCGGTGTGTTCGGCCACCTGGCGCGCGATCTTCGTGAGGCCCGACGGGCCATGGTAGACGGCGTACATCGAGGCCATGACCGCGAGCAGCACCTGCGCGGTGCAGATGTTGCTCGTGGCCTTTTCGCGGCGAATGTGCTGCTCGCGGGTCTGGAGCGCGAGCCGGAAGGCCGGGTTGTTTTCCGCATCGACCGAGATGCCCACGAGGCGGCCCGGAATCTGCCGCTCGAGCCCCTTGCTGACGGCCATGAAGCCCGCGTGGGGGCCGCCGAATCCGAGCGGGACGCCGAAGCGCTGGGAGTTGCCCACAGCGACGTCGGCCCCGAGGGATCCGGGCGAGGCGAGCAGGGTGAGGGCCAGCAGGTCGGTCGCGACAACCGCCTTCGCCTTCGCGGCGTGCACGGTCTCGATGACGGCGGAGGGATCCCACACGCGACCCGAGGCGCCCGGGTACTGGATGAGGGCGCCGAAGTAGCCGTCCTCGGGTGCGCCGTCGGTCGCGAAGTCCACGTCCTTGATCTCGATCCCGACGGCTTCGGCGCGCCCGGCGAGCAGCGCCCTGGTCACGGGCAACACGTCAGTGTCCACGAGGAACACGTTGGCCTTGTTGCCGCGGGCCGCGCGGCGCGACAGCAGCATCGCTTCGGCCGCCGCCGTCGATTCGTCGAGCATCGATGAGTTGGCGATGTCGAGGCCCGTGAGGTCTCCGATCATCGTCTGGTAGTTGAGCAGCGCCTCGAGGCGCCCCTGCGAAATTTCCGGCTGGTACGGCGTGTAGGCCGTGTACCAGGCGGGGTTTTCGAGGATGTTGCGCTGGATGACCGCGGGCGTGTGGGTGCCGTAGTAGCCGAGGCCGATCAGGGAGCGCTTGACGCTGTTCTTGCCCGCGAGCGCGCGCAGTTCATCGAGCGCTTCCGCTTCGCTCACGCCGTCGGGCAGGAGGGAGTCGAGGCCCTCGTCGAGCAGGATCGTGCCGGGGACGGCCTTTTCCAGGAGGTCGGTGAGCGAGTCGAGCTCGAGGTGCGTGAGCATCGCCTCCTGCGCCTCGCTTGTGGTTCCCACGTGGCGACGGACGAAGGAGTGGAGGCCGCCGATCGCAGGATCCTGCGCGGCGGAGCCGTGGTTCACATCTGACATGGAGGGGTGTCTCCTTGGTGCTGGTGGTTACTTCGCGGTGAGGTCGGCGTATTCGGCGGCGGTCAGCAGATCATCCGGCAGTTCTTCGATCTTGACCTTGATGAGCCACGCGGCGCCGAACGGATCCTCGTTGACCTTTTCGGGGGTTTCGACAACCTCGTCGTTGATCTCGAGCACTTCCCCGGTCACCGGGGAGAACAGCTCGGAGACGCTCTTCGTGGACTCGATCTCACCCATCTCGGTGTTCGCCTCCACGGTGTCGCCCACCTCGGGCAGTTCGACGTAGACGACATCGCCGAGCTGGCCGGCGGCGAAGTCGGTGACGCCGATGGTGGCGGTGCCGTCACCTTCCTCGCGTACCCATTCGTGGTCCTTGCTGTACTTCAGTTCCGACATTGCGGTTCCTTTCACCTGGTGAGGCGGATGGTTGGGAAAATCTGGGGCGGGCGCGAGGAGGTTCTCAGGCGCCGCGCTTGTAGAAGGGAAGGGGGACGACGGTGGCCTCGAGGCGCTTGCCGCGCACGTCGATGGCGAGGGCCGTTCCGGGCTCGGCGAACGCACGGTCCACGTACGCCATCGCGATGGGGTGGCCGAGCGTGGGGGCGAGCGCACCGGAGGTGAGGACGCCGATCTCGGCGCCGTCGGCGTCCACGAGCGGGTAGCCCGCGCGTCCGGCGCGGCGGCCTTCGGCGACGAGGCCCACGAGGATCCGGCGATCGGAGAAGTCCACGCCCTCGAGGGCGGAGCGGCCCACGAAGTCGCCCTTCGTCTTGTAGGCGACGACGCGCCCGAGCCCGGCCTGGGCCGGAACGATCTCGGTGGTGAGTTCGTTGCCGTACAGCGGCATCCCGGCTTCGAGGCGCAGGGTGTCGCGGCACGCGAGGCCGCACGGCGAGATGTCGTCCCCGCCGAGGGTTTCGACGGCCTCCCAGGCCGCGGTCGCGAGGGCGGCGGGCACGTACAGCTCGAAGCCGTCTTCGCCGGTGTAGCCGGTGCGGGCCACGAGCAGTTCTTCGCCGCGGTAGGTGCCCTGGGCGATGCGGTAGTACTTGAGGGCGTCCAGTTCGTCGAGGTCCAGCTCAACGTCGGCGCTTTCGGCGAAGGCGCGCACGAGGCGCGCGGAGGCGGGGCCCTGGACCGCGATGAGGGCGATCTCTTCGGAGCGGTCCTCGACCACGACATCGAATCCGGCGGCGCGGTCCTTGAGCGCGGCGGCATCCACGAGCCGGTTTCCGGCGTTCGGGACCACGAGGAAGCGTTCATCCCCGAGGCGGTACACGATGAGGTCGTCGATGATCCCGCCGTCGGCGTTCAGCAGCAGCGTGTACTTCGCGCGGCCCACCTCAATGGTGCTGATCTTGCCCGCGAGCGCGTAGTCGAGCGCTTCGCCCGCGCCGGGGCCGGTGAAGAACACTTCGCCCATGTGGGAGAGGTCGAACTGTCCGGCGCGTTCACGCACGGCGGCGTGTTCGGCGAGGTCGGAGGTGTAGCGCACGGGCATGTTCCAGCCGGCGAAATCGGTGAACGAGGCTCCGAGGCGCTCGTGGACGCCTTCCAGTGGGCTCGTCAGAAGGTCACTCATGAACTTGTGTACTCCCTTGTCTGCACGTTCGTGCGTGGCCGCCAGCGCCCGTGGGTTCGCTGTCGGGTGGCTCGTCGTTGGGCGCCTATAAATATACGCGCTCGCAGTGGGCCGGGCCTGGGCAAACCATGGGCCACGGGGGCGGGCGAGGGCATGGTCCGAAAGGCCGGACACCGAAGCGTGGAGCCGGGTGGCGTATGCCGACGGGAGTCCCTAAAGGGTGGGGTTGAGAACTGCTCAGGGAAGATGTGGCTTGGCTCAATAAGTGGCGGGGCTCTTCGGGCGCTTCATGATTGCTTCCTGCCGCGGACGGCCAAGGAGTCCTCCCTCGGGGCGCCAGCTGCTAGGGGTGGATTGATCGACCGGTGATGACTGCCTAAAGGCCGGTCCGCACACGATTGGCGGCACGCTTTCGCCACAGATCTGCCGCCGAGTTGCCATACGGGAAACTTGCGCCTAGTGTTTCCTGCATGGAAACAGAAGGTCGAAAGAGCCAGCCGTCCGCAGTCGAAGCCGAACAGCTGCTAGACATGGCGAACAAGGAATCCCAGCGAACTGCCAATCCGCCGTTGCCCTGGTCCTTCTTCGTGGCCCAGGCTGGACTGCTGGCCGCAGTTTGCATCGCTCAGGTGCTCGAAGGTTCGATCTCGCATGCCATCACGATCTTGGGGCTGGCGCTCGTCGTGGTACTTGGCATCCGGAACGTTTTCTATCGGTCGGGCTACGGCGTCGTCTGGCCGGACGGGCAGAGCGTATTCCCCTATCTCCTTGCCTGCTTCACCGTTGTCGGACTACCCGCCATCCTGGCCATCGGCTTCGGAATCGACTGGCCATGGTTAGTCTCGGCGGTGGGCGCCGCCGGCACCACCCTGGTAATGGGAAGCAGGTACCGGAAGGCGGTTGGCTCTCGTGACTGAACCGCTCTTCGATGCGGTCATCCATGCCCCGCAGCGCCTGCGCATTTGTGCCATCCTGGACACCGCTTCCCACGTGGAATTCGGCGAGCTCTTAAATCGGCTGCAGATCTCGAAATCGGCGCTGAGCAAGCACCTGTCTCAGCTGGAGCACAGCGGGTACATCCAGCACACGCGGATCAGTGCTGGTGGACGCAGTAGGCTCCAGGTCTCATTTACCGATGACGGTCGGGACAGGTACCGCGCACACAAAGAGGCACTCCAGCATATTCTGCAGAACGGTTGAGGAAAGTCCAGCGAGAGTGCGCGTCCGGAGGCCGGGGTTGGCCAAAGCGACTACTCCTCGTCACTCAAGGCGGCGTCCCGCAAGACGGATCCCCACCGGACGCCAGGAGGGCGAGCGACGTGAGCCTTTGCGACCGTCGTGCGTCTGCGCCATCGAGGGGCTCGGACTCGTCCCACCTCGGTCACTGTTGATCGCTCGTTTGCCTATCGACTCCACGGGGAAGGGGTGCGCCGTCTAGAAACGGCGTAAGAAATTAGAACGGCTCGAGGAAGGGATTGCGCCGCTCCCGCGAGCGGTGCTCGGCCCAGCGGGCCAGCACGGTGTGGGCATCCTCGAGCACCACGTGATCGAACACCCCGGCGAGGCGATCCACGTCGGCGTAGGGATCGATGCAGACGGTCACGGCGCCCGCGCTGCGCGCGAGCGGGGCCAGGAGTGAGGCGGGCGCGACCGAATTGGAGGTGCCGACGGCGAGGAAGAGGTCGCAGTCGAGCGCGGCGCTTTCTGAGAACTCGAGGACACCTTCGGGCAGCAGCTCGCCGAAGATCACGATGTCGGGCCGCGTGGGGGCGCCGCAGTGCGGGCATGCGGCGGGGATGCCGTAGCGCTCGGGCCGCTCCCGGGGCGTCGCGGGATTGAGGTGGCCCGCGAGGTGGGCGCGCCAGCGGCACGCGGGGTTGAGGCACACGGCCTGGGCGGCGCTGCCGTGCAATTCCGCCACGTCGTGCGAGCCCGCCAACTGGTGCAGGCCGTCAACGTTCTGGGTGAGGATCACGGCGTCCATCCCCGCGAGGGCGCGGTGGCCCGGCGTGGGGCCCGCGGCGAGCGCCTTCTCGTACACGCTGCCCCACACGCGCCACAGGATCGAGAGGTTGCCGGGCAAGCGATCGGCGTGCATCGCCTCTTCGAGGTCGGGATCGTCCTCCCACACGCCGCCGGGCCCGCGGAAGGTGGCAAGCCCCGCCGCCGCGCTGAGACCCGCGCCGGTCAGGGCCACAATGCGCTTGTGGTGGGGGCGAAGCTCAAACGGGCGGGAGTTCATGCGGGCATTCGTCGATTCGCTGCAGGAGGCACGTGAAGCGGCCGCCGCCGTGGGCGGCCGTCCACCACCTTACCGGCTCAGATGTAAATAGCCGGGTCCAAGGCATCCAGTTCCACGTCCGTGACGCCGCGCGGCGCAGGTCGCACGGTGGCGGGAACGCCGACGGCCGTCGCGCCGGGCCCCACGTCCTTGACCACCACCGCGTTGGCGCCCACGTGGGCACCGTCGCCGATGAGGACGGGGCCGAGGATCCGCGCCCCGGCGCCCACCACCACGTTGTCCCCGAGTGTGGGGTGGCGCTTTTCCTGGAGCAGGCTGCGCCCGCCGAGCGTCACGGCGTGATACAGCATGACGTCATCGCCCACCTCGGCCGTCTCCCCGATCACCACGCCCATGCCGTGATCGATGAAGAATCGGCGCCCGATGCGGGCACCGGGGTGAATCTCGATCCCGGTGACGGCGCGCGCGGCCTGGGCGAGGGCGCGCGCGGCGAAGCGCCGATCCTTCTGCCACAGCGCGTGGGAGAGGCGATGCGCCCAGATCGCGTGCAGGCCGGGATACAGCAGCGCGGTTTCGAGGTCGCCGCGGGCGGCGGGGTCGCGCTCGCGTGCGGAGGCCAGATCCTCCTTCACGCGGTCCCTGACCAGGCGGGCGCGCGCGGCAAGGGAGCCGAGGCCGCGCCCGCCGGTCGGGGTGTCGGGGGTGAGGGTCATTGCTGCAGCCCGGGGCTCAGTCGAGGTACTCGGCGTACAGCGGCGTGGAGAGGTAGCGCTCGCCGAACGAGGGGATCACCACGACGATGGTCTTGCCCGCGAATTCTTCGCGCGAGCCCACCTCGATGGCGGCTTCGATCGCGGCGCCCGCGGAGATGCCCACGAGGAGCCCTTCGCTGCGCGCCACCTCGCGGGCGCGGGCCATCGCCTGTTCGCCGGGAACATCGATCACTTCGTCGTACACCTCGGTGTCGAGGATGCCTGGCACGAAGTTCGCGCCGAGTCCCTGAATCTTGTGGGGGCCGGGGGCGCCGCCGTTGAGGATCGGCGATTCGGCGGGCTCGACGGCGACGATCCGCACGTCGGGCTTGCGCTCCTTGAGCACCTGGCCCACACCGGTGATGGTGCCGCCGGTGCCGATCCCGGCCACGAACGCGTCGATATCGCCGTCGGTGTCGCGCCAGATTTCCTCCGCGGTCGTGCGACGGTGAACCTCGGGGTTGGCCTGGTTCTCGAACTGGCGCACGAGCACGCCGCCCTGCTCGTCGGCGATCTCGTTCGCCTTGGCCACGGCGCCCTTCATGCCGAGCGGGCCTTCGGTGAGCACCAGTTCGGCGCCGAAGGCGCGCAGCAGGGCGCGGCGTTCCTTCGACATCGTTTCGGGCATGGTGAGGACCACGCGGTAGCCGCGGGCGGAACCGATCATGGCGAGCGCGATCCCGGTGTTGCCGGAGGTGGCTTCCACGATGGTGCCGCCGGGGGCGAGCACGCCCGCTTCTTCGGCGGCGTCAATCATGGCGACACCGATGCGGTCCTTGACGGAGTTGCCGGGGTTGGAGAACTCGAGCTTGGCCAGAACCGTTGCCCCCACGGATTCGGGCAGCTTGTTGAGCCTGACGAGCGGGGTGTTGCCCACGAGGTCGGAGACGTTGTCGTAGATGCGTGCCACGGCACTTCCTTATGTGTTGACGAACTGAGTTATGAACGAGCGCGGTTGACTGTTCGTTGCGGCGCGGCGCTCGCGTGGGCGCCGACGCCGCACCCACCCTACACGCTTTGGGCCCCCAAAAGCTGCCCTTGGGTCACGGGGTGGGACTCAGTACACCATTCCCATGTAGTCACGCACACGGTCGAGCGTGATCACGGCCTGCTCGCGCGCCCGCTCGGTGCCGCTGCGCAGCACCTCGAAGAGGTAGTCGGGATTCTTCTCGAGCTCGACCCGGCGCTCACGCACGGGCGCGAGGTGGGCGTTGAGCGCGTCGGCACACATGACCTTGAGCGTTCCCGCGCCGCGATCACCGATCTCCTCGGCGATCTGCTCGGGCGAGCGCCCCGTGCTTTCCGCCGTGATGCGCAGCAGGTTCGCGACCTCCGGGCGGCGCTCGGGATCGAACGTGATGAGGCGCTCGGAATCGGTCTTCGCCCGCTTGATCTTCGTCGCGGTCTCCTCGGGGCTCATCTTGAGCATGACCGTGTTCCCGCGCGACTTCGACATCTTGTCTCCATCCAGCCCCAGGATCACGGGCGCCTGCGAGAGCAGCGCGTCGGGCAGCGGGAAGTACTGCTCGCCGCCCGCGTAGCGCTCGTTGAAGCGCCGGGCGATGAGCCGGGTCTGTTCGATGTGCGGCAGCTGGTCCTTGCCCACGGGCACGATAGTGCCGTGACAGAAGAGGATGTCGGCCGCCTGGTGCACCGGGTAGGTGAGCATGAGCCCACCCATCGCGGTCTTGCCCGCCGCGCTCATCTCCGACTTCACGGTGGGGTTGCGCTCGAGCTCCGGCTGGGTCACGAGCGAGAGGAACGGCAGCATGAGCTGGTTGAGTTCGGGCACGCCCGAGTGCGCGAAGATCGTGGCCCGCTCGGGGTCCAGGCCCGCGGCGAGGTAATCGGTGAGCAGTTCGCGCACGGAGCCCTTGATGTCGCCGGCCACGTCGCGGTCGGTGATGACCTGGTAGTCGGCCACGAGGACCCACGTGTCGATGCCGCGCTCCTGCAAGCGCACGCGGTTCTTGAGCGTGCCGAAGTAGTGGCCGATGTGGAGGGCGCCGGTGGGGCGGTCTCCCGT
This sequence comes from Dermabacter sp., assembly GCA_030538475.1. Lineage (GTDB taxonomy): Bacteria > Actinomycetota > Actinomycetes > Actinomycetales > Dermabacteraceae > Dermabacter. The sequence continues at coordinate 131,872 of JAUNTX010000001.1, forward strand.
GAGCATCCGAAGGGCCGACGGGTCGGCGTCGATCTGCGCCTCGAGCTCTCGTGAGCGCTTGAGGGCGGCCTCGTAGGTCGCGTTCGGAATATCGGCCAGGTGGGTGGTGGCAGGGGCGTTGTCGTTCACGCGTTCAAGGGTAGCGCTTCGGGGGGCGGGGCCGTCGAGCCGCGCACCACGAGTTCGGGCCCCACGGTGAAGACGCTGCGGGAGGCCTGGCGGGACTCGCCGTTGGTACCCATGACCGAGCGCACGGCGGCCCTCGTCATCACCTGAAGGGGCTGGCGCACCGTGGTGATCGACGGGGCGTGCATGCGGGCGCTCGGGATGTCGTCGTAGCCCACGATGGAGACGTCGCGTGGCACCTGGAGGCCCACGTCGCGCAGGGCGCTGATCGCCCCCATCGCCATCTGGTCGCTTCCGCAAATGATGGCCGTGCAGCCCTGGGCGTGCAGTTCGATCGCGGCCTGGTACCCGCCAGCGAAGGAGAAATCGGTGAAGGCAATGGTCGGGCGCTGCCCGGCGTGCAGCTTTTCGAACTCGGAGACCTTTTGGCGCACGGGCCACGAGTGCTCGTCCCCTACGGCGAGCCCCATGCGGGAGTGGCCGAGGTGGCGCAGGTGGTTGAGGGAGAGCCGCACCGCGGCGGCGTCGTCCGTGCTGATGAAGTTGGCCTCCACGCCGTCGCGCACGCCGTTGATGAGGCAGAGCTTGATGCCGCGGCTCGCGAGCGCCGCGTAGTGGTCGATCCCCGTTTCATCGTGGGCGTGCTGGCCCGAGATGACAATGAGCCCGCCCGCACCCGCGTGGACGAGGCGCTCGAGGGAGGCGGCCTCCTGGGCGTCGCTGCGCGCATTGACGCTCACGAGCGTGTCGAGCCCGCTCGCGAAGGCTTCGGCCTCGAGGCGTTCGAGGAAGAGGGGGAACACGGGGTTTTCCACGTTGGGGATGCTGATGCCGATCATGGGCTGGCTGAAGCGCGCCTGGGCGTCGCTGTGGCGCCCGAGCCGGTGGGCAATCGCCATGACCTTGTCGCGGGTATCGGGGTTGACTCCCGCCTTGCCAGCGAGCACGCGGGACACGGTGGCTTCACTCACGTGGGCGGCTTCGGCGATGTCGATGAGCCGGGTCTTCATCGATCCCTCTCTGTGGATGAGGCGCAGGGGCGCCGACGGCGATGCGGGACCTCCATCCCCCTCCACGAGGGCTCGTGAGGCACCGCATAGCAAGAATCTTGCAATGTTGTTGCCATTCTTGCATACAACTTGCGGATCGCCTAGCGTGGGCATCACCCACAGTTCGGGACCGCGCACCGCGCGCGGAGATTCCCGCCATTCAAAGGAGAACACGGTGCAGATTCGCCGCAAAACTTTCCTCGCCCTCGGTGCCTCCGGTATCGGCGCGTCCGTCCTCGCCGCCTGCGGCGGCAGCCCCTCGAGCTCCGGCGGAGCCTCCGATGCGGGCGGCACCGAAGAAACGGGCGCCCCCGCACGCGCCGATGCCGACCTCGTGATCTGGACCGACGAAGTGAAGGCCAACGCCCTTCAGGACGCCGCGAAGAAGTGGGGCGAAGCCAACGGCATGACCGTGGCCGTGCAGGTCGTGGCCACCGATCTTCAGCCGAACTTCATCACCGCGAACCAGGCCGGTAACGGCCCGGACGTGATCCTCGCCGCCCACGACTGGGTCGGGAACCTCGTGCAGAACGGCGCCATCTCCCCCGTGCAGCTCTCGGCAGCCGCCCAGGAGGCCATCGCGCCGATCGGCATGACCGCCGCCCAGTACGAGGGCCAGATCTACGGCCTTCCCTACGCGGTCGAGACCCTTGCCCTGTTCTCCAACAAGGCGCTCACCGACAACACCGAGCCCGCCACGGTTGAAGCCCTCGTCGAGGCCGCCAAGGCCGGCGGCGCCGAGCGCGTCCTCTCCCTCCCCGTCGGCGAAGAAGGCGACGCTTACAACATGCAGCCCTTCTACACCTCCGGCGGCGGCTACCTCTTCGGCGAAACCGCCGACGGCGATGCCGATCCGTCCGACCTCGGCGTGGGCAAGGAAGGCTCGATTGCCGCGGGCGAAAAGATCAAGGAGCTCGGCGAACAGGGCGTGCTCTCGAAGTCCATCACGGGCGACAACGCGATCTCGCTGTTCACCGACGCCAAGGCCGCCTACCTCGTCTCCGGCCCCTGGGCCCTGAACGACATCAAGAAGGCCGGGATCGACTACGGCATGAGCGCGGTGCCCGGCTTCGAGGGCATGAACCCCGCCCTCCCCTTCGCGGGCGTCAACCTCTTCTACGTGGCCTCCAAGGGTGCGAACGCGATGAACGCCCAGGCGTTCATCCAGTCGATCTCCGAGGACCCCACCGTCATCGAGGAAATGTTCGAGAAGAACAACCTTCCCCCGGTGAACATCGCTCTCCAGGAGAAGCTCGGCGCGGAGTACCCCGACGTCGTTCGGATCGCCGAGTTCGCTGGCGCCACCAAGCCCATGCCCGCCATCCCCGCGATGTCGGCCGTGTGGCAGCCCCTCGGCCTCGCCCAGGCCAACATCGTGGGCGGCGCCGATCCGGCCTCCACCATGGAGGCCGCGGGCAAGGAAATTGCCGCGCGAATCTGATCGCCGCCCGTCGGCCCCGTCGGTCCTCGTGACCACCGAAGGGAGGGGCGCACCCCGTGGTGCCCCTCCCTTCACCCCCACCCCCATGAGTCCCTCACCCCTCCTTCTCCTTGGAAGGCAATGAAGCCATGACCTCCACGAGCGCCCCTGGTTACGCTGAGCGATCCACCAAACTGCTCCCCATCATCCTCAAGATCATCTTCCTTGGGGCCGTCCTCGCCACCGCCGCGTGGCTTGTCCCCGTCCTCGTGGCCCTCGAGCTGTGGATGTGGGCGGTCATCACCGTCCTCGTCACGGTGGCCATCTTCATCATCTACTCGACGAAGCGGTTCATCCCGGCGAAGTACATCTTCCCCGGCACGTTCTTCCTGCTCGTCTTCCTCATCACGCCGATCCTCCTCACGATCAACTACTCCTTCACCAACTACGGTGACGGCTCGCGTGGCACGAAGGACCAGGCCATCGTCTCGATCACCGGCAACTCGGTGCGAGAGCTGCCCGATTCGACCCGCTACAACGTCACGGTGGCCACCACCGGCAGCGTGACCGAGGGGCCGTTCGAGCTCTACCTCGTGGATCCCGCCACGGGCGACATCTTCCGCGGCAGCACCGACACGCCCCTCGAAGAAGTGGCGGCGTCCGACGTGACGGTCGCGAGTGACCGCGTCACCGAGATCGCCGATCCGGGCTACACGGTGCTCACCAACCGTGACATCAACGCCGCGAGCGCCAAGATCTCCGAGGTCGCGGTGGAATCCGGCGACACCACGGCGGTGCGCCTGCTCACGCCCACCCAGGCGTTCGAAGGCACCATGGTCATGCAGTACGACGAGGCCACGGACACCATCACGAACATCGACACGGGTGAGACCTGGAGCGTCAAGGAGGTGGGCAGCGAACAGCGGTTCGTGAGCGACACCACCGGCCAGGCCCTCTCGCAGGGCTGGATGCAGGGCGTCGGAGTCGACAACTACGTGCGGCTGTTCACCGATGGCAACATCGGCTCCCAGTTCCTCAGCGTCTTCGCCTGGACCCTCATCTTCGCCTTCATGAGCGTGTTCACCACGTTCGTGCTGGGCCTGTTCCTCGCGCTCGTGCTCAACGACGAACGGATCAAGGGCAAGCGCCTGTACCGTTCGTTCCTGCTGCTGCCCTACGCGGTGCCGGGCTTCATCTCGCTGCTCATCTGGTCGAACTTCTACAACAAGGACTTCGGCTTCATCAACCAGATCACCGGGCTCAGCATCGACTGGCTCGGCGATCCGACGATGGCGAAGGTGGCGGTGCTGCTGACGAACCTGTGGATGGGCTTCCCCTACATGTTCATCATCTGCACGGGCGCCCTGCAGTCCATTCCGGAAGACGTCAAGGAAGCGGCCCGCATCGACGGCGCCTCGCGCTTCCAGACCACGGTCAAGGTCATCGCCCCGCTCCTGCTGGTGTCCGTGGCCCCGCTGCTCGTGGCCTCGTTCGCCTTCAACTTCAACAACTTCAACGCGATCGAGCTGCTGACCGCTGGCGGCCCCTTCCCCGCCGGGCAGTTCACGGCGGGCGGCACCGACATCCTCATCTCGATGATTTACCGCATCGCCTTCGGCGGTTCGGGTGCCGACTTCGGATTCGCCTCGGCAGTCTCCGTGGCCCTGTTCGCGATCACCGGTATCCTCGCCGCGATCCAGTTCAGGTACACGAAGGTGCTCGAGGACGTCAACTGACGCACGGAAAGGTTCAAGGAGAAAACAATGGCTACAAAGAATCCCTCCGCCGCCGTGCGTGAGAACAAAATGCCGATTGGCCGCTGGTTCCTCGAGGTGGGATGGCGTCACCTCGTGGGTATTGGCGCCCTCATCTTCGCCGCCATCCCGATCCTCTACGTGATCTCGGCGTCGATCAATCCGCTCGGGACGGTGAGTTCGACCAACCTCATCCCGCGCGACTTCAGTCTCGTGCACTACCAGACCCTGCTGTCCGGGGCGCGCGGCGACTTCGTCCAGTGGGCGATCAACACCATCATCGTGTGTGGCACGGTGGCGCTCGTGCAGATCTTCCTGTCGGTGCTGGCCAGCTACGCGTTCAGCCGGATGCGCTTCAAGGGCCGCCGGATCGGCCTGCTGGCCCTCCTGCTGGTCATGATGTTCCCCGCGATCCTCGCGATGATCGCGATCTACACGATGATCGCCGACCTCGGCCAGGCGATCCCGTTCCTGGGCCTGAACTCCCTGCCGGGCTACATCATCGTGCTGCTCGGCGGCTCGCTCGGCCAGGTGTGGCTCATCAAGGGCTTCTTCGACACGGTGCCGAAGGAACTGGACGAGGCCGCGATCATCGATGGCGCGACCCACTGGCAGGTGTTCTCGCGGGTGCTGCTTCCCACGCTTACCCCGATCCTCGCCACGACCTTCCTCATCGCCCTCGTGGGCGTCATGAGCGACTTCCTGCTGGGCTCGATCTTCCTGACGAGCGACGACAAGAAGACGCTGGCCGTGGGCCTGTACGGGATGCTGCAGGGCGACCGCTCGAACAACCTCGGCATCTTCGCCGCGGGCGCGGTCATCACGATGATCCCGGTCATCATCCTCTACCAGTTCCTTCAGAAGTACATCGTGGGCGGTTCCACCGCCGGCGCTGTCAAGGGCTGATTCCTGGATGGAACCGTCGGGACTCCCGCTCCTTGAGCAGCCGTTCCACGATCACGGCCCCGTGTGCGTGCCCCACCCTCCCACCGCTCGTGGCGAGCGGGTGCGGGTGCGCGCATGGGTGCCGGACTCCTACCGCGTCGCGTCCGTGAACCTGCGGCAGTATCTCGATGCTGAACCGCTCGTGACGGCGTGCGTGAAGGCGGAGTCCGACGGGGCCGGGCACTGGTACGAGGGTGAGGTGCTCGCCCACAATCCGCTCACCCGGTATCGCTTCGCCCTCGTGGGCGAGGCGGACTCGCCGGTGCCGTACGCGTGGCTGAATGCCGCGGGCCTGTGGCCCTATGACGTCTCGGATTCGCGCGACTTCACGCTCGTGGCGCACGAGGCGCCGCCCGCGTGGGTGGCCGATGCCGTGGTGTATCAGATTTTTCCGGATCGTTTCGCTCGGGCCGCATCCTCGGGCCCGGTATTCGAGGCCGACGTGCCCGAGTGGGCGACGCCGGTGGCGTGGGAGGAGCCGTGCGCCGAGGACGGCCACACGAATGGCCACCAGCTGTTCGGCGGCGATCTCGCGGGCATTCAGGAGCGGCTGGACTACATTCAGTCGCTCGGCGCCACGACCATCTACCTCACGCCGATCTTCCCGGCGGGCTCCGTGCACCGCTACGACGCCTCGACGTTTGACGAGGTGGATCCGCTGCTGGGCGGCGATGAGGCCCTGGCCTCGCTGTCGGCGGCGATCCACGCGCGCGGGATGCGGCTCATCCTGGACCTCACCACGAACCACACGGGCAATCATCACCGCTGGTTCGAGCGGGCCCAGGCGGATGCCGCGAGCGACGAGGCCACGTACTACACGTTCCTCGAGCACCCGGATTCGTATGTGAGCTGGCTCGGGGTGCCGAGCCTGCCGAAGCTCAATCACGAGGCCCCGGCGATGCGCGAGGCGCTGTACGAGGGCCCGGGCTCGATCACGGCCCGCTGGCTCGCCGAGCCCTACAGCGCGGATGGCTGGCGGATCGACGTGGCGAACATGACGGGCCGCTACGGCGCCGTTGACCTCGCGCACGACGTGGCGCGGCGCATGCGCCGGGCGATGGGGCCGGAGCACTGGCTCATCGCGGAACACGGCCACGATGCCACGCGCGACCTGGACGGCGACGGGTGGCACGGCACCATGAACTACGTGGGCTTCACCCGCCCGATGTGGGCGTGGCTCACGAAGGAGGACTCCGACATCAACTGGCTGGGCCTTCCCATGGGCGTGCCGCGGCTCGGTACGGAGGGGACGGCGCACACGCTGCGCGAGTACAACGCGGAGATGCCGTGGCCGGCCCGGCTGCATTCGCAAAACCAGCTGTGTTCGCACGACACGGCCCGGATTCGGACCGTGGTGGGCACGCCGGGGCGGCACGCCGTCGCGCTCGGCGCGCTCGTGGGCCTGCCCGGAGTTCCGACGCTCTTTGCGGGCGACGAGCTCGGGCTCGAGGGCCTCAACGGCGAGCATGCGCGCACGCCGATGCCGTGGCACCAGATCGATGCCGGGGACCTCGCCCCCGAGCAGGAGGCGTGGCGGGACCTCACCCGTCGGGCCCTGACGGCCCGGGCCGCGAGCCCGGCCCTGCGCCGGGGCGGGCTGCGCTACGTCCACGTGGGCGGCGAGTCCCTCACGTTCGTGCGCACCCACCCGGACGGCTCGGTACTCGTGCACCTCGCGCGGGATGCACACGCGCCGATCTCGCTCGCGACCGACGCGCTCCTCGGCGCCCCCGCGGAGGACCTGGCGCCGCTGTGCGCGGCGGGAGACGTCAGCGTGTCCTCCGCTCCTGGCACCGTGACCCTGACGGCCACCGGGCCGGGGTTCACGATCCTGCCGCTGAATGCTTAATTTTGACCGTATGACCCCCAACCACTCCTAAGGAGGAGTTTTTCTATGGCCAACGAATGGTGGCGCGACGCAGTGGTGTACCAGGTGTATCCGCGCTCGTTTGCCGACGCGAACGGCGACGGCATGGGCGACCTGCCCGGGATCACCGCCAAGCTGCCCTACCTGAAGGACCTGGGCGTGGACGCCGTGTGGCTCTCCCCGTTCTACACCTCGCCGCAGCGCGACGGTGGGTACGACGTTGCCGATTACACCGACGTGGATCCCCGCTTCGGCACGCTCGCGGATGCCGATGAGCTCATCGCGCGCGCCCACGAGCTGGGCCTCAAGGTGATCGTGGACATCGTGCCGAACCACTCGAGCAGTGACCACGAGCTGTTCCAGGCGGCCCTCGCGGCGGCGCCCGGCTCCCCCGAACGCGACATGTACATGTTCCGCGACGGCAAGGGCACGGACGGCGAGCTTCCCCCGAACAACTGGCGCTCGATCTTCCACGGCTCGGCCTGGACCCGGGTGACGGAGGCCGACGGCACGCTGGGCCAGTGGTACCTCCACATCTTCGATCCGTCCCAGCCGGACTGGAACTGGGAGAATCCGAAGGTGCGCGCCCTGTTCGAGGACGTGCTGCGGTTCTGGCTCGAGCGCGGGGCCGACGGCTTCCGCGTGGATGTCGCGCACGGGATGGCGAAGCCCGAGGGCCTGCCGGACGAGCCCGAGGCACGCGAGACGGCGATGCTCGACACCGACGAGGACGATATCCCGGTGTACTTCGACCAGGATGCCGTGCACGATATCTACCGCGAGTGGCGCACCGTGCTCGATGAGTACGACGGCGACCGCATGATGGTGGCCGAGGCGTGGGTGCCGCGCCACCGCCAGCACCTGTACGTGCGCCCGGGCCACATGCACCAGATCTTCAACTTCGGATTCCTGCAGGCCGGGTGGAGCGTCAAGACCCTCACCGAGGCCATCGTGGAGCCGCTCGCGTTCGCGCGCGAGGTGGGCGCCCCGACCACGTGGGTGCTGAGCAATCACGACACGATCCGGCACGCGACCCGCTACGCGTTCGATCACGGCTACAAGTTCGGCGAGGGCCTTTCGCGCGAGGAAGAACCGGAGACGGAGCTGGGGATTCGCCGCGCGCGGGCCGCGAGCGCGCTCATGCTCGCCCTGCCGGGATCGGCGTACATGTATCAGGGTGAGGAGTTTGGCCTGCCCGAGGTGGCGGACATTCCCGACGAGCTGCGTGAGGATCCTGCCCACAAGCGGGCCGGGGTGCCGGGCCGCGACGGCTGCCGAGTGCCGCTGCCGTGGGAGAAGGATGCACCCGCGTACGGCTTCTCCGAAACGGGCGAGTCGTGGCTGCCGCAGCCGGACGTGTTCGGGCAGCTGGCCGCCGATCAGCAGGCGGGCGTGGAGGATTCCACCCTCGAGATGTACCGGACGGCGCTGCGCCTGAGGCACGAGCTGGGTCTCGGCAAGGGCCTCGATGTCAGCATCGGCGAATCGCTCGGCGAGGGCGTGCTCACGCTCACCTCGGGCCCGATCACCGTCAGCGTGAACACGACCGATGAGGACGTGCCGCTGCCGGACGGCGTCACGGTGCTGCTCGCCTCGACGCCCGAGGCGAAGGATGTGCTCGCGGCGAACTCGACCGTCTGGTACCGCTGAGCGGTATGTCCTGATCGGTACTCGCTGATAGGCACTGACCGATCCCCGGCTGCGCGGGCCGCTCATCTGTGAGCGGCCCGCGCAGCCATGACGTGCCCCACCCCGATGCGGGCAAACCGGGCCGGGTGAATCCCGCACGGCGCGGGGATCTCTATAGTGGCAGTGGGCGAAGCGCGGCACGTTTCGCCCCTCGTGCCCCGTGTGGAAAGGACCAGAGGACCCTATGTGCGGTATCGCTGGATTTGTTGATTCCCAGACCCTGGATCGCGAGGCCGTGGTGCGCGCCATGGCCGATCAGATCGTGCACCGCGGCCCGGACGACGAAGGCTATTTCGTGGACGATCACGCGGCGCTCGGCTTTCGGCGCCTCTCGATCATCGACCTGGATCACGGGCACCAGCCGATCGCCAACGAAGACGAATCCATGTGGATCACGTTCAACGGCGAGATCTACAACTTCCCCACCCTGCGCGCCGAGCTCGAGGCGGCGGGCCACACGTTCCGCACCCACGCCGATACCGAGGTGATCCTCCACGGCTACGAGGAGTGGGGCATGGAGGTGGTCACGAGGCTGCGCGGCATGTTCGCGTTCGTCATCTGGGACACCGCGACCAAGACGCTCGTGGGCGCGCGCGATCCCTTCGGCATCAAGCCGTTTTACTACCAGCACCGCGGCGAGCAGTTCCTGTACGGCAGCGAGATCAAGTCGTTCCTGCCCCACCCGGGCTTCCACAAGGCGGTCAACGAGCGGGCGCTCGCGGACTACCTGAGCTTCGAGTACGTGCCGGGCGAGGACACGATGTTCGAGGGCGTCAAGAAGCTCTTGGCGGGCCACTGCTTCACGTTCACGGGCGGTGAGCTGAGCATCGAGCGGTACTTCACGCCGGAGTTTGACGCGGATCCCGCGCGCACGCTTGAGGAGTGGAAGGACGCGATCAAGCACACGGTCTCCGAAAGCGTCGATACGCACCGCATTTCCGATGTGGAGGTGGGCTGCTTCCTCTCCTCCGGCATCGACTCCTCGTACATCACGAAGGAGTTTTCCTCGAAGACGGAGAACGTGCGCGCGTTCTCGGTGGGCTATAGCGAGGAGCAGTTCTCCGAGCTCAGCTACGCGCGCGATTTCGCCGAGCACATCGGCGTGGACTTTTCGGCGAAGGTGCTCGGGGCGGAAGAAACCTTCCAGGCCGTGCCCCGGATCCAGTTCCACATGGATGAGCCCCTGCCAAACCCGTCGGCCCTGCCCCTGTTTTTCCTCACGGAGCACGCGGCCGAACAGGTCAAGGTGGTCATGAGTGGCGAGGGGGCCGACGAGCTGTTTGGCGGCTACAACCAGTACCGCGAGCCCCTCGACTACGCCCTGTATCAGAAGGTTCCGGCGCGGCTGCGGCGCCTCGTGGCCGCGGGGGCATCCAGGCTGCCGTCCGTGCCGGGCCGCCGCTTCCTCATGCGGGCAGCCAAGCCGCTCAGCGAGCGATTCTTCCGCAACCAGTACGTCTTTTCCGAAGCGGAACGCATGAAGGTACTGAAGGCGGGCTCGCTCGCGCAGACCTCCGCCGTCCCGACCGCCGAGCGCACCCGCCGACTCTTTGCCGAGGCCCGCGGGCTCGATGACATCACGGCGATGCAGTACGTGGACATCCACATGTGGATGATGCACGACATCAACCTCAAAGCCGACAAGATGTCGATGGCGCACTCGCTCGAGCTGCGGGTGCCGTTCCTGGATCGGGCCGTGTGGTCGGTGGCGCGCCGCCTGCCCTCGCGCTTCCGGGTGACCCGCGAGAACACGAAGGTGGCGCTGCGCGCGGCCGCGCAGGATCTCATTCCGAAGGCGACGGCGGAGAAGAAGAAGCTGGGGTTCCCGGTGCCGCTGAACGGGTGGCTGCGCGAAGAGCCGTACGTGACCCAGGTGCGGGAGATGTTCGCCTCCGAGGCCGCCGCCACGTACTTTGACCAGGACTACCTTCAGTCGATGCTGCAGACGCATCTGGAGGGCACGGATGGCTACATGAAGCGGATCTGGTCGATCTACTGCTTCCTCGTGTGGCACGACGAGTTCTTCATCAAGCGCTGACAAGGAGAAACCCCACGTGAATCACGAGAGCGCCCCCTTTGAGTCCGTCCTGATCGGCACCGGCCTCGGCGTCTACACGCTCGCCACGGCCCTGCACGCCGAGTACGGCGTGCCATCGACGATCGTCACACGCGTGGCGATTGACGCGATGCGCACCTCCGTCGCGTGCGCGACCCGCGAGCTCGGACCCGAGGCGAGCCTTCAGGACATCGTTGCCGAACTCATGGCGCTCGGGCGCACGCGCGCCGCGGAAGCGTACGCGCTCGGCGAAGAGCCGCCGCGGATGCTGCTCATGTGCAACGAGGACGGGCTCGTGGAACTGCTCGCCGCCCACCGCGACGAGCTGGAAAAATACTACGCGGTGCCGATCCCGTCGGATGCCGCGCTCGCGCGCATGGTGGACAAGGCGGAGTTCAGCCTGCTGTGTGACGACCTCGGCGTGCCCACGCCGCGCACCGAGATCGTCGACTTTTCGACCGACGCCCCGATCCCCGCGAGCGAGATTGCCTTCCCACTCGTAGCGAAAGTGGCGCGCGTGAGCGATCTGCAGGGCCTCGACGTGGAGGGCTATCGCAAGGTCTACTTCCTGACCTCGCAAGAGGAACTGGATCGGGTGTGGGCGGCGCATCGGCGCGCGGGTTTCCGCGGCCGCTTCGTGGTGCAGGACCTCATTCCGGGGGACGACACCTCGATGTGGTCGATCACCGCGTATCGCGATGCGCGCGGGGTCGTGACCCTGACCGCGTGCGCCCGGGTGCTGCTCGAGGAGCACACCCCGGATGCGCTCGGCAGGCCCGCGGCGATGCTCACCATGGAAAACGATGAGCTGTTCGCCGATGCGGAGAAGATTCTGCACGCGCTCGATTACCGCGGGTTCGCGAACTTCGATGTCAAGCACGATGCGCGCAGCGGTGATCTGACGTTCTTCGAGCTGAATCCGCGCATTGGCCGCAACAACTACTACGTCACGGCGGCGGGCGCGAACATCGCGCGCTTCGTGGTGAGTGATGCGATCCAGCGCCGCGACATCGAGCCCGTCACGGTGAGCCGCGAAGTCCTCTATTCCCTCGTGCCCGTCTCCCTGCTGCGCCGCTACGTGAGTGATCCGGACCTGTGGGCGCGGGTGCGCGCGGCGGCCAGGCGCGGCGTGGCGAACCCGTGGGCGTACGGTCCCGACGGCCTGCGGGCGAAGGCATACGCGAAGGCGGTCGCGTTCAATCACGTGCGCAAGTTCCGCCGGTACTACCCGAAGCCGACGGCGACCGGGTTCTAGCGCGCCGCCGCGAACTCGTCCGTGAGCGGCTTTCCCGCGCGCCGGACGGTGGCGATGGCGAGTTCGCGCAGGGAGTCCACGAGCCGCTGATCGCTCACCATGGCTTCCTTGTCGAACACGAGGCTCAGTTCGGTGCAGCCGAGGATGACGGCCCCGGCGCCGCGCTGCTCCATCTGGTCGATGACCCGGGTGAGCGCGGCCATGTCCACGGGGCGCCCGGCCTTAACCTGCTCGTAGATCACGGCGTTGATGACGCTTTGCGTGGCCTCGTCGGGCACGAGCGAGGCCAGCCCGGCGCGCTCGAGGGCTTCTTGGTACACCCCGGCGCGCACGTTGCCCTCCGTCGCGAGGATCGCGACGGGCGCGCCCTCAAGGCCGCGTTCCTTCAGCCGCGCCGCCGCGGCCCGGACGGTGACCTCCACGATGGAGACGAGCTCGATGCGCGTGGCGGCGCTGACCTGCGCGGCGTAGTGGTGGGCCGTATTGCACGGCAGCACGAGGAACGCGGCCCCGGCGGCCTCGAGGAAGGCGGCGTCCCTGGCAAGGACCGGGCCGGGATCGGGGAAGGCGCCCGGGTCCAGGATGTGCGCCGTGCGGTCGGGGATACTCGCGTGCTGCATGACCAGCGCATCGATGTGGTCCTGATCCACCTCGGCGCGCGTCGCGCGCACGAGCACGTCCATGAAGACGGCGGTCGCGCCGGGCCCCACGCCCCCGATGACGCCGATGAAGGGGCTCTGCCACCCGGCGCCGCTGCTGCTCACGCGGAGGCTCCCGGCGATGCCTGGGCCTCGCCCTGCCCGTGTGCTGCGCCCGCACCGCCCATCTGGCTCGGCGCGTAGTAGCGGCGGAACTTTCGCACGTAGTTCGCCATCGCCGCCGCGAAGTAGGCGCGGCGCTTGAGGTCCTTTTCCACGGCCGGGTAGTGCAGCGGGTTCGCCACGGGCGCGTTCTTCAGGGCGCGGTTCAGGAGCGCCTTCGCGTCCGGGTTCGTGGTGTAGTGGCGCACGAGGCGCGTAGGGACCACGGAGTACAGCACTTCCGGCTGGTCCTGGACCACCTCGCCCGCCTCCCCAAGCTCTCCCGTGATGTGCTCGCGCACGTAGTAGGTCACGGGGTTGTGGCCGCCCGCGGTGACGTAGTAGTTCGAGCGGCCGAGCCGCGGATTGAGCTCGAAGAAGACGGTCTTTCCCGTGCGCGGATCGTACTTGAGGTCGAAGTTCGCATACCCCGTCCAGCCGAGGCGGCTCACGAGCTCTTGTGCCTGGGCCACCGCCTCGGGGTTCACCGAGGTGACAATCGCGGCGGGATTGCCGATCGCGCCCGGCGAGTGCTCTTCGAGCAGGGTGTGGCCCCACGAGGCGAAGCGGATGCGGGAATCGGCGTCGCAATAGGCGGTGAGGATCCGCATGTTCTGATCGTCCCCCGGAATCATGTCCTGGACGATGATCGACTTGCGGTACCCGGCCTCGTAGATTCGGGCGAGGAGGGCGTCGAGGTCGGCGGCGCTTGCCACCGTGTGCACCTTCGATTGCCCCTCGAACTGAACCTGCTTCCACGCCGACACGTCGGCCGGCTTCGCGATGACCGGGAAGGCGAACGGCACCTGCATCCCTGGCTCGGGGGCGTCGTCCAGGTCCACCACGAGGGTGCCGGGGTGATCCACGCCCGCCTCCTGGCACAGGCGCGTGAAGTTCTGCTTCTCCGTGCCCGCCTCGAACGCCTCGAGGCCCACGTACGGCACCACCCAGTCCTGATCGAGCGCGCGCAGCTCGTCGCGCACGCGGATGATGGACTTGACCGTGGCATCGGCCGAGCCGAGCAGGAGGAGGCGGGTGCCGGGGCGCTGAGCGCTCACGTCGGCCTGAATGCGCGCGAGGACGGGGGCCAGCTGGACCGGGTCCAGGGGGTCCGGGCACTGCACGTTGGTGATGATGGAACTGCGGCTGATCTGCCAGCCCAGCAGGCGGCTCACCACAATCGAGGTGAGGCCATAGGCCTCGTGGAAGGCGCGGGCGAGGGAGTAGGCGCCGATATCGCCGCCCACGATGACCGGCTGGAAGGAATGCCCCGCGTTGTTTTCGACCATGCGCGCCAGTCTATTACCCACCTCGCGAGGCGCCCTCGTGCGCCTCGGGTACGGGATCTCACAGGGATTTTCCGGGTTAAGTCCGGGGTGGTGATACGCACGGATCGCGCCTGCCTGCCTAGGCTCTTAAGCGTGAGCCAGAACCGTCTCGCACCATCAGCCGCAGGTATGAACACTTCCATCCCACGGACCGATGCGGGGCTCACGGCTCCCACCCCAGAATGTTAGGCATGAACATGCACGCTCCCTCCCCCGAGACTCCCCTCAAAGTTCTCATCACGACCGACTGGTACGCCCCCGTCGTCAACGGCGTTGTGGCAAGCGTGCTGACCCTGAAGAACCAGCTCGAACTGCTCGGCTGCGACGTGCGCGTCCTGACCCTCGCCGAAGGGCTCCGTTCCTCCTCGAAGGACGGCGTGTACCGCCTCGCCTCGCTCAACGCGTCGATCTTCTACGATCACGCCCGCATCTCGGTCCTGCCGAACCGCGCGATCCGCCGCGAGCTCGAAGAGTGGCGCCCCGATGTCATCCACTCGCAGTGCGAGTTCTCCACCTTCCTGTGGGCCCGCACGATTGCCAAGAAGCTCGACATCCCCATCGTGCACACGTACCACACGATCTACGAGGACTACACGCACTACTACTCGCCTTCGAAGACCGTGGGCAAGAAAATGATCTCCGCGTTCTCCAAGAAGTTCTGCGCGCAGGTCGATGCCGTCATCACCCCCACCGACAAGGTCGAGCACCTGCTGCGGGGCTACGGCGTCACCCAGCCCATTCACGTGATCCCCACCGGCCTGGACCTCTCGCGGTTCCGTCCGGCCCGCAGCGCCGAAGAAACCGAGCGCAGCGCTGAGATCCGCCGCGAGTTGAAGATTCCCGCCGATCACCGCGTGCTCGTCTCGGTGTGCCGCCTCGCGAAGGAAAAGAACATTGACGAGGTGCTCGATCACCTCGCGGCCGCAAAGCCCGAGCGCACCACGTTCGTCATGGTGGGCGATGGCCCCTACCGCGACGAGCTCGAGGAGCGTGTGGATCGCCTCGGCATCCGCGAGATGGTCCGCTTCACCGGCTTCCAGGACCCCTCGCGCGTGAGCGAGTTCTACCGCGCAGGCGATCTGTTCGTCTCGGCGTCCATGAGCGAAACCCAGGGCCTCACCTTCATCGAGGCAATGGCGTGCGGCCTGCCGCTGCTGTGCCGCGCCGACGATTCGCTTGACGGCGTGATCCTGGACGGCATCACCGGCTACCAGTTCGAGGGGGCCGACGACTTCCGCGCGAAGCTCGATACCCTGCTCGCCGATCCGTCCGCGCTGGCCCTCATGGGCCGCCAGGGTGCTCGGCACGCCGCCTCGGTCTTCAGCGCCGAAGCTTTCGGCCAGGCCGCCGTGGCCTGCTACCGCGAGGTGCTCGGCATGGAGCCCGCGCTGGCCCCCGTGACGCCGCTGCCTCCCACCGGGGGCACGCCCGCCACGTCGGCCCGCATGAAAGCGGCGTGAGCGTGAGCGAAGAAGAGCGCGAAAGGAGCGCTCTCGCGCAGCGTGCCGCGAGGGACATTTCCGCCCACGAACGCGGCATCAAGATCGCCGTGCGGGTGCTGCCCTTCCTCGGGCTGGGGGCCTCGATTGCCCTGGTCCTGTGGGGCATCGATTCGGGCGTGCTGAAGTCGCTCGAATCGCTCCAGGCCTACATCGATTCGCTCGGAGCGTGGGGCCCGATTGGCTTCATTGCCGCGAGCTTCGCCTCCGTCATGTTCCCCATCGTCCCCGCGGGGCTGCTCGTGATCGCCGCGCCGGTGCTGTTTGGGCCGGTCGAGGGCACGATCTACAACTGGATCGCCGTGTGTGGCGGCTCCCTCGTCAACTTCATCATCGCGCGCCAGGTGGGCATGCCGCTCATCAACGCGATGTTTAGCGAGAAGACCATCGAGAAGTACCTGGGCTGGACCCGCAAACCGGGTTTCACGACCGCGTTCGCCGCGGCCATCGTGCTTCCCGTGGCGCCCGATGATTTGCTGTGCTACCTCGCGGGCACCACGAAGATGAAGTTCTCGACCTACACGCTCATCATCCTGCTGGGCAAGATTCCCACGCTCGTGGCGTACGGTCTGGGCATCAGCGCCCTCGTCACCCACCTGCTGCCCTGGTAGCTCTGCGGGCCCAGCGCCCCGCGCACGATTCCTAGGAGGATCCTCGTGCCCCCCACCTTTACTGCCGCCAGTACCGCGCGGCCCAGCATTCACGCGTTCTCGAAGGCCGATTCGGTGGCGGGACAGGGCGTGGGCAGCGCCTACCTGGAGCAAGTGGGCCTCATCGCCTCGGAGCTGTCCGATCAGTTCGATGTGGTGCCACGCGCCCGCGCGTTCAATTTCGGCTCGATCAATCACTTCCACTCGATCAACCCGGAGCTGCGCGCCCAGATCCCGTTCGCGGGCCGATGCGGCGCCACGGTGGGGCACGTGCACTTCATTCCCGAAACCGTGGATGATTCGATTTCCCTGCCGCGCCCGGCTCGCGCGGCGTTCTACCGCTACATGCTGAACTTCTATCGGGCCACCGATCACCTCGTGACCGTGAACCCGTGGTTCATCACCGCGCTCGAGCAGGAGTACGGGTTCGATCCGTCCCGCATCACGTTCATCCCGAACTTCGTCTCCGATGCCCAGTTCCACCCGCTCAGCTCAGAGGATCCCGGGGTTCTGGCGCGGCGGGAATCGTGGGGCGCCGAGGCGGGCCAGAGGGTCATCATGTGCGCCGGTCAGCTCCAGACCCGCAAGGGGTTCTTCGATCTGCTGGAGGTGGCGAGGGCCTTGCCGGACATGCTGTTCGTGTGGGCCGGGGACTTCTCGTTTGGGCGCATCACGAGCGGCTACGAACAGATTCGCGAGGCGCGCGAGAATCTGCCTGCGAACGTGAGGCTCATCGGGCTCGTGCCGCGCGAGGAGATGAATGAGTGCTTCAACGCCGCGGACGTCTTCTTCCTGCCCAGCTACGAAGAGCTGTTCCCGATGACGATCCTGGAGGCGATGTCCGCGGGCACGCCGATTGTGGTGCGCGACCTCGTGTACTACGAGGGGGTCCTCTTCGACTACGCCACGCGGGTGCAGGCGGCGCGCGGCGAGATCGAACCGTTCGTGGACGCGCTCAGCGCCCTCGCATCCGATCCCGCCCGCTACGAGGATGCCGTGGCCGCGGCGCGCCGCGGATCGGAGCGCTATAGCCGCGGCCACGTGGCCGGGATGTGGCGCGAGTACTACACGTCGCTCCTGCGGTAGGCGCCGCCCCGCTGCGGTTCCCACACCACGAGCGCGCCCGACTGGCGCCGGGCGGGACGCTGGCCGCGCCGCAGCGCAGTGACCTCGCCGCTCTGATTCCCGGCAAAGACCCGCGCTACGCTGGCGCCCCTCGCCTCCCCTGCCGTCGGCTCGGCCTCGGGTGCGGCCTCGCGCTGGCGCGCCTCGGCTTCCGCGAGCTGGCCACGGAGCGCCTGCACGGCGTTTTCCAGCTCGAGGATGCGCTTGATGCCCGCGAGGTTCACGCCCTCGTCTTGCGAGAGCTGCTGAACCTGGCGCAGCTGTTGAATGTTCCAGGCGCTATAGCGGCGCCCGCGCCCGCTCGTGCGCTCGGGGGACACAATCCCGAGGCGGTCGTAGGTGCGAAGAGTCTGCGGGTGCATCCCCGACAGCTCTGCCGCGACCGATATGACGAACACCGGTGAGTGTTCGTCCATGCGCTGCGACGTCATACCTCACCTCCACGTCTGCGAAAAATCATGACAGGGGCGTCCCGCATGGAACGCCCCCGCTGTCCTATCAGGCCCGGGCCGCATCGAAGAGCCCGGCCCGCGGGTCTTCGCCCGCCGTGGCCTTCTGGAACTCCTCGAGGGCGTCCTTCGCCTTCTGATCCAGGTGCGTGGGGACCGCGACCTGCAGGGTCACAAGAAGATCGCCGGCGCCGCTCTTGACGGGCATCCCCTTGCCCTTGGCCCGCAGCGTGCGGCCCGCGGGCGTTCCGGGCGCCACCTTGAGCTTGACGCTGCCGCCGTCGAGCAGCGGCACCTCAATCGTGGTGCCGAGCGCCGCTTCCGGCAGGGTCACGGGCACGGTGAGCCGCAGGTTCTTGCCGTCCATCGTGAACAGCGGGTGGGGGGCCACCTCAGCCGTGAGGATGAGGTCGCCCGCCGGGCCGCCGTTCATGCTCGGCTGCCCCTTGCCTCGCAGCTTGATCTTCTTGCCGTCGTGCACGCCCGCGGGCAGGCGGGTCTTCACGGTGCGGCCGCCCACATCGAGGGAGACCTCGGTGCCGAGCGCCGCGTCCCTGAAGCTCAGCTTCACGCGCGCGGTGATGTCTTGGCCCTTCTGGGGCCCGGCGTGTCCGCCGTGGCCGAAGCCGCCCTGCGGGAAGCCTCCCTGGGGGAATCCGCCTTGGGCGTAGCCGCCCTGGGAAAAGCCTCCCTGGCCGCCCCCGCCGAACATCCCCATGAGGTCCTCGATGTTGATGCCGCCGGCCTGGCCGCCGAAGCCGCCCTGGGCGGAGCCCTGTCGGCCCCCGCCTCCGAATGCTCCGAAGATGTCTTCGAAGCCGCCGCCAGCGCCGCCTCCGGGACCGGAGGCGAAGCGGGCGCCACCGGCGCCCATCGCCCTGATCGCGTCGTACTGTTCGCGCTGCTTGGGGTCGTTGAGTATCGAGTACGCTTCGCCGACCTCTTTGAAGCGTTCCTCGGCCTGAGCATCCCCCGGATGCCGATCGGGATGCAGGTCCTTTGCCTTCTTGCGATAGGCCTTCTTAATCTCTGCTGCCGAAGCATCCTGGGAGACGCCCAGGACCTTGTAAAAGTCCTTGGTTAGCCAGTCTTGTTGGCTCATGGATGCGTCTCCTGAAAGTTGTGGGTGGGACAGGCGCGAGGCGGCGGACAACCGTTGTTTATCCGCCGCCTCGCGGTCCTCGTGGTGGGCCCGGGCCCCGCACCGTGAGGTGCCGGGCCGGGGCCGGGGATGTCAGCTCGGGCCGAGCGTGCCGACGCGGGCGGGGCGCACCACGCGCTCGCCGATCATGTAGCCGGGCTGCATGATGACCTGGAGCGTCGTGGAATCGGCGTCGGCCGATTCCTGGTGCATGAGCGCCTCGTGGATGGCGGGGTCAAACTCGTCCCCCACCTGGCCGAACCGCACGAGCCCGTGGGCGCCGACGGCTTCTTCGAGCTTCGCGGCAATCGCCGCGAACGGCGTGCCGTCGGCCAGGTCGCCGTGCTGGCGGGCCAGGTCAACATCGTCGAGCACGCTGAGAAGCGAGGCGAGCACCTTGTCGGTGGCCCGCTGCTGGGCCTGCTGGGCGCTCTGCTCGATCCGCCTGCGCGAGTTGACGTATTCCGCCTGGTCCCGCTTGAGCTGTTCTTCGAGCTCGCTCACGCGTTCCTTGAGGGCGTCGGCGTCCTGCACCGCGCTCTCGTAGAGCGCGCTGGCCTCTGCCGAGACCGGGTCGAGGCCGTCGGATGCCGAGCCTTCGCCCGCCGCAGCAGGCTGGGGCTCGGAGCCGTCGGCACCCTCGCGGAACTTGCGCTTATCCGTGAAGGAGAAGGGCGCGTCGTCCATCTCGCTCACTTCTTGTCGTCTTCGTCATCGACGATTTCGGCGTCCACCACGTCCTCGTCGTCACCGGCGGCTGCACCGGTGTCGCCTGCGGACTCGGCGCCCTCTCCTTCGGCCTGGGCCTGGGAGTAGATGGCGGTGCCGACGGCCTGCAGGGCCTCGTTGAGGGCATCGCGCGCGCTCTCGAGGTCCTCGGTCGAGGCGTCCTCGTTCGCGAGCACCGGCTTCGCCGCACCGATCGCGTCCTCGGCGGCCGTCTTGTCGGCCTCCTGGAGCTTCTCGGCGTTGTCCTTGATGAGCTTCTCGCCCTGGTAGACGAGCTGCTCGAGGGTGTTGCGGGCGTCCTGGTTCTTGCGACGCTCCTCATCCTCGGCGGCGTGCGCTTCGGCGTCCTTCACCATGCGGTCGATGTCGTCCTTGGACAGGGCGCTGCCACCGGTGATCTGGATGGACTGCTCGTTGCCCGTGCCGCGATCCTTCGCGGACACGTTGACGATGCCGTTGGAGTCGATGTCGAACGTGACCTCGACCTGCGGCATGCCGCGCGGGGCCGGAGCGATGCCCGTGAGCTCGAACGTTCCCAGCAGCTTGTTGTCGCGCGTGAACTGACGCTCACCCTGGAACACCTGGATGGCGACCGACGGCTGGTTGTCTTCAGCGGTCGAGAACACCTCGGAGGTCTTCGTGGGGATCGCGGAGTTGCGCTCGATGAGCTTGGTCATGACGCCACCCTTGGTTTCGATACCGAGGGACAGCGGGGTCACGTCCATGAGCAGAACGTCCTTGCGGTCGCCCTTGATGACCGCAGCCTGGAGGGCGGCGCCGTAGGCCACAACTTCGTCGGGGTTGACGCCCTTGTTGGGCTCGCGGCCCGTGAGTTCCTTGACCAGTTCGGTCACGGCGGGCATGCGGGTCGAGCCACCCACGAGGATCACGTGGTCGATGTCGCTGACCTTGACCCCGGCGTCCTTGATGACCTGGTGGAACGGCGCCTTGGTGCGCTCCAGCAGGTCGCTCGTGAGCTCTTCGAAGTGCGAGCGGGTGAGCTTCTCATCCAGGTGGATGGGGCCGTTTTCGCTCATCGAGAGGTACTGCAGCGAGATGGTGGTCGAGGTCGAGCTGGACAGTTCCTTCTTCGCCTGCTCGGCGGCCTCGCGCAGGCGGTGCAGGGCGATGCGGTCCTTCGTGAGGTCCACGCCGTCCTTGTTCTTCACCTGCTTGACCAGCCAGTCAACGATCCGCTGATCCCAGTCGTCGCCGCCGAGGCGGTTGTCGCCAGCGGTGGCCACCACCTGAATGGCGGAGCCGTCTTCGTCCTTCGAGATCTCCAGGAGGGACACGTCGAACGTGCCGCCACCGAGGTCGAAGACGAGGATGCGCTCGTCGTCCTTGCCCTTTTCGAGGCCGTACGCGAGGGCGGCGGCGGTGGGCTCGTTGATGATGCGCAGCACGTTGAGGCCGGCGATCTGGCCGGCGTCCTTCGTGGCCTGGCGTTCGGAGTCGTTGAAGTAGGCGGGCACGGTGACGACGGCGTCGGTCACGGGCTCACCCAGGTAGGCTTCCGCGTCTCGCTTGAGCTTGCCGAGGATGCGGGCAGAGATTTCCTGCGGGGTGTACTTCTTGTCGTCCACCTCGGTGCTCCAGTCGGTGCCCATGTGGCGCTTGACGGAGCTGAAAGTGCGGTCAACGTTGGTGGCGGCCTGACGCTTGGCCACTTCGCCGACGAGGACTTCGCCGGACTTCGAGAAAGCCACGACCGACGGGGTGGTGCGCAGACCCTCCGCGTTGGCGATGACGGTGGGCTCGCCACCTTCGAGGACGGCGACCACGGAGTTCGTGGTGCCGAGGTCGATTCCTACTACTCGAGACATGTGTTGTTCTCCTTCCGCGAGCCGGCGATGGATTGTGGTGTGAGGCCGGATCGCACACAGTTGATGTTCGTGGCTCAAGGACGCTGCCAGTCAACGCCCCCGCTGCGGGGTTGTCAATCATCGTGGCAATGAACTTGAGTTCACTAGACTCAACCTCCGCCCCTCCCCGGGGTATTCCAGACGTGTTCGGGGTCACATTTCGAGGGTGGTCGGACGTGGCGCCGCGGTTCCGACATACTGGGAAAGCCACGACGCAAGGACGCCATGACTCCTCCTCCGCACTCCCCCGCCCTCAAGGCCTACGTCGCCTCACGCTTTGCCACGAACGTGGGCGGCAGCGTCTACGCCTCCGTCGGCCCCCTCATCGCCGCCCTCATGTTCGGCGCGGGCCCCGCCCAGATCGGCCTCATCACCGCGACCTCCATGGCCACGAACGTGGTGCTGCGGCTCCCGGTGGCGCACCTTATCGACCGGCGCGGCCAGGAACGCAGCATCATGGTGCGCTGGGGCCTCCTGTCCGCCCTCGTCTCGAGCCTCGTGCCCCTGCTCTGGCTCCTGGGCGGCCTCACCTTCTGGAGCTTCCTCGCCTGCATCGCCCTCTCCGGCGTCGTCTCCTCCGTCCTCAGCGCCGCCGGTCACCGCATGGTGTCCGCCCTCGCCGCCGAAGGCGAGCGCACCCGGGCCATCGGCCTGCTCAATAGCGCGCGCAGCGCGGGAGACATCGTGGGCCAATCCACGGGCGGCCTCCTCGTGGGCCTCATCCCTCCCCCGCTCGCGCTCCTGTTCTCTTCCGCGGCATCCCTCATCGGCGTCGCCCTCCTGCCCCGCGCCACGGAGCAGAAGGAGGAGAACGCGAGCACCCCGGCGGGCGCGGGCGCGTTCTCCGTCGCGTCCACCATGCGCGCCGTGCGCATCGCCCTCACCCGTCCCTTCGTGCTGGCGATACTCGCGGTCGGGATCGGCAGCAGCCTCGCCGAACCCGTCGTCATCCTCTATCTCCTGAACGAGGGCGGCGTCCATCCCTCGCTGATCGGCCTCGCCATCGGCATGGGCGCCGTCGGCGGCGTCATCGGCGGGCTCCTGGTAGGCCCCGTCATCGCCCGCTTCGGATTCCGCCTCTCCTTCGCCCTCGCCACCGCGTGCATCGCGGCCGGGACGCTCGCCCTCATGGTCGTGGCCCCCATCGACGGGTGGGGCTTCGTCGCGGGCGTCGCCTTCGAACTCATGACCGCCGCGGGCGGCACCATCGCGATTGCCGGGGGTATGGGGCGGCTCCAGGAAGAGACGCCGCGCACCGACATCGCGCGCACCATGTCCGGCGTGTCCCTGGCCCTCGAGGTGACCGGGATCGCGGGCATTGGCGTGGGCGTCCTCGTGGCCGAAGCCCTCGATCTCCACGCGGCGCTGCTGGGCAGCATCGCGATCTACGTCCTCGTCATCGGCGCCACCGCCGTACGCGCCTGGCTCGCGGCGCGCCGCTAGGCACCCTGCTAGCCTCACTCGCATGACGAGCATCATCGACGAGCAGGGGCGGCCTGAGCCGCCACTCAACGCCGGGGAATGGGAGACCCTCACGGGGTTCCTCGACTACCAGCGCGCCACCTTCGCCTGGAAGACCGGCCGACTCACCGCCACCCAGCTCGCCCAGCAGCTCCCGACCAGCACTATGACCCTCGCGGGGCTCACCAAGCACCTCGCCTTCGTCGAGGACTACTGGTTCGGCCGCTCGCTCATGGACGAGCCCTGGAGGGCGCCGTGGGATGCGATCGACTGGAAAGCCGAGCCCGACTGGGACTGGGACAGCGCCGCGAACGACACGCCGGACGCCCTCATTCAGCTGTGGCAGGGCGCCGTCGAGCGCGCCCGCGCCGCCGCTGAGAGCGCCTACGCGATCGGCGGCCTCGAGGTCACGGCCCGCCGGGCCTTTCCCGACGGCAGCGCGCCGAACCTGCGCTGGATCCTCACCCACATGATCGAGGAATACGCCCGCCACAACGGACACGCCGACCTGCTCCGCGAATCCATCGACGGAGAGGTCGGCGAGTAGGCAGCCCCTAGGCGATTCTTTGGCCCGGCAGGAGCGTGCGCATCGGCGCCCGCAGTCGCAGGGTGGTCAGCACGAGCGCGCCCGCGGCCACGGCGCCCCACGCCGCGAACCCGAGCGGCCACACGGGGATCCCCGTCGGCTGCCCAAAGTCGCGCGGAGGCCCGCCCTCGTCTCCGTAGGCGCCGCACGAGTTGAAGTGCGAGGGGTGCATCGGCTGAGCGAGGTGGCGGATGCCGGTGCGGATCAGTTGCAGTCCGTCGATCCGCTGGCCATCCGTCCCACCAATAAACACGTCCTCGAGAGGCGGCGACTGGTCCGCGACCATGACCACGGGGTTGACGAGCAGCAGGGGCAGGGCCAGGTCGGTACGGGGCACGACGCGTGTCTCCACTCGTTCCTCGCACTCGTAGACGTACGCGCTCGTACTGTCATCCGACGTGTCCGGGTACGTTGACTGTTCGTAGACCGTCACGCGGGACTCGAAGGACACGAGCGGCAAGGTCATGAGGTACACCACCGGCGCGATCACGGTGACGCCGAGGACCACGATGTAAGTGAGGACCACGGACCCGAGCTGCCGCTTGGTCACCGCGGAGAACCCCATGCCGAGCAGGACCACGAAGAGCGCCACCACGGCCATGGCAATGATGAGGCGCGCAAGGTAGAAGACGCTCGCTCCCGACAGGAGGCCCGTCAGGCCGAACACGGGCACGGCCAGCGCGATGAACGCGAGGCCGAGCACCCAGCCCGCGAGGACTTTGCCCACCGCGATCTCGAACGGGCTGAGCAGGCTCGCTTGAAGGGTCGCGAGGGTGCCCGCGTTGCGGTCGCCGTTGATGGAGCCCGCGCTCACCGCTGGGAGCACCATGACGAGCGCGAACACCGTGAGGATTGTAGAGATCGTAAAGACGACGGCGGCGGTGCGGTAGACGACCTCGCCGTCGAGCGAACCGGCCAGGAACGCCACGCCGCCGAAGGCCAGGAGAGCAATGCCCGCGTGGAAGAGGAACCAGATCCCGAGGGCCACGTACCACTTGATCGAGCGCACGCGCTGGCGAAGCTCGAGCGCGCAGACCGTGGCGATGCCGCGGGGCCGGAGTTTCCAGGTGGAGGCGTTCATTACAGGGCTCCTTGTCGATGCGCGGCGTCCAGCTGCATATACATTGATTCGAGTCGGCCCGTGGCCGGACCGAACGTGACCACGGGAACGCCCGCGGCGCTGAGCTGGCTCAGCACGCGCGCCGCTTCCTGATCGCTTCCCACCTCCACGAGCGCCTCGGCGTGGCCGTTGACCGTGCGCGACGCCTCGACGACGGAGTGGAGCGCGAGACCCGTTGCTGCGACCCCGGCCCGCAGACGGTCCTCATCGAGGGAGGCGATGCGCCACAGCTGCGCGCGCTGGGACACGTCGGCGATGCTCAGCTGGTCGATCACGTGCCCGCCATCCATGAACACCACGGCGTCGGCCATATCCTCGAGTTCGCTGAGGATGTGGCTGGAGATGAGGACGCTGCCGCCGTTGGCGGCGAAGTCGCGCAGGATCGCGAAGAGCCTGCGCCTCGCGGCCGGGTCGAGCCCCGAGGCGGGCTCATCGAGCACGAGCACGCGCGGCGAATGCACGAGGGCGCGCGCGAGGCCGAGGCGCTGCTTTTGGCCCCGGGAGAGGACGTGGGCGCTCTGGTGCGCGAGGGTTTCCAGATCCAGCATGTGCAGCAGCGTGGCCACGCGTTCGCGGATCGCGGCGGCGGGCATGAAGTAGGACTGTCCGATCACCTCGAGGACCTCGCGGACCCTGAGTGAATCCCATGCCTCGAACTGGTCGGGCATCCACCCCACCTGGGCCCGCACGGCCTCCGGGTCCGCGACGGGATCGTGCCCCATCACCCGCACGCTGCCCGCGCTCGGGGCCAGCAGGGCGGCGAGCATGAGCATGAGGGTGGATTTTCCGCAGCCGTTCGGCCCCACGAGCGCCGTAACTCGGCCCTGGGCGGCGCTGAGGGTTGCCCCCGCGAGTGCCTTGACCGCCCCGAAGTTTCGGCTCACGTCCGTCACCTCAATCGCGGGAGAATCCGGGCCTGGCAGCGGCGAGGAGAGCGGCGCTGGCGCGAATGCCCCCTGGGCCTGCACGGCCTCGGCGTTCGGATAGGCCACTGGCACCTCCTGCGCGTTCTCGTACTGGGCGGGCGGATACGGCGCCTCGGGCGGCGCGGCCCACGGCGGTCTCTGGTGCTTCTCGCTCATGCGGACTCCTCAACTGTGCGTGCCCGCGCCCCGATGATGGCCGGACGCCCTCAGTGTCCCACGTCACCGCGCGGCCAGGAGGGCCATTGTGGACGGGTGGTGTGGGCAGAACGTGAAGATTCCTGGGCGCACCGCCTTCCCTGGCACAATGGCGCGAGTGACCTACGCTCCCGAGGGCTACCGCATCGAGCGCCTCATGCTCGATGCCCGATCTACCCACCCGCAAGTACCCCCGTCCGATCTCTCCTCAAGGATCGAGGCGGGAGCGTTCGTCATCGACATCCGCTCCCCCGTGACTCGCGACCCCGAGGGGAACATTCCGGGCGCCATCGTCATCGAACGGCTCGTGCTCGAATGGCGGCTCGACCCGACGAGCCCGTACAAGATGGTCGACGGGCCCGGCTACGACGACGACCTCATCATCGTCTGCAACGAAGGTTTCTCCTCGACCCTTGCTGCGAGGGACCTGCGGGAGCTTGGCTTCACCCGCTGCACGGACCTCGA
Source organism: Dermabacter sp. (assembly GCA_030538475.1). Taxonomy (GTDB): domain Bacteria; phylum Actinomycetota; class Actinomycetes; order Actinomycetales; family Dermabacteraceae; genus Dermabacter. The sequence continues at coordinate 158,372 of JAUNTX010000001.1, forward strand.
GGGCGGCTTCCGCGCCTACGCCGCCGCGGGCCTGCCCACCGTCGGTGCGCCGACGCGCTGGGTGCACTAACGAGCGCTGCCCCCGAACGCGGCCCGCTCGAGCGCCTGGTCCAGATCGGCCACGAGGTCGGAGATGTGCTCGATGCCCGTGCTGAAGCGCAGGAGCCGATCAGAGATACCGGCGCGGTCGCGGGCTTCCTGGCTCATCGCCTCGTGGGTCATGGTGGCCGGTTGGCAGATGAGGGATTCGACCCCGCCGAGGCTCACGGCAAATGCCGCGAGCTCGAGGGATTCGAGGAAGGTCACGGTATCGAGCCCGTCGGCCAACTCAAAGGTGAGGACAGCTCCGGGGCCGCTAGCCTGCGCCGCGTGAATGGCGGCCTCCCTCTCACTGTGCGATCCGGCGGTGAGGACGCGGGCGATCCCGGGGTGGGAGCGGAGATGTTCGGCGAGGGCCACGGCGTTGGACTGCTGGCGCTCGAGGCGCAGCGGCAGCGTCTTGATCGCTTGCAGGAGCCGGAAGGAGGTCAGGGGGTCCAACACGCCGCCGTACGCCTTTTGGTTCAGCGCAATCTGTTCGGCGATGTCGGCCCGGTTCGTGGTCACGGCACCGGCCAGAAGGTCGGAGTGACCGCCCAGATACTTCGTGGCCGACTGCACCACCGCGTCGGCCCCGAGGTCCAGGGGCCGCTGCAACACGCCGGTCATGAAGGTGTTGTCCACGACCAGCAGGGCGCCATGGCGGTGAGCCAGATCGGCCGCGCGCTGAATGTCCACGATCCTCAGCGTCGGGTTGCCGGGAGTTTCCACAAAAACCATCGCCGTGTTTTCACCGAAGTCCTCGTCGCTCAGCTCGCCGAGGTCCTCGAAGAAGCGCGCGCGAAGGCCCGCCTTGGCGAAGTACTTATCCACGTACCGGTAGGTGCCGCCGTACACCCCGGCGGGCAGGAGCACTTCCTGGCCGGTGCTCAGCAGGCTGAAGATCGAGGTGGTAGCCGCCATGCCCGTGGAGAACGCGAAGCCATACTCGGCCTCTTCAATAGCGGCGATCACCGTTTCCACGTGGGCACGGGTGGGGTTGGAACCGCGCTGATAGGCGAACGGCCCGCTCACGGTCTCGGCATCCATCTCGAACGTCGAGGCGAGGTGGACGGGCGGCACCACCGCGCCGTGCTCGAAGTGACGGATGGACTGGATGGCGCGGGTGTCAACGTGCATGGGAGTCCTCGGGATCGTGGCGGTTCGTTGGGGCGGAGTCGGGGGCGGGTGCGGATTCAGGGGCAGGCGTGGAGGCGGCGACCTCGAAGGCGCGAGAAAAATCCTCGATGAGATCGTCCACGTCTTCGATGCCGACGGCCACGCGGAGCAGCTGGCGGGAAAGCCCGGCGGCTGCCAGCGCCGCATCGTCCATGTCTTCGTGGGTGGACGACGCGGGGTGACACACCAGAGTAGCCACGTCCCCGAGGCTCACGGCGAAAGCGGCGATCTGGAGCGACCGCACCCACGCCATCCAATCCACGCCCTCGGCCAGTTCGAGGCTCAGCACCGCGCCGATGCCGTCCGCTTGGCGCGCGTGGATATCCCGTTCTTCGGCGCTGTACCAGCCGGGGTACATGAGGGTGGCCACCGCGGGATGCTCGGAAAAGTACCGCACGAGCGCCTCGGCATTGCGCTGCTGTTGGGCGAGGCGCAGCGGCAGGGTCTTCACGCACTGGACGAGCCTGAGCGCGGTCTGCGGATCAAGGACCGCGCCCCAGGTTTTCTGCGCAGCCGTGTACTGCTCGGCGAGCGCGGGATCGTTCGTGGTGATCACCCCGGCCAGCAGGTCTGAGTGGCCGCCGAGGAACTTCGTGGCGGACTGCACCACGACATCGGCGCCCAGCTCGAGCGGCCGCTGAAGCACGGGGGTCATGAAGGTGTTGTCCACCACGAACAGGGCGCCGTGGCGGTGCGCGAGCGCGGCCAGGTGAGCGATATCGACCACGCGCAGGGTGGGGTTGGTCGGGGTTTCCACGAAGACCATGCAGGTGCGGTCCGTGAAATCCGCGTCGGTGAGCGCGGCCAGGTCGCTCACGAAATCCACGGCGACGCCCTGGCGGGCAAACACCTCGCTCGCATAGCGGTGCGTGCCGCCATATACGCTCGCCGCCACGAGCACGTGATCGCCGGATTCCAGATGCGCGAACACCGCCGCCGTGGCCGCCATGCCCGTGGCAAAAGCAAAGCCGTACTCCGCACCCTCGAGCTGCGCGAGCAGGGACTCGAGCACCGTGCGGGTGGGGTTGGCCACCCGCTGATACATGTACGCGGCGTCGGTATCGGCCGGATCGGTCTCAAAGGTGGAAGAGAGGAACAGCGGCGGCACGATGGCCCCGTGCTCGTTCCCGCGCGAACCCACAATCGCCCGCGTTTGCAGCTTCATCCCCGCGCTCCCTTCCATCCGTGTCGCCTGCGTCCGTCTCGCCTGTGTCCGTGCCGTCTCACACCGTGCCACCACGGTCGTGGTCACCGAGCCACAGTAGGCAGGTGAAGGATCAGGGGGCGCGGTTGTGTGTCGGCCTGTGACGCCAGGCCGACGGGGACCACCGGACGGGACCTCTCGGGAACGGGCGCGCGGGGGCACTCAGGGAGCTCGCAGGATGATCATCAGGTCCATCTCAGGTATGAGAGACACCTCCCGAACAAACCCCCGACGACGGATGCCCTCGGCACGGCGCCCCTGCAAGGATGGTGAGGTCAGCACGGCCGCGGTGAGTATCCCCCGCACCTGTTCGCCGTGACGTCCACCGATCCGGGCCCTCGGGCCCACGACCTAGGAGCGCACATGTCCGCACCCGTCCAGAATCCGACGCCCGAAGCGTCGGCCTCCCCCGAACTCGCGATCATCGCCCGCGGTCTCACGAAGACCTACGGCACCGGCGCGAACCTGGTTCGGGCCCTCGACAACGTGGATCTCGACATCGTCAAGGGCGAGTTCACTGCCATCATGGGCGCCTCGGGCTCCGGTAAGTCCACGCTCCTGCACTCCCTCGCCGGCCTCGATTCGATTGACGCGGGCTCCGTGGAGATCGCGGGCACGGACATTTCCAAGCTCAGCGACACCGAGCTGACGAAGCTGCGCCGCGACCGCGTGGGCTTCATCTTCCAGTCCTTCAACCTCCTTCCTATGCTCACCGCGAAGGAGAACATCATGCTGCCGCTCGATCTCGCCTCGCGCAGCGTGGACCGCCCGTGGTTCGACACCCTCGTGGAGCGCTTCGGCCTTGCCGAACGCCTCTCGCACCTGCCGAGCCAGCTCTCCGGTGGTCAGATTCAGCGTGTGGCCATCACGCGGGCGCTCGTCACCAACCCGTCGGTGGTCTTCGCCGACGAGCCCACGGGCAACCTCGACTCGGTGACCACCGACGCCGTGCTGGACTTCCTTCGCGTGAGCGTGAGCGAGTTCGGCCAGACCATCGTCATGGTCACGCACGAGCGTGACGCCGCCGAGCGCGCCGACCGGATCATCACGATGGCCGACGGCCGTCTCGTGAACGACGAACGCACGGGTGAGGCCCGATGAGCACCCTCAAGCTTCAGCCGCGTCGCCGCCACCTGGCCGCGACGCTGACCGTCGCGATCACCTCGGCGTTTATCGCGTTCGTGGTGCTCGCCGTGGGCCTGCTCGGTTCCTCCGTTCGCGCCCAGGTGGAGGGGCAGCTCGAAGGCGCGAGCGCGCTCGTGCAGCCCACCTTCAACCAGGACGGCACGCCCGCCGTCATCGACCAAGAAGCCCTCGCGCAGGTGGATGGCGTCCAGAACTCGTGGATTCACCCCCAGGGCTCGCTCGCGGTGCTCGTGAGCCCCGGTGAGGAAGCCTCGAACGATCCCTTCTCCACGAAGGGCGTGTTCTCCACGCTCGTGGCCACGCGCGACGGCGTTCCGGCGAATCTCGTGAGCGGCTCGGCCCCGAGCTCCCCGACCGACGTGGTGATCGACGAAAGCCTCGCGGAGCGCTACACCCTCGCCACGGGCGATACGGTGCGCCTGCAATCGTCCTCGAGTGGCGAGGTGCGCGAGTTCACCGTCTCGGGAATCCGCCAACCCCCCAGGTCGCAGATGTTCAGCGGCACCACGGAACTCGTGGTGACCGACGCGGCCATCATCGCGAACGACACGCCCGCCGACGCTGACGCCGAGGCCGGAGTGTTCCGCACCTACACCTATGGCGTGCAGGCGAAGGACGGCGTGAGCGAAAAGGACCTCGTGGCCTCGCTCACCGCGGCCGGATTCGACGCCAAGACCGCCACGGAGGTCCGCGACGCGGGCAACCAGATGGCGTTTGCCGTCATGGCGGGCTTTGGCACCCTGCTCGCAGGCTTCATCGTCATCGCCCTCGCCACGAGCGTCCTCGTGGTCTCCAACTCCTTCGCCGTGACGATGGCGCAGCGCCGCCGCTCCTTCGCTCTGGCACGCGCCCTCGGCGCCACGCGCGCTCAGGTCATGGCCTCCGTGGTCCGCGATTCGCTCCTCGTGGGCATCATCGGTGCCGTGATCGGCGTGGTTCTCGCCTACGCCGGGTTCTGGGGCCTGCTCACGCTCGGCCGTGCCGTCTACACGAAGGCGCTCCCGGCCGTGCCGGAGTTCAACCTCCTGGCGATCCTGCTGCCGCTTGCGATGGGCCTCGTGCTCACCCTCGTGGCCTCGCTCGTGCCGGCGCTGAGCGCCACGCGGGTCAAGCCGCTCGAAGCCCTGCGCCCCGTGGAAGCCACGAGGGGCCCGGGTGCCTCGCGCGTGCGCTCTATCATCGGCCTCGTCATCGTGGCGGTGGGCGTCGTCGCGACCGCCGGTGGCGTGTTCCTGGCCGCTCGCGCCACGGAACCGAGCGGGTGGCCCATGGCGGTCGCCGTGCTCGGCGGTCTCGTGCTGCTGCTCGGCACAATCGTGATCCTGCCCGCCATCGTGCGTCCGCTCATGCGGGTCTTCGGCGCCGCGTCGGCCCCCGTCGGCAAGGCTCCCGCGAAGTTCGCGGCGCTGAACGCGGCCCGGCACCCGAAGCGCACGGCCACGACCATTTCGGCGCTCATTATCGGCTCCGCGCTCATGGCCATGATGTCCACGGGCGCCGCAACAGCCGAACGCACCCTCGTGGACGACCTGACGAGCAGGATGCCGGTCGATGCGATCGTCGCTGCCGAGCAGCTTCCCGAGGACATCGCGCCGCGCATGCAGTCGATTCAGGGGGTGAACGGTGCGCTGGCCGTGGACTCCGCGGAACTGCCCACCTCGAATGGGGACATGACGGTGTTCGCCGCGGATCCGGCGGATCTCGACGCTATCTCCAACCGCGCCGGGCTCTCGGATCTGGTGGCCGACGGTGACCTCACCGTGGGCACGGCTCGGGCAGAGCACTTCGGTCTCAAGGACGGCGAGGCGTTCACCGTGACGGGAACCGACGGCAGCACGCACGAGGTCACGGTGCGCATCACCGACAACCTCGACCTCTCGCTCCTGACACCCGCCACACTGAAGGAGCTTGGCGTGCCGCTGAACCAGGGCATCTTCGTGAAGTTCGATGCCCCGAACAGCCCGGCGCGTGGCGATGTGACCGCCTCGGGCCTGACCACCGAGGTCATGGACACCGCCCAGGGCGATGCCGTGAACGTCACGTACTCGGTCTCGCAGGGCGCGGAGCGCGAAACGTATTCGCAGATCATCTCCGTAATGCTCACGAGCACCTTCGTGCTGCTCGCCGTGGCCGTGCTCGTGGCGCTCGTCGGCGTGGCCAACACGCTGTCCCTGAGCGTCGTCGAGCGCTCGAGCGAGAACGCCCTGCTGCGCGCGCTCGGCACGTCCCGGGCGCAGATCCAGGCCACGCTCGCGTGGGAGGGCGCGTTCATCGCCCTCGCGGGCGCCGTGATTGGCATCGTGCTCGGTGTCGCGTTCGGCCTCGTGGGCGTCTACACGCTGCTGTCCGATGGCATCGTCTACCAGCCCACGGTGCCGTGGCTCGCGCTCGGGGCCGTGCTGATCCTGGCCCTCCTGGCCGGCATCATCGCCTCAATCGTGCCCGGACGGGTCGCGAGCCGGGCCCAGCCCGCCGCGGCGCTCGCCCAGCGCGACGACTAGTGGCCCGAGCGGCCTAGGGGCATTCGCCCTACCAGCGACGGGGTGCTCAGCAGGCGTTTGCCTGCTCGAGCACCCTGGCGCCCAGCGCCATGAGTTCCGTGAGGTCGTAGCCCGGCCAACCATGGAGCTCACGGCGCCATTCGGGCTTAATAGCCTGGTAGCCGAGCGCGGCCCCCGCGAGCGCACCCGCGATGCACGCCACCGTATCGGTGTCGTATCCGGCGCGCACGGCGCCCTCGAACACCCGGGTGGCGAAGTCTCGCCTGGCGAACTTGTCGCTCGGCATGTCACCCGCGTGGTGGATCGCGGAGTAGGCGCCCTGGAAGGCGTGGATCACCCAGCCGTTGCGGCGGAAGAACCACGGCGGGGCGTCTTCGGCCTCGCTGATGAGGGTGGCCCAGCGTTCGCGCCGCTCGGGGTCGATGTGGCGAAGGCCCGCGCGCACGTCGATGTGTCCCGTCAGGATGGCCGTGCGGATCGCGAGCGCCCAGAGGACGGCAGCGTCCACGGTGTCGTCATCGACGTGGGTGAGAGTGTTGATGGTCGTGACGGCCCTGATCAGTTCGTCGTCCGGGGCGCGGACGTACGCGAGCACGGTCGCATACACGCGCATGAGCGCTCCGTTACCGGCCGTGCTCGGGCGGGATTCGGAGACGGCTTGCGCTGCTGCTCGGAGGTCGTCGCCGCTCGGGACCCGGTGGGCGCGCGAGAGGGCGTGCATGGTCGCTTCCCCGAGCACGGTTGCGGTGAGGGTCCCGATGTCGATGGTTTCGCGTGACCAGCGGTACCAGAGGGCGGCGATGGCATCGAGGCTGGCCCGGCTCGTGAGGACCCCTCCTAGCCGCGGCTCCGAGGCGACCTGGAGAACGACGATGCTCATCGCCGTATCGTCGGTCCACTCCCCCGGGCCCCAGCCGAGTTCGCCGCCGCCGATCATGGCGACGTCGTCGGAATCCGCGATGGGTGGCTCAAATTCGTAGGGGGCGCCGAGGGCGTCGCCGGTGGCGGCGCCGACGAGGCTGCCGAGGGCGCGCGCGTGCTGCGCCGAGCTCAGTGGGGGCAGCTGGGAGGGGAGCCGTGCCTCCAACGTGGCCGGTTCACCCCCGTGCACCATGTCTGCGTCTCCCATGTGCATCCTTCCCATCGCTTCTTCTCAACACTGAGGGGCACACGTGCCTCAAAGCGATTCGACCCCCTGGTCTGGGCTCATCATCGGGCATCCCCGTTGAACCTGGTCACAACCCTATACCCGGATGCGGGGCGGCGTCAGGGCCTTCGCGAACACGGGGCGCCGCGGGCCGGTACCCTTGTGGGGCGTCTGCCAGAGGAGAATGAAGAGTGGATACTCCCACCACCGCCCACGACATCGATCCGCACACCGATGCCTGTTCGTGCGGAAGCGATCACGATCACGGGCCCACGGGCGCGGAGATCGTGCAGAGCCTCGGTAAGGGTTTCGCGGTGCTGTCCATCGCGGTTCCCGCGCTCGCGCTCGTGCTCACCCTGGGGGCGCTTGCTCTCACGCCGAGCACCCCGCTCGTGCTCCTCGTGGGCCTCGGGCTCGGCCTCGGCCAACTGGCCGTTCTCGTCGCGATGAGCGCGCTCGCCTCGAAGGCGGGCGGAGCCGCCACGTCGGGCCCCGGATTCCTCGTGGCCCGCGTCGGGATCGAAGAGGTGCTGCGGCTCGCGGTGGTCCTCATCGGCCTCGTCATCTTCCGCACGGAGCTTCGCGGCGCGCTGGGCCTGTGGATCGGCGTGGGCGCGATGCTGGTGTGGGCGTGCCTGACCACCGCCCAGCTCGTTGCGGCGCGCCGCCGCATTCTGAAGCCCGGCGACTGGTCGAAGTCCACGGTGCTGTCCATGCTCGATGACCGGATCAGCCCCCGCCGTGCCCTCGCCCTGCGCTTCGCGGACATCGCCGCCGTGCTCCTGTTCCAGGTGGCCGCGACCGTCCTCGTGGCCGCGGCGCCCATCATGGTGCTCGCGACGATCGTCCTCGCACTCGCCTCCGGCCTGTCCACGCTCGTCGTGCAGCGCTATTCGCCCGAACGCCGGGCCTCGAGCGCGTGGGTGCTCGCCCCGCTCGGCATCTCGCTCATCCTCGCGCTGCTGGCCGTCGTCTTCGTTCTCGCCCCCGCCCTCTGAGCTGTCTTCACGTCTCCCGGGCACGCGGAGACTGCGCTCACATTGACTTGCTAGCGTGGCGGAGATTTCAGTGTGAAGGAGACAAGGAAGACCATGACGCAAGCAGCCGCGGGTGTAGACCTGAGCCAGGCCGATCACGACGTTCGAGCGCAGGATGATCTGTTCCAGTTCGTCAACGGGCGGTGGCTGAGGGAGCACGAGATTCCGGCGGATAAGTCGGGAGATTCCGAGGGCGCTCGGCTGCACGATCTCTCGCAAGAACGGGTGCGCACGATCATCGAGGACCTTTCCGCCGAGGCGGCCGAATCAGACGGTGAGACCTCGAGCGATCGCTACAAGATCGGCGCGCTGTACCGCATGTTCATGGACGAACAGGCGGTGGCCGAGGCGGGCGCCGCACCGCTCGAACCCGTCCTCGCGGAGATCGGCGCCCTTGATTCGCGCGAAGACCTCACGCGGCTAAGCGCCAGGGCCGACGCCCCCATCTCCATCATCTCGGTGTACGCCTTCAATAACATCAACGATCCCTCGACCTACCAGATGATGGTGAACCAGAGCGGGCTGGGACTTCCGGACGAGGCCTACTACCGCGAAGAAAAGCACCGCGCCATCCGCGAGGCGTACGTGGACTACCTCGAACAGGCGGCCACCCTGGCGCAGCTGAGCGGCCGGGAGGGGCTGGCCGACGGGTCCGCCCGCGAGCTGGCCGAACTCGTCATGGACCTCGAAACCAGGATCGCCCGTGCGCACGTCGACGTGGTGCGCGCACGGGATATGGAAAAGTCCAACAACCCCATGGATGCGGCCCAGCGGGCAGACGCGTTCCCGGGCTTCGCGTGGGATGCCTACTTCGAGGGCGCTGGCGCGGCGCCCGAATGGGTGGAGACGGTCAACGTGGCGCAGCCGGAGTTCACCGCCGCGGTGGCCGGGCTGTGGGTCTCGGAGCCCCTCGAGGTCCTGCGCACGTGGATGGCGCTGCACGCGGTGAGCGCGGCATCGCCGTATCTGAGCGACGAGTTCGTGTCGGCCCACTTCGACTTCTTCGGCACCACGCTGTCGGGGACCCCGGAGATCAGGCCGCGCTGGAAGCGGGCCGTGAGCCTCGTGGAATCAGTGCTGGATGAAGCGCTCGGGCGCGAATACGTGCAGCGTCACTTCCCGCCCGAGGCCAAGGCGCGGATGGATCACCTCGTGGCGGCCCTCATCGAGGCCTACCGGGCGTCCATCACAGACCTCGAGTGGATGACCGATGAGACGCGCGCGAAGGCCCTCGAGAAGCTCGAGAAGTTCACGCCGAAGATCGGGTACCCGGCTTCGTGGCGCGAGTACTCGGGGCTCGAGCTCGACGAATCCTCCCTTCTGGCGAGCGTGCACGCGGGCAAGCGGCACGAACAGGCCTTCCAGTTCGGCAAGCTCGCGGGCCCCGTCAACCCCGACGAGTGGCTCATGAGCCCGCAGACCGTCAACGCCTACTACAACCCCGCGGCGAACGAGATCGTGTTTCCCGCCGCGATCCTCCAGGCGCCGTTCTTCTCGCTCGATGCGGACGATGCGGCGAACTTCGGTGGGATCGGCGCGATCATCGGCCACGGGTTCGACGATCAGGGCTCGAAGTTCGATGGCGACGGGGCGCTGAAGAGCTGGTGGACCGAGACGGATCGCACGGAGTTCGAGAAGCGCACGGCGGCCCTCATCGAGGACTTCTCGCGGATGAGCCCCCTCGGACTCTCGGACGAGCACAAGGTGAACGGGGCGTTCACCGTCGGCGAGAACATCGGCGATCTGGGCGGGCTCTCCATCGCCCTCAAGGCGTACCTCGCCGAGGCGGGCGAGAAGGCGAACGAGGAGATCGACGGCTACACGGGCGTTCAGCGCCTGTTCCTCTCGTGGGCGCTCGCGTGGCGCGGGAAGAACCGCGAGGCCGAAGCGATCCGCAGGCTCGCCACCGATCCGCACTCCCCGTCGGACTGCCGCGCGAACGGCGCCCCGCGCCACATCGCGGAGTTCTACGACGCCTTCTGCGTGGTCGAGGGCGACGGTATGTATCTGGAGCCCGCCGCGCGCGTGAGCATTTGGTGACTCGTGGCGCGTGAGGTTCCCGAGCTGTATACGGGCAAGGTGACGCCGGGCCCCGTGGGCTGGACCAGGATCGCCGTCACGATGGTGATCGGCCTGGTGGTGGCCGCACTTGCCGCGCTCCAGGGCGGCAACAACGGGATCATCCTGGCCGTCGTGGTCCTCGCGGCCTTCGGGGCGTACGGCGCGGCCATGTGGTCGAGGCTCTCGATCACGTTCATGGTCGATGAACGCGGCGTCACGCCCTCGCTCGGCGGGTTTTTGCCGCGGCCCACGTGGCCCGCCTCGAACTTCCGCACCGTGCAGCTGCGCACGGTCCCGGCCGACGAGGTGGGCGCCACGATTGGGTCGATCGGTCTGCGCACGGGCGTGGTGACCTCATCGCGGCTGGATCAGGTGAGCGCCGTGGACGGCTTGAAGGTCCTGAACCCCACCGAGCCGCAGGTTCCGTGCACCTATGCGGTCACCGGCGGCGGTGCGCTCGTGGAGATTATTGGGCGCGACGGCTCCGTGTATCTGCTGAGCCCGACGAAGCCGCGCGAGTGCGCGGAGGCGATTGCCCGGGTCATTCGCTACACGCGATAGCCCCGGCCCTGGGCGTGGGCGTGGGCGCCCGCCACCCTCGCTCCCGGTTCGGGGTAGGGTGGCGGGGTCATCCACTGACAGGGGAGCACCGACCGGTGCTGAGAGTGCGCAAAGGGCGCAGACCCTCGAACCTGATCCGGCTCGTACCGGCGTAGGGAGTCGGGATTTCTCGCGGTGCATGCGGGCCCTTTCTGGGCCGACGGCGATGCCCGCCCCTTCCTGAGACGGAAGGAGTGATGATGACGGACAGTGCTGTGTCCAGGCGTTTTCGCTACCGCACGATTGATCTGCTTGTCCCTATCCTCATTGGCGTCGCCTTTGGCGTGGCCTTTTGGGGCTATGCCAATGTCTACACGCTGCTGGGCCCCCTCACGGCGGCGTTTCCACCCATCGAAGGGCTGCTCACGGGCTTTTGGTGCCTCCCGGCGCTCATCGCGATGCTCATTGTTCGCAAGCCCGGCGCGGCGCTCAGCGCGGAGGTGATCGCGGCGTGCCTCGCCGCGATCCTCGGAAGCAAGTTCGGGATCACCTCTCTGTATTCCGGCGTGATCCAGGGGATCGGGTTCGAGATCGCGTTTGCCGCAACCGCGTGGCGTTCGGTGGGCTGGCCCGTCGTGATCGCGGGCTCGCTGATGTCCACGTTCTTCGAGTGGGTCTACGAGATCATTTTCTTCTACCCCGAGTGGAGCGTTACCTTCAAGGCCCTCTTGCTGGTCTTCTTCTGGATCTCCGCCCTGACCCTGCTCGCCGGTCTTGGGAAGTTCCTCGTCGGCGCGCTCGCGCGGACGGGCGCCATCAACCAGTTCCCGCCCGGCCGCGAGTGGGCGAGGGCGAATGCCCAGTAGCGGCATCGCTCTGGAGCTGACCGACTTCACCTTTACGCCCGTCGGCAGGAAGCGCCCTGCCCTGGACTCGGTGAGTCTGGCCGTGGCCCCCGGCGAGCGCGTGCTGCTCACGGGGGCCAGCGGCGCCGGGAAGTCCACGCTGCTCAGGGCGCTCGCGGGCCTCGTTCCCGCCGACGCCGAGGGCAGCGAGGATGCGATCATCCAGCCGGTGCCCGGCACTGCCCTCATGGTGCAAAATCCCACGCACGCGTTCGTGGGCGCCGCGGCGGGCCTCGACATGGCGTTTGCGCCCGAGAACGAGTCGGTTCCCGCTCGCGATATCCCCGCGGTGGTCGAGGATGCGCGCGCCCAGGCCCAGATCGCCTTCGCGCTCGAGGACGATCCCTTCGCCCTCTCGGGCGGGCAGCAACAGCGCCTCTCGCTCGCCGGAGTCCTCGCGGCGACTTCGGGCGCGCTCCTGCTGGACGAGCCCCTGACGATGCTCGATGCCGCCACCGCCGCCGAAGTGCAGACCTCCATCCTGGAGGCGGCGGCCTCGCGCACGCTCGTGGTGGCCGATCACCGCGCCGGGCGGTGGGCGGCGCACGTGGATCGGATCATCCACGTCCACCCCGGGGGCGTCCTCGAGGAACGGGCCGTTGTAGAGGCCGCTCCGGAAGCAACACCCGCGCCGCCCGCCCCTTCGGCAACGACCGCGGAGGCCGTACTGAGCGTCCCGGCGCGCGCCACGTTTGAGGGCCAAACGCTGCTGGCCGAACCCGTCGGCCTCTCGGTCTGCCCGGGCGAGCTCGTGGTGATCACGGGCAGGAGCGGGGTGGGCAAGTCCACCTACCTGCGGCACGTGCTGGAAAGCTCCCGCTCTGGGCGCTCTCGCCCCTACACCGCGGCGTGGCTGCCGCAGAACCCGGAAACCTCCTTCGTGGCCTCGAGTGTGGAGCGGGAGGTGGCCAGCGGGGCCGCGAGCCCCGAGGCGGCCCGGCAGGCGCTCGCCGACGTGGACCTCGCGCACCTCTCGGCCGCGAACCCCTTCGCGATCTCGGGCGGGGAGCAGCGGCGCGTGGCCTTCGCCGCCGCGCTCGCCTCCGGGCGCAGGGTGCTGGTCCTCGACGAGCCCACGGTGGGCCTCGATCCCGCCTCCTTCGCCCAGGTGCTCGCGATCATCGATGAGGCGCGCGCTAGCGGCGTCGCGGTCATCGCCGCCACCCACGATCCCGACCTCATCGCCCACGCCACCCGCCGCATCGAGCTCGCGCCGCACCCCTCACGCGAGGAGTTCGCCCCCGTACGCACCGCGCCCCGCTCCCCCGCCCCGCCCGTGCCCGAGGTCCCGCGTCGGCCCCGCCCGATCCCGACCGACGCTCTGAACCCGCTCACGATCCTCGCCGTCGCGGCGTGCGCCTTTGCGGGCTCGCTCGCGGTGCGCAGTATCGAGGCCGGGCTCGTGGCCGTGGCGCTCAGCCTGCTGCTCATCCCGCTGACCTGGCGCACGTGGCCGCGTTTCTGGCTGCGCTTTGTGCCGGTGTGTCTCGCGGGCCTCATGATCGCGTGGTCGGTGCTGCTGCTGTCGGGCAATCCGTGGAGCGAGGAATCGACGTGGCGGCTCGCGGCCTCGGAGGGGATGCGGGTGTTCGCGATGGTGACGCCGGGCGCGCTCATGATGGAATCGTTCGAGGCCACGCGCCTCGGTCAGGCGCTCGCGCAGAAGCTCCGCTTCCCGGCACGCCCGGCGGCCGCGATGGTCGCGGGCCTCAGCCGGATGGGGCACCTGTTTGACCAGTGGGCGGCGATCCTTCGCACGCGCCAGATCCGCGGCCTCTACGCGCGCCGGCCCATCGCCCTGTATGCGGGGGCCACGTTCGCCCTGCTCGTGGAGGTGCTGCGCGGAGCGGAAGTGCAAGCGCTCGCGATGGACGCCCGCGGCTTCACGCGCGCCCAGTCCCGCACGTGGACGCACCCCAGTCGCTTCACGGGGCACGACGTGTGGGGCGCGGGGATTGCGCTGGCTGTTCTGACGCTGCCTGTCCTCGCTACCCTGGTGCTATGACCTCGCCTTCTTCCGCTTCCACGCCCTCCCCCTCCACGTCTCCCGGCTCTGACGACGGCGCCGCGCACGCGCTCGCGCCCGAATCGACCACCGACGATGCCGGGCTCGCGGACCTCGCCCACGCGCTCATGGATGCCGCCCGGGCGGGCGACGCCGCGAGCCTCCTACCCCTGGTCGAGGCGGGGGCGCCCGTGAACATGCAGGACGCCGCGGGCAATTCAATGCTCATGCTCGCCGCGTATCACGGACACGCCCCGCTGGTCGAGGCCCTCGCCGCCCGCGGGGCCGACGTGGACCTCGCGAACGACCGCGGCCAAACCCCGCTCGCGGGCGCGGTTTTCAAGGGATACGCGGACGTGATCCAGGTACTCGTGGCGCACGGAGCCGATCCCGATACGGGGTCCCCCTCGGCCCGCGCCACGGCCGGATTCTTCGGGCGCTCGGACCTGCAAGAGCTGCTCGGCTAACCTCGCGCGCGGCAACGCGGCAGCGCGGCAGCGCCGCTGCCCGCACGAGCGGAGAGCGCCGCGACGATTCCGGTGATCTACGGGATGTCGTGCGCCGCGGCCTCGGCCCGCGCGAGACTGAGCGCGCCCGCGAGGGGGCTGCGGGCCTCAACAACCGTGTGACCGCTGCGCGTGAGCGCATACCGCACGAGGCGGCCGATGGGAGCGTAGGCCCCGTCTCCCGCGAGGACGGAACCGGCGAGCACGACCGTCGTGGGCCCCTGATCGGGATCGGCGACAAGCTCGACGTGGTGCAGGAGCGCCTCGACCGCCTCGGCGGCGATGGATCGCGCCACGAGGTCGGGGCTGTCGGCCCCGGTGCTCGCGCCATCCGCGCCCACGGGATCGGCGAGCGCGCTCACGAGCGGCCCGAAGCGCCCCCATTCGGCGGGGCTCAGGGCGTAGGCGGCGCGGATGAGCTGGGTGCGGGCATCGGATTTAGAGGACGGGCCGGGCAGGCGCTCCCCCGCGTAGGCGCCCGGCCGTACCGGCGCCTCCTGCGGTCGCGCCTGCGAGTCCCGGCCGCGCTCCCCGAGCGGATCGATACCGAGCGCACCGAGGACGCTCGCAGTGAGCGCCGTGGCGGGGCCCCGGCCATCGAGGTCCGCGGCGGCGGCTTCGAGGGCGCGGCGCCCAAGCCAGATGCCGGAGCCCACATCGCCGAGCAGCCAGCCCATGCCGTCCACGCGCGACACCTCGCGACCTTCGAGGTAGCGCACGCACGCCGCGCCGGAGCCGGCGAGCAGCAGGATGCCGGACGGGGACGCGGACGACTGCTCGGGCAGATCGGACGCGGCGCTCGTGAACGCCGTGATGAGGTCGTCGCTCACGCGAATGCGCGCGGGATCCACCCCGATTCCGCTGCCTTCGCCAAGGCGCGCGAGTTCGTCCCGCACGAGGGGCTCGATCTCGCCGTGGCGGGCGGCGCCCGCGCCGGAGATCCCCAGGTGAGCGGCGGCGATGACGGCGGCGCCGGGAAGCTGCCCGAAGGCGCGGCGCGCGGTGTCGAGGAAGGCGGCGAGGCCGCCGCTGCCCGAGGCGTGCACATTGAAGCCGCCGCCGGTGACGACGGGCAGCGCCCGCGTCTCCTCGTGCCCAGGGGGCGGGTCAGCGGAGTGCCCTGCGGGGAGGTGAGCGGGGCGCCCCGGGGGCAGGTGGGCGAGGCTCCCGGGGCGCAGCGGGGCGAGCTGAAGGCGGGTGTGGGTGGCGCCGATATCGCCCGCGAGGACGAAGCGTGCTGTCATGTCCGACAGCCTATGTCACCCACGCCACACATTGTGATAAGTTTCAGAGGCCAGCCATTTCAGCAAAGTTTCTACCATTCGGCCCGCAGGCATACGCACATCGCCCCCACCTGAGACACCACCACTCGGGCACCACCAACCCCTCGCACCGCCACTCACGATCACAGGAGATCCCATGATTTCGCGCCGTTCTTTCCTCGCCACGGGCGCCACGGGCGCCGCCGCCGTCGGCCTCGCCGCCTGCGGTGACTCGGGTGGCTCCACGAACCCCACCGATCCCGCCGCCAACAAGGACAAAGAGGTGTCGCTGTGGATCATGGAGGGCACCAACGCCAACACGAGCGCGTACGTGACCGCGCTCCAGGAGAAGTTCACGGAGGTCACGGGCGCCACGCTCAAGGTGGACGTTCAGCCGTGGGATGGGGCGCACGACAAGTTCGTGACGGCGCTCAGCGGCGGCACCGGGCCCGACGTGGCCGAGATGGGCACCACGTGGACCCCCGAGTTCGCGGATGCGGGCGGCCTCGATGACCTGACCGACGAGGTGAAGGAGGCCGGGCTCGACGGCGACCTCGTGGAGGCCCTCAAGGAGGCCGGGACGCTCGACGGCAAGCTGTACGGTATGCCCTGGTACGCGGGCATTCGCGCGATCCTCGCCAACCGCGAGATTCTCGAGGCCGCGGGCGTGAACTCCCAGCCCGAATCGTGGGAGGAACTCCTCGCGATGATCACCACCCTCAAGGCTCACGATCCGAGCCTGATCCCCTTCCCCGTGGCGGGCGCGTCGCAGTTTTCCGCGATGCCGTTCGTGTGGGGCGCGGGCGGAAAGATCGCCGAGGAGAAGGACGGGAAGTGGACCTCGATGATCAACTCTCCGGCGTCGGTCGAGGGCCTCACGTGGTACACGGACCTCGCGACCAAGCACGAGGCCTCGACCGCGGCCGCCTCCACGTGGAAGGAAACGGACTCGCTCGCGCAGTTCCAGGAGGGCCGCGTGGCCATGTTCATCACCGGCTCGTGGGTGCCCGCCACGATCAAGGCGAACAACGAGGACCTGTACGGCAAGCTCGTCTCCTTCACGATCCCCGCAAAGACCTCCGCGATTGCCCCGAGCTTCGTGGGCGGATCCCACCTGTGCCGCATGACCAGCAGCAAGGAGCCCGCGCTCGCGTTCGAACTCATCAAGCTCATGAGCACGGGCGAGTTCGCGAACCGGTGGAGCGAGGAAACGAGCTTCTTCCCCGGCACCACGAGCGCGCTCGAGGAGTCCATCGCGAAGGCCGACGACCTCACGAAGGTGTTCGCCACCCAGATGACCGACGGTGGGGCCACGGTGCCCGTGACCCCGAAGTGGGGCGAGATCGAGGGCAAGAAGACGGTCCTCAACCTGCTGAATAACGTGCTGGCGGTCGGTCAGGACGTCCAGACGGCCTCCGATGCGGCGGCGAAGGAAATGGACGAGATCTTCGGCGCCTGAGCCGTCGAGCCGCCCACTGACCATTCGAAAAGACCCTTCCCATGACCCCTCGACCCACGCCCGCCACGGTGAGCCCGCGCGATGGGAGCGCCCCGCCGCGCCCCCTTCGCGTGTGGGCCCGCCGCCACCTTCCCCCGTGGATCCTGCTCGCCCCGGGCCTCATCACGCTCGCGGTCCTGCTGCTGTACCCGCTGGCCCGGGTCCTGAACCTGTCCCTGCAGGACTTCCGCTTGCGCAACCTCCTGCAGGGCACCACGAACTACGTGGGGTTCGAGAACTACCGAAAGATCCTCACCGATCCGTTCCTGTGGACCGTCGTGCTACCGAACACCGTGGGTTTCGCGGCGGTGTGCGTGGTGCTCACCATGATCGTGGGCGTGAGCGTGGCCCTGTTCCTCAACACGCTCCCGCCGGGGATCCGCAACCTGTGTACGGCGGCGATCATGGTGGCGTGGGCGATCCCCGCCCTCACCGGCACCTACGTGTTCGTGTGGCTGTTTGATCCCACGAGCGGGTTCGTGGCAAGCGCCCTCGAATCCTTCGGTTGGTTCGAGCCGGGCAGCTACAACTGGTGGAACTCGCGCCTCGCGTTCTACGGGATCGCCACCCTCAATGTGGTCTATCACGGCTTTCCCTTCATCGCCGTCACCACCCTCGCGGGCCTGTTGACCGTCCCAAAGGAACTGTACGAGGCGGCCACCGTGGATGGCGCGAGCGCGTGGCAGCGCTTCACGCAGGTGACGATCCCGATGATCCGGCCGATCCTCGCGGTGTGCATCATCCTGTCGACCATCTGGGACTTCAAGGTGTTCGTGCAGATCTACCTCATGCCGGGCGGTGATGGAGCGAACCGCTCCATGATGAACCTCGGCGTGTGGTCCTATACCGAATCCTTTGGCCAGGGCGCCTACGGGATGGGCTCGGCCATCGCCGTCCTGCTCACCGCGCTCCTGCTCGTCATTTCCGTCATCTACATGCGCGCCCTCATGAAGGAGGACGACCTGTGAGCACCCCCGCCGCCCAGGCCTCCCTGGCCCCGGACCTCGCACCGGACACGTCCCGTCGGCCCCGTCGGCCTCACCAGCGCCGACGGCGCCTGCTCCAGGGACTCGGGATTGCCGCCCTCCTCCTGTACGCGCTGTTCCCGTTCTACTGGATGCTCAGCACGGCGGTCGATACGAACGCGAACTCGCGCGGCGCGGGCCTGTTGCCGAGCGGCTTCACGCTCGAGCATTTCCGCCGCGTGCTCGTGGACGCCCAGTTCCTCGAGTACGTCAAGGTGTCCGTGATCGTCGCGCTCGGCACGGTCGTGCTGTCGGCCGCCATCGCGCTGCTCGCCGCAATCGGCGTGGCCCGCTACCGGTTTCGGATGCGCACGATGGTGCTCATCCTGATCCTCATGGTGCAGATGGTGCCGCTCGAAGCGCTCGTGATCCCCCTGTTCCTGCAGGCCCGCTCGCTCGGGATGCTCAACTCCCTGCTGGGCCTCGTCATTGTCTACCTGGCCTTTTCCCTCCCGTTCGCGATCTGGAACCTGCGCGGCTTCGTCAAGGCCGTGCCGATGGAGCTGGAGGAGGCGGCGTATGTGGATGGCGCCGGGTGGTTCCGCATGTTCTTCTCGATCCTCTTGCCACTCGTGGGGCCGGGGCTCGTGGCCACGTCCGTGTTCAGCTTCATCACCGCGTGGAACGAGTTCATTTTCGCCCTCACGTTCATGACCGATTCCTCGAAATACACGGTGGGCGTGGGCCTGCGCACCTTCTTCACGCAGAACACCGCGGACTGGGGACCGATCATGGCGGCCTCGACCATCATCGCCCTGCCCGTAGTGGTGTTCTTCGTGCTCGTGCAGCGCCAGCTCACCTCGGGCCTCACCGCGGGGGCGGTCAAGGGATGAGCGAGCGCGCCTTCGATCCCGACGCCCTCGCGCCCCTGCTCGCGTCGGTACCGGGAACCAACGTGCCCACCTGGCTGGCCGATGCGCTTCGCGATGGGCTCGGCGGCGTCGTGTACTTCGGCTACAACACGCCGGATGCGCCGACGGCCGCGCGGCTGAGCGCGGACATCACGCGCGCGGCGGGCCGCGAGGTCATGATCGCCATCGACGAAGAGGGCGGGGACGTGAGCCGCCTGTTCGCCGCCGTGGGCAGCCCCGCGCCGTCGGCCAGGGGCTTCGGCTGGATCGACGATCCCGTGGTGACGCGCGCCCACGCCCGAGCGCTCGGGGGCCTTCTTGCCGCGTGCCAGGTCACGATGACGTGCGCTCCGGTGGCCGACGTGGCCTCCGAGCCACGAAACCCCGTGATCGGCACGCGCGCCTTCGGGCGGACGGTAGCGGACGTGGTGCGGCACGCGGGCGCGTTTGCCGACGGGATCCGGGAGGCGGGCGTCCTCGCGTGCGCGAAGCACTTTCCCGGGCACGGCGAGACCGACGTGGATTCCCATGTGGGCCTGCCCCGCATCGACCTGGACGCCGAGCGGATGCGCCGCGAGCACGTGGCGGCGTTCGCGGGCCTGAAGGGCCGCGTGGATGCGGTCATGACGGCGCACATCCTCGTGCCCGCCCTCGGCGAGGGCCCCGCCTCGCTCGGGGCATGGTCCACCGACCTCATCGGCGAGGCTGTTCCCGGTGCCCTGATCGTGACCGATGCGCTCGACATGGGCGCGATCACCGAAAGCGTGGGCTACGCCGAGGCGTGCGTGCGCTCCCTCGAGGCGGGCGCCCACCTGCTGTGCCTCGGCACCTCGATCCGACGGGACGCCGAGGCCATGCTGCGAGAGGCCCACGACGGCATCGCGGGGGCCCTGGATTCCGGGCGCCTTCGCCGGGGCGACCTCCGCCGCCGGGCCGCCGAGGTCCGCACGGTCGTCGAGGCCGCAGCCGTTCGGCGCGCCGAACTGCAGGCACGAACGGGCCCATCTCCCGACGAGGTCGCGGCGGCCTACGACGCCCTCGCGCTGAGCCTCGCCGACCGCGCCGCCCACTGGCATCCGGCGCCGCCCGCGCTCGCGCGCCGCGGCTCCGCAAGCGCGCCCCGCGTGCGTGTGCTCGATGCCCGGCGCCTGCACGACTACGCCGCGGGAGCGGGACGAAACTTCCTTGTTCCGGCCCTCGAGAGCGAGGGCATCGAGGTCGTGGAAGGCGACACCGAATCCGAAGCCGAGGCCGGGGCCGGGGCCGGGGTCGAGGCCACGATTGTCCTCACCCGGCTCGGCCTCGCGAGCGACGCCGACATGCAGGCGCTCGCTAGCCTGCCGCCCGGGCAGGAGGTCATCGTGGTCCACACGGGCGTGCCCGAGAACGCCCCCGCACTCGAGGCCCCGTGCGTGCTCACCTACGGCGCGGGCCGCGGCCCCCTCGGCGCCGCCGCGCGGCTCATCGCTCGGGCCATGACAGACGGGCAGGCGGCATGAGGGTCCTGGGCCTCATGACAGGCACCTCCGTGGACGCCGTGGACTACGCGCTCGTGAACCTCGATGACCGGGACGCCGCGGCGGATCGGCCGTGGACGCTGCGCGCCCGCATCGAGGCCGCGGGCGAAACCGCCTGGCCGGACGATCTGCGCGCGCGCCTCACGCGCCTCATCCTGGATCCGGGCGCGGAAAGCCTGCCGGGCCTCATCGAGCTGGACGCCGAGGTGGGCACGTTCCTCGGCACCGTGGCCCGCGCGGTGTGCCGCGAGGCCGGGCGCGTCGATCTCATCGTCTGCCCAGGCCAGACCATCTTCCACCACACGCGGGGCGGCAGAACGCTCGGCACGCTCGCGCTCGGAAATCCCGCACGCGTCCACCACGAAACGGGGCTCCCCGTTCTCTCCCACGTGCGCGATGCCGACATCGCCGCCGGAGGCACGGGGGCGCCGCTCGCCCCGATCCTCGACGCGCTGCTGGCGGGAGATACGGGCGGCTGCTTCGTCAACATCGGCGGGATCGCGAACCTCACTGTCGTGTCTGCGCTCGGCGCGGGCATCATCGCGGGTGATACGGGACCGGGCAACGCCCTGATCGACGCCGCCGCCCTCGTCCGCACCGGCCACCCGGTCGATGAGGGAGGCACCCTCGCGGCGAGCGGCCAGATCCACGCCCCTCTCCTGACGGCGCTGCTCGCCGATCCCTACTTCGCGCAAGGCTTCCCGAAATCCACCGGCCGCGAGCACTTCGGGCCCGCCCTCGTGGACGAGGCCGCGCGGCGGATCGACCTCGCGCTCGATGACCTCCCGGCGCCCGACCTGCTCGCGACCCTGACCGAGCTCACGGCCCGCAGCATCGCCCGGGCCATCCAGGACGCCGCGCCGGGGCACACGGAGGTGCACCTCACGGGCGGCGGCGCGAAAAACACCCACCTCGTCACCCGCCTCGCGGCGCTGCTGCACCCCCGCGCGGTCCGCACGGGGCGCATCAGCGGGGTCGATCCCGACGCGAAAGAAGCCGTGCTCATGGCCCTCATCGGCTACCTGTCGGCCAGCGGGCTGCCCGCGGCGCTGCCGCCGGCCACCGGTGCGCGCGCCCCGGCCCTGCTGGGCTCCCTCACTCCCGCGACCGGGCTCGTCGCCCGGCAGACACCCACCACCCTTCCCCATCACCTCACCGTGGAGGATCGCTCGTGACCTCGCCCTCTCCGCTCGCCCCCGCTGCTGAAGCCGAAGCGCCCGGCCTCGTCCACTCCCCGACCGAGGAGCGCAACCCCCGCACGCTCCGCATCGACACCGAGCCCGTGCCCGAGATCATCGCCACGATCCTCGCGGAGGACGCCCGGGTCATGGAGGCCGTCGCCGCCGCCTCGGGGCAGGTCGCGCGCCTCGCGGAAGCGTGCGTCGCAGCCATCGCCACGGGCGGTCGCGTGCACTACGTGGGGGCCGGCACCTCGGGCAGGCTCGGCGTGCTCGACGCGGTGGAGCTTCTTCCCACCTACAACGCGGGTCCCGAGTACGTGGTGGCGCACCTCGCGGGCGGGGACGGCGCGATGATGCGCGCCGTCGAGGGCGCCGAAGACAGCGAGGCGGAAGGCGCGGCGCTCGTGCGGGAGAGCTGCGGGGCCGTCGATCTGGTC
The DNA here is from genome assembly GCA_030538475.1 of Dermabacter sp. Classification (GTDB taxonomy): domain Bacteria; phylum Actinomycetota; class Actinomycetes; order Actinomycetales; family Dermabacteraceae; genus Dermabacter. Next base: position 180,452 of record JAUNTX010000001.1, read on the forward strand.
ATTGGCCTCGCGGCCAGTGGCCGCACACCGTTCGTCGCGGGGGCGCTTCGCGAGGCCCGCGAGCGCGGGCTCGTCACGGGACTCGTGAGCGCGAACCCGCACGCGCCGCTCGCGGCGCTCGCCGACATCCCGGTGCTGCTGGACACGGGGCCGGAAGTGGTCACGGGATCCACCCGCATGAAGGCAGCCACCGCGCAAAAGATCGTGCTCAATGCGATCTCGACGGCCACGATGATCCGGCTGGGCAAGACCTACGAGAACCTCATGATCGACGTGCGGGCCACGAACCACAAGCTCGTGGCCCGCACCGCGCGGATCCTCGTCGAGGCCTCGGGAGCGAGCCACGAGGAGGCCAGCGCCGCGCTCGCGGCCACGAACGGGGACGTGCGGGCCTCACTCGTGCTGCTCGTCGCGAGCCGCGAGGCCTCGGGCAGGCCGAGCGCCTGGGCCGACCCGGACTCTGAAGCTCGCCCAGGCGAGAACCCGAGCGCGGGCGAGAATCCGGGCGCGGGCGCCGCCGCTCGCCTCGCCGCCGAGGCCATCCGGCTGACCGCCGAGCACCCCCCACACCCCGCTCGGGTTGGGGACCCGTCGGGCCTGCGCACCGCCACCGCTCACCTGCGGGCGCTCATGACGGATTCGCCCGATCCCCTGGCCGCTCACGGGGCTTCGTGAGAAGGTAAAGAGGTCCCATGCCGTGAGGAGGCAAGAATGAGCGGACCCCGGCACATTCTTGAGGCGCTCGAAAGCGCCGACCTGGAGCGCTCGCGCACGCTCGCGCGCGTCGCCGCCTTCATCCGCGCGGATCCCGGCCAGGCGGTCATGCTGCCCATCGAACAGCTCGCCCACGCGTGCGACACCTCCCCCTCGAGCGTGGTGCGCCTCGCGACGAGCCTCGGCTATTCGGGCTACCGCGAGCTGCGGTCGGCCCTACGCGAGGAACTCGCGTATTCGCGCGGACGCGATACGACCCTCGCGGGGGGCAATGCCGCGGCCGCGTCCGATCTGGCAAGCGACATTGACCCCGAGGATTCGCTCACCGAGGTGGTCGCCAAGATCGCCTTCGCGGATTCGCGGGCCGTAGCCGATACCGCGGCGGGCCTCGACCTCGAGGCGCTCGCCCGGGTGCGCGACGCGTGCCTGAGGGCGCGCGACATCGTGACCTTTGGCGTGGGCGCCTCGGCATTCGCCGCCATGGACCTGCAACAGAAGTTCTCGCGGATCGGGATGCGGGCCACGAGCCACGTGGATGCCCACCAGGGCCTACCCGCCGCCTCTCTCCTCACCCCCGAGGATGTCGCGGTCGGCATCTCCCACAGCGGGAGCACGTGGGATGTCCTCGATGCCCTCACTATCGCCAAGGCGCAGGGGGCGCGCACGATCGCCATCACGAACGCCCCCGCGAGCGACCTCGCCCGCGTGGCCGATCTGCTGCTCCTCACGGACGCCCACGAATCCCCCATGCGCTCGGGAGCCACCGCTTCCCGCATCGCCCAGCTCACCCTTGTTGATGTTGTGTTTATCGCCGTCGCGCAGCAGCGCATGGACCAAGCGCGGTCCTCTCTGCAGCGCACGTACACCGCGCTGGCCTCCCGGCGCGGATAAGGAGAAAACGCCCATGACTCACCTGACTCGACGCCAAGCACTCCACCTCGGCTCCGCCACGGCAGGCGGCGCCTTCGTTGCGGGCATCACCGCGCCCGCCTCAGCCGTCGGCCCCACACCCGATCTCCCTCCGAATCCCGAGACCCTGCCCGCGGCCCCCTCACCGAAGGTGCGCGAGTTTCGCGCCCTGTGGATCGCCTCCGTGGTCAACATCGACTACCCCTCCTCGCCCACGCTCAGCGCCGATGCGCTGCGCGAGGAGTTCCGAGCCTGGTTGGACCTCGCCGTAAGCCTCAACCTCAATGCGGTGATCTCGCAGGTCAGGCCCACGGCCGACGCCTTCTGGCCTTCCCCCATCGAGCCGTGGTCGCAGTACCTCACGGGCACGCAGGGCCGCGATCCCGGTTTCGACGTGCTCGCCTTCCAGATCGAGGAGGCTCACAAGCGCAACCTGGAGTTCCACGCGTGGTTCAACCCCTACCGGGTGTCGATGAGCGAGAACCTGGACCACCTCGTGCCGAATCACCCCGCACGTACGCACGGGTGGACCTTCCCGTACGGCGGCAAGACCTACTACAACCCCGGTATTCCCGAGGTGCGGCGCCTGAGTGAGGACGCGATGCTGCACGCGGTCGAGCACTACGACATCGACGCCGTGCACTTCGATGACTACTTCTATCCGTACCCGGTGGCGGGCGCGGACTATCCCGACCGCGCGACGTTCGAGCAGTACGGCGCGCCGGGGCAGAGCATTGAGGACTGGCGCCGCGAGAACATTTCCACGCTCGTGCGGGAGATGCACGAGCGCATCCGCGCCCTCAAGCCGTGGGTAAAGTTCGGGATCAGCCCGTTTGGGATCTGGCGCAACGCCTCTGCCGATCCGCTCGGCAGCGCCACCTCGGGCTCGCAAAGCTACGACATCATCGCGGCCGATACTCGCCGCTGGGTGAAGGAGCAGTGGCTGGACTACATCGCCCCGCAGATCTACTGGCAGATCGGCCTCGAGGTCGCGGACTACCAGGTGCTCGCCCCGTGGTGGGCCGACGTGGTGCGGGAGACCACCGTGTCCCTCTACATCGGCCAGGCCATGTATAAGCACACGTCCGGCGTCTTTTCCGACCCGAACGAACTGGCGCGGCACTTGGATTTGAACCGGGAGCATCCGGAGATTCAGGGCGATGCCTACTTCTCCGCCGTCTCGGTGCGCGGGGACGCGGACGGCGCGTTCACGCGCCTCGCCAAGCGCCACTACGCGCATCCGGCGATCATTCCCACGATGCCGCACCTGGGCGGCGAGGCTCCCGCCACCCCCACCGGGCTCGGGGTTCGTTCCACGGGGTCGGGAGCGCGCGTGCGCTTCAACCGACTGCCCCACTCGGGGGCCACGAGCTTCGCGATCTACCGGGTCTCGGGACCGCGCTTCGATCCCGCCGAACTGGCCTCGGGCACGGCGCTGCTGGCCACCGTGCGGGCCAACGAGAATGCCGTGCGGCAAGAGGTCACCGTCAGGGGCGTGAAGAAGGGCGAGTTCCTCGCGGTGAGCGCCCTGGATCGCCTGTGGAACGAATCTGCTCCATCGAAGCCGCGCCGCGTCTCCTAGCGTCGCACCCCTCTGAGCGCATGTGCGCGGACGGGCTCAGGCGTGCTCGTAGCGCAGCGGGTAGTGCCAGATGCCCGCTTCGAGGAACTCCTCGCCCACGCACGCGAACCCCATCGATTCGTACCACTGTTTGAGGTAGGACTGGCCGTGGATCTCGATGGGCTGGGTGGGCTCGAGCTCCCGGCAGATCTCGATCGCGGCGCGCATGGCCTCGCCGCCGAAACCGCCGTGGCGCGCGTCCTGGGCGGTCGCGAGGCGCCCGATCCGCATGAGGCCCTCTTCCCTCAGCACGCGGACCGTCGCGATGACTCGGGGGCCGCGGCTCCACCACAGCGTGACGGTGCCGTCCTCGAGGTCGCGCTCGTCCAGTTCCCGCTCGCTCGTGACGCCCTGTTCCATCACGAAGACGTCTTGGCGCAGCACGCACATCGCATAGACACTCACCGGGTCCATGTGGCTCACGTGGGCGGCGCTCAGCTCCTCGCCGGTCGGGCGCGTGCTGAGGGTGCGGCGGGCATAGGGGGTCACGGGGGTGGGGGTTGAGGGAGTCATGGGGCAGTACCCTACCCGTCCAGCAACGTGGCCATCGCCGCCTTCCACGCCGCGCTCATGTGCGGGCCGCCGTGCCCTTCCTCCTCGATGATGCTGAGCGTGCTCAGCGGGAGGGCCTGGTGCAGGCGCCACGCCGTCAGGGCGGGCCCGGACACGTCGCGTCGGCCGTGAATGAGGGCGGCGGGAAGATGCGCGAGGCGTGCCCGCACGGCCGGAAGGATCCCGTCCACATCCCCGTCGCGGGCCAGGCCTGATTCGACCGCGAAGCCGTGATGGGACCACGCGTGCGTCACCTGTCGCGCAAACGCGAGCCGAAACTCGGGCGTACCTTCGAGCGCGATGTTCGGGGCGCCGGGCGTGGCGCCGAGGCTCACGTGGGCCTGTTCCCACCGCATCCACTGATCGGCGGCTTCGTAGGCGCGCGCCGGATCGGGGTCGAGGACGGCGCGGGCATAGGCCTCGACGAGGCTCTCACCGTCCTGCCAGCCTCGGGTGCGGGCGTAGCCGGAGAACTCCTCGAAAGCCTCGGGGTAGATCGCTCCCACGTCCTCGGTGATCCACTGCACTTCGCGCGGCGAGGTGGTGGTGACGGCCACGAGCACGAGGGCCCGCACCCGCTCGGGATGTGTGAGCGCGTAGTGCAGGGCCAGGGTGGAACCCCACGAGACTCCCTGCACCACCCAGTCCTCGATGCCGAGGTGCTCGCGCACCGCCTCGATATCGGCCACCTGGCGCGCGGTCGTATACTCCTCCGGCGCGAACGCGGCGCTCGCGTGCGGCGTTGAGGCCCCCGCGCCGCGCTGCTGGAGACCAATGACCCGCCACCGCTCGAGGTCGGGAATGCGGAGATAGCCGCTGCCGAGCGTGCCGCCGGGCCCACCGTGCAAGAACAGCGCGGCGGGGCCATGGGTGGGGCCCGAGTCCTCGACGTGCAGGCGGTGTCCGTCGGGCCGCTCGATGCTCAGGGTGCGCTCCGGCACCGGGCGCGCGCTCACGGGACCTCAGCCCAGGCCGACGCCGGGTGGGTGTCGATCCATCCCGCCCGGCGCACCCGCTTCTTCTGGCAGCCGGGGCACCAGTAGAGCCCGCGGCCCGCCATGTCGGCATCGTGGATCACGGACTCGCACACGCGGCACGGGAAGCCTTGGCGGTGGTAGACGTAGAACGATTCCTCGCGCGGCACCACGGGTGAGCGGGCATCGCCGCGCTGGTAGGCGGGCACGTGGCGTTCGTTGAGCTCGTTGTGCCGCCCGCGATGCTCCACCTGCGTGGTGACGATGCGGCCCGTGCGTTTGCCGTACTCCATGAGCGGCACGAGATCGCGCCACAGGTCGCGGATCAGTGGCTCGCTCAGGTCCTTGCCGGGTACGTACGGATCGAGCCGGGCGCGAAACAGGAGCTCGGCGCGATAGATGTTGCCGATGCCCGCGGCCACGCGCTGATCCATGAGGAGCTGCCCGATGGCCTGGCGCGACTTCTTGATGCGCCGCACGAACTCGTCCACATCCGCGTCAGCCCGCAGGGGGTCGGGGCCGAGCCGTGCGATCACCTCGTCGCGCTCGGCGGCGTCGATGAGGCGGCACTGGTTCGGGCCCGTCAGATCGGCGAGGCCGTGCTGGCCCTCCATCCGCAAGCGCACGTTGGGGCCGGGGATGGTGGCCGCCCACTCGCCCCCGTCGGCCTCCGCGCTTCGCCTGGGGGCGCCGATGGCCTTCACAGCAAGGAAGGTGGGATCGCCCGCGAAAGTCCACGAGCCGTACAGGCCCAGGTGGATGTGGATGAAGCGGCTCGCCTCGGCGTCGGGCGCGGGCGCGAACGGGAGGAACAGGTGTTTGCCCACCGCTTCGGGCTCCGTCAGCACCCAGCCGTCCACCTCAGCGGCCTCGGCCTCGAAGCGACCCTGCGGTGAGCCGAGGCGCACGCGGGAGCGCCCGAACGCCTCGCCCATGGCCTCGGCGAGGCGGTGAATAGTGTGGCCCTCAGGCATGCGCGCCTCCGTCAGGCGTCATAGCCGCCGGTGGCTTCGTAGCGGGCGATCAGGTCGATGCGGCGCTGGTGGCGCTCTTCGCCGGGGAATGGCTCGGCGAGGAAGATGTCGATGAGATGGACCAGTTCGTCCTCGCTGTGCATCCGCGCCCCCACCGAAATGACGTTCGCGTTGTTGTGTTCGCGGGCCAGGCGCGCCGTCTCCTCGTTCCACACGAGCGCCGCGCGCACGCCCCGCACCTTGTTCGCGGCGATCTGTTCGCCGTTGCCGCTGCCGCCGATCACGATGCCGAGGCTCCCCGGATCGGCCACGACGGCCTCGCCGGTATCGGTGCAGAACTTCGGGTAGTCATCGAGGGGTTCGTAGGCGAAGGCGCCATGGTCGGTGACGTCGTGGCCCTTCGCGGTGAACAGGGCCACGAGGCGGTTCTTGAGCTCGAATCCGGCATGGTCGGTGCCGATGTGGACGCGCATGGGGGCGGGCCTTTCTGCAGGGGGTCTCGGGGAGGCCGGGCGGGACGTCAGGAAAAGTCGACGGCGGAGGTCCGCGCGCGCTTCAGTTCAAAGAAGCCGTCCACGCTCGCGAGGGCCTCGAGGCCATCCAGCAGGCGCCCGGCGTCCTCGCCGCGGGGCGCGGGGGTGATGACGGGCCCGAAGTAAGCGAGACCCTCGCCGAACGAAATCACCGGGGTGCCCACCTCGGAGCCCACCATGTCTTCCACCAGGGCCTGCTCGGCGCGGATCGCCGGATCCAGCGCGGCATCGTCCCACGCGCGAATGAGGCTGGCATCGAGCCCGGCCTCCGCGAGCGCTTCGACCGCCACGGCGTGCGCGTCATCGCGGCGATCCTCCACATGAAAGCGGGTGCCCCACGCGGTGTAGAACGCGGCGAAGGCCTCCTGGCTTTCCCGCTCCTGGATGGCGAGGGCAAGCCGTGCGGGCTTCCACGCCTGCACCATCGCCTCGGCGTACCCGGGGTCCAGATCGCGCCCCTCGTTGAGGGCGGCGAGCGACATGAGCGAGAAGCGCGCGGAGGTGCCCGGGCGCACCTCGCACGCGGATAGGAGCCAGCGGCTCGTGATCCAGGCGAAGGGGCAGACGGGATCGATGAACAACTGAACGGTGCGCGCCATGGGTGGCTGTCTCCTCTGGTTTTGCTGCGGCGCCGCACGGCGCCGTCTCACAGTCTCCCATTGTGTCAGAACACACCTTCGATCGTCGCGAAAAGAAATTGCCCATTGACCACCCCTCAGCGTTGACTGGATCACGTGTCCGATTCGACCTCTGAACTCCCCTCCGCGGGCGCCGACGCTTCCTCCGCTTCCTCGCCGTCCTCGGCAGGCCGGAAGAAGCCTCGGCGCTCCACCCTCCACCCCTCCGAACAGCACCTGAGCCGCAAAGAGCTGCGCGAGCGCTCGATCCTCGGCATCCTCGTGCGTCGGCACACGGGCACGCTCAGCTGGCTCATGGTGCTGAGCATCCTCAGCGAGTTCATTCACATGGCGGTGCCGATTGCGCTCGGCGTCATCATTGACCGGGGCATCCTCGAAGGCGATCTTCGCTTCACGGTGATCGCGATCCTCGTCGTCATCGCCGTTCGGCTCCTGGCCGTGGGAGCGTGGGCGCTCTCCTTCTACCGCACGATGGAGATTCGCATGAGCGAGCAGCACAAGCTGCGGATGGCGCTCACGGCGGCAGTTCTGGACCCGACCTCGCGCCCCATCGAGCGCCCGGCCGGCGAAGTGCTGTCGATTTCGACCTCCGACGCGGACCGCGCCCCGGACGTGTTCGACATGCTCCTGTGGGCCGTCCCCGCGGGCCTCGCCGTGCTCGGCGCGGGCGTGTGGCTGTGGTGGGTCAACCCGTGGATTGGCCTCGCCGTGTTCGTGGGCCTCGGCGCCCAGGTCGTGGTCCTGCGCGTCATCGCGCCGATCCTGTCGCAGAAGTACGACGCCCAGCAGTCGGGGGCGGCGGATGCCGCGGCCACGGCCACGGACCTCGTGCACGGCCTTCGCGTGCTGCAGGGGCTCGGCGTGCAGACCCGCGCCCGAGCGATGTACCGGACCCGCTCCCGCGCGGCCCTCGGCTCCGCCCTCATCAACGCCCGCTACTCGGGCCTCTCGAACGGCCTGCTCACCTTCGTCTCGACCCTCATGATCGCCGCCGTGACCCTCGTGGCGGCCTCCCTCACGCTCGAGGGCGCCATCGGGCTCGGCGTCCTCATCTCGGTCGTGGGCCTCGTGCGCAACATGTCCGGGATGATGGAAGGGCTCTCCGGCGTTCCCGTGTGGTTCGCCTCGTTCTCCACGTCCGCGCGCCGCATCCGGCACCTGCTGAGCGAACTGGGCCGCTCGCTGAACGATCCGAGCATCGTCGCGGCCATCGCCGCAAGCCCCGTCGGCCCCGAGTCTCGCGCCGCTCACTCCCCCGCTACCGCCACAACGCCAGGCGCGGTACGGACCCGTCGGCCCGGCGTTGAGGCGATCTCTCCCGCACTCGTGGGTGAGGTCCGGGCGGGCCAGGTGCTCGCCGTGGTTCCTGCCCGCGCGACCGACGCCACCCTCACCCTCGGCGCTCTCGAAGCGCTCGACCTCGAGCGCTCGCAGGTGCTCTTCGAGCCGCACGCCGTGGACCTCTTCGATGGGACCCTGCGCGAGCAGCTCGGCACGAAGGCCCCCACGCCCGCCCCGGGTGACGGCGATCGCTGGGCCCACGCCGCCCTGCACGCCGCGGGGGCCGACGACCTGCTGCGGATCCTGCCCGACGGCATGGACACGCGCATCCAGGACCGCGGCGCGAACCTGTCCGGTGGGCAGCGGCAGCGGCTCGCCCTCGCGCGAGCCGTCGCCTCCGACACGCCCGTGCTCGTGCTGCACGACCCCACGACCGCGGTGGACGCCGTGACCGAACAGCACATTGCCGAGGCTCTCGTGGCGGCGCGCTCGCTCGAGGATCGCATCACGATCATCCTCACGAAGGCACCCGCCCTGCTGAACGCCGTTGAGGACGTGGTGTTTGTAGCCGACGGCGAGGTGGCCGGCCGCGGCCGCCACCAGGACCTCATGACCAATCCCGACTACGCCGAGGTGGTGCAGCGATGAGCGCGGACTTCACGCAGAACGTCACGAGCGCCGCGGAACGCGACCTCGTGGACTCGATGGAGGTCGAGGCCGATATCAGTCGGCAGCTGTCGCGCCACGCGGAGCTGCTGCCGATTGCGACCTTCGGCGAGACCGCCCGATTTGTGGCGAGGCGCCTGAGGCAATTCCGCGGCCTCACGGCGATGATGCTGCTGAGCACGATCACGGCGTCGATTGCGCTCGCCGCCCTGCCGTGGCTCATCGGCGTCTCGGTCGATGTGGTCAAGGACAACCGCGGCATGGAGGCGCTGTGGTGGCTCGCGGGGGCGATGGTGCTGACCGGCACGATCCAGGCGATCTTCGCGGCGATCAGCCGCGCCCAGATTTCGGGGCTCGGGCAGCGCGTGCTCGCGGGGATGCGCGAGGACGTGATCGACCGCGCCCTCGACCTTCCCGCGCAGACCATGGAGCGCGCGGGGATCGGCGATGCGCTCTCGCGCGTGGCCGACGATGTCGATGTGACCGCCCGCGCGGTGAACAACATCGTGCCCTACCTCATCACGATCATCTTCCAGATCGTCGTGACGATGACGGCGCTCGTGTTCATCAGCCCGTGGCTGCTCATCATCGTCGTGGCCATCGCGCCGATGTACGCGTGGGGCATGCGCTGGTACCTGCCGCGCACGAACCGGATCTATCGCGTGGAGCGGATCGCGAAGGGCGCCCGCGCCCAGGGCCTGCTCGCCGCGATCAACGGCATCCCCACGGTGCACGCCTACGGGATCGAGGAACGCGAGACGCGCCACGTGGGCTCGCTCAGCGCGGCCGCGTACACGCTCGTCATGCGGATCATCGGCCTCGTGGTGAAGCTCGTGTTGCTCATGCAGATCCCGGAAGCGATCGCGCTGCTGCTGGTCGTGCTCATCGGTTTCTTCACCGTCCAGGCCGGGGTGCTGCCCATCGGCATCGTGGCGGCCGCGAGCATGTATATCGTGGCGCTGTTCTGGCCGCTGCAATCCCTCATCTTCTCGCTCGACGATGTGCAGTCGGCCGCGGCGAGCCTCACGCGCATGGTCGGGGTCATCACCTCGATTAATCCGGCCACCTCGCACGGCACGGACCGGCCGGACGGCGGTGCGCTCAGCATCCAGGGCGTCTCGCACTCCTACGGCGAGGGCGCGCGCGTGGTCCTGCACCCGATTGACCTCGAGGTGGCCGAGGGCGAAACCATCGCGCTCGTGGGCGCCTCGGGCGCGGGCAAGTCCACGCTCGCCTCGATCATGGCGGGCACGCTCACCCCGAGGCACGGGCGCGTGCTCCACGGCGGCGCGGACCTCACCACCGCGCATATCGAGTCGGTGCGCAAGCACGCCTCCATCGTGTCCCAGGACGTGCACGTGTTCCATGGAACGCTGCGCCAGGATCTCCAGCTCACGCGCCCCGGCGCAAGCGATCCCGAGCTGTGGGAGGCGCTCGATGCCGTGGGTGCCGAGGAGTGGGCGCGCCTGCTACCGAAGGGGCTCGACACCGAGGTAGGCGAGAAAGGTGCGCGGCTCACGGCCGAACAGGGCCAGCAGATCGCGCTCGCGCGCATCCTCTTGCAGGATCCCGCGATCCTCATCATGGACGAGGCCACGGCCGACGAGGGCAGTTCGGGGGCCAGGGTGCTCGAGCGCGCGGCGCTGCGGGTGGCCGAGGGCCGCACCACGGTGATCGTGGCGCACCGGCTCAGCCAGGCGCGCGTGGCCGACAGGATCCTGGTGATGGACGACGGCCGGGTCGTGGAATCGGGCTCGCACGAGGAGCTCGTGGCGCTCGGCGGCGTGTATGCACGGCTGTGGGAAGCCTGGTCGCGCTAACAGCCTCATCCGGTAGGCTCGCGCCATACTCGTTTCCCCTTCCGGGATTTCCTGTGTGCTCGCGCGGGCTTGGCCGCCGCCCGGCACCCCCGGGAGGCCTACCGGCCATTGAGAGACCATGCACACCCAGAAACGGTGGTCGCCCGGCGATCACGTGACCTGGACGTATTACACCCACGCGCACGACACGATCACGGTGCGGCCCGGCACCGTCGTTCTTGACGACGACCGCGGCATCGTGGTGTGGATTGCTCCAGGCACCGAAGTTCTTCTCCCCGTGCTCACGAACGGCGCTCCCCTGCGCCGGGCGGGCGATGAGGGCATGTTCACGGAACAGCGCACGCAGTCCAAGCAGCTGTGGACCGGCAACGGCATCGTGATGATCGGCCTGCCGGATAAGCCGTATTCCGTGTGGCTGTTTTACAAGGACGACGGCTCGCTCGGCTGCTACTACGTCAATCTCGAGACCCCGCTCGAGCGAACCGAGGAGGGCATCCGGTCGCGCGACCTGGTGCTGGACCTCGTGGTGCTGCCACGGCGGGATTACCACTACAAGGACGAGGACGAGCTCGAGGGCGCGGAGCGCGCGGGCTACTTCACGGCGGAGATGTGCGCGCAGATTCGCGAGTGGGGCCGGGAGGCCGAACGCGATATCGAGGCGTGGGGCTACCCATTCAATGCGGGCTTCGAGCACTTCTTCCCGAATCCGTCGTGGGAGCTTCCGCGCCTGCCGGAGAATCACGCGTGGGACATCGATCTGACGCGGGGCCGACGCCGCTCATAGGGCACCCCGGATGCGCACTTGCGCCCGATTGACATAATTTTCTTCCAAAAGTAAGCCCACATGGGGCGTCGCCGAGACGTATGATGACAGCATCCCCGGCGCTTCGGCGCCACCGCGATCGCCGGTTCTCCCTCTCCGGCGCGAGTGAAAGACTCCTCATGAAATTCATGCAACGGCTTGGCAGATCCCTCATGCTGCCCGTCGCGGCCCTCCCGGTCGCGGCGATCCTCTCCGGCTTCGGTCACCTCTTCGGCACCCTCTTCGGCGCAGACAACATCGTCGCCGCGTTCCTGACTGCCGCGGGCGGCGCCCTCATCGGCAACATCGCGCTCCTCTTCGCCGTCGGCGTTGCCATCGGCATGGCCTCGCGCTCGGACGGCACCTCGGCGCTGGCCGGGCTCGTCTCGTGGCTCACCGTCACCACCCTGCTGGCCCCTGGCACGATGGCGAACCTCCAGGGCATCCCAGAAGACGAGGTGGCCCGGGCGTTCTCCAGCGTGGAAAACGTCTTCGTGGGCATTGTCTGCGGCCTCATCGGCGCGTGGAGCTACGACCGCTTCAAGGACGTCAAGCTTCCCGACTACCTCGGGTTCTTCTCCGGCAAGCGCTCGGTGGCCATCGTCGCCTCCGGCATCTCGCTCCTGGCCTCCATCATTCTCATGTTCGTCTGGCCGCTCCTGTTCGCTGGCCTGACGGCCTTCGGCGAGTTCATCGCCACGCTCGGCCCCGTGGGCGCCGGCCTCTACGGCTTCTTCAACCGCCTGCTCATCCCGCTCGGCCTGCACCACGCACTCAACGCCGTGTTCTGGTTCGATGGCTTCGGGATCGCCGACCTCGTGAAGTTCCTGGCGGGCGAAGGCACCTACGGCGTGACCGGCCAGTACATGACCGGCTTCTTCCCGATCATGATGTTCGGCCTGCCCGGCGCGGCGCTCGCCATGTACGTCACCGCGAAGTCCAAGAACAAGAAGATCGTGGGCGGTATCCTCTTCTCCGCCGCGTTCGCCTCGTTCCTCGTGGGCATCACCGAACCCTTCGAGTTCCTCTTCATGTTCCTGGCCCCGGGCCTGTACGTGGTGCACGCCGTGTTCACCGGCATTTCCATGGCTATCACCGCGGCCCTGCCCATCCGTTCGGGCTTCGGCTTCTCCGCGGGCAGCATCGACCTCTTCCTCAGCTGGTTCAACCCCATGGCCCAGAACCCCTGGGGCGTGCTTGTGCTCGGCGTGTTCTGGTTCGCCGTGTACTTCTTCGTCTTCCGCTGGATCATCCTCAAGTGGAACCTGCGCACCCCGGGTCGCGGCGACAACGAAGACCTGCTCGGCGATAGCGCGGACGCCGACGGCGGCCCCGTGAGCGCCGAAGAGAAGTTCCTCGTGACCGGCGATCGCTTCCTCACCGCGCTCGGCGGGAAGGACAACATCACCGAGATCGAAAACTGCGCCACCCGCCTGCGCCTGCAGGTAGCCGACATGGACGTGGTGGACGAAGCAGAGCTCAAGGCCGCGGGCGCCGCGGGCGTCATCAAGCCGGGCGGCAAGAGCCTCCAGGTGATCTACGGCCTCAACGTTCAGTTCGTCAAGGACGCGATGGAGGGCCTCATGGACGGCACCCTCGAGCCGCCGTCGGCCAAGGAGCTCCAGGAAGTCCAGGCCGCCGAGGCGAACGCGGATCATTCGCTGAGCCTCGTGCGTCTGCGCCAGCCGGTCGATGGCACCGTGGTGAGCCTCGATGAGGTTCCCGATTCCACGTTCGCCACGCGCGTCCTCGGCGGAGGCCTCGCCGTGCAGCCCACGGGCGATCTGGTGGTGGCGCCCGCCGCGGGCGTCGTCATGCAGGCGTTCGACACCGGTCACGCGGTGGCCCTCACCCTCGATGACGGCACGGACGTGCTCATCCACGTGGGTCTGGACACCGTGAAGATGGGCGGCGAGGGCTTCGAGCTTCTCGTCACGACCGGCCAGCGCGTGCGCGCGGGCGATCCGCTCATCCGCTTCGACCGGGCCGCCATTGAGGCCGCGGGCTTCACGGCGATCACCCCCGTGGTCATCGTGGGTCACGCGGAAAGCACCATCGAGTTCGTCTGAGTCTGACGCTCCATCGGGGGCCGTCACTGCCGAGGAGGCGGTGGCGGCCCTTTCTTCTTTGCGTGAGGGGCCGACGGGCGCGGACTACCGCACCACTCTCACTCCATGGGCGCGAGTTACCGCACCACCTCGCGGTGGCCCGCGTCGAGGCGCCGGGTCCAGCCGCGGGCATCGAGGTGCTCGAGCAGCGGGATCACGACGCGGCGGGTCGTCTCGAGCGCCTGGCGGGCCTCGGACGTGGTGAATGGCTGCGGCAATGCCGCGAGCTGGCGCATCGCGAGCGCGGGGGCCGACGGCAGCAGCACGATGCCGCCCTCCAGGCGCACGAGCCGTCCAAGGCGCGCGGCCGCGGCCAGTTCCTTCGCGCCGAGGCCGAGCGCCTCGAGGTCGTCGGCCTCGGGGGCCGCGAAGGGTCGGGCGGCGAGGCGTTGTTCGAGGTGGGCCACGGATGCTTCGGCGGCGCCGAGCCCGCGGGCGTGGCGGGGGTCGCGGATGTGCCCGCCATCCTCGTCGAGCCGGGCTCGGGCGATGACGGGAACCAGAAGGCTTGGATCGGGAAGGTCCAGGGCGCTCAGGGCCGCGCCCCTGGGAAGCCCCTCACCGAGCGGATGGCGCTCGGCGTCCAGGGCCACGGCGGCGCGCAGCTGCTCGGCCTTCTTCTCGAGGTAGGTGGTTGAGGCGAGCCACGGCCCGTGCGCCTCAACACCGGCGTCCGCACCGGTCGTCGGTAGGGCAAGGCCCATGCGGGCGAGGTCGTCGGCGCGCACGGCGCCGCGCCGCCGGATGAGGCCCGCCGCGTCGCCGCGCTCCCCCATCGCCTCGAGTTCCGCGGCCCGCGCCCTGCCCGCTCCGCGGCGATTCAGCGCGGGAGGGTCCACGTCGAGCACGCGCACCCCACCGAGCACGGCCCGCGCGCCCGTCCCCCGCAGCACGAGGCCATCGCCCACGAGCAGCGGAAGGGCCACGGGCAACAGCAAGCGCGCGTGGTCGGCACCGAGGGGCCGCACCTGCGCGGTCACGGCCGCGGTGCCCGCGTGGACCGTGGTCTCGCGCGGCACGTCCTCGAGGCTCTGCCCGCTCACGCGCCGCACGTCGATGCTGCGCGTGAGGTGGAAGGCCCCGGGGGTCAGCAGCACGTCTCCGCGCGCCACCTCGTCCGTGGCCACGCCGCGAATGTTGAGGGCGGCCCGGCTCACGGGACCCACCTCGGGCGTGGCGCTGCCCTGCGCCTGGAGGCCGCGGATACTCACGGGTCGGGGCTGCCCGCTCGCCTGGCCGTGCACGCTCAGCAGGTCCAGCTGGTCGCCGACGGCGACGGTCCCGGCGCCGAGCGTGCCGGTCACCACCGTGCCCGCGCCCGCGATCGTGAACGAGCGGTCGATCCACAGCCGGACGGGCGCCTCGGTCTCGAGAGGCGGCGCCTCGGCGAGCAGGTCATCGAGCGCCGCGCGGAGCTGTTCGATCCCCTCGCCGGTTGCGGCGGAGACGGCGAGCGCCGGGGCGTCGGCGAGGCCCGTGTGGGCGAGTTCCCGGCGGGCCTGCTCGATCACGTCCGCCACCCTCGCCGCGCTCACGCGGTCGGTCTTCGTGACGATGATGAGGCCGCTGTCGATCCCGAGCGCCCGAATCGCATCGCGGTGATCGCTCGATTGCTCCCGCCAGCCCTCGTCGGCCGCGACCACCATGAGGACGCTCGGGGCGGGCCCGAGGCCCGCGAGCATGTTGCCGAGGAAGCGTTCGTGGCCGGGCACATCGACCATGCTCACCCGGGTGCCGGAGTTGAGCGTGGTCCACGCGAAGCCCAGGTCAATCGTGAGGCCGCGCCGCTTTTCTTCCGACCAACGATCCGGCTCCATGCCCGTGAGGGCGCGCACGAGGGTGGACTTGCCGTGGTCCACGTGGCCCGCGGTGGCGATCACGCGCATGCGGCACCATCGAATGCTCGGCGCAGCCCCGCGAGGACGGCCTGGTCGTCGGACTCGGGCACGCAGCGCAGGTCCACGAGGCACACGCCGCCGTTCACGGTGGTCACGATGGGGCGCGTCTGGGTGCGCAGTGGTGCGGCGAGTTCCTCGGGGACTTCGAGCGCCCATCCGGGCAGGGGCACTTCGGCGCCGCCTCCGCCGCCCACCCGCCCGTCATGGGCAACGAGGCGCACGGGGTGCGGCTCGAGGGCGCGCGCGAGGGCCTCGGTGCGGGACCTGAGATACGCGGGGTCGGCGCGCAGCGCGGTGATCGCGGGGGGCGTGGGTCCGTTGAGGGTCGCTTCGAGCGCGGCGAGCTGGAGCTTGTCGGCCCGCACGGCGCGCGCGAGCGGGTGCCGGGCCACGGCGGCCACCCAGCGGGCGGCGCCGTAAATGATGCCCGCCTGGGGACCGCCCAGGAGCTTGTCGCCGCTCGCGATCACCAGGTCGGCGCCCGCGGCGAGCGCCTCGGCGATGGCGGGCTCGTCGGGCAGGGCCCGCTCGGGCTCGATCAGTCCGCTGCCGATATCCACGATGAGCGGCACGTCCCGCTCGCGCGCGAGCGCGGCCAGCTCGGAAACCCCCACGCTCGACGTGAAGCCGCTAATCACGTAGTTGCTCGCGTGAATCTTGAGGATCGCGCCGGTGCGCTCCCCCATCGCGTCCGCGTAGTCGGCGGTGTGCGTGCGGTTCGTGGTGCCCACCTCGCGGATGCGGGCGCCCGTGGACTCCATGAGATCGGTCAGGCGGAAACCGGCACCGATCTCGATCAGTTCGCCGCGGCTCAGCACCACGTCCCGGTCACGGGCCAGCGCGGTCGTGCACAGCACGAGGGCCGCCGCCCCGTTGTTCACCACGAGGGCATCCTCGGCGAGCGGGCACGCGGCAAGGAGCGCGGCCCGGGCCTCGGCGCCGCGCCTGCTGCGCACCCCCGTCGGCAGATCAAACTCCACGTCCACGTACCCGGCGGCCTGCACGAGGGCGCGCGTGGCCGCCTCCGAGAGCGGCGCGCGCCCCAGGTTCGTGTGGATGATGACCCCGGTGGCGTTGATGACCGGCGTCAGGGACGAGGCCCTCGAGGTGTCGAGCGCCGCGAGCAGATGCTCCGTGACCTGCTCGGGGGCGATATCGCCACGCCGGGCGCTCTCCTGGGTGGCGCGCACCAGATCGCGCACCACCTGCTCGCTGAGGCTGCGGCAGGCCCGCTGCACCTCGTCGAGCGCCAGCAGCGCATCCGTCCTGGGAATGCGCCTGCGCGGATCCTCACTCAACGAGCGTCCTCACCTCGGGGCTGAACATGCGTGTGGCGGAGGCGGACGGGAATCGAACCCGCCATACCGAGATACTCGATATCACCGGTTTTGAAGACCGGGGTGCCCACCAGGACACGGACGCCTCCGGGACACAACCTACCAGTTCGGCCCTCTAGTGTGGAGGTCATGACGACCGCCTCACTGCGCCCCGATCCCGCCGGTACGGCTCCCACCGGCTCCGCCCCCGCCGATTCCTGGACGGGCACGAGTGCGTACCCGCGGCTGACCACGATGGCGCACGGCGGCGGCTGCGCGTGCAAGATCCCGCCGGGCGAACTGGAAGACGCCGTGCGATCGCTCACCGGGCAAGATTTCGACTCGGTGATCGTGGGCCTCGACGACGGCGACGACGCCGCCGCGGTCCGGGTTCAGGGCGATCTCGCGGTGCTGTCCACGGCCGACTTCTTCACCCCGGTGGTGGACGACCCCTTCGACTGGGGCCGCATCGCCGCCGCGAACGCGCTGAGCGACATCTACGCGATGGGCGGCGAACCCGTCGTGGCCATCAACCTCGTGGGCTGGCCGCGCGAGGTGCTGCCGATGGAGATGCTGGGCGAGGTGCTGCGCGGCGGCCTCGCCGTCGGCACCGCCGCCGGGTGCCCCGTGATCGGCGGCCACAGCGTCGATGATCCCGAGCCGAAGTACGGCATGGCGGTCACGGGCATTGCCCAGCCGGACCGGATTCTTCGCAACGACGCCGCCCAGGCGGGCCTGCCCCTCACCCTGACGAAGCCGCTCGGCGTGGGACTGCTCAACAACCGGCACAAGGCCACAGGCGCCCCGCTCGAGGAGGCGATTGCGTGGATGACCACGCTCAATCGGGACGCCGCGCGCGCCGCCGCCGCCGAGGGTGCCCGGGCCGCGACGGACGTCACCGGCTTCGGCCTGCTCGGTCACCTGCACAAGATGGCCCGCGCCTCGAAGGTCAGCGCCGTGATCGACCGCGCCGCGGTGCCCGCCATCGAGGGCGCCCTCGATGCCCTCGCGGGAGGCTTCATCTCCGGCGGCACGCGCCGAAACCTCGATTGGGTGCGCAGCCACCTGCGGCCGGGCACCGGCATTACGGAAGAGGATCTGCTGTTCCTTGCCGACGCGCAGACCTCCGGCGGCCTGCTCGTGGTCGGAGAAGTCCCCGGCTTCCCCGTGATCGGCGAGGTTACCGCGCCCAGCGCCGAGGTCCCCGCGGGCGCCATCGCGATCCGTTAGCCGCCACCGCGCTCGCCCTCCCACCCCGTCACGTCCGTCTCCCCGGCACCTCCGTCGGCCCGATTCCCCGCACCCCGCCCTCGAAGGAGCCCGAGAATGACCTCGCCCCTCCCCCTCATCCCGACGCCCCGCCACGTCCGCATGGGCGAGGGGATGTTCCGGCATCCCGACCCGCTCGCGGCGCTCACGTGCGAGATCGATACCGCGCTCGCCGCCGAGGAATACGCCCTGAGCGTGAGCGAGAGCGCCGCCCACCTGCGCGCGGGCAGCGAGGAGGGCCTCGCGCGCGGGCGCGCGACGTGGGAGCAGGTGGTGCGGCTCAGCGCACGTGGCCACCAGGGCCACGAGGGGACGACAGCTCCCGACGGTGCCGCGCCGCTTGTCCCCGTGCCCACCCTCGAGATTCATGACGCTCCAGCCTTCGCGTGGCGGGGCCTCATGCTGGACCCGTGCCGCCACTTCCTACCGCTCGATGAGCTGTACCGGATGGTCGACGTGCTCGCGCTCTACCGCTTCAGCGTGCTGCACCTGCACCTCAACGACGATCAGGGCTGGCGCATCGAGATCGAGGGCTACCAGCGGCTCACGGAGGTGGGGGCATGGCGCGAGGCCACCGTGGTGGGCCACCCCTCGGCGCGCCCGGACGAGGACGCGTACCGCAGCGAGCGCCACGGAGGCTTCTATACGCAGGCCGAGCTGCGGGAACTGGTGGCCTACGCGAAGGGCCGCGGCATCACGATCGTGCCCGAGATCGATCTTCCCGGCCACATGCAGGCCGCGGTCGCCGCCTACCCGGAACTCGGCAACCGTCCCGAGGCTCCCGTCGGCGTGCGCACCACGTGGGGTATCAGCGAGGACGTGCTCGGGGTGAGCGACGAAGCGTTCGCGTTCGTACGCGCCGTGCTCACCCAGGTGTGCAGCATTTTCGACGCGCCGTTCGTCCACATCGGCGGGGACGAGGTGCCGCGCGTGCAGTGGCGGGAGAGCGCCGCTGCTCGGGCCGCAGCGGATGCCTGGGGCCTGGCGAGCGTGGACGATATCCAGGGCGAGTTCACGCGCGTGGCCCACGACGTGCTCGCCGCGCACGGCCGCGCCGGCGTGGGCTGGGACGAGGTGCTCGATGCCCCGCTGCCCGCGGACACCGTGGTCATGAACTGGCGAGGGGCCGACGGCGCCGCGCGGGCCCTCGAGCGCGGCCACCGGACGGTCATCTCGACCTCGTCGGTGCTCTACCTTGACTTCCCCCAGGCGAACGAGGGCGAACCGCTCGCCGCCGCGTGGGGCGGGCCCATCCCGCTAGAAACGGTGGCAGGCGCCCCGCTGCTCCCGCCACACCTGAGTGCCGAGGAGCGGGCGCTCGTGCTGGGCATCCAGGCCCAGGCGTGGAGCGAGTACATTCCCACGCCAGAGCACCTGCACTACATGCTGTTTCCCCGCCTGCTGGCGGTGGCGGAGCGCGCGTGGAACGAGGACGTGCCGGGCATCATGGACGACTTCGAGCAGCGGGTGCGGGCCCACGAGGCGCTCCTGAGCGACCTCGGGATCGGCTTCCGCCCCCGCTGAGGCCAGAGGGCCGCGGAGCACGGGGCTGTGTCCCCCGTGAACCGCGTGCCTTACTCGTCCCCGTGAGCCACGTGCCTTACTCGTGGCCGGGCTCGAAGGCGTCAGTCGTCGCTCGGCCCCGTCACGATGGAGTCTCCCGTGATGCCCTGCGCGCGACGCTTCGCGAGCCGGTCCTTTTGCGGAATGACCGTGTACTTCGGATCGGCCGCGGAATCGAACCCGGCATCGAGAATCCCGAAGCGGGTCAGGGCGCTCGCGGCGGCCAGGCACGCGCCCGACGCGATGGCGATGGCGCGATGCTTGCGGGCGAACAGTGCGCCCACGCCGCCCACGATCAGCAGCTTCTCCGCGAGGTGCATCTTCTTGCCGCCGCGGCCCTGATCGAGCGGTTCAAACTCGAGCGGGTGCATCTCGCGCTTCATGGCCCGCAGCGACAGCATGTCCCCCATGACCCCCGCGAGCGCGAGGATCTGCACGGGG
Organism: Dermabacter sp.; assembly: GCA_030538475.1. Taxonomy (GTDB): domain Bacteria; phylum Actinomycetota; class Actinomycetes; order Actinomycetales; family Dermabacteraceae; genus Dermabacter. Next base: position 200,531 of record JAUNTX010000001.1, read on the forward strand.
CGAATCTCCCGCGTGGGGGTGGTGATCATCGACATGCCGGAGGCGGCGAGCGAAGCGGAGGAGACGAAGAGGAACGGCATCGACCGACGGGCGCCGTTCCATGCGGGGATCGACGAATCGCCGAGCAGCACCGCGGTGTAGGCGGCGAGCGGCGCGCCAAAGGCGGCCTGCTGCACCATCGCGGGCTTCTCGAGCGCGCGGGCGAGGGGGCGAAGCGGCCCAATGGGGAGCTTGTTGCCGAGCATCCGGTCCACTTCGTTCGCGAAGGTGACTCCGGCGCCCATGCCGTACCCCGTGAGGATCCACGTGCCCAGGTTCATGGGCGAGGTGGGCTTGAAGGTGCGCAGCATGTGCAGGAAGCGTTCGGGCCGCCCGAGGTCCTCGATGAGGCCCGCGGTGCCGAGTCCGAGCGCCACAATCGAGCCGATCCGGGCGTTGCGGCGAAGTTCGGTGCGGCCCGTGAGGTCGGCACCGAGGGCGATGAGGCCGCTCGATCCCGCCACGCCGCCGAGGAACAGGTACACACCAATCGGGTACTTCCACGGCGGAGCCTTGACGATCTGGCGCCCGTAGTAGCTCGTGAACTGCACGTCCTCGACCATCGACACTTCGCGCGAGCCGTCGAGCCCGCCGCGGCGCACGGACGCCGGTGGCGGCGTGCCCCGGCGCTTCTTGCGCCTGCCGCCTTCGCGGGGCGGGCGGTAGCCGTCAAATTCGCTGAGGCTCACTTGCGACCTCCCAGGAATACGAGTGCGGTGGTGGCGATCATGGCACCGGCGGCCACGACGGCCTGGCGGTACATGGTGGGCAGATCGAGCGTGCCCACGCGCGGATCCGGCGGCAGGCCGTACACCTCGGGCTCATCCATGATGAGGAACACCGAGCCGAGCCCGCCCACGCCGTCGTTCGGATTCGCGCCGTACAGGCGGGCCTCCGTCGAACCTTCGGCGTGCATGCGCTTCACGCGCTCCTTGGCCTGGGCCACCATGTCCGCACGGTTACCGAACTTGATGGAGGTGGTGGGGCAGGTCTGCGCGCACGCCGGAATCTGATCGTCCTTGAGGCGGTCGTAGCAGAGCGTGCACTTGTTGGCGGTGCCCTTGTTCGGGATGTCCTGGTCCAGGTGCGGGCGGTCGTCGCGGTCTGTCTTCGGCGTCACCGTGCCGTCGTCGCGCCGCTCGATCACGCCGAACGGGCACGCGCCCACGCACGTGCCGCAGCCGTTGCAGATGTCGGCCTGCACCACGACCGTGCCGAACTCGGTGCGGAACAGGGCGCCCGTCGGGCACGCGTCCAGGCACCCGGCCCGCGTGCAGTGCTTGCACACGTCGGAGGCCATGAGCCAGCGGAACTCCGGGGTGCTCGTCGGCTGCGCGTCGGCGCCCTTCTTCGGACCCACCGACGGCATGCCGAGGCTCACGAGCTTCTTGCCCGATTCGCGCGCCTCGGCGATCCGCTCCTGGCTCTGCTCGATGAACGCGACGTGGCGCCACGTGTTCGCGCCGAGCGCGCCCGTGTTGTCGAACGAGGAGCCGAGCAGCTCGAAGTTGCCGTCCTGCGGGTTGTGGTTCCACTCCTTGCACGCCACCTCGCAGGCCTTGCAGCCGATGCAGATGGAGGTGTCGGTGAAGAACCCCTTGCGGTCGTGCGTGTGGCTCCAGCCCGAATCCACGATCGGATCGGTGGTGCCGGTGAACTGATTCATCTGGTCCTTCTCCGCCCCTTGGCTTCTGGCTCATCCGCTGTGCGTGCGGCGCGAATCCCGGTTGCGGCGGAGGCGGCTCCGCGGGCCGAATCTTCGGCCTCCTTCGCATCGAGATCAATCCCCGACTCCGTGGCTTCGGTCCACGGCACGGTGAGGCGCTGCATGCCCGTTTCGAGCGTGATGCCCGCTTCGCGCTGATACTTCTCCACGAGGTCCAGCAGTTCGGGGCCGCGGGGCCTGCGGCCCGGCTTGATCGCCACGGCCGCGGACTTCGAGTCCTGAATCTGCGTGTTGGGGTCCAGCGTGATGCCTAGCAGGTCGTTGGCCGAATCGCCCTCGATCACCGCGTTCTTGCCCACCGCCCAGTGATACGGCAGGCCGATCTGGTGAACGGTCTGGCCGTCAATGGTCAGCGGCTTGAAACGCTTCGTGACGAGCACGCGCGCCTCGATCGCGGAGCGGGGCGAAATGAGCGTAGCCCAGCCGCCGTTCACGAGACCCACTTCGTCGGCCAGTTCCGGCGACACTTCCGCGAACATCTCCGGCTGAAGCTCGGAGAGGTAGGGAAGCCAGCGGCTCATGCCACCGGCCGTGTGGTGTTCGGTCAGGCGGTAGGTGGTGAACACGTACGGGTACACATTGCTCAGCGGCTCGCCGTACCCGGGGGCCGTGAGGTTGTCCGCGCGCGGCATGACCACGCGCGTGGGCTGGTTCTGCTGCGGATACATGAGGTTCGGAATCTTCGATTCCACCGGCTCGTAGTGCGTGGGCAGCGGGCCATCGACCATGCCCTTCGGCGCGAACAACCAGCCCTTGCCGTCCGGCTGCATGATGAACGCGTCATCGCCCGCGAGCGCGGCGGGACCGCCCACGCGCGCATCGGGACGCGCCGCGGGGTTCAGGCCGACGGGGAAGTCGGGGACGTCGTGGCCCACCCACTTCTCTTCGGTCTCGTCCCACCAGACCCACTTCTTCTTCTCGCTCCACGGCGTGCCATCGGGCGCCGCCGAGGCGCGGTTGTAGAGGATCTTGCGGTTCGCGGGCCAGCACCAGGCCCACTGGCGTTCGGTGTACGGGCGGCCGTCGGCCTTTTCGCGCACGGCGGCCCGGTTGATGCCGCCCGCGTATACGCCCGCGTAGATCCAGCACCCGCCCGCGGTCGAGCCGTCGGCCTTCATCTGCCCAAACGTGCTGAGCGGCTCCCCGGCATTCTCACCCTCGGTGATGTAGCCGTTGATTTCCGCGAGCACCGCTTCGGCGTCCGGGTCCCCGTGCTCGTCCACGGGGTAGTCCCACGTGAGGTCGAGGATGGGCCGATCACGCGGATCGGTCGAGTCCTTGAGCTTCTCGCGGATCCGGTTGCCCAGATCGAAGAAGAACATCAGTTCGCTCTCGGCATCGCCCGGCGGCGTGACCGCCTGGTGGCGCCACTGGACCATGCGCTGGGTCTGCGTGAACGACCCCGACTTCTCGGTGTGGTTCGCCGCGGGCATGAAGAACACCTCGGTCTGGATGTCCTCGGTAACCATTTCGCCCGTCTCGATCTCCGGGCCATCCTTCCAGAAGGTGGCCGATTCGATCATGTTGAAGTCGCGCACCACGAGCCACTTGAGGTGGCTCATGCCCATGCGCTGCATGCGACCGTTCGCGCTGCCCACCGCGGGGTTTTGCCCGAGCAGGAAGTAGCCATCCACCTTGTCCTCGAGCATGAGCAGGAGGGACTGGTAGGTGCCGTGCGCGCCCGTGAGCCGGGGTAGGTAGTCGAAGGCGAAGTCGTTGTCCTTCGTGGCGGCATCGCCCCACCACGCCTTGAGCAGGCTCACCGTGTAGGCGTCGGCGTTCGCCCAGAAGCCCTTCTGGCTCTTCGTGCCCACCGAGTTCACGTATGTCTCGAACGTGTCGTTGACGCCCGCCTTCGGCATGGGCAGGTAGCCCGGAAGGATGTGGAACAGGGTCGGGATGTCCGTGGAGCCCTGGATCGTGGCGTGGCCGCGCAGGGCCATGATGCCGGAGCCGGGGCGCCCCACGTTGCCCATGAGCAACTGGAGGATCGCGGCCGTGCGGATGAACTGCGCGCCGCCCGTGTGCTGGGTCCAGCCCACCGCGTAGCAGAACGCCGTGGTCTTATCCCTGCCCGAGTTCTCCACGAGGGAGGTGGCGAGGTAGTCGAAGTCCTCGCGCGAGACGCCGCAGAGGGTTTCCACCATCTCCGGCGTGTAGCGGGAGTAGTGGCGCCTCAGGATCTGGAACACGGTGCGCGGATCGGTGAGGGACTCGTCCCGCACGGGCAGGCCGGTCTCCTCGTCCATCTCGTACGACCAGGTCGCGTTGTTGTACGCGCCCGATTCGGGATCGAAACCGGAGAACAGGCCCTCCAGATCTTCGGCATCGCGGAAGTCCGCGTTGATGATCGTCGAGGCGTTCGTGTACGCCTTGACGTACTCCTCGAAGAACAGGTTGTTGCTCAGCACGTGATTGATGAGTGCGCCGAGCAGCACGATATCGGCACCGGCACGGGTGGCGATGTAGTGCGAGGCCATGGCCGACGTGCGCGAGAAGCGCGGGTCCACGTGAATCACGCGCGCGCCGCGAAGCTTCGCTTCCACGACCCACTGGAATGCCACGGGGTGACATTCGGCCATGTTGGAGCCTTGAATAATGATGCAGTCTGCTTCAGCGAGGTCCTGCACCGGCTGCGTGGCTCCGCCGCGCCCAAACGAGGCTCCCAAACTGGGAACCGTGGCGGAGTGTCAAATACGGGCCTGGTTCTCGATCTGTATGGCTCCCGTGGCCGTAAACAACTTCTTGGCCAGGTAGTTTTCTTCGTTGTCGATCGTGGCGCCACCGAGCGCGGCGATGCCGAGCGTGCGGCGCAGGGAATTGCCGTGATCGTCGAAGTCCTGCCAGTGCTTCTTGCGGGCCTCGATGTACCGATCGGCGATCATGTCCATCGCCGATTCGCGGTCAAGAGAGGTCCAGTCCTTCGCGCCGGGGGCGCGGTAGAGGATCGAGGTCTGGCGACCGGGAGCGTTGACGAGCTGTTCGCTCGCCGCACCCTTCGGGCACAGGCGGCCGCGCGAGACGGGCGAATCGGGATCGCCTTCGATCTGGATCACCCGGTTGTCCTTGGCGTAGACCTTCTGCCCGCAGCCGACGGCGCAGTACGGACACACGCTCTGGACGACCTTGTCGGCGGTGGTGGTGCGCGCCGAAAGATCGCGATAGGTGGGAGATTGAACGGTGGGGCCACGGCCAAAAGCATCACCGCTCAGGACCTGCCGCACCACGGGCCATTGAAGAGGATTCACAGACGCCATGCCTCCACTCTAACAGCGGCGCTTCGCCAAAAACGCCCAGGTCAGAACCTTTATTTTTACAATCTGCGCATTGCGAAAAAGGGGTCGTGGCAAGATGGACGGCGGTGCCCAACACGTGCCACCACCCACCACACCAAAGGATTGTTCGTGACGACCTCCGAAAATCTCACCCGTGCAGAGGCGCAAGAACGCGCCAGCTTCCTCGCCACCTCGCACTACGACGTGCGACTGGACCTCACCGAAGGCCCCGACACCTTCCTCACCGACTCCACCATCACCGTGACCTCGACCGAGGCCCGCGAAACGTTCGTGGATCTCATCGCCCCCGAGGTGCTCGAGATCAGCCTCAACGGTGAGGTGCTCGAGAATCCTGCCTCGCGGTTCGACGGCGCCCGCGTCCAGCTGCCCGCCCTCAACGTCGGCGAGAACACCATCCGTATCCGCGCCCGCGGCGCCTACATGAACACGGGCGAGGGCCTGCACCGCTTCGTGGACCCCGTGGATGGCGAGGTGTACCTCTACACCCAGTTCGAGGTCTCCGACGCCCGCCGCATGTTCGCGAACTTCGAGCAGCCGGACCTCAAGGCCACGTTCCAGTTCAGCGTCACCGCCCCCGCACACTGGCGCGTCATCTCGATTGCCCCGACCCCGACGCCCACCCCGTCGGGCACGGATGCGGACGGCTCGCCCATCGCCACGTGGGACTTCGAGCCCACCCCCGTCATCTCCACCTACCTCACGGCGCTCATCGCCGGAAAGTACGAGGGGCACGACGGCACGCTCGTCTCCCGCTCGGGCCGCGAGATCCCTGCGGGCGTCTATGCCCGCGCCTCCCTCGCCCAGTACCTCGACGCCGAGAACATCCTCGAGATCACCCAGAAGGGCTTCGACTTCTACGAGGAGAAGTTCGACTGCGACTACCCCTTCCCCACGTACGATCAGATCTTCGTGCCCGAATACAACATGGGGGCGATGGAGCACCCGGGCGCGGTCACGTTCGTCGAGGCCTACGTGTTCCGCTCCGACGTGTCCGACGCCGTGCGCGAGCGTCGCGACCTCACGATCCTGCACGAGCTGGCCCACATGTGGTTCGGCGACCTCGTGACGATGACGTGGTGGGACGATCTGTGGCTCAACGAGTCCTTCGCGGAGTTCGCCTCGACCCTGTGCTCGGCGGAGGCGACGAAGTGGACGAACGCGTGGACCACGTTCGCGGGCTCCGAAAAGGCGTGGGCCTACAGCCAGGACCAGCTGCCCTCGACCCACCCGATCGTGGCCGACATGGTGGACTTCGACGCCGTGGAGACGAACTTCGACGGCATCACCTACGCGAAGGGCGCCTCGGTGCTGCGCCAGCTCGTCGCCTACGTGGGCGAGGACGCGTTCTTCGAGGGGCTGCGCTCGTACTTCACGAAGCACGCGTGGGGCAACACCCAGCTGAGCGACCTGCTCGTGGAGCTCGAGGCCACGAGCGGCCGCGACCTTCGCTCGTGGAGCGCCCTGTGGCTCGAAACCGCCGGGGTCAACACGCTGCGCCCGGAGATCACGCGGGCGGCCGACGGCACCGTCGAGTCCTTTGCGGTGCTGCAGAGCGCGGTCGAGGAATACCCGACGCTGCGCCCGCATCGCCTCGCGATTGCCGGGTACCGCCTCGAGGGCGGCGCCCTCACGCTCGGTACGCGCCTCGAGGTCGATATTGACGGCCCGCGCACCGAGATCCCGCAGCTTGTGGGCGAGCGCGCCGATCTGTGGCTCGTCAACGACGGCGACCTCACCTACGCGAAGGTGCGCCTGGACGAGGACTCCCTTGCCGTGGCGATGGCGCACCTGAGCGCGCTCGAGGACACGCTCGCGCGGACCCTGATCTGGAGCGCGGCGTGGGACATGACCCGCGACGGCGAGCTTCCGAGCCGCCGCTACCTGGAGCTGCTCGTGGAGAACATGGCCGCGGAGCAGGACTCCTCGGTGCTGCGCACCCTGCTGGGCCGCCTCGAGCTGGTCAGCACCCGCTATGCGGCCCCCGCTGATCGCGCCGCGCGCAAGGAGCGCGTGGCTACTCTCCTGTGGGGGCTCACCGAGGCCGCCCCCGCCGGGAGCGACCAGCAACTGCAGTTCGTCGAGGCCTTCCTCCGCCTGGCCACGCCCGCCCAGGAGGCCACCGTGCGCGGCCTGTTCGATGGCGCGATCACGCTCGAAGGCCGAGAGATCGATGCCGACCTGCGCTGGAAGATCACGGTGGCCCTCGCCTCGCTCGGCGGCCTGAGCGCCAGCGAGATCGACGAGGTGCTCGCAAGCGATGACACCCACAATGGCCGCAAGAGCGCACTGACGGCCACGGCCGCGATGCCGACGGCGGAGGCGAAGGCCGAGGCGTGGGCGCTCACCGTCACGGGAGACTCGCTCGCCAACGAGTCGGTCACGGCGGTCGTCCAGGGCTTCAACCGCGGCAGCGAGGACCTCGTGGCGCCGTATGTCGAGCCCTACTTCCAGATGCTGACCCGCGTGTGGGACGAGCGCTCGTCGGAGATCGCGAACCGCCTGATCCAGGGATACTTCCCGGATTCGTACCCGAGCACCCGCGTCCTCGAGCGGGCCGATCAGTGGCTCGGCGACAACATTGACGCCGTGTACGGCCTGCGCCGCCCGATCATGGAAGGCCGGGACTCCCTCGCGCGCGCCCTGCGCGTCCAGGAGGCCGACCAGGCGTAACCACCCCTGGCACCCTTCGCGGCGGGGCTCATCCGGTGATTCTCGGGTGGGCCCCGCCGTCGTCACCGGATCTTCGGCCCCTCTCAAGCCGAAGGTCAGGCGCCGCCTTTACGGTGGGGAGCATGCATGTTCTTTCCACTCCCACCAGTGAAGAAGCCCTGTCTCTCGTGGACGCCCTGTGGCGCTGGGCGATCTCCAGCGGCATCACGGTGGTCATCATCATCGTGGTGGCTTTCGTGGCGCGGATCCTCGTGGGCATCGTCATCAACCGGGCGTTCAAGACGATGTATGACTCGGGCACGAAGATTTCCCGCATGACCAACGTGGTCGTGCAAAAGAACACCGATTCGGCGCTCATCAAGGCGCAGCAGGAGCGGCGCCAGCAGCGCGCCCAGACCCTCGCGACGGTCTCGAAGAACGTGGCCGGGGCCGCGATTGGCATCATCGCGCTCGTCATGATCCTGTCGCAGATGAACATCGACGTGGCGCCCATTATTGCCTCGCTCGGCGTGGCGGGGCTCGCCGCCGGTATCGGCGCGCAGACCGTCATCAAGGACGTGCTCGCGGGCATCGTCATGCTGTTTGAGGACATCGTGGCGGTGGGCGATTACGTGGATTTGCAGTTCGCCGAAGGGACCGTGGAGAACATCAATCTGCGCGTCACGCAGGTGCGCGGTCTGAACGGGGTGCTGTGGACCGTGCGCAACGGCGAGATCGTGCGCACCGGCAACTATTCGCGCGGGCTCGGTACCGCCTACCTCGTGCTCGACATCTCCAACAAGGCGGACGACACGGTGGTCTCGGATGCGCTCACTCACGTGATCGCCGATCTGCAGGCCGATCCCACCTATGGCCCGAAGATCATGGGCACCCCGAACGTCACCGGCATCCTGTCGATTGACGGCGCCCGCTACCAGCGGCGCGTCACGGTGGATACGGTGCCGGGCCAGCAGTGGGACATGGAGCGGGAGCTGCGCAAGCGGATCCGTGCCGAGTTCACGGCCCGCGGCATCGAGTTCGCCCTGCCGCGCTTCCAGGAGTCCGCGGGCGGTTAGGCTCGAGCCATGAGTATGAACGTGATTGCCTGCGTGTGCCTGCCGTCCACCATGAGCGAGGCCCTGGAGTTCTACGAGGATGCGTTCTCCGTGCTCCCCGGCCAGGCGTTCGTGCGCGAAGCCACGGCGCACTATCCGAGTGCCGACGTGCCGGAATCATGGGCGGGTATGGAGGGCAAGGAGCTGTTTGCCCGGGCGCGCCTTCGCGATCTGGACCTGGCGTTCATCAATGCCCCGGGCGATGTCTCGATCACTCCGGCGATCTCGATCATGCTGACCTTCGATCCGGCCGCCGATGCCGACGCCGCGCGGCACCTGCGGGCCCTGTGGGAACGGCTAGCCGACGGCGGCACGGCCCTCATGCCGCTGGACACCTACGATTTCTCGCCCCTGTTCGGGTGGGTGCGTGATCGTTTCGGCCTCACTTTCCAGCTCCGGTTAGCCAGCCCCGGGGCCGAACCGCGGCCGTTCGCGATGCCCGCGCTCATGTTCACGAGCGATGAGCCGCGCGCCGAGGCGGCCGCTCGTACGTATACGGCGCTCATCCCCGGTTCCGCGCCCGGCAGCCTCGTGCGGATGCCGACGAGCGATCACGTGCTGGTCTCCGATGCGCGCCTCGGCGAGCAGTGGATCATGCTGTCGGACTCCCCCGGCATGCACACCTTCGGTTTCACCGAGGGCGTCTCCCTCATGCTCGAGTGCGACACGCAAGAGGAGATCGACGCGGCGTGGGAGGCGCTGGCCACCCGCGAGTTCGGGGGCAGCTGGTGCGAGGACGCCTTTGGGGTGCGCTGGCAGGTGGTGCCGACGGGCCTGGCTTCCCTCATCGCGAACCCGGCGGTGCATCGCGAAATCGTGTCGATGACGAAGATTGACCTGGACCGGCTGCGCGCCGTGTGACGGCTGCGGGGCTGCGCCATCGGCAAGCACAGCTGCGTCAGCGGGGAGCGCCGTTGCCGCTCACGACCGCAGCTCCTTGCGTACTCGCTGCCACTCGGATGTGGTCAGCAATCCCTCGGTTCGTGCCTGGGTGGCGGCGTTCAGCAGCCGTTCGGTTTCGATGCGGCCTCGGCAATCAAGGATGGCGTCAGCGACCGGCTGCGCTTCCAACCCTTCATAGACGGTCGTGTGCGCCTGGCCTTTCACCTGCGTCAGCTCCATGAATGGCGGCAAGGCGGCACGGGTGCGGCGGTGAACAGCCACCTTGATTCGTGTGGGGTTCACATCGGCAAGACCGAGCAGTGCCAACACCGACTCGCCGTGCAGATACGCGCCCTCTCCGGCCCGCAATAACGCCTCGGCAAACTGGTCGAAAGGGGTGGGTGGGATGTCTGGGAAGCGGTAGAGCCCGTAGGCCACGTTCTCCACACCGCCACGCGCGGCCAGCTTGGGAAGTTCGACCGCCGGCACACCTGCCGCGGCCGCCTGCCGCGTGGTGACGTAGCCGTAGTGGTCGAGCGCGATATCGCGCACCACATCCCGGTACTTCGCTGGGCCTGCCATGCCACAACTCTACCGAAAACGGTAGCGTTGCGCCATGAAGGTTTTGCCTCACAGGCGCGTAGGACACGGAGTGCGCAACCCCAAACAGAGGCGCGGCAGCCCCGGCCCTAGCCGCGGAAGCTCAGCGGTTCGTCCGTGAAGGGGTCCAGACCCTCACGCAGGGAGTCGGGGATGCGGGTGGGCGCACCCGTGGTGGCGTCGATGAGCACGAGCACGCTGCGGGCCTTCGCGTAGGGACTGTCCATCTCATCGCGCGTGAGGATCTCGTAATCCACATCGAGCGACGCGCGGCCCACCTTCGAGAGCCACAGGCGAACGATCACGCCGTCGCGTCGATACCCGAGCTGGCGAAGGTATTCGATCCGGTTCGAGGCCACGAACGTGCGAAACGGCCCGTCGGGAGAAATCTCCGGCACCGCCGTGGGGTAGGCAATCGCCCCCAATTCCTGCTGCGCGGCCGACGGCGCCCAGAACGCCTGGATGCGCGCTTCTTCGAGCAGCCGCAGGAACGTCGTGTTGTTGACGTGCTGGTAGCCGTCAAGGTCGGTCCAGCGGATCGGGATGGGAATGTCGAGGTGAGCCATGCCTCCACCCTACCGAGACCAAGCGATCTCCGGGGCGGATAACCCCGAGACAACAAGCGTCTGTGGGCGGTGATGGCCGTCAGTGGACGGTGATGGCCTTGAGCGCCGCGGTCGAAGCGTCGGGCGCGCGGCGCCGCATCGCGAGGGCGAGGATGAGCACGCCGAGGGTAGTGAATGCGAGAGCGAGGGGCCAGGCCATGCCCGCCATGATGAGCGCGGGCAACACGGCGATGATGGCGATGTCCACGAACCCGATGGGGATGTAGGCGAGGCCGTAGTAGTCGAGGGTCTTGGAGCGCATCTCCGGGTCCACGATCCGCAGCAGCGCCATGCCCATGGCGACCGTGCCCGTGTTCCAGCCCCACGTGAAGATGCCCTGCTCCACCTTGTGATCGGCGAAGAGCCGCTTGGAGATCATGACGTAGTAGAACACGAGGAAGCAGAGGCCGAACGCGAGCAGGGCGGCGAGCGGCTGCCAGTATTCGGCGACGATGGCCGGGTCAATGGAGGCGATGCCGAAGGCCACGAGGAGGTCGGTGGCCATGCCGCTGCCGCGCTCGAAGATGCGGGCGTCGAACGCCCGGTCGGCCTTCGTGGCGCGCAGGGCAAACAGCAGCAGGTATCCGAGCAGGAACGCCACGCAGAACGTGGGGATTGACAGCCAGCTCACCTGCTCCTTCGCCCACGAGGTGATGAGATAGGCGAGCGAGGCGATACCCACGAGCACCGCCGCGTGGTAGGTCAGGGGGTCAATGCTCATGGTGGAGACGGGCGAGGAACCGATCGATTCGCGGCGCTCGGCGGGGATCATCCCCGTGCGCAGGTCGCGCGGAAGATCCTTGAAGGAGCGCAGATAGGCCGTGTTGCCGCGGATGGATTCGACCTTGATGATGGCGATACCGCCGACGACGGAGGCGATGATGCCCACCGTTGCCGCGGTCATGCCGAGCGATGATGCCTGCTCCCACGAATCCCCGAAACCGTCGGCCAGCGCGGCCGCCGTGCCGTGCCCGCCCATGAAGCCTGCCGCGAGCATGAGCCCGAAGCCGTCGGGCAGCCCGCGGAAGATGAAGGCGAGCAGGCCAAGGGTGAACAGCAGCCCGATCCCCCACTGCAGGAGCACCGCCGCCTGGGAGACCGACCACATGGTGCGCACGGACCGCATGATGCTTCCGAGGTTCGCGACCTGCGAGGTGAAGGGCAGCGCGGCGAAGACGACGGCGATGAGGATCGCCGCGTACGTGGGAAGGGCGCTCGAGAAGGGGATGATGCCGAGGACGTTCGGGCCGAGCACGAGCCCCATGAGGCCCGCGATGAGGCTGGCCGGCAGGAACAGCGACTGGATGGGGCGAACTGTCGCGCGCAGCACCACGGCGATGAGGATGAGCAGGCCGATCCACCCGAGGTCCAAGAAAAGATCCCACGCCGACATGTACCACTCCTCGCCACTGCTTCTTGACTGTCTCTCGCGCCCCATTCTGGGCAACGGCTCACTGTAAGCCCCGAGGCCACTGAGCGGGAAGAGTCGGAGCATTCACCAGGCGCGGGCGGTGCGGCGATTCACAGGGGCCGCGAGCGCGACCGCGCCCCTATACTTGCCGAATGCTTCCGTCGCCCCCGCGCCTGACCGGCGAACACGTCACCCTCGAACCCCTCGACCTCTCCCACGTGGAGGGCGTGCGCGCCGCGGTCGCCGACGGCGAACTGTGGAAGCTCTGGTATGCGGGCATCGCGCACCCGTCGGCCATGCGTCAGGAAGTGGAGCGTCGGCTCGCGCTGCAGGAGGGCGGCACCATGCTCCCCTTCACCGTGGTCCAGAACGTTGGGCCGCACTCGGGCACGATCGTGGGCATGACCTCCCTCATGAACATCGCCCTCGAGCACAAGCGGGTGGAGATCGGCAGCACGTGGCTCGCCGCCTCGTGCCAGGGCACGGCCATCAATGCCGAGGCGAAGCTCCTGCTGCTGCGCTACTGCTTCGACGTGCTCGGCACGCAGCGAGTGGAACTGCGCACGCACGCGATGAACCGCCAGTCCCGCGCCGCCATCGAGAAGCTGGGGGCCACGTTCGAGGGCGTCCTGCGGCGCCACATGATCCTCGCAAACGGCACCACGCGCGACACGGCCGTGTACGCCATCCTCGACGTGGACTGGCCGACGGTCCGCGCGGGCCTCGAGCACCGGCTCGGCACCTAGACACCCGTCCCTACGCGGCGCGCCCGCCCACCGCGTCGAGTGCCGCGCTACACCAGGGCCGCGAGGACCGCAGCCGAGGCGATGGCGTTGATCGAGACGTGCATCGCCACAGGCGCCCAGATGTTCCCGTGGAACACCCGGAGAAAGCCGAGGATGAGACCCAGGGTCAGCAGGTAGGGCAGCAGGATCGGCACCCCGTGCACGGCCGCAAAGAGGGCCGCGCTCAGCACCACGGCGATGCCTGCCCCGTAGCGCCGTCGCGCCGCGCCCAGCACCAGAGCGCGGAAGAACAGCTCCTCCCACAGCGGGGTCAGCAGCGCGACGCCCAGGAACCCCACCACGGCAAAGAGGGGCGATAGCGAGGCCATTGCACGTCCCGCACCCCCGGAAGCAACGGGATCCTCTCCCCCCAGCACGGCGAACATCGTTGCCTGAACGGCCACAAGGAGGATCAGGGCAGAAGGGATCTGCCATAGCAGGTGCAAGAGTCTCCACGTGGGCCGACGGATGCCGAGCGCCTGGGGAGCAACGCCCGCGCGTCGCACAAGCGCCAGCAGGAAAAGCAGACAGGCGAGGGCGTGAATCGCGACGGCGACGGCGATGACCTCACCGAGGCGTTCCTTCGCCGCGTCGCTCGTGAGCGCCAGGAGAATAACGGCACCGAAGACGATGATGGTGACGGCCAGGCACCCGCCCGCGCCACGCAGCACCGTGCTCAGGCGCGACTCACCCTGACCGGAAGCAGGACCCGAAGCGAGGGATGAGGGCGGGGCCGTCGCTGGCCCACCGTCGTTCACAGCGCTCACGGCTCGCGATGCAAGGCCCGCAGCTGGCCGGTGTAGGCAGCCGGAAGGCGATGGTCGATGACCGTCCCGATGAGCACGCCCGCGAGGAGGAAGACCGCGAGAGCGATGATTCCCGCGAACTGCTCCAGCACGGGCGCGGTGATGCCGAACCACTGGGGCCAGATCGCGTAGACCGCGACGCACAGAAGACCGAGGGCACCGCAAACATTGAGGACCTTTCGCCCCGGCGTCGTTGTCACGGGCCCTTCGAACTGTTCGGCATACTGCTCGGGGCTTCCGCACTCCTCTTCGGCAGACCTGCCGGAGGAGGACACCGCTTCGTCAACCGTGTGCAGGACATCCGCGATGGTGCTGTCGGTGCAGCCCCGCAGTCGCAGCTGATAGGCAAGGTCGTTGTGATAGCTCATGGGGCAGCGGTCCTCTCGATGGTGTCGGCATGCGCTGAGCTCAGCACCTCGCGGACCTGCCGCCACTGATGCTCCAGCTCCTCACGGTGCCGGTGCCCGGCAGCGGTGAGAGTCAGGATCTTTCTGGCAGGACCCGCCTCGGGGGTGTGCCAGGTGCTGTCTAGGTATCCGGCCTCGTGCAGCTTGGTGAGGTGCGGGTACACGGTGGTCCCGCGGGCCTCAATCCCTGCCGCGCGAAGCTGTTCAACAAGGCCGTAGCCGTGAGAAGGCTCGCGAGCGAGAAAGCGGAGCAGCAGCAGCGGCAGGGCTGGGCGCAGCCAGTCCCCGAAGCGCATGGTCTCTGACATACCCCCATCGTAGGGACAACTAGTTGCTGACGCAACTAGTTGGAGTAACAAGCACCTACGCGGTGCGCTCCCCCGCCGCTATCGCCCGCTCGATGTTGTGGACGATGTGGATGGGCAGGGGCTCGATCGAGACCCGCACCCCCGCCTCGAAATCGGCGAGCTCCTGGAGAGTGGCGTACTGCGAATCCAGCAGCGTGGTGGGCATGTACTCGTGATTGCGGCGGGCGATGCGGCTGGCCACCAGTTCCTTTGGGCCCGCGAGGTGCACGAAGAAAAGATCGGGGACGTAGTAGCGCAGCAGTTCGCGATACCAGCGCTTGAGGGCCGAACAGACGACGACGGTGAGCACGCCCTCCTCGCGGTTCTTCGCGATCTTTTCGCCGATGATCGTGAGCCACGGGAGGCGATCCGCGTCGTTGAGCGGCTGGCCAGACGCCATCTTCTTCTTGTTCTCTGGGGGGTGGAGGTCATCGCCATCGATGAACGCCATGCCGTAAGCCTCCGCGAGCGCCGCGCCCACAGTGGACTTCCCCGTGCCCTGGACTCCCATGACAATCATTGGCGGTTGCGTCATTGCCGTTGTTCCTAACGAAAAGTTGCGAGTGCATGATCGGTTGAGCCACCACCGCGGCACCGTCATCTCACCGCATCGGTGAGTCCCAGTTCGCGGCAGGCGCCACCCGTCATACTGGATGTGCCACGGCCCACAGCTCCCAGTCTAGCCGCGATGCCTGAGCCGCGGCAGTCGCGCGCGAGCGCCGTTTCTACCCGCATTCCAGGATCGAAGGTGACCCCCATGACCCGCCTGTCCCACGCCACCGCCCCCGCCCACCTCATCGTGGGCACGTCGGCCCCCGCCCTGCCGGAGCCGCCCGGCATCGTCCACCTCGGGCTCGGGAACTTCCACCGGGCGCACGCGGCCGTCTATACGGCGAAGGCGATGGCGGCCGCGGGCGGCTCGTGGGGTATCGAGGGCTGGGCGTTTTCCTCGGATCGGCTCACCGCCCCGCTGGCCGAGCAGGACGGCGTGTATTCGCTCGTGCAGCTGTCCGCGCGCGGGACCGAGGTGCAGCTGATCGACGTGCACCGCGGGTTCGGGGTGGCGCGCGCGGAAGCGGAGCGTTTCGTGGCTTCCATCGCCGATCCCTCGCGCCGCATCCTGACGCTCACGATCAGCGAGAAGGGCTACTGCCTGGACCCGCTCACGGGCACGCTCGACACCGACCACCCCGACATTGCGCACGACATCGCCCTCGCCACTCGCCGCGCCGCGGGCGAGGCCGCGGACGAGTTCGCGCCCCGCTCGGCGATGGGCCTCGTGGCCGCCGCCCTCACGGCCCGCGCCCACACCGGCGCACCCTTCACGGTGCTCAGCTGCGACAACGTGCAGGGCAACGGCGAGCGCACACGCGCGGCGATCCTCGGCTTCCTCACCGCGGCAGGCGCCCCGGCCGAAGTCCACGACTACGTGCGCACATCCGTGGCCTTCCCGAACTCGATGGTGGATCGGATCGTGCCCGGCACCACCGCGGACACCGCCCAGATCGCCCGTGAAGCGACGGGCCTCGAGGATTCGGCCCCCGTGCGCTCGGAGGAGTTCACCATGTGGGTGCTCGAAGATCACTTCCCGGCGGGACGCCCCGCGTGGGACGAAGTGGGGGCGATCATGACCGACGAGGTTGACCGCTACGAGCTGGTGAAGCTCCGCCTCCTCAACGGCTCCCACTCGCTCATGAGCTACCTCGGTGCGCTCGCGGGCGCGCCCACGATTCCCGCGGCGTTCGCGACCCCGGAGATCCGCGAGGCCGTGCTCGCCCTCATCGAGCGCGACTACCTGCCCACGATTGCGCTTCCCACCGGCTTCGACGCCGCCGCGTACGTGGCGGACCTCGAAGAGCGCTGGTCCAACGTGCTGCTCGGCGATTCGGTTTCGCGCGTCGGCTCCGACGGCAGCGCGAAACTGGTGCAGCGCGTTCCCGAGGCCGCGCACGCGCGCTACCTCGCGGGCAGCGATCCCGCGCTACTGGCCCTGCTCGTGGCCGCCTGGATCGCGTGCGTAGCGCCGCCGCAGAGCCCCGACGCCGAAGGTTTCGAGCCGGGAGCGCTCGCGGACGCCATGGAGGAACCGCTCAGGGACCGGCTTCGGGAACTGACGGCCGACGCGGGCAGCATCCAGGAGCACGCGCGAGCCGTCATGGCGGGCGGGATCTTCCCCGACCTGCTCACGGATCACGCCGAGTTCACGAACGCCGTGGCACACGATCTCGAGATGATCGTGCACCACGGCGCACAGTCGGCGGCGCGGCAAGCGCTCGGGAACTAGCTCCCGTCGCTCTGGCCCGCCTCGGTCCACAGGTCCACGAGGACCTTGCCGGATTCGGCGGAATTGCGGGCCAGGGCGAAGGCCTGCTCGGCGTCGTCGGCGGAGACCACGTGGGTGACCACGATGTCGGCGATCTCGGGCCGGGCCCGGAGAATATCGAGGGCCTCGCCGATCTCGTCGTCGAAGCGGAAGCTCGGCAGGATGCTCACTTCCTTCGCAATCGCGGTGGCGAGCGCGATGGGCTGCGGGCCCGCGCCCATCATGCCGATCTGCACGAGCGTGCCGCCGCGCCGCGCCGCCTCGAACGCGGCGTTGACGGCCGCGGGGATCCCCGTGCATTCGAGCACTACGTCGAAAAAGTGCTCCGGGAGCGCTTCTTGGTCCACGCGCACGGTGCGGTGAACACCAAGGGCGTCGGCCCGCGCGAGCGGCCCGTCGAGCAGGTCCGTGGCCCACACCTCGGCCGCGCCGCGCGAGAGCGCCCCCGCGGCGGCGAGCAGCCCAATCGGGCCGGAGCCGGAGACCAGCACCTTCTGCCCGGTGAGGTCGCCCGCGCGGTTGATGCCGTGCAGGCCCACCGCCAGCGGCTCGGCGAGCGCTGCTGCCTCGAGGCTGAGCCCGTCGGGGATCTGGACCACCATGAAGTCCTCCACGAGGAGGTACTCGCTCATCCCGCCCTGCGTGTGGGGCCACGTAGAGGCGGAACCCAGGTAGCTTCCGCCGGGCCACAGGTGGCGACCGTACGCCTCATCCGGCGTACCGAAGCGCGCCGGGTGAACGGTCACGGGGGTGCCGGGAGCCAGGCGGCCCGACGGGTCCGCCTCGACCGTTCCCGAGACCTCGTGTCCGGGGATGAGAGGCTCCTTCACCACGAAGGCGCCGTTGGCGCCGTCGAAGTAGTAGTGCAGGTCGGAGCCGCAGATACCGGCGTAGGCCATGCGGATGAGGACCTGGCCGTCGCCCGGGGTGGGCGTCAAAACCTCGTCGAGGCTCAGGTTCTCCTTGCTGTGCACGCGCAGTGCTTTCATGAGGCGAGCTCGCTTCCGCTAGAAGATGACAAAGACGAGGACGGCCAGGACGAACGCCATAACCGATTCGAGCGACTGCTGCACGGTCCAGGTCTTGAGGGTCGTGGCCACGTCCATGCCGAACAGTCGGCCCACGAGCCAGAAGCCCGAGTCGTTCACGTGCGAGGCGAACACGGAGCCCGCGGCGCACGCGAGCGTGATCGCCACGATCTGCATCGCGGAGAAGTCGCCCGCGAGCACGGCCGGGGCCATAAGCCCGGCGGCGGTCGTGAGGGCCACGGTGGCCGAGCCCTGGGCCACGCGCAGCACGAGGGCCACGAGGTAGACCGCGAGGATGATCGGAATGCCAAGACCGGACAGCACTTCGGTGAGGGCGTCACCGATCCCGGAGGAGCGGAGCACGCCGCCGTACATGCCGCCCGCGGCGGTGATGAAGACGACCGAGGCGATGGGGCCAATCGCGGAGTCCAGAAGCTTCTCCATGGCCGTGCCGCTCACGCCGCGGCGCGTGCCGAGCACGGGGATCGCCACGAGCACGGAAATGAGCAGGGCCACGCCGGACTTGCCGAGGATCGTGAACACCTGCGCCCACGTTTCGGTACCGGTGATCATCTGCGCCTTCGTGGCGTAGTCCACGCCCGTGTTCAGGAAGATCAGCACCATGGGCAGCAGCAGCATCGCGATGACCACGCCCACCTTCGGCGGGTTCTTCACTTCTTCGGTCTCGGTCGAGAACAGGGCGCCGGGGATCTCGGTGAAGGGGAACTTCTTCGCGCACACCTTGCCCCACAGGTAACCGGTGACGTAGAAGGTGGGCACGGCGATGAGGATGCCGACGATGATGAGCAGGCCCAGGTTCGTGCCGAAGAAGGTGGAGGCCGCGACGGGGCCGGGGTGCGGCGGCACGAAGACGTGCATGACCGAGAAGGCGACGGCGGCGGGCATCGCGTACAGCAGGATGGGCCCGCCGAGGCGCTTGGCGACGGCGAAGACGATGGGCAGCATGACCACGAGCCCGGCGTCGAAGAACATCGGGAAGCCCAACAGGAGCGAGGCCGCGCCGAGGGCAATCGGGGCCCTCTTTTCGCCGAAGCGGCGGATCATGGCATCGGCGAGCACCTGGGCGCCGCCGGAGTGTTCCACGAGCTTGCCGAGCATCGCGCCGAGGCCCACGAGGATACCCACGTTGCCGAGCGTGCTCGAGAAGCCCGCCATCACGACGTCGTAGATCGAATCGAGGGGAATCCCGGTGACGAACGCCGTGAGGATCGAGACGAGGACGAGGGTGATGAAGGCGTGGAGCTTAAATTTGATGATGAGCAGCAGAATGAGGGCAATGCCCGCGGCCGCAATCGCTAGAAGGGGACCCGCGGAGAGGGTCTGTTCCCAGGTATCCATATGTATCCATTCGAGGAGGGCCGGGCCGACACTGGCGGGGCCGAATGTTGTAAAAAGAGATGTAAACACCGCGTGGGGTCGCGGTCCCATCGAGTATGACACAGCGGCTGCGAGCCCCGACACACGCCTGGTCCCGGATACGATGGGCGCATGAGCGCACCCGATCCCACCGACGTGACAGCGAGCCTGCTCGACCTCCTCACCCTTCGCCGACTGGACGGCCCGTCGGCCGCGACGTTCGAAGGCGACTCCAACCCGCACCCGGGCGGTCATGTGTTCGGCGGGCAGGTGATGGCCCAGGCCCTCGTGGCGATGGGCCACACGCTGCCGAGCGGCAGGCGCGTGCACTCGAGCTACGGCTACTTCCTCGAAGCCGCGGACGCCACCGAGCCGATCCGCTTCGAGGTGGATAAGCTGCGCGATGGCGGCTCGTTCTCTGTGCGGCGCACGCTCGCGCGCCAGGGCGAGCGCACGGTCCTCGCGATGACCTCCTCCTTCCAGGTGGAGCAGGACGGCCTCACCCACCAGGACCGCGCCCCCGAGGCGCCCCGGCCCGAATCCCTGCCCACGACCGCGGACCTCCTGCGCCCGATCGATCACCCCGTCGCGCAGTACTGGGCGAACAATCGCCCGATCGACATCCGCCACGTGACCGCGCCCCTGTACTACCGGGCCGACTCCTCGGGCGACAGCGAACAGATGGTGTGGATGCGCTCGCTCACCGAGATCACGGACGTGGACCCGATCGTGCATGACGCGATCCTCGCCTACGCCACCGACTACACGCCGTTCGAGCCGATCATGCGCCGCCAGGGCCTCACGTGGCTCTCGCCCGGCCTTCGCATGGCGACCCTCAATCACGCGATCTGGTGGCACGGTCGCGTGGACATGAACGAGTGGCTGCTGTACGTGCAACGCTCCCCGTCGGCCTCCGGCGGTCGCGGGCTCAGCACGGGCCACATCTACCGCGAGAGCGGCGAGCTCGTGGCCACCGTGACCCAAGAGGGCATGGTGCGCCTGCCCCGCCCGGCGAGCGCCGAGTAGGGGCAGCGATGGACAGCGTGGTGGATCACCTGGACGTTCCCTTCCCGAACGGGGTCGAGGTCGAGCGCGTCGCCACGGGCGCCACGTGGGCGGAAGGCCCCCTGTGGATCCCGGGCGAGAACGTCCTGCGCTACAGCGACGTGCCCGCCGACCGGATCCTTCAGTTCGATCCGGCCACGGGAGAGCACGTGGTGTGGAAGCGGGGCGTCGAATACGTCAACGGGCGCGCGCACCACCCGGACCTCGGCGTCGTGCAGTGCTGCCAGGGGCGCCGCGCGCTCGAAAAGGCGCCGCTCGTGCCGTTCACCGAAGCGGAAGTGCTCATCGACGCCTTCGAGGGCAGCCGCCTCAACTCCCCGAACGATGTGGCCACGCACCCCGTGGATCACACGATCTGGTTCACGGACCCGCCCTACGGCATCCTGAGCGAGAACGAGGGGCACGCGGGCGAGATGGAATACGGGCGCAGCTACGTGTTTCGCCTCGATCACCACGGCGACCTCACGGCGGTCATCACGGAGCTGTCCCGCCCAAACGGGATCGCGTTCAGCCCCGATGCCCGCCGGCTCTACGTCACGAACACCGCGGAAAACCCCCTGGATCCCGCGCACGACGCGCCGGAGTCCCTCACCGACGCGGCGGGCCGCCACCACATCTGGGCGTTCGACCTGGATGCGGACTACGCGCTCGTGCGCGGGAGCGGTCGCCCGTTCGCCGCGCCCCGCGCGGGCGTGCCCGACGGCATCGCCGTGGATCAGGAGGGGCGCGTGTTTTCCTCCGGTGCCGACGGCATCACCGTAGTGGCCGCCGACGGCACCGACGTGGCGTTCATCCCCGTGCCCGAAGTGGTCTCCAACCTGTGCTTCGGCGGGACCGACGGCCACGACCTCTACATCACCGCGACAACGAGCCTGTACCGGGTGCGCACCACGACCCGCGCCGCCTGGTAGAGGCCCCTGCCCTGGTAAAGGCCTCGTGCGCGGCGCTCAGGCCATCGCCGCGTTGCCTTCCTCTTGCGCCTTGCGCACGCCTTCTTCGGCGGAAATGTTGCCGGCGAAGATCTCCTGGAAGATCGGCATGACCGCGGTGAGGCCCGCGAGCGCCTTCGCGCCCGTATCGGCCGGCGCGGGATCCTCCGCCGCCGTGATGAACTGCTGCACGTCCACGCCCTTGGCGGACCAGTAGTCCACGAACTCCTGCTGCGCATCGGTGTGGCCGGGGAAGGCAATGCCCTGGGTAGCCAGCGGCAGCTGCCCGTCCTTCGAGCCGAGCCATTCGAGCAGCTGCTTCTGCTCCTTCGGCTTCGCGCTCTTCGCGTTGCCCGCGGCGACCACGCCGTGCACGAGCGACTTCGCGCCCGCGCGCCCGGCGACCATCGGGGCGATCCCCCACTCAAACGAGTCCGCGACGCCGTCGGCCACGTTCTTGAGGTTGTAGGGGCCGGACTGGAAGAGTCCGAGCGAGCCGCGGATGAACAGGTCGCGGCTGAAGTCGCCGTTCGTGTTCGTATCGGCTGCCGACGGGGCCACCTGCTGATCGTTGACGAGCGCCGCGAGGTAGGCGAACGCGGCGATCCCCTGCTCGCTCGCGAAATCGTAGGTGTCGTTGGTGCCCTGCCACTGGGCGCCGTTGCTCGCGAGGAACGGGCCGATGATGGCCTGGCGGTCCGCTTGGGAGTTGAAGCCGAAGACGGTGCGGGAGGCGGCATCGAAGCCTTCGTCGCCCGGGTGGCGCCCCTCGGCGTCGGTGGTGAGCGCCGCCGCGGCGTCGCGCAGCGTGTCGGTGCTCGCGGCCGGATCGAACGCGAGGCTCGTGGGATCCACGCCCGCGGCGTCCGTGAGGTTCTTGTTGTAGAACAGGGCGATCGAGTCCCAGATCTGCGGGATGCCCCACAGGGAGCCGTCGCGCGTGTAGAGGTCCACGACGGCCTTTTCCCACGAGCCCTGGGCGTCGGCCCCGAGTTCCTCGGTGATGTTCACGAGGTTCCCGGCCTGCTGGAACTGGGTGAAGCTTGCGGAGTTCAGCCAGAACACGTCGGCCGCGTCGCCCGAGGCGATGTCGAGCGGGAGCTTGTCCCAGTAGCTGTCCCACGGCACCACGTCGACCGTCACGTCGACGCCGGAGGCGGCGGTGAAGGCGGCGAGCGATTCCTCGTAGGCCTCCTTCACGCTCGCGTCCCAGATCCGCAGCGTGAGGGCGTCGCCGCCGTCGGAGCCCGAGCTGCCGGAGCCGGAGCCCGACGGGGAGCACGCGGCGAGCGCGACAGCGGAAGCGGCGGTGAGTGAACCGGCAAGTACCTGACGGCGAGAAACCATGATGGGCCTTCCTCGAAGAAGTGCGGGCACGCCGTGTGGCGAGCGCCGCGATCGATCCATCCATTGTGCGCCACCGGGCCCGAAGAGCCCAACCGTGTGAGCGTTTATGAGCGCTTAGCGCAGCTCCGTGCCGCCAATCGAGCGGGCCACCTGCCGCTGGAACACCAGGTACAGCAGGATGAGGGGAATCATGGCGAGGGTCGTGGCGGCCATCACCACGGTCCACTGCTGATTGTGTTCCGTGCTCAGGGTGGCCGTGGCCACCGTGAGGGTTTGCCACGTGGGGCCCGAAGTGATGACGAGCGGCCAGATGAACGAGTTCCAGTGCGTGACCACCGTAATGACGACGAGGGTCACGAGGATGGGGCGGTTCAGCGGCACGATCAGGTTCCACAGCAGCCGCCCGTGCCCCGCGCCATCCACGCGCATCGCATCGAGCAGCTCTTGCGGCATCGAGCGGAAGTTTTCGCGCAGCAGGAACACGGCGTAGGGCGAGCCGAACACGAACGGCAGCACGAGCGCCCAGAAGGTGTTGCGCAGCCCCATCTCCGCGAACGCGAGGTACAGCGGCACCACCACGACCACTTGCGGCACCATGAGGGTCGAGACGAACACCCAGAACATCGCGTCGCGGCCCGGGAACCGGAGGAACGCGAAGGCGTACGCGGCGAGGGTGGAGAACACGATCTGGCCGACGAGGATGACCGCCACCATCTGCCCCGTCACGGCGAACGGCGTGAGGAAGGACGTGGCGCCCGTGAACAGTTCCTCGTAGTTGGCGAGCGTGAGGGGATCGGGCAAGTGCATGACGCCCTGGCGCAAGAAGTCGCTCGGGCCGCGCAGCGACGTGAGGACCGCGAGCGAGAGCGGGCCGAGCGTGAGGATCACGGCGGCGCCGAGGATCGTGTACGCCACGATGGCGCTTCTCAGGCGAGATGTGGGCATGGCGGCCTCCTCACGACATGTCGTAGGTGATGCGGGATGAGAAGTAGCGCTGCTGAATCACGGCGAGCACCGCGAGGACCGCGAAGAGGATCACGGCAATCGCTCCCGCGCGCCCGAGGCGGCCCGCCACGAACGCCTCGTTATACAGCAGGGAGGCGATGACCTCGGTGCGCCGTCCCGGCCCGCCGCCCGTGAGCGCGTAGACGGTATCGAACACCTGGAAGCTCGCCACCATCTGCGTGAGCGCCACGAAGAAGGTCGTGGGCCGCAGCAGCGGCAGGGTGATCGAGAACAGCCGGCGCACGGGCCCCGCGCCATCGAGCGCCGCGGCCTCGTTGATCGAGGCGGGAATCTTCTGCAAACCGGCCTGATAGAACAGCGCGATGTATCCAGCGGCCTGCCAGACCGCGACGAAGGCTACCGACGGCAGGGCCAGCGTGTGACTGGTGAGCCATTCGATCCGCACGCCGAGCAACGCGTTGAGCGCCCCGACCGACGGCTGGAAGATCCACGAAAACATGACGCCCACCGCGAGCGGCGCGCACACCCACGGGATCACGATGATGACCCGGAAGAACGAGGAGCCCGGGAACGCCTTCGTGATCTGCAGGGCCAGCAGCAGCCCGAGGGCAATGGACACCGGGACGCTCAGGAGCGTAAACAGCACGGTGACGACGAGGGAGTTGCGCAGCGCCGGTCCCTCGAGCAGCACCCGGTAGTTCTCGAGGCCCACGAAGTCCCGCGACCCCACGAGCTGCCAGTTCGTGAGCGACAGGGCGAAGGAGACGAGCACCGGCAACAGGATGAACGCGACCACCCCGATGGCGGCGGGCGCCACGAAGCCCCACGCAAGAATCGGGTGGCGGAGCCGCATCACACGAGGCTCCTTCCACCCGATTCTTCGTCTGTCTGGCCGTTGGCGCTACCAGGGTACACCTGGGCCGACGAGGCCGCTTGGCGGCCGAGGCGCTCCGCCTACTGGGCCACGTGCACGAGCCCCATTTCGGCGTCGCTCGCGAGGCTCCGGTGCGCCGGGACGATCCGCACGGCGTACCCGACGGTGCCGAGCGCCTCGAGGTCCGCGCGTGCCGCGTAGCGGCCGTCGGCCCCCTGGGTCATCTCCGTGATGCGCGCATCCACGAGCTCGCCGTCGGTGCCCACCGCGCCGTGCACGAGCTGCACGTGGACGTCCTCGGGGCTCAGCTCACCGAGCTGCACCGCCGCGCTCACGCTCAGGCGATCCGCATCCACCGAGTCCTGCACGTCGCTCACGGCGAGGCCGCCCCAGCCGCGCGAGACGCGCTGCTTGAACGCCGAGACCTCGGCGGCCAGCTGATCGTCGGCTGCAAACAGCGCCGACGCCTCCGAGGCGGGGGTGTACAGCTCCGTGACGTAGTCGCGCACCATGCGGGTCGCGGTGATCTTCGGGGCAATCTGCACGAGGGAGTTGCGCACCTTGTCGAGCCAGCCGTGCGGAACGCCATCGGCATCGCGGTCGTAGAACAGCGGCACAACGCTGTTCTCCAGGAGGTTGTAGAGGCTTTCCGCTTCGAGGCGGTCGCGCTCCTCGCGGTCCTCGATATCGACCGTATCGATCGTCCAGCCCGCATCGTCCGTGGCCATTTCGTCCCACCAGCCATCGGAGGTGGAGAGCGTCAGGCCGCCGTTGAGCACGACCTTCATGCCGGAGGTGCCGGAGGCTTCCTCGGGGCGGATCGGGTTGTTCAGCCACACGTCCGAACCGGACACGAGGAACTCCGCCATGCGGATGTCGTAGTCCGGGAGGAAGGCGATGCGGTGACGCACGCCGTGATCGTCGGCGAACCTGACCAGCTGCTGCATGAACTCCTTACCCGGGTAGTCGGCCGGGTGGGCCTTGCCGGCCACGATGATCTGCACGGGGCGCTCCTCATTGAGGAGGATCTCCCGCAGACGCTCCGGCTGGCTGAGCATGAGGGTCAGGCGCTTGTAGGTGGAGACGCGACGCGCGAAGCCAATCGTGAGGATGTTCGGATCGAGGATCTGATCCACCCAACCGAGTTCGCCCGGGTGCGAGCCGCGGTTGATCCACGAGGCGCGCACGTCCTGACGGGCCCGCTCCACAAGCTTCTGGCGAAGATCCGAGCGCACGCGCAGCAGGTCCTCGTTCTTGAGGGTGCCAAGCGGCGACCAATCGTTGAGGGAGGACAGCTCCACGTCGCCGAACACGTCCTTGTAGAGGGCGTCCATCGGGCGGGAAATCCACGTGCGGCGGTGCACGCCGTTCGTGATCGAGGTGATCGGCACCTCTGGCACATCGAAGCCGGGGTAGAGGTCCTGGAACATGCTGCGGCTCGTGGCGCCGTGCAGCTTCGCCACGCCGTTGCTGCGCTGAGAGAGCCTGAAGCCCATGTGCGCCATGTTGAACACCTGGCCGTCGCGCTCGAGGCCGAGCGCGAGCGCGGCTTCGACCGGGAGGTTCGGCACGAGGCGGGAGATCCCGGAGCCGTCGGCGTCGAGGAAGTGGCGCAGCTGGCTCGAATCGAAACGGTCGATGCCCGCGGGCACCGGCGTGTGGGTGGTGAAGACCGATCCCGCGCGCACCTGGGTGAGTGCCTCGTCGAAGCTCAGGCCCTTGCCCATGAGCTGACCGATGCGCTCGAGGCCGAGGAACCCGGCGTGCCCTTCGTTCATGTGGAACACGTCGATCTCGGGCGCGCCCGTGAGCTCCACGAAGCGCTGGACGGCGCGCAGGCCGCCGATACCGAGCACGATTTCCTGCTCGATGCGGTGGAAGTGGTCGCCGCCGTAGAGGCGGTCCGTGATCTGGCGGGCGCCCTCGTCGTTGCCGTCCACGTTCGTGTCCAGCAGGAGCAGGGAGATGCGGCCCACCTGGGCCTTCCACAGGGCGATGGTGACGAGGCGATCACCGGGGAAGTCCACGTTGACGCACACCTGGTCGCCGTCGGCGTCGAGCACCGGCTGAACGGCGAGGGTGTCCGTGGTGTTCTGCTTGTAGTTCTCCTGCTGCCAGCCTTCGCGGTTGAGCGACTGGGAGAAGTAGCCCCACTGGTAGAGCAGGCCGATGCCGATGAGGTCCACGCCGAGGTCGGAGGCGGACTTCAGGTGGTCGCCCGCGAGGATGCCGAGGCCGCCGGAGTAGATCGGCAGGGTCGGGGTGATGCCGAACTCCATCGAGAAGTAGGCCACCGACGGCTTGCCGGGGGCCTCGCGCTGGAACCAGCGGTCCGAGCTCATGTAGGTCTCAAGGCTCGCCAGTTCGGCGTTCAGCTGCTTCACGAAGGCCGGATCGGCGGCGACCTCGGCGTAGCGGGCCGAGGAGACGAGGCCGAGGGCGGCAATCGGGTTGCGGTTCGCGGCCTCAAAGGCGTCCTTGTCGAGGGCCTCGAACAGATCGACGGTGCTGGCGTTCCAGCTCCAGCGGAGGTTCATGGCGAGGGTGCGCAGGCCTGCGAGCTCGGCGGGGAGTTCGGAGGTCACGGTCAGTGTGCGAAGTGGCTTCATGGTCCCAAAATAGCCGAGCGTCCAGGGATTGAGAAACCCGCGCAGGCCCACTTTCCGCCCCCGGTTCTTGCGGCCTCTTTCAGGCGCACGGGCAGGCCGCAAATGCCCAGGTCCAGGCCAAACACGACGGTGTGGGCCACGGACGGCACCGGGTTGGCACCAGATTCTTGCAAGAACTTGCCGACGGTTTGGTCACTCTTCGTGACCACGGTCCCGCTTTTCGTCGGCCCCGAAACGCCAAACGGCCCAGCGGGGGCATCCCCGGCTGGGCCGTCGGCACGCCCCCACGGTGAGCGTGGGGGCCAGAGCGCGTCTCGCGCGAACTCTTTAGTCGCGCGTGAGCCTGCGGTGCGTCACGCGGTGCGGGCGCGCCGCATCCTCGCCCAGGCGCTCGATCTTGTTCTTTTCGTACGCCTCGAAGTTGCCCTCGAACCAGTGCCAGTTCGACGGGTTCTCCTCGGTACCCTCGTAGGCGAGGATGTGCGTGGCCACGCGGTCCAGGAACCAGCGATCGTGCGAGACCACCACGGCGCAGCCGGGGAAGTTCAAGAGCGCGTTCTCGAGCGAGCTGAGGGTCTGCACGTCGAGGTCGTTCGTGGGCTCATCGAGCAGGAGCAGGTTGCCGCCCTGCTTGAGGGTCAGGGCCAGGTTGAGCCGGTTGCGCTCACCGCCGGAGAGCACGCCCGCCTTCTTCTGCTGGTCCGGGCCCTTGAAGCCGAACTGCGACACGTAGGCGCGCGAGGGGATCTCCACCTTGCCCACCTGGATGAAGTCGAGGCCGTCGCTCACCACTTCCCACAGCGTCTTGTTCGGATCGATGTTCTCGCGGTTCTGATCCACGTAGCTGATCTGGACCGTCTCGCCGATCTTGAGATCGCCCGCATCGAGCGGTTCGAGGCCCACGAGGGTCTTGAACAGGGTGGTCTTACCCACGCCGTTCGGGCCGATCACGCCGACGATGCCGTTCGGCGGCAGCGAGAAGCTGAGGCCGTCGATGAGCACGCGATCCCCGAAGCCCTTCTTGAGGTTCTTCGCATCGATCACCACGTTGCCGAGCCGCGGGCCGGGCGGGATGGTGATTTCCTCGAAGTCGAGCTTGCGCATCGACTCCGCTTCCTTCGCCATCTCCTCGTAGCGCGCGAGCCTGGCCTTCGACTTCGCCTGGCGGCCCTTCGCGTTCGAGCGCACCCATTCGAGTTCGTCCTTGAGGCGTTTTTGCAGCTTCTGGTCCTTCTTGCCCTGGACCGAGAGCCGCTCCTGCTTCTTCTCCAGGTAGGTGGAGTAGTTGCCCTCGTAGGGGTAGAGGTGGCCGCGGTCCACTTCGGCGATCCACTGGGCCACGTGGTCCAGGAAGTAGCGATCGTGGGTGATCGCGATGACGGCGCCTTCGTAGCTCTGCAGGTGCTTCTCGAGCCACAGCACGCTTTCGGCATCCAGGTGGTTCGTGGGCTCGTCCAGCAGCAGCAGGTCGGGCTTTTGCAGCAGGAGCTTGCACAGGGCCACGCGGCGACGCTCGCCACCGGAAAGGTGGGTCACGGGCTCGTCGCCCGGCGGGCAGCGCAGGGCGTCCATCGCCTGCTCGAGCTGGCTATCGAGGTCCCAGCCGTTCGCGGCGTCGATCTCCCCCTGGAGCGTGCCCATTTCCGCCATGAGGGCATCGAAGTCGGCGTCGGGCTGGCCCATTTCTTCGCCGATCTCGTTGAAGCGCTGCACCTTCTGGTACAGCTCCCCCATGCCTTCCTGCACGTTTTCCAGGACGGTCTTGTCTTCGCTCAGCGGCGGCTCCTGCAAGAGGATGCCCACGGAGTAGCCGGGGCTCAGGCGCGCTTCGCCGTTGCTTGGCTCATCGAGGCCGGCCATGATCTTGAGGATCGTGGACTTGCCCGCGCCGTTCGGGCCCACCATGCCGATCTTGGCGCCGGGGTAGAAGCTCATGGTGACGTCGTCAAGGATGAGCTTGTCGCCCACCTGCTTGCGCGCCTTGTACATGGTGTAAATAAACTCTGCCAACGTCTCTCCAAAACTTGGGGTGTGCGGTGCGGGGGTGCCGGGGCCGCGGGGCGCCCGGCACAACGCGCCTCAGTCTAGCCGCCGGTCCTTCGCGGCTACTCCATGGGGATCGAGCGTGCGGAGAGGATCTCGCGGGCCAGCTCCCAGCCGCTCTCGCCGTCGGGCGCCTCGTCGCCGTTGCGAGGCCACAGGTGGGCGTCGATCCCGATCTCGCGGGCGGCCTCGACGTTGTCGATCCGGTCGTCGAAGAAGATGACCTTGGAAGGCCGGGCCACTCCCCCGGTCTCGTGGGCGACGGCCTCGAGCACGATCTCGTAGATTTCGCGCGACGGCTTCGTGACATGCTCTTCGCCGCTGATGACGGCGAGGGCGAAGGCCTCGAACCAATCCTGGGTCCGCACATAGGCACCGAAAGCCGCGGGGGCGTTGCTGAGCAGCACGAGGCGCACCCCGTTGCGGGCGAGGTCGTGAATGAGGGCCCGGGCGCCCGGGGCCAGGGTGCCCCAGTAGTGGTTGTCCACGCCCTGCAGATGCTCGATTTCCTCAACGCTCGGCTCGTCGTTGCGGGCCGCGGCCAGCACCGAGATCCAGTAGTCGAGGGTGCTGAGCTCGCCGAGGTCGAAGGCCGGTCGGGCCGTCCAGTACGCCTCGCGCAGGGCCTCGAGGTCGCCGCCCACCTCCCGGTGCAGATCCGGGATCGGGTCGTGCCCGCCCGAGAGGACGCCGCCGTGATCGAACACCACCGTGAGTTGCTTGACGGGGTTGGCGGAGGATCGTTTGCGGGCCATGAGGCGAGGCTCCTTGTGGTGACGAGGCGGCGATTCGGTGGGTGTGGGCGGCGTTCTTACTGCGTGCAGGTGGTCAGGTACGGAAGCTCTTCCTGGCCGGCGATGGTCTCCACGGCCAACGTCGCTTCCTCGAAGGTGCTCACCGAGTAGACCGTGAGGCCGTCGGGCACATAACCCACGACCTCGGGGCAGTTGTCGGCGGGCGCGAGGAAGTAGTCGGCGCCGTCGTCCCGCGCTCCCACGAGTTTCTGGCGAATCCCCCCGATGGGCCCGACGGTGCCGTGCTCGTCGATCGTGCCGGTCCCGGCAATCTTCTGGCCGCCCGTGAGGTCCCCGGGCGTCATCTCGTCGTAGATGCCGAGCGCGAAGATGAGGCCGGCGCTCGGGCCGCCGATGGATTCGAGCGCGAAGTTCACTTGGACGGGGAAGTCGAAGCCCTGGGACAGCACCACGCCCATGCGGGTGCGGCCGTCCTCCTGGACGGTCGGCACCGCGAGGGTGAGGTCCTCACTTCCGCGGCGCACGCTCATCTGCACGTCATTTTCCGCGGGCGCGGAGGCCACGAGGTCCACGTAGCCCTCAACCGAATCGGCGGTGCTGCCGTTGACGCCGGTGATGACATCGCCCGCCTCCAGGATCCCGTTCGCGGGCCCATCGGTGCGCACGCCCGCGATGATGACGGTCGTGGAATACGGAATCGACTGGGCCTCAAGCGCCGCAGCAATCGCCTCTTGCTGCGAGGAGTTCATCTGCACCGTGTTCATGAGCCGCGTGCCCACGGCATCGGACGTGTCCGGGTACAGCGCCTCAACCGGCACGATGGCCTGAGTGCGATCAAAAAACGCCATGAACACGGCCGGAAGCTGCACCGAGTTCCCGGGCGAGCCCTGCACCGCCACGGTCGTCAGCCGCAGCTGGCCGTCGGTCGTTTCGGGGGCGCGGCCCTCGACGCTGATCACGGGGGCGCCATCGATCTCGCCCAGCACATCGACCGTCGGCCCCACGGACTGCACCACGTAGGGGGCGGGCACAATCGAGGCCACGAAGGTCATGATAGACAAGACGACGAGGCTGATGCTCGCGACCGCGGCGCGGCTTCGGGAAATACTCACCGGCCCATTGTCGCAAACAGCCCAGAGCGAAATTACCAGCCTGCCTCGGCTCGCCCTCGCTACCCTGGGAGGCATCCACCCACCACACCCAAGGGGGCCCACCGTGAACGGTTCGTCCGACGAAGACAACCTGCGCAAGTTCCTCGAAGAGATCTTTCAGGGGCAGCTGCCGCCCGGCGCGCTCGATGGCATGGACCTCAGCGAGCTTGCCCAGTCCACCGGCCTGCCGTCGGATCCCGCGATGCTGCGCATGGCGGCGATGCAGATGCAGTCGCTGTTCGCCGCGGGCGGGGACGGGCCCGTGAACTGGAAGATCGGCCACGATCTGGCCCGCCAGGTAGCCTCCGGCACCGTCACGATGGTGCCGGGAAAGGCGCTGCCGCAGCACGGCGGCACCTCGATCGGCACCGAGGGCGATCCGGCCGTGAGCCCCGAGACGGAGCGCGCGCTCAGGGAGGCGGGCAATGTTGCGGCCATGTGGCTCGCCGAATCCACGGACTTTGACGTGGTGAGCGAAGCCGTCTCCACGTGGAGCCGCGGCACGTGGGTGAACCGCACCCTGCCGCGCTGGCAGAAGATCGTGGAGCCGGTGGCCCTCTACATGGCCGACGCGATCGGGGATGCGATGGCCAAGCAACTCGGGCAGCTCGGGGACGTTCCCGGCCTCGACGCCGCTGGCGGAGCCGCGGGCATGCTGGGCGATCCGCGCGAAATGATGAAGAAAATGGGCGGCACCATGTTTGGCCTGCAGTTTGGCCACGCAATCGGTTCGTTCGCCCGCGAGTCGCTCGGGGTCACGGACCTCTCCCTGCCCCTGTGGACCTTCTACGCGCCGGTCATGGTGCCCGCGAACCTCGACGATCTGCTCCAGGGCACGGATCTGGACACGAACGCCGCCCACATTTTCTTCGTGGCGCGCGAGATCGCCCACCAGAGCCTCTTCCGGGCGGCCCCGTGGCTTCCCGAGCACCTCATGACCGCCATCGAGGGCTACGCCCGCGGCATCACCCTGGATCTTGGTTCGCTCGAGGAAAAGATGCGCGACATCGACATGAGCGACCCGTCGGCCATGAGCGCGATCAGCCCCGGCGACATGTTCACCTTCACGCGCGACGCCTCCCAAGAGCGCGCCCTCACCGAACTGACCACCACGCTCGCGCTCATCGAGGCGTGGGTGGATCTCGTGGTCACGCGCGCGCTCGAAGACAAGCTGCCGCGCGTGCAGGCCATGCGCGAGCTGGTGCGGCGACGCCGCGCCACGGGCGGACAGGCCGAAGACATGCTGACGAACCTCGTGGGCATTGAGCTGCGTCCCCGCAGCGTCCAGCAGGCGTACGACTGGTGGGAGGCCGTACTCGCGACCGAGGGCATGGCCGGGCGCGAGCGCGTGTGGGCCCACCCCGACCTTCTGCCCTCGCCCGAGGTGCTCAGCGGGCGCCCGCAAGCGCCGAGGCCCGGCGGCGAAGCGGAAGATGCCGACGGCGACGGTCTCCCGGACCTGCCCGCCTTCGGCGCTCTCAACGCCGCCTCCCCCGACTTCGACGAGGAATTGCGCCGCCTGCTGGATGGCGAGCTGGGCTCGGCACCCGAGGACGCGGACGACCCCGACAGTTCTGGCGATGGTGACGACAATCCGGGCGAGGCCGACGGCGATGCGGGCGGGGCCCGGTGACGGCACTGCCCGACGCGCCCACGTTTGCGCTTGAGCTGCGCAGCGCCGCCGATCACGACGGGCTGCGGGAACGTTTTCTTGAGCGAAGCACCGATCCAGCGTTCTTTCTCAAGGCCGATACCCCCGAGCATTTCACAGCCAGCGGCATCGTGGTGGATGCCTCCGGCACCTTCGTGGCCCTGCACTTTCACCGCAAGGTGGGGGCCTGGCTCCAGTTCGGCGGGCACCTCGAGCCCGGCGAACGAAGCTTCGAGCAGGCGGCCCTGCGAGAGGTGCGGGAGGAATCCGGGCTTGCCGACCTCACGCGCATGGGGCCGGGCCCCGTCGTGCTCCACCCCCGCGCGCTCGGCTCCGGTTTCGCCGTGTGCCGCGAGCACTGGGACGTGCAGTATCTTTTTCGCGCCTCGCTCACGCCCCGCCACGCGACCGACGGGCTGCGCCTGAGCAGCGAAAGCAGCGACCTCGCGTGGTTCCCCCTCGATGCGCTCCCGGGCGATCTCATCGCCGATCTACGCCCCACTCTGGCCGGACCGGTGCGGGCACTGCTGGCCTGAGCGCCCGCTAGGCGCGATGCTGCTGGGCGAAGCTCACCCCGTCCAAAAACGCCTTCGCCCGTTCGGCGTGCGGATAGGCCGACGCGATGGCGCGAAACCCGGGGCCGTGGTCCGGGTGAACGAGGTGGGCGAGCTCGTGCACGAGCACGGAGTCCACGACGTAGGCGGGCATCTGCTCGAGGGCGCGCGAGAGCCGAATCTCGCCACTGGCCGACGAGCACGAGCCCCAGCGGGTGCGCTGATTGCTCACCCAGCGCACGCTGCTCGGCCGCACGCCGGGCGGGAGGTAGGTGGCGGCGAGGGTGAGGGCGCGGGCCATGAGGTCCTCGTCGCTTGCTCGCGCCGCTCGTTCGGGATCGCGAGTGCCGTACTTCGCGTGCATGTCCCTGGCCCACTTCTCTTCCTCGCGGCGCGAGAGCCGGGCCGGCACGAGGAGTTCGAACACGCCGTCGCGCCGACGCGCGGCAATGGTCTTCTGGCGCCGAGTGGAGGAGACGATCCTGATGGGCTCGTCGATCCCCGTGAGCGTGAGCAGGCGGCTGCTGCGGGCGGGTGAGGGCATGGCACCAGTGTAGGAACCCTGCCGCGCCACTGCGCGCGCCCCTGGTCCGATCAGCGACGACGCCTGCTGCCGCCCCGCACGCTCCTGGTGGGTCCGGCTCCGCCCGCCCGCATCACGTAGCGTCGGCCAACCGGGCGGCTTGCTGCTTGTGGAAAAGTTGGCCACACCTCTCCCGTGACGCCCGTGTCTCGGTTCTCGAAAGAACACGCCCGCCCCGAGTAAAATCTTGGAATCCCCAAGCCACTCGCCCATACCCGCAGGTCAGCGGCCCTTTTCTCGCGTCCCGGGCGTGTCGTACACACAGCATCCACACACCTATCCCGGATGCACACAGGCGATGCGGAGTTATCCACAGCGTTTCCCCACCCGCTCCTTTGACGGGGCGCACGAGCGGGGTTAGATTCGTTGAGCAGTGAGCCCCCGGGATAACGAGTAGGACGCACACGGGGAAGGTGCGCGTGGTACTGAGCGCCCCCGGGGGCCTCACGTCTCACAGGTGACACCCGCCCGGCGGCCTCGAGCACTTCCTTTGCTCCATTCCCGAAGCTCAAGGCCCCCGGCGCGGCGCCTCCTTCCTCCGGTGTGTTGATTCGCCCCAGGTGTGGTGCGGGCTATACAGTGGCGTAGACCGAACTGTACGTTCGCACAATAAGGAGCAAAGAATGGCTGACGAAACTTACACTGGCGAGTTCTACTGCGTGAAGTGCCGCGAGAAGCGCGAAGCTACGGGCCGCATTGAGGTCAACGAGAAGGGCCGCCGCGCTGCGAAGGCCGACTGCCCCGTTTGCGGCACGAAGCTCAACCGCTTCCTCCCCAGCAAGTGATCCTCGCCTAGCGAAATCTTGTCAGGGCCGACACCCATCGGGTGTCGGCCCTTTCTCATGCCGCTTTAGGCGGCGGACTGCTTGCGCGGGCGGCCCCGCGAGCGCTTCTGGGCCACGACGCTGCCCGCCACCAAGATCTGGCCGCCCCACACGCCCCACGGTTCTTCGCGCGCGAGGGCGCCATCGAGGCATTCGCGTTGGAAGGGGCAGGCGGCGCACAGGGACTTGGCGAGGTCGAGGTCGGGGGCGTGCTCGGAGAAGAAGAGGTCGGCCGCCTCGGGCTCCTGGCAGGGGAACGAGCTGACGAGGCGCGCGGGGGCGTCGTCGCGAGTAAGAGCGAGAGTCATGAGTTGAGTGGTCCTAGAAATACGACGTCATCGCGCCGCTGGGGTGAGAAAAAGGGGAGGCTAAAGACGGGGATCAGCGTGTGCTCGATCCGTCTAGCCCTGGAGCGGTGTTAGTGCCGCACGCTCCGCGGGCGCATCGTGATCGAGACGCCGATCTTGCCGATGGGGCCGTACTTCGTTACCACGCTGCACCCCTTTCTTTTCTCGTGCGCTCGAATGTTCTTCGGCGCAGACCACTGTGAACGCCCACGAGCCTACACGAGAGGAGTGGGCATCGCGCAATTATTTTTTGACCTGGGGTTTTACCCCTGCTGGGCGGCGATGATGCCGAGCACCTGGTCGCCGTAGTTCTCGAGCTTGGACGGCCCGATCCCCGGCACTGCGGCCAGTTCCGCCCGGGTCGCGGGGGCTCTGTCCGAGAGGGCGAGCAGGGTCTGATCGGTGAAGACCGCGTAGGCCGGGATCTTCTTGTCCTTCGCGACCTCGAGGCGCCATCGGCGCAGTTCGCCGAAGAGGGCGGCGCTCTGTTCGCCCCCGCAGTCGCGGTGGCGGCCGATCTTCTGCTCCGCCGGGGTGGTGAGCGCGTCGCCGCACGTGCGGCACACCGTGTAGATCGTGGCCGAACGCCGCCCCGTGGTGCGCGCGGCAGCCTTGGCGCCCATCCCGGAATCCTTGCGATCAAACGCCCCCGCGATGAAGCGCGAGGCGTTGCGGGAGGCACGGGCGCCCTCGCTGCGGGCCTGAGACCACGTGACCGTGAGCAGGTCCCGCGCGCGCGTGAGCGCCACGTAGAACAGGCGCCTCTCCTCCTCGATGGCCTCGTCCGTCTTCGCCATCGAGATGGGGATGAGCCCCTCGCTCGCCCCGACCACGAACACTGCGGGCCATTCGAGCCCCTTCGCCGTGTGGATCGACGCAAGAGTCACGCCCTCGACCGTCGGCGCGCTCTGTGCTTCCGCCCGCTCGTCGAGTTCCGCCACGAGGTCGGCGAGCGTCGCGCCCTCGCGCTCGGCCACCGTCTCGGCGAGCGTCACGAGGGCGTTGAGCGCATCCCAGCGCTCGCGAATCGCTCCCGTCCCCTCGGGCGCGTTCGGGCTCCACCCCTGGGAGCCGAGCACGTCGCGCGTCACCTTCGCCACGTCGTGCCCCGCATCCACGACGTTCAGGGCGGCGCGCAGCGCGCTCATCGCCACGCGCACGTCCTGCCGCTGGAAGAACTTCTCTCCCCCGCGCACGAGGTAGGGGACGCCGACGCGGCCCAGCTGGTCCTCGAAGTTCTCGCTCTGGGCGTTCGTGCGGAACAGGATCGCGATGTCGCTCGCGGGCGTGCCCGCGTCGATGAGGCTGCGGATCGAGGCGGCCACTTCGCGCGCCTCCGTGACATCGTCGCTGTAGCCGATGACGAGCGGGCGCGGGCCCGGCTCCCGCTGGGCCCGCAGCGTCAGGCGCGCCTCGGCGCCCGGCTGCGAGGCCCGCGCCTGACCGAGGACGGCGTTGGCGGCATCAACCACTTGCGGCGTCGAGCGATAGTTGCGTTCAAGCTTGATGACCTGGGCTCGGGGGAAATGCTCGCGGAACTTCAGGAGGTAGTTCGCATCGGCGCCCGCGAACGTGTAGATGGTCTGCGCGGCGTCGCCCACGACGCACACGTCGGAGGAATTGCCGAGCCACGCCCGCAGCAACCGGTACTGCAGCGGCGAAACGTCCTGAAACTCGTCCACCACGAGGTGTCGGTACTGGGAGCGCACCTGCTGCGCCATCTGCGGGTGCTCCTCGAGCAGTGAGCCCGTCAGCACCAGAACATCGTTGAAGTCGATCACCCCGAGATCACTCTTGACGTCCTCGTAGCGGCTCATGATCCGGGCAATCGTGCGGAACTCGAAACCGCTCACGCCCTGGCGGCCCAGCTTCGCCGCCGCCACCGGGTACTGCTCCGGCACGATCATGGACACCCGCGCCCACTCGATCTCGCTCGTGATGTCCCGCAGCGCCGCCCGATCCAGGCTCAGGTGCAACTGGCTGACGGCGTTCGCCACGAGGCCGATCTTTTGCGGGGCCAGCTCGGGCATGGGGCCGCCCACGGTGAGCGGCCAAAAATAGCGCAGCTGGCGCAGCGCCGCCGCGTGAAACGTGCGGGCCTGCACCGCCGGGGCGCCCAGGTCGCGCAGCCGCGAACGCATTTCCGCCGCGGCCTTCGAGGTGAACGTCACCGCGAGTACGTGGCGCGGATCGTAGGCACCCGTTGCCGCCGCGTACGCGATCCGGTGCGTGATCGCGCGGGTCTTGCCCGTGCCCGCACCCGCGAGGACGCACAGGGGCGCGCCCACGTTCGTGGCCACCTCGCGCTGCTCGGGATCGAGCCCTTCCAGGATCCGCTCGGCAGCGGTCACTGGCCCGCCTCCGCCTCGGCATCGGGGCTGAAACCCGCCCCGGCCACCGGGGCGGCGCGCTCACCATCGGCCGCATCCCATTCGTCGATGAGGGCGCGAGCGATCGATGCGGGATCGGGGATCACGAGGCTGCCGTCGGCCCTCGCCGCCCGGAACTGAGAGCGCGTGTACCAGCGCGCGCTCGTGATCTCTTCGGCCTGCAGCACGAGGGCGTCGGCATCGACGCCGGGCGCGACGCGGGCGCGAAAACCCACCATGATCGAGCGGGGGAACGGCCACGGCTGCGAGCCCCGATACTCGGGATCCGTCACGACAAGGCCCACCTCCTCGAACACTTCGCGCACGAGGGCGGACTCGAAGTCCTCCCCCGGCTCAACGAAGCCCGCGAGGACCGAGACCATCGCGGTGTGTGAACGCCGATTATGGGCCAGGAGCAGGCGGTCGTCCGCATCGGTGATCGCCACGATCACCGCGGGGTCGGTACGGGGAAACTGCAGGTGGCCCGCGGTGCAGCGCAGCACCCAGCCGTCCTTTTCGGGTGCCAGCGGCGCCGCGCACGCGGGGCAGTGCCGGTAGTCGCGGTGCCACGCGGCCATGCCGACGGCGGCCAGCGCCAGATTCGCCTCCCGCTCGCTCAGCAGCGGGCCCGCGGTCCGCGCGGGAAGCAACTGAACATCCGCGGGGGCGCTGTCGGGGTTCTCGAGGGCCCAGATGCTCTGCCCGTCGGCGCTTTCGCCCAGGTACACGCTGCCCGGCTCCGGGATCGGCACGAGCGCGAGGCGGAGGCGCTCGCCGTCGGCCCGCACCCCCACCGCGGCCCCGTCCACGAGGACCGCGGCGTTCGCGCCATCGAGCGCGCCGACGGGCGTGGTGCGCTGATCGATGCCCGCCTGGACGCGCGAGGTGAGGTAGGTGTGAGGAAAGTTCGGTCCGCAAGGCATGTGTCCCACCCTAGCGTTTGGCTCGCAGGTGGGTACGGTGGGTATGTGCGACGAAACTCCTATGCCCTAGCAGCCCTCGCCACCGCGGGTATCCCCGGGGTGATCCCCGTGGCCACCTCGCTCACCACCGCGCCCGGTGACGACATCGACAGCGCCCTCATCCGCGACACCGACGACCGCCTGTGGGTGGTCACCGCCCCAACGGGCGCCCCGTCCGGCGCGCGCGTGGCGAAGGAGATCGAGGTGCTCGAGGCGCTCGCGCGCACCGAACTGGCCCCCATCATCCAGTCCCCGCAGGGCTTTGCCGCGATCCCCGAAGGGGGCCGCGCCGTCGTCGCCCTCGCGCTCGAGGGGGCGCCCCTCGATGTCGAGGCCGCGTCTGCCTCGGGAGATCTCGCGAGCGATCTGGGCCGCACCCTCGCGATGATTCACAACACCCCCGGTTATGCCACGGACGATGCCGGGGTGGAGGAGTTCACCCCCACGGCGATCCGTGAACGGCACCTCGCGAACATTGCCCGCGCGAGCGCCGTGCACGACATTCCCGCCGCGGTGGCGCAGCGCTGGAAGCTCATGCTCGCGCGCGATGATCTATGGGCCTTCACTCCCCGTTTCATTCACGGCTCCCTGGGAGACGAACGCCTCCTCACCGTGGGCGAGAGCGTCTCCGGAATCCTCGCCTGGGAGAACGCCGCCATCGCCGATCCGGCCGTGGATCTGGCGTGGGTGCTCTCGGGGCTCGAGCCGGAAGCGTTCGACACGATGTATACCGCCTACGCCGCTCACCTCGACGTGCAACCGGATCCGCACCTGCTCGAGCGCACGCAGCTCGTGGGCGAGTTCGCCGTGCTCGAATGGCTGCTCGCGGGCATGGACACGAACAACGAGGAGATCGTGCGCGAGGCGCTCGACATGCTCGCCGACGTGGACGAGGACCTGGCCGAACTGGCCCGCCAGGAGGCGGAGCACGAGTTCGATGACCTCGCCGACGGCGACGCTCCCGCCGCAGGCCCTTCCGCCGCCGAGGCTCCCGCGGCGGCTGAGGCGTCCGAAGCGCCTGGGGTGCCTGGGGCGTCCGGGCGTGCCGATCCCGCCGACGGGCCCGACCAGCGAGCCTAAACCGCGCCCGAGCGCCCCGTCCCTGCGCCTGAAGGACCTTGCTCGGTGCCGAGACCGGCGAGCATCGCCTCGAGTTCCTCGACCGGCGTGTGCCGCGTGATCTCGACCGTGCGTTCGGCGGCGACGTAGTGGAACATCGTGCGAATCTTCTCCAGCGGCGTCCCCATGCTCTGCTGCCACGCAAGGCGATACACCGACAGCTGAAGGGCTTTACGCTCGAGCTCCGCGCCGTGCGGCACCCGCCCGGTCTTCCAGTCCACGATCCACACCCCGTCGGGGTCCTCGGGGTCCTCGTAGACGGCGTCGATAATTCCCGGCATGTACGCGCCGGACAGGGTGAGGGCCACGGGATGCTCCACCGCGATGGGCGTCATGCTCGCGAACGGGGAGCGTTCGAACTTGTCGCGCAGTTCGGCGAGCGAGGAGTCCCCAGCCTCGTCGGCGTCGGCCACGAGGTCGAACTCGTCGATGTCCACGAGCGAGGGCGCCGACGTGGAGGCTTCGAGCCACGAGTGGAAGCGGGTGCCGAGGGCGGCGTGCGGGGAGGGGCGCCGGGGCATGGGCCGCACGATATCGAGGAGGCGCTGGGTGTCGTCACCGTCGAGGGCCACGAGGTCCGACGGGCTCAGGCGCAGCGGGAGCCGCACTTCGCGCTCTGCCGCGCCCGCGCGGTGGGCGGCGATGACGTGCCGGGTGGCGAGCGCCAGGGGGGCGCCTGCCTCGGGAACCTCCGCCGCCCCCTCGTTGCGCAGGGCACTGACGGCGCGCCGGGCCTCGGTGACCACTCGTTCGCGCGGGTTCGCGGGCGTGGGCCACGGCGCCGTGGGCGGGGAGCTCTGCAGGGGGTTCTCCTCCGGGACCTCGCCCACTTCGATGCTTTCCACGCCGGGCAGGGAGGCGATGCCCGCAAGGAAGCGCGAGGCGATGCCCGCCGTGCCGGAGCCGAGCCGCCAGGGTGCCCAGCTGAGGTGAAGGCGCGCGCGGGCACGGGTGGCGGCCACGTACATGAGCCGCGTCTCCTCGCGGAGCTTTTCGGCGCCGTTCGCGAGGCGTGCCTCATCCAGCAGGGCCTCGAGGTCCACGAGGGTGTCGGCTTCCGCCCAGCGCAGGTCCTCGAGGATGTCGGCATCCCCTCGCAGCTCTGTCGGGATCGAGGCGAGGGCCACGTCGGCGAGCCACCCGGATTCGCGCGGCAGTGCCTCGCCACCATCCTCCGGGGCCACGGCGCTGCGGCGCGTGTAGGAGGGGAAGGTGCCGTCGGAGAGCGAGGCGATGGCCACGATGTCCCATTCCAGGCCCTTGGCGGCGTGCATCGTGGAGATGAGCACGGCGCCGTCTGGGACTTCGGCGCTGTCCACGGCCGCGAGCCCGGCCTCGCGCTCAATCGTGATGTCGAGGAACGCGAGGAAGGCGCTGAGTCCCGCGTGGGGGACGTTCGCGGCGTAGGCCGCGGCGTGGGAGCGCAGTTCCTCGAGGTTCGCGAGCGCCCGGGATTCCTGTCGGCCGATGTCTGAACGCACCGCGACATCGACGCCGAGCACGCGGGCCGCGAACGCTACCAGGTCGGGCAGCTCGAGCGCGCTGTGGGAGCGCACGGCGCGCAGGCACGCGCGCAGGTCAGCGATTCGGGCCCGGCCCACCTCGCTGAGGCTCCTGCCCGAGGAGTCCACGTAGGTGGGTGGCGGTGGGGATTCGATCGCATCGGCGAGCCCCACGAGGGCCTCGGCGTCTTCGCGTTCGCGCGCGCGAGGATTGAGGCGCTGCAGCTGGGAGCGCCACTGCCCGAGCACCGCGATATCGCGCTGGCCCAGGTGGAAGCGGGGACCC
Organism: Dermabacter sp.; assembly: GCA_030538475.1. Classification (GTDB taxonomy): domain Bacteria; phylum Actinomycetota; class Actinomycetes; order Actinomycetales; family Dermabacteraceae; genus Dermabacter. The sequence goes on from JAUNTX010000001.1 coordinate 241,863, forward strand.
TCCAGCAGACGCATGAGGCTGTCGCCGCGGTCGGAGGAATCGGCGACCTCGAGCAGCGCGCGGACGTCGGCGACCTCGCTCTCGTGCAGGAGCCCCCCGCCGCCCACCACGTGATAGGCGAGGCCGCGCGCTTCGAGAGCCTCGGTCAAGAGCCCCAGTTGGCTACGCGTGCGCATAAGGATCGCTGCCGACGGCAGCGGGGCATCCACGAGCCCTTCGGCGGCCTCGCGGGCGCGCTCCTGCTCCCCCGCGATCCACTGGGCGATCCCGGCCGCCTCCGCGCGCGCGTCGGCGTAGCGCACGATCTGTACCTCGCCGGGGCCCGCGCCCGGGCGGGAGGTCAGCCGCGGCAGTTCGACGCCGTGCGCGGCATCCGCGAGGCGCTCGCCAATCCGGTTGGCCACGTCGAGGATCAGCTGGTCGTTGCGCCACGAGGTGCTGAGGGTGAACTGCCGCACCGGCGTCGCCGGGCCCGCGAAGGCGCGCAAGAACGTGCTGAGGGAGCCCGCGGACGCGCCGCGCCAGCCGTAGATCGCCTGGTTCGGGTCACCGACGGCGCTCGTGACATGCCCGCCGCCGAAGAGGTGTTCGAGGAGGACGAGCTGGGCCACGGACGTGTCCTGGAACTCATCGAGCAGCACGACTCGGTAGTGCGAGCGCACGAGGTCCACCGCGTCCGGGGAGGTGGCGGCGATGCGCGCGGCGAGCGAGACCTGGTCGGCGAAGTCGATGGCCCCCATCTGGCGCTTGCGCTCGGCGAATGCTTCGAGCATGGGCACAAGGGCTCGGCGCTGGTCGAGCCTTTCCCACAGCTTCTTGACCTCGGCGGGGGGCTGACGCCTGCGCCCGCCCTCGCCCTGGAGGGGCAAATCCTGCGTGCCGGCCTCGATCTGGCGCAGGTGTTCGTCGAGGTCGGCGGGGCCGACGAGGTGATCGGCGAGCGAGCCGCTGAGCGAGACGATGGCCGAGGCCACGCTCGCGCTGGACTGGGAAAAGGGCAGCGGCCCGGGCCACGTGTCCACGATGTCGTAGGCCAGCTGCCAGGCGGCGGCGGGCGTGAGCACGGTGGCGTCCGGGTCCACGCCCACGCGCAGCGCGTGTTCCTTCACCACGTCGAGGGAGAACCCGTTGTAGGTGTGCACGAGCACCTGCTGGCCCACGAGCGCGGTGGGGGCGTCGCGCAGCGCGGGCGGGAGCGGGATGTCGGCCTCGCGCATCGCGGTGGTGAGGCCGCCGAGCCGTTCGGTGATGCGTTCGTGCAGTTCGGCCGCGGCCTTGCGCGTGAACGTGAGACCCAGAATGTGGCGGGGCTCGACGAGTCCGTTGGCCACGAGCCAGACCACGCGCGCCGACATGGTTTCGGTCTTGCCGCTGCCCGCCCCGGCCACGACGAGGGCGGGTTCGAGCGGCGCCTCGATCACGGCCACCTGTTCCGGGGTGGGTTCGGGGCGGCCGAGCAGGCGCGCGATTTCGACGGCCCGCAGCCGCACGTTCACCCCGCGGGCGGCAGCGGCCTCGGTGGCGGTCTCGGCGCCCGTGCCGGTGCCGGTGCCGGTGCCCGTGCCGATGTTGTTGTCGGTGGGGGCAGGGTGGGTGTTCTCGCGGCTCATAGCTGGGCGCCTTCCGCATACAGGGGGCAGGAGGTCTTGACCGCGCAGACGCCGCAGTGCGGGTTCGGGGTCAGGGTGATGGAGGCGGCGCGTAGCGAGGAATCAATCTGCTGCACCGCGTTCTCGAACCAGGCCGGGTCCGCGGTGTCTTCGGGCGGGCTCTGGTGGCGCACCGAGGCGCTCTTCGTGGAGGTCCCGACGTACACGAGGCTCGCCCCGGTCACGGGCGGGGACTCGGGGTCCTCGCTCAGGGCCCGCTGGTAGGCGCCGAGCTGGAGGTTCGACTGTGCCGCGTCGGCGCTCACGGCGGTCTTCGCGGTCTTGTAGTCCACGACCCTTACCCCGGCGCCGTCCTCTTCCACGCGGTCGATTGTTCCGCGCAGGCGCACGCTGCCCAGATCGAGCGCGAAGGGACGCTCGACCGCGACGACATCCGGGTGGGCCTCCTGGTAGGCGCCGAGCTTTTCCAAGATGCTGAGCTTTCGCTCCCATTCGGCGCGCTCACGCCACGTGGCGGCCTCCCCCGGCTCTCCCTCCTCGGCGACGAGGGCGGCGATGAGGGCGGTGGCGCCCGCGCTCGGGTGCTGTTCGGCGAGCCGGTGGATGAGCGTGCCGAGGGACTGCGCGGCCCCGGGTGCCCCCTGTCCACCCGCCCGCTCGAGCAGGAAAGCCCTCGGGCACTGTTCGGCCAGTTCGAGGGCCGACGGGCTGAGGCCCAGCACCGCGTCTTCGTCCACGAGCGGCGCGCGCGTGCTCACCTCCTGGTGGTACCAGGTGGCGGGGTCCGCCACCTCGATCCCTTCGTCCACGAGCTGAGCGAGGAGCGCGTGGACATCCGATCCACCCGGAGACGGCGCCTCCGATTCGAGCGCGCGACGAAGGCTTCCCACGAGCTGGCGCGCATCGGGGTAGGGGCCGGGCGCGGCGGCCGACAGCGGAGCGTCCGACCATGCGTCCCGATCACCCGCGGCGCGCCGGGCCGCGTCCTGGATTCGAGAGAAAAGGGCCGAGGGGCGGGACTCGCCGCTTGCGACCGCGGTGACGAGTACGCGCGAGCGCGCCCGGCTCAGGGCGGCGACGGCGAGGCGCACTTCGTCGGCGATGACCGCTTCGCGCTGGATTGCCCGCACCAGCTGCGGATCCGTGGCCGTCTCGGGATGGTCGTGAAACAGCGCGAGATCCGCCGCCCCGAGCAGGCTCGAGCGAATGCGGGCGTTCGGCCAGGCGCCCTCCTGCAGCCCGGCGAGGATGACCGTATCGACGCTCTGGCCCGCAATCGCGGCGGGGGTCATCACCCGGATCGTGCCGCTCACGCGAGCGCGGGGGCTGAGGGAGTCTTCGGGGATCGCGCCCGCGCGCACGTTCGCCATGAACACGGCAATGTCCTGGCCGCCCGCGCGTTCCTCGTAGCGGTCCGCGGCGTCCATGAGGGTGGTGAGGGCATCGATCCGACGGTTCATGACGCGGGCGCGGGCCCGCTCGCTCACGTGCCGATCCGCGAGCGCGGCCGCCTGCCAGGAGGGGGCGCGTCCGGAGGCTTCCCATGCCGCCCACAGGATCGCCTGGAGCCCGCTCCCGCGGGCCTCGTGGATCGCGGCACGCATCCGCCGAAGGCGTTCGAGGGGCGCGAGGGCGCCGCGCGCGAACTCGACGCGGGAGGCGGGAAGATCGGCGGACAGATCGAGCGGCTGATCCGAGGTCACCGCTTCCACGAGAAGCGCGCCGGAGCGGGCGGAGGGATCGGCTTCGATGAGGAGGCGGCGGATGGTGCGCACCGCCATGTCGTCGGCATCGCCGAACGGGCCGCGCAGCAGCCGCACCACGGCGTCTTCGTGCATGCTCTGGTAGCCGAGGGCCCAGTCCAGGAGTAGGAACAGATCGTGGATCACCGGTTCGTCCCGCAGCGCGCGGGCGATAGCGGTGGTGTCCACGGCGATGTCCTGCCTGCTGAGGCGGTCCGCGAGATCGTGGGCGGCGCCGGTCGAGCGGCACACGATCGCGAGATCGTCGGCGGAGACTCGCTGTTCGCTCATGAGGGCGCGCACGGCGGTGGCGATGGCCCGCGCTTCGTCGTCCTCGCTGGCCGCCACGAGGGTGCCGACGGCGGCTACTGCCTCGCTCGCGCGTGCGCCGTCCGGAGCGCCCTGCGGTGCCCGCGAGCGCGCGGGCGCGCCGGCGAGCGGCACTAGGGTGCGCACGTCCTCCGTGACCCGGGCGATGTCGTCGGTTGTGCCGAGTGGGGTGGCCAGCGTGACGTGCGTGAGGCGGCGCGCGGCCCCATGGGCGGCCCGGGTAGCGCCGCCCGGATGTTCGAGGTGGCGGGCGATGCGACTGGCCGCATCGGCCAGCCCCCCGCGGAAGCCTTCGACGGCCTCATCGGGTGAGGAGAGCACGAGGGTGCGCGTGGCGCGTTCGGCGAGGGCGCTCGCGAGGCGCACCCCGGCGGCGGTGAGGTCCTGAGCATCGTCGATGATGAGCAGGGCGAGGGGATCGCCGAGCGCGGCCTCCGCCACGGCGGCATCGATGAGCTGCCCGCCATCGAGCCGGGAGCCCGCTTCGAGCGCGGTGGCCGAGCTGAGGGTCAGCACCTGGAGGTATTCGGCGTAGAGATCGGCGAGGGGCGCCCACACGGGATTCTCGCGATCAACGGCCGCCGCCCGCAGCGCGGCGGGGTCCAGACCGCGCTCGGTGCAGCGGCTGAGAATATCGCGCACCTCGGTGCGAAAGCCTGGCAGGGTGAGGGCTTCGCGGCGCAGATAGGGATCGAACGATTCTTCGCGCCCCTGAAGGATCGTGGCGATGAGCGCGTCCTGATCGGCGCCCGTGACGAGTGAGGGCGTGGGCCGCCCGGCTTTTGCCTCTCGGGCACGCACGTACGCGAAAGCGAGGGCGGTGGGCGTGGCGACGGTGGGCACGCGGTGCGGCGCCTGGCCTGCCGCCACGAGCGCGAGCGCTTCGGCGGTGAGCGCGTCGCGCAGCTGCGCGGCCCTCGTGCGCGTGGGCGCGAGCAGAACCACGCGCGCCGGGTCCTCGTCGCGGGCCATCGCTTCGGCAGCGGCGCTCAGGGCAAGGGTGGTGGCGCCAGCGCGGGGCGCTGCCCACACGAGCACGGCGTCGGAGCCATCCAGCGCCTCGAGGACCCGGCCCTGCGCGGGCGTGAGCGCGTCTCGGGCGCGCACGGCGCTTGCCCGTTGACCGCGAGAAGCAACCGCCCGAAACCGCGGCCCTGCCGATTCCGGGTGCCGCGCGCCTCGGTGCTGCATTCCTGGCTCCACGTCGCTCACCTTTCTGGCCGCCGTTTCGGGGCGGCCACTGTGCGCGCCGCGAGCTGCCCTCGGCGCGTCCACCTCATGATCCATGATCCCATCACGGGGGTGAGACATTTAACGTGAGAGGGTGGTGACGTGCGGTAACGTCGCGTACCCCGCCACACATCGCCCCCGGCCAGGCCGTCGACGCCTCGCCCAGTTCAGGAGAGCCCATGGATGACTGCCTCCCCCACGCCGGACGCCGCGGCCAACTCCCCCGCGCTGAGCGCCGCGCCCAGCTCCTCGAGATTGCCACCGTGAAGTTCGGCGAGCGCGGCTACCACGCGACGAGCATGGCGGAGATCGCGCTCGCGTCCGGCGTCACGAAGCCCGTTTTGTACCAGCACTTTGCCTCGAAGGAAGACCTCTACGTGGCGGTGATCGACGAGATCGGGACCGGGCTCGAGGCGGGCATCGCCGATCTGGTCCACGAACACGCGACGACCCCGGAACGGATTCGCGCGGGCATCGGCATCTTCTTCGACCTGCTCACCACCCAGTCCAGCACGCTGCGGCTCTTTTTCGGCGCGGAGTTCGTCTCGGAGAAGGTGCAGGCGGAGGTGAGGGACGTGGTGGATCGAGCCGCGCGGTCGGTGGGTGATGTCCTCGTCCACACCCGCCAGCTCAGCGACGCCGACGCCCTGCTCATCGGTCACGCGTGCACGGCGGCCGTCCAGGCCGCCGCCAAGCAGGCCCACGAGGCCACGCCTCACGAGCGCGACCACATCCTCGAATCGCTCACCACGCTGCTCACGCACGGCCTGGAATCCTTCGCCGCCTCTCCCCCGCGCGAGCCCTGATCCCCCGCACTCCTCTGGGCCCGCGCCACGCTCTCGGCGAAACCCCTACCGCCCATCCAGGGCCCCGCGGGTAGACTGGCCGTGGCTTTGTCGTGCCGCCGCGCCCCGTGCGCGCCACGGTAGCCACGCTCTCGCCCTCGTTCGCATCAGCGCCATGCGGCGGCGAAGCGCCGCGAGCGCCATCCGCGCCCGCCGGAGATACACGGTGCGCCAGCGGCGCACATGAGATAAGGACACCCCATGGAAATCCGCATTGGCGTGCAGCACTCCCCCCGCGAACTCACCCTCACCACTGACCTCAGCCCCGAAGAACTGTCGGCCAAGGTGGCTTCGGCCATCGCGGACGGCAGCCTGTTGAGCCTCACAGATGTTAAGTCTCGCTCCGTGCTCGTGCCCGGCGAGCGCATCTCCTACGTGGAATATTCCACCGAGGAGCCGCGCCGCGTGGGATTCCTCGGCTGATCAGAAAGCAGATTTTTACGTGAGTGACACGCAGACGTTCGCGGACTTCGGAGTCCGCGACGACATCGTCCAGTCCCTGGCCGATCAGGGCATTACCGCCCCCTTCCCCATTCAGTCCATGACCCTTCCCGTGGCCCTGCGCGGCCGCGACATCATCGGGCAGGCGAAGACCGGCACGGGCAAGACCCTCGGTTTTGGCATCCCCGCGCTCGAAGCCGTCGTGCATCCCGACGAAGAAGGCTATGACGCGGCGGGCAAGCCGCAGGCCCTCGTCGTGGTTCCCACGCGCGAGCTGGCCGTGCAGGTCAGCGGCGATCTTCAGGCCGCCTCGAAGCGCCGCGGCACCCGCATTCTCACCGTCTACGGTGGGCGCGCGTACGAGCCGCAGATCGAGGCCCTCACGCGGGGCGTCGAAGTGGTGGTGGGCACCCCCGGGCGCCTCATTGACCTCATGCGCCAGAAGTACCTGGACCTCTCGCGGGTGCGGGTCGCGGTGCTTGACGAAGCCGACGAGATGCTCGATCTGGGCTTCCTCGAGGATGTCGAGAAGATCCTCAAGGCTGTCTCCGGCACGCGCCAGACCATGCTGTTTTCGGCCACGATGCCGGCGCAGATCATGGCGCTCGCTCGCCGCTTCATGAGCCAGCCCACGCACATTCGCGCCCATGACCCGGGTGATACGGCCCGCACGAAGGCCGACATCGCGCAGTTCGTGTACCGCGCGCACCAGCTCGACAAGATCGAGGTGCTCGCCCGGATCCTCCAGGCGGAGGGCCGCGGCCTCACCATCGTGTTCACCCGCACGAAGCGCGAGGCCGACCGCACGGCGGGCGATCTTCAGGGGCGTGGTTTCGCCGCGGCTCCCCTGCACGGGGACCTGGGCCAGGGTGCCCGCGAGCAGGCCCTGCGCGCCTTCCGCTCCGGCAAGATCGACGTGCTCATCGCGACCGATGTCGCGGCGCGCGGCATCGACGTGGACGACGTCACGCACGTCATCAACTTCACCGCGCCGGAGGACGACAAGACGTTCCTGCACCGCACCGGCCGCACCGGCCGCGCGGGCAAGCGCGGCACGGCGATCACGTTCGTGGACTGGGAAGACCTCGCGCGCTGGGGCCTCATCGCCCGCCAGCTGGGCCTCGAGTCCACGGAAGCGCTCGAAACCTACTCCTCCTCCCCGCACCTGTACTCCGACCTGAACATTCCGACGAGCGCGAAAGGCACCCTCCCGCGGGATCAGCGCACGCGCGAGGGACTGGACGCGGAGGAGATGGAGGACCTCGGCGGTCCGGATTCGCGGTCGCGTTCACCCCGCTCCGGGGGCCGACAGGGCTCGTCACGTGGAGATTCCGACCGCGGGGGCCGCTCGCGCGGCGGTCGCGGCGGTCGAGACGGTGGCCGCGATAGCGGTGGTCGTGACAGCGGCAGCCGTGACAAGGGCGAGCGCGACGGCGGACGCAGCCGCGGACGCAGGGACGGCGACGAGCGCTCGACCGGCGCCTCGGGCACCTCTGCCGAGTCGGGCTCGAAGGGCCGCGCTCGCAAGCGCACGCGGACCCGCCGCGTCAACGGCGAGGTCGTGACGAAGGAAACCTCCGGCGAGTAATCGCCGCTCGCGCCTACTGCGTGGCCGCGACCAGTCCCCAGTCGATGAACACCTGGTGGAAGCCATCGAGCATCATCTGGACACTGATCGCGGCCAGCAGGACACCCGCGATGCGGGTCACGAGGGTCACGCCGCCCTGCCCGATGAGGCGGGAAATGACAGAGCTGAACCTCATGAAGAGGAACATCATGAGGGCAATCGCGAGCAGCGCGATGGTGAGGCTCGCGAGCTTCGGGGTATTGCCGTCGGCCTGCTGAACGAACAGCATGACCGCGACGATCGCGCCGGGACCACCGAGCAGCGGGGTGCCGAGCGGGACGAGCGCGACATTGACGCCGTCGGCCGCCGCCATCTCATCTTCCTTCCCCGTGAGGAGTTGGAGGGCAATGATGAGCAGGAGCAGGCCGCCCGAGATGCGAAGCGCGTCGAGCGAGATGTGCATGTAGCTGAGGATGAACTGCCCGAACAGGGCGAACAGCACGATGATGAGCATGGCGACGCCCACCGCGGTCCAGGCGGCGCGCGTGCGCTGCTTCTGGGTCATCGAGTTGGTGAGCGCCATGAAGATCGGGATGGTGCCCGGCGGGTCCACGATGACGAACAGGGTCACGAAGACGCTGAGGAAAAACGGGATGTCAAGAAGATCCACGAACGCTCACTTTGGGGCCTGAACACGCCTCATGAGCGCGTCGAACTGGTCCGGCGCGGTGAGGTTCTCTCCGAGCCGATTGGGCTTTCCGCTGCCATGGTAGTCGCTCCCGCCCGTGCGGATGAGCCCGAGGCGCTCGGCGAGCAGGCGCAGGCGATCACGCTGCGCCTCGGTGTGTTCGCGGTGGTCGATTTCGATGCCGTCCATGCCGAGTTCGGCGAGCTCGCACACCTGGGAGTCCTGGACGCGGCGGCGGCCTCGGCCCTCGCTCAGCATATGTGCGGCGATGGCCACTCCCCCGGCCTCGTGCACGGCGGCAATCGCCGTGGCGGTCTCGATCCCCTCGTAGCGGACGTAATAGGGCGAGGCGCCGGAGAGGACTCCCTCGAAGGCGGCGGCGCGGTGCGGGACCACGCGGGCGGCCACGAGGGCATCGGCGATGTGCGGGCGGCCAATGGAGCCGGCGGCCACGCCGTGACTTTCGGCCACCTCGATCACGGCGCTCCACGTGATCGGGTAGTCGGCGCCGATGCGTTCGACCATGCGCTCCGCTCGCGTGAGCCGCGAATCGCGGACCCTCACCAGGCGGCGGGCCAGGTCCGTCGCAGGCGACGGGTCGATCCCGTAGGCGAGCAGGTGGACGCTGAGCCCCTCGTGGCGGGTCGAGATCTCGATGCCCGGCACCACCGTGAGCGACGTGCCGCGCGCCGCGGTCAGAGCCTCGTCCCACCCCGCCACGGTGTCGTGATCGGTCAGGGCCACCACGTCGAGCCCCGCGGCGAGTGCGCTGCGCACCAGCTCGGCGGGCGATTCGGTGCCGTCGGAGACCGCCGAATGGGCGTGCAGATCGATTGTTCGGCCGCCGTCGGCCCCCGTGTCCTCGCGCATCGTCACCATCGTGCCCCTTTCCGTGTGTGGTTCTCTCTCCTCACCTTAGCGACCTGGAGGAGAGGAGGCGGGCGCGCCGGGCGCCCGGTTCCCTGTGACCTCCCGGGGCCTCATGAGAATATCGACGGGTGAGTGAAAAGACGACGCCCCAGAGTACTGACACGACCACGAGCGCCCCCGAGGACCAGCAGGATCTGGCCTCGCGCGTCAACAACCGCAGCCAGCGCCCCACCAATGCGGCGTTTCGCGAGTTCATCGCCCAGGGCTGGAACGACGAGGTGCCTGCGGCCGAGCGCCGCGAGGTAGCCGACGCCACCCCGGCCCGCCGCGATGCGCTGGTCGGCGCCCTGCCCGCGACGCGCATGGTGCTGCCCGCGGGCGTGTTCAAGGTCCGCTCGAACGACACGGACTACCAGTTTCGCCCCCACACCTCTTTCGCCTACTACTCGGGCCTCGGCACGGACGAAGAACCGGACTCGGTGTTCGTCGTCGAGCCGTCGGCCGACGATCCTGCGGTGAGCGAGGCCACCTATTTCTTCAAGCCCCGCTCGGGCCGCGACACGTCGGAGTTTTACGCGGACGCCCGCTACGGCGAACTGTGGGTGGGTCGGCGCCCCACGCTTGAGGAGGTCGAGGCGCAGATCGGCGTGCCGTGCCGCCACATCGATGAACTGCGCGATGCACTCGCGAAGGACGTGGGCCCGGACCTGAACCTCGCGGTGGTCGAGGGCGTGGACCCGTCGGTCGATCAGCTCGTGCGTGAGATTCGGGAACAGAACGGCCTCGGCGTCGATGAGGAAGCGAGCGAGGTGCACGCGCTGCTGCAGCAGACGGCGTCCGAATCGCGCCTGGTCAAGGACGATTTCGAAATCTCGCAGATGCGGCTCGCGGTGGATACCACCATCCGCGGCTTCCACGAGGTCGTCAAGAACTTCCCCGAAGCCGTCGCGCACGAGCGCGGCGAGCGCGTGGTCGAGACCGTGTTCAACCGCACCGCGAGGGCCGACGGCAACGGGGTGGGCTACGACACCATCGCCGCGGCGGGCCCGCACGCGTGCACCCTGCACTGGATCCGCAACGACGGCCCCGTGAAGGACGGAGACCTCATCCTCATCGACGCGGGCGTCGAGGTGGATTCGCTCTACACCGCGGACGTAACCCGCACCCTGCCGGTGAACGGAAAGTTCAGCGACGCGCAGCGCGAGGTGTACCAGGCGGTGCTCGATGCGGCCGATGCCGCATTCGCGTTCGCGAAGCCGGGCGTCAAGTTCCGCGACGTGCACGCGGCGGCCATGGAGGTCATCGCGGCGCGGCTCGAAGGCTGGGGGATGCTGCCCGGCACCGCGGCCGAATCGCTCGCGCCGGACGGTCAGTTCCACCGCCGGTGGATGGTGCACGGCACGAGCCACCACCTCGGCATGGACGTGCACGACTGCGCTCAGGCGCGGCGAGACATGTACCTCGATGCGGAACTCGAACCCGGCATGGTCTTCACGATTGAGCCCGGCCTGTACTTCATGGAGAACGATCTGCTGGTGCCCGAGCGCTTCCGCGGGATCGGCGTACGCATCGAAGACGACATCCTCGTCACGACGGACGGCGTGGAGAACCTGTCGAAGGCACTGCCGCGCGAGATCGATGCGATTGAGGCGTGGATGGCGAGGGTGCTCGCGTGAGTGGGCCGCACACCCGTTTCTACGTGGCCCGGCTCGCGGGAACGAGCCTGTTCGATCCCATCGGGGATCGGATCGGGAAGATCCGCGACGTGGTCCTCGTGCCGCAGCAGGGGCGGGCCGCGCGCGCCGTCGGCTTCGTGGTCGAGGTCCCGGGCAAGAAGCGTATTTTCCTGCCCACTACGAAGGTCACGTCGATTTCGACGGGGCAGGTCATTACCGACGGCGCCCTGAACCTGCGGCGTTTCGAGATGCGCAAGAGCGAGATGCTCGCCATCGGCGATCTGCTCGAGCGCACGGTGACGCTCAACGACGGCACGGGCACCGCGACGGTCGAGGACATCGCGCTCGAGTTGCAGCCGCGCACGAAGGAATGGGAGATCACCCGCCTGCACGTGCGCCGCACTAAGGGAGGTGGCGCGCTGTCCAAGCTCGTGGCGCGCTCCGAAACCCTCACGGTCAACGTGCAGGACGTGTCGGGCCTGTTCGGCACGCAGGCCCAGCAGTCGGCGCAGCTGCTCCTGGCCTCCTATTCCGATCTGAAGCCCGCGGACCTGGCGGAGATCATTCAGGAGATGGAGCCGAAGCGGCGCGTGGACCTCGTGCGCGAGCTGTCCAACGAACGCCTCGCGTGGGTGCTCGAGGAACTGCCCGAAGACACGCGCGTCGAGGTCATGCAGGCCATCGAGTCGGAGCGGGCCGCCGATGTCCTGGACGTCATGGACCCGGACGATGCCGCGGACCTGCTGCAAGAGCTGCCGGAGACGGTGGGCCAGGACCTCCTGGAGCGGATGGAGCCGGAGGAGGCGGCCGACGTGCGCCGCCTGCTCGCCTACGACGAATACACGGCCGGTGGCCTCATGACCACCGAGCCGATCATCGTCGCGCCGGAAACGCCCGTGGCGCACTGCCTGGCCCTCGTGTCCCGCCAGGAGCTCTCGCCCGCGCTCGCCTCGACCGTGTACGTGTGCCGCCAGCCGCTCGAGACGCCGACGGGCCGACTGCTCGGCGGCGTACACTTCCAGCGGCTCCTGCGCGAGCGCCCCGACCGGGCCGTCGGCGAGGTGATCGACTCGGACCAGGTGACGCTCACCCCGAACACGCACCTGCACACGGTGACCCGCGAGATGGCGACCTACAATCTGGTGTCGATCCCCGTCGTGGATCACGACTCCCACCTGCTCGGCGCCGTGACCGTGGACGACGTGCTCGACCACGTGCTCCCGGAGGACTGGCGCGAGCAGGACGAGCCGGTCGCGGCCACGACCGGTCAGATTGATCTATCCGATATCGCGCGCGCGGTCCGAGACGGGAGGTAGCCCATGGCAGAGCGCAAGAAGCGCCCGCAGCTGGACGATCCCGGCACGAAGCGGCGCCGCTTCCGCCTGCCCCGGTTCGGGGGGCGTTCCGAAGATAAGGACGCGTTCGGGCGGTTTGCGGAGCGCATCGCCCGCGTGATGGGCACGCCCGGCTTCCTGCTGGGCATGACCGTGTTTTGTGCGGTGTGGCTCGGCTGGAACACGCTCATGCCCGAAAGCGCGCAGTTCGATCCCCGCGCCCTCAACTACACGCTGCTCACCCTGATCCTGTCGCTCCAGGCCTCCTACGCCGCCCCGCTGCTGCTGCTCGCCCAGAACCGGCAGGACGACCGCGACCGCGTGCAGGCGGAGTCGGATCGCCAGTCGAACGAGCGGGCGCACGCCACGACGGACTTCATCACCCGCGAGATCGCCTCGCTGCGCCTCGCCGTGAACGACGTAGCCACGCGCGATTACGTGCGCGGGGAACTGCGCGATCTGCTCGATGAGCTTCAGCAGGCCGACGCGGAAGAGCCCGACGGCGCATCGGCGCCTCCCGCCTCTGGGGCCTCGACAGGCGCTGGGTCCTCGGCATCGCCCTCCCCGCTCGTGGATCACACGCCCGGGGCCGCCCACCTGCGCGACCTCGTGCGCGAGGACGTGCGGGCGGTGCTGCGCGAAGAACTGGCCGCCCTGGCCCGGCCCGCCGCGTCCGGCATTTCCGCGGCCTCCGGCTCTGCGTCGCCACCCGGAGCCGCTCACACCCCGGGCCCTACCGCGAGCGAGCAGCCGTGACGCATCCCCTTCTGGGCGACGTGCAGCGCGCGCTCGCGCGCGTGATCGACCCGGAGATCGGCCGCCCCATCACCGAGGTGGGCATGGTCGAGGCCGTGCGCGTAGACGAGGAGGGGATCGCGCACGTGGACCTCCTCATGACAATTGCCGGGTGCCCCATGCGCCAGCGGATCGAGAAGGACGCGGCCGAGGCCGTGGCCACGGTCGAGGGCCTGAGCGAGGTCCGGGTGAACTCCGGGACCATGAGCGCCGAGCAGCGTGCCGCCCTCATCGAACGCTTGCGTTCGGAGCGCCGCGAGAACCCGTTCGCGCGCGCGGGCTCCCTCACGCGCGTCCTCGCCATTTCTTCGGGCAAGGGCGGGGTGGGCAAGTCCACCGTGACGGCGAACCTGGCCGCCGCCCTCGCGCGCCTCGGCTACAGCGTGGGCGTGCTCGATGCGGACATTCACGGCTTCTCGATGCCGGGCATGTTCGGCATCACCGACCAACCCACCAAGGTCAACGACCTGCTCATGCCGCCCGCGGCCCACGGGGTCAAGGTGGTCTCGATCGGCATGTTCGTGCCCGACGGCCAGGCCGTCGTGTGGCGCGGTCCGAAGATGCACCGCACTATCGAACAGTTCGCGACCGACGTGTTCTGGGGCGACCTCGATATGCTCCTGCTCGACCTGCCGCCCGGGACCGGCGACGTGGCCATCTCCGTGGCCCAGGTGCTGCCCACAGCCGAACTCGTCGTGGTCACGACCCCTAATTCTTCGGCCTCCGACGTGGCGCTGCGCATCGGCTCGCTCGCCCGCTCGACCCGGCAGTCCATCATCGGCGTGGTCGAGAACATGAGCTGGCTCGACATGCCCGGTGGCGAGCGCGTGGAAGTGTTCGGTCACGGCGGCGGCGAGCGCGTCGCCGAGCGCCTGAGCACCGAGCAGGGGCGGGAAGTGCCGCTACTCGGTCAGGTCCCGCTCGAGATGGAGGTGCGGGAGGGGGCCGACGGCGGCGTGCCCATCGTTGTTTCGGATCCCGAGTCGCCTGCGGCGAGGGAACTGATGAGGATCGCCTCGGCGCTCGCGGCGCCGCGAGGTCTTGCAGGCAGGAAGCTCCCCCTCAGCCTCGCGTGAAGCTCAGGTGGCTTCGGGATCGAACGGGGTCGACTTCGCGCTGTCGCTGCCCGAGGAGGCGCTCGCGGCCGCGCCCACGGCGGCGGCACCGGTCACGGCGCTCGCTGTCGCCGAAGTCGAGGACTTCACCACGTCGCCGAAGTCGCGGATGTCCTCTTCGAGGCCCGTGGAATCCCACGCCTCGCGGATGATTTTGCGCGGATCGTACTGGCGCGGATCGTACTTCTTGAGGTCATCAACGGCGATGCCCATTTCGTCTTCGATGGTGGCCTTCGACTGATCCGCCCACCGGCGCACGTCGCGGATCCAGCCCATCGCGCGCTGGGTGTACTCGGGCAGCCGCTGCGGGCCGATCAGGACGACGAAGAGGAGCACGATGATGACGAATTCCCATCCGCCGATCCCCATGAAAGTTCCGCCGGTCACGCATCCACCTGAGTCTCGAGTACCGATATAGCCCCGCCATTATTGCACGCTCGCATGGGAGGGATCGGGCCCCCAGATCGGGCCCCGCGAGGACGCGCGCGGCGGTGGTTTACGCTGGTGGCCACACCAGGAAAGGGGGCCGAACGATGGCTTCAGGCAAGATCGCGAGCTGGGCTTTTGGCGAGGAGTTCCCAGGCGAACTGCCCGCGACCGACGGCCCCGATGCGGTTGAGCGCGCCCGCGAGCGCGGCAGCGCCCTCGGCGTCGCCCCCCTGCTCCCTGGAGCGGCCACGCACCTGCGCACGAGCGCAGCGATGCTGAACGCCTCGAGCGTGGTGGAAGTGGGGACGGGCACCGGGGTGGGCTCCCTGCACCTGCTGAGCGGCATGGCCCCGGACGGGGTGCTGACCACGATCGATCCCGAGCCGGAGAATCACCGCGTGGCGCGGCTCGCCTTCGCCGAGGCGCGGGTGGCGCCCGGGCGGGTGCGCACCATCGGGGGCCGGCCCAGCGCGGTCCTGGCCCGGCTCACGCCCGGGGCGTACGACATGGTGGTGCTGTGGGCGGCGCATCCCGAGATCGAGACCCTGACGGAACTCGCGCGGAGGCTGCTGCGCCCCGGAGGCGTCCTCATCATCCTCAACGTGCTCCACCACGACCGGGTGGCCGATCCGACCCGCCGCGATGAGACGACCGCGCGGGTGCGGGCGCTGCTGCGCTCGCTCGCGAGCGACGAATCGCTCGTGGCCTCGCTGTCTCCCGCGGGCGACGGGATCCTCACCGCGGTCACGGCCCGCCGCTGACGAGGGCGCACGGCATGAGACACACAGCGCACAGCGCTAGGTGCCCTGCACCAGGGCAGAGATAAGGCCGGGCACGAGGCCCGGCCTTGTCTGCCGTCGGGGAGGTGTCAGTCCTTCACGACTCCGGAGAGCGCGTCCCTGAGAGCCTTCGCTTCGTCGGCGGTGATCTCTACGACCAAGCGGCCACCTCCTTCAAGTGGAACCCGCATGATCAGGCTGCGCGACTCTTCGGTGACTTCCAGTGGACCGTCGCCGGTGCGTGGTTTCATTGCCGCCATTGGTCTGTGCCCCTCTCGTGGCAATTAATCGAACTCCCCCAGTATTTCACCTTTTCGTCCCGATTGCTAAGATTCGCGCACATCACGCCGTCGGGGCGCCCTCCGGCCGCTGGAAAACCTCGCACGTGTCCCGCAGGACCGCGAGGGCATCCTCGGCGGTATCGACCAGGTGGATGAGGTCGGTGTCGCCCGCGGAAATGTAGCCGTAGTCGGCGACCGTGCCTTCGAGCCAGTCCAGGAGGCCGCGCCAGTAGTCGGAGCCCACGAGGATGAGGGGGAACTTCTTGATCTTGTGGGTCTGGATGAGGCACAGCGCCTCGAACAGTTCATCGAACGTGCCGAAGCCGCCCGGAAGCACCACGAAGGCCTGGGAATATTTGACGAAGACGGTCTTGCGGGCGAAGAAATAGCGGAAGTTGACGCCGAGTTCCACGAACTCGTTCATGCCCTGTTCGAAGGGCAGTTCGATGCCAAGGCCCACGCTCGTGGTGCCCGACTCGACCGCGCCGCGGTTGCCGGCCTCCATGATGCCGGGGCCGCCACCCGTGATGACCGCGAGGCCCATCTCCCCGATCCCCTTGGCCAGCTGCCGTGCGAGCTCGTAGTGCGGGTGGTCCTTCGGGGTGCGAGCCGATCCGAACAGGGCCACCGCGGGGCCGAGTTCGGCGAGCGCGCCAAAGCCCTCCACGAACTCCGATTGAATGCGCATCACGCGCCACGGGTCCGTGTGGACCCAGTCGCCCTTGCTCGGCGATTCGAGCAGGCGCTGATCGGTGGTGTCGCTGGGCAGTTCTTTGCCGCGCAGGACCACGGGGCCTTTGCGGTAGTCACGGTCGTTGATGGGTGTGTTCATGCCGAGAAGCGTACGCGGCCCAGGTGAAGCGCAGGTGAAGGCACATGCGGGCCGCCCTCCCTAAGCGCTGAGGAATCGCTCGAGGGCGTCGTAGCAGGTGTCCAGGTCGCTCACCGGGATGTGTTCGTCGTCCGTGTGGGCGAGGAGCGGGTCGCCGGGGCCGAAGTTGACGGCGGGGGTGCCGAGCGCGGAGAACCGCGCGACATCGGTCCAGCCCTGCTTCGCGCTGACCGTCACGGTGTCGCCGAGAACCGACAGGAGGTCGCGCGCGGGCGCGCTGTGCAGGCCGGGCAGCGCCCCTTCGGCCACGTCGGTCACGCGAATGTCGAGGTCGAGCCCGTCGAAGACGTCGCGGACGTGGGCCTCGGCCTCGGCGGCGGAGGTGTCGGGGGCGAAGCGGTAATTGACGCTCATGTGGGCCGCATCGGGGATGACGTTGCCCGCGATGCCGCCGCCGATAGCTACGGCGTTGAGGCATTCGCGGAACTCCAGCCCGTCGATCACGGCCGTGCGCGGCTCGTAGACCGCGAGGCGCGTGAGCGCGTCGGCGAGGCCGTGGACCGCGTTCTTGCCCACCCAGGCGCGGGCGGAGTGCGCGGCCACGCCCGAGGCGCGCACGTCGAGGCGCATGGTGCCCTTGCAGCCGCCTTCGATCCCCGCGGAGGTGGGTTCGCCGAGGATCGCGAAATCGGCGGCAAGGTACTCGGGCTTCTCGCGGGCGATGCGCGTGAGGGAGTTGAGTTCGCTCGCCACTTCCTCGTGGTCGTAGAAGATCCACGTGAGGTCGTGGCGGGGCTCATCGAGGGCCAGGGCGAGGCTCAGCAGGACGGCCACGCCGCCCTTCATGTCGCACGTGCCGCGGCCGACGAGTTCCTGCACGCCGTCGCGCTCGCGCAGCGTGCTCGGCAGGTTATCCGCGACGGGCACCGTGTCAAGGTGACCTGCGAGCAGGACTCGGCTCTCGTGCCCGAGGTGTGTGCGGGCGATGACCGTATCGCCGTCGCGCACCACGTCGAGGTGCGGCGCTGTGCGCAACGTCGCCTCCACGGCGTCCGCGAGCCGCTTTTCGTTGCCGGAGACCGATTCGATGTCGACGATCTGGCGGGTGAGGGCTAGGAGCCCCGCGGCGGCATCGAGTGGGGTGGTCTCCGGCTCCGCAGCGCTCATGTGCTCCGCGGCGCTCTCCGGCTGCGCAGGGCTCACCGGCTCCGCGGCGCTCACGGGACGCAGAAGGGTGGGGGCGTTGTCTACCTCGGGATCGCTCATGCCACCAGTCTACGAGGGGCCCGCTCCCGCGCCTGAGCCCGACCGCGAGGCGAGGTGTCCGTGCACGCCGAGCGCCTCGCGCGCGGCCCGCTCCGCGAGGATGAGCAGGGGCGCGGCCGTGCCCGGTTCGGCCGTGATCGCGCTGCCCGGCTGCGCGGTGCTCACGGGGACGCCAAGGAACAGGCGCGTCGTGAAGACCCGGCCGTCGCGCGCGACGGGAAACAGGGTGTCGGCCACGTCGATGCTGCCGGTCGCGGGCCCTTCCTCGCCGTCGCTCGGCCCGAACGCCGCCGTCTCTCCGCCGAGCCGCGCCTCGCGGACCTCCCCGCGCTCCGCGAGGGCCCGCACGAGGGGGCTCTGGCACGCGGTGAGATCCACGGAGGGCAGGTGGGCGGCGAAGAACGCGTCGGCCATCCGGGGCGGGGCGTCGCCTCCGCCACGCACCGTGAAGAGGCCGTCGGCATCGTCACCGTGCACACTCATGCCGGGCCCCGTGAACTCCACGAGTCCCGCCTCGGCGAGCGCGAGCAGTTGCCGCGCGCGCAGCAGCGGCGGCCCCGACACCCACGAGGCGAAGCAGTTTTGCCCAAAGCCGAGCCATTCGCGAAGGAACGACCCGGGCGTGAGGGCGCCGCGGCTCACGAGGAGGTTGACCTGGCGCCGCACGGCGGTGAGGACCCGGTACACGAGGAGCGCTCGCTCGTCGGCGGGCGCCGACGCCTCCTGGACGCTGAGCCGCAACTGATCGAGGGTGCGCTCATGTGCCCTCGCGGCCTCGTTCGCACGCCTGCCAAGCGGGAACAGGCGCTCGCCAATCGCGGAGTCCTCGGCGTCCTCCACGAACCCCGCGTCGGTGAGCGCGAGGGCGAGTTCGGCCCTGATGAGCGGCACGATATCGGCCTCGTACTCGACCCCGCCGCGCCGGCGCACGCACGCGGCCACGGCCTCGTCGCTCAGAACGCGCGGCACGTACGGCGCGGGCGTGTCATCGCCAAGATCGGGCTTCGGGCGGTACAGCATCCCGGAGCGCGAGCCCACGATCAGCGTCGCCTCGCGGCCCGACGCCCGGTAGGCGAGCCCCTCGGGCGTCTCCTCGAACCTGCCGCCCCACAGGTCCACGAACATGCCGAGGGCATCGAAGAAGTTCAACCCCATGCCCTCGACCGCGATGCGCGTGGATCCGGAAAACTGCGCGTAGTCCACGTCGAGCGGATTGTTCGGCATGGCCGACGGGAGGCCGTGCCTGAGCGCAAAGTCCACGAGCGCCCCGAGCCGAGCGTTCGGCATGGTCGGGAGGTGCCCGAGCGAGAGGATCGCGACATCGACCTCGATGGTGCGCACGTCCACGTCGGTCACGGCACCGTGGGCCCCAGCGCCTCCGTCCCCTTCGCCGCCCGCCCGGCGCACCGTGAGCACCTGCGGGCCCTCGGTGCCGCCGTGCACGTCGATCACCTCGCCGCTATGGCGCACGATACTCACGCGCGAGGCATCGGAGCGCGCCTCGGCGTCCTCGAGCACGTGCGCGAGGTAGCGGCCGTGCTCGCGGCGTGGCGCGAAGTCCGTCGGCCCATATCCCCGTCCGGCGAGGAAAGCATCGAACGTGGGCGCCTCCCCCAGGCCGGGGCCGAGCGTCGCGGCGGTCGTGGCATCGGGATACATCGTGGTCTGGCACGTGTGGGTGTTCATGAGCAGCACCTCGGACTGGTCCTCGCGCCACACCGATCCGCCCCGCCCCACGTGCGGGTCGATGACGTGGATGCTCACGTGCCCGCGCCAGTCGGGTAGCAGGCTCGCGGCCACGAGCCGTTCCACGACCGCCGTGCCGCGCGGCCCCATTCCCACCACGGCGATGTGCGTGCGCGGGCCATCGGACGTGGGGGAATTGTCGGTGCTCATGCAGGTCATTGTAGGAAACGCGCCCGAGCACAGGCCGGGATCACCTGCCCGTCGGGGCTCCCCCGCGTGCATTCCCGTCGGCCCTTCGCGCCGCCTCGCCCGCGCGGCATCGCTCACACCCGCGCTACCCGCCCCCTGGGACGGCGGATTCCCCAAGGCTTCCTCGCTAGGGTGAGCGCATGACTGAGAACACCCACGCCTGGGGCATCGGCCTGGCCACCCTCGCCGCCGACGGCTCCACCCTGGACACCTGGTACCCCGCGCCCGCGCTCGGTGAAGCGCCGACGGACGCCGCCTCCGATCCCCTGCACGCCCGGCTGGAGGCCGCCGCGTTCACCGACGAGGCCCGCGGCACGACGCAGAAGGTCGTGGTGCGCGAGATCGCGCTCGCCGACGCCCCCGCCGACGCCTCCGATGCCTACCTGCGCCTGCACCTGCTCTCGCACCGCCTCGTGGCACCGAACGGGCAGAACCTCGACGGGCTCTTCGGCGCGCTCACGAACGTCGTGTGGACCTCCGAGGGGCCGTGCGCGGTCGATGGCTTCGAGGACACCCGCCTCGCGCTCATCGCCGCGGGCCGCCGCCCCACCGTGTTCAGCGTGGACAAGTTCCCGCGCATGGTGGACTACGTGGTGCCGCGCGGCGTGCGGATCGGCGACGGGGACCGGCTGCGGCTCGGCGCCCACCTGGCCGACGGCACCACAGTCATGCACGAAGGCTTCGTCAACTTCAACGCGGGCACGCTCGGCACGTCCATGGTCGAGGGCCGCATCTCCCAGGGTGTCGTGGTCGAGGACGGCTCCGACATCGGCGGCGGCGCCTCCACGATGGGCACCCTGTCCGGCGGCGGCACCGAGCGCGTGCGCGTGGGCCAGCGATCGCTCGTGGGCGCCGAGGCGGGCGTGGGGATCGCGCTCGGCGACGACTGCATCGTCGAGGCCGGCCTCTACGTCACCGCCGGGACGAAGCTCACCCTCATCAGCGGCGAGGAGCGCACCACGGTCAAGGCCCGCGAGCTGTCCGGTGTGGACAACCTGCTGTTCCGCCGCAATTCCCTCACGGGCGCCGTCGAGGCCCTTTCCCGCACCGGGAAGCGGGTGGAGCTCAATAGCGCCCTGCACGCCAACTAGCGCCCGCACGCAAGGAGTCTCATGGCCCGCGCCCACCCTCACCGCGCGTCAGCGCCGCGGCGGCTGACCGCGTTCCTCATCCCGCTCGCCCTCATCGCGACGTTCGCGCTCGTGGCGGGCGGGGCGTACTACGCGCTCACGGCGTTCGATTCGGGGCTGCGCACCGGCACGTGTTCGGCCAGCGGGCTCGATACCTCCCACACGTACTCGACCGAGCAGACCCGCAACGCGGCGATCATCAGCGCCGTCGGCGTGGATCGCCAGCTGCCGCCGCGCGCCGCCTCGATCGCTCTCGCGACCGCGTATCAGGAATCCAAGCTCGAGAACATCGACTACGGGGACCGCGACTCGGTGGGCCTTTTCCAGCAGCGGCCCTCGCAGGGCTGGGGCAGCGTCGAGGAGATCATGGACCCCGTGTACGCCTCCACGAAGTTCTACGAGGCGCTCGAGAAGATCGACGGCTACGAGAACATGGAGATCACGGTGGCGGCGCAGAAGGTGCAGCGCTCCGCCTATCCCGACGCCTACGCGGATCACGAAGTGGAGGGCCGCCTATTCGCTTCCGCCCTCACGGGGCAGAGCGCGGGCGAGCTCCAGTGCGATCTGGTGCCCGCGGGCGGCCCCGGCAACCCGGCCGATGTGCAGGCGCTCATCGCCTCCCAGTACGCCCGGTTGAGCGAGAGCGGGCGCGTATCGACCGCGCTCGGCTCCGCCGGGGCAGGGGCGCCGGAGGGCGCCGGTGCCACCACCCTCGTCGTCACCGCGAACGACTCCCCCGAACTGGGGTGGTCGCTCGCGAACTGGGCCGTGGCGCAAGCCGCCGAGCACCACATCGTGGGCGTGGACTACCAGGGGCAGCGGTGGGATCGTGCGCGCCAGGCCTCGAACGACGCGACCCAGTGGGCGGGCGACGCGACCGGCGGGGCCGACGCCCAGAGCGACGTCGTGGTCATCTACTTCGCGGGCACGCAGTAGCCGCGAGGGGCCCCGTAGGCACGTGCGCACGCGGGCCGGGACGCACTGCCCCGGACCCGTCGGCCAATGGGACCTATTCGCCGCGGCGCGCCTTGAGTTCTTCGTGCAGGTCCCGCAGCAGGAACTCAGAGGTTCCCGTGCGCTCCGCGAGGCTCACGTAGTCGCGCTGCTCGGCGCCCGTGTAGATCTGGCGCGGGCGGCCGATCTTCGTCTCGGGATCCTGAATCATCTCGTTCCACTGGGCGATCCAGCCGGGCAGGCGCCCGAGGGCGAACAGCACGGTGAACATCTTCGTCGGGAACCCGATGGCCTTGTAAATGATGCCCGTGTAGAAATCGACGTTCGGGTAGAGCTTGCGCTCGATGAAGTAATCGTCCTTGAGGGCGATCTCTTCGAGCCGCATCGCCAGTTCGAGGCGCTCGTCGTGCACGCCGAGCCGCTCGAGCACGGAATCGGCGATCTTCTTGACGAACACGGCGCGCGGATCGTAGTTCTTATACACGCGGTGGCCGAAGCCCATGAGGCGGATGCCGTCCTCGCGGTTCTTCACCTTTTCCATGAACACGCGCGGGTCGATGTTCTCATCCCGAATGTGGTCCAGCATCTCCATGACCGCGGCGTTCGCGCCGCCGTGCGCGGGGCCGCTGAGGGCGCCGACGCCCGCGGAGACCGAGGTGAAAAGGTCCGCCTGGGCGGAGCCGACGAGCCGCACGGCCGTCGCGGAGCAGTTCTGTTCGTGGTCCGCGTGGATGATGAGCAGCTGTTCGAGGGCTCGCACGATCACCGGGTCCGCGATGAAGTCCTCCACCGGGAACGCGAACATGAGCCGCAGGAAGTTCTGCACGAGGCTCAGCGAGTTGTCGGGGTACATGAGCGGCTGCCCGTTGGCCACCCGGTACGCGTAGGCCGCCATCGTGGGCATCTTGGCCAGGAGCCGCGCCGTGGAAATGCGCACGTGCTCGGGATTGTAGGGGTCCAGATTGTCCTGGTAGAAGGTGCTGAGCGCGCTCACGCTGCCCTGCAGGACCGCCATCGGGTGCGCGTCGCGCGGGAAGCCGTCGAAGAAACGCTTGAAGTTCTCATCGAGCAGGGTGCGCCGCTCAACCGAGTTCACGAACTGATCCAGCTGCCCCTTCGTGGGCAGCTCGCCGTGAATGAGCAGGTAGGCCACCTCGAGGTAGCTGGAGTGCTCCGCGAGCTGCTCGATGGGGTAGCCGCGGTGGCGCAGGATGCCCTTGTCGCCGTCGATGTAGGTGATCGCGGACTTCGTGCTCGCCGTGTTCATGAAGCCGGGGTCGTAGGTGACCGCGCCGGTTTCCTTGCGCAGCGGCGCAATGTTGATGCCGGGGTTGCCCTCGACCGCCTGCTCCACGGGGAACTCCAGGGCGTGATCGCCGTAGGTGAGGTGTGCAGACATCGTTGTCCTTTCAACAGGCCCGATCCACGGGGACGGGCACGAGTAAAACGGGGCGTGGCCGGGTGGCGCGGCGGCCCGCGGGGGCCGGGTGGTGCGCTCACCGGGGAACACTGTAGCCGACGGCACTGAGCCACCGCCGATCATGGCCTCCGTCACACCCGGAAGCAGGATCGGCCACGAGGGCGGCGGGACGAGCGGGTCTGGTGGGGTGGGGCGGTCGAGGGGCGCCGTGGTGATCGAGGGCGCGAGGGATCAGCGAGCGGCGTGCAGGCGGGCGGCCGCGGCGGCGATCCGCTCGTCGGACTCCGTGAGAGCCACGCGCACGTGCGCGCGCCCGGCCTCGCCGTAGAACCGGCCGGGAGCCACGAGGATCCCGAGGTCCGCGAGAGACTCGACGCTGCGATCCCCGTCCTCGCCGAACGTTGTCCACAGGTAGAGCCCCGCGTCCGACTGCTCGATCCTGCCGCCCGCGGCCTCGAGCGCGGGCGCGAGCAGGGCGCGCCGGGCGCGATAGACCTCGCGCTGATCAGCCACGGCGTCCATGTGCCCGAGCGCGACACTCATCGCGTGCTGGATGGGTCCCGGCAGCATGAGCCCGGCCTGCTTGCGGATCGCGGTCAGCTCGCCGATCAGGCGCGCGCACCCGGCCACGAACGCCGCACGGTAGCCCGCGAGGTTCGACTGCTTGGACAGCGAGTACACGCACAAGAGGTCCGTGAGGTCCCCCCCGTTGACGCGGGGCTCGAGGATCGACGGCACCTCGCGAACGCTCCACGGCAGCAGGGCGTAGCACTCGTCGCTCGCGACGATGATGCCCCGCTCGCGCGCCCACGCCACGACGGCGGCCATCTGGTCGGCGCCGAGGACCGCGCCCGTGGGGTTCGAGGGCGAGTTCAGCCACAGAAGGCGCACGCGGGCGATCACGCCCGGATCGGCGAAGGCCGCATCGCCCACCTCGGCGATGCGTGCGATGTGCACGGGCACGGGATCGGCGCCCACGAACAGCGCCCCCATCTCGTACGTGGGGTAGGCGATATGGGGGAAGGCGACGGCATCGCCGGGCCCGATCCCGAGCTGGAACGGGAGGTGGGCCACGAGTTCCTTGGAGCCCACCGTTGGCAGCACGTGGCTGGTATCGAGGGTCTCGGGTGCGCCGCGGTGCTCGCGGGCAAACGCCACGAGCGCCTCGCGCAGCTCATCGGTGCCGACGGTCGTGGGGTAGCCGTGGGCATCGGCCGCGTCCGCGAGCGCGCGCTGGATGGGCGCGGGCGTGGGATCGACGGGGGTGCCGACGGAGAGGTTGACGAGGCCGTCCGGGTGCGCGCTCGCGCGCTGTTTCGCGGTGGCGAGGGAGTCCCACGGGAAGTCGGGCAGGCGGTCGGCGAGGGGGCGGCGAGAAGTCACCGGCCCAGTCTACGGCGCGCTCGCGTGCGTGTGGCGGCCCTGCTCAGAAGGGGCGGCACCGGTCAGTAGTGGCGCAGATCAGTCGTCGAGCGGGTTCGGCTGCGGGGGCAGCGCGGCGACGACCTCGTGGTCGGTGGGCAGGGCGCCCAGCTTCGCGGCGCCGCCGGGGCTGCCCAGATCGTCAAAGAACTCGACGTTCGCGCGGTAGTACTCGGACCACTGATCCGGCAGGTCGTCCTCGTAGTAGATCGCTTCGACCGGGCACACGGGCTCGCACGCGCCGCAATCCACGCACTCATCCGGCTGGATGTAGAGCATGCGGTCGCCTTCGTAAATACAGTCGACCGGGCACTCGTCGACGCAAGCGCGGTCCTTCACATCAACGCACGGCAGGGCGATGACGTAGGTCATGGGTGAGTCCTTCCGGTGGACACGAGGGAAGTTCTGGCATCTATTGTGTCACCCGGCCCGGCGGCCGGGTCCAGCGAGGGTACGCGAGCATTACCGCCCGCGCCCGCGCGCGAGGGCGCGGATCTGCCGGGCCCACACGAGGGCAATCGCGAGGCACGGGATCAGAACGCCCATGATCTGCACGGCCCATCCCTGCCACTGCGCGACGCCCGCGATCTCGCCCGGCATGAGCACGCCGCCGCCCGCGGACGTGCCCGCGAACAGCATCGACATCGCCGCGAACACGAGCGCGAACACGGCGAGCGGGAGCTTGCGGCCGCTCAGGGCGATGAGCAGCACGCACCCGACGATCTGGAACACGGCGCCGAACAGGAGCCCCCACGGCAGCTCAACGCCGCCGAGGCTCACGCTCATGCGGTGCACCCCGACGAGCACGAAGCCGGAGAGAACGCCGAGGCCCGCCCCCGAAACCACTTCGACGACGCGCGAGCGTGCCGACGACCGCTCGGGCGCGGGGCTCACGGCACTCACTTGGCCTTCGCGCGCGAACGGGAGCGGGCGCGCTCCTGCGGATCGAGCTGCACCTTGCGGATGCGCACGATCTCGGGGGTCACTTCCACGCACTCGTCGTCGGCCGCGAACTCGAGCGACTCTTCGAGGGTGAGTTTGCGCGGCGGCACGAGGTTCTCGAACGCGTCGGCGGTGGCCGAGCGCATGTTCGTGAGCTTCTTTTCCTTCGTGATGTTCACGTCCATGTCCTCGTTGCGGGAGTTCTCCCCCACCACCTGGCCCATGTAGACCTCGCTCGTCGGAGTCACGAAGAAGGAGCCGCGTTCCTGGAGGTTGATCATCGCGAACGGGGTCACGGAGCCGGGGCGGTCGGCCACGAGGGAGCCGGTGCTGCGGAACTCGATGGGGCCCATCCACGGCTCGTAGCCTTCGGCGAGCGAGGAGGCGATGCCCGTGCCGCGCGTCTCGGTCAGGAAGCGGGTCCTGAAGCCGATGAGGCCGCGCGCGGGCACCATGAACTCCATGCGCACCCAGCCGCTGCCGTGATTGTTCATGGTTTCCATGCGGCCCTTGCGGCTCGCCATGAGCTGCGTGACCGTGCCCAGGTATTCCTCGGGCACGTCGATGGTCATGCGTTCCACGGGCTCGCTCAGCACGCCGTCGATCTCGCGCGTGAGCACCTGGGGCTTGCCGACGGTCAGCTCGAAGCCTTCGCGGCGCATCTGCTCCACGAGGATCGCGAGCGCGAGTTCACCGCGGCCCTGCACCTCCCACGAGTCGGGGCGCTGGGTGGGCAGCACGCGCAGCGACACGTTGCCCACGAGTTCGGCATCGAGGCGGTCCTTCACCTGGCGGGCGGTGAGCTTGTGGCCCTTGACCTTGCCCGCAATCGGCGAGGTGTTGATACCGATCGTCATGGAGATCGCGGGATCGTCCACCGTGATGAGCGGGAGCGGCTGCGGGTTCTCGACATCGGTGAGGGTCTCGCCGATCATGATCTCGGGGATGCCGGCGACGGCCACGATGTCGCCCGGGCGGGCCGCGCGGGTCATCTGCTCGCGGCTGAGGCCCTTGGTTTCGAGAAGTTCGGTGATCTTCACGGTCTTCGTGGTGCCGTGCTGCGTGCACCACGCCACCTGCTGACCCTTGGACAGTTCGCCGTTGAAGATGCGCAGCAGCGCGAGGCGGCCCAGGAACGGGGAGGCGTCCAGGTTCGTCACGTGCGCCTGCAGCGGCATCTCGTCGTCATAGGTGGGCGCGGGAATGGTCTCGATGATTGTCTTGAACAGCGGCTCCACGGTCTCGGAGTCCGGCAGCGTGCCGTCGGCCGGCTTCGTCGCGCTCGCGCGCCCCGCCTTGCCGGACGCGTAGATCACGGGCACGTCGAGCAGGGCGTCCACATCGATATCGGGAACCTCGTCCGCGAGATCTTCGGCAAGGCCCAGCAGCAGGTCCGTGCTTTCGTTGACCACTTCGTCGATCCGCGCGTCGGGGCGATCCACCTTGTTCACGACGATGATGACGGGCAGCTTCGCCGCGAGCGCCTTGCGCAGCACGAAGCGCGTCTGGGGAAGGGGGCCTTCGGAGGCGTCCACGAGCAGCACGACGCCATCGACCATGGACAGGCCGCGCTCGACCTCGCCGCCGAAGTCGGCGTGGCCGGGGGTATCGATCACGTTGATGGTGATGCCGCCGGTTTCGCCGATCTGGGCAGCCGTCGGCCCCGTGTACCGGATGGCGGTGTTCTTCGCGAGGATCGTGATGCCCTTTTCGCGCTCCAGATCGCCCGAGTCCATGACCCGCTCGTCTACCTTGTCGCGTTCACCGAAGGCGCCGCCCTGGCGGAGCATGGCATCCACGAGGGTGGTCTTGCCGTGGTCAACGTGGGCAACAATCGCGACGTTGCGCAGGTCGGTGCGGTGCTGGATGGTCATAAGAATGGGGCCTCACTGTGGCGGTACGTGTCATGTGCTGTGCCGCCGCCGGGCGCGGCACGCGGACGTGCCAAAAGCGCGCCGCAGAACACTGTATCGCGGCGCCCCAGCTGAGGGCGGGCCGCGGGGTGTGAGAGTGGCGACTGCCCGCTGGCGACGGGAACGGGAGGTGAGGGCGCGCGCCCCGGGGCTTGGGGGCCGACGGTTCACGCGGGGGCGTCTCGCGAGGGACGGTTGGCGTGGCCGCGCGCAGGAAAGCACGCCACAATAGAGGCATGACTGCACATGAGGATGTCACCACTGCCCCGGGCCCGATCGATCCCACGACCACCGAGGCGTGGTCGGCCCTCGAGTCTCACGACGCGACCCTTGGCCACACGCTGCGCGAGATGTTCGACGCGCACCCCGGCCGCGCCGCGGCGCTGAGCTACACGGCGGGCGATCTGTTCGTGGATCTCTCGAAGAACCTCATCGATGAGGAGACCGTGACGCACCTGCTGGATCTGGCGCGTCAGACCGGCGTGCTGGAGCGCCGCGATGCCATGTTTGCCGGGGCGCACATCAACACCACGGAGGATCGCGCCGTGCTCCACACGGCCCTGCGCCGCCCCGCCGGTCAGGAGAGCCCGCTCGTGGTCGATGGGCAGAATGTCGATGAGGACGTGCACGAGGTGC
This sequence comes from Dermabacter sp., assembly GCA_030538475.1. Classification (GTDB taxonomy): domain Bacteria; phylum Actinomycetota; class Actinomycetes; order Actinomycetales; family Dermabacteraceae; genus Dermabacter. Next base: position 270,045 of record JAUNTX010000001.1, read on the forward strand.
TGGGCCGCGTCTACGACTTCGCGACCAAGGTGCGCAGCGGCCAGTGGCGCGGCGTCACCGGCAAGAAGATCACGACCGTGGTCAACATCGGCATCGGCGGTTCGGACCTGGGCCCCGTCATGATCTACGAGGCCCTGCGGCCGCTCGCGGACGCGGGCATCGAGGCGCGGTTCATCTCCAACATCGATCCCACCGACGTGGGCGAAACGGTGCGCGACCTCGATCCCGAGACCACGCTCGTCATCGTCGCCTCGAAGACCTTCACGACCCTGGAGACCATCACGAACGCGCGCCTCGTGCGCGCCTGGCTGCTCGAAGGGTTGCACGCCGCGGGCCTCAGTGAGTCCGAGGATGCCGAAGCCGTGGCGAAGCACTTCGTCGCGGTGTCCACGGCGCTCGACAAGGTGGCCGAATTCGGGATCGATCCGGACAACGCGTTCGGGTTCTGGAACTGGGTGGGCGGGCGCTACTCGGTCGATTCGTCGATCGGCACCGCGCTCGCCGTCGCGCTCGGCCCCGAGGTCTTCGCCGAGCTCCTGGCCGGTTTTCACACGATGGACGAACACTTCCGCACCGCGGAGCCCGAGGCGAACGTTCCGCTCATCATGGGCCTGCTCAACGTGTGGAACGTGAACTTCCTCGGCGCCGAGACCCATGCGGTCCTGCCCTACAGCCAGTTCCTGCACCGCTTCCCCGCCTACCTCCAGCAGCTCACGATGGAATCCAACGGGAAGTCGGTGCGCTACGACGGCACCCCCGTCACCACGGATACCGGCGAGATCTTCTGGGGCGAGCCCGGCACGAACGGCCAGCACGCCTTCTACCAGCTCATCCACCAGGGCACGCGCCTCATCCCGGCGGACTTTATCGCCTTCGCGAACCCCACGTACGCGCTCAAGGACGGCGAGGTGGACGTGCACGAACTGTTCCTCGCGAACTTCTTCGCCCAGACGAAGGCCCTCGCGTTCGGTAAGACCGCCGAGGAAGTCATCGCCGAAGGCACGACCGGCGCCCTCGTGGCCGCCCGCGTGTTCGAGGGCGACCGGCCCACCACCTCGATCATGGCGCCCGAACTGACCGCCCACGTGCTCGGCCAGCTCATCTCCCTGTACGAACACATCACGTTCGTTCAGGGCGCCGTGTGGGGCATCAACAGCTTCGACCAGTGGGGCGTCGAGCTCGGCAAGCAGCTGGCGAAGAAGCTCGAGCCCGCCGTTGCCGGTGACGCCTCCGCCCTCGCGGGCGAGGATCCCTCCACGACCCAGCTCATCGAGTACTACCGCGCCCACCGCCGCTGACCCTGCCCACCCCGTCGGCGGGCGATCCCCGTCGGCCCCTGCTCTGCATCGCGCCCCGCGGGACGCACCCACGCAATCGAAAGTGATGTGACATGAAGGTTGGAATCCTCACCTCTGGCGGCGACTGCCCGGGCCTGAACGCGGTGATCCGCGGGGCGGTGCTCAAGGGCGACGGCACGTACGAAGACGAATTCGTGGGCTACCTGGACGGCTGGAAGGGTGTGCGCGATAACGAGTTCATCCCGATCCCCCGCCGCCTCGTGCGCGGGATCGGCCGTCAGGGCGGCACCATCCTCGGCACCTCCCGGGTGAACCCCTTCCACGCCGACGGCGGTGGGGCCGAACGCGTGCGCGACGTCATGCAGGACCACGATGTCGATGCCCTTATCGCCATCGGCGGCGACGGCACGCTGTTCACCGCGAATCGCCTGTACGAGGCGGGCATTCCGGTGGTGGGCGTGCCAAAAACCGTGGACAACGACCTGGATGCCACGGACTATACGTTCGGTTTCAACACCGCGGTCGAGGTGGCCACGGAGAACCTGGACCGCCTGCGCATGACCGGCAACAGCCACCATCGGTGCATGGTCGCTGAAGTGATGGGCCGCAGCGTGGGGTGGATCGCCCTGCATTCGGGAATCGCGGCGGGCGCGCACGTCATCTGCATCCCCGAATACCCGCTGACCATCGACGAGATCTGCGACTACGTGGCGCAGCGCGCCGCCCGCTCGCGCCGCCGCTCCCCGCTTGTCGTCGTGGCCGAGGGCTACATCCCGAAGGATGCCCCGGCGGACTTCATGGACTACGAGATGGACGAGTTCGGCCGCCCGCGCCTCGGCGGCGTGGCCCAGCGCCTCGCGCCGTACATCGAGAAGGCCACGGGCATCGAGACCCGCGCGACCGTGCTCGGCCACATTCAGCGCGGCGGCGAACCGACGGCCTACGACCGCATCCTCGCCACCCGTTTCGGCCTCGCAGCCATCGACCTCATCCACCAGGGCGGGTTTGGCCGCATGGTGTCGCTGCGCGGTACAGACATCGTCAATGTGCCGCTCACCGAGGCCATCGACAGCGTCAAGAAGGTGCCCGAGTCGCGGTGGGATGAAGTGCGAGTGCTGTTTGGCTGATCCGGCCCGGGTGGGGCGCGCGTGATCGCGGCCCTCACCCTCACGCTCGTTGCGGGCCTCGCGACGGCGCTCGGTGGCGCGCTCGGGATCGTGGGCCGCGGCAATAATCCGCGCGTGCTCGCGGCGGCGCTCGCGCTGGCCGCGGGGGTCATGCTCACGGTCTCCGGGCTCGAGGTGCTGCCCGCCGCGATCCAGGACGCGGGCCTCGTCGGGCCCGTCCTCGCGGCGGCCTCGGGCGCGGCGCTCGTACTCGGGGCCGACGCCCTGGCCTCGTGGGCAATTCGTCGGCGCTCGCGCAGGCGGGCGCTCGCGGCCACGGCGGTCACGGAGCCCAGTGCCGATTCGCCGCTCATCGGCAGTGCCGCGGTGCCGCACCGCTCCCACGTGGCCAAGACGGGGATCCTCGCGGCCGTCGTGCTGGCCGCCCACAACGCCCCCGAGGGATTCGTGACATTCGTGAGCGCGCTCGAGGATCCCGTACTCGCCCTGCCGATCGTGGCGGCCATTGCCATCCACAACGTCCCCGAGGGGCTCGCCGTGGCGGTGCCGATCTATCACGCAACCCGCTCCCGCGCGAAGGCGATGGCGGCGGCCACGGCCGCGGGCATGGCCGAACCGCTCGGCGCGCTGGGCCTGTACGGGCTGCTCGGGGCGGCCGATCTGCTGCACGAACTCGCGCTCGTCAACGCGGCCGTGGCGGGCATCATGATCACGATCAGCGTGCACGCGCTGCTGCCGCTCGCCGTCCGCCTGCAGGGGTGGCGGCTCGCGGCGCTATGGCTCGTGGCGGGCGGTCTCGTGATGGGGATCAGCCTCTGGGCACTCGGCTAAACCACACCCGTGGCTGGTATCTTTCGAGGGACACTTATCTTGACTCCAAGATACTTTTGTTCCGACCGTGAGGGAGCCCCACAGCACCATGTCCCGCATCATGTACACGATCACCGACGAAGCACCGATGCTTGCCACGGCGTCCTTCCTACCCATCGTGGAAGGCTTCGCCAAGAAGGCCCAGGTGGCCGTGAGCACCCGCGACATCTCGCTGGCCGGGCGCATCCTCGCCGCCTTCTCCGCTGACCTGCCCGAGGATCAGCGCACGGAGGACGCCCTCGCCGAACTCGGCGCGCTCGCCACCGAGCCCGAGGCCAACATCATCAAACTGCCGAACATTTCCGCCTCGGTTCCCCAGCTGACGGCCACAATCGCGGAGTTGCAGGCCCAGGGCTTTGCCGTGCCCGACTATCCCGAATCCCCGGAGACTGCCGAGGAGAGGGATGTGCGCGCCCGCTACGACGCCGTGAAGGGTTCCGCGGTGAACCCCGTGCTGCGCGAGGGCAACTCGGACCGCCGCGCCCCGCGGGCCGTCAAAAACTTCGCGAAGAAACACCCGCACAGCATGGGCGCGTGGAGCAGCGATTCGCGCACCGACGTGGCCACGATGGATGGCGGCGACTTCCGCAGCAACGAGCAGAGCTTCACCGTCCCCTCCCCCACCACGCTCCAGATCGTGCACGTGGACGAGGCCGGGACCTCGACCGTGCTCAAGGAGTCCCTGCCGGTCATCGCCGGGGAGATCGTCGATTCGACCGTGATGAGCGCGGCCGCCCTGCGAGCATTTTTGACCGCCCAGATCGCCGAGGCGAAGGAGCGCGGCGTCCTGCTGTCCCTGCACCTCAAGGCCACCATGATGAAGGTGAGCGATCCGATCATCTTCGGGCACGCCGTGCGGGCATTCTTCCCGCAGGTGTTCGCCGAGCACGGCGAGCAGCTGCGCGCCGCGGGCCTGGATCCGAACAACGGGCTTGGCGCGATCCTCACGGGGCTCGATGCCCTGGACGCGCCCATCGCGGACTCGATCCGCGCGCAGGTGGCAGAACGCCTGAGCGAGGGGCCGCAGCTCGCGATGGTGAACTCCGACGCGGGCATCACGAACCTCCACGTGCCCTCGGATGTCATCGTGGATGCCTCGATGCCCGCGATGATCCGCACCTCGGGCCACATGTGGGGGCCCGACGGCGCCGAGCACGACACCCTCGCCGTGATCCCCGACAGTTCCTACGCGGGCATCTACCAGGTGGTGATCGACGATTGCCGCGCCCACGGCGCGTTCGATCCCACCACGATGGGCAGCGTGCCGAACGTGGGCCTCATGGCGCAAAAGGCAGAAGAATACGGCAGCCACGACAAGACGTTCGAGGCACCTGCCGATGGCCGGATCGAGATCCGGGACGCGGATTCCGGCGCGGTGCTCGCCTCCCACGTGGTTGAGGCGGGCGATATTTTCCGCGCGTGCCAGACGAAGAAGGCACCGATCGAGGACTGGGTGCGCCTGGCCGTGCGGCGCGCGCGCCTGAGCGACACCCCGGCCATCTTCTGGCTGGACACCACGCGCGCCCACGACCGCGCGATCATCCAGCAGGTCGAGGACACGCTCGCGACCGAGGACACCGACGGCCTCGAACTGTCGATCCTCTCCCCGGTCGAGGCCACGAAGGCCACGCTCGAGCGCGTGCGCCGCGGTGAGGACACCATCTCGGTGACGGGCAACGTGCTGCGCGACTACCTCACGGACCTCTTCCCGATCATGGAGCTCGGCACGAGCGCCAAGATGCTCTCGGTGGTCCCGCTCATGGCGGGCGGCGGTCTATTCGAGACCGGTGCGGGCGGCAGCGCCCCGAAGCACGTGCAGCAGCTCGTGAAAGAGAACTACCTGCGCTGGGATTCGCTCGGGGAGTTCTTGGCGCTCGCCGAGTCCCTGCGCCACCTGGCCCGCGCGGACGGCAACGACAGCGCCCGGGTGCTGGCCGATGCGCTCGACCGCGCCACGGAAACCCTGCTGAACGAGGGGAAGTCGCCGCAGCGGCGGCTCGGCACCGTGGACAACCGCGGGTCGCACTTCTTCCTCGCCTTGTACTGGGCGAATGAGCTGGCGGGCCAGAGCGAGGATGAGCACCTGGCGAGCGTGTTCGCGCCCGTCGCGGCGGCGCTCGAGGAGAACCGGGAGGCTATCGAGGCCGAACTGCTCGCGGTGCAGGGCACCCCTGCCGACATCGGCGGCTACTACCGCCCGGATGCGCAGAAGATCGCGCGGGTCATGCGCCCGTCGGCGACGTTCAACGCGGTGATCGACGCCCTCTGATCACCCGCACCTGATCGCCCGCACGAAGGGGCGCCGCGCCATTCAGGCCGGCGCCCCTTCGCATGCGAGGAGGTAGTCGCAAAGGACCACGGCGTTGTTGTGCTCCGTGTCCCGCGCGGAATACAGGAGGTCGAGCGTGCGGGCTCCGGCGGCCCGGGCACGCTCGGCGAGCGCTTCGGCGCGGCCGTGGGCAGCGAGCTCCTCGCGATACCGCGCGGCGAAATCGGCAAAGCTGAGGCGCCCGTGGTGGAAGTCTTCGCGCAGGTCGGCGCTCGGCGCCACGTCTTTGGCCCACTCGTCGAAATCGAGATCCTTCTTCGCGACCCCGCGGGGCCACAGGGCATCCACGAGGGCGCGGTAGTGGCCCGCTCCCTCGTTCACGTCACGCACGTCGTAGCTGCGCACGCACGCGATGTGGAGGACGGCCTCGGGATTCTGGCTGCTCACGTCCGTCATCGCGCGGGCCTGCCCTCGCGGGTCATGCCGGCAACTCTCAGGCGTCCAGCGCCGCGAGCGCCGCCTCGTAATCGGGCTCCTGGCCCACCTCGGGCACGAGCTCGGAATAGACCACGCGGCCGTCGGCGTCTGTCACGATCACGGCGCGCGCGAGGAGGCCGCGCAGCGGCCCGTCGGTCATGGTGACCCCGAAGGCGTCGCCGAAGTCGGAGCGGAACGCCGAGTAGGTGGCGACGTTCTCGATGCCTTCGGCGCCGCAGAAGCGGGCCTGCGCGAAGGGGAGATCCTTGGACACGCCGATCACGGTGGTGTTGTCGAGCCCCGCGGCGGCCTTGTTGAACGCCCGCAGCTGGGAGGCGCACACGCCCGTATCGACCGACGGGAAGATGTTGAGCACCAGGCGCGAGCCCGCGAGGTCGGCAAGGGCCACGTCGTCGAGGTCGTTCGTGGTGACGGTGACGGACGGCAGGGACTGTCCGACGGCGGGAAGGGAGCCGCTGAGGGTGACGGTGTCGCCGTGCACGGTGATGGTGGTCATGGGGTGATCCTCTTTCCGGTGGGGTGATGCCGGAGCGGGTGCCTCGTGCTCCGGGCCCTGTCAGGGTACGGAGCGCACCTGGGCTTTCCCCGGAGCCTGACATCGGGACCGGGAGGGCCCGACACTGGTCCCTGCTCCCGCCCCAATCCCGTGACCTCGGCCCTCAGCCGTCACCCGAGCGAGGAGCGGCGGTGCTGCAGGAGGATGAAGCGGGCGATGATGAGCACGGAGACGAGCATCGCTGCCGCGGACACGGCAATGGCGGCGTGCAGGCCCGCGGAGTCGACGATGAGGCCGCCGATGATCGCGCCGCCGCCGATCGAGATGTTGTAGGCGGCGGAGTTCAGCGCAGTGCCCGCCTCCATGCGGTCGCCCGATTCGGCGTTGACCATCGCCTGAATGGAGACGGACGCCATGCCGCCGAACAGGCCCCAGATGCACACGATGATGAGGGCGCTGAGCGGGGAGTGCATGGCGACGCCCACGAGCACGAGGCCGAGCGAGGTGCCGACCGCGAGGACGAGGACGGCGAAAGACGCGGAGCGCTTGATGAGCGGGCCTGCCGCGAAGTTGCCGACGATACCGAGCACGCCGTAGGCGAGCAGGTAGGCGCTGACCTGCTCGACGGGCACGCCGCCGAGGTCTTGAAGGATCGGGCTGACGTAGCTGTAGGAGATGAACTGGGCGGTGATGATGATGAGGGTCAGCGTGAACGCGTAGCGGACGCCGCGGATCTTGGCGGCGCCGAGGGTCGAACGGATCGTTTCGACCGCGAGGGAGCGGACCGGGGTCACGAGGATCAGAGCGACGATACCGGTGACGAGTGCGAGGGCGCCGGTGGCGGCGAAGGAGCCGCGCCAGCCGACGAGGGAGCCGAGCCAGGTGGCGAGCGGCAGGCCGAGCACGAGGGCGCTGCCGACGCCCGCGTAGGCGATGGTGAGGGCGGTGGTGCGGTCGCTCGCGCGCACCTGCGCGGTCGCGAGCAGGGGCAGCACCGGCCAGTACATGCCGATGGCCACGCCGGTAAAGATGCGGGAGGCGAGGAGGATCTCGAAACTGGGGGCGAGCGCGGAGATCGCGCACGAGACGACGACGGCGGCGAGCGCCCACATGAGCACGGTCTTGCGGTTGAGCGCCCGGGTCACGGCGGGCACGAGGATCGCGACGATGCCGGCGAGGACACCGGGCAGGGTCACGGCGAGGCCGATGGTGCCGCGGCTGACGCCCAGATCGTCGCTCATGAGGGTGAGCACGCCGATCGGGAGTTCTTCAACCGTGACGAGGGTGAAGATGCCGAGGGCGAGGGCCACGACGGCCACCCACTTCGACTTTTCTGGCTCCGGGGCGCTGAGCGAGGCCGGATCGGGGAGGCTTTTCTCCGGGTCGGCGGAGACGACGGGGATGGAGCCGGTGATGCTCGGGGGGACGGCCGACACAGGCGGTCTCCTTCAACAAACGAACGGTAGCGGGCGCGAGCGCCCGGCTAGGCTCGCGGGATGCACGTCCCCGGGAGCCTCACCACTCTAGGAAGCGCCTGGGAGTTTCGGCAATGGGCGGTGGCGACTATCACCGCCCTCGTGCCGCGGCCAGAGTGAAAGGCAATGTTTCGGGGCGCCTATGATGTGCTGAGCGAGGGCGTCTGCGGCCTGTGCGGCCGCGCCTCGCCCCGCGTGCCCCGCTCGTGCCTCACGCCGCTGCGGGTTCCTTGGACTGATGAGGTGACGTGATGGCCGGTGGACTCGCCGCCCTGCTCGATGATGTTGCGGCGCTCGCGCGCCTGGCCGCGGCGAACGCTGACGATATTGCGGCCGCGTCGATGAAGGCGAGCGCGAAGGCCGCGGGCGTGGTCGTAGACGATGCCGCCGTCACCCCGCAGTACGTGCAGGGCGTGAAGCCGAATCGAGAACTGCCGATCATCTGGAAGATCGCGAAGGGATCGCTGGTCAACAAGGCGATCATCATCGTGTTCGCGCTCCTGCTCAGTCAGTTCGTGCCGTGGCTGCTCACGCCCCTGCTCATGCTCGGCGGCACCTACCTGTGCTTCGAGGGTGCCCACAAGATCTGGGAGCTCGTGCGCGGGGCGAAGAAGGACGATACGGAGCCCGCGCTCGTGCAGGGGCCCGACGCGGAAAAGCGCGTCGTCTCGGGCGCGGTGCGCACGGACTTCATTCTCAGCGCGGAGATCATGGTTATCTCCCTCAACGAGGTCGCGAGCGAGCCGCTCGTGAACCGTGCCCTCATCCTCGTCGTGGTGGCCGTGCTCATCACGGCCGTGGTGTACGGGGCGGTGGGCCTGCTCGTGAAGATGGACGACATCGGGCTCGCGATGACGAAGAAGGGATCCCCGCGCTCCCAGCGTTTCGGCTACGCGCTCGTGCAGGCTATGCCGACGGTCATGACCGTCATCAGCTACGTGGGCATGTTTGCGATGCTGTGGGTGGGCGGGCACATCATGCTCGTGGGCGCCGACGAACTCGGATTCCACGCCCCCTACGCCCTCGTACACGCGCTCGAGGACCCGATTCACCACGTGGCCACGGTGGGTCCGCTCCTCGCGTGGTGCGTCAACACCCTGTGCTCGCTCATCCTCGGGCTCATCTGGGGCACGCTCATCATGGGCGCGTGGTCGCTGACCCCGTGGGGCAAGCACCACTGAGCGCTCGCGCAGCTTCGTGCGCATGAAGAAGGGGCCGACGTCCGCGAGGATCGTCGGCCCCTCCTCTGTTCGTTCTTAGGAGGCGGGCGTCACGGGAGGTTCGGCCGACCACGGGAAGACGATCCATTCGTCGGTGCGCTTCCACACGTAGTCGGGGTCCACGACGGAGGCGGACTTCGCGTACAGCACCGCCGAGCGGGCCTCGGCGCCCTGGGCTTCGAGGATCTCGAGCACGAGGGCGAGCGTGCGGCCGGAATCGGCCACATCATCGACCACGAGCAGGCGCTTGCCGCGGATCGCGTTGACATCCAGCAGCGGTTCGAGCAGCACCGGGTCGGGAAGCGTTTCGTGAACGTCGGTGTAGAACTCGACGTTGATCGCGTCGGCCAGCTTGAGGCCCAGCGCGTAGGCGAGGGACCCGGCGGGGAGCAGTCCGCCGCGCGCCACCGCGATGACGATTTCGGGGTTGTAGCTCGAATCGGCGATCTGCTGGGCAAGCTCGCGGCTCGCCGTCCCGAAGAGATCCCACGTGAGAACCTCCTTGGTCACGAGGTCGGCGGAATCTGCGTGGTAGGCCTGGGTCACGGGCTCTCTCTTCTCAACGGTGGACGGGGCGTCGGGGTGCCTGGCCAGTCTACCGCCGTGTCGGGACACCCCGACTGCCTCGGGATGCCCGAGCACACGATCCACGATCACGCGGTCCCCGAGTGCTCGATCCCGGAGCGTTCGATCTCGGCGGGGCCGACGGCTCATGCGCCGGGTACCCTGATACCCGCCCGCGTGCTGCGGCGTTCCAACAGCGCGTTGTCGCGCCAGCCCCGATACGGACCGTGCTCCATGTACCCCATGTGGCGGTGGATCCCCACCAGGCGGAATCCGTGGCGTTCGTGGAGGCGAATCGAGCCGTCGTTTTCGGGAAAGATACGGGCGGTGAGGCTCCACACGCCCGTGGCTTCGCTGCGCTCGATGAGGTGGGCGAGCAGGGCGCTGCCCACGCCGCGGCCGCGTGCGCGCTCGGAGACGTAGAGGGAGATTTCCACGACCCCGCCGAAGACGGCCCAGTCGGAGATGGGGCTGCACGCGATCCAGCCGAGGATCGGGGCCGGATCCCCCGCGGCTTCGTCGACGGCCACGAAGCGCAGGTCGGGCCGCTTCGAGGCATCGAACTGCGCCCAGCTAGGGGGAGCACTCGCGAAGCTCGCGTTGCCACCCGCGATGCCGTCGGCATAAATGGAATGGACCTGGGGCCAGTCGTCTGGCCCCAGGTCCCGGAGGGTGATGCTCATGGGTTCGCGGTGGTTTCTTAGGAATCCAGCGCCGCGCCCCAGCCGTCAAATTCGGCGTCGTGTTCGGCCGCGAGCGTGAGGAAGCCGAAGGTCACTCGGTCCACGAGCTCGGGGGTCACCGAGTCGAATCGCTTCCCGCCTTCCACGGCGAACATGGTGGTCTTCGTGAAGATGCCGCGGCTGAAGGTGGAGATGCGGGGGTTCCAGTCGGTCTTTTCGAGCGTGGCCGCGATGGCGTTCGCCGCGTCCTCGGATTCCGAGGTGAAGAAGACGTCGATGCTCAGCGGATCGCCGGCGGTGAAGCCCTTGGCGGCAAGGGCGTCGAGATTCTGAAGGTTCTTTCCGTGCTGCTGTTCGTTCATACCTCCATTGTGCCCGAGTCTGCCCGGATTCGGCAGGGGCACGGCCGAATGTTCACGAAGAACGGACATACCCCCACATTTCCTTCACGTCGAGCACCCCGATCAGTGGGCGGCGCCCTCCAACGTGGTGCCGCGCGGCACAGTGAGGAAGACGGCGAGGGCCACCACGAGCATGATGGCGCCGCCGATCACCCCGGCCACCTGGAGAGAGTCGGTGAACGATTCGGCAGCCGCCGCGGCGAACTGCGGCGAGGAGGACGCCTCCGCGATGGCGACCGCCGCCCCGAGCGATTCCTCGGCCCCGGCGGCGAGTCCCGCGTCGGCCCCGCTGAGCGCCGCGTAGGCGTCCGAGGCGCGCAGGTCCAGGCGATACACGAGGGCGGAGATGGAGCCGAGGATCGCGACGCCGAGCACCGCGCCCAGTTCGTAGCTCGTCTCCTCGAGGGCGCCCGCGTTGCCCGCCTTGTCCTCGGGCGAGCCGAGCATGATCATCGCGGAGGCGATGGCGAGGGCTCCCGTACCCGCACCCACGAGCGTGAGCGCGAAGGCGACGAGCGGGTAGCTGAGCTGATCGCCGCCGAGCGCGATGGAGGCGAGGCCCGCACCCGCGACGGCGAGCGCCCCGGCGAGGACCCCGCGCGGGCTGAAGCGGGCCGCGAGCGGCGGTGCGGCGAGGCTCGCGAGCGCCCCCGCGGCGGCGATGGGCATGAGCTTGATGCCCGCCTCAATCGGGGTTGCCCCTTCCACGAGCTGCAGCCACTGGGCAAGGAGCAGGAGCGCGGCGATCATCGAGAAGGTCGAGCCGAGCGCCGCCACGATCCCGGCGCTCAGGGTGCGCGAGGAAAACAGGCGCAGGTCCACGAGCGGGGCAGACGAGGTGAGGCTGCGGCGCACGAACCAGCCGAGCGTGACGGCCGCGAGCCCGAACGCGAGCCACGCCTCGGGCACCGCGAGCGACGCCTCCTTGCCGAACGTCTTGATCGACCACACGAGGGCGACCATGCCGACCAGGGCGAGGGCGGCGCCGAGCACGTCCCAGCGTCCGGGGTTCTTCACGCGCGATTCCGGCACGAAGAGGACGGCGCCGATGATCGCGGCCACCATGAGCGGAATGTTGACGAGGAAGGCCGCGTGCCAGTCGAAGTACTGCAAGAGCAGGCCGCCCACGAGGGGGCCGACGGCCGCACCGAGCCCGGAAACCGCCGCCCAGATGCTGAGGGCGGTGGCCCGCTCGCGCGGGTTGGTGAAGATGATCCGGATGAGGGAGAGCGTGTTCGGCATGATCATGGCGCCGCCGATGCCGAGCAGGGCGCGGATCGCGATGACCGCTTCGGCGCTGTCGGCCACAAGTACGAGCAGGGAGGCGAGCGCGAAGATCGCGTAGCCGGTGACGAGGAGGCGTCGGCGTCCCACGCGGTCGGCGAGCGCGGCCCACGGAATGAGCAGGCCCGCGAGCACGAGCGAGTAGATGTCCACAATCCAGAGCTGCTGGGCGGACGTGGGACGCAGTTCGGCGGCCATCTCGGGCAGCGCGATGTTGAGGATCGTCATGTCCATGGTCAGCACGAGCAGGCTCGCGCTGAGCACGGCGGTCGCGGCCCAGCGGCGACGCTTCGAGAGTGGGCCGCCGGAGCGGATGGTGCCACCCGCGCTCTGGGTGGGTGTGGCGGGTGTGAGATCGGTGGTCACCGGGGATCCTCCTGAGTATCCATCGTGGTGGTGGGTGCCGTGGTAGTAGGCGGTGTGGCGGGCGCGGGTTCGCCGAAGGCGGCGAGGAGCGCGCGGATCGCCCGTTCGGTGTGCTCGGGGCTGAGCGGCGCGCGGTTTAGCGCGGTCGAGTTCAGGGCGGTCGAGATGGTGGCGCCGTCGATATACATGGCGATGGCTTCGGCGGCGTGGGGGCCGATGAGGGGGCCCACGCGGTCGATGAACGCATCGTTCCAGGCGGCCGCGAGCGCCACCATCTCCGTGCCGGGGCTCCCTGCCCCGGCAGCGATGAGCGACATTTCGAGCGCGACGAGGTGCGGATCCTCGAGGTAGGCGCTCATGTACGCGGCGACGGTGGCCGCGTGGTCTTCGCTCTCGCGCAGGGCAGCGGCGAGCTGGTCGACGTCGGCGTGGATGTGCCGGGCGCAATCGTCGAGGGCGGCGCGCCGCAGGTCCTCAATCGAGGCGAAGTACTTGGTGGTGGAGCCGACGGAGACTCCCGCGCGCGCGGCGATGGTGCGGTGGGTGAGCGCCGAGGGCCCGTTCTCCACGACCAGTTCGGCGGCCGCGGCGATGATGGCGGCACGCGTCTGTTCGGCGCGAGTGGATGAGGCGGTCATGACTCCCCTTTTACGTGGTGGACATTTGTACGCGTACATTTGTACACCCTGGATCCTTGCTCGCGCACGCCCCGGCTCCCCCTCGTGGGAGGAAGACCACACGGAGCCTTTCGCCCGCACTACACTGGCGAGCATCACCCCCGCGCTCCCCCATCGCGGCCGTGACTGAATCACACCCTTAACCCCACCTCACCCATGACGCAGCGAGGCCCCATGCCCCCAGCAAACACCCCTCCCGCAACCCCGGTTACCCCCACCAGGACGGTCGCCGCCGCGCGTATCCCGCTGCTTGCCATCACTCTGGGCGCCGCCGCGGGCGCGCTCACCGCCCTCGTGCTGTGGCTCATGCAGGCGCTCTCCGCTGTGCTGTGGTCACACTCAGGTGCCTGGTGGTCCACGTTTCTCACGATCATGGTCGGCGGCGTTCTCCTGGTCCTGCTTCACCATCTCTCTCGCCGCACGAGCGTTGACGAGAGCCTCGGCGAACAGATCGCCGAGACCCGAGACCAGCTGGGCACCTACCGCTCAGCCGCGCTCATCACCGCCGCCTCCGCCATCGTCGCCGTCGGCTTCGGTGGCGCGATCGGGCCCGAGGCGGGCATCATCGCCGTCGTCGGCCAGCTGGGCGCCCTCGTGAGCTATCGCCTGGCACGCTCCCGCGCCGAGGCGCGCCTGCTGTCCGACATCGGCACGGCCGGGGCCCTCGGCGGGCTCTACGGCTCGCCCCCGGGCGGGGCGGTGGCGGCCGACGAGGCCGAGGCCACGCCCCGGTGGCAGCTCTTCCTCGCGGGGCTCGCGGGCCTCATCGGGTTTGCCGCGACGGCGGGAGTGATCCTTCCGGGTCACGGCCTGCGACTCCCCCTGCCCGAGGTGACGCCGAGCGGCCGCGCTACCGACATCCTTGCGGCCACGCTTCCCGCGCTGCTGGGCGCGCTCGCGGGGCTCGCCTTCACCGCGCTCTTGCCGCTCGTGCAGGCCGCGCTCAGCCGAATCGGCGGCGCCAGCGTTCAGATCCTCCTCGGCACCTCTCTCTTCGCGCTCCTCGCTTCTGCGTGGCCCATCCTGCGTTTCTCCGGGCACCACGAGCTGCAGGATCTTGCTCAGTTTGCCGCCGACGTGGGGCCGTGGGCCCTTCTTGGCGTGGCTGGCCTCAAGATTCTCGCTCTGTGCCTGTGCCTGGCCTCGGGCTGGAAGGGCGGCGCGGCCTTTCCCCTGCTGTTCATAGGGGCCGCCATTGGCCTCGCCGTCCACCTTGTGCTCCCCGGCATCTCCCCCACCGTGGCCCTCGTGGCGGCGATGAGCGCGGCCCTGACGGCGGGCATTGGCAAGCCGCTCGCGGGCGCTCTCGTCTCGGCGCTCATCCTGGGCCTGCCCGCCGTCGGCCCCCTCTGCCTCGGGATTGCCGCGGGTTGGGGCGCCTCGAAGCTCGCGCCGTCGAACTCGTTGCACTGAGCGGGGTGCTGCCACGCCCACACGGCGCCGCCGGGCACTGGCCGCGCGTCTACGTACGGCGCCTCCACCCGCGCGACCAGGTACGATAGATTTATCTTGACGTCAAGATACTTTGAGGGAGGGTGCGTGTACCGACTGCTGCTGTGGCCCGTCCTCGCCCCCAGCTTCCTGTTCGGCGTCGGCATCGGCGCCGTCATGCCCGTCATGGTCGTCGCCGCTATCGAGGTGGGGGCCTCGAAGGCCCTCGCCTCGGCGATCATTGCCCTCGCGGGCGCGGCCGCGCTCGTCTCGACGGTGCCCGTCGGCACCCTCATCGACCGCGTGGGCGACAAGCGCTCGATGGCGCTGGCCACCCTGCTGGCCGCCGTCACGCTCGGGATCAGCGTGTACGCCCTCGCCATCCCCACCACCCTTTCGCTCGCCCTGTTTATCGGCGCGGCGCTGCTACGTGCGCCCGCCATGGTCGCGTGGAACCTCGCCCGCCAGGCCGTCGTGGCCGATACCGTGCCGCCCACCCAGCGCGGGCGGGCGATGACCGCGCTGGGTGGAACGATGCGGGCCGGCAACCTCGTCGGCCCCCTCCTCGGGTCCCTGCTCCTGCTGGTGTTTCCGCTGTGGTCCGTGTTCGCATTCTGCAGCCTGACCGCACTCGTGGCCACCGGCCTGCTTTTCGTCAAGCGCCTCAATCGGGACTTCGACTCCCTCACCACGCGCAACCGCGAGGCGATCACGGAGGACGAGGAGGCGGTCGGGGTGCGGTGGACGGCCGTGACGCTCGCCGGTATCGCCGTGGCGACACTGGGCGTCGCGCGGGTGGGCCAACCCATCTTGCTCGCGCTCTGGGGGTTGCACCTGGGGTGGAGCGCCGCCCAGATTTCGTTCCTGGTCGCGGTGGGCGCAGCGATCGAGCTGTGCCTCATGATCCCCGGCGGCTACCTCAAGGATCGCCTGGGCCGCACGCCCGTCCTGGCCACGTGCCTCGCGATCTACGGCGCCGGGTTCGTGCTCATTGCCCTGTGGCCCACCTCCATCGGGTTCATCGTCGCGGTGAGCATCATGAGCATCGGCAACGGCTTTGGCGCGGGGATTTTCATGACCATCGGGGCCGACCTCTCCCCCGCGCGCGGCCGCGCCCGCTTCCTGTCCATCTGGTCGCTGTATTCGCAGGGCGGGACCCTGGGCGGCCCGCTCGCCATCTCGGGCCTGCTGCTCGTGGCGTCCCTGCCCGTGGCCGTCGTGGCCGTGGGGGCCACCGCGATGGCGGGGGCCCTGTGGAGCATTGCGGTCGCGCCGATCACTCGGCTACCGGGACGCGTGCCCCGATAGCCGAGTGCAGACTGGGTCCCGAAGGTCCGATGTTTCTATAGTCCGGCGATCTTCTGCAGTGCGGCCAGGTGCCGGGTCCAGCGCGCATAGCCGTCACGCGTGAGCTTCAGACTGGTCCGCGGGCGCTTGCCCACGAAGCCCTTCGAGACGGCCACGAATCCGGCCGATTCAAGCTCCGAGATCTGTTTCGACAGGACCGAATCGGACACCCCGAGCTGATCGCGAAGCTCCCCGAAGACGAGGCTTTCAACCGCCGCAAGCGCGGCCACGATGGAGAATCTGACGGGGTGGGCGAGCGTGGATTCAAGCTCGAATCGCGGGTGCTTCTGCGCCGGGCGCTCATCGATACTCATGCGAGCGCCCCCACGCGGCGACCCTTCTGCACTTCAATGGTGAACGCCACCGCAAAGAGGACGAGGAACAGCGGGGCAATGGCGAGCGCGATCCAGGAATCAGAGGTGAACGTGCCCGCGAACCACAGGAGGGCCCAGGTTCCCATGTACGCCACCCACCGACGGCCGGTGCCGCGACGCCACGCACCACTCGCCACGGTGACGGGGAGGATGGCGACGGCGACGCAGATGAGTGACGCGAGCGTGACGAAGGTGTTCGGCGACACAGGCAGGTCCCACTGCGCGTCCTGAGCGAGGACGAGGCCGATGCTCCCGAGCACGCCAACGACGCACAGCATCCCGAGCGTAATAAAGGCGCTCGGCAGGACCGCGGGGATGCGACGGGCCGACAGCTCGGCGCCGTACACCATGTCGCGCGCCTCTTCTGGGGAGATCTCAGGGAAAGTTTCGGGGGTGGATTGACGGGTGGTGTGCTGGTTCATGGCTACTCCTTGGGTAACGGTGGCGGTCCGACTCCGTGTGTGGAGTGCGGCTTCATCGGTCGCTCGATGCGACAATTCAAGGATTGCACAGCACTTTCCATTTCGTCAAGTACTTTCTTGGGCTGAGTTTCTGTCGGTCGTCGAAAGTCGAGGCCGCGGCGCGGACGGCCGCTCACACACGCACGATGAAGGCGCTGCACCTCAGCCGGAGTGACGAGCCCCGCCGCCGCCCGCTACCGCTTGCCTCGCAGGATCTTGATGGCCCAGACGGCAGCGCCGATGATGGCTGCGGCGGTGCCGAAAAAGGTGAGGATCAGGATGAGCGGGTCCACGGTGACTCCTATACCTATACCGTCGCGGTGCGGGCGGGTGCGATGCTTGCGTCGTTATCGGACTTGTCGAACACGCCGCCGAGCATCACGGACACCACGATAGCGATGATGCCGCCCGCGGCGGGGAGAGACCAGACCCACCACGCGAGGTTCCCCATGGCGGCCAGCGCCCCGTAGAGGGTGAGGATGTTGTTGACGGCGTGCGCCACGACCGCGCCCGTGAGCGAGCTCGTGGTCAGGTACGCGAGGGTGAAGAAGACCGCGAGCACAACGAGCAGGAAAGCGTTCGCGGCACCTCCGCCATGCACGCTCACGAAGGCTAGCGAGCTGAGGACAAAGGCAACGATGGTCGCCACCAGCACGCGCGTGGAACCCACGGCGGCGCCGCCCGAGAAGCCGTCACGCAGGGGGCGAAAAATCCCGGCGCGGAAATAGACTTCCTCGCACACCGGGGCAATGAGCGCGATGCTCAACAGAAGAAAGATCGTGGCAGACACGTCCGTGCCCACGCCACCCTCGCGCAGCAGGCTGGCCGTGCCGCCCTCCCCGGTCTTCAGCAGGCGCTGGACGATCCCCACGAAGATCCAACAGGCGAGGCCGTACGCGGCACCGATGAGGAGGGTGCGGCCGAGCCGCCTTCCACCCAGAGCGATCCACCCGAGGGGGCGGGAGAGCTTCCGCCCGAAGATGAGCAGAACGATGGGAAGGGCCAGGAAGTAGCCCACCATTTGGCTTTGGGCACCGATCCAGTGCAGGCCGGGAACCAAGCCGCCGTAGGAAAGCACGGTCGTGATCACCATGGCGACGACGTAGACGGCGATGGCCCACCACCACCGCATCGGTGAGACGGCAAGGCGGTCGAACATAAAGGACTTCTGGCGCGGGGGTGTGGTCATGTCGTCACGATCTCCTGCTATCGGTGGGGGCGTCACCACAATGTTATGCGCCGTCATGGGCGGCAGGCACCAACGCCGTCGGCGCCGCCACGGACAGACCCGCCGCTACATCGGCCTTCTGCCAGGCGCCGCGCAGCCCTCCCGCCTACCGTGAGCGTCATGGCACAGCACTACGAACTCAACTACGGATGGTCAACGCTCGGCCCGACCCAGTGGACCGAGCGCAGCATCGTGACCCTGCAGGCGGATTTTCACTCCTACGACGCCGGGGACGCCGTCTATGCCGCGATCGCCGACTGGTGGGAATCGATGGACCACGGCGAAGACCGCGACCTCTTCCCCGACGGCGAGGTGATCGCCTACGAGGGCGGCTGCCGATTCCCCGCACCCGTGCGAGTAAACCGCGAACACACGACGGCGTGGCTCGTCTCGACCGGAGAAGACGCCTTCGATTCCATCGCCCACTACGCCAACGTTCTGCGCGCAGTGGCCGAAAAGGCCGACGCCGACGTGGAGGCTACGTGGACGGAGCTCCCCCACCGCGCGTGAGGCGGCTGCCAATCGTGTGCACGAGCGCGGCGATGAACCCGACCTGAAAGACGATGGTGCCGATCACGAGGGCGCGGGCGAGCTGCCCCGTCGGGTGAATGTCCCCGTAACCAATCGTGGTCATCGTGACGAGCGTGAAGTACAGAGCGTCGGTGCGGGTGGTCAGACCCGTGAACTGGCCGGGCATCGACGCCGTGCTGTAGAAGCCGAGCGCGAGGGTGGCAACCGCCGCCACGAGGATGAGCACGAGGCGAGCCACCGGATCGCTCCCCCGGCGCACGTGCCGGGTAATGACCACCGCGAGCACCGTCAATGCGAGCCCTGTGAGGGCAATGCGCATGCCAAAGCCTCGATGCGTACTCATCGGTACCACGTAATAGACCGCGATGATGGCGGATGCCCCCACGAGAACGCGGAGCAGCCCCGAGGTGCGCCGCACGCCATTCGCCTCCGGCGATGTTTCTTCCATGGGACGGACTCTACTGGGCGGCGCGAAGCAGCAGGGGCCGACGGGCCTCTTACAGCGGCTTCACCATGATGAGGCGCGGCGAGTCCTCGCCCCACAGATCCGTCTCTTCGAGGGGCAAGAACCCCATCGACTCGTAGAAGTGGCGGGTGCGGGCATAGCCCTCATCCGGGTGGGAGGCCCCGAGCGTCTTCACTTCGAGAAGTCGCACTCCGCGCTCGCGCGCGTCGGCATCGATGGCACGCATCATCGCCGTTCCCACGCCCTGCCCGTGGCGCGCGCGGTCCACGACCGTCAGATACACCTCGGCCACGTGAGGGAAATGCCGGTCCATGAGCGTCACGCCCACCACCGTGCCGTCCTCGTCGCGCACGGTCCACGTTTCCTTCGTTTCCGCGGCCTCAACGTATTCGGCGGTGGCCTCGTCGATGCCGAACCATTCGGGAACGGTCGCCAGGAGTCGGGCCACGTCGGCCCTGACCTGGGTATCTGGCGTGGCGACCCACCGACGTGGGGCGGGGGTCGCGGTTGCGGGGGCAGCGGTTTCGGGATGAGGCGAGGTGTGTGTCAACGATGCTCCTTGGGCGGTGTCGTGCCCTCACCCTAGAAACACCACTGCCGTGCCGCCACCTATTTTCGCGGGGGACTTCCGTCGGCCACGGCTCACGTGCCCTCCCGTCTCACGTGTGCTCTCGGCACACTCTCGCTCCGGGCTCATGTGCCCGCTGTGCTCACGCGCCTTCCACGCTCACGCCTTCGCGCTCTCCCTCGAGGCGAGGACCAGCCGCTCGATGAGCGGGAGGGGAATCGGCGTGCGCGGCGTGAACGTGATGCCGGTCTTCGTGGCCTTAAAGCCCGCGGCCGCAATCTCGTCGCCGTAGCGGGCAATGGCCTCCGGCTGAAGGTAGAGGCCGCACTGCCTGCTGAAGGCGGCGTAGCTCGCGACGACCACGCCGTTCACAGTGAAGCCCGGCATGTTGTAGGCGATGATCTCTTCCGCGTCCGGCAGCACGGCAGCCAGGTGCGCGCGCAGGTCCGCGAGGGACGCGCGAAACTTCTCCGGGGCCGCGGCGATGTAGGCGTCGTGGTCAGCGGCGGGGGTCATGGGGATCTCCTTCGGCGGGCATGGGCGCGTGGTGAAAAACTACCGCGCCCACCCCAATGAGCGGGCAAAAAACCATCACCGTCCCCGCACCGATGAGCCACCCGGCGAGCACGTCCGTCGGCCAGTGGACCCCGAAGTAGACGCGCGAGACACCGACGAGGATGGCGCCGGAGATCGCCACGACCCACGCGATCACCGTGACTGCTCGTGCGCGGCGGGCGCCACCCCCGACGCCTGACCGGTCGCTGGCGTTCGCGGCGCGGGAGACGAGCACGGCGATGCTGAGCAGGAGCGCGGCGGCGCACGTGGCGTGGCCCGAGGGGAAGCTGAGGGTGGTTTCGTTGACGAGGTGGTGGGTGAGGGTGGGGCGCGGGCGCTCGACGACGGCTTTGGCAAGGTGGCTGATCGCGGCGGAGACGGCCACGCTCAGGGCGAGGAACGCGAACGGGCGCCACGAGCGCGAGCGCCAGGCCGCCACGGAGCCGAGAATCGCGGAGAGCGGGACGGCCCAGGCCACGGTGAACGGGATATGCAGCGTGGGAATGATCAGGGAGGTCAGGGCCGGTGAGCGCGCGTGCCCGAGGGCACGGACGCCGAAGGCATCCGCGGTGTGGACCGCGGGGAGGGAGGTCACGAAGGCGATGCAGAGCCCGGCAATGATGGCGCACAGGCCGACGGTGATCGCCACGGTCGTGGCCCGGGCCCCGGCAAGACGGGGGTGGGTGGGGCCCGTCGGTGCCGGGGCTTCCGCTGTTTCCGTCATGCGCGGGACCGGCAGATCCACCGGGCCGCCCCGTGGCAGGCGAGGGATGCGAGCAGCAGCGCGGGCCCTCTGGTCCTCATTTCTCGCCTTCTTTCGCCTCGAGTTGCCGCCCCTGCCGCTTTCTTCGTGACCCCCGCGGCTCGCGCACGTCGTGCGGCGAGGAACAGCCGTGGCGGCGCGGACGCCGACAATTCAAGGATAGCGAGGCGCCGGATAGCCTGGCCGCATGACCTTCGACGATGCGCGCCTCGCCGCTTTCTACGATGCCGACAATCCGGATGGGCCCGACCACGATTTCTTCCGTGCCTTCGTCGAGGAATCGGGCACGAGCGTAGTGACGGACCTGGGCTGCGGGACCGGCATTCTCACCGTGACGCTCACCGGGCCGGGGCGGGGCGGGAAGTCATCGGTATCGATCCGGCGCGGGCCATGCTCGACTACGCCGCGGCCCGACCGGGCGGCGACGCCGTGCAGTGGCGCCTCGGCACGAGCGAACAGATCGCGCCCCACTCCACCGATGTAGTCATCATGAGCGGCAACGTCGCCATGCACATCATCGGCGACGACTGGCACCGGAGCCGGCGCGACATTTCTCGCGGCCTGCGCGAGGGTGGTCGTCTAGTCTTCGAGACCCGCAATCCGTTGGCCCGCGCCTGGGAACACTGGAACGACGCGCCGAGCGAACGGGACACCCCCGTCGGTCGCATTCGCGAATCTCGCCGCGTCGAGGGCCCAGACGAGCACGGGATCCTCACCATGTACGACCGCACCAAGTTTCTTGCGGACGGGTCCGTCCTCGAGGCGGACATGCGCCTCCAGTTTCGCAGCCTGGAGCAGGTGCGGGCAGACCTGGCCGACGCGGGCCTGCGCATCACCGACGTGTGGCGCGACTGGCACCGCACACCCTTCACGTCCACTGCCCGAGAGCCGCTCATGGTCATCGAAGCGGAGGCGGTGGTTCGGCGCGCGTAGTGCGGAGCTGTTAGTGGTCCGGTGCTGGGCGTTCTTCCACCATCGGGAGAGGATCGAAGGCCGGTGCCGGGTCCGAGCGCAGCCGCCCGTACGTCAGCACATCGATCCGCTCGCCACCTACGAGGAACTTGCTCCTCTCGCAGCCCTCGCGGACGAATCCGGCGCGGGCGGCGACGGCGCCCGAGGCTGGATTGTTGGCGCGGTGCCCGAGTTCCAGGCGTTCCAGACCTCGCTCCGTCAGTGCCCAGTCGGCAACCGTCGCGGCCGCGCGGCCCGTCCAGCCCCGCCCGCGAGCGCCGAAGGTCATCCAGTACCAGAACCAGCCGCTCCGATGCTCCTCGTCCACGCTGACGCAGACAAGGCCCACGAGCACATCGTCACTCGTCAGCGCCCACGCCTCGTGCGGCGAGTCAGGGTCGATCAGGGCCGACACGTACCTCTCCGCATCCTCGAGGCTTTCCACCTTTCCCTGGCGCGCCATGTCCGGATTGGAGGCAAACGCTTCCTGGACCTGTGCGGCGTCGGCCAGGCGAAGCCTGCGCAGGGCCACCGCCTCCTCGATGGCGATGGGCCGCGTCCAGATGCGCGCCACCGACTCGACCGTGCCAGAGGCGTACGGTGCCGCATCGCCCGTGGGCTCATAGCCGAGGCGCGTCCAGAAGGGGCCCGCAACCTCGGCGTTCGTATCCACGACGGAAAGGCTAAGTGTCTGAATACTCGGATTCGTGCCAACGGCATCGATCACGGCATCGTGCATCGCTCGACCAAGACCCTGCCCGCGGCGAACACCGTCGGTCATAAGGAGGCCAATGTGCGCGACAGTCGGGGCCGGCCACCCCACAATCACGTCCGCGAAGGCCACCAGTTCATCACCATCCCACAAACCGAGGTCCATCTTCTGGGAAGGATCCACGCCCGGCGGGAGCGCCGAGAGCACCCCTTCCGCTGCGTCCGACACCGGGCCGGAGCCCTCTACCCTGCGCGAATAGTCGTGATTCGATTCCATGATGCGCTGCACCGCGGCGGCATTACTATGCGTGATCTTGTGGGCTTTCATGTGACCTCGTTGTGTCGCTTGATTGTCGTGTTGTGGCCCGCATACATCGCCTACCAAGCCTATTCGTGTCAGCAGCGCACCCGTCGGTTTTTCTCGCGTCTGGATGGTGAACCGTGCTCGGCTGGCGACCACAGGGTCACACGCCGCCACTACACCCAAAACTCCTGAGGCAGATCTTGCATACACCTACTAACCTTCGCTAGCCCCGTGAAACCTCAACGCTTCGGCGAGTGGCGGGAGATAGTTCTCCACTACATCTCGCACGATACCAGCATCTACACCAAAGTACTGATGAACAAGGATGTTTCGGAAACCTCTGATTTGAGGCCAGGCAATCTCCGGGTGCTGGCCAGTGAGGTCCGCAGAAAGATGATTCACGGCCTCACCAATGATCTGCATGTTGCGTTCGATTGCATCTTCTGCCATTCCAGCCGGCAGCTCTCCGCCATCTAGAGCGACGACGTACCTTTGGCAGCGCTCAATGGCTTCGAGGATATCATCGATGCGCTGCGATGAATCACGACTCACAGTGCAACCGCTTCATTAAGCGCCGACGCCGAGATACGACGTCTAAGTAGCTGTACGGGGAAGACGTCAATATCGTCGCGATCAAACAGCACCCTAGTCTCTTCCATAAGCCCCGATGCACGCATCAAAAGATTCCCATCAGCCGGATCCATGTCGACCATGATATCGATGTCTGAATCAGACGAAGCGGTACCGCGCGCGACGGAACCGAACAGCATAGGGCGAGTCGCACCATACCGATCCAGCAGAACCTGAAACTCTCCACGACGCGCGTCAATGAGCGCCCGCAAGGCGAGCGTTTCGGGCGTCATGGCAACCTCAGGCATAGGTCTATGCTACCCGGGCGCTGCAGCCGAGCGCCAGAAGCAAAGGTCACCTGCGCCACGCGTCGGCCAGCAACCAAACCCCAAGCTCACTCACGCACTCGTCACAAGGAGGGCGAGGCCCCTCGCGCACGGCTTTCACTCAGGAGCCCAGCACCTCTTCGACGGCGTTCGCAGCCACCTCGGGTCCATGGACGAAGGCGGTGGCCTGAAGGGCCAGGACTCGATGGGCCCGACGCTCCTCCGCATCACGCCCCACCGTGGTCTTGAGTTCCTCGATCTCGTCCTTACCGAGGAACGTGAATGTCTTGAGGAGACCGACCACGATGGAGTCGTGCTGATCCAGCCAGAACCGCACCATGTCTTCCGGGCTGGTCATGTCAGCATCCAGCCATACCGCATTGCCTTCGCTTTTACCGAACTTTCGGCCCGTCGCGTCGGTGATGAGAGGCGTGCCGATGGCGTGCACTGAAACACCCTCGGCCTTTCGGACCAGCTCGGTGCCTGCGGTGAGGTTCCCCCATTGGTCGCTCCCGCCTGTCTGCAACACGCACCCGTAGTTCCGGTGCAGCTCAAGGAAGTCCATCCCCTGCAAGGTCTGGTAGCTAAACTCTGCGAAGGAGATTCCGTCGCTCGAGTCAAGACGCGAGGCGACAATATCCTTCTTCATCATGGTGCTGACCCGGAAGTGATGGCCGACGCCGCGAAGGAAGTCGAGCGTCGACAGCGGTGCGGTCCAATCAAGGTTGTTCACCAGGAGAGCAGCATTCGGTCCATCGAAATCCAGGAACCGCGCGATCTGACCGCGCAAGTCCCGAACCCAACCATCGACGACTGCCCGTTCATTGAGCGTCCGCTCGGCCGTCGGCTTCGGATCTCCAATGAGTCCGGTGGATCCACCCACCAGCGCTAATGGCCGGTGCCCCGCCAGCTGCAGGCGCCGCATGAGAATCAGCTGCACCAAGTTCCCCAAGTGGAGGCTCCGCGCCGTGGGGTCGAAACCGCAGTAGAAAACTATCGGCGGCCCATCCAGCGCACGCTGAAGCTCGTCACGATCTGTGGAAATATGGATGGCGTCTCGATAGACCAGCTCTTCCCAGATGGATGTGAACGCCGGGTCACGACGGATCTGTGCGGTGCTTACTTCAGTCATCGACCACTACCTCTTCCCACTGGTCTGGTCTCGCGATGCACTCCTGGGAACAATCACTCAGACCCTCTCGCGACCCTATCAGCCGCGTCGTGCCCTCTGGAGGCGAGGAACAATCCGTGGAGTGGGAATCGCGTCTAGGAATGCGTCCGAGTTTCACTCGGCCGTCCCTCACTCCACCCCACATCCGAGAGCACTCGCTCTAGCGCCTCACCAGGACTGACATCGGCATCGAACGTCACCTCGTCGAGGCCGGGCAGGCGGTCGCTCTCGCGAAACCACGACGCCACCGTTTCACCGGGCACCTCGTTGGCCAGAGGCTTCGTGCGGTGCCTCCTCAAGGTCTCGTCCAGGTCGAGTTCGTAGGAGTACGAGCGGGTGATGCCCCGGTGGTCGGCACGGAGAGTCGAGAGCATCTGCCCGTAAATGTCCGAATGCAGGATGCCCTCGATGACGACGTGAAGGCCATGCACTAGCGCGAAGCGTGCCGACAGGTCAATGTAGGGGACGCTCAGCGTCTCGGGATGATCGCCGACGTTCAGAATTTCTCGGCGCAGCACGTCCTGGCCAATGATCGCGATGCCGCGAGGGCCTGCTGCCCGAATAGCCGCAGCGAGGGTGGACTTCCCGCTTCCAGAGTTGCCTCGAATGATGATCAAACGGGAGATCTCAGAACCGACGGGACGCGCCACATGTCCGCCAACGTCGGCCGAGATGGGATCATCCACCGGCACCGAGCCCCCTTTTCGTGTCCCGACCGATCCCCACTGGCCGAGCTAGCTTTCGGCGATGACTTCAAGGGTGTTGCGACGCACCGGCTCGGTGGACATCGTTACCGAATACTCGCTGTCGGCGTACTTCTCCAGAAATGACGCGTCCACGGCCTGATTCGTTTCTTCGTCCTCGGGGGCAACGGGCACGAACCTCACGGCCTTCTCCACTCCGCCCGCCGAGATCCGGCCGCGGCCACTCTCGAGCGCGAGGGCATACCACTTGCCCGCCATGCCATTGTATGAGCGGATGAAAATCCGCTCCCCGACCGGCACCGACCAAATGTCCACGGTCTTCGGGGTGGTGCCGTCGGCAAGAGTCGCGCCGATAGTGAAGTAGGTCGAGGCGTTGATACGGTCCAGTTCGTCGGCGGTCCACGTAGGCATGATCGGTGTCCTTTCCACAGGCGGAAGGTTGCGGCTATGCGTCATCTTACGACTCACCGAAGCCGCGCGGGCAGATGGTGTCAGAACCCGTCGGCCAGCAGCCTGTTGCCGTCGGCCCCCCTCGGACGATCACTCGCCGGACATTGACGTGTCCGTGGTGGTCCTGGCGTACCGCAACGCCGCTGCGCCGATGGTCAACTCGCCGATGAGAATGGTGTAGACGGCGCCTCGTTCGAAGACCGGGGCGTACATCCACAGCGAGGGCTCGACTGCGAACAAAATGGCCAGTGACACCAGGCCGATCGCACCGAGCCAGGTCGAGGCGCGCGGCATCCACCGCGGCAGGACTTCTCGCAGGACCGACGTTCCGGCGACCATGATGGCAATGTTGCCGCCGATGATGGCGAGCATTGCGCCACCGAAGTGGTAGACGGCGAGACCCGCGGCGACGTTTTCCTGGTTGCCGTGCACCAGACCGACCATGCTGATTCCCAGCCCGTGAATGATGGCGAGGCCGAGCAGAAGCCCGTTCCGACGCAACCGGGGGTTCGCGAAGTAGATCGCGACCGCGCCGAGAACGAAGAGCAGCCCCTGCCCGACGAACCCGGCGTTCATGACGACGGCGAGCTTCGAGTCGATCGTTCGCCCCTGAAACGTCTGGGGGGCCGGGACGCCGAGGTCGCTGATCCAATTCGTGGCGTAGCTGTAGCCGGGGAACCCCGTCGCGGACACGGTCTCCGCGAGGAGGTACCAGAGGCCGGCGAGCCCCATCAGGGTCATGCCTATGAGGGTGAGAGGGGAAGTAGACTTGTGCACGCCGACCAGCTTAGTCACCCATTGACCATATTGGTCAAGTTGGAGGGAAGATGACCATTCGCCAGCCACGCGCCGCACTCGACGCCGCGATCCTGGACATCGCCGCCGGGCTGTTCGCCGTGCGGGGGTTCCGAGGAACGTCGGTGCAGTCAGTCGCCGACGCCACGGGCTACTCCAAGGGGGCGATCCTCGCCCGATTCTCATCGAAGGAGCAGCTCTTCAACGCCGTCGTCGACAGGTGCGTCGCGATGGCGGCCGACCTCAGCGCCAGCGTTGAGGACCTTCCAGAGGGTCCAGACCGCGACGCCCGGGCCGTCGCGGGCTTCGTGGATGCCTCGATGGCGCACCCGGGCAACGGCGCGCTGCTTATGGCGGCCATCCTCTCCCCCGATCAGGAGATCAGGGTGGCGCTCGACCGGGCGACGCCGCACCTTTGGCACATGTTCGGCGCCGAGCAAGACAATGCCGACGCGGAACTCGATGCTCGCCTACTTGCCGCCGACGTGCTCGAACGCAGGGTCCGGGTGGTGAGCGCGCTCGGCGGGATTTCCGCTGTTGTCGCCGCCACGGAGGCGGTGCCGGTTCCCGGGATGCGCGCTCTGCTCGCGTCCATCGCGGAGAAGACGTTGCGGGGGTAAGCGGGGGCGGGTCGGGAGTGCCGCCGCCTACAGCGAAGCACCCGCGCGGGCGCTACGCCCGAACGATGAGCACCACCGAACCTGACGACGAAGCCTAGAGCCAGCGGATGCTGCGCACCGAACCTGGCATGGAGATTCGCGCCGGCGTGGCGGCTGGAGGTCGCTGGGCATCGAGCGCACGACCGGCGGGGACAGCCTAGTTGAGATCCTCGACGACATGCGTGAGGATCGCGCCTGAGGCAATCTACTTGAGCCTGAGGGTGCTCACTCAGAGACGCTCCGATGCAGAAAAGTGCTGGATCGGCTCGATGGCGTCAATTTGCTGACGTAGAGCACGCCGTTGTAGCCGTAGCTCGTAGTTCGATTGCAGGTTCATCCAGAGTTCGGCCGAGGTACCGAAGTACTTGGCGAGGCGGACAGCAGTGTCAGCGGTAATGCCACGCTTTCCATGCACGATTTCGTTGATCCGGCGAGGGGGTACGCCGATAGCCAACGCCAACCTGTTCTGTGTGATTCCGAAGCCCTGGATGAAGTCCTCCATAAGGACTTCCCCCGGGTGGATGAGATCGATCTGATCGGTCTCAGTGGTAGTCAACGAGTTCAGCTTCTTCCGCATGACGCACCTAGTTGTAGTTCCTCGGGAGGTTGTGAACGCTCGCGTTAGGTGAAGACCTCCGGCAGGATGTGGGTTACCAAGCTCGCATCCTCACACCGGAGGTCTTCATGTCCCACGCTAACGCACCTCTCACCCCTGAAGGACGTCGTCGCCTCGCCGCCACGATTGTCGATAAGGGTTGGTCGATCCGCCGCGCCGCCGAAAGATTCCACGTCTCGCCGGCTACCGCCCAAAAATGAGCCACCCGCTACCGAACTGGCCTACCACTGACGGACCTCTCCTCACGCCCCCACACGAACCCGAACCGCCTACCGAAAAAACGTGAGCACCGGATTGTCGCGCTGCGGTTCACCCGCCGGTGGGGACCACACCGCATCAGCTACCACCTCGGTATCCCACGCGCCACTGTTGGCCGGGTTCTTCAGCGGTACCGTATGCCCCGCCTGGACCACCTCGACCAGAGCACCGGCCTGGCGATCCGCAGGCCCGAGCCAGTGCGGTACGGGATTCGCGCACAGCCGTTTTAGGGGGAGCTCAGAGCATGTCGCGACTGTGATCGCGTGGACTCTGCGGGCGGGTCAGACCCTGCCAAAACGCGGAGTCGCGCGGGTGATCGGCGAAAAGTCGAGGAAGAAGGGGGTTCGGCGACGTCGCCGCGAGAGACCATGTCGTCAAGCGAGGCAATGACGTCGACGATGGAGCGGGGCTCGAACTGTCCGGGCTCTCGCTTCGCCTTCTTCCGCACGTTGTTCGGGGTCGGCCCCGCATCGAGGACAGAATGGTGCCTCAGGCGGCTGTGATGCGCGCAGCGGTTGCGAAGATAGACCAGGGCCCGCACGCGGTAGGCAAAACCGGCTTTGGCAATGCCAATGCTCGTTGCCACCGCGTCGGCGAGGTCGCCTCCTGCGCCCCGCTCGATGGACTTCGACAGCGTGCCGAACGACCAAGCTTCGACGGCCGACCACACCGGCAACTTGCTGTAATCGGCGCGGGCGACACCCGCCTCGCGGTAGTGGAGGATGTGGCGATCCTTGCTGCGGTCGATGTCGCGCAGGCACGACTCGACGGTCGACTCGCGGTCGCCAACATCCGTGTAGAAGCCCTCTTCCAGGTACCGCCCGTATGCACCGTACTCGTCGGCGATGGCGCGCGCGACGTGCGATCGGAGCATGAGCTCGACGCGGGCCAGAGGAACGACGAGCATGGCGCGCAGTTCTTCGTCTGCGTCGTAAACCGCACGAATCTCGTCGAACGTGGTGCCTGGCAAAAAGTCGTCGACGCCGAGGTGGGGTGCCTGCTGGAAGTACCGGGCGTAGCCCGAGAACCGGTAGTAGTTCTTCGCGGCGAGGAATCGGGCACACTCGGCCTCGTCGGTGACGGCGAGACCTCGGCTGACCATAAGGTCAACCTGCCCGTCCCAGGGCAGACTCGGGTTCACACAGCACCCCGGAAAGAAAGAGGCCCCTCCCATTTGAGCTTCTTCGAGAGGCTTGGGAGGGGGTCGATTAGTAGCTACAGTAGCAGGCCCCCGCCACCATCTAACGACGAGGACGGCGTGGCAAGTCATCGTCTCGGAGCACCGACATCTCGACTGCTGGGAGACGTTGGAGCGCGAACTTCCACCCCACCACGTCTCCACGGTTACGCACACACAAGCAAGCCGATCTTAGCGGCTTACCAGATCAGCTGCCGGCGGTTGCTTCGTAGACAAGTTCAGGCCGAGATCTGACCGCCCTAGGCGTACCGGGTCTGGACGTTGGTAGCAGTGTTGGGCTTGCGGATAGGGAGAACCTCCGGGCTTAGTGGAGATGTCTAACGTCGTCCACGAAGCTCCCGGAGGTTCTCATGACCCACCGTAACGCCCGACTCACCCCCACCGGTAGGCGTCTTATCGTTGAACGCCACCACAACGGTTGGAAATCTGTCGCAGTGTGGGCTGTCGCCCGGTCGTGTGGGCACTGTACCGAGACACAGCTTCGACATCGTTCGCACTGACCTCACGAGCGAAGGCCAACTCGAAAGTCTGGAACTCGAAGACGAAGAAGACCGCAGTGTCGAAGTCAAAGCTCCGGAATGGGCTGAAGTTGCCGGACCTGTCCGAAGCCCTTCCAGTCATCGCCTTGACCTGAATCCGTCTGCCACCCGAAGCAGCTCCGTACTTGAAGTCTCGACACGTCGGGCAGCATTGAGCTAGTTCATTTCCCTACACATTAAACCGAAACTCCACCACGTCCCCGTCCCGCATGATGTAGTCCTTGCCTTCCATGCGGACCCAGCCTTTGGCTTTGGCTTCGTTCATGGAGCCTGCTTCGTCGAGCTGGTCGAAGGAGACGATTTCGGCTTTGATGAAGCCGCGTTCGAAGTCGGTGTGGATGACGCCTGCGGCTTGGGGTGCGGTGGAGCCTTTGCGGATGGTCCAGGCGCGGGATTCTTTGGGTCCGGCGGTGAGGTAGGACTGGAGGTTGAGGGTGTCGTAGCCGACTCGGGCGAGTTGGTCGAGGCCGGATTCTTCTTGGCCGGTGGAGGCGAGCATTTCGGCGGCTTCGTCGGCGTCGAGTTCGATGAGTTCGGACTCGAATTTGGCGTCGAGGAAGATGGCGTCGGCGGGGGCTACCTGGGCACGTAGTTCTTCCTGGAGGGCGGTGTCGGCGAGTCCTTCTTCGTCGGTGTTGAACACGTAGATGAAGGGCTTGGCGGTCATGAGGTGGAGGTCGCGCAGCTGGCTGGTGTCGATTCCGGCGGCGTCGGCGCCGTGGAAGAGGGTGGTGCCTTCTTCGAGGAGGGCCTTGGCTTTGAGGACTTCGGGGAGGATGGCGTCGTCGATGACTTTGCGCTTGGTGTCTTTTTCGAGGCGCGGGAGGGCGTTGTCGATGGTTTGGAGGTCGGCGAGGATGAGTTCGGTGGAGATGGTGTCCATGTCGCCGGCGGGGGTGTCGGAGCCGGGTACGCGGGTCACGTCGGGGTCGGAGAATGCGCGGGTGACCTGGCAGATCGCGTCGGCTTCGCGGATGTTGGCGAGGAACTTGTTGCCCAGGCCTTCGCCTTCGCTCGCGCCCTTCACGATCCCGGCGATGTCTACGAAGCTGACGGTGGCGGGGAGGATTTTCTGGCTGCCGAAGATTTCGGCGAGGCGGTTGAGGCGCGCGTCCGGCAGCGGCACCATGCCCACGTTGGGGTCGATGGTCGCGAACGGGTAGTTGGCGGCGAGCACCTCCGCCCGGGTGAGCGCGTTGAACAGGGTCGATTTGCCGACGTTGGGGAGCCCAACGATTCCGATTGTAAGAGCCACGCCGTCTAGTTTACGGGGCCGACGGGGGCCCGCCGGGCGGTCTCGGCGTTTCACGGACTTTAAATGTCTCACCCCTGTGATGGTGTGGAGCCATGGACGATTCTTCGCTGCTTGCCCTGCTCCTCGCCCTCGTCTTCGGGATACTGATCGGTGCGGTCGGGGCGTGGTTCGTGATGCGGGCGCGTGCGGGTGGCGCGGGAGTGGGCGGTTCGCTGGCCGACGAGCGCGCTGCGCGCGCGTTGCAGGCCTCGAGCGAGCATCTGTTGGCGCTCGCGTCGGAGCGGTTTGAGCGGGATGCGGCGCGGCGGGAGGCGCAGGATTCGGCGCGTTCTGAGCAGTTGTCGCGCACGCTCGCGCCCATTGCGCACACGCTCGCGTCCCTCGAGACATCGGTGGCACGCACGGAGTCGGCGAGGCAGAAGGCCGAAGGCGATCTCTCGGCGCAGTTGCGGGATCTCTCGCAGCGCGCAGTGGATCTGGGGCAGGGCACGAATGCCCTGGTGGCAGCGCTCAAGGCGCCGACGAGCCGCGGGCAGTGGGGGGAGGTGCAGCTGCGCCGGATAGTGGAGGCTGCGGGCATGTTGGAGCACACGGATTTTGACACGCAGTCCAATGGCAAGAGCGTGGGCGGTGATGCCCGGCAGCGCCCCGACCTGGTGGTGCATCTGAGTCAGGGCCGCACCATCGTGGTAGATGCGAAAGCGCCGATGGATGCGTACCTGCGGGCCATGCAGGCTGTGGATCCGAAGGAACGGGCAACGCTCCTCAAGGATCACGCCCGGGCGTTGCGCTCGCACGTAAACCAGCTGAGTTCGAAGGCGTACTGGGCGGGGCTCGGCGACTCCCCCGAATTCGTGGTGTTGTTCGTCCCCTCGGACGGTCTGCTCGCGGGCGCGCTCGAAGCCGATCCGGGCCTGCTCGATGGCGCCTTCCTCCTCGATGTGGTGGTCGCCTCCCCCGCAACCCTCATGGCGCTGCTACGGACGGTGGCGCACACGTGGCGCACCGACGCCCTCAACAAGGACGCCCTCACGGTCCTCGATGCGGGGCGTGAGGTGCACAAGCGCCTCGGCACGATGAGCGGGCACCTGGCGAAGCTCGGCCGGCAACTCGACGGGTCGGTGCGCGCCTTCAACGACACCGTGGGCTCGTACCAGTCACGGGTGATGCCCGCCGCGCGCGCGATGGAGAACCTGCAGGTGGTGGGCGCGGCACTCGACGACATCGAGCCCGTGACGCAGCACTCCCGCGACGTGATCGAACCGGACTCATCCCCCACGCAGTCACCAGGGCGCGACTCCCTGATGAAAACGCCGCGGGCTACGTCACCAGCGTCTCTGGACGCATCGCCAACGCCTCCGGGCATCGCTGAGGCGTCCGCAGCGTCCGGGCCCGTGCCAGAGTAGGAACCATGACCGAACACGATGCGCCGCTCGCCGCGACCGCGGCCGAGACCACCGCCGACAACCCCTGGCCGGTGCGCCTACTCAGCGTCAAGATGCGCGAATACGTGGACCGCATGAGCACCGTCTGGGTCAAGGGCGAACTGGTGCAGGTGAACCGCCGCCCCGGCAGCGGCATGGCCTTCATGAGCCTGCGCGACATCGACGCCGAAGCGAGCTTCCAGGTCGCGGTGCGTGAACAGGTGCTCAGCCGCGCCACCGTCGAACCGGCCCCCGGCGCGCAAGTGGTCATGCAGTGCAAGGCCACATTCTGGGGCAAGCGCGGCAGCCTCCAACTCGAGGCCTACGACATCCGGCCCGTCGGGCTCGGCGAACTCCTCGCCCGCCTCGAACAACTACGCCGCACCCTCCACGCCGAAGGTCTCTTCGACCCGTCCCGCAAGAAGCCGCTGCCGTTCCTGCCCACCACGGTGGGCCTCATTTGCGGGCGCCAATCCGCCGCGGAACGCGACGTCGTGGTCAACGCCGAAAAGCGGTGGCCCGCCGTCACCTTCCAGATCCGCGAGGTCGCCGTGCAGGGCGCGAAAGCAGTCGGCGAAGTCAGCGCCGCCCTTCGCGAACTAGACGCCGACCCGCTCGTGGACGTCATCATCATTTCCCGCGGCGGCGGCTCCATGGAGGATCTGCTGCCCTTTTCCGACGAATCACTCGTGCGGCTCGCCGCAGCGGCCACCACCCCCATCGTCTCCGCCATCGGTCACGAAGTGGACACTCCCCTGCTCGACCTCGTTGCCGACGTGCGCGCCTCCACCCCCACCGACGCCGCCAAGATGGTGGTCCCCGACATCGCTGCCGAACACGATCAGTTGGACGTGGCGCGCTCCCGCATCCGCTCCGCGCTCCGCACCCGCCTCGAGCGCGAAGAATCGGGCCTCGCCTCCCTGCGCTCACGCCCCGCGTTTGCCGAACCGCACACGATGCTCATCCGGCACCGCCAAGAAGTCCACGCAGCGCTCGCGATGTCGCGCACCCTGATCCACGCTCGCCTGGATCGCGGGCGCGACGACATCCGCCACCTCACCTCGCAAGCCCGCGCCCTCTCCCCCCTCAGTACCCTGAAGCGCGGCTACGCGGTCGTGCAGACGAGCGAAGGCACCATCATCACCGCGCCCGACAACGCCCCCGCGGGCACCGCCCTCTCGATCCGCCTCGCCGGTGGTCGCCTCGACGCCACGAGCGACGGGACGAGCCTCGCCGATCAGGGTGCCGGCCCCGCCACGAGCGACACCGACCCAGCGAGTAGCGGCGACACCGACGCACCGCACCCCTGACCCGCACTATCCACGAGCCCCATTTCCCACCACAGCCGAAGGATCATTCATGGCCAGCAAGAAAACCACCACCGCAGATGCCACCCCGGCCCTGCCCGCCGATATTCAGGCCCTCGGCTACGAGGCCGCACGCGACGAACTCTTCGAGATTGTGCGCGCCCTCGAATCGGGCTCCGGCTCACTCGAAGAATCGATCGCGCTATGGGAGCGCGGGGAGCTGCTCTCCACCCGCTGCCAGCAGTGGCTCGACGGGGCCCGCGAGCGCCTCGACGCCGCGATCAACCGCCACAAGAACGCGGACGCCGAGCCCGAGACCGACGACTAAGCGGGCCCCGAGGCGTGAGCAAGCGCTCGGAAAGACGCATACGACTACACCCGCGACCGGGAGCCCCGAACCCAGGAGCCCAGGCGAATGGGGCGCACCTGCCGGTCCCCCGCCAGGCCAGTGCTATCCGAACACCGCCAGGCGAGCCCTTCTCTGAACTCGGTCAGGCAGGCTTGCGGGCCTGGAGGTAGATGCCCAGGCAGGCCATGACGAGGGCCACGACGGCCGCGCCGGAGACCCACAGTCCAATCGCGGCGAAGGCGACGCTCGTGGCCATGTGCTCGCCCGTGCTCGCCGCAGCGCCCACGAGCAGCGGCGCGAACAGCAACACGAGGGCGACGATCCAGCCGAGCGCAATGGTCGGCAGCGACCTCGAGCGCAAGAGTGTCACGAGACCCGCCACCGTGAACAGCACGCAGCCAACACCCACGAGCACCAGGTTCGTGACGCTGAACATCCCGCTCCACGACACCATCGCGAGCACAAAGGCAAGCGCGCCCGCAGTAATCGTCAACGCCACACCCGCCTTCGATGTGCGCGCGGCACGGCGCGAGCGCGACGACGCTACCGACGACGACGCCGCAGCACTCGCCGCCGCACCCGCGGACGCGGCAGCGCCCGTGGCGCCCGCAAACGCATCGGGGCGAGACGCCGCGACAGGCTGATCCGCAGGGACGCGTTCCGCCGCAGGCATCGCCTCGGTCGGATGCTGAGTAGCGGCCTGATCGGCGGCGGGCAAGACCTGGGTGGGGTTCGGCGAGGCAGCGATCACCTCCGTGTGCTGCGGTTCAAGCACCTCGGTGTGCTGGGATTCCAGCGCCTCCGTGGGCCGATCCTCCGGCACGTCCGTGTGAATCTCCGGCCACGAAGGAAGGTCCGAGGGCTCCTCACTCTGGGCTTCCGGCACCTCGGTGTGATCCACGGGCATCATCGCCTCGGTCTCAGCCTCGACAGGCTCCGCAAACTCCGTGTCCTCCGCCTGCGCGAACGGCTCGTCCCGCTCAGTCGATTCGATGTGCTCGGTCCGCTCGGTCGCTTCGGGGCTCGGCTCGAGCGCCTCTGTCCGCTCGGTCAGCTCTGTCGGCTCGGTCGATTCGTGATTCATGGCTTCTGCTATCCCCCGGATTCCAATGCCGACTGCATCAGTGCACGAATATTCTCGCGCGACTCTCCGCCAAAGACTACGACACCATGCCCCTCACCTGCGCATCCAAGGCCCACGCGCTCGGTGGCGGCGCCGTCTCGACCGTCTCCCCCGTCGGCCCCAGCGCCGTCGATGGCGAGCCACTGACAGGCCACCCCCGCCACCTCGGTCTCCTCCTGGACGCGGACGCTGCCGCCGATGGAGGAGGTGAGGGTGCTCGAGGCGTCGCCCTGCTGGACGAGGGTCACGAGAGCGCCGTCGGGCGAGGTGTAGCGCACGCGCCAGGAGGGCGGTTCGGTGGTGAGGGCTTCAGCGCTGCGGGCCACCCAGCCGTCGGCGCCGAGGTCCGGGGCGGCGGCGGTGAAGCCCAGTACGTCGCTCGCGCGGGCGGCACTGTCCGACACGTCGATCACTGCGGCATTGTCGGCGGCGCCGGTGCCACCGTTGCCGCGCCCGAGGCCCACCACCGCCACGGCGACGACCGCGACGATGAGGAGGTTGAGGCCCACCGCCCACACGAGGTTACGCACGGAGGTGTTCCTGCGGCTCGGCAGCTCGCGCTTCCTGGGCGGGGCCGTGTCCGTCGCGGGATCGACCGCGGGAACCGTCGCGGAATCAGCCGCGCGGGCAGCGCCGTCGGGAGCGGAATCCTCTGGCGCGGGAGGCGGGGTGGAAGGGGAAGGTGCGGGCATGAATGCCATTGTGGCAAACTCCCCGCCCGCGTGCGCGAAAGGATCGGCGAAAGGCGTGGATACGCGGCACGGGCACGCGGCGCGCACCCCGCGATTCCCGCCCCTGAACGCGGCGGAAGGTGTGATCTGAAACAATGGGAGATGTGACTGCGAACATCCTTACGGTGGGCGAGGCCCTCACCGACATCGTGATCCGTCCCGGCGCCGCCCCGCATGAGTATCCGGGAGGCTCGCCGATGAATGTGGCGGTGGCGCTCGGCCGCCTGGGCCACGCCTCGCACCTGCTCACGCATCTGGCGGCCGACGAACGCGGCGAGGCGATCCGCACGCACGTGCACGCCTCGGGCGCGAAGCTCACTCCGGGGTCGGCCCGCGCGAGAGGTGCCACGTCGACGGCGGAGGCGACAATTGGGGCCGACGGCGCCGCCCAGTACGTCTTCTCGATTGACTGGGATCCGGATCCGGCGTTTCTTCCCGAGGTGATCGACGTGGTGCACACGTCGTCCATCGGTGCGACGCTCGCGCCCGGCGCCACGACGGTGCGCGAAGTTGTGGAGCGCTACCGCTCCACGGCCCTCATCAGCTACGACCCGAACGCGCGCCCCACCCTCATGGGCTCGCCGGATCAGGTGCGCGGCACGATTGAGCAGAACATTGCGCTCGCGGACGTGGTGAAGGCGAGCGACGAAGACCTCGAGTGGCTGTACGAGGGCCGCGATATCGACGAGGTCGCCGAATCGTTCCTGGACACGGGCGTGCTGCTGTCCGTCATCACGCGCGGGGCCGACGGCGCCACGGCGTTCAGCCCGGCCGGTCGCGTCGATGTGCCCGGCCTGCCCGTCAAGGTGGCCGATACCGTCGGGGCTGGCGACACGTTCTCCGCAGGGCTCATTGACGCCCTTGCCGAGCGCCGCCTCGTCGGTTGGCGCGGGCGCGACGCGCTCGAGCGCATCAGGGACTACGAGGTGCGGGCGATCCTCGAGCATGCGGCGAGGCTCGCCGCCGTGACGGTCTCCCGCCCGGGCGCGAACCCGCCGTGGGCCCACGAAGTGCTCGGCGGAGCCGATCCCACCACGCGCAGGCCCGGCGTCAAATTCTGAGGCGGCGTCCCGCCACCTCGCCCGCCACCCCGCCGTTTCCTTCTCGCCTCTCTTGTCTATCTCACCCCCGCATCTTTTCCGCCTCCCCACCCCCGCACCCCTATGCAAAGGAGCATGACCATGACCGCCTCTCTCCCCTCCCCCGATGCCGATTTCCGCATCGAGCACGACACGATGGGCGAGGTGCGCGTGCCGGCCTCGGCGCTCTATGGCGCCCAGACGCAGCGCGCCGTCGAGAACTTCCCCATCTCGGGCCAGGGGCTCGAGGCAGCGCACGTGCACGCGCTCGCGGCGGTGAAGAAGGCGGCGGCGATGGCGAATGCGGAGCGGGGGGTCCTGGAGGCCGACGTGGCCGAGGCCATCGTCCAGGCGGCCGAGTCCGTGATCGCCGGTGAGCACGACGATCAGTTCCCGGTGGACGTCTACCAGACGGGCAGCGGCACGAGCTCGAACATGAACATGAACGAGGTGCTCGCGACGCTCGCGACGCGTTCGCTGGGCCGCAGCGTCCACCCGAACGATCACGTGAACGCCTCGCAGTCGAGCAACGACGTGTTCCCCACGTCGGTCCACGTCGCGGTGACGCAGAAGGTGGTGCACTCGCTCATTCCCGCGCTGACGCACCTCGCCGAGGCGCTCGAGTCCAAGGCGGAGGCGTGGGCGCACGTGGTCAAGAGTGGGCGCACGCACCTCATGGACGCGACCCCGGTGACCCTTGGGCAGGAGTTCGGCGGGTACGCCGCGGCGATCCGCTACGGCATCGAGCGCGTGGAGGCGGCGCTTGGCCGCACGGCCGAGGTTCCGCTCGGCGGCACTGCCGTCGGCACGGGGATCAACACGCCGCTCGGATTCCCCCAGCGGGTCATCGAACTCCTGGCCGAGCAGACGGGGCTGCCGATCACGGAGGCCCGCAACCACTTCGAGGCGCAGTCCTCGCGCGATGGGCTCGTGGAGATGAGCGGGGCGCTGCGCACCATCGCGGTGAGCCTCACGAAGATCTGCAACGACGTGCGCTGGATGGGCTCCGGCCCGAACACGGGGCTCGGCGAAATCGCCATCCCGGACCTGCAGCCGGGCTCGTCCATCATGCCGGGCAAGGTGAATCCGGTGATCCCGGAGGCCGTGCTCATGGTGTGCGCGCGCGTCGTGGGCAACGACGCCGCGATCGCGTGGGGCGGCGCGCAGGGCAGCTTCGAGTTGAACGTCCAGATCCCCCTCATGGGCACGTCCCTCCTGGAATCGGTGCGCCTGCTGGCCGCGGCCAGCACGGTCCTTGCCGACAAGACCGTCGAGGGCCTCGTCGCGAACGAGGAGCGCGCCCGCTTCTTCGCTGAAGCGAGCCCGTCCATCGTCACCCCGCTCAACAAGATCATCGGCTACGAGAACGCGGCGGCGATTGCCAAGCACGCCGTCGCGCACTCCATCTCGGTGCGCGAGGCCGTCATCGCCCTCGGGTTCGTGGAGCGCGGCGAGGTCACCGAGGAGCAGCTGGATCAGGCGCTCGACGTGCTCTCGATGACCTCCCCGTCGGCCTAGAGAAGCGGCTGATCGAGCACGCGGCTCACGAGTTCGGCCACCTTCGAGCGTTCGGAACGCTGCAAACTCACGTGGGCGAACAGGTCGTTGCCCTTGAGCGACTCGATCACGGACGCGACACCGTCCCAGCGCCCCACGCGCAGGTTGTCGCGCTGGGCCACGTCGTGCGTCAGGATCACCCGCGAGTTCTGGCCCACGCGCGACAGCATCGTGAGCAGCACGTTGCGCTCGAGCGACTGCGCCTCGTCCACAATCACCCACGCGTCGTGCAGAGAGCGCCCGCGAATGTGCGTGAGCGGCAGGACCTCGAGCATGCCACGGCTCAGCACCTCGTCGATCACGTTCTGCGAGACGAGGGAGGAGAGAGTGTCGAACACGGCCTGCGCC
This sequence comes from Dermabacter sp., assembly GCA_030538475.1. GTDB lineage: Bacteria > Actinomycetota > Actinomycetes > Actinomycetales > Dermabacteraceae > Dermabacter. Next base: position 309,422 of record JAUNTX010000001.1, read on the forward strand.
CACGGCCCCATCTTCTCCTCGTGATCGCCAGGCAGATAGCCGAGCTCCTGCCCACCGACGGCATACAGCGGGCGAAACACCATGATCTTGCGCTGCGTGCGACGCTCGAGCACCGCCTCGAGCCCCGCGCACAGGGCCAGGGCGCTCTTGCCGGTCCCTGCGCGCCCGCCGAGGCTCACAATCGACACGTCGTCGTCCAGCAGCAGGTCAATCGCGAGGCGCTGCTCGGCGCTGCGGCCCGTCACCCCGAACACGCCCGCATCGCCGGGCACCAGCCGCACCCGGCCGCTCGGCAAGACGCGACCCAGCGCGGGACCGCGCGGTGAGGTGAGGCTGAGGCCCGTGTGGGTGGGCAGGTCCGCGAGCGCGGGAATGTCCACGCCGCCGAGCGAGGCACCCTCGCCGTCGGCCCCCGCCCACAGCTCAGCCATCTCCTGCTCCGTGACCTCCGCGCTCACCACGCCCGTGTAACTGCGGTCACGCGCCAGATCCGCCCGGTACTCCTCCGCGCGCAGACCGGACGCGCTCGCCTTGATGCGCATCGGCAGGTCCTTACTCACGAGCACCACCTCCGCGCCCTCGACCTGGAGGTTCTTCGCGACGGCGAGGATACGCGTGTCGTTGTCGGCGAGGCGAAAACCATCCGGCAGGCGCTCGGGGCTCTGGTGATTGAGCTCGACCCGCAGCGTGCCCCCGGCATCGCCGATGGGCAGCGGGTGCGCGAGCGACCCGTGCTTTTCGCGCAGGTCATCGAGGTATCTCAGGGCCTGCCGGGCGAAATACCCCAGCTCCGAATGGTGCCGCTTCGCCTCGAGCTCCGTGATGACGACAATCGGGAGCACCACGTGATGCTCCGCGAACCTCGTCATCGCGAGGGGATCGGCAAGGAGCACCGAGGTATCAAGAACATAGCTGTGCTGGCTCATGTGGAGGCCTTCCGCTGCGCGTGCCGGCCACCGTTGACCGGCTGTCCATACCTCGATCCTGCCACGCCCGAGTGCGGGGTGCGGCGAGGGCTCGCGCACCGGGGGCCGACGGTCACCGAGCGTTCATCGCCCCGTCACTTGGGGAGGATTGGGGCGAGAAAGGGGCCGCGTGGGGCGGAAAAGGAGGAGGGGCGACGGGGGAAGACTCGGAGGGGATTACTGCACGGCGCGGGGCCGACGCGCGGGGCTCAGGCCCCGAAGCGTCGCTCGCGGTGTGAGAACTCCTCGAGAGCCGCCTCCAGATCGCCGCGCGTGAAGTCGGGCCACATGACGTCGGTGAAGACGAGTTCGGCGTGGACGGACTGCCAAAGCAGGAAGCCGCTCAGGCGCTGTTCGCCGGAGGTGCGGATGAGGAGGTCGGGGGTGGCCTGCCCGGCGGTATAGAGATGAGATTCGATGGCCTGATCGTCGAGGGACTCGATGGCCTCCTCGAGGGATTCCCCCCGCTGCTTCGCGTCGGTGAGGGCGCCGCGCACGGCGTCGAGGATTTCGCGGCGGCCACCGTACCCGATGGCGACGTTGACGCCGAGGCGGCGCGTGACAGGCGCGCATTCGATGATCTCCGCGAGGCACGCGGCCACCTCGGGCGGCAAGACGGCTTCGGCACCGAGCAGTCGCACGGCGTATCCGGCGAGCGCGATGTCGCGCACGAGGTTGGAGATGGTCTGGTAGAGCGCGTCGAGTTCGTCGGCGGGCCGCGCGAAGTTGTCGGTGGACAGCAGCCACAGGGTGAGGGTCTCGATGCCGAGGTCCTCGCTCCATTCCAGGCTCTCGTGCACGACCTGGGCGCCGCGGCGGTGGCCGTCGGCGGAACTGAGCCCGCGCTCGTGCGCCCAGCGGCGGTTGCCGTCGAGAATGAGCCCCACGTGCGGGGGGACTCGGGTGGCGCTCGGGCAGACTGAGGTCATAGGAACCATTGTGTCAGTGCCGAGGTCCCGTCCAAGAACACTCGGGGCGATTGCGCACCACACCTTCACAAAATGCGGACGCCTCGACCCCTCGAGCGCCCACGAGGGGACGAATAGACGCCTCGCCCGCCCCGCGTCACGGGCCAGACGTGAGGGGCGCCACCGCCGGACGCGCCAATTCTGAGCGTCGGCCCACGACACTTACGGCACCGTAAGTTACGCTACCGTCATGAGCAGTCACCACACCGGCCCCGCATCCTCCGCTCCGGCAGAGCCCACCGAGGAGGCCCCCGACAACCCCGGGCGCCCCAGCGTCCTGAGCGCCTACGGCATCAGTCTCCCCCACCTGCCCAAACCTAAGCTGCGCGGCTGGATCCACCTCGTCACCTTCCCGAGCGCCCTCATCGCGGGCCTCCTGCTCGTGGCCACCGGGCCCACCCTGCCCGTGCGCCTGGCCAGCGTCGTCTTCATCGCCACCGCGGGCCTGCTCTTCGGCGTCTCCGCCACCTACCACCGCGGCTCGTGGTCCCCGAAGGGCACGATCATGCTGCGGCGCTTCGATCACGCGAACATCTTCCTCATCATCGCCGGGACCTACACGCCGCTGGCCATCGCGCTGCTGAACCCGCACGACGCCACCGTCCTACTCACCGTGTGCTGGATCGGCGCGTTCGTCGGCGTCATGTTCCGCCTGTTCTGGACCGGCGCCCCGCGCTGGCTGTACGTGCCCGCCTACGTGGCGCTCGGCTGGGTCGCCGTGTTCTACATGCCGCAGCTGTACGCGGGCGGCGGCGCCGCCGTCGTGGCCCTCATCGTGACCGGCGGCATCGCCTACACGATCGGCGCCGTGGTCTACGGCCTCAAGAAGCCGAACCCGTCACCGACCTGGTTCGGGTTCCACGAAATCTTCCACGCCTTCACCGTCATCGGCTTCGTGTGTCACCTCGTGGCGGTCTGGCTCGCCGTCGCCGCTGCCTGAATCAGAGTCGGACGCGGCGTCGTCGGCCCCTGCCCCTTCGGCCTCAGACCGGCGCTGTTCCTGGCGGTCTCGCATCCGCTGCTCGACCGCCTCGCGCGCGCTCGAGCGGCGGATGCGGCGCGACATATCGACGAGCAAGAGCCCGAGCGCGATGGCCATAAAGAAGAACACGAAGAATCCCGGCAGGCCGGGGGTCACGGTCGCGCTCGTCATCTCCTCGGGCATCATCGGGGTGCCGCTCGGCGAGGGGCGCGGGGTCGTGGCCAGCACGTTCACGGCGGCGGCCAGCATGGCAGACGTGCTCACGAGTGGCGCACTCCTTCGAAAAGATCCGTTTCCGGAATGCTCACGCCCACGCGCGAGAGCCGCAACTGGTAGTCATCCGTGGGCCACACCTCGCGCTTGATGTCGTTGGAGACCGCGAAGAAGAACCCGTCGGGATCCACCTGCGTGGCGTGCGCCCGAAGGGCCTCATCCCGCAGCTCCAGGTACTTCGAGACGTCCACGCGCGTGGTCATGGGCCGCTGATCCTGGGTCTCGAACCACTCCATCATCTCCTCGTACGGCGACTCGATGCCCCGCTCACGCAGGTAGCGGTGCACCACGAGCGCCTGCTGCGGCGAGAAGGTGAGGTGGTAGTAGAGCTTCGCCACGGCCCACGGCTCACCGAGTTCCGGCAGGTAGTGCGGATCAGCCGCGAGCTCGTAGGCGAGCATGGAAATCTTGTGGGTCATGATGTGATCGGGGTGCGGGTAGCCGCCGTTCTCATCGTAGGTGAGCAGCACGTGGGGCCTGCGCTCGCGGATGAGGGCCACGAGCGGCCGCGCGGCCTCTTCCGGATCGTGCAGGGCGAAGCTGCCCTTCGGCAGCTCCGGCATCGGATCCCCTTCGGGAAGGCCCGAATCGACGAAGCCGAGCCACACCTGTTCGATGCCGAGGATGTCGCGGGCCCGGTCCATTTCGCGTCGGCGCACGCCCGCCAGATCGGCGTTCGCTTCGGGATCGTCCTTGAGCTTCGGGTTGAGGATGTCGCCCCGCTCGCCGCCCGTGCACGTCACGACGATCACTTCGGCGCCTTCGCGCACGTACTTCGCCATCGTCGCGGCCCCCTTCGACGACTCGTCGTCGGGGTGGGCGTGCACCGCCATGAGGCGCAAGCGGGCGGGGCCGGTTTCCACAACCGGGGCATTGGGGGCGGTACGAATCACGACTCGATCCTTCTTCCACGCGCATGAGAGGCCGGGCCGGGGCCGGGCCGTCGAGCTTCGGCCGCACGCAGCGCCTGCGGCCGTGGAACAATGGTGACATGACGAGCGCCGGAGACCATCTCAACGACCGCTACGGCGTGAGCAACTCCCCCTCGCGAAGGCGCTGGGCGCGGCTCGCCATCGCCGCGGTGGCCACCGTGTTCCTCGCCGTCGTGCTGTGGGTCGCGTGGGTGTTCGTCACGGGCGATCCGGTCAAGGCGAATACGCTGGGCTATCACCACGTGAGCGACACCGAAGTGCGGGTCGATTTTTCGGTGACGATGACCCCGGGCACCGAAGCCCGCTGCGGCGTCGAGGCCCTCAATGAGAACCGCGGCCAAGTGGGCTTCACAGTCGCTCACATTGGGCCACAGACGGAATACATCACGACCCACTCCATCGTCGTCACCACGCAGCAGGACGCCGTGGCGGGGGCGGTTAAAACCTGCGAGGTGGCGGGCGCGGACGCGCCGTAAATCACCTCTCCTACTCGCCGGGAACGATTGTGCCTCTATAATGGATGCACCACGGTGATGTGAACGGCGGGGCGCATGGCAACATGTGTCCCTTCTTCGTGCTGGCGGCCCCAAGGCCCACGCACCCTCGATGGCGATTCCATCACCGATGGGTCCCGCACGTTCACCCGAGGCGCCGCTGTCGTGGCGCCGCGGCACCACGGCCGTGCAGGGCGCACGCGGGAATGTCCCGCGCCCCCGCGCCTTGCGGCCGCATGACATGGAAAGATCAGGAGAATACCCATGAGCGCATCAACGCAGGGCACCTGGCTCACACAGGATGCCTACGACCGCCTCGTCAAGGAGCTCGAAACCCTCGAGGGTCCCGGGCGCACGGAGGTTGTCGAGCGCATCGCCGCCGCCCGTGATGAAGGCGACCTCAAGGAGAACGGCGGCTACCACGCCGCCCGCGAGGAGCAGGGCAAGCTCGAGGCCCGCATCCAGGAGCTCACCGTGCTGCTCAAGACCGCGGTCGTGGGCGAGACCCCGCCCGACGACGGCGTGGTGGAGCCCGGCATGATCGTGAGCATCACGATGGCCGGGAAGGACCGCACGTTCGTGCTGGGCAATCGCCAGATCGCCGACGATGGCGAGGACCTCGAAGTGTTCTCCCCCGATTCGCCGCTGGGCCAGGCGATCAACGGCGCGAAGGTGGGCGACACGATCGAATACACCGCCCCGAACGGCAAGAACATTCCGGTGGAGATCACCGCGGCGAAGCCGTACGTCAGCTAACAGGCGCGCTCGCCCTGGGCGCCCGGGCGACAAAGGACCCCGCCTCCCTCGCATTCGAGGGGGCGGGGTCCTTTGTGCCGTGCGCCCGGAGTGGGACGGGTGGCTACTTGGGCTGGCGGGCGAAGAACTCTTCGCGGCGCTTGTCGCGCTGGATAAAGTACGCCCGGGTCTTCTCATCGATGCCCAGTTCGGGCGCGGGGTCCCTGCCATCCAGGTAGGACAGGAGCGCATTGCCGAAGGCGAGCATCGGGATGGCGAAGAGCGCGCCGGGGATGCCGGCCACCACCGCACCGGCGGTGACGCCGAGGAACACGGCGAGCGGGTGCAGCTCCACGGCCTTGCCCATGAGGATCGGCTGGAGGATGTTCGATTCGAGCTGCTGTACGAGCAGGACGATGCCGAGCATGACGAGGGCGGGGATCCAGCCCTGGAGCACGAACACGAGCAGGGTCGCGATGGCGCCCGAGACAATCGCGCCGACGAGCGGGATGAAGCTGAACAGGAACACGATGAGCCAGATCGGCACCGCGTAGCCGCTGAGGGAGGGGGCCTCGCGGCCGATCAGGTCGCTCACGATGTCGATGCCCACCATGCCGAGCGCGATGCCGGTCGCGTCGACCGCGGCCACGAGGATCTGGGTACGGCAATAGGCACTGAGCGCCTTCCAGCCGCGTCGGAAAGCCTCGTGGGTGGTGGTGCGGGCGTGCGCGGGAACGAATCCGAGGAACCAGCGCCACACGTTGGAGCCGCTCGTGAGCAGGAAGAACAGGGTGAACAGGGCCACGGCGGTGCCGGTGCCGATGTTGCCGACGGTGCTGGCCGCGCTCGAGGCCCCGGAGATCAGGGTCGAGGTGTTCTTCTGCAGCTGGTCGATGGCCTCGGCTTGCAGATTGCTCCACGTATCGAGGTTGATGTCGAGCGTGCCCGTGACGTCGTTCCACAGCTGGCTGAAACCGCTGAGGGCAGCCTTGTAGATCTCTTCCCAGCGGTCCACGAGCTGGCGTCCGGCGAGCACGAACATGCCGACGACGAGGACGATGAGGCCCAGCAGCGTGACGGCGGCGGCAGCGCCGCGCGGCAGGAACGTGTGATTGGTGAGGAGCTTGACCACCGGCGAGAGCATCGAGGCGATGAGCAGGGCCACGAGCACGGCGATGACGAGCGTGGAGACGTTCGAGAGGCCCATGACCACGAGGCTGATCGCCGCGATGACCACGATGAGGCGCCACGACCACGCCGCTCCCCGGCGCAGACCCATGGGGATTTCCCGCACTTCCTTCGGCAGCGCTTCTTCCGCCGCATCGGTCGGGGGCGCGAGGACGTCGCGGTAGCGCGCCAAGCGAGGTGGATGCATTCGGGTCTCCTTCATCAGGGCACGCACGGCGCGGCCGCCCTCATTGTACGCGTGGGCGGCGCCCGAACACACGGACGTTCCGTCCGTCTTCCGCGCCGTGATACACCCGCTCACCGGGTGTTGCGCATGGTCCACAATGACCTGATGAGCATCAACGTCACCCCCTCTCGCCGCTCGACCGTGGGCCTCGAATGGGAAATGCTGCTGGTGGACCGTGATTCGGGAGAATCCCGCCAGTGCGCCTCCTCCATCCTCGCCTCCGTCTCCGACGCCCATGCGGGCACGAGCGGGGTGGTGGGCGAGATGCTGCAAAACACCGTGGAGCTCGTGACGGAGGTGTGCGACACGATCGGGGAGGCGGGCGAGGATCTGGCCCGGTCCCTGCAGCGCGTGCGCGAGGCCGCCGAGCCCCTGCGGGTCGATGTGACGAGCGCGGGCACGCACCCGTTTTCCCGCTGGTCGGAGCAGCTGGTGACGAACTCCGAACGGTATGAACGGCTCGTGGACCGCACCCAGTGGTGGGGGCGGCAGATGACGATCTACGGGATGCACGTCCACGTGGGCGTGGATGATCCATCGAAGCTCATCCCCATCACGAACGCGCTGCTGCCGTTCGCGGGGCACCTGCTCGCGCTCTCGGGGGCGAGCCCCTACTGGGAGGGTGAGGAGACGCGCTACGCCTCGAACCGCTCCCTCATGTTCCAGCAGCTGCCCACCGCGGGCTTGCCGTACCAGTTCCAGAACTGGCGCGAGTACGAGGCATATGTCGAGGACATGCTGACGATGGGGGTCATCGATCAGGTCAACGAGATCCGTTGGGATATTCGGCCGGTCGCCGCGTTCGGCACGATTGAGGTGCGCGTGAGCGACGGGCTGCCCACGCTGCGGGAGGTCCTCGCCGTCGGCGCGCTCATTCAGTGCCTCGTGGACGATCTGTCCGCGCGCTTGGACCGCGGCGAAACCCTGCCCACGATGGCGCCGTGGCAGGTGGCGGAAAACAAGTGGCGGGCGGCCCGCTACGGCATGGAGGCGATCCTCGTGCTCGACCGCGACAACCGCGAAGCCCTCGTGACCGAGGATCTCGCGCTCGTGCGCGAACGCCTCGCGCCGACGGCGGAGCGTCTTGGCTGCGCCGAGCACCTGGCCGATCTGGACCTCATCCTCGAGCACGGGGCGAGCTACCAGCGGCAGGTCGCGGTGGCCCACGCCCGCGGGGTGCGGGATGTGGTGCGCCACCTGGTGCGCGAAACGGAGGCGGGTGCGCCCCTTCCCGTCGGATGAGTACCATGAAACCCATGGTCACCAGCACGGCGCACGAGAGCGCACTTCCAGAACCCACCGCCCCAGTGCCCCACTCCGAGCCCGCCGAGCGGTCGGATTCGGCGCTGCGATTCGTCGATCTGCGCAAGTCTTTTGACGGCCGCGAAGTGGTCAAGGGCATCTCCCTCGATGTGCCGCGCGGCTCCTTCTACGCGGTGGTCGGCCCCAACGGCGCGGGCAAGACCACGGCCCTCAGCATGGCCACCGGGCTCCTGAGGCCCGACGGCGGCAGTGCCGAAGTGCTCGGCGTGGACGTGTGGCACAAGCCCAACGAGGCCAAGGCGCACCTCGGCGTTCTGGCCGACGGCCTGCCCACCTTTGATCGCCTCACGGGCCGCGAACTGCTCACCTACGTGGGTCTCATTCGCGGCATGGACGCGGCCGTCGTGGACGAGCGCGCCACCTCGCTCCTGGATGCGATGGGCCTCGCCGATACCGACGGCAAGCTGGTTGTGGACTATTCCGCGGGCATGACGAAGAAGGTCCTGCTCGCGTGCGCGCTCATCCACGCGCCGCGCCTGCTCGTGCTCGACGAACCGCTCGAAGCGGTGGATCCCGTCTCCGCACACTCGATCCGCGCGTTCCTCACGCAGTACGTGAACTCGGGCGGCACAGTGGTCATTTCCAGTCACGTCATGGAGCTCGTGGAGGGCCTGTGCTCGCACGTCGCGATCATCGCCGACGGCGAGGTGCGCGCCCAGGGCACGCTCGATGAGGTCCGCGCCGGCGGCAGCCTCACCGACCGCTTCATCGAGATCGTGGGCGGCGAAGCGGCGCACGGCGACCTCTCGTGGCTCAACCAGTGACGGGGGCCCAGACCGTGACCACCGCCGCCACGCCCCCAACGCCGTCGCTCACGCGCACCCTCATGCGCCTGCGCTGGACTCTCCTTCTGCGCAGCTTCCGCAAAAACTGGGGCCTCATCATCGGCACCAGCATCGGCCTCCTGTACGGCATCGGTGCGCTCATCGGCATCGGCTTCGGTTTCGTGACCTCGCTGGCCACCTCGCCCGGGGAGATCCCGCTCGTCATCCGGGCCCTTGGCGCCTTACTGATCCTCGCCTGGACCCTCGTGCCGCTGTTCGCCTTCGGGCTCGACGATTCCCTGAGCGCCCGGCGCTTCGCCTCCTTCGGGCGGGGCACCGACGTGCTGCAGCGGCCGATCTTCTTCGCCTCCCTCGTCTCGATTCCGTTCGCCTTTTCGCTCATCGGCGTCCTCATGGCCTCTCTCACGTTCGCCCTGTGGGTGCTGCGGGCCGTCACCACCGACGAGAGCTGGGCACACGTCTCGCCCATCGGCGCCATCGCCGCCCTCGTGGCGCTCGTGCCGATGGCCGCGATCGCACTGGCCCTGTGCGTAGTCATCCCCCGCGCGATCCTTACGTGGCGCGGCAACCTCCGCACCTCCCAGCGGCGACTCGAAGCACTCCGGGCCTTCTCCCTTGTCGGCGTCATCGCCGTGGCCTACAGCTTCTCCTTTCTCGGCAACGCGGGCAGGACCCTCGTGGACACCCTGGTCTCGCTCGCCATGACCGTCCTCGATGTGCTGTGGTGGACGCCGTTCGGCGCCCCGTTCTCGGTGCCCGTGGACCTCGCCGAAGGCCGGTGGCTGAGCGCGCTCGCGCGCATCGCCATCTCGGTCCTCGCGCTCGTGCTCGTGTGGCGCTGGTGGGGAGCCTCGTTCTCCACGGGGCAACTGGACGCCCTGCGGGCACGCGCGGGCGACCGGGACCAGAAGGTGACCGCGCTCGTGCCGAAGGTGCTGCCCTCGAACGCGCTCGGCGCCGTCGCCGGGAAGTCCCTGCGCTACTGGCGCCGCGACACCCGCTACACGATGTCCCTCCTCATCCTGCCGCTCCTGGGGCTCTTCTTCACCGCGATGAGCATCTTCAACGAGGGCAGCTCGTTCATGGGCTACGTGGGGATCGCCATCACCGCATGGATGGCGGGGATCCTCATCAGCAACGAGGTGGGATTCGACGGCCCCAGTTCGTGGGTGAACATCACTGCCGGGATCGACAATCGGGCGAACATGCTGGGCCGCTACGTGGCGCTGGGCCTGTTCATCTTTCCGCTGCTGCTCGTCCTCTGCATCGCGGTGCCGCTCCTGCACGGCGCCCCGGAAGCCATCGCGCTCACCATCCCGCTCTCCTTCGGGTTCCTGCTGAGTTCGTGGGGCGTCTCGATCCTCACGACCGCGTACATCCCCTATCCCGCCCCCGGCCCGGGGTCCATGAAGAACTCGTCGGCGGGTACCGCGTGGATCGCGATGCTCACGGCCATGATCGGCACGTGGCTCCCCATGACCCCGGTCGCGGTCCTGCTAGTGCTCGGCTTCACGATCGTGCCCGGCCTGCAGTTCGTGGGCGCGGTGCTCGCCCTGCTCATCGGCGTCCTCACCCTGTGGGCCGGGGTGCGCTTCGGGGCGGCGCGCCTGGATCGGCACTATGCCGAAGCGTTCCAGGCGACCAAGCAGTTCGCTCACACCTAGGCGGGGATCTCCAGGGCCATGACCCGGGCGTCCACGCGCCCGGTGCGCGTGCGGTAATACCCGCGCCGCACGCCCAACTCCACGAATCCGGCCTTCTCGTAGAAGGCGCGGGCGCGATGGTTGTCGTCCCGCACTTCGAGAACCAGGCGCTCGGCCCCCGCCTCGCCCGTGCGGGGGTCGGGGGCGCGGGCCGCCTGAATGCACCACGCGAGCAGGGCGCGCCCGATTCCCGCCGAGGGGCGCACGGTGCCGATCGTGTGGAGGTCGGCCGTCTCGCCTGCGCGCATGATCCCCGCGTAGCCGATGATCTCCCCCGCCGCATCCACGGCCGCGACATAGCGCCTATCGGGGTGGGAGATTTCCTCCGCGACCATGGCCTCATCCCACGCCTCGTCGGGAAACAGCACCTGTTCGAGCACCGCGAGCGCGGGTGCGTCCGCGAGCGTGATCGGGCGCAGGTGCCAGTCCTCGCCGGCGGCGCCCGGGATGGGCTGGGGCTGGGCTCGCTCGCTCTCCGGGGCCGCACCGCTGCGGGGGCGGGGGGCCGACGGCAGCGGCCGTCCTATGGCGGGCACTAGAGGGCTCGGTCGCCGAGCCCGAGGGCGGACTTGCGGCGGGTGGGTTTCGCGGCGTCGGGCTCGCGCAGGTACAGCGGCTCGGTCGATTCGAGGCTTTCCCCCCGGGCTTCGGCTGCGGCGGCGGCGCGGATGAGGGCGCCCGCGCTCGCGTGCTCGAGCGTGCCCGCGGGGGGAAGCAGGTCCGGGTACAGGTGGGCGCCGGAGCCGACGATCACCCGGGCGCCACCGAGTAGCGCCGCCACCTCTGCGGGCGCTCCCACGCTCGGTTCGATCTCGCGCCGAAGCGTCGGTGCCCCGTCGCCCGGGGTCGCGGCGTATTCGGCGTAGTACACCTCCTTGCGGCGCGCATCGAGCACGACCGCGATCCGGCGCGCCTCGGGGAACTCCTCGGCGGCCGCGAGCGCGAGGGCGTCGAGGCTCGAGAGGCCGCGCAGGTCGGCGCCGAGCACGTGCGCGATGGAACGCGCCGTCACGAGGCCCACCCTCAGCCCCGTGAAGGGGCCGGGGCCGCGGCCCGCCACCACGCGGGCGATGTCGGTGCGGGAGGCGCCCGCTTCGGCGACGGCCTCGTCGATCATGGCGAGCAGCACCTCGTCGTGGTGGCGGGCGCGCTCGTCGGTCCGTTCGGCGATCACGCGCTCGCCGTCGGCGACGGCGACGCTCACGGCGCCCGATATGTCGATGCCGAGCGTGAGGGCGCGGCCCGAACTGGCCGGGGTATCGATGCTCATGCGTGCTCCTTCGTCGCGTCGCTCACCGCGAAGCCGTCGCCGCGCAGCGCGTCGGCCACCTCGCGCACGGACGCCTCGCCGTAGCGGGGGCCCACGAAGGTGAGGGTGAGGCGGCGCGGCTCGTCGGTATTGTCGGGGTCGGTGTCAGTGGCGTCCAGCTCGATGGTCCCGGGGGCGGCAGCCGCCCCGTCGCGCCAGAGCTCCACGAGCGTGTAGGAGTCGCTCAGGTGCTCCACGCGGTCGCGGCCCCACTCCACGAGGGTGATCGAGGAGTCGAGGTCCGAATCGAGGTCCAGGTCCTCGACCTCCCAGTCCTCATCGAGCCGGTAGGCGTCCACGTGCACGAGGTCGGGCCCATCCCCAAGGGCGGGGTGCACGCGCGCGATAACGAAGGTGGGTGAGGCGACGCGCCCGCCGACGTCGAGCGCGCTCGCGAATCCCTGCGTGAAGGTGGTCTTTCCCGCGCCGAGTGGCCCGTCGAGGACCAGGAGATCGCCCGCGCGGGCGTGGTGCGCGAGCACTCGTGCCACCCGCCGCGTGGCCTCGGGCCCGTCGGTCGGGATCGACAGCGAGAGCCCCGCGGGAGCCTCCGCCGTATCAGGGCCGCCCGCGGCGGCCTGGCCCGACGCGGCTCCCAGCACCCCCGGATCGTCGCCCTGGGTCGGGCCCTGCGCCACCTCGCGGCGCACCCGCGCGTTGATCGAGGTGAGGACCTCGTAGGTAATCATCCCGGCCGCCTCGGCCCACTCCTCGGCCCGGGGCGCCCCCGGGCGTGTGGCCGGATCGCCGAAGATCACCACCTCATCGCCCGGACGGGCCGCCGATCCCGGACCCAGATCCACGACGATCTGGTCCATCGAGATGGTGCCCACTTGCGGGGCGCGCAGGGCGCCCGCGGCGGTCGTCACGAGCACGTGGCCCCGATTGGAGGCGGCGCGGTGGAGCCCGTCGGCATAGCCGAGCGGCACGAGGCCGAGCGTCGTCGGCTCCTCGCACGTGTGCGTGGCGCCGTAGCCCACCACCTGACCGGCGCCCACCTCCTTGACGAGGGCGAGGCGCGAGGTCAGGGTCATGGCGGGGCGCAGATCGAGGCTCGTAGGCACGGGCGCGTGCCCGTACAGGGCGATGCCGGGACGCACGAGGTCAAAGTGGAACTCGGGGCGGGTGAGGGTGGCCGCGGAGTTCGCGAGATGCTTGATCGGGACCGGTCCGGCCTCGGATTCGAGCAGCGCGCTCATGTGCGCGAAACGTTCGGCCTGCGCGTCAATCGTGGGCGAGCCGAGGGCATCCGCGCTGTGGAAGTGGCTCATGGCCCCCACCAGGCGCACGTGCGCGCTCGCCCGCGCCCCGGCGCCGAGCCGCGCCACGTCGGCCTCGAGCACCCCGCCGCGCCCCATGCCCGTATCGAGTTTGACGTGGATGCGCGCCAGGCGCCCCACCTCGCGCGCGGCCGATTCCACGAGCGCGAGCTGCGCGAGCGAACTGACGGCCACGTCCACCTCGGCGCTCACGAGGTGCGGAAGGATCCCGCTGCCGGTCTCCGGCTCATACAGCCAGGTGAGGATCGGGACATCCAGCCCGGCGCGCGCGAGGGCGAGTCCCGAGGCGGGATGGGCAGCCCCCAGCCACGTTGCCCCGCCCGCGAGCGCCGCGCGGGCCGCCTCGAGCATCCCGTGGCCGTAGCCGTCGGCCTTCACGACCGCCATCAGCGCCGTGTGGGGACTGAGCAGCGAGCGCACCTGGGCCGTGTTGTGGGTGATCGCCGCGGGATCGATCACGGCCCGGTTCGGGACGAAGGCGGCATCTTCCGCGGGAAGGCCAAGGGCGGCGTCCACTGGCGGCATCGTGACTCCTGGGGGATCGGAAACGGGTTCGTGGGGCGGCGGGGACGCGGGCTGGTGGGCCGGGCCGCTCAGCCGCGTTCGGCGACCACCATCGCCGTGGCGAGGCGGCCATCGTGCGAGAGCGAGAGGTGAAAGTACTCGATGCCCCGGGCGACGGCCGTGGTGAGAGAGGCGCCGCGCAGGACCAGGTGGGGGCGATCCGCCCCGTCCTTGCGCACGATCACGTCGCGCCAGCTGAGCTCCCCGGGATTGCCAAGGGCCTTGCCCACGGCCTCCTTCGCGGCCACGCGCGCGGCGAGCGAGGCGAGGCTCAGCCCGCGTTCTTCCTCCGCAAACAGCCGTTCGAGAAGGCGCGGGGTCTGCTCGAGGCGGTCGGCCAAGCGGTCCATGTCCACCACATCGACGCCGATGCCCGCGATCCGCGCACGCGCCTCGGGGGCGAAACTGCGCTCGAGAGGCTGCGAGGATTCGGGCACGGGGCGAAGGGGCATGGGAGCATTCTACGACCGCACGGCTGAAGGGGCGGGGCGCGCGCACCTCCAAGGATGCCCGCGTCCCGCCCCTTCGGTGAGAAGACGGCGCCGTGCTTTATTCGACCGTGACCGACTTCGCGAGGTTGCGCGGCTGGTCCACGTCCAGGCCCTTCGCGGTGGCGAGCTCGCACGCGAAGATCTGCAGCGGCACCACGGTCAGAAGCGGCGCGAACAGGGTGCGGGTCTGGGGGTAGCGGATCACGACATCGGAGTAGGGCAGCACGTCCTCATCGCCCTCTTCCGCGATGACGAGGGTGCGGGCGCCGCGGGCGCGCACCTCCTGAATGTTGGAGACCACCTTGGAGTGCAGGGAGTCGCGGCCCTTCGGGGAGGGCACCACGACGAACACGGGCTGCCCCTCCTCGACGAGCGCGATGGGGCCGTGCTTGAGCTCGCCCGCGGCGAAGCCCTCGGCGTGAATGTAGGCGATTTCCTTGAGCTTGAGGGCCCCCTCGAGCGCGGTGGGGAAGCCCACGTGGCGGCCGAGGAACAGCACGGAGGTGGCATCGACCATCTCGCGGGCCAGGTCTTCCACCTGCGCCGCGTTGTCGAGCACGTCCTGGATCTTCGCGGGGATCTGGCCCAGATCCTCCATGATCGCTTCGATCTCGTCGCCGTAGAGGTTGCCGCGCACTTGGGCCAGGAAGAGGCCGAGGAGGTAGCACGCGGCGATCTGGCCGAGGTACGCCTTCGTGGAGGCCACGGCGATTTCGGGGCCGACGTGCAGGTAGATGGCGGCGTCGGCCTCGCGCGGGATCGTGGAGCCGCGCGTGTTACAGATCGCGACAACCTTCGCGCCCTGTTCCTTCGCGTGGCGCACCGCCATGAGCGTGTCCATCGTTTCGCCCGACTGGGAGATGGCGACCACGAGGGTCTTCTCGCTCACGATCGGGTCGCGGTAGCGGAACTCGTGGGCGAGCTCGACCTCGACGGGGATGCGGCACCAGTGTTCGATGGCGTACTTGACCACTTCGCCCGCGTTCGCGGCGGTGCCGCACGCGACCACGATGATCTTGTCGATCGAGCGGAGCGTCGATTCGTCGATGTTCATCTCATCGAGCACGATGCGGCCGGATTCGATGCGGCCCAGCAGGGTGTCGGAGATGGCCTGCGCCTGCTCGTGGATTTCCTTCGCCATGAACGACGGGTAGCCGGACTTCTGCGCGGCAGCGGCGTCCCACTCAATCGTGTACCGCTTCGGGTTCAGCGCGGGCGTGCCGTCGAAGTTGATGATGGACACGTCGTCGGCGGTGACCGTGACGATCTGGTCCTGCTCGACCTCGAGCGCGTCCTTCGTGTGGTCCACGAAGGCGGCCACGTCAGAGCCGAGGAAGTTCTCGCCGTCGCCAAGGCCGATCACGAGCGGCGAGTTGCGGCGCGCGGCCACGACCGTGCCGGGCACGTCGCGGTGGACGGCCAGCAGGGTGAACGCGCCTTCTAGGCGGGCCACGGTGGCCTGCATCGCGGCGGTCAGATCGCCCGTGGACTCGAACGCGCGGGCCACGAGGTGCGCGGCCACCTCGGTGTCGGTCTCCGAATGGAAGGCGTAGCCTTCCGCTTCGAGCTCCTTCTTGAGCGGCGCGTAGTTTTCGATGATGCCGTTGTGCACGAGCGCGAGCGCGCCGTCCTTCCCACCGAGGTGCGGGTGGGCGTTCTCGTTCGTGGGTCCGCCGTGGGTGGCCCAGCGGGTGTGACCGATGGCCACGGCCGACGGGGTTGCTTCGTGGCCCGCCACCGCGTCCTTGAGGTTCTGAATCTTGCCCGCGCGCTTGTAGACATCCACGCCGTCATCGCCGAGGACGGCGACGCCCGCGGAGTCGTAGCCGCGGTATTCGAGCCGGGTGAGGCCGCCGAGCACAACGTCGACGGGCCGAGAGGTCATCTGCCCGGTGACCGGGCCTGCATATCCAACAATTCCACACATGGCCTCGACCCTACCGAGGCGGGGGCCTCGCGAGCGGGAAACGGGCCCCGGGGGTGGAGGTGTGCGTCACGTCCGCCCACCCCCGTGCTCAGGTGCGCTCACCGCGCGCGCACGAATGCGCAGATCCGCGCACGGGACCCGCGCGGCCTAGACTGAAGCAATGGCCTCCGCACCCGACGCCCCGCCCCCTCCTGCACGGCCCGCTTCCGCGCACCTCTCCCCCTTCACGGAGATCATGCGTGAGGACTGGGCGCGGCTGAGCGATCAGACGCCCCTGCCGCTCACCGCGAGCGACGTGGAGAAGCTGCGGGGCCTCGGCGAACGGCTCGACTTCGCGGAAGTCAACGATATTTACCGGCCCATTTCGCGCCTGCTCAACCTTCAGGTGATGACCTCGCACCACTTGCGCCACTTGCGCCAGACGTTCCTGCAGGAGCAGCACTTTTCGCGCACGCCGTTCGTCATCGGCGTGGCCGGATCGGTCGCGGCGGGCAAGTCCACGACCGCGCGCCTGCTGCGCGAGCTGACGGCGCGCTGGCCGGAAACGCCGCGCGTGCAGCTCGTGACCACCGACGGCTTCCTCTACCCCACCGCGGAGCTGCGCCGCCGCGGCATCCTGGAACGCAAGGGCTTTCCCGAAAGCTACGACCGCAGGGCCCTCTTGCGGTTCATCGCCGACGTCAAGAGCGGCAAGGACGCGGTCGAGGCGCCCGTGTATTCCCACGTGATCTACGACCGGGTGCCCGGCGAATCGGTCGTGGTTGAGCGGCCCGATGTGCTCATCGTCGAGGGCCTCAACGTGCTCCAGCCCGCCCGCCCGCGGGCCGACGGCCGCCTGGGGGTCGCCGTCTCCGACTTCTTCGACTTCTCGATCTACGTGGACGCGAAGGAGGAGGACGTGCGCCGCTGGTATGTCGAGCGGTTCCTGGACCTGCGCGGCACGGCGTTCTCCCACCCGGACTCCTACTTCCGCGAGTACGCCTCGCTCACCGACGCCGAGGCCGTGGCCCGCGCGGAGCAGGTGTGGGATGCGATCAACGGCCCGAACCTGCGCGAGAACGTGCGGCCCTCGCGGGGCCGCGCCGATCTCATCTTGCGCAAGGGGCCGAGCCACCAGGTGCACTCGGTGCTGCTGCGGAAGGTGTAGGGCGCGCCCTCGATACCCCGGGGCGCCACCCGCTCTTCGCGTCTAGTCGAGCGCGAGACGCTCCTTGACCACCGCGGCCAGGGAATCGGCCACGGACTGCGCCTGCGCGTCCGTCGGCGCCTCCACCATGACGCGAACGACCGGCTCGGTGCCCGAGGGGCGCAGGAGCACGCGGCCCGTATCGCCGAGCTCGCGCTCGGCCTCCTGGACGGCCCGGCGCACCTGGGCGTCGATTTGCGCGCGGTTCTTATCCACCCCGCGCACGTTGATGAGGGCCTGCGGCATGCGGGTCATGACGCTCGCGAGCTCGCGGGCGCTCTTCCCGGTTTCCTTGAGGCGCTGCAGGAGGTGCAGGGCGGTGAGTTCGCCATCACCCGTCGTGGCGTGGGCGCTCATGATGACGTGCCCGGACTGTTCGCCGCCAATCGAGTAGCCGCCGAGGTTCATTTCTTCGAGCACGTAGCGGTCCCCCACCGAGGTCTGCCCGAGCGTAATGCCGTGCTCCTTCATCGCGAGCTTGAGGCCCAGGTTGCTCATGACCGTCACCACGAGCACGTTCTCGTGCAGCGTGCCCTTTTCCTTGAGTGCGAGCGCGAGGATCGCCATGATCTGATCGCCGTCGATCACCTCGCCGTCGGCGTCCACGGCGAGGCAGCGGTCGGCGTCGCCGTCGAACGCCACGCCGATGTCGGCGCCCACGCGGCGCACTTCGGCCTGCAGCTGGCCCAGGTGGGTCGAGCCGATGTCCTCGTTGATGAGCTTGCCGTCGGTCCGGTCCCCGATCACGTGCACGGTGGCGCCCGCCTTCGCGAGCACGGCCGGTCCGGTCGCGTAGGCCGCGCCGTTCGCGCAGTCCGCCACGACGGTGAGGCCCTCGAGCGAGACGTCGAGGGTGCTCACGAGGTGGTCCACGTAGGATTCGACGGCGGATTCATCGCGCGTGATGGTGCCCACGCCGGTGCCGAGCGGGCGCTCCCACTGCTCCTCGAGCCGCGCCTCGATCGCGTCTTCCACTTCGTCGGGCAGCTTCGTGCCGCCGCGCGCGAAGAACTTGATGCCGTTGTCGGGCGCGGGGTTGTGGGAGGCGGAAATCATGACGCCCAGATCGGCCTCGGTGTCCTTGACCAGGTAAGCGAGGGCGGGGGTGGGGGCCACGCCCGCGTCCACCACATCGACACCCGCGGAGGCGAGGCCCGCGCACACGGCGGCGGAAATGAAGTCGCCCGAGGGGCGCGGATCGTGCGCGACGATGGCGCGGGGGCGGGCCGTGGCCCCGTCGGCTTCGTCAAAGGCACCGAACTGGCCGAGCACGTGGGCGGCGGCCACGGAGAGCTGAACCGCGAGTTCCGCGGTGATGTCCTTGTTCGCCACGCCGCGAACACCGTCGGTACCAAACAAACGAGCCATGATCGATCAGGAGTCCTTCTCTTCGGGAATATGCGGGGGCCGCACAGTGCCACGAGTCTAGTGGGTGCCGCGCCCGGGATCGCTCAGGCGGGAAGCATCCGCCTCACGTGACCATGAGCTGCACGAGCATGAGTTTGACGACGATGCAGAGGGCATACAGGGCGGCGTAGCCGGAGCTCGTGCGCTCGTCTTCGGTGAGGCTGAGCGCGTGGACGAGGATGACGGATTGGCCGACGAAGGCGGCGATGGCCCCGGCCGTACGCTCGACGCTGAGGCCAAGCAGCGCGCCCGCGAGCGGCACGAGCGGGAGCATGAGCACGAGGGAGGCGACCGAGACCACGACCACCTTGAGGCCGTCGATCGTGAAGGCGTACTCGGCGAAGGCGGGGCCGGAAGCGAGGCCGACGGCGGCCAGGAAGATCGTGACGCCGAGCTGGCGGATCGTGGTGTTTACGGGCCGCGGCACGGTCCACAGGAGCGAGCCGGTGTGTTCGACGCGACCGAGGATGAGGCCCACGACGAGCGGTCCGGCGGCGCTGCCGAGGGCGAAGACCACCGAGCCGCCGAGCGGGATCGAGATGAGGCCGAGCGCGAGCCCGAGCGACATCCCGAGGCCGAGCGCGAGGAAGTCCACGTCGTTGATCCGCTTCTCGCTATCGCCCAGGTAGGAGGTGATCTTATCGATCTGCTCGCGCGGCGCCACCACCCGCAAGCGGTCGCCGAGTTCGATGCGGGTGGTGGGCGTGGCGATCATGTCCTCGTCGCCGCGCCGCACCCGGGAGACGACCGCGCCGAAGCGCCCGGTGAGCTGGGTGTCGCGGAGCATCCGCCCGGCCAGGTGGGGGTTGGAGACGAGGATCCGACGGTAGTCCACGTGCCGCCTGTCGTCGCGCAGCCGGGTGCTCAGGGGCTCGCCGATGGCCTCGACGGCGGTTTCGAGGGCGCCGGGAAAGCCGATGAGCAGCACCTGATCGCCCTCGTGCAGCACGGTGTCGCGCCGCACCACGGTCATGACGCCACGGCGCAGCAGGTAACTCGCGGCGACCGTCCCCTCGCGAAAGCCGGGCACATCGGCGAGGGCCACCGTGTCGCGCACGAGCACGCTGCGGTCGCGAATGTGCTTGCCGCGCGGCCGCCCGCGGTCGCGCCGGGAGCTAAAGAGCCGCCGCAGGGCGGGGCTCGAGAGGAGGACGGACAGCAGGATCATGGGCAACATGACCCCGAACGGGTAGGCGATGGCGTAGCCGACGGCGGGGATCGCCGAGCCGTCGGCCGCGCGCGTGGCCGCGGCGAGGGCGGGCGTGGACGTGAGGGTGCCGGTAAAGGTTCCGGCCAGCAGTTCGGGGCCGAGGCCCACGAGGGCGCCGAGCCCCGTGATGCCGAGCGCGTACACGCCGAGCAGGATCGTGCCCGCGATCATGAGGGGGTACTGGGTGCGCAGGTCCCGAAAGAAGCGATTGCCCGCGCTGAGGCCGATCATGTAAACGAACAGGGCGAGGCCGAGCGCCTGATAGACCTCGAAGCCCTCACCGAAGCGGGGATCGAGCGCGCCGACGGCGAGGCCCACGAACAGGGCACCCGCGGCCCCGAAGCGCACCGGGCCTAAGCGGATGCGCCCCACCACGGTGCCGAGCGCCATGACGAGAAAGAGCGTGAGGAGCGGGGCGCCGACGAGGAGATCGAGCACAGCCATGCCCCCATTGTTTCACCGACCGCCCGGGCCCCGGAACGCGCATGGTGCCCCCGGATGATCCGGGAGCGCCATGCGCGGCAGAGGCGAAGCGATCAGCGCTTCGAGAACTGCGGAGCCTTACGGGCCTTCTTGAGACCGGCCTTCTTACGCTCGATGACGCGAGCGTCACGGGTCAGGAAGCCAGCCTTCTTGAGGGTGGGGCGGTTGGCGTCCATGTCGATCTCGTTGAGCGCACGCGCCACACCGAGACGCAGGGCACCGGCCTGGCCGGAGGGGCCGCCGCCGCCGATGCGGGCAACGACATCGAAACGGCCCTGGAGGTCCAGGATCTTGAACGGGTCGTTCACTTCCTGCTGGTGCACCTTGTTCGGGAAGTACTCCTCGAGGGTGCGGCCGTTGACCGTCCACTCGCCGGTGCCGGGGATCAGGCGCACGCGTGCCACGGCCTGCTTGCGACGACCGGTGCCGTAGCCGGGAGCGGTGATGGACGAGCCCTTACCCACGGGGGCTTCGTCGGTGGATTCGGTGGTGTAGTTCGAGGCCTCGACCTCGAACTCCTCAACTTCTGGGGTGGTATCTGCCACGGGTTTTCCTCAGATCTCGTGATCGGCGCACACGGGGGCGGCCCGTTACTGCGCCACCTGGTCGATGGTGAACGGGACCGGCTGCTGAGCCTGGTGGGGATGCTCGGAGCCGCGGTAGACCTTGAGCTTCTTCAGCTGCTGCGCCGCGAGCTTGTTCTTCGGAAGCATGCCGCGAACAGCCTTCTCGATGGCGCGCTCGGGCTTGGTCTCGAGGAGCTCGGAGTACTTCACTGCGCGCAGGCCGCCCGGGTAACCCGAGTGGCGGTAGGCGAGCTTCTGCTCGAGCTTCTTGCCGGTGAGGGCCACCTTCTCGGCGTTAATAATGATGACGAAGTCGCCCGCATCCACGTGGGGTGCAAAGACCGGCTTGTGCTTGCCGCGCAGGAGCTGAGCGGTCTGGGAAGCGAGCCGGCCGAGGACGACATCGCTTGCGTCAATGACGTACCAGGAACGCTCGACATCGTCGGGCTTCGGGGTGAACGTACGCACTCGTGCCTTCTTCTCTCGTTGGTGTACCGCCACATCACACGCGCCCGGGTGGGCGCGCGGCGACGGCACGGTGTCGATGGGACCGTGGACACGCTTCCTTTGGTTTAAAGCATGACCAAGAGTGTGTGGTGCTTGATGATTCCACCGCGGGTTAAAGGCGGGGGAGGCATCAGGTGTGTGTGAGGAGCCCGTTCGCGCGAACATGTGAGATTTCGGCTGCGTGTGGGCGCACACCTACGGCACAACAGCACCCCACTCTAGTGGCGCGCGGCGCGGCGGGTCAATTGGCCGACGGCTACCGGCGACCTTGTTTTGCCTCACACTTCGGGGCGCCTGGTGGGGCGCCGGGCGCGCGTCCCGCGAGCGCGCTCGGCCCACTCCTCGGGTTCGGGGTAGGCGATGGCCTCGAGGGTGAGGCCGCCGGGCGCGAACATGGGGGCGCTGCCCGAGGCGTCGCGGCGCGGGCTCTGGACGAGGGCGGCCATCCAGGCCGCGTCGGCCTTCCCCTCCCCCACGGCGACGCTCGCGCCGACGATCGAGCGGACCATGTGGTGACAAAACGCGTCGGCCGTCACGGTCGCGACGACGAGCCCGGCGTCGGCCCCCTCCTCGCATCGCTCCCACCGGATGTCCTGGAGGGTGCGGATCGTGGTGGCGCCTTCGCGCGGCTTGCAGAAGGAGAGGAAGTTGTGTTCGCCGAGCAGCGAGACGGCGGCCTCGTGCATCGCCTCGGCGTGCAGGGGTCGCTTGTGCTGGGCGATGTCTCGCCTGAGCGGATCGCGGCGCTCGAGGCGGTCGTTAATGCGGTAGCGGTAGGTGCGGTTCAGGGCGCTGAAGCGCGCGTCGAAGTCGGCGCCGACCTCGCTCACGGCGTGCACGGCGATGTCGGCGGGCAGGACCGCCGCGAGCCGCTCGAGGAAGGAGCGCTCTGGAGAGCGGTCGCTGCGGCCCGGCATCTGGGCGAAGCGGCCAGCCGGAACATCGGCGTGGAGCACCTGGGCGCGCGCGTGGACGCCCGCATCGGTGCGCCCGGCCACGCTCACCCGGGTGGGGGCGCGCAGGATCTGGGCGAGGCCGCGCTCCACCTCGCCCTGCACGGTGCGCAGGCCCGGCTGCACGGCCCAGCCCTTGAAGTCGGTGCCGTCATAGGCGAGGTCCACGCGCACGCGCACGGAGGGTTCGGCGGCGGGAGGCGGATCGACGTTCATGCCTTCAGGCTAGCGCCGCGGCCCTTCAGGCTGGGGCCGAGGCCCTTCAGGCGAGCGCCGAGGCCCGCGGGCGCGGGACCCACCGGGGCGACGTCTCGCCCCGCGATTCTCCGCTCCCTCCGGGAGCGCGCGCGATAGGCTGGCGGGGTGAAAATCCTCGTAGCGGGCACCGGCGGCCGTGAGCACGCCATCATTCGCCGCCTCAGTCAGGACACCCAGGACCACGAACTGCATGCGAGCCCCGGTAATCCCGGCATGGCCGAGCACGCGCGCCTGCACGCGATCCGGCTCGACGATCACGCGGGCATGACGCGCCTCGCGCTCGATCTCGGGGTGGACCTCGTGGTGATCGGACCAGAAGCCCCCCTTGTGGCGGGCCTCGCCGACGATCTTCGATCCGCCGGGATCACCGTGTTCGGGCCCTCGAAGGCCGCCGCCGAGCTCGAGGGCTCGAAGGACTTCGCCAAGAAGGTCATGGCGGAGGCGGGGGTGCCGACGGCCCGCTCCCTCACGATTGACCGGGCCGATCAGATTGACGCGGCGCTCGAAGACATCAACCCGGGCGCCCGGACGCCCTTCGTGGTCAAGGACGACGGGCTCGCCGCGGGCAAGGGCGTGGTCGTGACTGATAGCCGCGAGGCGGCCGCGGACCATGCCTGGGCCTGCCTGAGCAAGCCCGGCGGCCGCGTGGTGCTCGAAGAGTTCCTCGACGGCCCGGAGCTGTCCGTGTTCTGCATCAGCGATGGCCGCACCGTGGTGCCACTCGTGCCCGCCCAGGACTTCAAGCGCGCCTATCCGGGCGATGAGGGGCCGAACACGGGCGGCATGGGCGCCTATTCGCCGCTGCCGTGGCTGGACGAGGCCGAGGCGATGCAGCACACGCTCACCCGGGTGGCCCAGCCGACGATTGAGGCGATGGCCCGGCGCGGCGCCCCCTTTGCCGGAACGCTCTTTTGCGGCCTCGCCGCGACCGCCGACGGCCTGCGGGTCATCGAGTTCAACGCCCGCTTCGGCGATCCCGAAACCCAGGTGGTGCTTGAAAGGCTCGCGAGCGACCTGGGCCCGCTGCTGTATGCGGCCGCGACCGGCACCCTCGCCGAGCATCCCCCGCTGCGGTGGAAGAATGACGCCGCCGTGACGGTGGTGCTCGCCTCCGAGGGCTACCCGCTCACCTCCCGCTCGGGCGATGAGATTACGGGCCTTAGCGAGGCGACGGCGAACGGCTGCCATGTCATCCACGCGGGCACCGCGCTCGAAGAGCAGGGCTCGGGCAACGACCTCGCGCCCGGCACCCTCGTTTCTCACGGCGGGCGCGTGCTGTGCGTGGTGGCGTCGGCCCCCACGCTGGAGGACGCGCGCGTGGCCGCCCAGTCCTCGATCGCCCGGATCGGCCTCGCGGGCTCGCACTACCGCCCCGACATCGCCCAGCTTGCCGCCGCGGGAGACATCGCGGAGGTCGCCGTATGAACGCCTCGCCGCGCACCGGCACCGCCACCAGCCCCGGGTCGATTTCCGCTCCCCTCATCACCGCACCCGTGCTCGAGGGGTGGAGCCACGCCCTGAGCGGCAAGGTGCGCGAGCTGTACGTTCCGGCCGGCGCCTCGCTCGCCACCGCGCCCGAGGTCCTCGTGGTCGCCACCGACCGCATTAGCGCCTACGACTTCTCCCTCCAGCCCGGCATTCCGGACAAGGGGCGGCTGCTCACGCAGCTCTCCCTGCTCTGGTTCGATCTGCTCGCGCCGATCATCCCCCACCACGTCCTCAGCGCCGACGACGTGCCCGCCCAGGTTCACGGCCGCGCCGTGCGCTGCCGCGGGCTCGACATGATCCCCCTGGAATGCGTGGCCCGCGGCTACCTGACCGGCTCCGGTTTCGCCGACTACACCCGCACGGGCGCCGTCGGCGGGCACCGCCTCGCGCCCGGCCTGCTCGACGGCTCCGAGCTTCCCGACCCGCTCTTCACCCCCGCTACGAAGGCGGAGCACGGCGATCACGACGAGAACATTACGGTGGCCGACGCCCGCACGCGCCTCGGCGCCGACCTCGTGGACGCCCTCGCGGAGACCACCCTCGCGATCTACCGCACCGCCCGCGACACGGCCCGCGAGCGCGGCATCATCCTCGCGGACACGAAGCTCGAGTTTGGTTTCTCGCGCGCCGACGGCAACCTCGTGCTCGGCGATGAGGTCCTCACCCCCGACTCCTCCCGTTTCTGGGACGCCGCCTCCTACGCGCCCGGGCGGCCGCAGCCGAGCTTCGACAAGCAGTTCGTTCGGGACTGGCTCACCCGCGAATCCGGGTGGTCGCAGAGCTCCGGCGAGGCGCCCCCGGCCCTGCCCCTCTCCGTCGTGGAGCGGACCCGCGCGAAGTACATCGAGGCGTTCGAACGCCTCAGCGGCACCCGCTTTTAACCGCTGTTCTCGCCGCTGGCCACCCCTGGTTCCAACCCCCGCCGGCCCCTCGCTCCAACCGCCACGTCACCCTCGCTCCCCCACCGTTTTGCGGGCCCCGTCGGCCCCCGAATCCGGACGTCGCACGGGTCACACCGGCACCGTGTAGCCCACCTAACAAAGCGTGCTGTAAGTCCTCTCCGTAGACCCCCGTCACTGCCTACCGTAGAACTATCAGCAAACCCCAGGAGCATGGAACCAACCAGTTCCGCCAAAGAAGGGATGGCTCATGACCGCTGTTGAAGACAAGAAGGTTGACCAGACGGGCGAGGCCCTCGACCCCTGGCGCGATTTCGTCACGGGTGACTGGACCACCGAGATCAATGTCCGCGAGTTCATTCAGCTGAACTACACCCCGTACGACGGCGACGCCTCGTTCCTCGCGGGCCCCACCGATAAGACCCTGCGCGTGTGGGACACCCTCGAGAAGACCTACCTTTCCGAGGAGCGCCGCCGCCGCGTGTACGACGTGGAGACGGACATTCCCGCCGACATCGATGCGTTCCCCGCCGGGTACATCAGCGAGGACGACGACGTGATCGTCGGCCTGCAGACCGACGTGCCGCTCAAGCGCGCGATGATGCCCTACGGTGGCTGGCGCATGGTGGAGACCGCCATCAAGGAGGCCGGCAAGGAGCCCAACGAGGAGATCAAGAAGATCTTCACGAAGTACCGCAAGACCCACAACGAAGGCGTGTTCGACGTCTACACCCCGCGCATCCGTGCGGCCCGCAGCTCCCACATCATCACGGGTCTGCCGGACGCCTACGGCCGCGGCCGCATCATTGGCGACTACCGTCGCCTGGCCCTGTACGGTGCGGACTTCCTCATCGCCGACAAGAAGCGCGCGAAGGACGCCGTGGCGGACCAGCCGTTCACGGAGCACTGGGCCCGCTACCGCGAGGAGCACTCGGAGCAGATCCGCGCCCTCCAGAAGCTCGTGACCCTGGGCGACTCCTACGGCCTGGACCTGCGCCGCCCCGCCGCGACCGCGCAGGAAGCCGTGCAGTGGACCTACATGGCCTACCTCGCCTCGGTGAAGAGCCAGGACGGCGCCGCCATGTCGATTGGTCGCCTCTCCCCCTTCCTCGACTCCTACTTCGAGCGGGACCTCAAGGAAGGCCGCATCACCGAGTCCGACGCGCAGGAAATGATCGACTCGCTCGTCATCAAGCTGCGCATCGTGCGCTTCCTGCGCACGATCGACTACGACCAGATCTTCTCGGGCGACCCGTACTGGGCCACCTGGTCGGATGCCGGTTTCTCGGAGGATGGCCGCTCGCAGGTCACGAAGACCTCGTTCCGCCTCCTGCAGACCCTGCGCAACCTGGGCCCGGCCCCGGAGCCGAACATCACGATCTTCTGGGATCCGGCACTGCCCGAGGGCTACAAGGAGTTCTGCTCGGCGATCTCGATTGAGACCAGCTCCGTGCAGTACGAGTCCGACGAACAGATCCGCGATCGTTGGGGAGATGACGCTGCTATCGCGTGCTGCGTGTCCCCGATGAAGGTGGGCAAGCAGATGCAGTTCTTCGGCGCTCGCGTGAACTCGGCGAAGGCCCTCCTGTACGCCATCAACGGCGGCCGTGACGAAATGACCGGCAAGCAGGTGACCGAGCCCGGCCTGTTCGAGCCCATCCAGGGCGATGGCCCGCTCGACTTCGACGAGGTGTGGCACAAGTACGAAGAGATGCTCGACTGGGTGATCGGCACGTATGTCGAGGCCCTGAACATCATTCACTACAGCCACGACAAGTACGCCTACGAGTCGATCGAGATGGCGCTGCACGATTCGGACATCGTTCGCACGATGGGCTGCGGCATCGCCGGCCTGTCGATCGTGGCCGACTCGCTGTCCGCCATCAAGTACGCGAAGGTCACCCCCGTGCGTGACGAGACCGGCCTCGTGGTCGATTACGTCACCGAAGGCGACTTCCCGGTGTACGGCAACGACGACGACATGGCCGACGACATCGCGGCCACGATCGTGCACACGGTCATGTCGAAGATCAAGGCCATCCCGATGTACCGGGACGCGATCCCCACCCAGTCCGTGCTGACCATCACCTCCAATGTGGTGTACGGCAAGGCCACCGGTTCGTTCCCCTCGGGCCACCAGAAGGGCACCCCCTTCGCCCCGGGCGCGAACCCGGAGAACGGCATGGACAGTCACGGCATGGTGGCGTCGATGCTCTCGGTGGGCAAGCTCGACTACAACGACGCGCTGGACGGCATCTCGCTGACCAATACGATCACGCCCCAGGGCCTCGGTCGCACGAAGGACGAACAGGTGAAGAACCTCGTGGGCATCCTCGACTCGGGCTTCATCATGGACGACGAGGACTGACCTTTTCGCCCCACTACCTGCGCCGACGGGGCGAGCCCCGTGCTCGCCCCGTCGGCCCCGCAAGTTGCACCGCTTCCCATCACAAGGAGAAAACAATGGCAGTGAAGACCTACGAAGAACGTCTCGCCTCGATGAAGGCCAGCCGCGCCGAGAACAACATGGAGTCCGGCCTCTACCACGCGAACATCAACGTGCTGAACAAGGACACCCTGCTGGACGCGATGGAGAACCCGGAGAACTACCCGAACCTCACGGTTCGCGTGTCCGGCTACGCCGTGAACTTCGTGAAGCTCACCCGCGAACAGCAGCTCGATATTCTGGATCGCACGTTCCACCAGAACGCCTGAGGATTCAGTCACCGGTCACGGTCTCGCGCGCCACTCGCGCGTGAGGCCGCGACCACACCGATTGGGCCTGGACGCTGCGGTGTCCAGGCCCAATTCATCACCCGCAGGGCCCGCGCCCTAGGAAGTGAGACGTTAAGATGACCGAGCCCACGAACGCATCCGGCTCCACGATCCAGCAAACCGACCTGCCCCTCAACCTTCGGCGCCAGGGCGCCGGTATCGAGGGGATGGAAGAGACCGAGATGGAGCGCTCGGCGCGGCTGAAAGCCGTGCGCGAAGGCGATGTGGCCTCGATCCATTCGTGGGAACTGGTCACGGCAGTGGACGGGCCCGGCACGCGCCTCACGATCTTCTTCAGCGGCTGCCCCCTGCGCTGCCTGTACTGCCACAATCCCGACACGTTCGAGATGAAGAACGGCACGGATGTTTCCATCGAGGAGATCATCGGGAAGATCCGCCGCTACCGGAAGATCTTCCGGGCCTCCGGCGGCGGCATCACCCTGTCCGGCGGCGAAGTGCTCATGCAGCCCGCTTTCGTGCGGCGGGTCCTCGAAGCCGCGAAGGAGATGGGCGTCCACACCGCGATCGACACGTCGGGCTTCCTCGGCAAAAATGCGTCCGACGCCCTCCTGGATTCGGTGGATCTGGTGCTGCTCGATGTGAAGAGCGGCGATCCCGACACCTACGTGCGGGCCACCGGGCGCGCCCTTCAGCCCACCATCGAGTTCGGCGACCGCCTGGCCGCGCGCGGGATCGAGGTGTGGGCCCGCTTCGTGCTCGTGCCCGGCCTCACCGATGCGGAGGAGAACGTGGAGAAGGTGGCCGATATCGTGGAGCGCTGGCCGAACGTGAGCCGTGTCGAAGTGCTCCCGTTTCACCAGATGGGCACCGACAAGTGGGACGCGCTGGGCCTGGACTACAAGCTTCGCGATACTCCGGCGCCCGAGCGGGACCTCGTGGAGCGGGTGCGCGAACAGTTCCGGGCGCGGGGCCTCACCACGCACTAGGGACCGTCGGCCCTACTCACTCGCCGCGCGGCCCGCTCACCCCTCGCGCGGCCCTCTCACGTTTCGCGCGGCCCCGCGCTCATTCCTCGCGCGCGAAGGTGAGGCTGTGGTGATCGGGCCAGTCCCGCAGCTCCGTACCCTCCGGCACGTGCGCCGCGCTTTGGCGCATATAAATACCGCGCCCGGGAGGCGAGGCCACTGCGTCGTGAATTGGCAGGGCCACGCCCGGGCGTACGATCCGCAGGAAGTCGATGGTTTCCTGCATCTTTGACCACGGGGCCACCACGGGGAAGGCGAGCACGTCCACGCCGAGGATTTCCGGGTGCGGCACGAGGCTGTCGCCCGTGTGGGCGAAGGTGGGTTCACCGTCGTGGGTGAGGATCACGGCGATGTTGCCGACGGGAGGGATCGCCGGGTGGATGGTGGCGTGCGCGCCGCCCGCGGCCGTGACCCGCACGTGGCCTACGTCGATACTGTGTCCCGCGGCCAGCGGTTCAATCTGGTGAGGATCGAGGCCCTCGGGGCCGTCACACGCGAGGATCTCCGCGGTCTGCGGTTCGGCGAGGAGCCTCACGCCGGGATTGCCTGCCAGTAGGGCGGCGAGGATGTCGGGGTCCACGTGGTCGGGGTGTTGGTGGGTGATGATGAGGGCGTCCAGGTCCCGCAGGTCCCGAATCTCGGGCCGGGAGAACGCTCCCGGGTCGATGAGGAGGCGGCAGCCGCCCCCGCCGCTTCCACCCGCGTAGGTCACGAGCACGGCCGAATGTCCATAGTGCGTGATGTCCATGCCCGCACCGTACCTGCCGCACCCGAGCATCGCCCGGTAGAATGATCCGCGTGCCCCACCCGGCATACCCCCTGACTGCACGCGCCACCGGCGCCCTGCCTGGAGAAACGAATGCCCCGCGTAATTGTTGACGTGATGCCGAAGCCCGAGATTCTGGACCCGCAGGGAAAGGCCGTCGCGGGCGCACTGCCCCGGCTCGGCTTCGATTCCATCGCCTCCGTGCGCCAGGGCAAGCGCTTTGAACTCGAGATCGAGGGCGAGGTGAGCGAGGCCGTTCTTGACCGCGTGCGCGAGGCCGCGCGCGAGGTCCTCTCCAATCCCGTGATCGAAGACGTGGTTTCGGTGCGCGTGGCGGAGGCGGACTCCTGATGCCATCGATCGGTGTGGTGACGTTCCCGGGAACGCTCGATGATCGCGACGCCCTGCGGGCCGTGAAGCTCGCCGGTGGCGATCCCGTGGCCCTGTGGCACGGCGATGCTGATCTCCACGACGTTGATGCCGTGATCCTCCCCGGCGGATTCTCCTACGGCGACTACCTGCGCGCCGGAGCCATCTCCCGGTTCGCCCCCATCATGGACCGCGTCGTGGACGCCGCCCGCGGCGGGATGCCCGTGCTCGGCATCTGCAACGGCTTCCAGATCCTCACCGAAACCCACCTCCTGCCGGGCTCGATGATCAAGAACGCCCACCGCACGTTCCTGTGCCGCGACCAACCCCTGCGCGTCGAGAACAACCGCACGGCCTGGACCACCGACTACGCCGATGGCCAGGTCATTCGGATCCCGCTCAAGAACCAGGACGGGCTCTACGTGGCCGACGAACGCACCCTCGACGAGCTCGAGGCCGAAAACCGCGTCGTGTTCCGCTACGTCGACGGCGCCACCCACGGCCCCGCCGGGCATGAGGACAACCCCAACGGCTCCTACCGCGGCATCGCCGGCATCACCAACACCTACGGCAACGTCGTGGGACTCATGCCCCACCCCGAACACGCCGTCGAGCCCGGCTTCGGCCCCGACGAGCCCGGCCGCGGCACCCGCACCGGCACCGATGGTCTCGGCTTCTTCACCTCGGTCCTCAAGGCCATGGTCGCGTAGCTGCCGTTCCGCAGCACCGGTTATCCACAACCGGACCTTGGTGCTGGCGATCACTCTACCGATTGCTTACGCTGTGAGCACGAGTTCCGCGACAGGCGCGGGGCGAGATGGTGGAGCTGGTTTTCTATGGGGACGACGAACACGAGGCGCTCGACTCGGGGGGTCTGGGCGACGCGCCTGGCCGCAGCAGTAGCGATCGCGGCACTGGGGCTCACGGCGTGCAGCAACAACGAGGAGCCAGAAAAGTCGGCAGTCGAGATCGCTGCGGAAAGCAATGCGAAGACCGCGTCCGACGGCGGCGGGGACGACGCCAGCGACAGCGGCGAAGCGGATGGGTTCGCTATGCCGCCCGAGAACGAAGGGATCCTGCCGCCGGACCGCGCGAACTACCCCGGCATCGACACCGAGACCGACGAAGGTGCCAAGCAGACCGTCAAGTTCTTCTTCGACGCGATGTACTACGGCTACGCGACTGGCGACACGGCGCCGCTAGAGAGCGTGTCAGGATCAGGCTGCAAGCAATGCAAGTCTACTGTTGGCGAGATTGAGGAACGAACCACCAAGCTTGGAATGTTCAATTTAGGACACACTATAGAAGCGGTCGACTTGACGACTGTCGAATCAGACAGGCCGGGACAAACCGCTGTATATTACCTTTACTTAGAGCCACCCGCTGACCAAGTTTCCGAGGAGAATGGACTGGTGTCGTTCCCCGGAACAAAAATGGACTCCGCAACTTATCTTAAGTTCTTTGATGGTCAGTGGCGAGTGTCAGATGTCAACTGGGTGGAGTATCCTGATGAATAAGATTTCCAGAACAGCAACGTTGGCACTCTGTCTCGTTTTTTGTATGGGACTATCACCCTTAGCATACGCTTCACCACTGAGCGCCAACAACAGCTATGTAGGCGGGTCAGACGGCGATACGGCGACTGTTGAAGGCATGAGGGAACAGCAGAGTGATCAAGCTGGCACAGCCGGGCAGCAGGCCTCCTATGTTGGAGAGTCTTCGGCGCCGGGCCGTGTCAGCAGGCCTCCTGTGGAGGAGGTGTGGGCATCGGCGTCAGATCCGGAGCGGGGCTGTGAAGCAATTTACGGCACCAAGGAAGGGAAACCCAATTGGTGTCGCGTTATCTCAGTGGCGTGCGATGCGAAGGGCGTTATGTACGGCGATGGTTCGCGCGCCGTGGTGGGGCATCGCGTGAAAACTTCAACCGGGCAGCGAGCCGACGACTGGAGGAAGCTCTCCTGCGTACAGCCCGGCACTGGCAGCTCCGGCGGTGTGGAGGCTGCACCTGTCGTGGTGACCGAAACGGAGTTTGCTTCCCTTGGTGTCGAGCCGCTCGTGGCGCATCTAGGGCCGCCGGTGGCGATGCAGATCCCCACCAGCATGGACGTGATCGTGTGGGCGGAGCGCCGAGTGCAAGAACTCCACACCGAACTACTCGGTCAAGACGTGGTGATTCGAGCGACCCCGATCAAGTACGTGTGGACGTTCGGTGACGGTACTGAATTGACCACGTCTTTTGCTGGCAGGCCGTGGCCCGAGCGCGACATTTCGATGCGGTACCGCAACGAAGGCTGGTACGAACTCTCGCTGACCACCGAGTTCGCCGGCGAATACTCCGTGGCCGGAGGCCCGTTCGTACCCATCGACGGGACGATCCACGTCACCTCCGAGCCCCGATGGCTCTATGCCAACGTCATGAAAGCACGCCTCGTGAGCGGGCCGGTGGATCCAGCGTTGAACGAGATCCCCGAACGCACCGAAGAAACCCTCGGCAAACCCAACCCGAAGGCGAAGAAGACGACCCTGAAGTACCCGGGACAGAACACGAAGAAAAAGCGCCGGTAGGGACAGCGGCGTCGATCAGGGCTTCCTTGCTAGCAGGGCGGCGTCACGAAGGTGCCGCTAATCGACTGGGTGTAGGTGGTGCCGCCCGTCATGCCCGCATTACCATCGACCGGCGACGCCTGGAAGGAGAAGAGACCGGCCGAACCCGGCTGAATCGCGGTGGGGAACACGATCCGAATCTCGGTCGCCGTCTGGGTCACGGTCGGGGCGGGAAGATTGCGCGTGAACTGCTCGCGCACCTGGCCATACACCCGGAGAAAGACGGTGTAATCCGACGGAACCGTGTTCATGGTGGACCGGTTCGTCTGCATCGGGTCATTCAACGGGATCACAAACGTGGCCCCCGCCTGCGCCCCGGGCCCATTGGCAGGGAAAGCCATGGCGATGCGCCAGTTGAGCCGGGGGTTGGTCGCGCTCGCCGACGCCCAGTGCTGCACCTCGAGCACGCCCGGAGGCGTATCGGTGGGCTTGACCGTGGCATCGAAGTTCGACGTCGAGCTATTCGGAGCGTTGGCCACGATGCGCGAGGAAGCAAACCAGCTCACGTCGCGATTACACAGCGGGGACGCAGCAAAGGCCGGGGCGGCCGTCGCCACCACTGCCGTGGGAACAGCCCACACCACGCCGCGAGCAATGGCGCGACGGCTCACCGCCGCAGGCGCCTGAGCATCCGGCTGGGTGGACGACTGCTCTGCGGGGGATGTCGCGGTCATGATCTGCCCTCTTCTCAAGAAATTGTTGCGGCCTCAGCACGGATGAATGTCCCGCTGAACCGAGCCCTACCAACCGAACGACTTGAAGCCGTGTCTACGTCGGCAATCTACACGGCCCGCCGCCTCCCACGCATCGGCAATTCCTGCCCTGACCAGGGCCCCGCCACCGCGGCTGCATAATCATGCAGCGATCAGTGACCGCCGAGTAATTGAATCCCGTACATATCGGCGACGGCTCGTTGGTGCCGCGGCCCGGCCGTCCGCACCCCCTGCATACCGATTCATGGGACCTGTGGTGCATCTAACGTCCGCGCGGGACCTCTGGTCTCACGATCCGAACCGACGGCACAGCGCAGCGGCTCGCCAGCGGGTTCCCTATCGGGCGGTGGCGCTCAGGACCGTGAAGCGCCGATCCCGACTCACCTCACGGACGCGCTCGGCCCGGGCGGCGAGGAGGGGCCGGTAGCGAAGGTGAGAGTTGTGGACCACGAGCAGCATTCCTCCAGGCGCCAACACCCGGAAGGCGGCATCGAGCAACGGCCCGGCAAGCGAGGGATCCACGCGGGTCCCCTCGTGAAACGGTGGGTTCAGCAGCACGAGATCCATCGAGCCGTCGGCCACTCCGGAGGCGGCATCGTCCCAGGTCACCGCCACGTCGGGCCATGCCGCGAGCGTGGCACGCGTGGTGCGCACGGCGTCGAGGTCAATGTCCGTTGCGAGCAGGTCAATCGCGCGGCCCGCGCCCCTCGCCGCATTCAGGACATCGAGGGCCACGGATCCGTTGCCGCTGCCCAGATCCAGCACTCGCAGCGGCAAGCCGCCGTCGGCTCGCTCAGCCAGGCCCGCCAGAGCCGCGGGCGCCGCAGCAGCGAGCGCCACTCCCCCGTGATCGGCCCGACCGCCGGAAAACACGCCGCCAAGCCCCACGATCGTGCCGTCGGAGCCGCCGCGCTGACCCGCATGCTCCTCCACCCCTTCTCGCGCGCCGCTCGCGTGCAGGCAACGGAACTTGCCGCGGCCGCGGCCCGCGCTCACGGTGCGGAAACCCCGCCCCAGCACATCGTTCATCGACCTGCTCATGTGGCGGGTATTCCCGCCCAGCACGAGAGCCACGGGGGTATCGGTGCGCGCAGCGTGGCGGGCCAGGGCGCGCGTCCAGTCATCGAGGGCGTTGAGGGATTTCGGCAGCCGCCCCACGGCAAAGACGGGCCGCGCCGCACACTCATCGAGGGTGTCGCCGAGGCCCTCGCCCGGGCCGTCGATTCCCGCAACGTGCAGCCGCGCGGCCACCCGCTCGCCGAAAGCATCGGCCATGGCCCGCAGCGCCCGCGCCTCGGCCAGGCTCCGAGAGCGAGCAATGACGCGCCCCGGGGCGCTCCCGTCGGCCCCGCCTCCCGCAGGCTGCTCGAGCACCCGCGCGAGCGCCCACGCGGTGAGCGCGCCGGTGCGGTCATCAAGCACCACGATGTCGCCATCCAGGCCCGCGCCCGCATCGACGCTGCCGCCCGAGGCCGCAGCCGCAAAGCTGCCTGTCGCGCTCTCGGCATCGGCCCACACGAGGCGGTCCAGGGCGTCGGACCGCTCACGCGCCGCCTGCATCACGGCACTGCTGGCACTGCTCATCTCCGGCGCGTCGGTCAACTCCATCCGGCCAGCCTACCGAGACTCGCCGGACGATCCCGTGCCGGAGCCCTGATCGTCAATCGACGTGCCCTGTTCCGCCTCGCGAACACCCCTCGCATCGAGGTTTTCGACGCTCCCGCTGAAGTGCAGGCGGGCGGCGGGCGCCGGTGCGTTCTCCGAGTCGGCGCCGCGGCGCGGCCGGGCGGCCTTGTACCCCTGGAACTCGGTGCGGCCGCCGCCGTCGTCGGCATAGGACACCCAGACGGTGGCGGGCAGGAGCACGGGGGCGGCGAACTCGACGTCCCAGCGCAGCGGCCGGGCGAGGTCCGGCCCGGCCTCGCTGAAGGCCCGCGATGCCGTATACATGCCGTGGGCAATCGCCGAGGGGAAGCCGAAGGCCTTCGCGCTCAGGGCGGACATGTGGATCGGGTTGATGTCTCCCGACACCGACGCGTAGGTGCGGCCCGTGTTCGCGGGCAAGCGCCAACGCGCACTCGGCGGCCTCGGCGTGAACGGAGGCCGCGCGGAACGCTTGGACGAGGACTCGTCGGAGATTTCGGCGGCGCCCTGGCCTCGCGCCAGATAGGTGGAAACGTCCGTGGCGATGATGCTCCCACCCGAGGAGATGACGCTGACGGCCTCGAAGGTGCGCCCGCGCCGGTGCGGCGCCAGGTTCTGCACGTGGCAGTCGATGTCGATCCGCTCCCCGACCGTGATGGGGCGGTGCTGAAGCACCGAGTTCTTCACGTGGACGAGCCCGAGCAGCGGCGCGGGGAACCGAGGCGCGGCCATGAGGGACAGTGCCACGGGAAACGCGAGCACGTGCAGGAAACCCGGGTGCACGTAGTCGCTCGCGCTCACCCCGAGAACGTGGTCAAACTGGGCGGAGCGCTCGGGATCAATCCGCACGTCCCGCACGGCGAAAACGGTCTGCGGGAGCGAGGCCGAACGGGCCACGGGCGGGCGGGAGAGCGCCGCGGCCCAGATCGAGGCGAAGCTCGGGACGTGAGAGAGGGTCTTGACGGTGGCCATGCCCTAGCGTCCCACGATGTTCTGGCCGCACACGCGCAGCGTCTCGCCCTGGATACCGCCGGCGGCAGGCGCAAGCATGAACGCGACGGCTTCGGCCACGTCCACGGGCAGACCGCCCTGACTCAGGGAGTTGAGGCGGCGCGCGAACTCGCGGCGCAGCGGCGGAATCTTCGCGGTCATCTCCGTCTCGATAAACCCGGGGGCGATCGCATTGGCAGTGCCGCCCGTGGGGGCGAGCTCGCGCGCGAGCGCATCGACGTACGCCATCACCCCGGACTTCGAGGTGGCGTAGTTGGTCTGCCCGCGGTTCCCAGCAATCCCACTGGTGGAGGCGATGCCGACGTGACGGAACTGGGGCCCGAGCACCCCCGAGGCGCGCAGGGCGTCCGTGATCTGAATCTGCGCGGTGAGGTTGACGGCAATGACCGCCTCCCACTTGTCGGCCGTCATGTTGGCGAGCATCTTGTCGCGCGTGATCCCGGCGTTGTGGACGATCCCATCGAGCTCGCGGCCGTGGCTGCTGACCGCCTCCGCGATCCGCTCACCGGCAGTATCGGCAGTAACGTCGGCGATCACCGGGATCGCGCCGATCTCGCTCGCGAGACGGGAAAGATCCACGCCCGCGCCCATGACATCGACCGCGATCACGAGGGCGCCATCGGCCGCGAGCGTGCGGGCGATGGCCTCGCCGATGCCGCGGGCCGCTCCCGTGACGCACAGGGTGAGCCCCTCGAGGGGCCGCTCACCGGGCGCGGCGGAGTCCCCGGCGTCGGTCGCGATGGAGAGCAGCTGTCCGTCCACGAAGGCGCTCCGGGCGCTGAGGAAGAATCGCAGGGCGTGCTGAACGCTCGGCGCCGTGAGGCTCACGCCCGAGGCCACAACAATCCCGTTCGCGGTCGCGCCGCGCCGCATCTCGTGCCCGAGCGAGCGCACGAAACCTTCGATCCCTCCGCGCGCGGCGTCGATCGCGAGGTCCTCACTATCGGGGGCGCGCGACAGCGTGATGATGCGCCCGCCGGGCGCGAGCGCGCGCAGGCTCGCGGCCGCACCGAGGGCCACGGGGGCGATGTCCGACGGCTGCCGGATCTCATCGAGCACGAGCACGAGCGAGCCGATGCTCGGGGCCTCGGCGGCGCTGCGGCGCACGTCGGCCCCCCAGTCCAGCAGGAGGCGGGCGATCTGATCGGCGCCGGAGCCCTCGCCAAGAACGACGACGGGCTCGAGCAGCGGCGCGGGACGCTCGGCGCGGCGCGGAAGCTTCGGCGGGTTCGGCAGGCCCAGCGTGGCGGCGATCTTCTTGCCGACGGGGTTCTTGACGAACTTTTCGTAGCGGGGAGTGCTCATCGCTGGGCTCCTTCGGTGGCGTCGGTGAGATCGGCGGGATCCGCTTCGAGCAGGGCCACGACTCCCTGGCCGGACGCGGCGCAGATGGAGATGACGCCTCGCTTGACCTCGCCGCTCTCCATGGCTGCGCGGTGCAGCAGGGTGGCCAGCAGGGCCACGATGCGCCCGCCGGTCGCGGCGAACGGGTGACCGGCGGCGAGCGAGGAACCCGCCACGTTGATGCGGTCTCTCTCAATCGTGCCGAAGGCCGAGTCGCGGCCCAGCTTCTCGCGCCCGAACTCATCGGATTCCCATGCCTTGAGGGTCGTGAGCACCGTGGCGGCGAACGCTTCGTGGATTTCAAAGAGGTCGATGTCCTCAAGCGTGAGCCCGTGGGCATCGAGCAGCGCGGGCATGGCGTAGGCGGGGGCCATGAGCAGTCCCTCGTTGCCGTGCACGAAGTCCACGGCGGCCGAACGGAAGTCCACGACGCGGGCCAGGCGCTTCAGGCCCCGCTCGCGCGCCCAGTCGGCCCTCGAGACGAGCACGACGCTCGCGCCGTCGGTGAGGCCGGTCGAGTTGCCCGCCGTCATCGTCGGGCTCTCGGTGCCGAACACTGTCTTGAGGGAGGCCAGCTTCTCGAGCGTGGTGTCGGCGCGCAGGTATTCGTCGCGCGCGAGGCCGCGGTAGCCGGTCATGAGGTCGTCGAAGAGCCCCTCCGCGTAGGCGGCGGCGAGCTTCTGGTGGGAAGACAGCGCCCATGCGTCCTGTTCCTCGCGGCTCACGCCCCAGGCGAGGGTGGTGAGGGCCTGGTGCTCGCCCATGGACAGCCCGGTGCGGGGCTCGCCGTTGCCGGGGGCTTTCGGGGTGAGGTCCGACGGGCGCAGGGACCCGAGGAGTTTCGCCTTCTGCAGCGGCGTGCGGGCGCGGCTGAGCAGGTGCAGCTTCTTGCGCAGCGGCGTGGAGACTTCGATGGGGGCGTCGGAGGCGGAATCGACGCCGCCCGCGATGCCGGAGTCGATCTGGCCGAGCTGAATCTTGTTGCTCACGTGCCACAGGGCTTCGAGGCCGGTCGCGCACGCCTTTTGCAGATCGACGGCGCTCGTGCGCGCGTCGAGGGCGGTGCCGAGCACACTTTCGCGCGTGAGGTTGAAGTCGGCGGCGCTCTTGAGCACGGCGCCCGCGGCGACATCGCCGATGGTTTCACCCTGGAGGGCGAACCTGGCCACGAGGCCGTCGAGGGCCGCGGTGAGCATGTCGCGGTTGGAGACGCCGCGGTAGGCGCCCCCGATCTTTCCGAAGGGGAGGCGGTTGCCTCCAAGGACGTAGGCGTCGTTGCCGGTCGGCTGATTCACAAGAACCCCTTTACATGAGACTGTGGGTACTT
Organism: Dermabacter sp.; assembly: GCA_030538475.1. GTDB lineage: Bacteria > Actinomycetota > Actinomycetes > Actinomycetales > Dermabacteraceae > Dermabacter. The sequence goes on from JAUNTX010000001.1 coordinate 348,063, forward strand.
GATACTCTAGGTTTCATGAACCACGTCGCGCAAGCCCAGTCCGGGACCCCCACCCTGGCCCGGCCGTCGGAAACCCCGGTGCCGGAGGCCGACGGCCGCTCGACCCGCTGGTCCCAGCACCGCGAGCAGCGCAAGGCCGATATCCTCGACGTTGCCCGCAGGCTCATCCACCAGCGCGGACCCCAGGTGACGATGGACGAGATCGCCCAGGCCTCCGGCACCTCGAAGTCCGTGGTCTACCGCTACTTCCGCGACAAGTCCGATCTCCAGCGGGCGCTCGGCATCCAACTGTTCAACGCCATGCACCGTCAGCTTGCCGCCCAGGCGCGCGCCGCGACCCCCGCCGACGGCGCCGAGCAAGCCCCCTACCAGGGCATCCGCTCGATGGTCCTCGCGTTCGTCACCGCGGCCCGCAGCTCGATCCACCTGTTCAGCTTCGTCATCCAGCCCTCCCCCGGCCTCAATCACTTCCTCGCCTCCGTGCGCCGGCTCGTCATCACCACCCTGCCGTCCACCATGAGCCCGCTCGAGCGCACGCTCTTTGCCGCGGGCGCGGTGAGCTTCGTCCAGGAAGTGACCGAGCACTGGATGCGCGCCCCCGCCGACGATCCCATCGCCCAGCTGGAGCCCGAGGAGATCACGTCCCTCGTGGTCGCCTGGCTCACCGAATCCCCGTTCCCGTCACCACCCACCTAAGAGTCCGCTCACCCGAATTTTTCACACCCGACACCGCTGTCGAAAGGACACACCATGAGCACCCCCACCACCACCGGATCCCTGCGCCGCCTACCCACCGGCTCCATCCCCCGCGTCGGCGCCGCCCGCTCCGGCACCGCCGAATCCACCGCCGCCACCACCCACGCGCCCGGCAAGCGGCCCCGCACGCTCGATACCGCGCTCGTGAGCCGCATGCTGCTCGGCAGCTTCCCCGACTCTCGCCTCACCTCCCGCGAGCGCGCCAAGAACCCCGAGCTGCACGATGTGGTCGGCCTGCCGCTCGCGGAGCATCGCGAGCTCGTCCTTGACCAGCTCGGCATCCTGGCCCGCGCGCGCACGAACCAGGCGATGCTTCCCGAATCGCTCGGGGGCACGAACTGCCCGGGCGACAACCTCGCCCAGTTCGAAGAGCTCGTCGTGGCCTCGCCGTCGCTGCAGATCAAGGCGGGCGTGCAGTGGGGCCTGTTCGCGGGGGCGATCCTCCAGCTCGGCACCGAGGCGCATCACGAGGCGTGGGTGGAGGACGCCATGACCCTTGCGCTGCCGGGCGCGTTCGCGATGACGGAGACGGGGCACGGCTCGGACGTGTCCTCGCTCGCGACGACCGCGACGTACGATCCGGACACCGACGAGTTCGTGATCCACACGCCGTTCCGGGCGGCCTACAAGGACTACCTGGGCAACGCCGCGTGCCACGCCCGGGCGGCCACGGTGTTCGCGCGGCTCATCACGCGCGGGGTGGATCACGGCGTGCACTGCTTCTTCGTGCCGATTCGCGATGCCGAGGGCCGCTTCCTCGACGGCATCGGCGGCGAGGACGACGGGCACAAGGGCGGCCTGCTCGGCGTGGATAACGGGCGGCTGCACTTCACGCACATGCGGGTACCGCGCACGAACCTCCTCAACCGCTACGGAAACGTGGATGCCGACGGCGTCTACACCTCTCCCATCGCCTCGCCGGGGCGGCGCTTCTTCACGATGCTCGGCACCCTCGTGCAGGGCCGCGTCTCGCTCGACGGCGCGGCGCTGCGGGCCAGCCAGCTGGGCCTTGGCATCGCGGTGACGTACGCGAGCCAGCGGCGCCAGTTCCAGGGGGCCAGCACGACGGAAGAGACCGTGCTGCTGGACTACCAGAGCCACCTCAACCGGCTGCTGCCGCGGATCGCGGACGTGTATGCGGGCCAGTTCGCCCACGACGAGCTGCTGCGCAGCTACGACGAGGTGTTCAGCGGGCGCGGCGATTCCGACGATGCGCGCGAGGACCTGGAGACCCTCGCCGCGGCCCTCAAGCCCACCTCGACTCGGCTCGCGCTCGATGTACTGCAGGAGTGCCGCGAGGCGTGCGGCGGGCAGGGGTTCCTCGCGGTCAATCGCCTGACCGAACTGCACGCCGATCTGGACGTGTACGCCACGTTCGAGGGCGACAACACCGTGCTCTTGCAGCTCGTGGCCAAGCGCCTGCTCGCGGAGTATTCGAGCGAGCTGAAGAACATTGACGCCGCGGGCGTGGGACGGTTCATCGCGGGCAGGGCCGACACCCTCGCGCGCCGCCACACCCCGTTCTTCCGCATGGTGCAGGCGGTCTCGGATGCGGGAAGCGCCAAGCGCGCCGCCGAAAGCATGCGCGATCCCGCCTTCCAGGAGTACATGCTGGCCACGCGGGCCCGGGTCATGGTCGAAGAGCTGGCGCTCGCCCTGCGGCCCGCGGCGCGGATGTCGAGCGCCGACGCGTCCGCGCTCGTGAACAAGCACCAGGTGGAGATGATCGAGGCGGCGAAGGCCCACGCGGACTTCTTGCGCTTCACCGCGTTCACGAATGCGGTGAACGAGGTGAGCGACCCGGACACCCAGCACGTCCTGTTCCGCTTGCGCGATCTCTACTCGCTCACGCGGATCGAGGCGCACCTGGACTGGTACCTGCTGGGCGGGCACATGTCGCTCCAGCGCGGACGCACCCTGCGCGGCTACATCAACCGCCTGCTGTGGAAGCTGCGCCCGAACGTGGTGCCGCTCGTGGAGGCGTTCGACCTAGCCCCCGAGCACGTGCGCGCCCCCATCGCGCTCGGCGAGGAGAAGATGCGCCAGGACGAGGCGCGCGAGTACCTGCGGGAAGCGCGGGCGAAGCGGGATGCGCCCGTCAGCGAGAAGTCGCTGGCCAAGAAGAGGTAGGCACGGCGCCCGGCACCGTAAAATGGGGGGCGGCAACGCCCCCTACGCGAAGGATCGCCGCGCGCATGAGCATTCACGAGCCCGACACCGTTGACACCGCCCTCGCCACCCCCGACCAGTCGCAGCCGTGGGCGGATCTGGGGCTCAAGGCCGACGAGTACGAGAAGATCCGCGAGATCCTGGGCAGGCGCCCCACGAACGCGGAGCTCGCGATGTATTCGGTGATGTGGTCCGAACACTGCTCGTACAAGTCCTCGAAGGTGCACCTGCGCCAGTTTGGCGAGAAGCAGACGGAGGCGATGCGCCGCCACCTGCTCGTGGGCATTGGCGAGAACGCGGGCGTGGTCGATATTGGCGACGGCTGGGCCGTGACGTTCAAGGTGGAGTCGCACAATCACCCCAGTTACGTCGAGCCCTATCAGGGTGCGGCCACGGGCGTGGGCGGGATCGTGCGCGACATTATTTCGATGGGCGCGCGCCCCGTCGCGGTCATGGACCAGTTGCGGTTCGGGGCGATTGACCACCCGGACACGGCGCGCGTGGTGCATGGCGTGGTCGCGGGCGTGGGCGGTTACGGCAACAGCCTGGGCCTGCCGAACATCGGCGGGGAGACCGTGTTCGATGCCGCCTATCAGACGAACCCGCTGGTCAACGCCCTGGCCATCGGGGTGCTGCGCCACGAGGACATTCACCTCGCCTCCGCGACGGGCGCGGGCAACAAGGTGGTCCTGTTCGGCGCCCGCACGGGCGGTGACGGCATCGGCGGCGCCTCGATCCTCGCGTCCGAAACCTTCGAGGACGAGGGCCCGGCGAAGCGCCCGAGCGTCCAGGTGGGCGATCCATTCATGGAGAAGGTGCTCATCGAGTGCTGCCTCGAGCTGTTTGCGAGCAACGTGGTCGACGGCATCCAGGACCTCGGCGCCGCCGGCATCTCGTGCGCGACGAGCGAGCTGGCCTCCAACGGCGATTCGGGCATGCACGTGGACCTCGAAGAGGTGCTGCTGCGCGAGCCGAATCTCACCGCGGGCGAGATCCTCATGAGCGAGTCGCAAGAACGCATGATGGCCGTGGTGAGCCCCGAACGCCTCGAGCACTTCCTGGAGATCACGAAGAAGTGGGACGTGGAGGCGTCGGTGATCGGCGAGGTCACTGGCGATGGGCGCCTGACGATCGACCACTTCGGGCAGCGGATCGTGGACGTGGATCCGAAGTCGGTCGCGCACGATGGCCCCACCTACCACCGGCCCTACGCGCGGCCCGCGTGGCAGGACGCGCTCGAGGCCGACGCGGCGGAGGCGCTCGCGCGCCCCACGGACACCGACGACCTGGTGGCGCAGCTGTGGCGCCTGATCGCCTCCCCGAACCTCGCCTCGGTGAACTGGGTGACGGACCAGTACGACCGTTACGTGGGGGGCAATACCGCGCTCGCGATGCCGGACGATGCGGGCGTGCTGCGGATCGACGAGGAGACGGGGCGCGGGGTTGCGCTTGCGACCGACGCGAACGGCCGCTACGCGATGCTCAACCCTCGCGAAGGCGCCCGGATCGCCCTCGCGGAGGCCTACCGCAACGTGGCCACGGTGGGCGCGGTGCCGCTCGCGGTCACCGACTGCCTGAACTTCGGCTCCCCCGAGGATCCTGATCGCATGTGGCAGTTCGTGGAGGCCATCACCGGGCTCGCCGACGCGTGCCAGGAGCTCGAGGTTCCCGTGACCGGCGGCAACGTGTCGCTCTACAATTCGACGGGCGAGCCGGGGCGAATCGACTCGGCGATCCACCCGACGCCCGTGGTGGGCGTGCTCGGCGTGTTCGATGACGTGGATCGCCGCACCCCGTCCGGCTGGCAGGGCGAGGGCCTCGCCCTCTACCTGCTCGGCACCACCGCCGATGAGCTTTCGGGCTCCGCGTGGGCCGACGTGATCCACTCTCACCTGGGCGGGCAGCCTCCGCGCGTGGACCTCGCACTCGAGCGCGAGCTGGGCGAAATCCTCGTGGCGGCCTCGCGGGACGGCATGATCGATGCCGCCCACGACCTGAGCGAGGGGGGCCTGTTCCAGGCGCTCGTGGAGTCCGTGACCCGCTTCGGGCAGGGCGCCCGCATCGTGCTGGACGGCGTGTGCGAGCGCGACGGGATCACCCCGTTCACGGCGCTCGTGTCCGAGTCGCAGGGCCGCGCCATCGTCGCGGTGCCCCGCAGCGAAGAGGTGCGCTTCACCGACATGCTGAGCGCGAGGGGCTTCCCGGGCCTGCGCATCGGCGTGAGCGATGGCGACGCGCTCGAGATCCAGGACGTCGGCATCTTCTCCGTCGAGAAGCTGCGCGAGGTGCGCGGCGCCACCCTCCCCCACTACTTCGGCTAGCCCCCTAGCTCTGGGTGACCCGCCCGGTGCTCGCGCTCCACGTGAGGGTTCCGCCCTGGAACCGCTGCGACACGTTACCGCCGGCATCGGCGCGGGCATCGCTCACGGGGTAGCCGAGGGGGCCACCTTCCCAGCCGCGGGCCGCCCAGTACGCCTGGATGGCACCGCGGGTCGAGAAGCCGCCCGCGCCGGACCAGTGAATGATGCCGTTGTCGAAGTTTTGCGTGGCGCCGCCCCGAAGGCTCCGCTCGTTGCCGCGGGGGTAGCCGAGGTAGCCGCGGACACCGCCGTCGCGCTCGTAGCACGCGCGGATGCCGCCCGTCACCACGAACGTCTCCGCGGATCCGGCGCGCGCGTACATCGTGCCGCCCGTGAAGGATTGTTCGAGGCCGCCGTCGGCCAGCTTCGTGGGCGTGAGGACGAGCGGGATGCCGAGGGTTCCCGCGGGCCCGCCCTGGGCCATCCATGCGTTCGAGAGCGCGGTGGTGCCGACGATCCGCACGCCGTTGCCGGGCGTCCACAGGAGGATCCCGCCGGTGAAGGACTGCGCTGAGCCGGCCTGCCCGCTCGCCTCCTCGGAGGTGGGGTAGCCGAGCCAGCCGCGTTCGGCGCCGTTCTGATTCCAGATCTGGCGGATGCCGCCACGCACCGCGTAGGCCCTGGCACCCGCGCGGGGCGCGTAGATCGCCCCGCCCTGGAACGCTTGCGAGATTCCACCACCGGCGAGGCCCGTCACCGCGTCGGCGGTGGGATAGCCGAGCCAGCCGCCTTCCCAGCCGTGGCGCGCCCAGCACGCGTAGATCTCTCCCGAGGTCCAGGCCGCGGGGGTCGAGGGCGACCAGTGCAGGTGCCCGCCCTCGAACGACTGCGTGGCGCCGCCGCGAAGAGAACGCTCGTCGCCCACGGGGAAGCCGAGCGCGCCTCCCGCGCCGCCGCGGCCGAGCCACGACGAACCGATCGCGCCCTTCGTCGCGTAGGCCGTACCGCCCTGCTTCCACGTGATGACCGAGCTCGAGAACTTCTGCTGCGCGCCGCCGGGAATGGGGTATTCGAGCGCGAGGGGGGTGCCGAGGACGGCCTGCCCGCCGCCGCGATACCACGCGTCGCGGATCGCGCCCGTCACCATCTGGGCCGCGGGATCCTCGAACGTCACGGCCGCGCCAGCCGAGGCCCGCGAGGCGATACCGCCCTGGAATCGCTGCGTGACGGCGCCGCCAGCGAGGGTGCGGGGATTTTCGAGTGGTCGGCCCCACGCGGCGGTCCACTGGGCGGAAAACGGCGTGATGTACGGCCACGGATCGCGCGTGCCCTCACTCAGCACGAGGCCGTTCGTCAGCTCCGTCACGTGATAGCTGCCCTCGGTGCGCACCGAACGGCGCACCGTGCCCAGCTTCGCCTGCCCACCCCCGGAGTGGTAAGCATCCAGGTGCAGGCGCCAGCCCGCGCCCATGCGGGCCTCGACGGAGGAACGGATCGAGCCGATCTGCGCGTAGAACGCATCGCCCGGGCACGAGGTGTACCCCGCGTCCCGGTGCGCATACAGGCGCGGCAGCGACACCGTGGACCCGTTCGGGAAGCGGGTGCCATTGATCGTGACGGTCGAACGCACCTGCTCGGTCGTGGACGTGCGGAAGTGCCCGAGCATCTTCCACGCGATCACCTCGACAAGCGCGGAGCGCGCCGCGCTCGAAATCGACTCCCGCATGTAATCCCCGAGCACCGAGACGCCCCACGTGCCGGTGTTGAAACCGAGCGTGTGCGCGCCGATGATGAGGCGATCCAGGCCGCCACGGCGGCCCTCGAAGATCTGGCCGTACTTGTCCACGAGCACGTTGTAGCCCACGTCGGCCCAACCGAGGGACTGCGTGTGGTAGGTGAGGATGCCGCGGACGATCTGCGCCGACTGCGCCCGCGTGTAGTTGTTCGTGCCCGCCGTGTGGTGAATGACCACCCCGGCCAGGTCCGTGGCCCACCCCGAGTTGCGGGCCAGCGATTCGTTGGCCCCCCACGCGGAGCGGGAAATGATGGCCGGTGCGCCGGGACCGAGCGTCGCGCCCTGCGCCGCCACCAGCCCATCCACGAGCCGCGGCGTGAGAGCATCGGCGCGCACGAGCGACGTGCCGCCCGCCGCACCCGCACCCGAGACCTGATCCAGCTGCTCCTCGCCCGCGGGAGTCTCCAGCTCCGTGGTCGCGAGCCGGGCCGCACCGTCCGAGGCCAGGGGCTCGGTATTCACGATGTGGGCCACGAGCTCGCCACTCACATCCACGCCCTGACGCGACGCGCGAATGTGCAGCGTGTCGGCATCCTTGCACCACAGCGGCTCCGTGCCCTGCGCACTCTGGCCCGACTCGAGATCCACGGCTGGCTCGAGGGCAATCCACTCCCCCGCGCTGCCGCCCTGAGACATCCGGGCCCACACCTCATCCGGCGCCTCGCCGGGCCAAGTCACCCCGCACATGCTGCCGTCGGCCACATCGAGGCTGCGGAACTCGCCGTCCGCGGCGCCAGCCTCGAGCGGCGTGCCCGACAGGGGCGCCTCGTCCACGCTCGTCAGAGCACCATCTGGCGAAGGCTCCGCGTGGGCCACACCGGACAGCGCGGGCACCGCCACGACCCCGACGGCACCGACGGTAAAGAAACGCCGACGGGACAGCGGCGCGCGAGAAGGAGAAAGGGGGGACATGGGACGCTCCAATGATGGGGGGAAGACCACCTCGGACACGCAGCGCACGGCCAACGCATCCCAGAAGGCGCGATCGCTGTCGAGAATAGTACACAGACGCGCCCACGGATAGCCCCCGGCCCCGCACGCGGATCAGCGCCCGAGCATGGAAACGGGGCCGCACCCTCGCGGGTACGGCCCCATCTCAGCGAGTAATCCGGGATCAGTCCTCAGACGTCTCCGCGGCAACCTCGGTGGTCTCCTCAGACGCGGCGTCCTCAGCGGCAGCAGCGTCGGTCGCCTTCGCGGACGCCTTCGCAGCGCCCTCGGCTTCCTTCACCACGGCCTGCTTCGGCGAGTAGTCCTCGGTCACGAGCTCGATGTACGCCATCGGAGCATTGTCACCCTTGCGGGGGGCAAGCTTCGTGATGCGGGTGTAACCACCCGGACGCTCGGCGAACTTCGGGCCGATCTCGGTCATGAGCAGGTGCGCGGCGGTCTTGGTCTTCACCGTCTGCATCACGCGGCGGCGCGAGGCAAGATCGCCCTTGCGCGCGATGGTGATGAGACGTTCGGCCAGCGGCTGCAGCCGCTTCGCACGGGTCTGGGTGGTGGTGATGGCGCCGTGCTCGAACAGGGCGGTCGCGAGGTTCGCGAGAAGGGCCTTCTCGTGAGCCGGGGATCCGCCGAGACGAGCGCCCTTGGTGGGTGCAGGCATGGTAGTTCTCCTCGAAGAAAAAGTTTAGGTATCAGTACTGCTCGCCGAACTCGTCGTCACCGTACGAGTCCAGAACAGCAGAGGGATCAAAACCGGCCGGCGAATCCTTGAGAGCGAGACCCAGCTCAGCGAGCTTGGCCTTCACTTCGTCAATGGACTTCTGACCGAAGTTGCGAATGTCCAGCAGGTCCGCTTCCGAACGATTCACCAGTTCGCCGACGGTGTGCACACCCTCGCGCATGAGGCAGTTGTAGGAACGCACCGTGAGGTTGAGATCGTTGATCGGCAGCGCCAGATCGGCCGCGAGAGCCTGATCCGTGGGCGAGGGGCCGATCTCGATGCCTTCGGCCTCCTGGTTGAGTTCCTGCGCGAGGCCGAACAGCTCCACGAGGGTCTTACCTGCCGAGGCGATCGCGTCGCGCGGCGCAATCGCCGGCTTCGTCTCCACATCGATGATGAGGCGATCGAAGTCGGTGCGCTGCTCCACACGGGTGGCTTCCACCTTGTAGGTCACCTTGAGCACCGGGGAGTAGATCGAGTCCACCGGAATCCGGCCGATCTCGCCATCCACGCCCTTGTTCTGCTGCGCCGACACGTAGCCGCGGCCACGCTCAACGATCAGCTCAACCTCGAGGCGGCCCTTCGAGTTCAGGGTCGCGATGTGCTGCTCGGGGTTGTGGATCTCAACGCCTGCGGGCGGGGTGATGTCGGCGGCGGTCACGACGCCCTCACCCTCCTTGCGCAGGTACATGACAACGGGCTCGTCGTTTTCCGACGACACCACGAGGTTCTTGACGTTGAGGATGAGTTCGGTGACATCTTCCTTCACGCCGGGAACGGTGGAGAATTCGTGCAGCACGCCGTCGATGCGAATCGACGTCACGGCTGCGCCCGGGATGGACGACAGCAGGGTGCGGCGCAGCGAATTGCCGAGCGTGTAACCGAAGCCGGGCTCGAGCGGCTCGATAGCGAACCGAGAACGGTGGTCGGAAACGACCTCTTCGGTCAGCGTGGGGCGCTGTGCAATGAGCACGTGGTGTCCTTTCTTGGAACGTCCGCTATATGACGTTCAGCGTGGCTGTACGACACTGGTGAATGATGGAAACGGCTGCGGCAATGACGCAGCGCGGGGCTCAGTTGCGGCGGCGCTTCGGCGGGCGAACACCGTTGTGGGGCTGCGGGGTGACGTCCTGGATGGACCCCACCTCGAGACCGGCGGCGGTGAGCGAACGGATCGCGGTTTCGCGGCCCGAACCCGGGCCCTTGACGAACACGTCGACCTTCTTCATGCCGTGCTCCTGCGCGCGACGAGCAGCCGATTCGGCGGCCATCTGCGCGGCGTACGGGGTGGACTTACGCGAGCCCTTGAAGCCGACCTGGCCGGCCGACGCCCACGAGATGACGGCGCCGTTGGGATCGGTGATCGACACGATCGTGTTGTTGAAGGTGCTCTTAATGTGGGCCTGACCGTTGAGGATGTTCTTCTTATCCTTACGGCGGGGCTTGCGCGCCGCTGCGGCCGCTCGAGACTTGGGAGGCATATGCCTAAACTCCTTGAAGTATGAAAAGGTGATCGATACGGATCATCACCGAGGATGAGCCGTGGAGTAACTGGGACTCAGCGAGCCTTCTTCTTGCCGGCCACGGTGCGCTTCGGGCCCTTGCGGGTACGAGCGTTCGTCTTGGTGCGCTGGCCGCGCACGGGAAGGCCACGGCGGTGGCGCAGGCCCTCGTACGAACCAATCTCGACCTTGCGGCGAATGTCGGCTGCCACCTCGCGGCGCAGATCGCCTTCGATCTGGTAGTTCTCTTCGATGTAGTCGCGAAGCTTGACGAGCTCGGTGTCTTCGAGCTCACGCACACGCTTGTTGCCATCAACGCCGGTGGCAGCGATGGTCTCGAGGGCACGGGAGCGACCCACGCCGAAAATGTACGTCAAGGCGACTTCCAGGCGCTTATCGCGCGGGAGGTCAACGCCAACGAGACGTGCCATTATGCAGTTCTCCTACTGTTCACGGAGGCCTGAGTCAACGTGTCGCATCCCGGTCCTGGTGTGGGTGCGCCGCGGCCTCCGGCCCGCGGGTCTCCGCCGTGCGGCGGTCACGCTGTCTCTTCAATTATTGGGTGTTCGCGGCAGCGAACGGGTGCTCCACGAGGAGCGCGAGGACTCAGCCCTGGCGCTGCTTGTGGCGCGGGTTTTCGCAGATCACCATGACGCGCGAGTGGCGACGAATCACCCTGCACTTGTCACAGATCGGCTTCACGCTAGGAAATACCTTCATGATGTCCTTCTACAGTGGGTTAGCCGCCGAAGGTTGGCCCCAGCGGCGCAGCTGACCGCGAGGCGGTCCGGCTTACTTGTAGCGGTAGACGATGCGACCCTTTTCCAGGTCATACGGGCTCAGTTCCACCACGACCCGATCCTCCGGGAGGATACGGATGTAGTGCTGGCGCATCTTGCCCGAGATATGTGCGAGCACTTTGTGGCCGTTGTCCAGCTCCACGCGGAAGCGCGCGTTCGCGAGCGCTTCGGTCACGGTGCCTTCGACTTCGATCACGCCGTCTTTTTTCGCCATGTGTCTCTTGTCCCTCTGCCCCACGGGTGGGGTCTGGATCGCAATGAATACCTGCGGGCACACTTTCGCACGCGAAAGCACACCCGACTATCCATCGTACACGTGCAGGCGGGGATCGTTAAGGCCTCGGTGACGTGCGCTCGCTCACCCTCGCGAGCGCGGATCCGGGTCGGGGGCGATCTGGAGACCGCGAGCGGCGAGTTCGGCCGCTCCCCCATCCTCGGCGGTGAGCACGAACAGGCCGCGATCGGTCACGGCGACCGAATGCTCCCAGTGGGCGGCGCGGCCGCCGCGCGTGGCGCGAACCGTCCATTCGTCGGCGGCGACCTCGTAGTCGGCCGGGCCCTGCACGAGCATCGGCTCGATGGCGAGGACGAGGCCGGGACTCACCTTGGGCCCGCGGTCGCGGGTCCGGTAGTTCATGACGTCCGGCGGCTGGTGCATCGCGGTCCCGATGCCGTGCCCGCCAAAGTCTTCGAGGGGCTGGAAACGATCACCCACGGCCTGCGCGACCGAATCTTCGATCGCGGCGCCGATCTCCCCAACGCGCGAGGCGCTCGCGAGAGCGGCGATGCCGTCCCACAGGGCGTCGTGCGTCACGCGCACGAGGTCCCCGTCATCCGTAGTGCGGGCACTGCCCGCGATGTGAGTACGCGCGGCATCCGAGTGCCAGCCCTCAATGATGCAGCCGGCGTCCACGCTCACAAGATCGCCCTCCTCAATGAGGCGATCCCCGGGGATCCCGTGCACGATTTCTTCGTTGACGCTCACGCAGATCGTGGCGGGAAAGCCGTGGTAGCCGAGGAAGTTCGGGGTGCCGCCGCCGTCGGCAATGACCGCGGCCGCGATCTCATCGAGCTCGCGCGTGCGCATCCCGGGCCGCAGCTGCTCGGCAATGGCGTCGTGCGCGCGAGAGATGAGCAGACCCGCGCGGCGCATGAACACGAGCTGCTCGGGCGTCTTCTTCTCGATCCCCGCGAAGCGGCGCAGTCCCACCACGCGGCTCAGAGGCCCAGTGCTCGGAGGATGTCGGCGCCCACGGCGTCGATGTCCTGCATGCCGTCCACGCGGCGCACGATGCCGCGCTCGGTGTAGACCTCCACGAGCGGCGTGGTCTGCTCGCCGTACACCTCGATGCGGCGGCGGATCGTGGCCTCCGTATCGTCGCTGCGGCCCTGCTCGAGACCGCGCTGCAGCAGGCGCTGCACGATGGCCTCGGAGTCCACATCGAGCAGCACCACCGCGTCGAGGTCCACGCCCAGCTCGGCGAGCATGCCGTCGAGCGCCTCGACCTGCGCGAGGGTGCGGGGGTAGCCGTCCAGGAGGAACCCGTCGGCGGCGTCGGCCTGCGCGAGGCGATCCTTGACCATGTCGTTCGTGACCGAATCGGGAACGTACTCGCCGCGATCCATGTAGCTCTTGGCGAGGCGGCCGAGCTCGGTCTCCTCCGAGACGTTCGCGCGGAAGATATCGCCCGTGGAAATCGCGGGGACACCGAGGGCCTCGACGATGCGGGTGGCCTGCGTGCCCTTGCCCGCGCCGGGAGGGCCAACGATCAGGAGCCGACGTGCGGTGGTGGTCATCGAAGAATCCCTTCGTAGTGATGCTGCTGAAGCTTGGAGTCGATCTGCTTGAGCGTATCGAGGCCCACGCCGACGATGATGAGAAGGGCCGCGCCGCCGAACGGGAAGTTCTGATCGGCGCCGAGGAACGCGAACGCGAGCAGCGGCACGAGGGCGAGCACACCGAGGTACAGGGAGCCCGCCGACAGGACACGGTTGATGACGTACTGGAGGTAGCGCGCCGTCGGGCGGCCCGCGCGGATGCCCGGCACGAAACCGCCGTACTTCTTCATGTTGTCCGCGATCTCCTCGGCGTTGAAGGTGATCGAGACGTAGAAGAAGGCGAAGAACACGATGAGGGCGAAGTAGAGCGTCGAGTACGCCCACGAGAAGCCCGTGCCGAGCACGAAGTGCGCGTTGACCCACTGCACCCACCCGGCCGTCGGGTCGCCGAAGGAGGCGATCAGCTGCGGCAGGGCCAGGAGCGAGGACGCGAAGATAATCGGGATCACGCCGGCCTGGTTGACCTTGATCGGGATGTAGGTGGAGCTTCCGCCGACCAGGCGGCGGCCGATCTGCCGCTTCGCGTACTGCACGGGGACGCGGCGCTGGGACTGCTCAACGAAGATGACGGCCACGACCACGAGGAGGCCGACGGCCATGACGAGGCCGAACGTGAACCAGCCCTGGAGGGTGAGGATCTGGCCGAGGGAGGACGGGAAGCCCGCCGCAATCGACGTGAAGATCAGGAGCGACATGCCGTTGCCGACGCCCTTTTCGGTGATGAGTTCACCGAGCCACATGATCGCCATCGTGCCCGCGGTCATGGTCAGGATCATGAGGGAGAGCATGATCGCCGAATCGTCCGGCACGAGGTCCAGGGGGCAGCCCACGAAGAAGTTGCCGGAGTTCACGAGGGTGATGATGGTCGTGGACTGGAGGACCGCGAGGCCGATCGTGAGGTAGCGGGTGTACTGCGTGAGCTTCGCCTGGCCCGCCTGGCCGTCCTTGTGCAGCTCATCGAACTTCGGGATGACCACGCGCAGCAGCTGCACGATGATCGACGCCGTAATGTAGGGCATCACGCCGAGCGCGAAGACCGACATCTGCAAGAGCGCGCCACCGGAGAACAGGTTCACCATGCCGAGCACGTTGCCCGCATCGCCCTGGAGCGACATGTCGGCGCACTGGTTGATGTTCGTGTAGTCGAAGCCCGGCGTGGGAACAAAGACGCCGAAGCGATAGACGGCCAGCAGCGCGAGCACGAACAAGATCTTGTTACGAAGCTCGGGGGTGCGGAAGGCTCGCACGAAGGCGTTGTCCACCCGTGTCCTCCTGTCGAGGGCCCGCGAGGGGCCCGGAAAATGGTGACGATACTGTGCGTCGGCCTCACTGGACCGTGCGCCAGGCTCACTGGCCACGGTAGCGCAATGAGAAAAGGCACCGCGGCTCAGATTATTTCGAGCCGCGATGCCTCGTCAAAAGAGCATCGTTACGAATGCCTCACGTCACGCAACAGTGATCGTGCCGCCAGCGGCGGTGATCTTCTCTTCGGCCGAGGCCGAGAACTTCTGTGCGGTGATGTCGAGCTTGACGCTGATGTCGCCGTCGCCCAGCACCTTGACGGGCTGGTTCTTGCGGACAGCGCCGAGGGCCACGAGGTCCGCGACGGTGACGGTGCCACCCTCGGGGAACAGAACCTCGAGCGAATCCAGGTTCACCACCTGGTACTCGACACGGAACGGGTTCTTGAAGCCACGCAGCTTGGGAAGGCGGCGGTGCATCGGGGTCTGACCACCCTCGAAGCCAGCCTTCACCTGGTAGCGAGCCTTCGTGCCCTTGGTACCGCGACCAGCGGTCTTACCCTTGGAGCCCTCGCCTCGACCCACGCGGGTCTTGGCGGTCTTCGCGCCGGGAGCCGGACGAAGATCGTGGAGCTTGAGCGGATTGTCGTTCGCCATGGATCAGTCCACCTCTTCAACCGTCACGAGGTGACGGACGGCATTGATCATGCCGCGAATTTCGGGGCGGTCTTCCTTCACCACAACGTCGCCGATGCGCTTGAGGCCGAGGCCTCGCACCGTCTCACGCTGGGCCTGGTTGCCGCCGATTACCGACTTGACCTGAGTCACCTTGAGCTGCATCAGGCACCTACCTTTTCGTCACGAGCGGCACGAGCGGCCGCGCGGCCTTCGGCCTGAGCGCGAAGGAGGTAGCCCGGGGCCACAGCCTCGAGCGGGAGCCCACGGCGCGCGGCCACGGCTTCCGGCTCTTCGAGCTGCTTGAGGGCTGCCACGGTGGCGTGCACGATGTTGATCGTGTTCGACGAACCGAGCGACTTGCTCAGCACGTCGTGGACGCCCGCGCACTCGAGGACGGCACGCACCGGGCCACCGGCGATAACACCGGTACCGGGGGCAGCCGGGCGCAGGAAGACGACGCCGGCGGCGTCCTCACCCTGGACCGGGTGCACGATCGTGCCCTGGATGCGGGGAACGCGGAAGAAGTTTTTCTTCGCTTCCTCGACACCCTTCGAGATGGCGGCGGGAACTTCCTTCGCCTTGCCGTAGCCCACACCAACGGTGCCGTCGCCGTCGCCTACCACCACGAGTGCGGTGAAGGAGAAACGGCGGCCACCCTTGACGACCTTCGACACGCGGTTGATCGACACCACGCGCTCAAGGAAAGCTGACTTCTCTTCCTGCTGGCGTCCGCCGCGGCCTTCGCCACGACGTCCACCCTGACGGTCCGAACTGCGACCGCGGTTGTTCTCTTCGTTCTCGCCCCTCCGACCGGAGGCGGCGGGACCGTTACTACGCTGCTGTGCAGCCATGGGAATCCTCTTCTCGTCCTGTTTCCGGGGGGCTGTCAGAGCGTGAGCCCGGCCTCGCGGGCGCCGTCGGCGACGGCGGCCACACGGCCGTGGTACTTGTTACCGCCGCGGTCAAAGACCACGGTGTCAACGCCGGCGTCCTTTGCACGGGCCGCCACGAGGAGACCCACCTGCTTGGCCTTCTCGGTCTTGCTCGCGTCCGAGGCGCGCAGGTCTGCTTCCATCGTCGAGGCCGACGCGAGGGTCTTGCCCACGACGTCGTCGATGACCTGGACGAACACGTGACGCTGCGACCGGGTCACCACGAGGCGCGGACGCGCGGCGGTGCCGGAGATGCGGCGACGAAGGCGCAGGTGGCGGCGGCCACGAGCGAGGACGCGGCTCTTGCGCGCGCCGCGGGTGTGCTTCTCAGCGAAACCCATAATCACTTACCAGCCTTTCCGGCCTTGCGCAGCACGTTCTCGCCCGCGTAGCGCACGCCCTTGCCCTTGTACGGCTCGGGCTTGCGGAGCTTGCGGATGTTCGCGGCGACTTCGCCCACCTGCTGCTTGTCGATGCCGGACACCGAGAACTTCGTCGGCGTCTCGACCGTGAAGGTGATGCCCATGGGGGCCTTCACCACGACGGGGTGCGAGAAGCCGAGTGCGAACTCGAGGTCGGTGCCCTTGGCCACGACGCGGTAGCCGGTGCCGACGATTTCGAGCTTCTTCTCGAAGCCTTCGGTCACGCCCTGCACCATGTTCGAAATGAGCGTGCGGGCGAGGCCGTGAAGGGCCTTGCTCTCGCGCTCGTCGTTGGGGCGGTTCACCACGATGGTGCCGTCCTCGCTGCGCTCAACGCTCAGCGGGGCGGGAACCAGGTACTGAAGTTCGCCCTTCGGGCCAGCGACCTGTACGCGCTGACCGTCGATCGTCACACCGGTGACGGAAGCCGGTACGGAAACCGGGAGTCGTCCAATTCGGGACATTGCGGAATCTCCTTTCCCGGATTACCAGACGTAGGCGAGGACTTCTCCGCCCACGCCCTTCTTGGAAGCCTGCTTGTCGGTGAGGAGGCCGGAGGACGTGGACAGAATCGCCACGCCGAGGCCGCCGAGCACCTTGGGCAGGTTGGTGGACTTTGCGTATACGCGCAGACCCGGCTTCGAGATGCGGCGCACGCCGGAAAGGGCGCGCTCACGGGACGGCGTGTACTTGAGGTCGATGACGAGGTTCTTGCCCACCTCGGCCTCTTCTTCGTGCCAGTCCTTGATGTAGCCCTCGGCCTTGAGAATGTCCGCGATACGGGACTTCAGGTTCGAGTACGGCATGGTCACGGAATCGTGGAAGGCCGAGTTGGCGTTCCGGATTCGCGTCAGCATGTCCGCGATCGGATCAGTCATTGTCATGTCGAATGCTTCTTTCTCACCGTGGTTTCCCCGCGCTCGCGCGGGGACCTGTGGCGATAGTCCTTACCAGCTGCTCTTGGTGACACCGGGCAGTTCACCGCGGTGCGCCATCTCGCGAAGGCACACGCGGCACAGACCGAACTTGCGGTACACCGAGTGCGGACGACCGCACCGCTGGCACCGGGTGTAGGCGCGCACCGCGAACTTCGGCTTGCGCTGCTGCTTATTGATAAGCGCTGTCTTGGCCATTTCAGTTCTCCTTGAACGGGAAACCGAGCGCACGAAGCAGCGCACGTCCCTCGTCGTCGTTCTTGGCGGTGGTCACGACGGTGATGTCCATGCCGCGAACGCGGTCGATCTTGTCCTGATCGATCTCATGGAACATGACCTGCTCGGTGAGACCGAAGGTGTAGTTGCCGTTGCCATCGAACTGCTTCGGCGACAGGCCGCGGAAGTCGCGGATGCGCGGAAGGGCGGTCGAGAGCAGGCGGTCGAGGAACTCCCACATGCGATCGCCACGCAGCGTGGTGTGGCAGCCGATGGCCTGGCCCTCACGCAGCTTGAACTGGGCGATCGACTTGCGAGCGCGCGTGACCTGCGGCTTCTGACCCGTGATGGCGGTGAGGTCCTTGATGGCACCGTCGATCACCTTCGAGTCGCGAGCGGCCTCGCCCACACCCATGTTCACCACAATCTTGGTGAGTCCGGGGATGAGCATCGGGTTCGCGTAGGCGAACTCGTCCTGGAGGCTCTTCTTGATCTCTTCGCGGTAGCGGGTCTTGAGGCGCGGGGTGGGCGCGGTCTGGGTCGTCTCAGTCATCAGATGTCCTTCCCAGTGCGCTTGGAGACGCGCACACGAATGGTCTTCGTGCGCCCGTTGTCCAGCTCAATCGTCTCTTCACGGAAGCCCACGCGGGTGGGCTTGCCGTCTTCGGGATCCACGAGCGCCACGTTCGAGATGTGGATGGGGGCTTCCACGTGCTCGATGCCACCGGCCTGGCCGTTCTGGCCCGGCTTGTTGTGGCGGGTGACGCGGTTGACGCCTTCCACGAGCACGCGCTGCGTCTCGGAGAATACTTCGAGGACGCGGCCCTGCTTGCCCTTATCGCCAGCGGTCAGTTCGACCTTGCCCTTGTCGGCGCGGGTCTTGTTGCGCTGTGCGATCTTGTCTTCGTCGCTCGTGCGACCGGTGATGACCTGAACGAGGTCACCCTTTTTAATCTTCATGCCCATTTCACAGCACCTCCGGTGCCAGCGAGATGATCTTCATGAACCGCTTGTCGCGCAGCTCGCGGCCCACGGGGCCGAAGATGCGGGTGCCACGCGGCTCACCGTCGTTCTTGAGAATGACGGCTGCGTTCTCATCAAAGCGAATGTACGAACCATCGGCACGGCGGCGCTCCTTCGTGGTGCGAACCACGACAGCCTTCACCACATCACCCTTTTTGACGTTGCCGCCGGGGATGGCGTCCTTGACGGTCGCCACGATGGTGTCGCCGATGCCGGCGTAACGGCGACCCGAGCCACCGAGAACACGGATGCAGAGGATTTCCTTTGCACCGGTGTTGTCGGCGATCTTGAGTCGCGACTCCTGCTGAATCACTAACGTTCTCCTTGCGTCTCGCCGGTTCTCTTCCCGCGTGTGCGGTCCGAGCCTTGCGGAACGGATATCGGACTTGTCTTCCGTGGCCCGCCGGAGCGGGTCGCGGTTTCCAGTTCCCGGGCATCAAAAAACCCCTAGCCGGACTCAGGCACGTGGCCGCGAGGCTGGTGCGAGGTCTCCGACAGGGTTGGGTCCCGCGAGGCGGGGCCCGAGGACCGGGTCCTGCGCGTGGGGTGGCGCCCGCCATTGGACCGGGGTCCGAAACGAGGCGTCGCTCCACAGCAACCTCTCTAGCTTACGGCACGGGGCCGACGCTCGTAACCCCCGGGGCGACGCCGCCCGGTGTGTGCTTGGTCTCCCCGGTGCGCGGGCTCGACCCGACTCGCGGCCATGACAGCTGTCATGCGGGGATGATGACGCACTGCCCTTCTGCGGCACTCCCGAGGCGGGAAGGATGGGAGGCATGAACACATCAGGAACAACTCCTCCCCTGGATTCGATGACCGACGCCGCGATGAGCATCGCGGCCGTCACGAAGCGCTACGGCAACGTGCGGGCCGTGGACGAGGTCTCGCTCGAGGTGCCCCGCGGCCAGATCCTCGCGCTGCTCGGGCGCAACGGCGCCGGGAAGTCTACGCTCATGGAACTCATGCTGGGCCTCGCGGTGCCGCAGCAGGGCTCGGTCACGATCGCGGGCGTCTCCCCCACGGCCGCGACTCGCGGCGGCGCGATTGGCGCGATGCTGCAGGACGGCGCCCTCATGTACGAACAGTCCGTGAAGACCAACCTCAGGATGCTGCACGGCCTGCACGCCCACCCCCGCCCCCTGGACGAGGTGGTGGCCATTGCCGGGCTCGAGCCCCTGTTGAAGAGCCGCGTGGACAAGCTCTCGGGCGGGCAAACGCAGCGCCTGCGCTTCGCCATTGCCCTGCTGGGGGATCCGCAGATTCTCCTGCTGGACGAGCCGACGGCGGGCATGGATGTCGAGTCCCGGCTCGAGTTCTGGGAGCGCATCCGCACGGTGGCCGCCCAGGGCGTCACCATCGTGTTCGCGACGCACTACCTCGAAGAGGCCGAGCGCGAGGCCGAGCGGATCGTCGTGATGCATCGCGGCCGTGTGGTGGCCGACGGCGACCGGGCCGCAATGACCTCCCTCATCAATGGCCGCACCCTGACGGTGCAGGGCATTTCCCCCGCCACCCTCGAAGCACTCCCGGGCGTGGCCCACGCGTGGAGCGAGAGCGGAGAAACGCGGGCGCTATGCCCCGACGCGGACGCCGTGCTGCGCACGCTCATGACCGCGCCGGAGTTTTCCGGGGTCCACGACGTGCGCGTCGCCGACCCCACCCTTGAAGAAGCCTTCCTGATCATGACTGGAGAGAACTCATGAGCACCGACACCTTGACGCTGACCACGGGCCGCGCGCCGCTTGCCGCGGGAGGCCGCCGCTCGGGCCTCGCCCGCACCGCGAACTACACGCTCGCGAGCGTGCTCATGACGCTGCGGGACTTCCTCTTCCTGTTCTTCACGATCGCCTTTCCCGTCATGATGTACCTGTTCTTCGCGGCGATGTTCGGCGATCAGGCCGACGGCGCGGCCCGCACGATCATCCTCATGAACATGGCGATCTACGGCGGGCTCGGCGCGTCGATGTCGGCGGGCACGCAGTTGCAGAAGGACGCACGCAGCGGCTTCCTTCGCCAGCTCACCATTGCCGGGCTCTCGCCCCGCGAGTTCCTCGTGGGCTGCATCGCGTGCGGCAGCATCGTCATCATTCCCGCGCTCGTCGTGGTCTTTGCCGTCGGCGCCGCCACGGGGGCGGAGCTGACCGTCTCCACCTTCACGCTCGGCATTCTCGTGCTGTGGCTCGCGCTCATTCCCACGCAGCTCATCGGCATCGCGCTCGCCACGTTCCTGCCGGAGTCCGCCGCGAATGCGGCCTCGATTGCCCTGCTGATGGCGCTCGCGATTCTGGGTGGCCTGTGGTTCCCGATGGATCAGTTCCCGGAGGTCATGCAGGCCATCGGTCGCCTCACCCCCGCCTACTGGGTGGCCGAACTGGGTCAGTGGGCCGTGCTCGGGGCAAACTTCCCGCCGATGGCGCTCGTGGGTATCGGCGCGTGGACTCTCGCCCTGCTGCTCGTGTGCGGCATCGGACTGCGCCGCTCGGTCGCGCGCAGCGCCCGCCGCTGAACGCTCCTGCGGCTCCGATTCCGCGAGAGGGAAGGCACCTGGAACAATGGACACCATGACTGCACCGAGCCCCGCACTTGCGCCACCGGCCGCGGGGCTCGGCGCCCGGCTTGATCGCCTGTGGGCCCCGGACCGGGCCGAACCCTACGCCGATCCCACCCCGCGGGGCCTCATCCGTGGCATCCGGCACTCCGGCGCCATCGCGTTTGCGGCGCCGTCGCTCATCTTCCTCGTCTTTCCCATCGCGGGCGGCTGGTCCACCCACGGCCCACTGCTCGCGCTCGCCGTGACCGCGGTGTGCCTCGTGTACGGGCTCGTCTTCGTCGGCTCCCTCGGCGTGGTCTTCATGGCGGGCAGGTGGAGGGCGCTCTGGCTCGTGCTCGCGTGGGCGCTCGTCGGGATCCTCGCGTTCATCTCGAGCGCGGAGTACATGGGCATGTACCAAGTCCTGATCCACATGATGGTGCTGCCCTGGCGGCACGCGAAGTGGGTGGCGTGGCCGGTCGCCGCGCTCTTCGTCATCGCCTCGACCCTCACGGGGGCGATCTTCGGGGTCCTGCTGAGCCTCGCGGGTCTCGCGTTCGGGCTCGGTATGGGTTCCTCGATTCACCAGAGCGTCCTTCAGGAGCAGCTCGCCGAGGAGCGGGACCGCAACGCCTCGCTCGCCGTGTTCGCCGAACGGGCGCGGATCGGCCGCGACCTGCACGACATCCTCGGGCACTCCCTCACGACTATCACGGTCTCCGCGCAGCTCGCGGCCCGGCTCGTGGAGACCGCGCCCGAGGCCGCCGCCGAGAAGCTGCGGGAGATCGAGGCGCTCAGCCGAACCGCGCTCGCCGACGTGCGCGCGACCTCAAGCGGCCTGCTCCAGGTGCGCGTGGCCTCCGAGATCGCGTCGGCCCGGCAGATTCTTGCCGCGGCGGGCATCGATGCGCACACGCCGTCGGCCATCCCCGAACTGGACGATGCGCGCGCCGAGCTGTGGGGATACGTGGTGCGCGAGGGCGTGACGAACGTGGTGCGCCACTCCGAGGCGACCACGTGCCGGATCGTGGTGGAGGCGGACCGGGTGCTGATCCAGGACGACGGCGTGGGCATCCCAGCCGAGGCGCCGCTCAGCGGGCTCGCGGGACTGCGCGCACGGGTCGAGGCCGCGGGCGGGAGCATCGAGCTCACCCCCGCGCAGCCGGGCACGGTGCTCGAGGCGCGCGTGACACCGGGCGAGGGGGCGGCATGATCCGCGTGGCGCTTGCCGACGACCAAGCCCTGCTGCGGCACGGGCTCGCCGCCCTGCTCGGGATGAACCCGGAGATCGAGGTGGTGGGCGAGGCCGATACGTGCCACGGCACGCTCGCCATGGTGCGCGAGAGCGACCCGGACGTGCTGCTGCTCGACGTGCAAATGCCGGTGGGGGACGCTCCGTCCCCAGGCTCGACGGCGCGCGGAAACGGGCACGGGCACGGGCATGAGACAGAGCGCGAGGTGGCCGACGGGCTCGACGTGGCGCGGATCCTCGCGTCGGCCCCGCGCACGCCGGGCCAGGCACCCAGGCCGCGCATCCTCGTGCTCACGACGTTTGGCCGACCGGGGTACCTGCGCCGCACCCTCGAGGCGGGCGCGCAGGGGTTCATGGTCAAGGACGCGCCCGTGGACACCCTCATCGATGCGATCCGGCGCGTGCACCAGGGCCTCACGGTCGTGGATCCCGACCTGGCAGCCCAGTCCCTCGCCGCGGGCGAGTGCCCCCTGACCGCGAAGGAGATCGAGGTGCTGCGCGCGGCGCGCGGCGGCGGCACGAGCGAAGAGATCGCGGGGCGCCTGTTCCTCGCGCCGGGCACGGTGCGCAATCACATTTCGTCGGCGCTTGGGAAGCTGCACGTGTCCAGCAGGGCCGATGCGGTGCGCGTCGCCGACGAGCACGGGTGGCTGTAGGCCCCCGTTCCCTCTCCGGCCGGTACTGCCCGGTCAGTACTAGGCTAAGGGCGTCCCGTATCCCTACCGAAGGGTATCTTCGTGAGCTCTCAGCCCTTTGCGCTCATCGCTTTTGTTGTGGCCAGCGCCTTTGTGCTCGGCATCGACTACCTGAGCCGCCGCCTTCCCCGGCACTGGCGCAGGCGCCCGCACTTCTATCGGATGCCGATCCTCCTGCGGGGGCTGTTCTGGGTGATGGCAGGGGCGGGGCTCCTCATCCTCGCGGTGGGGCTGATTCCCGGAAGCAACGATGACGGGATCGCGATGCCGATTGCCGGGGCCGCGGTCGCCCTCGGCGGCGCCATCCTCGCGTGGGGCTACAGCACGTTCTTCCTCGACGTGGGCGAGACGAGCTTTCGCACGCGCGGCCTGTTCTCCACGAAGACCCGCGAGGTCGCCTACGACCAGATCGGAAGAATCGAGCGTTCCTCCCCCACCCAGACGGCCGTGAACCTCCAGGTATGGACGAAAGACGGCACGCGCGCGGCCTCGATCCCGGAACGCTTCATTTCGACCGAGGAGCTGCTCGCCCGCGTGCAGGTGGCCGGCGCCGACAGCCAGGCCACCCTCGCCGAGCGCCACGTTCGCGCCATCGAGAGCGGCCACTCCGACGACGACCTGCGCCGAAAGCTCATCGACGACCTGAACGCGGCGAGCGCCGCGAATCCCGGGGAGCCCCTGTTCGTGGGCCCGGGCCAGTTCTTCATGGGCAACATGGACGACACCTCGATTGCGCGCCACCTCGACCCCCACCCCGGCGTCCTGGCCTTCCACGAGGCCGTCATCGCGCTCGCCGAACGCCCCGGCCTCGTCTCCATCAGCATGATGGTCAACGCCTGGCCCGCCGTGGCGGGAGGCCCGGACGATACCGGCGCCTGGCCGTACTGCCCGTCCATCATCGTCACCCTGGAAGAGAGCATCGAGCCGGACGAGGCGCGCCTCCTGCTCGGCGAAGACTGCGCGCCCTGGCAGGTCAAGGCCTTCACCTCCACGGAGGGCCAGTTCATCGTTCAGATGATGTGGATGTCCGAGGACGCCACGGTCCTCGCATAACACCCAGAACACACGAAAGGGCCGGTCCCGCTCACGCGGAACCGGCCCTTGCCGTTCTTATCGGAGAGGTCCTCCGAGACGAATCACTTGGCCTTTTCGAGGATCTCCACCAGGCGCCAGCGCTTCGTGGCGCTCAGCGGGCGGGTCTCCATGATGAGGACGCGGTCGCCGATACCGGCGAGGCCTTCCTCATCGTGAGCCTTAAACTTCTTCGTCTTCTTCATGACCTTGCCGTACAGGGAGTGCTTCACGCGCTCTTCGACCTCGACAACGATGGTCTTCTCCATCTTGTCCGAGACGACGTAGCCACGCTGCACCTTGCGGTACGGACGCTCCTCGGCAACCTCGGTTGCCTGCTGCTTCTCGTTCATAACCTATCCTCGCTCGTTCACTCGGCCGAACCGGGGGCCTGACGGAGCCCCAGCTCGCGCTCGCGCAGGATCGTGTAGATCCGTGCGATGTCCTTCTTGACCGAACGCAGGCGGGCGCTGGACTCCAGCTGACCGGTGGCGGACTGGAAACGGAGCTTGAACAGCTCGTCCTTCGCCTTCGCGAGTTCGTCGGCAAGTTTGGCGTCGTCGAGCTTGTTGAGCTCGTCAGCGGTAAGCTGCGCATCTGCCATCAGATGTCACCACCCTCTCGGCTGAGGATTCGGCACTTCATCGGAAGCTTGTGCATCGCCAGGCGCAGGGCCTCGCGAGCGACTTCCTCGGACACGCCGGCGACCTCAAACATGACGCGGCCGGGCTTGACGTTGGCTACCCAGAACTCCACCGAACCCTTACCGGAACCCATGCGGACTTCGGCAGGCTTCTTGGTGAGCGGACGGTCGGGGTAGATATTGATGTACACCTTGCCGCCACGCTTCATGTAGCGGGTCATGGCGATACGAGCGGCCTCGATCTGGCGGTTCGTGACGTAGGCAGGGCTCAGAGCCTGAATGCCGAAGTCGCCGAAGGCGAGATCGTAGCCACCCTTGGCCATGCCGGTACGGGTGGGGCGGTGCTGCTTGCGGTGCTTGGTCCGACGCGGAATCAGCATGGGACTCAGGCCTCCGTTCCGTTATCGGCCACGGCGGGGGCGGGGGCGTCGGCGGCCTGAGCCTGTGCCGGTGCTTCCTGACCCTGATCGCGGCGAGCGGCGTTACGCTCGTTGCGACGACCGCGGGGACGCTCAGCGCGGGGGCCACCACGGCCCTGACGCGGTGCCTGAGCGGCCTGCTGCGCAGCGAGTTCCTTGGACGTGATGTCGCCCTTGTAGATCCAGACCTTCACGCCGATGCGGCCGAAGGCGGTCCGTGCCTCGTAGAAGCCGTAGTCGATATTCGCGCGGAGGGTGTGCAGGGGCACACGGCCTTCGCGGTAGAACTCGCTGCGGCTCATTTCGGCGCCACCGAGGCGGCCCGACACGGCCACGCGGATACCCTTCGCGCCGGCGCGCTGCGCGGACTGAATGCCCTTGCGCATCGCACGACGGAAGGACACGCGGCTCGCGAGCTGCTCGGCGATGCCCTGGGCAACAAGCTGGGCGTCAGCCTCGGGGTTCTTCACCTCGAGGATGTTGAGCTGAATCTGCTTACCGGTGAGCTTCTCGAGCTTCCCGCGCAGACGCTCTGCTTCCGCGCCGCGGCGACCGATGACGATGCCGGGGCGGGCGGTGTGGAGGTCCACACGGACACGATCGCGGGTGCGCTCGATCTCCACCTTCGACACGCCTGCGCGCTCGAGTCCTTCGGACATGAGCTTGCGGATGGCGACGTCTTCCTTCACGTAGTCGCGGTAGCGCTGACCCTTCGCGGAAGAGTCGGCGAACCAGCGGCTGGTGTGGTCGGTGGTGATCCCGAGACGGAACCCGTTCGGATTGACCTTCTGGCCCACTAGCGGGTCTCCTTCTTCTTCTCGGGGGCAACAACCACGGTGATGTGGCTCGTGCGCTTCTTGATCTGGAACGCACGACCCTGAGCACGCGGCTGGAACCGCTTCATGGTCGGGCCCTCATCAACGAACGCGGCGGAAACAACGAGCTCACGCTCGTCGAAACGCTCCCCTGCCTGATCGGCCTTCACGCGGGCGTTGGCAATCGCGGACTCAACGAGCTTGTAGACGGGCTCACTGGCCGCCTGCGGGGCGAACCGCAGGGTGTCCAGGGCTTCGCCCGTGCTCTTACCACGAATAAGGTCAACGACGCGCCGGGCCTTCATGGGCGAAATACGGATGTACCGCACCTGCGCCTTGGCTTCCATTGCTGTCCTGCTTTCTGTGTGAATAGCGAGAGTTGTCATCGCATGCATCGTCGTCTCGACGACTAGCGACGACGACCCTTCTTGTCGTCCTTCTCATGGCTGCGGAAAGTGCGCGTGGGAGCGAACTCGCCGAGCTTGTGGCCAACCATCGACTCGGTGACGAACACCGAGACGTGCTTGCGACCATCGTGCACTGCGAAGGTGTGGCCGAGGAAGTCCGGCGTAATCACCGAACGGCGCGACCAGGTCTTGATGATGTTCTTGGTACCGGCTTCGTTCTGAGCGTCAACCTTCTTCTGAAGGTGACCGTCAACGAAGGGGCCCTTGGCAATACTGCGTGGCATAACTCTGTATCCCTCGTCCTATCAGCGCTTCTTGCCGGTACGGCGGCGGCGCACGATGAGCTTGTCGCTTTCCTTGTTCGGCTTGCGGGTACGGCCTTCCGGCTTACCCCAAGGCGACACAGGGTGACGGCCGCCCGACGTGCGACCCTCACCACCACCGTGCGGGTGATCCACAGGGTTCATCACAACACCACGGACATGGGGGCGCTTGCCCTTCCAGCGCATACGGCCGGCCTTGCCCCAGTTGATGTTGGACTGTTCGGCGTTGCCCACTTCACCCACGGTGGCGCGGCAGCGCGCGTCCACGTTGCGGATTTCGCCCGACGGCATACGAAGCTGCGCGTAGCGCCCTTCCTTGGCCACGAGCTGCACCGAGGCGCCGGCGGAGCGAGCGATCTTGGCGCCGCCACCGGGGCGGAGCTCGATCGCGTGCACGACGGTACCGAGGGGGATGTTGCGCAGCGGCAGGTTGTTGCCCGGCTTGATGTCGGCACCCGGACCGTTTTCGACCCAGTCGCCCTGGCGAAGCTTCGCGGGGGCGAGGATGTAGCGCTTGTCGCCGTCTGCGTAGTGCAGGAGGGCGATGCGCGCGGTGCGGTTCGGGTCGTACTCGATGTGAGCAACCTTGGCGTTGACGCCGTCCTTGTCGTGACGACGGAAGTCGATCACGCGGTAGGCACGCTTGTGGCCACCGCCGCGGTGACGCGAGGTCACGCGGCCGTTGTTGTTACGGCCACCCGTCTTGGACAGGGGGCGGACCAGCGACTTCTCCGGCTCACTACGAGTGATCTCGACGAAGTCGGCGACGCTCGAGCCGCGACGGCCCGGCGTGGTCGGCTTGTGCTTACGAATTCCCATGATGGGGTTTCCTCAGACTCTCTCGTTAATCTTCGTTAGCTCGACCGCCTCAGGCAGTCGCGCCTCCGAAGACGTCGATGGATCCGTCCTTGAGGGTGACGATGGCGCGCTTCGTGTCGTTGCGCTTGCCAATGCCGTAGCGCGTGCGACGCGCCTTGCCCTGACGGTTGATGGTGTTCACCGAGTCAACCTTGACGTCGAAGATCTTTTCGACGGCGAGCTTGATTTCGGTCTTGTTCGCACGGCGATCGACGAGGAAGGTGTACTTGCCTTCGTCCATCTGCCCGTAGGACTTTTCGGTGAGAACCGGCGCGAACAGGATGTCGCGGGGGTCCTTGTGAATCGAGGTCACTTGGCTTCCTCCTCATCGGCCGTGCGCACTGCGTTCACGAAACCGGCTGCCTGAGCGGCATCTTCGGTGGCGAACCAGACCTCGGCCTTGGTGCGGCCGTACCACGGCGAATCCTCGGTGTGGTACTTCTTGGAGCCCTCGTTGCCCTTGATGGTGAACCCGGCGGGCGCGGAGCCGTTCGAGAGCGAGGCAGCGGAGCCCTCTCCGTAGGGGGCGCTGACGGCCTCGTCGGCGGCAGCCGCGGGGGCTGCGACCTTCTTGGGGGCCTTCATGGCAGCCGCGGTGGCCTGCACGATGAAGTCCTCGAGGGCGCCGGCGGTGAACACCACATCGTCGGAGAGCATGACGTCGTAGGTGTTGAGCTGGTCAGCGAACAGCACGTGAGCGTTGGCAAGGTTGCGCGAGCTCAGTGCGGCCACATCTTCGGTGCGGCGCACCACCACGAGGAGGTGGGGGCGCTCCGAGACGGTCTTCAGCGTGGTCGCCACGGCCTTGGTCGAGGGCGAGGTGCCGTCGATCAGGGCGGAGAACACGTGAATGCGTCCGCAACGTGCGCGATCCGAGAGGGCTCCGCGCAGGGCGGCGGCCTTCATCTTGCGCGGCACGCGCTGGGAGTAGTCGCGCGGGACGGGACCGTGCACGACGCCACCACCGGTGAACTGGGGTGCGCGGATCGAGCCCTGGCGTGCGCGGCCGGTGCCCTTCTGCTTGTAGGGCTTGCGACCGCCACCGCGGACCTCGCCGCGGGTCTTGGTCTTGTGCGTGCCCTGGCGAGCAGCGGCCTGCTGGGCCACGACGACCTGGTGGATCAGTGCCACGTTGGTCTGCACGTCGAAAATGCTGGCGGGCAGCTCGGTGCTGCCGGACTTCTTGCCTGCGGTGTCGAGAACGTCGACAGTCAGGTGATCAGCCATGGTTCTCAGGCTCCCTTCTTCGGGCCCTTGACAGCC
This sequence comes from Dermabacter sp., assembly GCA_030538475.1. Lineage (GTDB taxonomy): Bacteria > Actinomycetota > Actinomycetes > Actinomycetales > Dermabacteraceae > Dermabacter. Next base: position 376,616 of record JAUNTX010000001.1, read on the forward strand.
GAACGAACGAGCACGATGCCACCCTTGGGGCCGGGAATGGCACCCTTGATGAGCACGAGGCCCTTGTCGGCGTCCACCGCGTGAACGGTGAGGTTCTGGACACTGGTGCGGTCGCCACCCATGCGGCCGGCCATGCGCATGCCCTTGAAGACACGACCGGGCGTCGAAGCGCCACCGATCGAGCCGGGCTTGCGGTGGTTGCGGTGCTGACCGTGGGAGGCGCCCACGCCCTTGAAGCCGTGAAGCTTCATGACGCCGGCGTTGCCCTTACCCTTGGTGGTTCCCACGACGTCGACCTTCTGGCCGGCTTCGAAGATCGTTGCGTCGATCTCCTGGCCGAGCTCGTATTCGGCGGCGTTGATGGTGCGAAGTTCCACGAGGTGGCGGCGCGGGGTCACGCCAGCCTTCTCGAAGTGGCCCTTGAGGGGCTTCGTCACCTTGCGGGGGTCGATCGCACCGTAGGCGATCTGAACAGCGTCGTAGCCGTCGACGTCCTGGGAGCGGACCTGGGTGACGACACACGGGCCGGCCTGAACCACGGTGACGGGGACGAGCTTGCCGTCCTCGTTCCACACCTGGGTCATGCCGAGCTTGGTGCCGAGCACACCGTTGATGACGCGCGCGCGCTGCCCTGTAAGTTCGTTACTCATGTTCCGATACCTCAGAGCTTAATCTCGATGTTCACGTCCGCCGGCAGGTCGAGGCGCATCAGCGAGTCCACAGCCTTGGGCGTGGGATCGACGATGTCGATGAGGCGCTTGTGGGTGCGCATCTCGAACTGCTCGCGGGAGTCCTTGTACTTGTGGGGCGACCGGATCACAACGAAAACGTTCTTCTCGGTCGGCAGTGGCACCGGGCCTACAACCGTTGCACCAGCGCGGGTGACAGTGTCGACAATCTTGCGTGCCGAGCTGTCAATAACCTCGTGGTCGTACGACTTGAGCCGGATGCGGATCTTCTGTCCCGCCATAGCCTTGGTCTTACTCTCTCTCTGTGTAACCGCGGTTGACATTGCTTGAGTTCAGTCCGACACCCGCGGTCGGGTGTGTCGCACTTGCGAGGCACAAAATGGCCGCACAGAACCCTGGCTCCTTGCGTCTATTCCCTCGATCGATGCGCCCTCAGCGGAGATTCCACACTGTTCGCATCCTCGGGCTGAGCGTCATCCAGTGATCATTCCCGGGAGTACGGGAACGGAACTGGGCATGGCCGCTCGCACAAGCAACTCGTCCATCTTGCCACGCATCGAGGACCGGCGCTAGATGATGCCGGGTGGAACCGCTCACACGCGCACATGTGACGGGTGATACGGTTTTCGCACATGCCGCGTCTTCGTCGCTGCTTCTTGCCCACTGCTTCCTAGGCGCGCCCAACCATCCCCAGGGACATCATCATGGCTCAGCTCAGGACCCCATCGGTCGCGTTCGTTCTCTTTGCCGGCGTCCCGTTCTCTGCCGACGCCCCCGCGGGAGCCTCCCGATGAACCGGCACGGGGCGTCCGCGGTGCGGGTCGAGGGCTATCTGTCGCCGTGCGGGACCCGGGTGAGTGTCGCGCCGGGCGGGCCAGCCGCGTCCATCGAGATTGCCGGGGTGAGCGCCCCTCTTGCCTTATCGCTCGTGGGGAAGCGCGTCGTCATCGAAGGGCGCCTCACCGCTCAGCTGTGCGAGGCCGAGGCGATCAGGCTGGCGCCCAGCCAAGACCTCCACGCGATCCCCGCGCCGCCGTCGGATGCGAGCCGGGCACCTGCGCACGATCTGCTCCATCCTCTGCGTGCCCCCATGGCAAGCGGCGGTACATGGCTGCCGGGGCTCCCGCACGCCGAGCAGCCCTACCGGTGGGAGCTGTACGAGTGGCACGAGGACGCGCTGCGGGCACCCCTCCAGGCACCCGCGGTGGGCACCGCCGCGCTCATCGCCCCTCTCGGCACCCCCGGGCTCGTGGACTCCCCCGACCTCGCCCCTCGCCCGGACCCCGTACCCGCCACCCCAATGCGGCCGGGAGACGCCGCGCATGGTCGCGGCTATCTCCAGTCGCACGACGGCGCCCTGTGGCTCGCCGACCGGTGGGACGCCGCACCCGAGGCCGGGGTCAGGCTCGCCGTGACGGACGCGACGCGCTGGGTTGGCCTCGCCGAGGAGATGGGAGAGGAGGCGCCGTACACGGTGTACGCGCTCGAGGGGACGTGGCAGGGCAATCACCTGGCGGTGACGGAGGTGACCGTCCCCGGCCGCCAAGGCTGGACCCTCGCGCTTCGGCGTCCTGTCCTCCCCGTGTACGCCGAATCAGAAGACGGCAACCCCGAGGGCGACGGTCCCCGCGCCACTGCCCAGCTGTCCCTCGACTTCGCTCTGCTCGTGGCCCACCCGGGCGAGCAATTCGTCTGGTAGCCAAACCGCATCAAGACACAGCCGAACGCTCACGGCGCCGCCGTACACTTGCAGCCATGACGCAACCTCAGACAAACCCTCTGGCCTCCCGAGCATTTTCCCTCGAGTTCCCGCAGTCGCTCGGCACCTTCCGCGAGTACGCGGAGGTGCAGCGACTCGTGGACACGCTCGCCGATCACGGCTTCCCCGTCCAGAACACGCTGATCGTCGGCACCGATCTCAAGCTCGTCGAGCGCGTGACGGGCCGCAAGACCTGGGGCCGGGTCATCGGCGGCGGTCTCATCAGCGGCCTGTGGCTGGGCCTCTTCGTGGGCCTCCTGTTCGGCCTGTTCTCCGACAACTGGGGCTCGATGCTCGTCAGCTCCGTACTCATGGGCATGGTGTTCTTCACCGTGTGGGCCGCGATTGGCCACGCGTTCAGCGGCGGCACGCGCGACTTCACGTCGATGACCGCGACCATCCCGATGCAGTACGAACTGCTCGTGGAGCACCGCCATCTCCTCGCGGCACAGCAGGTGCTGCGCGAGAACAACGTCCCGCTGGGCCCGGGCGCGTTCGGTGGCGGCTCCTCCGCCCCCGCGGGGCCGACGACGCCCGGCGCCTATGGCCAGCCAGGCCCGGCAACCGCCGGGGAATCGGCCGGGGCCGACGACACTGCCTCGCGCCGCCCCTCGTTCGGCCTGCCGTCGGACCCGTCGGCGCCATCCAGCCCCACCGCACCGTCGCACGGCACTAGCGAGCGCCGCGACTAGCGCTCACCCCACGGGCCCGCGCACTCACCCGCGCGCACGCCAGCACGAGACCACGCAAGAAAGGCGCCCCCGGAGCAGAAGCTCCAGGGGCGCCTTTGACGTCACGCGGCTAGGCCGCGGCGATCACTTGGTGATCTTGGTGACGCGGCCGGAGCCCACGGTACGGCCACCCTCGCGGATAGCGAAGCCGAGGCCCTCTTCCATGGCGATCGGCTGGATGAGCTCAACGCTCATCTCGGTCGAGTCGCCGGGCATGACCATGTCGGTGCCGTCGGGAAGGGTGATCACGCCGGTCACGTCCGTGGTACGGAAGTAGAACTGCGGACGGTAGTTCGTGTAGAACGGGTTGTGGCGGCCACCTTCATCCTTGGAAAGGATGTAGACCTGCGCCTCGAAGTTGGTGTGCGGGGTGATCGAACCCGGCTTCACCACAACCTGGCCACGCTCCACGTCTTCACGCTTGGTGCCGCGGAGGAGGAGGCCACAGTTCTCGCCTGCCCACGCCTCATCCATCTGCTTGTGGAACATCTCGATACCGGTGACCGTGGTCTTCTGCGGCTCGCGGATACCCACGATTTCGACCTCGGAGTTGATCTGCAGCTTGCCACGCTCAACCTTGCCGGTCACCACGGTGCCGCGGCCGGTGATCGTGAAGACGTCCTCGATCGGCATGAGGAACGGCTTGTCCATGTCGCGGACCGGATCCGGGACGTTCTCGTCCACGGCAGCCATGAGCTCCTGCACGGACTTGACCCACTGCTCGTCGCCTTCGAGGGCCTTGAGAGCGGACACGCGAACGACGGGGGCGTCCTCGTCGAACTCCTGCGAAGCGAGGAGCTCACGGACCTCCATCTCGACGAGCTCGAGGATTTCCTCGTCGTCGACCATGTCGGACTTGTTGAGGGCCACGAGGAGGTAGGGCACGCCCACCTGACGTGCCAGAAGCACGTGCTCGCGGGTCTGGGCCATCGGGCCGTCGGTGGCGGCAACCACGAGGATCGCGCCGTCCATCTGAGCCGCGCCGGTAATCATGTTCTTGATGTAGTCGGCGTGACCGGGGGCGTCCACGTGGGCGTAGTGACGCTTCTCGGTCTGGTACTCGATGTGGGAGATGTTGATCGTGATGCCACGCTGCTTCTCTTCAGGAGCATTGTCGATCTGATCGAAGTCGCGCTTCTCGTTGATGTCCGGGTACTGGTCGTACAGAACCTTCGAGATAGCGGCAGTCAGCGTGGTCTTACCGTGGTCAACGTGACCGATGGTGCCAATGTTGACGTGCGGCTTAGTACGCTCGAACTTGGCCTTAGCCATAGTGATGTCCTCCTAGGACTTGAGTTGTGTGTACTTCGTTGAACGGGTGGGAGCGGGCCGCGAGGCGGCCGCTCCCCGGCGATCCGAGAATAGGGGAATAGCCTGAGACTATCCACCTACTCCCGTCAGGCTCACTCGCCCCGCGTCTTCGCGATGATCTCTTCCGAAATGTTCTTCGGGACCTCCGCGTAGCTGTCGAACTGCATGGAGTACATGGCGCGGCCCTGCGAGAAGGACCGCAGGTCGCCGATGTACCCAAACATTTCGGACAGCGGGACGAGAGCACGGACAATCTTGACCCCGCTCGCGTCCTCCATCGACGAGACCTGACCGCGTCGCTTGTTCAGGTCGCCGATGACATCTCCCATGTACTCCTCGGGAGTACGGACTTCGACGTTCATGATCGGCTCGAGCAACACCGGGTTGGCCTTCTTGAGGGCCTCGCGGGTTGCCATCGTGCCGGCGATCTTGAACGCCATTTCCGAGGAGTCCACGTCGTGGTAGGCGCCATCAATGAGGGACGCCTTGACGTTGACCACCGGGTAGCCCGCCAGGACGCCGGACTGCAGGGCGTTCTGGACGCCCGCATCGACGCTGGGGATGTATTCGCGAGGAATACGGCCACCGGTGACCTTGTTCTCGAACTCGTAGAACACGCCTTCTTCCGCATCGGTGAGCGGGGAGAACGTGATCTGCACCTTCGCGAACTGACCGGAACCACCGGTCTGCTTCTTGTGGGTGTAGTCGAACTTTTCCACGGTGCGCTTGATGGATTCGCGGTAGGCCACCTGGGGCGAACCCACGTTGGCTTCCACCTTGAATTCGCGGCGCATGCGGTCCACGAGAACGTCGAGCTGCAGCTCGCCCATGCCCTTGATGACGGTCTGGCCGGTCTCGTCGTCCAGCTCCACCTGGAAGGTGGGATCTTCCTTCGCGAGGCGCTGGATGGCGATGCCGAGCTTTTCCTGGTCGCTCTTGGTCTTGGGCTCGATGGCCATGGAGATCACGGGCTCCGGGAAGGACATCGACTCGAGAGCGATCGGGTGCTGGGGATCAGCAAGCGTGTCGCCCGTGGTCGTGTCCTTGAGGCCGATGAACGCGTAGATGTGGCCGGCGAAGGCCTCTTCCACGGGGTTCTCCTGGTTGGAGTGCATCTGGAACAGCTTGCCCACGCGCTCCTTCTTGCCGGTGTTGGCGTTGAGCACCTGGGCGCCCGTCACCACGTGACCGGAGTAGACGCGCACGTAGGTGAGCGAGCCGAAGAACGGGTGCGAGGCCACCTTGAAGGCGAGCGCGGAGAACGGCTCGTCCACGGACGGCTTGCGGGTGATCTCGACCTCTTCGTCCTTCACGTCGTGGCCGATCATCGGCGGCACGTCGAGGGGCGAGGGGAGGTAGTCGATCACGGCGTCCAGCATCGGCTGCACACCCTTGTTCTTGAAGGCGGAGCCGCACAGCACGGGGTAGGCCTCGGAGTTGATGGTCATCTTGCGGATGCCCGCCTTGAGGTCGGCGACGCTGAGGTCGCTGTCCTCGAGGTACTTCTCCATGAGCTCTTCCGAGCTTTCGGCAACGTCTTCGACGAGCTTCGCGCGGTATTCCTCGACGGTGGCGAGCAGGTCGTCCGGGATCGGAACTTCGATCTGGAGCTGACCGTGCGCGTCGTCGCCCTTCTTCTTGTTGAGCTCCGGCATGTCCTGATCGAACTTTTCGGGCCATTCGTAGGCCTTCATTTCGACGAGGTCGATGATGCCGCGGAAGTCGCTCTCGGCGCCGATCGGCACCTGCATGATGAGCGGCTTCGCCTTGAGGCGCTCCACGATGGTGCGCACCGTGAAGAAGAAGTCGGCGCCCATCTTGTCCATCTTGTTGACGAAGCAGATGCGGGGCACGTCGTACTTGTCGGCCTGGCGCCACACGGTCTCGGACTGCGGCTCCACACCTTCCTTGCCATCGAACACGGCAACAGCGCCATCGAGCACGCGCAGCGAGCGCTCCACCTCAACGGTGAAGTCCACGTGGCCGGGCGTATCGATGATGTTGATCTGGTTCTCGTGCCAGTAGCAGGTGGTCGCGGCCGACGTGATCGTGATGCCGCGTTCCTTTTCCTGCTCCATCCAGTCCATGGTGCCGGCGCCGTCGTGGGTTTCACCCATCTTGTAGTTGACGCCGGTGTAGTACAGGATTCGCTCGGTCGTGGTGGTCTTACCGGCATCGATGTGAGCCATGATGCCGATGTTGCGGACCTTCGTGAGGTCCTTGAGCACTGCAAGTGCCACGGGCTATCGCCTTTCTGAGCTGAGGGTCGAGGTCCGGTGGGTTTACCAGCGGTAGTGAGCGAAGGCCTTGTTGGACTCCGCCATCTTGTGGGTGTCTTCGCGGCGCTTCACAGCGGCACCAAGGCCGTTGGAGGCGTCGAGGATCTCGTTCATCAGACGCTCGGTCATGGTGTGCTCGCGGCGTGCGCGCGAGTACCCGACGAGCCAGCGGAGGGCGAGGGTGGTGGAACGGCCGGGGCGAACTTCGACGGGCACCTGGTAGGTGGCACCGCCGACGCGGCGGGAGCGAACCTCGAGCGAGGGACGAATGTTGTCCAGCGCCTTCTTGAGGGTCACGACCGGATCCTGGCCGTTCTTCTCGCGGCAGCCTTCCAGCGCACCGTAGACGATGCGTTCGGAAACGGTCTTCTTGCCGTCGAGGAGGACCTTGTTAATGAGCTGCGTCACGACGGGCGAACCGTAGACCGGATCGACGACGAGCTGACGCTTGGGAGCTGCACCCTTACGTGGCATTACTTCTTCTCCTTCTTTGCGCCGTAACGCGAACGGGCCTGCTGGCGACCCTTGACGCCCTGGGTGTCGAGGGAGCCGCGGACGATCTTGTAGCGAACGCCGGGGAGGTCCTTCACACGGCCGCCGCGCACGAGCACGATCGAGTGCTCCTGGAGGTTGTGGCCCACACCGGGGATGTAGGCCGTGACCTCGATGCCGGAGGAGAGGCGAACACGCGCGATCTTGCGCAGCGCGGAGTTCGGCTTCTTAGGAGTAATCGTGTACACACGGGTGCAGACACCGCGGCGCTGGGGCGAACCCTTGAGCGCGGGCGTCTTCGAGCCGGCAGGCTTTGCCTGGCGACCCTTGCGCACCAACTGCTGAATAGTAGGCACTACGTCTCTTTCTGTTGCTGCCCGCGCTGTTCACGCGGCCAGATCACAATCTTTCGCTCGGCGCGGCGGGTGCCGCACTCGCGGGTGCGAGCTGAGCGCGCGACCCGCATCCGGCCCCCGTGCTCGGGAGTGTCGGATGCGACCCACACGTGGAGAGTGCTCTCCACGGCGTCCACGTACCGTGAGCTGATGCGGACCCGCGAGGGTGCATCAGGGCAGAGGGCACCGAGGACACAGTTCCCCAGTTTACCGACGCCGGAAGGCGGCGGTCAAAGGAGTTGGCGGGTTCCGTCGTACATCACAGTTGTGGGGCCGACGGCGGGGGCCCCGCACCGTGCAGATGCGGGGCCCCGGGTGCCGGTCAGGACCGGCGAGGTGTGCGGCTGGGCGAATCAGCGCAGTCCGAGCTTGCGGGTGCAGGCGGGCCAGGCGCCCCAGCCCTGTCCGGCCTGGACATTCTTGGCGATGTCGATCTGCTGTTCGCGCGTGGCCATCCAGGCTTCGGGCGCATAGCGGGTGCCGCCGTAGGCCGCCCACGTGGAACGGGTGAACTGGAGGCCACCGGAGAAGCCGTTGCCGTTGTTGATCGACCAGTTGCCGGTGGATTCGCACTGGGCGAGGCGGTCCCACACGGAGCCGTCGGTCACGGCGGGGGCGGAGGCCCCGGTGTTGCTGCCGCTCGAGGACGAGCTGCTACCCGAGCTGGGCGCGGCGGGAGCGGCCGCGGCGGCGGGACGCTTCTTCGTGCCCTTGACGACGACCTCGGTCACGGGTTCGCGCGTGACCTCTTCGGCGATGGTCTCCTCGGCGGTGACCTCACCGTCGGTCACGGTGGTGCGCGTGGTGACGGTCTTTTCGCCCTTGACGCCCGCGGTGAGGACGGTGGTTTCGTCCTCGTACTTCGAGTCGTCGGTGCGGGTCTCGGTCTCGAAGTCGATGGCCTGGACGGCCGTCTCGTCCGTGGTGCCGGTGCGCTGGATGGTGACGACGAGCCCGTCGGTCACGCGGGTGTCGCGGCCGGGGGTGATGACGTCGTCGGCGTCCACCGAGTCGGCGAAGTGGGCGTCGAGGAGTTCCTGCACGGTGGTCGCGTAGGTGTTTTCCGCGGTCCACTCGCCGTTCATGCCCACGAAGGTCACGTTCTTCGGCAGGACCACGGACACGGTGCCGAGGTCGTCGGTGAGCGGGGTCTCGGGCGCGGGGGTGATCTGCGCGTTCTCGTAGTCGGCCTCGACGAGCGCGAGGGCGTCGGCTACGGTGTCACCGTCGGTGAGCACGGTCTGCTCGTGGCCGTCCACGTCCACGGTCACTTCGTGGCGCTCGACGACGGAGATGGTCTCGCCGGAGTTCACGTTCGCCGTGAGGGCGGGCTGCACCAGGTCGGAATCCTTGACGTCCACGCCGTGAGCGGTGAGGATGTCCTGGACCTGGTTGTCGAAGGTGCGGATGGTGGTCTGCTCGCCGTACACGTCCACGGTCACTTCGTTCGACATGGCGAACGCGGTGCCGCCTCCGCCACAGGCGAGGAGGGCGGCCACGGCGGCGCTGACAAGAATCGGCGTCTTCTTCTTCACGGGTGCGGCATCCTTTGCAGGTCAATGATGGGGCTCCAGCTCCGCGGGGAAGGTGGAGCAACCTCTCCATCATGACGACGCCGCCTCGGGCCCCTCAAGGACATGGCCCGGATCTTGCCTCAAGCTCAGGGAAGCTTTTGCCGTTTGTTTGCCGCTGGGGTGACCCCCGCTATAGAGGCCCTCGGAGCGAAGGCGCGCCACACCACAATGAGGATGCCGAGGATCCCCAGGACCGGCACGGCCACGTCACGAAGGACCTCCAGGAACGGGAACGATGCCAGCCAGCCGGCCCGCCCGAGGCCGAGGGCGAAGTTGCCTGCGAAGTGCGCGACCCACAGCGGCGTCCACATCCCCAGAACACTCCGAAGTGCCGGAGGAGGAGCGCGGGGATGGCAACCAACGAGATCTCTTCCCTCGCGCCGAAGATTCCACTGTTCAGCGAAGCGAGAAAATCATCCGTGTCCGTCAGCGGGATCTGCCCCATGCCGGGCAGGGTAGCGAGCGGCATCTGGCGCGGCAGGCCCGTCGCGCGCTCGAGCGCCTGGGTGACGGGCAGGAAGCGCGATCCCATGAGCGCGCTGCCGATCATGAGGGCGCCGCTGTGGGCCGCGAGCAGGGCGAACCAGCGCCCCGCGGCCCGCCCGGGAGTGACCGCGGGAGGCCGCCACTGCGGCGTGATGCGCACGAGGCCCCAGATGAGGAGCACGCCGATGACGGTCAGGGCAGCGCACACGAGGATGACCCACCGCAGCGCTGGAGGCACCGGGCGTCGGCCCACCTTGGGGCGCTCCGCCTCACGCGCGCCGCCTGCTCCCCCCATGCCACACTCCCCCGCCGCGATGCCGGTCATGCCGGTCCATGCCGGGACATTCCGGCCCGCGTAGGCCCACGCCGCCCCGCCCCGCCGCGCGCAAAAGAGCCGAGCAAAAAGAAACGGCCCCCTCCCCCACTCGCGGTGGGAAAGGGGGCCGCCCTCTCAAGAAACGGAGGCTCAGCGGAAGTCGGTGCTGAACGGGTCCGAGTAGTCGAAGTCGTCAAGGTTCAGCGAACTGCCGGAGCCCGAGAAATCGGTCAGACCGAAATCGTCGTAGCCGGGCACCGCGTACATCGACGCCTTCGCCTCATCCGTCGGCTCCACATCGAAGTTACGGAACCGCGGCAGGCCGGTGCCGGCCGGGATGAGCTTACCGATGATGACGTTCTCCTTGAGGCCCATGAGCTGATCGCTCTTGCGCCCCAGGGCAGCCTCGGTGAGCACGCGAGTGGTCTCCTGGAACGAGGCGGCCGACAGCCACGACTCGGTAGCCAGCGACGCCTTCGTGATACCCATGAGCTCCGGACGGCCCTGCGCAGGCTCGATGCCTTCTGCCACCGCGCTGCGGTTGGCGGCGATGAACTGCGCGTTCTCGACCAGATCGCCCGGCAGGAGCGTGGTGTCACCCGAGGACACGATGGTCACGCGGCGCAGCATCTGGCGCACGATGACCTCGATGTGCTTCGCGTGAATGTCCACGCCCTGGCTCACGTACACCTTCTGCACTTCGTCCACGAGGTGCTTCTGCACGGCCCGTGGGCCGAGGATGCGCAGCACCTGCTTCGGATCCACGGATCCCTGCGACAGCTGCTGGCCCACCTCGATGTGATCACCATCGAAGACCAGCGGGGTCACGCGGCGAGACAGCGTGTAGGTCACGGCCTCGCTGCCATCGTCCGGGGTCACCGTGACGCGGCGCTGCTTGTCCACGTCCTCGACGCTCACGCGGCCAGCGACCTCGGAGATCGGGGCGAAGCCGGCCGGGGTACGGGCCTCGAACAGCTCCTGCACACGCGGCAGACCGTGCGTGATGTCGCCTTCTGCGGAGGCCACGCCACCGGAGTGGAAGGTACGCATCGTCAGCTGCGTGCCGGGCTCGCCAATCGACTGCGCCGCGATGATGCCCACGGCCTCGCCGATGTCCACGAGCTGACCGGTCGCGAGCGAACGGCCATAGCACATCGCGCACGTGCCGACGGCGGAGTCGCAAGTCAGCACGGAGCGGACCTTGACTTCGCTCACGCCAGCGCCGAGCAGCGTTTCGATGAGCACGTCGCCCACGTCGGAGCCGGCTTCGGCGAGAACGGTGCCGTCCTCGGCCACGACCGCCTGCGCGAGGTTCCGGCCATACGCCGTGATCTCCACGTTGTCGGCGGGCACCATCTGGCCATCGAGGTCCTGCCCGATCGCCATCGTGAAGCCCTTCGAGGTGCCACAGTCGGCCTCGCGCACGATGACGTCCTGCGACACGTCGACGAGACGACGCGTGAGGTAACCGGACTGCGCGGTCTTCAGCGCCGTATCCGCAAGGCCCTTACGCGAGCCGTGTGAGGCGATGAAGTACTCGAGCACCGACAGACCCTCGCGGTAGTTCGAGAGGATCGGGCGGGGGATGATCTCGCCCTTCGGGTTGTTCACGAGGCCACGCATACCGGCGATCTGACGGATCTGCATCCAGTTGCCACGGGCACCCGAGTGCACCATGCGGTAAATGGTGTTGTCGGTCGCGAAGTTCTCGCGCATCGCGTCGGCCACCTCGTTGGTGGCTTCCGTCCAGATGTCGATGAGCTCCGAGTTACGCTCGGCCTCCGAGACGAGGCCCAGGTCGCGGTTCTCCTGCACCTGCGCGGCCTTCGCCTCGTACTTCGCGATGATCTCGCCCTTGTTGTCGGGAGCCACGACGTCGCTGAACGCGAACGTCACGCCCGAGAACGTGGACCACGAGAAGCCGTAGGACTTCAGGGCGTCGAGCGAGGCCGAGACCTGCACCTTTTCGTAGCGCTCCGCGAGAGCGTTGACGATGCCGCCGAGCCGCTTCTTGCCAACCTGGCCCTGGACGTACGGGAAGTCCTCGGGCAGGGTCTCGTTGAAGAACACCGAACCGAGCGTGGTCTCGAGCATCACCGGGTCGCCCTCGGCGTGATCCTCGGGCAGCACGAAGTCCGCGGGCAGCACGAGGTCATCGAAGCGGATCTTCACGGGGGCGTTGAGATCGATCTCCCCCGCATCGAACGCCATGATGGCTTCGGCTTCGCTCGAGAACGAACGACCGGCACCGAGCGCGTCCTCCTTCACCGTGGTGAGGTGGTAGAGGCCGATGATCATGTCCTGGGCGGGCATGGTCACGGGGCGGCCGTCGGACGGCTTGAGGATGTTGTTCGAGCTGAGCATGAGGATGCGGGCCTCGGCCTGCGCCTCGGTGCTCAGCGGAAGGTGAACGGCCATCTGGTCGCCGTCGAAGTCCGCGTTGAAGGCGGCACACACGAGCGGGTGCAGGTGAATGGCCTTGCCTTCCACGAGCTTCGGCTCGAACGCCTGGATGCCGAGGCGGTGCAGCGTGGGCGCGCGGTTCAGCAGGACCGGGTGCTCCGTGATGACCTCTTCGAGCACGTCCCACACCTCGGGGCGCGCGCGCTCGACCATCCGCTTGGCAGCCTTGACGTTCTGCGCGTGGGACAGGTCCACGAGGCGCTTCATCACGAACGGCTTGAACAGCTCGAGCGCCATGCCCTTCGGCAGACCGCACTGGTGCAGGCGCAGCTCGGGACCGTTCACGATCACGGAGCGGCCCGAGTAGTCCACGCGCTTACCGAGCAGGTTCGCGCGGAAGCGACCCTGCTTGCCCTTGAGCATGTCGCTCAGGGACTTCAGCGGGCGGTTGCCGGGGCCGGTCACGGGGCGTCCGCGGCGGCCGTTGTCGAACAGCGAATCCACCGACTCCTGCAGCATGCGCTTCTCGTTGTTCACAATGATCTCGGGCGCGCCGAGATCGATGAGGCGCTTGAGGCGGTTGTTGCGGTTGATGACGCGGCGGTACAGATCGTTGAGATCCGAGGTCGCGAAGCGGCCACCGTCTAGCTGCACCATCGGGCGCAGGTCCGGCGGGATCACGGGGATGCAGTCGAGCACCATGCCCGCGGGCGAGTTGGTGGTGGACTGGAATGCCGCCACGACCTTGAGCCGCTTGAGGGCGCGGGCCTTCTTCTGGCCCTTGCCGTTCGCAATCGTCTCACGCAGCGAGGCCGATTCGGCATCGAGATCGAAGTCGAGCAGGCGCTGCTGGATCGCCTGCGCGCCCATCCCGCCCTCGAAGTAGGTGCCGTAGCGCAGCTTCATCGCGCGGTAGAGCTGCTCGTCGCCCTCGAGGTCGGCGACCTTGAGGTTCTTGAAGCGCTCCCACACGTTCGTCACGCGCTGGATTTCGGCATCGTACTTCTTGCGGATCTGGGCCTGCTCGCGCTCGGAGGAGTCGCGAACCTTACGCTTCTGATCGGCCTTCGCCCCTTCCGCTTCGAGCTGGGCCAGGTCCTTCTCGGCGGTCACGGCGCGCTCGTTGATCGCGACATCCCGCTCGTTCTCGAGCTCGCGCACCTCAAGGTCATGGCGGGCCTGCAGGTCCGGCATGTCCTCGTGGCGGGCGTCCTCGTCAACGGAGGTAATCATGTACGCGGCGAAGTAGATGACCTTCTCGAGGTCCTTCGGCGCGAGGTCAAGGAGGTAGCCGAGGCGGCTCGGCACGCCCTTGAAGTACCAGATGTGGGTCACGGGGGCGGCGAGTTCGATGTGTCCCATGCGCTCACGGCGCACGGAACTCTTCGTCACCTCGACACCACAGCGCTCACACACGATCCCCTTGAAGCGGACGCGCTTGTACTTGCCGCAGTAGCACTCCCAGTCCCGGGTGGGGCCGAAAATGCGCTCGCAGAACAGGCCGTCCATCTCGGGCTTGAGCGTACGGTAATTGATGGTTTCGGGCTTCTTAACTTCGCCGAATGACCAGGAACGGATATCGTCGGCCGTCGCGAGGCCGATACGGAGCTCGTCAAAGTGGTTGACGTCGAGCACGTGTGTCCTTCTCTCGTCTAAAAGTGTGTCGTCAAGGTCTGAGGGAGTGGGGCTGGAATCCCGGGGGCGGGGCCGACGGTGGCTGGCATCCGTCGACCCCCGCCCTCACGGGGTTCGATCAGACCTCTTCGATGGTGCCGACGCCCTCGTGGGGGCGACGGGACAGGTCGATGCCGAGCTCTTCCGCGGCGCGGAACACGTCGTCATCGCTTTCGCGCATTTCCAGGTTCACGCCGTCGGAGCTCAGCACCTCGACGTTCAGGCACAGCGACTGCATTTCCTTGAGCAGCACGCGGAAGGATTCCGGGATGCCGGGCTCGGGAATGTTGTCGCCCTTCACGATCGCCTCGTACACCTTCACGCGGCCGGAGATGTCATCCGACTTGATCGTGAGGAGTTCCTGGAGAGCGTGCGCCGCGCCGTAGGCCTCGAGCGCCCACACTTCCATCTCACCGAAGCGCTGGCCGCCGAACTGGGCCTTACCGCCGAGCGGCTGCTGGGTGATCATCGAGTACGGGCCGGTCGAGCGGGCGTGCAGCTTATCATCCACGAGGTGATGCAGCTTCAGGATGTACATGTAGCCCACCGAGACGGGGTGCGGGAACGGTTCGCCGGAACGGCCGTCGAACAGGCGCGCCTTGCCGTCTTCGCGGATCATCCGCTCGCCATCCCGGTTCGGGGTGTGGTTCGCGATGAGCGCGTTCAGTTCGGTGTCGCTCAGGCCATCGAACACGGGCACGGCCACGGGGGTGCCGGGCTCGCCGTGCAGCGCCGCCGCGGGAAGATCCCGGGCCGCCTCGCTCGACGGCTCGAGGTCCCAACCGGACTTCGCTACCCAGCCCAGGTGCGTTTCCATGACCTGACCGATGTTCATACGGCCGGGCACACCCATCGGGTTGAGGATGATGTCCACGGGCGTGCCGTCTTCGAGGAACGGCATGTCTTCGACCGGGAGGATCTTCGCGATGACGCCCTTGTTGCCGTGGCGGCCAGCGAGCTTGTCACCGTCGGTGATCTTGCGCTTCTGGGCGATGTAGACGCGGATCATCTCGTTCACGCCCGTGGGCAGAACGTCGGAGTCCTCGTCGGCATCGAACACGCGCACGCCGATGACGGTGCCGGATTCGCCGTGGGGCACGCGCAGCGACGTGTCGCGCACTTCGCGGGCCTTCTCGCCGAAGATGGCGCGCAGGAGGCGCTCTTCGGGGGTCAGCTCGGTTTCGCCCTTCGGCGTCACCTTGCCCACGAGGATGTCGCCGGGGCTCACTTCGGCGCCGATGCGGATGATGCCGCGCTCGTCGAGGTCGGCGAGCACGTCGTCACCCACGTTGGGGATGTCGCGCGTGATCTCTTCCTTGCCGAGCTTCGTGTCGCGGGCATCAACTTCGTGCTCCTCGATGTGAATCGAGGTCAGGACGTCGTCCTGCACGAGGCGCGAGGACAGGATGATGCCGTCCTCGTAGTTGTGACCCTGCCACGACATGAACGCCACGAGGAGGTTCTTGCCGAGCGAGAGCTCGCCGTCGTCGGTCGAAGGACCGTCGGCGAGGATCGATCCGGCTTCCACGCGGTCGCCTTCATCGAACAGCACCCGCTGGTTGTAGCAGTTGCCCGCATTCGAGCGCTGGAACTTGTCGATCCGGTAGGTCTGCTGCGTTCCGTCGTCGGCGAGCACCGTGATGATGTCGGCGGACAGTTCGCGGATCACACCGGACTTCTCCGCGACGACCACGTCGCCTGCATCGACGGCGGCGCGACGCTCCATACCGGTGCCGACCAGCGGCATTTCGGTACGCAGGAGCGGCACGGCCTGACGCTGCATGTTCGAGCCCATGAGCGCGCGGTTGGCGTCATCGTGCTCGAGGAACGGAATCATGGCGGTGGCCACGGACACCATCTGGCGGGCCGAGACGTCCATGTAGTCCACATCGCCCGGATCCACGACGTCGGGCTCGCCGCCGGTGAGGCGCACGAGGACCTGCTCTTCGAGGAACTTGCCGGACTCGTCAATCTTCGCGTTCGCCTGGGCGATCACGTGACGGTCCTCGTCATCCGCGGTGAGGTAGACGATCTCGTCGCTCACGACACCGTCATTGACCTTGCGGTACGGGGTCTCCACGAAGCCGAACGGGTTGATCCGCGCGAACGTGGCCAGCGAGCCGATGAGGCCGATGTTCGGGCCTTCCGGCGTTTCGATCGGACACATGCGGCCGTAGTGCGAGGGGTGAACGTCTCGCACTTCCATGCCCGCGCGATCGCGCGAGAGGCCACCCGGGCCGAGCGCCGAGAGGCGACGCTTGTGGGTGAGGCCCGACAGCGGGTTGTTCTGGTCCATGAACTGCGACAGCTGGGACGTTCCGAAGAACTCCTTGATCGCGGCGGTCACAGGGCGGATGTTAATGAGGGTCAGCGGCGTGATCGCCTCGACATCCTGCGTGGTCATGCGCTCGCGCACGACGCGCTCCATGCGGGACAGGCCCGTGCGCACTTGGTTCTGGATCAGTTCGCCGACGGCGCGGATGCGACGGTTGCCAAAGTGATCGATGTCGTCCGTCTCAACGCGGACCTCGGTGCCCAGATCGTTCGTGTATTCCGTGACGCCCGCGTGCAGGGCCACGATGTACTTGATCGTCTGGATGACGTCCTCGAGGTTCAGGACGCTTTCGCTCAGCGGGCCCTCAAGACCAAGCTTCTTGTTGATCTTGTAGCGGCCCACCTTCGCGAGGTCGTAGCGCTTGTCGTTGAAGTAGAGGTTGTTGAGCATCGCCTCGCCAGCATCGCGGCTGGGCGGTTCGCCCGGGCGCTGCTTGCGGTAGATGTCCATGAGCGCCTCGTCCTGCGAGGACACCTTGTCCTTTTCGAGGGTGGCGCGCATCGACTCGAACTCGCCGAACTCCTCGAGGATGTCGGCCTTGCTCATGCCGAGGGCCTGGAGCAGGGTGGTCACGGACTGCTTGCGCTTGCGGTCGATGCGCACGCCCACCTGGTCGCGCTTATCGATCTCGAACTCGAGCCACGCGCCGCGCGAAGGAATGATCTTCGCGTTGAAGACGTGCTTGTCGCTCGCCTTGTCGATGCCTTCTTCGAAGTACACGCCGGGCGAACGCACGAGCTGCGAGACGACCACGCGCTCGGTGCCGTTGATGACGAACGTGCCCTTGTCGGTCATGAGCGGGAAGTCGCCCATGAACACGGTCTGGGTCTTGATTTCGCCCGTCTCGTTGTTCATGAACTCGGCGGTCACGTACAGCGGCGCCGAGTAGGTGAGGTCCTTGTCCTTGCACTCTTCGACCGAGTAGTTCGGCTCTTCGAAGGAGTGGTTGCGGAAGGACAGGGACATGTTGCCGGCGAGGTCTTCGATCGGCGAGATTTCTTCGAAGATGTCAGCGAGGCCGGAGGTCTGCGGGACGTCTTCGCGCCCGGCGGCGGCGGCCTTGTCGGCACGCGCCTGCCAGCGTTCGTGACCGAGCAACCAGTCAAACGAGCTGGTCTGGAGGGACAGGAGGTCCGGAACTTCGATGGGATCGCCAAGCTTTGCAAACGTCACGCGGGGCGAGACGGTGCGAAGGGCGGTGTTGTTCAGATCGGTGCTCGAGGCAGCCAAGGGTGATCCTTCCACGGGCCGAGGACATGTGAACGCCCACCTGTGCCGTACCCTGATTCACGACCAACCCCGCCATATGAGTCGAATGATTGAAAAAGGGCGCGCAAAGCACTGGGCGCAAGTTTCAATGATACGGCACCCGCACGCCGTGGTAAAGGGGCCGACGGTGCCGGATCGTGAGATCGTGGTCACTGGCCCGCAGACGGCGACAGCCGCCCCCGAAGGGACGGCTGTCGGCTGCGATGCGTGCGCCCGAAGGCGCGAGGATCACTTGAGGGTGACGGTGGCGCCAGCGCCCTCGAGCTGCTCCTTGGCCTTCTCGGCGGCATCCTTGGCGGCGCCTTCGATAACAGCCTTGGGGGCACCGTCAACGAGGTCCTTGGCCTCCTTGAGGCCGAGACCGGTGAGGGCGCGCACCTCCTTGATGACGGCGATCTTGGCGGAGCCAACCGACTCGAGGATGACGTCGAACTCATCCTTCTCTTCGGCGGCGGGAGCCTCGCCACCGGCGGCAGCGGCCACGGCCACGGGGGCAGCGGCGGTCACATCGAAGACCTCTTCGAACTGCTTCACGAAATCGGAGAGCTCGATGAGGGTCATGTCCTTGAAAGCTTCAATGAGCTCTTCGTTGGTGAGCTTAGCCATGAGGCTGAGTCCTTCCTGTCAAGCGGCACCGGGTAGGCGCCTGGCGCGGGTGCGCCGGGGTATGTACAAGGTTGTGCCGAGCGTCCATGACGCGTCGGGCGTTGACCGCGAGGTCTCAGCCTTCGTTCTTGGCACGCAGGGCGTCCACGGTGCGCACGGTCTTGGACAGTGGCGCAGCGAGAACAAAAACAGCCTTCGACATGGATGCCTTGAGGGCACCGGCAGTCTTGGCAAGAAGAACCTCGCGCGATTCGAGATCGGCAAGCTTCTGAACGTCGTCAGCCGAGAGGGCAGCACCCTCGAAGTAGCCGGACTTGACGACCAACTGGGGGTTTTCCTTGGCAAAGTCACGCAGGGTCTTCGCCGGCATAACCGGCTCGCCCTTGATGAAGGCAATCGCGCTAGGTCCGGTCAGTTCGCCGTCAAAGGCGTCGATCCCGGCTTCCTTGGCAGCAATGCCCGTCAGCGTGTTCTTCACCACGGCGTAGGTGGTATCGGCACCGAGCGAACGACGCAGCGTCTTCAGCTGGTCCACGCTCAGTCCGCGGTACTCGGTCAGGATTGCCGCATCGGACTCGCGGAACAGGTCCGTGAGCTCTGCAACGGCAGCTGCCTTGTCAGGCCTCGCCATGGCCCTCCTTCCAGAGGTCTCGAGGCCGGCCTGAAAACTCACGCGCACCCATGAAAAAAGCCCTGACCGCAGGGGCCAAGGCTCGGGAGCGTGAGGCGCACGGGGCGTTCACGACGATTCTTGATCACCTGCGCAGGCCGTTCTCGTCATGTGCGAGAAGCTTTCGGTCTCCCTGATGGCAGGGGGACGACCGGCGGTCTTCGGTAGGTCCACTGTAGGACCAAGGGCGGCCGGGGGCCAAGCCGGGGGCCGCGTGATCCCCCGCACACCGCCCGGCCAGAGGACACTCGTCCCCTGCACGCTGGCCGACGAGGACGGTGCTCGCGCCCGCTCGGGCACAAGGACCAACATCCCCGGCACCAGACGCAACTTCACCCACGATCTACAGTGCCACACAAGGCCCAGGTCAGGGAGGGACAAAGAGCCTTCTAGGGACCTAGACCGGGACATCGCCTGAATGGCGTGTCGATTCGGCCACACCACCCAATCGGCACCTCCCGTCGGCCCCTCCCCTCCCCCGCGCACGCCTCTCACCTGGGCTTTTATCTTTCTAGGATTGTTCCGCGCCACCTCTTGCCCACCCACGCAAGGCCCCGTAGGTTGAAGACACGACGACGTACTCCCCTACAAGAATCTCCACCCAGCAACCAAGGATGGGAACACACCATGACCGAGACCCCTCAGGTAACGGCAGACACCACCAACCAGGACATGGTTGACGCGCTCGCCGCTCAGGGCACCGAAGCGCTCCGCGCCTTCCGGGACTTCACCCAGGAGCAGGTCGATCACATCGTTCACCAGGCCGCCCTCGCCGCCGTCGATCAGCACATGCCGATCGCCAAGCACGCCGCCGAAGAAACCGGCCGCGGCATCTACGAAGACAAGTGCATCAAGAACCTCTTCGCCTCCGAGTACATCTGGAACTCGATCAAGAACAACAAGACCGTGGGCATCATCCACGAAGACAAGCAGCGCGGCGTCATTGAAATCGCCGAGCCCGTCGGCGTGGTCGCAGGCGTCACCCCCACCACCAACCCCACCTCGACCACGATCTTCAAGGCCCTCATCGCCCTGAAGACCCGCAACCCGATCGTGTTCGCCTTCCACCCGAGCGCGCAGGAATCCTCCGCGCACGCGGCCCGCGTCGTGTACGAAGCGGCCGTCGCCGCCGGCGCCCCCGAGCACTGCGTGCAGTGGATCGACACCCCGTCGGTCGAGGCCACCGGCCTGCTCATGAACCACCCTCAGATCGCCCTCGTGCTCGCCACGGGCGGCTCCGGCATGGTCAAGGCCGCCTACTCGACCGGCAAGCCCGCCCTCGGCGTCGGCCCCGGCAACGTCCCCGTCTACGTGGACAAGACCGCCAAGATCGACCGCACCGTCAACGACCTCCTGCTGTCGAAGACGTTCGACTCCGGCATGATCTGCGCATCCGAGCAGTCCGTGCTCGTCCACAAGGACGTCGCCAAGGAGTTCGTCGCCGAATTCGAGAAGTACGGCGGCTACTTCCTGAGCAAGGCCGAACGCGCCAAGCTCGAGAAGTTCATGATCAACGAGAAGGGCGGCGTGCAGGCCTCCCTCGTCGGCTCGACCGCTCTCAAGATCGCCGAAGGCGCGGGCCTCAAGGTTCCCGCCGACACCAAGGTGCTCCTCGTCCCGATTGACGGCGTGGGCCCCGAGCATCCCTTCAGCCAGGAAAAGCTCATGCCGGTGCTCGGCTACACGACCGTCAAGGACGCCGAGGAAGGTTTCACGCTCGCCGATCAGCTCCTCGAGTTCGGCGGCCTCGGCCACACCGCGGTGATCCACACCCGCGACGACGAGCAGGAGCGGGCCTACGGCCTCGCGATGCGCGCCTGCCGCATCATCGTCAACTCCCCCAGCTCGCAGGGCGGCATCGGCGACATCTACAACGGCCTCCTGCCGTCGCTCACCCTCGGCTGTGGCTCCTACGGCCACAACTCGGTGTCGCGCAACGTCTCGGCCATTGACCTCATCAACATCAAGCGGATTGCGGAGCGTCGTAACAACATGCAGTGGTTCAAGCTTCCCCCGAAGACCTACTTCGAGCGGTACTCCACCCAGTACCTGCGCGACATGGAAGACATCTCGCGCGTCTTCATCGTCACCGATCCCGGCATGGTGCAGTTCGGCTACGTCGATATCGTGCTCGAGAACCTCAAGGCGCGCGGCGACGACGTGCAGTGGCAGATCTTCGCCGATGTCGAGCCGAACCCCAGCTCCGACACCGTGTTCCGCGGCGTGGACGCCATGAACTCCTTCAAGCCCGACTGCATCATCGCGCTCGGTGGCGGCTCCGCCATGGACGCGGCCAAGGGCATGTGGATGTTCTACGAGGACGATGCGGCCTCCTACTTCGGCATGAAGCAGAAGTTCATGGATATCCGCAAGCGCACCTACACGTTCCCGAAGCTCGGCGCGAAGGCCCAGTTCGTGGCCATCCCGACCACCTCGGGCACCGGCTCGGAGTGCACGCCGTTCGCGGTCATCACCGACTCCGAATCGCACGTGAAGTACCCGATCGCCGACTACGCGATCACGCCGAGCGTCGCGATTGTCGATTCGCAGTTCGTGGACACCGTGCCCGCCCGCACCGCGGCCGATTCCGGCATGGACGCCCTCACCCACGCGATCGAGTCCTACGTCTCCGTCATGGCCTCGGACTACACCAAGGGCCTGTCGCTGCGCGCCATCCAGCTCATCTTCGAGAACCTGCCGAAGTCGGTGCTCGAGGGCGATCTGGAGGCCAAGGAGAACATGCACAACGCCTCCGCGATGGCCGGCATGGCATTCGCCAACGCCTTCCTCGGCATCGTGCACTCGCTCTCGCACAAGGTGGGCGCCGAGTTCGAACTGGCCCACGGCCGCACGAACGCGATCTTCCTGCCGCACGTGATCAACTACAACGCGCAGAAGCCGTACAAGCACGCGATCTTCCCGAAGTACGAGTCGTTCAAGGCCGACAAGGACCTGGCCGACATCGCCCGCTTCATCGGACTGCCCGCCTCCACCACGGAAGAGGGCGTCGCCTCGCTCGTCACGGCCGTCACGAAGCTCGCCAACGACCTGGGGATCGAGACCTCGCTCAAGGCCAACGGCGTGAAGAAGGAGCACCTGGACCGCGTGGTCGACACCCTCGCGGACCGCGCCTACGAGGACCAGTGCACCCCGGCGAACCCGAAGCAGCCGCTCGTGAGCGAGCTTCGCGACCTCATCTACGACGCCTATGAAGGCGAGATCGAGTTCACGAAGAAGAACGCGAAGTAACCGGCCGCCCGCCCCGCGGGCCCCGGTGATCGACAGGGCGGCGCCTCTTCCCCTTGGGAGGAGGCGCCGCCCTCACGCGTGCACATGTCGGTGATCCCGATAATCCCCACCCCACACCTCGCCTGGCGCGATAGCCTGGAGTCATCGACCCATCCGCACTCGAAGGAGAGTAGTCGTGACCTCACAGCCATCCCCGGACCCCGCTCCCGCCGCCACTGGCGGCAACGCGCCCATCGCCAAGAAGGCGAAGAAGGCCAAGAAGGGGAAAGCCACCCTCAAGAGCGGCCTTCCGAAGCTTCCGAAGGACGCCTACGAAGCCGAACTGACCCGGCTGCAAGCCGACCTCGTGGAGATGCAGGCGTGGGTCAAGGAAACCGGGAACCGGATCGTCATCATCTTCGAGGGGCGCGACGCCGCGGGCAAGGGCTCCGCCATCAAGCGCATCACCCAGTACCTCAACCCCCGCACCGCCCGAGTCGTGGCGCTGCCCGCCCCCACGGAACGCCAACGCACCCAGTGGTACTTCCAGCGCTACATCGAACACTTGCCCGCCGCGGGCGAAATCGTGCTCCTGGACCGCTCCTGGTACAACCGGGCCGGGGTCGAACGGGTCATGGGCTTTTGCACCACGGAGGAATACCGGCGCTTCCTCCACCAGGCCCCCATCTTCGAACGGCTCCTCGTCGAAGAGGGCATCATGCTCTTCAAGTATTGGTTCTCCGTCTCCGACCAGGAACAGGAGCGCCGCTTCCGCTCGCGCGCCGAAGACCCCATGCGCCGGTGGAAGCTGTCCCCCATGGACGTCGAGTCCATCACCCGCTGGGAGGCCTACTCTCGCGCGAAGGACGAAATGTTCGTCCACACCGACATTCGCGAAGCTCCCTGGTTCACGGTCGAATCCGAAGACAAGAAGCGCTCCCGCATCAACGTCATGCACCACCTGCTCTCCTCCGTCCCGTGGCAGCGCCTCGAACCGGTCCCGGTCCCCATTCCGCCGCGTCCCGCCGCGACCGGCTACGAGCGGCCACCGCGCGACGAGTTCCGGTACGTGCCGGACGTGGCCTCGCGCCTTCTGGATTCCCCGCGTATCGACTCGTGATGAGGCCGGACGCTGCGCGCGACAGGTAGAGGGGCCGCGTCAGTCACTCTGGCCCCGATCAAAGTAGGCGCGCAGGGCCGGGTCCAGTTCGGGGACGGTCTGCGGAGCCCCGCCGCTGCGGATCGAGACGGCGCCCAAGGAGCCTGCCGCGACGGCCTCCCGGGCCGCAACCACGGACACGTCGGTGCGGCCCCCGCTGCGGGCGAAGCGAAGAAACTCGGCAACGAGCATCGGATCGGCCCCGGCATGCTCGCCGTCTCCACGCTCGATCACCTCGACGGCATCGGGCATGCCCGCACCGAGGCGGCGCGTGTTCCACAGATGGATCTGTTCACCACCCAAATCGCCCATGTTTTCGAGGCGCCCCTCGTCGCCGATGACCGCGTAGTTGCGCCAGTAGTCCGGGGTGAAGTGGCACTGCTGATAGGAGGCGAGGACGCCGTTATCGAGGGTCATCTGCAACATCGATGTGTCCTCCACGTCGATGACGGGGTTGAGGTCCGTCTGCTTCGCCGGTGGGAACACCTCCTCGTCGAACCAGTCGAGCATGATCCGGTCGGAGTTGTCGCGCCGCTCGGTCACGTCGCCGTAGACCATGAGGTCGCCGATGCCGGAGACCCGCCGCGTGTATCCACCGGCGAGCCAGTGGATGACGTCAATATCGTGGGCGCCCTTTTGCAGCAGGAGCGAGTGGACCCGCGAGCGCTCGGCGTGCCAGTCCTTGAAGTAAAAGTCTCCGCCCGCGCCCACGAAGTGACGGCACCAGATGGCCTTGACGCGCCCGATGGCGCCCGCATCGATCATGGCCTTCATCTGGCGGATCACGGGCATGTGGCGCATGTTGTGGCCCACGTAGAGCCGCGTGCGCGTCTCGAAGGCGCGATCCAGCATCGCGTCGGTGTCCTCGACCGAGATCGCCATCGGCTTCTCCGTGAAGGTCGGGATCCCGGCCCCCAGGGTCGTCAGTGCGATCGCCGCGTGGGTGTCGTCGGGCGTGAGGATCATGACGGCATCCAGCGGGTGCGATGCCAGCATGTCCTCCACCGAGCTCGCGAAGGCAACGTCCTCACCGAGGACGTCTCGGGCCCGTGCCCGTCCCCGCTCACTCGGCTCCGCGACCACCACGACGCGCGAGCCGTGTCCCGGCCGGTGCGCATACCGCGCGAGGCCGCCCCTGGCTCCGAAGCCCACCACTCCTACGCGTAGATCATCCACGTGCTGCACCTGCCTCCGCTCGGTCACTGACGTGGCGGGCCCCCTCGCGCAGAAAGCCGTCGGCGGTGGGGACGAGCGTGGGGGTCATGGGGCACTCTTTTCATCCGGGCGGCGCTGGCGAACTCCTCCATTGGATCATGCCGCCGGTCCCCGCGCGGGCGATACGGCCGTTTAACGGGGCAGCGCCCCGGCCATCCGCGCGGGATGATCGGGGCGCTGCGCGCTACCGGTGAGTCGGCGAGGCTCAGGCCTCGTCGGTCTCCTCGGTGAGGTTGCGGGTGCGGTTCACATCGATCGGAACACCGGGGCCCATGGTGGTGGACATGGTGATCTTCGAGATGTAGCGGCCCTTGGAGCTGGACGGCTTGAGGCGAAGGATCTCCTCGAGCGCGGCCACGTAGTTCTCCACGAGCTGCGTGTCGGTGAACGACGCCTTGCCAATGATGAAGTGCAGGTTGGCGGCACGGTCCACGCGGAACTCGATCTTGCCTCCCTTGATTTCCTCAACGGCCTTGGCGGTGTCCATGGTGACGGTGCCGGTCTTGGGGTTCGGCATGAGGCCGCGGGGGCCGAGCACGCGGCCCAGCTTGCCTACCTTGCCCATGAGGTTCGGGGTGGCGACCGCGGCGTCGAAGTCGGTCCAGCCGCCCTCAACCTTGGCGATGAGGTCGTCGTCTCCCACCTCGTCGGCGCCTGCGGCACGCGCGGCCTCGGCCTGGGGGCCGGTGGCGAACACGATGACGCGGGCAGTCTTACCGGTGCCGTGGGGCAGGTTGACGGTGCCGCGCACCATCTGATCGGCCTTGCGGGGGTCCACGCCGAGGCGCATCGCTACCTCAACGGCGGCGTCGAACTTGGCGGGGGAGGTCTTCTGGGCGAGGCGCACGGCATCGAGCGGGGCGTAGAAGCGGCCCTTGTCGATCTTTGCTACGGCGTCCTTGTATGCCTTGGAACGAAATGCCATCGTGAATCAGCCCTCCACCGTGATGCCCATGGAACGCGCGGTTCCAGCCACGATCTTCGCGGCAGCGTCAATATCGTTTGCGTTGAGATCGGGCATCTTCGTTTCCGCGATCTCCTTCACCTGCGCCATCGTCAGCGCGCCCACCTTCTGGGTGTGCGGGACGGGCGAGCCCTTATCCAGGCCAGCGGCCTTGAGGATGAGCTTCGCCGCGGGCGGCGTCTTGGTCACGAACGTGAACGAGCGGTCCTCGTACACGGTGATCTCAACGGGGATAACACTGCCGCGCTGGTGCTCGGTGGCGGCGTTGTAGGCCTTGGTGAACTCAACGATGTTCACACCGGCGGCACCGAGTGCCGGGCCGATCGGCGGCGCAGGCGTGGCCTGGCCGGCCTGGATCTGGAGCTTGATGATGCTCGCGACCTTTTTCTTGGGAGCCATTGCTCTTCCTTCTCTTCGTGGTTCGGGCGGAAGCCTGATGCACTTCCTCCCACAGGTGCCCCCGAGCGGGGGCGTGGAGTGCGGCGTCGGTCAGATCTTGGTGACCTGATCGAAGCCGAGCTCCAGCGGGGTCTCGCGGCCGAAGATCGACACGAGAACCCGAAGCTTCTGGTTGGTGGCATCGATCTCTGCGACGCTTGCGGGCATCGTTTCGAACGGGCCATCCATGACGGTGACGGACTCTCCCACCTCGAAGGCGGGCACGGCCTGGGCCTTGCCGGACTTCGCGCCCGAGCGCTTCTTTTCGGGGAGGTTCACCGACGGGGCAAGCATCGAGTAAATCTCATCGAAGGACAGCGGCACAGGGTCCGTGCTGTTTCCCACAAAGCCGGTGACGCCGGGGGTGTCACGCACCACGCGCCACGAGGCCTCGGTGAGGTCCATCCGCACGAGAACGTAGCCGGGTACGCGCACGCGGCGCACAACCTTCTTCTGTCCGTTCTTGGATTCGGTGGCGTCCTCCATCGGCACCTCGACCTGGAAGATGTACTCCTCCATGTCCTGCGTGTCGATGCGGGTGGTCAGCTGGGTCTTCACCCGGTTTTCGTGACCGGAGTAGGAGTGCACGACGTACCACTCGCCGGGCGCGGAGCGCAGGTGGCGCTTGAGGGCCACCGCGGGGTCTTCCACGACCGACTCGGAGTCGGCATCGAGGAGGGCGGGCTCGAGGTCCTCGTCGGCCTCTACCTCGACCTCAACCTCAACATCGCCGTCGGCGTCCTCGACGCTCTCCGTCGCGGTTACCTCGTCGGCCACCTCAACGTCGGCGTCCTGCTCCGCGGCCTCGGCCGGGGCTACCTCGGCGGATTCGCGGCCGGTCACGAAGGCGAGCGCGGAGGTGTCAACCTCGGCGTCGTCGCCGTGCGTGGGGGCTGCGGGCGTGGCGGCGTCCTCAAAGGTGAGATCTTCGGGGGTGGTTTCTTCGGGCACGACTAATCAGTTCCTTTGAATCTAGCGGGCTCAGGCAGTGAACACGACGCGCGAGAGCGAGCCGAAAACGAAGTCCATGCCAAACACCAGGGCGATCATGATCACGACGAATACGATGACGGTAATGGTGTAGGTCACGAGTTCGCGGCCGGTGGGGGTCACGACCTTGCGCAGTTCACCGATCACCTGCTGGAGGAAAATCCAGAGCGCCTTGAACGGGTTCTTCGTGCCGATGGTGCCATCTGCTTCAAAGTCACCGCGCGCGGGGTCCATGTCCGGATGAAGAGTCATGCGATTCCTTTGGTCCCATCTCCACTGCTGTGCATCGTGCCGTACCGTGCCAGGCCGCGGGAGGTGAGCGCCTAACCGGCCCGTGAGTCGATTCAATCACGAGCGGCGGCGCGCGGCGAGCGCCGAAGCGTGCGTGACTCCGCACATCCGGGAACCGGAAGTGAGAAGCAGGGCAGACAGGACTCGAACCTGCAACCTACGGTTTTGGAGACCGTTGCGCTACCAATTGCGCCACTGCCCTGTGTTTCATCATCGGCGACCGATGAGAAACGGCCCCCGCGGGAGGGCCCTCACCAACTATACGGGACAAGCATGGCCGGGGCCAATCCCCGCCGCCTGACCCGCGCGGGTGTGATGCAGGCCGCGGCTGGCGCGCCCAGCCACAACCTGGAAAGATTCATCCCACGTGCCATCCGCTACCCAGAGGTGATCCACCATGGCGTCCATTCCTCAGCCCCCCGCGCATCGACTGTCCCGGCGCGTGAGCGCCATTGCCGAATCCGCCACCCTCGCCGTCGATGCGAAGGCGAAGGCGCTCAAGGCGGCGGGCGCGCCGGTCATCGGTTTCGGCGCGGGTGAGCCGGACTTTCCGACGCCCGAGCACATCGTGGAGGCCGCGGTCCAGGCGGCGCGCGAGTCCGCGAACCACCGCTACTCCCCCACGGCCGGCCTGCCGCAGCTGCGCGAGGCCATCGCGGAGGCGACGGCGCGCATGAGCGGCGTGAGCATCGACCCAACCCAGGTGCTCGTCACGAACGGCGGCAAGCAGGCCGTCTACCAGAGCTTCGCGGCGCTCGTGGATCCGGGCGACGAGGTCATCGTGCCCGCCCCGTACTGGACCACCTACCCCGAGGCGATTCAGCTGGCCGGGGGGCGCGCCGTCCCGGTCCTCGCGGGTGCCGATCAGGGCTACCTGCCGACGGTTGAGCAGTTGGAGGCGGCCCGCACGCCCCGCACGACGGCGGTGCTCCTGTGCTCGCCGAGCAACCCCACCGGCGCGGTCATGACCACCGAGCAGGTGCGCGAGTTCGGGCAGTGGGCGCTCGAGGCGGGCCTGTGGGTCATCACCGACGAGATCTACCAGCACCTCGTGTACGACGGCGCCCGCTTCGTGTCGATCCTCGAGGCGGTTCCCGAGCTCGCGGAGCAGACGGTCGTGCTGAACGGCGTCGCGAAGACGTTTGCGATGACCGGCTGGCGGGTGGGGTGGATGAGCGGCCCGCTCGACATCATCCGCGGCGCCACCAACCTGCAGAGCCACCTCACGAGCAACGTCAACAACGTGGCGCAGCGCGCGGCCCTCGCCGCCCTCACGGGCCCCATGGATTCCGTCGTGGCGATGCGCGAGGCTTTCGACCGGCGGCGCCAGCTCATCGTGTCCATGCTGTCCGAGATCGACGGCTTCGAGGTGCCGACGCCGCGAGGCGCGTTCTACGCCTTCCCCGACGTCACGGGCGTGCTCGGCCGGGACATCCACGGGGTGCGCGTGAGCACGTCGGCCGATCTGGCCGCGCTCATCCTCGACAAGGCCCAGGTCGCGGTCGTGCCGGGCGAGGCCTTCGCGGCCGACGGTCACCTGCGCTTCAGCTACGCGATGGCCGACGCAGACATCGTGGAAGGCGTGAGCCGCATCCAGGACCTCCTGGCGTAGAAGGAGACCCGTGAGCGCGCGCGACCTCACCCGCCTCCCGAAGGCCCACCTGCACCTGCACTTCACGGGATCGATGCGGCGCGAGACGCTGCAGGAGCTCGCCGAGGCGCAGCGCCTCAGGCTCCCGCCCGCGCTCATGGACCAGACCGCGCTCAAGGTTGAGCCGACGGCGCGCGGCTGGTTCCGCTTCCAGCGCCTGTACGACACGGCGCGCCAGGTGGTCAGGAGCGAGGCGACCATGCGGCGGCTGCTGCGCGAGGCCGCCCTCGATGACCTCGCCGAAGGCTCGGTGCGGCTCGAACTCCAGATCGACCCCACGAGCTACGCCCCGTTCGTCGGCGGCATCACCCCCGCGATCGAGATCATCACCGACGAGGCTCGAGCGATCGAGTCGGAGCTCGGCATCTCGCTCGGCATCATCATCGCCGCCTCCCGGATGCGCCACCCACTCGATGCCCGCACCCTGGCCCGCCTCGCCGTGCGCCACCGCGGCACCGTCGTGGGCTTTGGCCTCTCGAACGACGAGCGGCGCGGCGACACTCGCGACTTTGCGCCCGCCTTCCGCATCGCGCGCGACGGCGGGCTCGCGGCCATGCCCCACGGCGGGGAGCTGCTGGGCCCGCACCACGTGAGCGACGTCGTGGACTCCCTGCACCCCGAGCGCCTCGGCCACGGCGTGCGCGCGGGCGAAGACCCCGCGCTACTGGCCCACATCATCGAGCGCGGCATCGCCCTCGAAGTATGCCCCGCCTCGAACGTCGCGCTCGGCGTCTATCCCACCCTGGACGAGGTGCCCCTGCCCGCCCTCGTGCGTGCGGGCGCCGAGATCGCGCTCGGGGCCGACGACCCCCTGCTGTTCGGCTCTCGCCTCACCGCGCAGTACGAAACGGCCCGCCACCTGGGGCTCGGCGATGCCGAGATCGCGGGCCTCGCCGCCTCCTCGATCCGCGCCTCGCGCATGGACGAGGCGGCGAAGGCGACGCACCTCGCGGCCATCGCCGACTGGCTCGAGGACTGAGCCTCCGGGCGCGAGGTCGCGGCTCGGCGGGAGATCCTACAGGTCGCGGCCCGCGCCCTGGCTCGGGGAGGCGAGGAAGAACTGGGGGGCACCCCAGCGCTGCGCCGCGAAGGCGTCGGCCACCGCTTGGGCCACGGCCTCCACATCCGAGGCTTCCACGAGGGCGATGACGCTGCCGCCAAAGCCGCCGCCGGTCATGCGCGCCCCGTGCGCCCCCGCAGCGCGGGCCGCCTCGACGGCTATGTCGAGTTCGGGCACCGTGACCTCGAAGTCCTCGCGCAGCGACTCGTGCGAGGCGTTGAGCAGCGCCCCGATCTCGCCGAGCGAGGCGCGCACGCTCGATTCTCCGAGGAGGTCCGTGAAGCGCCGCACGCGCTCGATCTCGCTCACGATGTGGTGGGCGCGGCGGCGCACCACCGGATCATCGAGCCGCGCGAGCTGATCGTCGGCCCCTGCATACGCCACCTCGCGCAGCGTGCTGACCTCGAGCGCCTCGGCGGCCGCTTCGGCCTGGGCGCGCCGCTCGCCGTACTCGCCACCCACGAGCGAGTGGCTCGCCCGCGTGTCGATGATGAGCAGCGCGAGGTCCTGGCTCGCGAGGTCCCACGGGATGAGGCGGGTGGAGCCGTCGCGGCAATCGAGCAGCAGCGCCTGCCCCTGCTCGCACAGGATCGACGCCGACTGATCGAGGCCTCCCGTGGCGGCGCCCGCGAACTGGGTTTCGGCGGTGATGCACGCCTCGATGCGCTCGCGCGGGCTCGTGCCGAGGCCAAAGAGCGCCTCGAGTGCCTCGGCACTCGCGCATTCGAGCGAGGCGCTCGAGCTGAGGCCCGCCCCGAGCGGCACGTGGCCATCCACGAAGATGTCCATCCCGCGAGCGCCCCGGGTCTCGTCCGGGAAGAAGGCATCGAGCGCCCAGATCACCCCGGCCACGTACGCGGCCCATCCCTTCACGGCGCCCGGCGCGAGCGCCGACGCGTCGACCTCGACCACCTGATGCGCCTGGGCGGAGCGCAGCCGCACCGTGTCCCCCTCGGTGCGGGAGGCCGCGACGAAGCAGCGGTGCGAGATGGCCATGGGCAGGCACAGCCCCGCCTGATAGTCCACGTGCTCGCCGATGATGTTGACGCGGCCGGGGGCGGAAAACACGCCGTCCGGGGCATAGCCGTAGGCGCGGGTGAAGCCGTCGGCGGCGGCGCGGGCGGCCGCGGGGCGGGGGGTGGCGGAATGCAGGAGGCTCATGCCCCCAAGTTTACGGGCGCGCCGAGGGCGGGGACTGGTCCGAGAATCCCGCGTCGGCCCCTGCATCATTGACCTCGGCGCCGCCGGGCTCCACGCTGTCGGACCCCGTGGTGCCGGGCTCGGCCTCGTCCGTCGCCTCCGGTTGCAGGTTGGCGAGGTCGCCGCGCCAGGCCGGGCCCTCGGACCAGTCGATCGTCGGATCGAGCTCGCCCGGGTCCAGGTGTACGACCGGGATCGCGGTCGTGACGGGGCTGGGTTTGCGGCGCCCGCCGAGGCTCACCATGCGGCGGCGCTTATTCGTGCTGAACGGGGCGGTGATGACGGGGCCGCGCGAGGCCGAACGCTGCGGCAGGCGCGCCAGGAGACGGGCGGCGAGGAACTCCCCGAGGATGATGCCGGTCGAGATCGCGATGGCGATCTCCGCGGCGGTGAACAGGGTGCTCCATCCGTTCGCGGAGTCGTCCCCGAGGGCCAGCAGGCCCCGGTAGATCACGGCGCCCGGCACCATCGGGATCACCCCGGCCGCCACCAGGATCATCGCGGGCGTCCCGAGGCGCTGGGCGAGCATCACCGAGGCGAACCCCGCCACAATCGAGGTCAGACCCACGGCCCACGGCCGATCCATCCCGAGCGTTCCGAGCGCGAAACTCACCGTTCCGGTCGCCGCCGAGATGAGGGTGGTCCACACGAGCAGGCGCGGCGGCACCTGCACGCCAATCGAGTACCCGAAGCCGATGACCGCGCTCGCCACCGCGATGACGAGGACCGAGACGAGCGTGGCGGGCAGGGCGGAGGTAATGGAGATGTCGGCGCCCATGAGATCCGCGGCGAGCATGCCCGCGCGAATGCCGATGACGATGCCGATGGTCAGCACGAAGGTCTCGAGCAGCCGCGCCGCCGCCGTCACATACCAGCCGGTAATCGCGTCCTGGATCGCCCCCACCGACGTGAGGCCCGCGAGGAGCAGGATGATGCACGCGACCACGACGAGCGAGCTGTTGACGCTCGGATCGATCCAGTGCACGAGCAGCGCCATGAGGACGGAGAAGAACCCGCCGAAGATCTGCGTGTAGAAGCCGGGCAGCCCCAGCTTGCCGAGCACGTCCATGAGGTTCGCGAGCAGCGCCGCCGTGATCGCCGCGAACACCACCACGAGCGAGCTACCGCCGAAGAACAGGGCGCACGCGCCGCCGAGGACGAACCATCCCGCCGTGGTCATGAGGGTGCTGTAGTGGCGCCCGCGCGCCTGGAGCCGCTCGACCGCCGCCCTCGCATCGTGCAGCTCGATCCGGCCCTGCACGTAGTCGTCGGCAATGTCGTCGCACGCATCCAGCTTCGCGTAGTTGAGCACGTACCCGCTCGCCGAACGGATCCGCGTGAACGGGGTCGATTCGCTATCGGGCAGGTAGGAGACGGAGACCTCCGTGAGCGTCACCTGCACCGATACGTTACGAATGCCTGAACTCGCCGTGACGCGTAGCATGGTGGCCGTGACGTCGGCGGCTGCGGCGCCATTGGAAATCATGAGTTCGCCAATCTTCATGGCGAGGTCAAACACGTCATGAAGGCGGGTCAGAGAAGTGCTCACCCCTCAATCGTGTCACACGTCGGCCGCCGCTGATGCCCCTGGAAGCACCGTGGAAAGGTGAGCTATGTTGCCCGAATCTGCCCCCGTCATCGACGCCCTGCGCGCACTCGAGGACGGCAACGCCCGCTTCGTTGCCGGGACACCTGAGCGCCCCCACCAGGACGCCGCCTATCGCGCCTCACTCGCCGCCGGGCAGCACCCCTTCGCGGTCGTCTTCGGCTGCTCGGATTCGCGCGTGAGCGCCGAACTCCTCTTTGATCAGGGCTTCGGCGACCTTTTCGTCATCCGCACGGCCGGACACGTCGCCGACGACGCCGTCACGGCGAGTATCGAGTTCGCGGTGGATCACCTCGGCGTCAGCGCCCTCGTGGTCCTCGGCCACGAGGACTGCGGGGCCGTGGGCGCGTGCGTGGCCGACATCGACGGCGCCTCTCCCCTGCCCGGGCGCCTGCCCATCCTCATCGAGCGGATCCGGCCGCACCTCGAGGCGGGCGCCGTCGGCTCCACATCCGACGATCACTCCGCGCACGTCCGAGCGGGCGTCCACGCCCACGTGCGGTGCAGCGTCGAGGACATTCTGAGGGACTCAGCGATCGTGCGCCGCGCCCACGCGGCGGGAAAACTCCAGGTGGCGGGGGCTGTTTACAGCCTCGCGAGCGGAGAGGTCACGCTCACGGACCACTGAGGTTCGGCGCCGTCGGGGCACCGCCGGAGAAGCGCTGTCGGGGCCGCGGGCTGTCAGAGGTTCGGCGTGCCGCTCAGCACAATGATGCCCACGCCGAGCGCCACGAGAATGAGCACGTCGATCCCGCGCCTGCGCACGACGAGCGCCCCGAGCGCCTCAACCGGCAGCACGAGGCGAAAGAACGCGAGGACCAGCAACAGGATGCCGAGCACCAGACCGGCCACCGACACCCCCTGCACCAGACCGAGCGGCAGCACCACGAACGCCACGACGCCGAGCGCCACCAGAAGCAGCCGCTGCCGGTAGAAGGCAGCGCGCACGGTAAAGGGCGATCGATTCACGCCCCCATGGTAGCGCCCGGGCGTTAGGGTGGTGGGTGGCCGGGACTTCCGGCCCTCCCCATGAACACAAGGACGTGACCATATATGAGCAGCGTGCGCCTCGAGCACGATCTCCTCGGTGACCGCGAGGTCCCCGCCGATTCCTACTACGGCATCCAGACTCTTCGAGCCACCGAGAACTTCCGCATCTCCGACGTGCACCTCTACCACTTCCCGCGGCTGGTCGAAGCCCTCGCGTACGTCAAGCACGCGGCCGCCCGCGCGAACGAGCAACTGGGTGGGCTCGACAGCGCGAAGGCCGACGCGATTGCCCAGGCGTGCCACGAGATCGAGCAGGGCCAGTGGCACGAACAGTTCATCGTGGACCTCATTCAGGGCGGGGCGGGCACGAGCACGAACATGAACGCCAACGAGGTGATCGCCAATCGCGCGCTCGAGATCCTCGGCCACAACAAGGGCGAATACACCTACCTGCATCCGAACAATGACGTGAACTTCGCGCAGTCCACGAACGACGTGTACCCGACGGCGCTCCGGCTCTCGATCCTGCTCAGCTTCCCCGCGCTCGCCGACGCGATGGACGGGCTCATCCAGGCGCTGCGCGCCAAGGGCGACGAGTTCTCGCAGGTGCTCAAGATGGGCCGCACGCAGATGCAGGACGCGGTGCCGATGACGCTCGGCCAGGAGTTCCACGCGTGGGCCACCACGATCAGCGAAGACGTGCAGCGCCTCACCCGCACGGCCCGACTGTTCAACGAAATCAACATGGGCGCGACCGCGATTGGCACGGGCATCACCACCGACCCGCGCTACGCGGCGCTCGTGACGAGCGAGCTGTCCCGCATCACCGGCAAGCCGTTCGTGCTCGCCGCCGACCTCGTGGAGGCCACGAGCGATACCGGCGCCTTCGTGACGTTCTCCGGGGTGCTCAAGCGGATCGCCGTGAAGATCTCGAAGATCTGCAACGACCTGCGCCTGCTCAGCTCGGGGCCGCGCGCCGGATTCAACGAGATCAACCTGCCCGCGGTCCAGCCCGGCTCCTCGATCATGCCGGGCAAGGTCAACCCCGTGATCCCCGAAGTGGTCAACCAGGTGGCCTTCCAGGTGATCGGCAACGACCTCACCGTCACAATGGCAGCCGAAAGCGGGCAGTTGCAGCTCAACGCGTTCGAGCCCGTCATCGCCTACAACATCCTGGACTCCACGCGCATCATGACGCGCGCGATGCAGACCCTGAGCGAGCGCTGCATCCAGGGCATCACCGCGAACACCGACGTACTCGAAGGGCACCTCGAGCGCTCGATCGGCGTGGTCACCGCGCTCGTGCCGGTCATTGGCTATGCGGCGGCCACCGAGATCGCGGCCGACGCGCTGCGCACCGGGATTCCCGTGCGCACCCTCGTCATCGAGCGCGGCCTGCTCGGCGAGGCGCAACTGGAGAAGCTGCTCAGCCCCGAGCGGATGACCCGGCCCTACCGGCCGACGGCCACGGGAACGATCCCCGTGATCGACGGCGCCGACCTCCTGCCCGAGGCGTGAGAGGGCGCCTACGAGCCTTGCGCCCCGCCTCGAGTCTGAAGTAGGCTGAGGCTTGCCTTACCGGTGGTCGCGGACGCCCCCGCGTCTGCGGCCACCCCCGATCACGCACCTCCCGATCACGATAGGAGCCCCGTGCCCGCCACCGAGCCTCCCGTCGGCACCCCGCCCCACGGACGCGCCGCCTCGCTCGCCCGCCGCATGCTCGCCGGCCAGTCCCGGGCCCGCATCACCGCCCACAATGCGGGAGCCGCCCACCATAGCCTCGCGCACGGCCTGCTCAACCGCAGCACCCTCGCCCTCGCCATGACCGCGCCCCGACGCCGCAGCCCGCTCGATGCCGAGTGGCGCGAAGGCAGCGAACAGGTCCGCGTCAGCCTCGAAAAGTCCGGCTTCACGGCCCACGCGAGGGTCACCTTCGCCTCGTGTCACTTCCTCGGCGACCTCACCTGGCTCAGCCCCGCAGACGCCGCCGAGCTCGAACGCCGCGGCACGCTGCCCGCGACCGTCGCCGTCGCCGCGCGCGCCGGCGCCCAGGTCGCTCTCGTCACGCTCGGGCGCCTCCTCGTCCACGACGTCAACGGCGTCACGCCGCTCAACGCCAAGCACACCGACCTCACCGCGGCGCCCGCCCACGGCATCGAAACCGACCCGTTCCTCACCCACGAGCTCGCCCCCACCGTGAGCGAGGCCGCGGCCCGCACCCTCAGCCACCTCGTGCGCGACGGCGCCATCGACGGCATCCGCTGCGTGAGCGACGCCCCCCTCGGGCTCTGCGCGCCCGTCGCCCAACTCGCAGCCGTGATCGACGTGGACGCCACCGGCATCACCCTCATGACCTTCGAAGACGCCCACGTGGTCACCACGCTCGTGCCCTTCGAGCACTCCGCCGCGGACGCGGGAGAGGCCGCCGCGTACCTGGACGGCCTCGTTACCCGCGCCGCGAGCGCGCTCGGCAGCGCCGCGCGCTAAACCTGCGGCGCCTCCGCACCACGGCGCGCCCGTCTCGGGCAGCGTGCCCGGGCCGCCCTTCACGGGCAGCGCCCGGGGCACCTACTCGTCGGCGTCCTCGTGCTTGCCGCGCATGACCAGCAGTGGATCGGGCTCCCCCACCACCTCGTAGTCCTTCCCCTCGTAATCAAACTGGGTCAGGAAGTACTTCATCGCGTTGATGCGCGCCCGCTTCTTGTCGTTCGAGCGAATGATGGTCCACGGCGCGTACTTCTTGTCGGTGCGGCGGAACATCTCTTCTTTCGCCGCCCCGTACGCCTCCCAGCGATCCAGCGATTCCAGATCCATGGGCGAGAGCTTCCACTGCCGCACCGGGTCCAGCTGACGAATCGCAAACCGGGTGCGCTGCTCCTTCTGCGACACCGAGAACCACAGCTTCGTCAGGTAGATCCCCGAATCCACGAGCATCCGCTCAAACAGCGGCGCCTGATTCATGAAGGCCTCGTACTGCTCGTCGTCGGCAAAGCCCATGACCCGCTCGACGCCCGCCCGGTTGTACCACGAGCGGTCGAACATGACGATCTCGCCGTCGGTGGGCAGGTGCTGAACGTACCTCTGGAAATACCACTGGCCCCGCTCCCGCTCCGTCGGCTTGTTGAGCGCCACCGTGCGGGCCATGCGCGGATTGAGATGCTCCATGAACCGCTTGATCGTGCCGCCCTTGCCCGCGGCATCGCGGCCCTCGAAGATCACCACGGCCTTCCCGCCCACGTCCTCGAGCCAGTACTGGAGCTTCAGCAGTTCCACCTGCAGGAAGTACTTCTCGCGCTCGTACTCATCGCGGCTCATCCGGGTGTCGTACGGGTAGCCTTCGCGCCACGTGTAGACGGGGTTGCCCTGCGGGTCGATGAGATCGGGATCGGGCGAGTGACCATCGGCCACCGAATACCCCTCATCGCGCAGCCGCTCGATGAACTCCCGAAGGTTCTGATTGCCGGGAATCTCCTCGTTGAGATCAAACTCCGGCGCGGTACTCGTCCCACTACTCACGTGCTCACCCTTTCCACTCGAACAACCCGGCGACTGTGGTCGTCATCACCCCAGCCTACCGCGAGATGCCGAGCCCGGTTCAGTGGGAAAAGTGCCGCGTCCCCGTCACGTACATGCTCACGCCAGCCTCGCGGCACGCGGCAATAACGTCCTCGTCGCGCACCGAACCACCCGGCTGCACGATCGCCCGCACGCCCGCCTCAATGAGGAGGCGGGGACCGTCGGCAAACGGGAAGAACGCGTCCGAGGCCGCGACGCTCCCCCGAGCCCGCTCCGGCACCACGGCGGCGCCGTTCGTCGCGACCGCGCCGAGCGTGTTCGCCCGCTCAATGGCGAGCGTGCACGAATCCACCCTGTTCACCTGACCCATGCCGATGCCGACGGCCGCGCCGTCCCGGGCCAGCAGGATCGCGTTGGACTTCGGGGCCCGCACGGCCCGCCACGCAAACGCGAGATCCGCGAGGGTCTCGGCATCGACGGCCTCGCCCGCGACGAGCTCCCAGGTCGAGGGGTCATCGCCCTCGCTCTGGAAGCGGTCGATCTCCTGCTCGAGCAGGCCGCCCCAGATCTGACGCTGCTCGCGAACCTCGAACGGGCGCGGCGCCCCCGAAATCTCGAGGATCCGCAGGTTCTTCTTGGCCGACAGCGCCTCAATCGCGCCCTCCTCGTAGCCCGGCGCCACGATCACCTCAGTGAACACCTCGGTGACCTGGCGCGCCATCTCGAGGCTCACGGGCCGATTCGCGGCGATGACCCCGCCAAACGCGGAGACGGGATCGGTCGCGTGCGCCTTCGCATACGCCGCCGCGATCCCCTCCGCCTCCGTGGCCACGGCGATCCCGCACGGGTTGTTGTGCTTGATGATCGCCACGCACGGCGCCGCATGGTCATAGACGGCGCGCAGTGCCGCGTCGGCATCCACGTAGTTGTTGTAGCTCATCGGCTTGCCCGAGAGCAGCTCGGCTGCCGCGAGCGTGCCCGGCTCGTCGTCGATCAGCTGCACGTATGCCCGCTGGTGCGCGTTCTCGCCGTAGCGCAGATACGAGATGCCCGCCTCCGCCCGCTCTTCTTCGCCCATGTCGAACGCCATCTCGTTGATGGCGGCCTCGAACGCGCCCCGATCCGACTCGTACAGGTCATTGAGGTGCTCGAGCTCCTTGAGGGACTCCACCTCCTCCGGATCCAGCCGTGCCTCATCGGCCTTCGCGGCGGCCTCGACGGCCTCCTCGAGGACCTCGGCGTAGGACTCTTCGAGGTTCTCGATCGCGGTCCCGGCCAGCTCCACCATCCACTCGTCAATCGCGTCGTCATAGGCGGCGATCCGCGAGAACGCGAGGGCCGACAGGGCCAGGCGCTCCTCGCGCGTGAACCCGCCCCTGGCGGCGGCCACCGCGGCCACGCCGTAAAACTCGGGCTCGACCACGACCGCGCACGTCGCAAAGTTCTTCGCGGCACTGCGCACCATCGCAGGCCCGCCAATATCGATCTTCTCGATGATCTCCTCGACGCTCCCACCCGCGATCACCGTGTCCTCGAACGGGTACAGGTTCACCACGACGAGGTCGAACGGGGCAATCCCGTGCTCCGCGAGCGCCGCCTCATGCGACGGCTTCGTACGGTCGGCGAGCAGGCCGCCGTGGATCGCCGGGTGCAGAGTCTTCACGCGGCCATCGAGAATCTCCGGGAATCCCGTCACCGCCTCCACCTCTGTCACGGGCAGACCCGCCTCGCGGATCGCCTGGGCGGTCGAACCGGTCGAGACGATCTCCGTGCCGGCGGTATGCAGGGCCTCGGCAAGCTCCACGAGGCCGGTCTTGTCAAAGACGGACAGCAGGGCGCGGGTGAGGGGACGCTGATCATTCAGCTGATCATTCATGGGGGCTCCTTGGCGGCGGGTTTCCGGCTCAGGCGGTCGCGGGGGTTGCAGTTGGTTCGGGATCGGCGAGGGCTCGCGCGGCGATGACCTCGACGAGCATGGCGCGCTCAACGCGCTTGATCTTGTCGTGCAGGGTGGCTTCGGTGTCGTCGGCGTCCACGGTCACGGCGCGCTGCGCGAGAATCGGGCCCGTGTCCACGCCCGCGTCCACCTCGATCACGCTCGCGCCCGTCACCTTCACCCCGTAGGCGAGGGCGTCGCGCACCCCATGCGCGCCGGGGAACGACGGCAAGAGGGCGGGATGCGTGTTGATGATGCGCCCCCCGAAAGCCTCGAGCATGGGCGCTCCGAGCAGGCGCATGAACCCGGCAAGGACCACGAGGCGGGGAGCGTAGCGGCCGCACACGTCGGCGAGCCCCTGATCCCATGCGGCGCGCGAAGCGAAATCGCCGGGCCGCACCACCTCGATGGGGATCCCGCGAGCGCGCGCGTGCGCGAGGCCCGCGGCCTCACCATCCGCCACGACGGCCTCGACACTGACGCCCGGAAGCTTCCCCTCCTCGACCGCCTCGAGGACGGCCTGCAGGGTACTTCCCGTTCCAGAAATGAACACGACGAGCGGAAAAGAACTCACGCGGCCAGCTTACGGCACACACCTCCCATGCTGCTGCGGCACAATGTCAGCGTGACATCGCCCCAGCCTTCTTCGCCCCCCGCCAGCGCGCCGGATGCCCGCCGGGACCGCTACACGCGCTCCCTCATCGGCGTCGTGATCAGCCTCCTCATCGCGTGGGGCTCGACCCTGCTGCCCCTGCCCTGGATGCTCGTCTCCGGCATCGCCGCCCTCGCGGCCATCGTCTTCCTCATCGTCATGCTCGTGGCGGCGTGGCCCACCGAGCGTCGGCGCTCCTCCATCATCACCGCCGCCATCGGCATCCCCGCGTGCGTCGCCCTCGTGCTGTCGGCCGGTTTCTCGGCGCTCTTCTACGGGCCGATGTCCTCGTATCAGGACTGCGTCTCGACCGCGCTCACCGACCAGGCCCGCGCCGCGTGCGACGAGGAACTGCCCGGCTCCATTACGAGCTGGCTGGGCCTGTAGAGGATTCTTCCGTCGAGGGTGCCGTGGCGCCCTCCGGCATAGCGGGCGCGTCGGGATCGGACGCATGGGGATCGGACGCATTGGTATCGGGCGCGTCCCCGTCGGCCCCTGCTCCCTCTGCCTGCTCCACACGCGTGCGCAGGTCATGCACGGAGCGGCGCACCCACGCATCGAGGCCCGTCTGCGTCCAGCCGCCAATGAGGACGGTAGGCACGAGGACGATGCCGAGCAGCGGGAGGATGACGCTCAGCAGGACGGGGCCGACGTGGGCGAGCTGCGCGCTCCCGATGGACCCGCCCGCGAGCGCGGCCAGCGCCAGCACGCTCAGCAGCACGGTGAGCGGGTAGGCGCACCAGGCCACCACCCGGTCCCGGGCGCTCGCGCCTCGCGTCGAGCG
This sequence comes from Dermabacter sp., assembly GCA_030538475.1. Classification (GTDB taxonomy): domain Bacteria; phylum Actinomycetota; class Actinomycetes; order Actinomycetales; family Dermabacteraceae; genus Dermabacter. The sequence goes on from JAUNTX010000001.1 coordinate 417,285, forward strand.
GGCAAGGATGAGGGCGCCGACGATGACCCCGGCCAGCGGAACGAGCACGAGCGCCTGCAGCCAGGGCGAGAAGGCGCCCGGTTCGGGAACGGCGCCCAGCAGCGGCAGCTGCGGCAGCACCCCCACGACCGAGCCCTCGAGCGACACGGACGTGCCGAGCCCGAGCGCGAGCGTGCCGCCACACATGAGGATGAGCACCCACACGATCACCGTCGGCAAGAACGCGAGCTGCCCGAGCACCAGCACGGCCCCGCCGAACCAACCGGGATCCAGCGCCTCCGTCAGCGCCGCTATCTGCGAACGGTGCAGGGCCAGCTGCACCACCGTGAGAACGGCCGCGCCCGACAGCATGAGCAGCAGCGTTGCCGCGGCGGCGCGGATGACCGACGCGTACGGCTCCGGCACCAGAGCAAGCGGCCCGACGGCCGGGAGGGCATCGCTCGCGCGCCGCGTGAGCGACAGGGCGAGGCCCGCGACCCCCGCCGTGACGGCGAGGGCGAGCGTACCGAAGGCGACGGCCGCAACGACGGGGCGCATCCCATCGGACGCGCCGAGCAGCGACAGCAGCGTGCACACCAGCGCATACATACCCGCGAAGCCCGCGAGCGCCATCACGAGCGCGGGCAGCGCCCCCTGGCGCAGGGCGCCGTCGGCCCCCACCACCTCGAGCGACCGCCCCAGCCTGCGCACACGCAGCATCGCCACGAGGAAAAACACGAGCGTCAACCCGAGCGGCGGCAGGGTCACGGCCCCCTCGATGCCCGCCCCGGAAAGGGTCACCGCCGCCCCGTGGCCGAGCGAAAAGATCGAGATCGCGACGATGAGCGCATCGAGCGTGCTCGCGTGAGTCCGAGGATCAAAGGCGTGCGCCCCGAGGACGGGCACCGCCACCAGCACCACGTTGATGAGGACCACGACCGCCGCCGCCACCGCCCCCTTGAGGACAGGGCCAAGGTCCGTGGGCCTCATCGGGAGCGCTCCTGCAGGTCGAAGGGGGCGCACGTGCGCCATAATGAAAGCATCATGGCCATTGTAGTGACCGGAGACAGCCCGCACCTCTACGTGCACACCGTCAGCCTCCCCTCCCCCATCCCCGTCGCCCAGCGCATCCCCCCGCACGCCACCGCCGTGTGGCTGCACGGCCACGGCGGCTTCGTCGCCCTCGGCCACGCCCGCCGCCTCGAGGCCAGCGGGCCCGGCAGATTCGCCGACCTGGCGCGCGACTTTGCCGACCTCACCCGCCGCGCCCGAGTACGCGACGACGTGCGCTCTCGCGGCACCGGCCTCATCGCCTTCGGCTCCTTCAGCTACGCCGACAACTCCCCACGCCCCTCGCGCCTACTCATCCCCCGCGCCATCCTCGGCACCATCGACGGTGCGAGCTTCCTCACCGTCATCTCCGACACCGACACGGGGCCCCTCACGCGCCACGGCATCGAGGCGGCCCTCGCCGAGTACACCCCCACCGCCGAATTCCCCCCCACCCCCGGGGCCGCGCGCCACCCGAGCGAGATGACGCCCGCGCACTCCGCCGACAGCTACCGCGCACTCGTCGCGACCGCCGTCGACCGCATCAACCGCGGCGACGCCCAAAAAATCGTCCTCTCCGAACGCTTCACCGTGGACCTCGACGGCGAAGGCCCGCGCCCGCTCTTGCCGAGCCTCGCGCGCCACCTCAACGCCCGCTACCGCGGCGCCTGGACCTTCCACATCGACGACATCATCGGCGCCTCCCCCGAAATGCTCGTCCGCACCGACGCCGGCGCCATCTTCTCGCGCGTCCTCGCTGGCAGCAGGCCCGTCGCGGGCGACGGTTCCCTCAACGAGCACGATCGTCGGGCATTCCTCGCCGACCCCAAGGAACGCGCCGAACACGACTACGCCGTCCGATCCGTCGCCGAACCCCTGGCCCGCCTCACCGACGACCTCAGCGTGTCCCCCACGCCGTTCGTGCTTCAGCTTCCCGGTCTCGAGCACCTCGCCTCCGACATCACGGGGCGGCTCGCGAGCGGCGTCGGCCTGCTCGACGTTGCGGAGGCCCTGCACCCCTCCGCCGCCGTCAGCGGCACCCCGCGCGAGGTCGCGAACGCGATCATCGCGGACCTCGAAGGCGTGGACCGCGGTGGATACGCGGCGCCCGTCGGCTGGATCGGCGGTGCGGGCGACGGCGAATGGGCCATCGCGCTACGCATGGCGCACGTCGGCGAAGACTCCCTGACCATTCAGGCCGGGGGCGGGCTCGTCACCGGTTCCGACCCCCTCACCGAACACGCCGAGGCCCTCGCCAAGACGCGGCCGATCATGAGCGCGCTCGCCGCTACTGACCGCCCAGGGTCACCTCGACCTGGCGCTCCTGCCCATCCCGATACACCGTGAGGGTGTGGGTCGAGCCCACCTCGAGGCTGCGCACGTACGCCGTGAGCGCCGTGGCCGAACCAATCGGGACATCACCGAAGCGCGTCACCACATCGCCCGGCTCGAGCCCCGCCTTCGCGGCCGCCGAACCATCCGTCACCTCCAGGATCTGCGCACCCCGGTAGCTCACGCTGCCGAGCGTGGCCTCGCCGTCGTTCGCCCGCACCCCCAGCAGGGCGTGCGTGGCCGTCCCGGTCTGCGCCAACTGATCCGCAATGAGCCGCGCCGTGTTCGACGGGATCGCAAACCCGAGCCCGATACTGCCCGCGCCCTCGCTCGAGGTCGCATTCGACGCAATCGACGAATTAATGCCCACCACGTGACCGGCGCGATTGACGAGCGGACCGCCCGAGTTCCCCGGGTTCACGGACGCGTCGGTCTGGATCGCCGACGAGAACGAAGCATCGGTCATTTCGGCGCCCTCCTCCCGCGTCACCACGGGCCGATTGAGAGCGGAGACGATGCCGGTCGTGGCCGTATTCGCGAATCCGAGCGGAGTACCCATCGCCATGACGTCCTGCCCCACGCGCAGATCATCGGAGTTCGCGAACGTGGCCGCCACGAGGTCGCTTGGCGGATCGGTGAGCTCGAGGAGAGCAAGATCGGTGCTGGCATCGGCGCCCTTCACGGAGGCCGCATAGCTCCGACCATCCGCGAGCGTCACCGCAATTGCGGTTCCCCCGCTCACCACGTGGGCGTTCGTGAGAATCTGGCCGTCCGCGGAGTAGACCACGCCGCTGCCTTCGGCCCCGCCCGCGCTCGTGGTCACCTGAATCGACACCGTGCTCGGCGAAATCACGGCTGCGGTGGACGCCCACGAATCCTCCGCGACATCTCCCCCATCGCCGACGGGTGCGTTCGCCTTGGCGCCGCCGGACGACCCCGAGTCCGTCCCGGCGCTGGACCCATCGCTCGAGCTGCTGGCGCTGCCCTGGCCGCCGCTACCCCACAGTGCCCACCCGGCGCCGAGCGCCAACGCCGCCGACGACAGGGCGGCGACGAGCATGGCGACAGTCACGAGGGCGATGATGGGGGCCCAGCGGGGCGAACGTTCATTCATGAGCGCGATCTAATCCCCGCCGCCTGGGCTTTGCCTTGAGATCTGCACAAGAAACGCCCGGCGCCCCCGCGAATGTGAGGCGCTTCGCAGCGCCTCGCGCAGGCCACTCGCCGCCACGCGCGTGACCGGCACCCCGAGGCTTTCGATCACCTGGCCCAGGTCTCGGCCGTGAGGCGTCGTGAAGAACCGCTCCAACATGTCGGCCGGCGCCTTCGCGTGCTCGAGCCCGCCGAAGATGCGGCCGCCGTCGTCGTCCACCACCACGATGTCGAGATCGGGCTCCGGCTCCCCCGGTCCCAGGATGAACCCCGTGAGGTCATGCAGGGCGCTCACGTCGCCCAGAAGGACGCGGGTCCGGGGTGCGGGGGTAGAGGTGGAGGTCGACGCGTGCATGGTCGCGCCCGGTGCTGCCAGGGCAATGCCCGTCGCCGTGGCGACCGTCCCATCAATCCCCGCCAACCCGCGATTGGAAAACACCGCTGCGGACGTGGGCCCCGCCAAGAACTCGAGATCGCGAATGAGGGCGCTCGCCCCGAGAACGAGGCGCGCGGGGCCTTGCCCTTGCCCAGAATGGTCGTTCGACGCTGCCTCCTCGGCACACGCGTCCCACACCGCGAGCGCCGCCCGCGCCTGCTCCGGGGCCTTTGCCAGCGCATCGGCGTGGAGCCGCGCACCGAGAGCACGCCACCCGTCGGTGAAGCCTCCGTCCGCGAAGCCGCCCGGGGCGAGGCCAGGCGCGCCCTTGCGGGCGAGGTCGGGCGCTCCGTCGAGCGATTCGTCCATGGACGTGCGTGAAAGTTCGGGATCGATCGCCGTGACGACGCGCTCGGCGCGCCGCTGCGGATCCGGCCAGTCCAGCCGATCACTCACCACGGTGAGGAGAACATCGCGGGCGCCGAAGAGATCGCGGATCACGGGCCTGGACAGCGTGGGATGCCCGCACACCACGACCTCGCGGGGGCGAAGTGGGTGCTGTGGATCAGCCATGACCTCCGCGAGTGCGAGCGGGTAGGCGGGTACCAGGGGCGCGCCGGGCGTGCGAGCCCCGGAGGATGGCTCCGCAAGGAGCGGGAGGTTCAGGGCCGAGGCAAAGCGGGCGGCCATGTCGCCCGCGGCCGCGTTGGCGTCTCCGGCCACCACGAGCGTGCGGGAGTCGACGGTGAGCGCCGTGGGCGGCGGGGCCGGGGGACCGACCCGAACCGGGATCGTGATGGGCGCGTCAGCCCCGGGCACATGCGCCGTCGGGGAACCGACGATTGAGGATCCAACCTCCGGGGCGGGCCCTGGAGTCAGGGGATCGCGGAAGGACATGTTGATGTGGACGGGACCGGGCCCTGCAACGGCTGCGGCCCAGGATCGCGCTGCGGTATCCGCCGCTAGTCGCAGTTCCATCGCGGTCGCGCGAGTGGCGGTGGCCGCCGGAAGATCCGTGTTCGCGACGGTGAAGGGCGTGAACAGCCCGGGCTGCATCGTGGTCTGGTTTGCTTGAGTGCCACGCAGTTCCGCGGGCCGATCCGCCGTGATCGCCACGAGGGGAATAGCGCTGTGGTGAGCCTCCATGACGGCGCCCAGCAGGTAGGAGGCAGCCGTGCCCGACGTGGTGACGACCGCCGCCACTTCGCCCCCCTTGCTGAGCCCGAGGGCGGTAAAGGCTGCCGCGCGCTCGTCGTGCCGAACGTGGAGGAGAAGACCCTGACCCGTCGTCCCGTGTGCGTGATGGCCGGCCTCTGTGGCGCCTTGAAGGGCATGCGCCGCATAGACGAGGGGAGCCGAACGCGAACCCGGCGCGATCACGAGATGCCGCAGGCCGAGGGCGCGAAGCGCATCAAGGAGGACGTACGCAGATTCAACGGCGCCGGAGCTGACACGAGGCGGATCCTGGAGACGCATGGGCTCTACCCTAGGTGGTCTTTCTCGCGAACAGCCCGATCCAGGGGGTCGCCGCGGCGCTCAAGAAAGCTGGCGCACTCCGCGATGCGGGACCGCCACGCTTGTTGAATGCCCTCGGATGCCTGATGCACCTCGAGAAGGTGCTCGGAGACCTCCACTCTGCCCGTCGGCAAAGTGCCGTCGGCTGAAACCAGTGGATGAGCCGTCACGTCCCCCGTCAGGAGCCGAGCCGTGCCCAAACCGCACGCGTGTGGCAACTTCTCGAGGGCCGCCGCGCACGCGAGGCCGAGGCTGAGACCCACGGACGTTTCCAGCGCGCTCGAGATCACCACCGGCAGCCCGGCCTCCTCGCTGAGCGCGAGAACGGCCCGTACCCCGCCGAGAGGCTGGACCTTCATGACGAGCACATCAGCGGCGCCCGCGCGCGCGACGGCAAGGGGGTCCGAGGCTCGGCGCACGGACTCATCGGCAGCGATCGGTACGCGCACCATGCGGCGCACGGCCGCGAGTTCCTCGACGGTTGCGCAGGGCTGCTCCACGTATTCGAGCCCGCCCGCTGCCCGATCCAGATCGCGGATTTTCGCGGCGGCTTCCTCCACGCTCCACGCCATGTTGGCGTCCACGCGAATCGCGCCACCCGGCCCCAGGGCATCGCGTACCGCTTCCAGGCGCGCCTGATCCTCGGCGTGCGACGCGGCGCTATCCGCTACTTTCACCTTGGCCGTGCGGGCGCCGTACTCCGACGCGAGCGCGTGCGCGCGCTCGGGGCTCACCACCGGAATCGTGGCGTTGATGGGAATCTGCGTGCGCCGCGTGGGTGGATACGGGTCCGCGGCAGCCTCCAGGGCCGCGTTCAACCAGGCCGACGACTCCTCGATACCGTACTCAACAAAGGGCGAAAACTCGGCCCACCCGGCGGGCCCATGGAGCAGCGCGGCCTCGCGCACGTCAATGCCGCGAAAGCGCGTGCGCAGGGGGATGCTCACCACCTCGATGCGATCGATGTGGTCAAGAAGCGTAGACCTGGTGGACGCGGACATGGTGACAGAGTAGCCGCGATTAGCGATTCGCACAAGTGTTCGATACAAGCATCTAGTGCTTGACACTCGAACACACGTTCTATACGATGGACATGTCCCCGTCGGGAGAGGTAGACGCCAGGGGTGGCGTCCACACCTCCCACCGCATGTGTCATCACGGGGACACTTCACACGAAGGGGGTGTGGCATGGATGCCACCATCACGGCAAACATCATCGGTTCGCTCGAACTCGCCGTTGAGGCCATGGAGGCCGCAACGCGAATGGACGAGCCCACGTCAGAAGCCACCTCACGCGCAAGCGCCACGGGCGAACCGATACACGCCACGGTGCCGGACGTCCTCGCCATCGCGCACCTGTGGAGCACACTCGAATCCATCTCGACTGCATTCCTTGCCCGGCTCGTGGTAGAGGGGGAAGCGCTCGCCACCGCGCCTGCCACAACAGCCAGGCACGAACGCGAACTATCGGGAGCCTTCAAGGGAGAACTCGCGCTGGCCCTGCGCCAATCCCCCGCGAAGACCGCCCGCTTCGTCACGAACTCCCGTGAACTCGTGCATTCCATGCCCTCACTTTTCGCCGCGTTGGCTGGCGGAGCCCTCCCCGCGGCCAGCGCCGAAGCCATCGCCGTGGAAAGCCGAAAACTCTCCACCTCCGCACAGCGCCGACAACTCGACTCCAGGCTCGGGGAGAAGATCGCCTACCTCCACGGCGCTGGCGTCGACGAATGGCGGGCCACCGCCCACGCCGAAGTGGTTGACCTCGAACCTGAGCGCGCTCGAGAGCGAGAGGAGCAGGCCCGGCGCGAGCGCCACGTCAGCATCAAGGCTCTTCCCGATGGCATGTGCCGCTTCAGCGCCGTGCTTCCCGCGCTCGAGGGGTATGCCCTGCATCGGCGCCTCGAAATCTCCGCTGAAAGCCACCTCGGCGAGCTCGCCGCCCTCAACCGCGAGCTTCCCCCGCGTGACAGAGAGGTCGAGCCCCGAACTCACGCGCAACTGAAGGCCGACGCCTTCCTGGACGCCATGCTCGGCACCAGCAACCTGCGAGACTCGCGTCAGGAACGCGAGTTCGATCCCCCACTGCGCGTCACACTCAACGTCACGGTCAGCGACCGGGCGCTGTTGAGCCCTCGCTCACAAACCCTCGCAACGATCGATGGCTATGCACCCGTCGAGGCACAGCCGCTGCTTGTGCGGCTCGCTCGCGCTCACCTCGACCAGGACATCGCCCTGTTCTACCGGCGCCTCTACACTCACCCCACCAGCGGTGAACTCGTCGCCATGGAATCCAAGCAACGCGTGTTCCCCGCGCGAATGTCGGACATGATTCGGCTGCGAGACCGCACCTGTCGAGGCCCCTTCTGCAATGCACTCATCCGGCAGACCGATCACGCCGTCGCCTGGTCGCGGGGAGGTCCCACCAGCCTCGATAACGGGCAGGGGCTCTGCGTGCAGTGCAACGCTCACAAGGAACGGTTCGCCGAGGTCACCCATGAGCACCTCATCTCGGGGGCCGTGGATCACTCGAGCGAAGCGTCGTCGCCAGTCCCATCGCGAGCGCCCTCAGCGCCACCGCCGCCGTCCACTTCATCGACGTCGGCCGACACATCAACATCTGACGAAGCGCCGACATCCGGCGAACTACAAGCGCAGCCATTGGCCCGCAAGCGGCGGCGATGGACGAGCACGCACGGGTACACCGCCGTGACCGGTCCGCCCGAAGCCCTGGATAATGCGGCATGAGCGTACCGACGATGAAAGGCTCGCGACGTGAACGGAAAGATCCCGGTGGCAGGCGGCCCGGCGAAGGCGAAAGCTGGGGTGGCGCCGACGAGCGCCGTCGGCCATGCCGATGCCGGTGCAGATGCAGATGCAGATGCAGATTCGGATGCGAATGCGGGTGCAGATGCCGACCTTCGCTACGAACTGATCCTGCGGTGCGTCGAGTGCATTCCGGTCGGCCATGCGGTGAGCTACGGGGACATCGCCGCCATCGTGGGCACGGGGCCGCGGCAGGTGGGGCGAGTCTTGGCGCTCTACGGTTCGGGAACGCCCTGGTGGCGCGTCACGAATGCGCGGGGCGGTCTGCCGTCCCACCTCCACGATGCCGCGCGACAACACTGGGTCAACGAAGGCCTCACCTTCACCTCCGAGGGGACGTTTCTCCGTTTAGCCCAGCATCGGCCGGACCTCGCGCGCCTCGCGGCCGATTGGGAGGGCCGCGTTCGGGACATCGCCTCGACTACGCTGGAGCCATGAGTTCAGCGCCCCTCCCTTCGCCCGTTTCCGACACCTTCGATCCGCAGCGGTGGCGCGATGTGGGCGAGCGGGAGCTTGGCGGGCCTGCCTTCACAGACATCACGTATCACCGCGCCGTCGAGCGGGGGCACGCGGATTCCGGCGAGGCGTGGAGCCGCGACCTCAATGCCGTCCGCATCGCCTTCGATCGGCCGGAGGTGCGCAACGCCTTTCGGCCTCACACCGTCGACGAGCTGTATCGAGCCTTCGATCACGCGCGCCTCGATCCCGGTGTCGGGGTCATCATCCTCACCGGCAACGGCCCGGCGCCCAAGGATGGCGTGTGGTCGTTCTGTTCGGGCGGTGACCAGCGGATTCGCGGCCGGAGTGGCTACCAGTACGCGGAGGGCGATTCCGCGGAGTCGGTGCCTGCGGGCGCCGCGGGTCGGCTACATATTTTGGAAGTGCAGCGCCTCATCCGGACCATGGGCAAGGTCGTGATTGCCGCGGTCAACGGGTGGGCGGCCGGTGGAGGCCATTCGCTGCACGTGGTGGCGGACCTGTCGATTGCGAGTCGTCAGCACGCGCGTTTCAAGCAGACCGACGCGAATGTTGGCAGCTTCGACGGCGGCTACGGGAGTGCCTATCTGGCCAAGCAGGTGGGGCAGAAGCGGGCGCGGGAAATTTTCTTTCTGGCGGAGGAGTACAGTGCCGAGGATGCCTACGAGTGGGGCGCGGTGAATCGCGTGGTCGATCACGAAGACATCGAATCCGAGGCCCTGCGAATGGCGGCGGTGATGGCAACGAAGTCTCCGCAGGCGATCCGCATGCTGAAGTTCGCCTTCAATCTCGCGGATGACGGGCTCATGGGCCAGCAGGTGTTTGCGGGCGAAGCGACCCGGCTCGCGTACATGACGGATGAGGCCGTGGAGGGGCGCGATGCGTTTCTGGAGAAGCGTGATCCAGACTGGTCGCGTTTTCCCCACCCGCAGGGGTAGATCGCGGCGACCTCTCACGCCACTGATTTCTCACCACCTGATGTCCCACCACCTGAACTCCCACCACCGATAGACCCAAGGCTGGTCCCGTTGACTGATTCTTCGCTTCCGTGGCGCGAGGTTGCGCCGTTTGATGGCTCGCCCGCATCGATGCGGGAGCATGCGCGGGCGATTGCGGACATGGTGCGCGGCGATTCTCGTCTGTGGCTGGGCTCGTTTGCCCGCCCGCACCTGCTTGGCTCGCTCGCGAGTACCCGCACGGAGCGTGCCTCGGCGTCGGACCGAGGTGCAGAATCAGCCCCCGAGCAGGCCGACGACTCGTGCGCCACGAATCCGTGTGCGGGCTGCACGTGCGCCAAGGCGGGCAGCGTGCTTGCCGATCCGGATCCGGAGGAGTTCGCGCTGGTGGTACCGACGTCGGGCTCGACGGGGACGCCGAAGGCAGTGGCCCATTCGTTGCAGAGCCTCAAGGCGTCGATGTTCGCGACGGCGAGGTTCTTTGAGGGGCATGGGGCGTGGCTTCCCCTGCTTCCCCCTACCCACATTGGTGGCGTCCAGGTGATTGCCCGGGCGGTCCTCGCGAGTCTGCTGCTCGGGATCCCGGATCGTGAGGGTCTGCCCGGGGCGCTGGGGCCCGTCGTGGATCTGTCGTCGTCTTTCGCTGCCGACACGATGGTTCAGCAGCTCAGCCAGTGGGACGCGCTGTCCGCCTCTCACCCGGAGCTGGCGGACCTCCCGTTGTTCACCTCCCTCGTGCCCACTCAGCTGGAGCGCGTGGTGAGCGCGGCAGAAGCTTCGCCCGGCGACGCGAGCGCCCATGCCCTTCGGCGCTTTCGGGCGATTCTGGTGGGTGGCGCCTCGATGTCGCCGCAGCTTCGGGCTCGGGCCGAGCGTCTGGGGGCTCGGATCGTTGCCACCTATGGGGCGAGCGAGACGGCCGGCGGCTGCGTCTATGACGGCGAGCCCCTGCAGGGCGTCGAGGTGAAGGTGACCGACGACGGCCGCCTCGCCCTCACGGCACCGCAGGTGGCCCTCGGGTATGTGTTTGAAACGGGCGCCGTCACGCACGTGAGCGGCAATACCGTTGAGGATCGAGCGCGGTTCTTCGCGATGCCGTCGCTCGCGAAGACCAGGCTGTTCGTCTCCTCGGATATGGCTGAGGTGCGCCACGATGCGGCTACGGGTGGTGTCCGCGTGTCGATTCTGGGACGTAGCGATGACGTGATCGTCTCCGGCGGCCGCAAGATCGTGCCGCAAGTGGTGGAGGCGGCAATCACGGGCGCGGCCCCGGGGGCGATCCCCGACCTGGGTGGCCAGGTGCTCGTGGTGCCGGTGCCGGATCAGGAGTGGGGCCAGGCCGCGATTGCACTGTTGGAAGGTTCCGCCGCACCCTCGCATGAGGAAGAATCCCGCGAAGCAAGCCCCCGCACGAGCGACGCCATTGCCGCGGCAATGCTCGCCGCGGGTCAGGAACGATTCATGATCCCGCGCCGGACCTTCGTGGTGGAGGCCCTACCCGTCCTAGCATCGGGCAAGGTGGACCGGGCAGCGGCGGCGGCTTTGGCGCGCACAGCAGTGGAGAACGCGGCAGTAGAGAACGCAGCAGTGGAGATCGCGGCCGTCGAGAACACGGATGGAGTGGCGTAGTGACAACCTTTTCTCAGTGGGTGCAGGGCGCGCGCCCGCGGACGTTGCCCGCGGCGATCGCGCCGGTGGCGGCGGGCACGGGCCTGTCGCTGCTGCACGTCGGCTATCTGCCCGGGGAGACGGTGCCTCGCAGCCTGCTCGCACTCGTTCTGGCTCTGGCGCTCCAGGTGGGGGTGAACTACGCGAACGACTATTCGGACGGGGTGAAGGGCACCGACGATGACCGGGTGGGGCCTTTTCGCCTGGTGGGTTCGGGCGCGGCCGACGCCGCCTCGGTGAAGCGGGCCGCGTTCGCGTGCTTTGGCGTGGGGGCCGTGGCGGGCACGGTGCTGGTGGGGCTCGCGGGCGCGTGGTGGCTGCTCGCCGTCGGCGTGCTGTGCATTCTCGCCGCGTGGTTCTACACGGGCGGCTCGAAGCCCTACGGGTACCTGGGCCTCGGTGAGGTGATGGTGTTCGTGTTCTTCGGGCTCGTGGCGGTCATGGGCACGAGCTACCTGATCTCGGGCCGCACGGGCTGGGTGGATCTGCTCGTCGCCTCGGGGGTGGGACTCTGGGCGTGCGCGATCATGCTGACGAACAACCTGCGCGACATTCCGACGGACACGCAGGCGGGGAAGATGACGCTCGCGGTGCGCCTCGGCGATGCCCGCACGCGTCTTCTGTGCGCGGCGTGCCTCGTGGTGCCGTTCGTGCTGCTGCTCCCCGTGGCGTACGTGGAGCCGTTCACGGCGCTCGCGTTCATTGCCTTGCCGATGACGACCGCGCCGATTCAGCGGGTGCTGGTGCAGCGGGCGTCGGGCCGTGACCTGATTCCCGTCCTCGGGATGGCGGGCCGACTCGAACTCGTGGCGTCCCTCCTCCTGCTGGGCGGGTGCGTGCTCGGGACCTGGCTCGGTTAGGAGCGCCCCTGGGCCCGTTCCGCCTGCGCGGATTGTTCAGCCTGCTCTGCGTGTTGTGCGGATTGCGCCGCCTGCGCCGCACGGGTCGCGTCGATGATGGCGTCTTCTTCTTCGGCGTCCAGGTCGGCGTCGCTCGTCGTGGCCGCGGATTTTTCGGCGGTGCGCGCCACGGTCTTTTCGAGTCGAAGCGCGACCGATTGGCGGATGCGGCTGAGGGCGAGCACGGAGATGAGCATCGCGATGACGGCGGCGAGGATCCCTGTGAACATCCAGTGGATGCCGGTGAGCGACAGCAGTGCCCAGATGCCGAAGAACAGGCCGAGTCGGAGCACGGTATACAGCAGGATCGAACGCATTCATCCAGCTTAGATGATGGCCGATTACGATGGGGCCATGCCCCGGGTCCTCTTCACTCTCGCCTCCATTGCGCTCGCCGTCTACGCGCTGGCCGATTGCGTGAGCACCGAGGATGATCGCGTGAAGGGCCTGCCGAAGCTCCTGTGGGTGCTCGTCATCGTGTTCGTGCCGTGGATCGGCCCGATCACGTGGATTTTGGTGGGCAAGGATCGTTCTCAGCCGCAGCCGACGGGCCTGGCCAAGGAGTTCCAGGATCGTTTCGCCCCGCCCACCTCGAATGGGACGCGGGGACGGCGCGGCGTGACGCGCCCGCTCGCGCCCGATGAGGATCCCGAGTTCCTCGCTCGACTGGATCGGGAGATTCGGGAGGAAAGGCGCCGACGCCTGCAGGATCCCCTGGAAGTGGAAAAAGACGCAGAAGGTCCAGAAGCGGGACGTCCCGAAGCAGAGAGCGCCGAAGCGGGGAGTCC
>JAUNTX010000001.1:430309-457167 GCA_030538475.1 Dermabacter sp.
AGAGGCTCCTGAAACGCAGGGCCCTGAAGCGGAAAGCCCCGAAGGCCACCCCGACGCGCCGGACGACGAGAATCCCCGCCCCTGACGGGCGTCAGCGCCGCGTTTACAGCCCCGAGTAGGAGTGCAGGCCGTTGATCACCGTATTGACGACGGTGTAGTTGATGACGACGGAGGCGAAGCCTGCGAGGGCGAAGTAGGCGGCGCGCGTGCCGCGGAAGCCCTGGGTGGCGCGGGCGTGGAGGTAGGCGGCGTAGACGACCCAGATGACGAAGGTCCACACTTCCTTGGGGTCCCAGCCCCAGTAGCGGCCCCACGCGTAGTTGGCCCAGATGGAGCCGGTGATGAGGGTGAAGGTCCACAGGACGAAGCCGACGGCGTTGACCTGGAAGCTGAGGGCTTCGAGCCTGCGGGCGCTCGGGAGGCGACGCATGACGCGCTCGTGGGCGGGGAACGCAACCGGGAGTCCTTCGAGGGCGCGGCGTTCGCGCCGGGTCTGGACGAGTTGCAGGACCGAGGTGACGGCGCCGATGGAGAACAGGGCGATCGAGAGGATCGCGACGATGACGTGGATGACGAGCCAGTGGGAGTTTTGGAGGCTCGGCGTGAGGGCGGCGGCGGGCAGGAACCAGCTGGTTTGGGCGATGAGCATGAGCACGAGGACGGGCCCAAGGATGAAGACGCCGAGGTGGCGGAGGTCGGGCAGGCGGGCGCTCAGCAGGAGGTAGAGGGTCATGACGACGGCGGCGCCGGTCATGGTGAATTCGTACATGTTGCCCCACGGGACGCGCTCGGTGGCGATGCCGCGCAGGATGACGCCGGTGAACTGGAGGAGCGTGGCGACGGTGGCGAAGGTGAGCGCGATGCGCAGGGCCGTGATGCCCCCCGACGTAACAGCGCCCGACTCGCGTGCAGAGTCACCCCCGTCGGGCGCGGTCACCTCCGCCTGAGCAGCCCCGGAGCCGCCCGCCCCGACGAGGGCTTCGGCGCGGGCGCGGAGCTTTTTTTCGGAGCGCTGGTCGGAGTCCTGGGCGAGGTCCACGGCGAAGGCGATGAACGCCATCATGTAGACGACGATGGCGCTGATGATGGCGAGCTGCGAATAGTCGGCGAGCGGCGATGTGATCACGCGGATTCCTCCTTGGCCCCGGCCGCCGCGTCATCGGGGGCGAGGGATTGTGCCAGTTCCTGCACGTCTGTTTCTAGCCTGAAGTCCTCGCTGCGGGCAAGGCCTGCGACCTCGAGTGTGACGCCGTCGCCCGCGGGCGTGACGCGCACCCAGAGGCGGCGGCGGGGGATGAAGAGGGAGAGGATGAGTCCCGTGACGGCGGCGAGGCTCATGACGAGGGTGAAGACCTGCCACGGGTCGCGCTTGATGTCGAACGCGGCGAACCGTTTGATGCCGGTGAACTCGATGCTCGTGCCGTCGGGCAGGGTGTAGCTTTCGCCGGGGACGAGGCGCATGAGGACGGGGGTGCCGCCGTCGCCGGTGACGGGTTCGAGCGCGGCCACGTCGATCTGGTACACGTTTTGCGGCACTCCCCCGTCGAGCCCGAGATCGCCCGTGTGCGCGGTGAGGTAGAGCTCCGGGGCAACGAGCCCGGCGTATTGGGAGTGGGGGCCGCGTACCTCGTCGATGGTGCCGGTGGGGGCGAAGATGCCGACGATGGCCATCTGTTCGGGCCGGGCGTCGGGCATCTTGAGGACGAGCTGGCTGGTGTAGTGGGTGTCTTGGGGGATGGTAATGAGGGGGCCGTCGGCGACGATACGGCCTTCGGGGTCGCGCACCGTGAGCACGGGCGCGTAGCCGTTGCCGAGGAGGTAGACGCCGGTGCCGTCGATGTCGAGCGGCTGGTTGACTCGGACGGTCTGGCTGTAGGTGCCCGCCGTGGGGTCCTCGACGGTGACGTCGGCCTCGAAGAGGGTGGGTAGGCCGAAGTTTTGGGGGTTGGAGCCGTCGGTGGAGAACTCTGCGCGGAACTCATCGAGCGTGAAGCGGAACGGGGGCAGCTCGGACTCGTTGAACCAGGCGCCGGGCTCGAACGAGTCGTAGCTCGTGAGGGAGTTGGCGAAGCCCTGGCCTTCGACCACGGTGACCTGGCCGCGGTAGCTCGTGAGGTAGCCGCCCGCCACGCCGATGAGGACGCCGAGGAGCGCGAAGTGGAAGAGGAGGTTCCCGGCTTCGCGCAGGTAGCCGCGTTCGGCGCTGACGCTGAGGGCGCCGCCGGATTCGTCAATGCGGTCCACGCGGTAGCGGGAGCGGCGCAGCGTCTCGTAGGCGCGCTCCTGCACGTCGGCCCCCGAACCGGGGACGTGGAGGGTGGTGTAGCCGGTGAAGCGGGTGAGCCGCTTCGGGGTGCGGGGCGGCCGGGCGCGCACGCCGCGCAGGTAGACGCCGAGGCGGGGCACGACGCAGCCGATGAGGGAGATGAACAGCAGCAGGTAGATCGCGCTGAACCACGGCGAGGAGAAAACATCGAAGAAGCCGAGCGCGTCGAGGATTTCGCCCCAGCGGCCGTTGTTGTCGAGGTATTGCGCCGTGAGGGTGGGGTTGACGCTGCGCTGGGGGTAGAGCGAGCCCGGCACGGCGGCGATGGCGAGGAGCATGAGCAGGAACAGCGCGGTCTGCATGCTGGTGAGCTGGCGCCACAGGAAGCGGGCCCAGCCGATCGGGCCGAGCGAGGGCAGGGCGACGGTCTCTCGTGAGCGCATGGTCAGATCACCGTCTCGTAGGTGCCGGTGAGGGTGGCCAGCTGGTCCATCCAGGCTTCCCATTGGCCGCTCACGAGGAGCGTTCCGATGATGATGAGCACGACCCCGCCGAGGATCGTGAAGGTGCGCCGGTGTTTTTTGAGCCAGGCCGACCAGGCGAGGGCGCGGTCGAACAGGAGCGCGAACGCGATGAACGGAAGGCCGAGCCCGAGCGAGTAGGCGAGGGCGAGCAGCGCCCCTCGCGAGGCGGAGCCGCCGTCGAGGGCGAGCGAGGTGACGGCGGCGAAGGTGGGGCCGATGCACGGGGTCCAGCTGAAGCCGAACACGATGCCCATGAGGGGCGCGCCCCACAGTCCCGCGTCGGGGCGCTTCTTCACGCGGGCCTCGCCGCTGAACGAGGGGAAGAGGCCGATGAACAGCAGGCCCATGAGGATGACGATGACGCCCGCGATGCGGTTGATCCACGTCGAGTACGCCTGGAGGGTGTAGCCGAGCATGCCGACGAACCCGCCCATGATCATGAAGATGACGGTGAAGCCGAGGACGAAGAGGAGGGCGCCCGCGGCGAGGCGGCCCGTCCGCTCGCCCGCCTCGCGCTGCCCGGCGATGCCGGAGACGTAGGCGAGGTAGCCGGGGACGACGGGAAAGACGCACGGCGAGAGGAACGCGACGATCCCCGCGGCGGCCGCGACGGCGAGGGCGAGCAGGAGCGAGCCGTCGAGGATGGTGCTCACGAACGCGGCGGGCACGCTGGTCAGGGCCTCGATCATTCGGAGAGGACCCTGTCGATCATGGCCCGCAGGATGGAGGGGTCGGCGACGCCGGAGATGCGGGCGGCCACGCGGGATTCGCGGTCGAACACGAGCGTGCTCGGGACGGCGTTCGGGGCCACCTGGCCGCGCAGCGCGTAGAGAATGGTGCCCTCGGGGTCGGGGATCGAGGGGTAGGGGATCGCGTAGGTCTCCTCGAACGCGGCGGCGGGGCCTGCGGCGTCGCGGACGTTGACGCCGATGAAGCTCACGCCGTCCGTCTCGTAGTCCTCGGCGATGGCCTTGAGGTCGGGCGCCTCCTTGCGGCACGGGGCGCACGCGGCGTACCAGACGTTGAGCACGACCACGGAGCCGCGGTGGGAGGCGAGCGAGAACTCCTCGCCGCCGTAGGTGGTGCCGGTGACGTCGAGGGCGGCGCCGCGCTCGTCGGCGTCGATTTCGGTGCTCACACCCGAGCCTTCGACGAATCCCGTGTCGTAGCGCTCGGTCGTGTCGCCCCCGCACGCGGCGAGGACGAGGGTGGTGGCGGCTAGTCCGGCGGTGCCGACGGCGGCCTTGAGGGCCGATCTGCGCGTGGACTCACTCATGTGAGGCGACCTCCCGTGGCATCGACCGCGCCCTCGTACAGGTCGCGAGCGGGCTCCGCGTACTCGACATGGTCAAAGTTCTCGCCGCGAAAGACGAGCGAGGTGACGGAGCACAGGCCGCACTCGCGTCGGCGCGGGTCGTGGGCAAGGGGTTTGCCTTCAAGGTGCCGACGGGTGAGCCAGATGGGCAGTTGGTGCAGAACGAGGACGGCCTCGTGCCCCTCGGCCGCGTGGCGGGCATCGCGCACGGCCGCCATGACGCGGGAGACCTGCTCGGTGTACGGCTCCCCCCAGCTGGGCCGCAGCGGGTTGATGAAGTACTTCCAGTTCCGGGGGCGGGTGAAGCGCGCCTGGCCGTGGCCCATGCGCTGACCTTCAAAGACATTGACGGATTCGAGGAGGCGCTCGTCGCTGCCCACGTCGAGGTGGTGGGGGGCGGCGATCGGCGCCGCTGTCTGCTGGGCGCGCAGGAGCGGGGAGGCGCTCACGCTCACGATGTCGCGGTCCGCAAGGAAGGCACCCGCGCGCTCGGCCATCTGTTCGCCGAGCGCAGAGAGCCGATAGCCGGGCAGGCGGCCGTAGAGGATCTTTTCCGGGTTGTGCACCTCTCCGTGCCGCACCAGGTGAACGATCGTCTGAGTCATGGAGCCTTCTGTGGTTGGACGCCTCGGGTCTGCGCCAGCATAGTCTCTGGGCCGCGCAGGATACCCAGTCAGGATGCGGGGCCAGGATGCGGGGCCCAGGCAGGGGCCCGGCTGGACGGGCACAGACGAAGAAAGCACGGCGCGAGATCGACGACAGCTGGGCAGTCTCACTCGCGCCGTGCACGGCGCCATCTCCCGAGGACCCCCTCCCCGAGAGGGCACCGGCCCGGAGGCATGGCTTACTTTACCGTCCGGTCACGCTCGGCGGGGGCCAATCGTCTCTCTCGCGCCAGAGTTGGCACAGATATTTCTCACACAGAGCTGTTCTGTGAGGGGGATTCGAGCCGGGTGAGGGCGTCGCGGTCGTCGTCGGTCAGGAGCGCGGAGAGGATCTGTCCGAGCTGGAGGAATCCCTCCTCCCCCACGCCGTCGATGAGGAGGGCGCGGACGCTGCGGACGTGCAGGGGTGCGGCCCGCTCCAGCAGGGCCCGACCGTCGTCGGTGAGGACGGCCATGCGCCCGCGGCCATCGCTCGTGCAGCGCTCGCGAGTGACGAGGCCGCGCTTTTCGAGGCGGGCCACCGTGTGCGTGAGGCGGGAGCGGGAGTGGACCACGTGGTCGGCAAGGTCGGACATGCGGATGCGCTGGTCGTGGCCCTCGCTGAGGCGCACGAGGATCTCGTATTCGGCGAAGGTGAGGTCGATGTCGGGCGCCTGCTCGAGCACTTGGGAGAGCTGTTCGCGCACGCGCGTGGTGGTGAACAGGAAGGTGCGCCATGCCTTTTGCTGCTCGATGCTGAGCCAGGGGGCCTCCGTGGCCTGGTCGCGAGCTGAGGGGGTGGCCATTCCTGGCTCCTTTCGTCTGTTGCGTGTGCCCCGAGGAGGTGACGCTCAGGTGCTCCCCCCAGTATGGAGGCGCGCCCGCACCTCTGGGCGCCGGGGAGCACCGAGGTGTCTTCCGCGCCACACCTCGCGGGTGGGACTTGCCATTCTCCCCGATATTGATTGATAATTCAAGTACTGGCGCGGGCCAACCGCACCACTCACCATCTAGTCCTCACACCCATAGGAGTACTCATGACCGCCCTTCCCGAAGGCCTCACCGCCGGCACCTGGACCCTCGACGATTCCCACACCGCCGCCGCCTTTACCGTCCGCCACGCGGGCATCTCCAAGACCCGCGGCCAGTTCGAGACCGTCGAAGGCTCGATGACCGTCGGCTCCACCCTCGAAGAGACCTCCTTCGCCGTGACGATCGCGGTTGCCTCCGTTGACACCGGCAATGCCGACCGCGACGGCCACCTCAAGAGCGCCGACTTCTTCGACGCCGAGACCTACCCCTCGATGGTCTTCACCTCGACCTCGTTCGACGGCTCCACCCTGAACGGCGAGCTCACCATCCGGGACACCACCCTTCCGGTCAGCCTCGACGTCGAGTTCGAGGGCGCCGCAACCGATCCCTTCGGCGCATACCGCGCGGGCTTCTCCGGCACCACCAAGATCTCCCGCAAGGCCTTCGGCCTCACCTGGAACGCGGCCCTGGCCGCGGGCGGCGTCCTCGTGGGCGACGAGGTCAAGATCTCGATCGATGCCGAGTTCGTGGCCCCCGCCGCCTGAGTTTCAACATTCCACCCGATAGGCTCGGGACCATGACTGTCACAGCTCATGGTCCCGGGCTTTCCTCGTCTCGCGGCGCCCGGATCGTCATTCTCGAGCGGCCCGGCTGCCACCTGTGCGAGGACGCCTCGCGCGTGGTCCACGCCCTCGCCGCGGAGCTCGGCGAAGAGGTCGAGCACACCAACATCGAAAACGACGACGCCCTCGCGCGCCGCTGGTCCCTCGAAATCCCCGTCATCGCCGTCGATGGCGCGGTCGTGAGCGTGTACCGGGCGAACAGGGCCGAGCTGCGGGCCGCCCTCACCCGCTCGAGGGGCCGACGCCGTCTCGCCGCCGCACTCGCCCGCCTCGGGGGACGAAAAAACCGCCGACCCTGAGGCCGACGGCTTCTTCCTGACCAGCGGGCCGTGCCCGCACGGCACTACTTCTTGTTACGACGCTGGTGACGCGTCTTGCGAAGAAGCTTGCGGTGCTTCTTCTTCGACATACGCTTGCGGCGCTTCTTAATCACGGAACCCATGGTTGCCTCACTTCGTTGCTGTGCGTTAGGGGGCGGCAATCGCCCGCGTGTCCGTGGCTCTTTCGAGCGTAGCCGGGCGGCCACGAACACAGACAATGACCAATTTTACACGCTCGCCGCGGATGCCTAAAAGGCGCCGTGGGAACCGTGAGGGGCTTCACGCCTAGCGCGGGGGCGCGAGCTGCCCGAGGGCCTCGGTGATCCGCGTGGCGCGGGCGCATTCAGCGCGTAGGAGACCCGCCACGCCCGTATCGACCTCGCCCCGGATTGAGGCCCGCAGGTCGCGCCTGGCGCGCGCCCTCTGCCGTGCGGCGGCCACCCGGTTGAAGAATCCCGCGGCTATCGCCACGAGCACCCCGATCACGAGGCCCGCCACGATCATGGCGGTGGGGACCGGGACCGGCACCCACAGCCCCTCGAGCATGGGCATGGCGGGAAGCGGGATCTGGAAGAAGCCGAGCCCCGCGAGCGCGAGCAGCCAGAGCAGCCCCGCGGCGACCATCGCGACCGCGAGCCATTGAACGATGTTGAGCGGCGTCCACCACCACGCGCGGCGCTTCGCGTCGATCTCGGTGTGGGTGAGGGCGTAGTCCACCGTGTCGGGCAGGCGCTCGCGCTCCGGTTCGACCACGTGGCGCAAGCGGCGCGGCCACGGCGGGCTCGCCTCGCCGGCCACGGCGTCCACGTAGGTGTCGAGCCCGCGGCTCATGTGGGCGACCGCGCCGGGGGCGTCCACGGACAGGGAACTGCGGGCCACGAACTCCTCGCTCGTATCGGCGACGCGGTGCGTGTTGGCGCCACGGCCGATGCGCATGCGCGCGAGGGGGTCGGCAGCCAGCGTCCCGATCCAGCGCAGGGGCGGCCACCCGGTCGCGGCGCGGCCGCGGCGGCGGTAGCTCACCTGCACGGCGCGGGCGATGGCCTCCACCTGGGAGGCTTCGGCGAGCGCGTCCACGAACTGACGCGTGGCAGCCTCGGGAACCTCGCGCGCGAGCCCCTCAATGGTGTAGGTGCCGCGGCGCTCGCTCGCGCCGACCGCGGCGGCCACGACGGCGGCTTCGGTGCGGGCGTCGGCCTCGAGGCGCTTGAGAGCGGCGCTCTTCGTGCGGGCGATGCCGCCGACGGCCTCCCGCACCTCGCCGATGCCCTCCCCCGTCGCGGCGCTCGTCCCGAGCACGCGCACCCCGCGCAGCCCGTCGGCCTCCATGAGTTCGGCGAGCGAGGCGAGCACGCGCGGCTGTTCGGCCGCGGCCAGCCGGTCCATCTGGTTGACGATCGCGATGCTCACCGCGTCGTGTTCGGCGTAGGTGCGCATGAACTCGGTGTGGACCACGGCGTCGGCGTACTTCTCGGGGTCGCACACCCACGCGAGCACGTCGACCATGCGGGCGAGGCGTTCGGCGAGGGCGCGGTTGTCGGCATCGACCGAGTCCACGTCGGGCATATCCACGTAGATCGTGCCGGGCTCGCCCGCCTCGGCGCTCACGACGTGCCGGTCGCCGATGTCGAGCCAGTCCAGGAGCTCGTGCGCGCCCGCGAGGATCTGCTCGCCGTCGCTTCCGGTGCCGGGCACGATGGCGGCGAGGGCGCGGGAGGTGGTGGGCCGACGGGCCGCGACGCGGGCGATGTCCGTGCCCGTGAGGGCGTTGAGGAGGGAGGACTTTCCCGAGCCGGTCGAGCCGAAGAGGCCGACGACCGTGTGCCGGGCCGAGCGGGAGGAGCGGGCGTCGATCCGGGCGGAGAGGCCCTGCAAGCGGGCGCTCGCCTCAGCGTCGAGGACCGGCGCGGCATCGGCGATGAGGGCGTCGAGCGCGCGGGACGTGGTTTCCAGTGGGGGGCGGCGGCTCACGCGGGCTCCCCCTCCCCCTGGCCGTCAGCCGCGTCCTGTTCGGCGGTCGCTTCGGCGCGCTGGGCCTCGATGAGGGCGCGCACGCCAGCGGCATCCTCCCGCAGCGTTCTCGAGCTGATCGTGATGGGGTGATCGGCGAGCACGCGCGCAAACGCGGCGCTCTCGCCGTCCACGAGCGTGCTCATTCGCTCGTCGAGGTTGGCGCGTGCCGTCGTGGCGAGGCGGCGCACGGCCTCGTCGCCGAAGATGGATTCGAGGAGCTTTTGGCCGACGAGCGCCGTCGCGGCGCCCGCACCGACTTCGAGGCCGGTGGGGATGAAGGCGGTCGAGGCGAACACGACGATCATGAGGGCGATGCCCACGACGTTGACGCCAAGGGACAGCACGCGGGCCTGGACCCGCTTCCCGCTGCCCTCCGTGGTGACGAGCTCGAGCACGTCCTTTTGCCACGCCCGCACCTGGTCTTCGACCTGGCGGCGAAAGCCCGGCGGGACGGTCGTGAGGTCGCGTTCGAGCCCCGGCACAGACTGGAGGAGCACCGATCCGGCCTCGTGCGCCGTCCAGGCCCGCACGGTGCGGGCGCGGGCGTTCGCGCACTGATCGATGACGACGCTCACGAGGCCCGTCTCGATGGCTGTTTCGGCGGCCACGACGGGGCGCGTCTTGCCCGTGAGGGCCGCGCCGAGGCGGTCGCGCGTGCGGGAGATCCAGCCCTGCAGGCCCTTGAAGAACTCCCCCGTGCCCACCACGTCCTGCCAGCGGGCCAGGACTTCGCCGCGCAAGAGGGCGCCGTCGCGCGTGAGGGCGGCGATGTCTTCTTCCGCGGCGTCGAACTCCGCGCGGGCCAGCGATGCGAGGCGCGCCTGTTCGTCTTCCTGATCGCTCACGCGCGCGGCGAGGCTATCGAGGGAGGTCGCGGTGCTCGCGAGCGCTCCCGCGAGGGTGCGGCGCGCCACGTCGGAGCGCGCGGCCGAATCTTCGGCAAGGCCCGTGATCCACGCGCGCAGCTCCTCGACCTCCGGGCCCTCGAGCAGGGCGCTGGGACCGAGCGGCTGCTCGTGCACGAGGAACAGGCGCTCGACCTGCACGCCGCGCTCGGCGAGCATCTGGCCCAGGTGTTCGCCCAGTTCTTCGGCCACGCCGTGCCGCTCGGGGATCCGGTTCATGATGATCGCGAGGGTGACATCGCGCTCGGCCGCGCCCGCGAGGACGTTCCACGGAACGGCGTCGGCGTAGCGGTGGGCGGTCGTCACGAACACCCACAGGTCGGCCGCGCGCAGCAGCTGTCCCGCGAGCGCGCGGTTCTCCTCGCTCACCGAATCAATATCGGGGGCGTCGAGGATCGCGATCCCGCGCGGCACTCGCTCGCTCGCCACGACGTGCAGGGCCGTGCCCACGCCCTGGCCCGCGGCCTCGCCCGCCGTCGGCAGGCCCGAATCGCCGCCGGTACTGAGGCTTACGCGCGGCAGGGAGGGCAGCACGCGCGGTCCCGTGAACCACGCGGCGTCGTCCGGGTGGTGCACGAGCACGGGCTGGCGGGTGGTGGGTCGGATCGCGCCCGCGCGGGAGATTTCCCTGCCGACGAGGGTGTTGACGAGGGTGGACTTTCCGGCGCCGGTCGAGCCGCCGACGACGGCGAGCAGCGGCGCGTCGAGGGAGGACAGGCGCGGCTCGATGTGGTCGGCGACCTGCCCGCGCACTTGCGTGGCGAGCCGTCGAGCCGGGTCCGCGCCGCGGATGTCAAACGGGAACTCGATCGCATCCAGGTGCTGGGTGATCTGCGCGAGCACGCCGATTGTTGAAGGTGACGTCATAGGGCCAGCGTACCGGGAGCCGTGCGGCGAGCGCGGGAGGGCTTAGGGTATGCCTGACGGCAATGCGCCGCCCGGGCCCGCACAGCGCCCGACGCAGAGCAGAAGATTCGACACGGAGCTGAAGAAGAGGAAGGGGATGCCGCGTGGTCACTCGGCGCAGGGAACCCTTCGGCCTCCGCAGGACCGTGGGCAGCATCGTCAAGGCGGCCGCCCGCACCTCCCCGGCGCGCCTGGCCCTGTTCGTGTTCACCTCGATGATCCTCGCGTTCACCCTCATCCTCGAACTGCCGATCTCGAGCACGAGCGGCACCCGCACCCCCTTCGTGGACGCCCTGTTCACCGCGGTAAGCGCCGTGTGCGTCACGGGCCTGACCACGGTCACGACCGCGACCCACTGGTCACCGTTTGGCCTCACGGTCATCATGGTGGCGATGAAGGTGGGCGGCCTCGGCGTCCTCACCCTCGCCTCCCTGCTGGGATTGTCGGTCATGCGCCACATGGGCCTCGCCCAGCGGATCGTCACGGCCCGCGAAACCCGCGCGGAACAGCTGAGCGAGGTGGGTGGGATCCTGCGGGCCATCGTCATCACCTCGACCGCCTTCGAGGTGCTGACGTTCATCGCGCTCGTCCCCTTCCTCTTGCGCCACAACGCGCAGCTGGGCGAGGCCCTCTTTAACGCGGTGTTCTACGCGGTCTCCGCGTTCAACAATGCCGGGTTCGTGCCCGAGGTGGGCGGGACCGCGCAGTACGTCGGCGATCCCTGGTTCTCGATCCCGATCGCCCTCGCGGTTTTCGCGGGCTCGCTCGGCTTCCCGGTGATCCTGGTGCTTGTCAAGCGCTTCAAGCGGCCCCGCTCGTGGAGCCTGCACGCGAACCTCACCATCTGGACCTCCCTGATCCTGCTCGTGGCCGGCAGCGTCGTCATCGCGGCCCTCGAATGGTCGAACGAAGACACGCTGGCCCCGCAGCCGTGGGGCACGAAGATCCTCGCCTCGATCTTCGCGAGCGTCATGACCCGCTCGGGCGGGTTCTCGACGCTCGATATTTCCCTCATGCACACCGACACGTGGCTCATCATGGATCTGCTCATGTTCATCGGCGGCGGCTCAGGCTCCACGAGCGGCGGCATCAAGGTCACCACGTTCGCCCTGCTCGTGCTGTCAATCCTCGCGGAGGCGCGCGGCGACCGCGACGTGGAAGTGTTCGGCCGGCGCATCCCGCACGACACCATCCGCCAGGCCATCGCCGTGCTCGTCATCAGCGTTCTCGTGATCTTCCTGGCCACGTGGGTAATGCTGCGCCTGAGCGACTACTCACTGGACCGCGTGCTGTTCGAGGTGCTGAGCGCCTACGGCACCGTGGGCCTCAGCACCGGGATCACGCCCCATCTGAGCGAGGGCGCGAAGTATGCCCTGCTCACGTGCATGTACGTGGGGCGCGTGGGCCCCATGACCCTTGGCGCGGCCCTCGCCCTGCGCAGCCGCCAGCGCGTGATCCGCCTCCCGGAGGAGCGCCCCATCATCGGTTAGCGCCCGCCCCGGCCTGCGGGCGCGAGCCCGGTGGACTACTGTGAAGCGCATGGTGGATAAACGTCATTTCGGCCGCAACGTCCTCGTCATTGGACTGGGCCGATTCGGGGCCTCGCTCGCGCTGAGCCTGGAAAAGGTTGGCACGAGCGTGCTCGCAATCGATACGCGCGCCGACCTGGTGCAGGAGTTCTCGGGCAAGCTCACGCACGTGGCGCAGGCCGACGCCACCAACATGGACGCGCTCAGCCAGGTGGGGGCATCGGGCTTCGATGTCGCCGTGGTCGGGGTGGGCACCTCGATTGAGGCGAGCGTGCTCGTCACCGCGAACCTCGTGGACCTCGCCGGGCCCGTCATCTGGGCGAAGGCGATCTCGGTCGCGCACGGCAAGATCCTGGAGCGGATCGGCGCGCACCACGTGGTGTTTCCCGAGAAGGACGCGGGGAAGCGAGTGGCGCACCTGGTGAACGGGCGCCTGCTGGACTACATCGAGTTCGACGACGGCTGGGCGATTGTGAAGATGCGGCCCCCGCGCGAAATCCAGGGGTTCTCGCTCGGCGAGTCCGATATCCGCTCGAAGTACGGGGTCACGGTGGTGGGCGTGAAGTCCCCCGGGCGGGACTTCACCTACGCGGAGCCGACGACCGTGGTCTCGATGCACGACACCCTCATCGTCTCCGGCCACACCGAACTGATCGAACGCTTCGCGAACCGCCCCTGAGCGCGCGCCTTCCCGCCTTACTGCGCTTCGAGTTCCCTACTGGGATTCGAGTTCCCGGGACCGCTCGGCCGTCTCACGCATCGCGCGGGCAAAGGCGGCTCGAATCCCGCTGGATTCGAGGGCAGCCACTCCCCTCGCGGTCGTGCCGCCGGGCGAAGTGACCTGGTAGCGGGCCTCGGCGGGAAGCTGCCCGCCCTCCTTGAGCAGCCTCGCGCTGCCGAGCATGGTCTGCACGACCATGGCCGTCGCGTCGTCGCGGCGAAGCCCCTGGGCGACCGCCTCGTCGATCATCGCTTCGGCCACGAGGAAGAAGAACGCGGGGGCGCTGCCCGCGGCCGCGATCTCGGCGTGCACGTGTGCCTCGTCGATCTCGATCACGTCGGCGGAGTCCTCCACGAGGGCACGGGCGAGGTCCAGGAAGGAGCGCTCGAGCCCGGGCGGGGCCATGAGCGCGACCACCCCGGCGCCGACGGCGACGGGCGTGTTCGGCATCGCCCGCACGACCGCCGCGCGGCCTCCGAGAAGTCCCTGCAGGCGCTCGAGCGTGGCGCCTGCCGCGAGCGAGAGGACGAGCGTGTCCTCGCCGAGCGACTCGGCCACCGGAGGCAGCACCGACGCCAACTGATAGGGCTTGACGCCGAGGATCACGACGTCGGCCTGGGCCACGGCCCAGTCGCGCACCTCCGCGCCCTGCTGCGCGGCGTCGGCGCCGGAGGCGGAGGCGGGGGCGGCGTCGTACGCGCTCGTCCCGCCCACTTTCTTGGCCGCGCGCGCGGAGGATTCGGGGCTCTGATTGAGCACGAGGAGCCGGTCGGGGCTCACCCCAGCGGCGAGCGCCGCGGTCGCGACGGCGGCGCCCATCGCGCCCGCCCCGAGCACGAGAACGGTGGTGGCTGTCAGGTCGTCGGTCATGGTCTCTCTTTCACCAGTGGGGCGGCACGTCGCCCAGGAGGCGTTCGTCGTTCGAGCCCGAACCGCGGTCCGACGGGGACCGGTCCGGGACGGCCCCGCTCGGGGTCTCCGGCAGGGTCATGGGGCGGCCCGTGAGCGAGGAGACGACCACGCGGCCGGACTGCGTGGACGTGGAGGTGGAAGTGGACGTGGAAGCGGGAACCGGGGACTTCTTCGAGTCCTTCGCCGTGCCCGAGTCCTTCGCCGTGCCCGGATTCTTCTCAGTGCCCACGCGCGCTCCCCTCCTGCTGCGCATCCTGGTAGCGCCTGATCGCGGAGGAGATCGACACGTCGAGCAGGACCGAGCGGGAATCGAAGGCGAGGAACTCGCGCACGTCGGCGGCGAGCTGATCGGCAAGGCGCGCCCGCCCGTCGGAAACCAGGTATGCCACGACCGCGTCGAAGTCTTCGGGCCCGTAGAAGCTCAGCGGGTGGCCCGCGGGCACCTTGGGCTTGCGCAGCCGGTGTCGGGGCGCTCCCCCGCGTCCGCGCAGGTCGGCCTGGGAATCGAGGTATTCCTGGTAGGCCCGCTCCACGGTCTTTCGCACGCGCTCGGATTCGCCCACGGGGTCGATGAACAGGGCCCACGACCACACGCGCTCGACCGTCCAGCCCGCCGCTTCGAGGCGTTCGGCCTCGAGCCGGTCCCGCTCCCGCTGGTCGGGCACCGCACGGTAGCGGGGGCCGTCGGTCGCGACCGCCACGAGGAAGCGACCGGGCAGTTCGGGATGGGCGACGGCAAGCTCCACGCGCTCGTCGGTGAGGCCGTAGTCTTCCTCCACGAGATAGCCCATGCGGCGCAGCCGCTCGGCCAGGTCCGCCACGAGGGCCCGGGAGCTGTCGGGCGCGGGCGAGGCTTCCGGCGCTTCCGGCGCCTGTGAAACGTCCGGTACTTCTGAAACATCCAGCGCGAGGTGCTCGCGCAGAACCGCCTCGTCTCCCCCCGATTCGAGGAAGGCGAGCAGCGCGAAGAGGTCCCTCGCGCCGTCGCTGCGCAAGCGGTCCCGGTCAATATCCCGCGTGTGCACCGCGCTCACCACACTCGTGCGGCCCCGCGCCTTCGTGAGGGCGGTGACGAGCACGCGGCGGCCGTGGGGGCCGGACAGCGGCCCGAAGCGATGCAGGAGCCGGTCGTGGGGGGTCAGGCCGAAGCCGAGCGAGACGATGATGTCGTCGCGCACAAGCGAGGTGGCGCGTTCGGCGGGCACCACCGTGAAGAACTCGGCGTCCTCGAGCAGGAAGAAGTCGCGCAGGTCCGGCAGGGCGCTCACGGTGCCCATAACCCTCTCGCGCACGCGCTCTGCGTGCGCGGGCGTGAGCGTGATGATCGCGAGGGAGCGTTCGGGCGAGTGCCGAGCGTGGTAGATCACGAGGTCGCTCACGCGCTGGAGTTCGGCCTCGGTCGATTCGATGTAGTCCGCGCCGGGAAGGATCGCGCCGCGCCCGTCCTCGACATACACGTAGGCGTCGTCGTCCACCTGATCGGGGCTGGGCGGCGCCACGATCCGCGTCCAATCTTCGTGCATCGAGGCGGCCAGCGCACCCACGAAGCGGCGCACGCCGCCCGTGGCGGGGTGGTGGTCCCGCACGAGCCGCACGACGGGCGCGATGGCGCTGACGTCATCGAGGAGGAAAGAACGAGCCTCGGCCAGCACCTCCTGCTCACCCGTGAGGGTGGGCGGGGCCGACGCAGTCGAGACAGCGGAGGCCGCCGCGAACGGCGACAGCTCGGGTGCCACCTCCGCCTCCCTCGTGAGGGCCTCGGGATCGGCGTATTCGAGCGGATCGCCGAGGACGATGCACTGGCGGGCCCGCGCGATCGCGGGGATCGCCGCCGCGGTGGGCAGCGTCGAGGCATCGGCGAGGACCACGAGGTCGAAGTGTTCTCCCGTGGGGATCACCTGCGGCACCATGTACGGCGAGGCGAGCCACAGCGGTCGCGCCCGGAACACGATGTCCTGGTACTTCGCGGCCGTGTCCTTCACGCTCACCGCCCCCGCGGCGCCCAGTTCCACGATGGCGCTGCGCGAGGTGTCCGGGAAGCGCTTCATCGTCTCCACGAGGAGGTCGTCGGCCCGCTGGCGCACCCGGTAGCGCCCCGCGCCGAGGTACTGCTCATCGAGCCGCCGGTAGCGTTCCGCGACCTGCGAGAGCTTCGTGCCGTCGTAGTGGGCGAGGGTGGGTTCGGCGCGCGCGATGAACTCAAGCACGCTCACCCACCACGACAGCTCCAGCTCGGCGAGCACGAGGTCCTCGCCGACGCCCCGCTCGCGCAGGTCGCTCACGAGCGGGCCGAAGCCCTCGAAGTCGAGTTCGCGCAGCAGCGAGGTGCGTTCGGGCAGCACGTCGAGCACGTCCCGCCCCTCGAGCAGATCCCGGCAGCGGGCCGCGAGCGCGCCGAAGTCCGTGTCCGCGAGGTCGGTGCCGCCCGCCGTGCCAGCGAGCAGCACGCTCAGTTCATCGGTGATGGCCTGGGCGCGCGCCGAGCGCTCGGCGGCATCATCCAGGCGCTTCGGCACCACGGGGCGCACGCCCGCATCGGTGACGAGGCGCGTCCAGGCGGCCCGCACGTCCCGCGCGCGCGTGAGCAGGGCGGGCAGATCGTCGGTCGGGGCCGACGGTTGCAGCATCTCGCGCGCGAGCTTCTTCCAGCGGCGGCGCTCTCCAAATCCCATCTGCACGCCCTGGCTCGTGCGCGTGGCGGCATCGGCAAGGGCGGCGAGCATCTGGTCGATGTCCTGGGAGAAGATCTCGGGGCGCACGCGGCGGAACAGGTCGCGCATCGCTTCGAGCGTGCTCACCTGCGTCAGGAGCGCGGTGAGGGTCGTGGCGTGACTCAGGTGGCACGGGGCGCCGAGCGCGGCGGCGCTTTCTTCGAGCTCGGCGATGAGCGAGGAGTCGAGCTGGCTGAGGAGGTCGAGGGCCCGCCGGGCCTGCGTGTCGCTCGTGATGGCCGCACCGTACCAGGGCGAATCCTCCTCGCGCATGGCGAGGGCGCCCGAGACGGCGGCCCGACGGAGCAGGTCGCGGTAGCGTTCGGGGCTGTCCATCATGCGTTCGGCTACCTCGGCGCCGAGTCGCACGGAGGTGCGCGGGGCGGGGCGGCGGCGCGACAGATCGGCGAGGGCGTTGATGGCTTCGTGGGCGCTGACCTTCCAGCGGTCCTGCACACGGTGCATGGCCTCGACGTGGCCGCTCAGCACGTCGCTCGCCTCCGCGAGGCCCGCGGGGGCGTCCGTGCTCACGGGCGCGGCGAACGCGCTCGCCTGGGCGAGGGAGCGCACGAGGCTCCGGCTGGCGCCGCGTTGCAGCTGGGGGTCCGGGATGAGGCTGAGCACAAGGTCGCTGATCCCGGCGTCCTCGAGGTGGCGTCCCAGCTCGTGCAGGCGGCTCGCCCGCTGCGAGACCAGGAGCACGCGCTTTCCCGCCGCGAGCTGTTCGGTCACGAGCGCCACCACGGTCGCGCTCGTCGCGCTGCCGGGGGGCGTCTGGACGGCGAGGGCCGGGGCATCGCCGAGCGCGCGGGCGATCTCGCGTGCGTCGGGATCGGGCTGGGCCACCGGGGCGGGCTGGGCGATGGGCGCGGCCTGCGGGTCCGTAGACGAGGTCCCGGCCTCGCTCGCGCCCTCGGCCACCTGAGAGGCGGCTTCCGCGTCGCCCGCGAGCGCGGCGATCAGCGGGTGGCGCGCGATGTCCTCGACGGGCACGTCGAAGTCTTCGAGCAGGGGCCCGGAGGCGTCCACGAGCGTGCCCACGACGAGGGCGTGCGTGGCGCGGAAGCCCGGAAGGGCCTCGCCGAGGGAGCGGAACGCATCGAGCACGGGCTGCGGATCGAAGCCGTGCTGGGAGTTCGTGAGCTCCACGAGGGCGCGCGAATCGATGAGCACCCCTTCGTCGCGCAGAGTGCGCATGAGCAGTGGGTTGATATCCACCGCGGCATCCACGTCGAGATCCACGTCATCGCGCGCCTCGCCGCGTTCCTGCAGGGTGATCGGGCGCAGCAGGATCGGGGCGTGGTTCCAGCGGCCCGACGGGCTCAGCCACATCGCCTCGCCGATGCCGAGGTAGCACGTGGTGAGGCCGTGCTCTTCCGCGTGGGCAAGCGCGATCTCGCGGATGCGGTGCGCGTCCTTTTGCGCGTGGGCGAGGGCGTCGGCCTCGCGCACAATCGAGGACAGGCGCGTGGGGCCGCGGCTCGCCATGAGCCGCGCGAGGCCCTGCGGGTGGCCGTGCGTGAGGTCCAGGTGGTCCTGCCCGCGCATGTCGGTCAGGAAATCGTGCCCACCCGCGAGACCGGCGAGGCTGAGCCGCCAGCGACCAATCGCTTCATCGAGCCGCTCTTCGCGCGTGGGTTCGGTGACGAAGACGGGGCTGAGGGTGCCGAGCAGGTCCTCGTCATCATCGCTCACCGGCAGGGAGCTGAGATCGCCCGCGCCACCTTCGAGGTGCGCGGCAATGCGGAAGCTCCCGGTGTCCAGGGACACGTCGTCACTGTGGCGCTCGGCGTGATCCACGAAGTCGCCCTCGACGGCATCAAACGGGGAGGGTGTGAGCGAGGCGTTCGGGTCGACGACGGGTCCCGTGCCACGAGTGCCCGGGCCACCAGCGTCCGCGTTGCCGGGAGCAGGGCCACCGGAGTCCGCGCCGCTTCCTGCACCGGCGGGGACCTCGTTGTGGGCAGCGTCGGCCCCGGGCGCTGCCTCGTGGGCGCGCTCTCGCTTCTTTCGTCCAAACCAGCTCACCAGACCACGGTAACCAATATCCGGGCGGGAGCCGGGAAGGCGGGCCGACAACGGGCGGCAAATGCCTGTGGCGTGCGCGGCTTCGGGGGTGGCTCAGGAGGCGGGGGCGGCGCTCACCTCGTGCAGGCGCACGCTCCTCTCCTCGCAGTGCGCCCGCAGGTCCTCTGGCACGGGCCCGGCGAAGATGAGGTCGCTCAGGGTGGAGATCGAACAGATGCCGGCGAGGGCTCGCTCGCCGTACTTGTCGGCGGTGGCGAGGGCCACGATGCGGCGCGAGTGGGAGATCATGGTGCGGGTCACGCCCGCCTCGGCGTCGGAATTGCACGTGAGCCCCGCGGGAATGTCGAGGCCCACGAGGCCCACGAACATGATGTCGAGCCAGAGGTCGCGCATCGTGGCGGAGGCGAGGGGGCCGGTCAGCTCGAACGAGTGGGGCTCGGCGACGCCGCCGAGCACGACGGTGCGCACCGAGGGCCTGAGCACCGCCTCCGTCGCGATGTTGAGGGCCGCGCACACGACCGTGAGGGCGGGGGTGCCGTCCCGACGCTCCAGATCGCCGCGCGAGACGATGCGGCGCGCGGCCGCGGTCGTGGTGCGGCCGCCGTTGAAGCCGACGATCTGCCCGGGCTGAACGAGGGCCGACGCGCATTCGGCAATCGCCTCGCGTTCGGCCACGCCCTCGTTGGTGCGGCTCGCGGTGGTGGCGAGGTTGTAGGCCATGTCCACGGCGACGATCCCGCCGTGCGTGCGGCGCGCGAGCTGCGCGTTTTCCATCTCCATGAAGTCGCGGCGCACCGTGGATTCGGAGATGCCGAGCTGCGCGGCCACGTCGGCCACGCTGAGTCGCTTGCGTTCGGCGAGGCGGGCGAGCACCCAGTCCCAGCGCTCCGACTTGTCGTAGTGGCGCACCTGGGCCGAGGCGGGGGTGGCGGGCGGCGGCACGGCCGAGGGCGAAAAATCCTGGGGGCACATGCTCCCATTATTGCCCGCACCCGCGGGACGATTCGTGCCCGCCCCGCGCGTCGGCCCTCGCGCCCTCGTCGTCTCGTCGGCCCCGCGCCCCCACGTGCGCGAAGGCGCCTCTTCTCAGGCCGCACCCAGGTGCGCCCGCATGGAGCTCCCAGGTTTCGCGGCGATAGTTCCCGAGGAAGCAGTAGGTCGCGCGGCACTGGACTGCCGCACGCTCGCACAAGGAGAAAACACATGGCCATTGACGATGCACTGAATAAGGCCAAGGACGCCCTGGCGAAGAACCAGGATGCGATCAAGGATCAGGCCCGCCAGCACGCCGACAAGGTGACGGAGACGATTGATTCCGTGAGCCAGAAGGCCCAGGACATCGCCCCCGATCAGGCCGACGGCGCCATCGCCGGGGCGGCCGACAAGGCCAAGGAGGCCTTCGGTTCGTGGGTGGGCAAGGACGGCGAGAAGTAGCGCGTCCTAGCGTTCATCGCGAGCGCTGGTAGCGGGGCCCCCATCGGAGCCTTCGCTGCCAGCGCTCGTGTCGTCATCGTCCTGATCGCGCGAGAGCAGCCAGATGGCGAGGCCGATGGCGAGCAGGCCCACGATGCCGACGGGGATCCACCACAGCCACGCGTTCGAGCGGGTGGCGTTCTCTTCGCCGCCCTGCTGATCGGCCTCAGAAGTCGCGGGGGTGACCGATTCGACCGTGGCCTCCGCGCTCGGTTCGGCGGTCGCGCTGTCCGTGGCTTCGCCAGTGGCGCCCTCGGTGGCCGGGGCGGTGGCGGCGAGGGCGGGGTCCTCAAGAATCGTGTAGGCGAGCGTGCCGGTGATGGGATGGCCGTCGGAGCTGACCACGCGCCACTGGACATTCAGCGCCCCCGGGGCGGGGGCCTTCTCGATGGTCGCGACGGCGCTCATGCCTTCCACAGCGGGCTCGCCGTTGAACAGCTCGGTGCCGTCCGCATCCGTCACCACCACCTGATTGCCCAGTTCGAGAGGCGCGGCCGAGAAGGTCAGGGTGAGGGACGTGAACTCCCCCTGCAGCACCTCGGAACCGTCCGCCGGGGACGCCTCCAGCAGCCGGTCGTGGGCGAGCGCCGGGGTGGCGATGGCCCACGCGGCGAGCGCCACGAGGGCGGCCAGGGCGGCGAGGAGGCGGGCCGGGCGGTGGGCAAGACTCGAGTGTCGAAGCATCGTGCGGGGGCCTTTCATCGGGGGATGGAGGGAGAGTCGGGGTCGGGAGGAGTTCGGGGAATGTCGGCTGGCGCGGCAAACTCGCGCCGCACGCGCCGGAGTTCGGCCGGATCGTCCACGTCCGCCAGCTGATCGCGGTCGGCGGCCGCGGCCGCGGCATCACAGACGTGCAGCCTATCCCCGAGGGTGGCATAGAGCCGCTTGAGGCTGAGCGATTCCCAGCCGGTCTCGGCGTGGCGGATCTGGTCGAGGCTGCCCCGCAGCAGGGCGGCGGGCCAGGCCGCGCAAAGAAACTGGAGATGGCCGGAGGCATCGCGCAGCGTGCGCACCGAGTCCGCGGGGCCGGCGCCCACCATCATCGCGAGCACCCCGGGGCGAAGGCGCGGCATGTCGCCACCGAGCAGCAGCACGGTGGTGTCCTCCCCCAGCTCGAGGGCCCGCAGGCCGCGCTCGGCCCCCGCGACGGGACCGGTAAACGGCGGCTCCTCGCGCACGCACGCGAGCGGGCCGGGGACCGGTTCGAGGTCGGGCCCGTCGGCCCCGACAAGCACGAGGGGGGCCTCGGGTCCGAGCGCTGAACGGGCGGCGCCGAGCACGCGGGCACGCATACTCACGCCCCCCACCTCGAGCGTCGGCTTATCGCGCCCGCCCATGCGCGCGCCCCGACCGCCCGCGAGGACAATCGCGGCATTTGGTGGTGTTCTCACCCTCGCCATTATGCCGAACCCCGTCGGCCCCGCCCCGGACGCAGGGACGAAAGGCCCGTGCGCTCTAGATCCCTACGCGGTGTACTCGGACGTGAAGGACGGGCACGCGCCACGAGCGGCCACGAGCCACAGGGCCCTCATCCGGCGACCTCGCCGGCCGCGCGCACCGTCCTCGGAAAGGTCCCCCCGTGTCACAGTCCTCCACGCCCTCATCCTCCCCCGCGCAGCCGCAGGGCAACGCGCTGGCCCTCGCGCTGGCCACCATCGGCTTCGGTATCAACTTCTGGGCGTGGGCGCTGCTCTCGCCGCTGGCCACCTCCTTCGTCGAGCGCGGCGTCGTGCAGGACACGGCGCTGCTCGTGGCCACTCCCGTGCTCGTGGGGTCGCTCGGCCGCATCCCCATCGGCGCCCTCACCGACCGTTTCGGCGGGCGCCTCATGTTCCCCCTCATCTCGCTGCTCACCGTGATCCCGGTGCTCTTCATCGGGTTCCTCGGCCTGAACAGCTACCCCATGCTCCTGCTCGGCGCGTTCTTCCTCGGGATTTCGGGCACGACCTTCGCGATTGGCGTGCCGTACGTGAACTCGTGGTACCCGAAGGAGAAGCGCGGTGGCGCGCTCGGCATTTACGGCCTCGGCACGGGCGGCACCGCCATCGCGGCGTTTACCACCGTGCATCTCACGCAGTCGATCTCGCCCCAGGCGCCGTTTGTGGCCGTCGCCATCGCCCTCACGATCTACGCCATCGTGGGGTACGCCCTCATGCGCAACTCCCCCGCGTGGGCACCCTCGCAGGGCTCACTGTTCAGCGGCGCCGCCGCTGCCGCGAAGCTCAAGGTGACCTGGCAGGCCGCCTACCTGTACGCGCTGTCGTTCGGCGGCTATGTGGCGTTTTCCGTGTACCTGCCGGTGTACCTCGTCAACGCCTATGACCTCGACAAGGCCGATGCCGCCTTGCGCATGGGCGGGTTCGTGATCGTGGCGGTGCTCGCCCGCCCCATTGGCGGCATGCTGTCCGACCGGTTTGGCGCTGTGCAGATGACGATCCTGACGGCGTCGGCCACCACCGCGATGGCGCTCGTCCTCGCCCTCATGCCCACCCTCACCCACGTGGGCACGGTCGCGTTCCTCGTCATGGGCGCCGCGCTCGGCGCCGGCTCCGGCGCCGTCTTCGCCCTCATCGGCAAGGTCACCGAGCCGAAGATGGTGGGGGCCGTGACCGGCTTCGTGGGGGCCTCCGGCGGTCTCGGCGGATTCGTCCCGCCGCTCATCCTCGGAGCCCTGTGGAATGCCCAGGGGTCGTACTCGCTCGGCCTGGTGTTGCTCGCGGTCTTTTCGGGCATCGCCGTGGCCGTGGCCGTGTGGGTGGGCCGGGACGCCGCGAGAGCCGCGTAGCACGTCGAGCTCACGAGGCGTCGCCTGCGCGGATATGCCCGGGTGGGTGACGCCTCCTTCATATCTGCGCAAATGTACGTGATGGGCGCCCATAAAAAATGCCCGTGGGCGCCACACCGGCGGCCGACATTCACGCCTTTCGCCCCCATTTACGCAACACCGAGATTGCATATATCCGGGTCAGGCGGCATTTTGAAAGCGGGAAACCCCTGCTTTTTTCGCCTCCATCGCCTATGCTGAAAATATCGGGCGTGCGCGCCACTTTTCTCGCGTATCGCGCGCCCCAGAGGTTTCGACACTCACGTGAGGACTGTCCATGACAACCGCCGAACACCCGCCCCAGGTCGATTCCGAGCTCATGAACCGGCTCATCGACGCCCGCCGCCTCGTGCGCCCCACCGGCATCTCGAGCGACAACCGCGAAATCCACCACGACGGCGGCCGCCAGGGCGATTCCTTCTACCGGGTGCGCTGGAGCCACGACACGGTGGTCCGCTCGACGCACGGCGTGAACTGCACCGGCTCGTGCTCGTGGCAGATCTTCGTCAAGGACGGGGTGATCACGTGGGAGGCCCAGCAGACCGACTACCCCTCCACGGGGCCCGACCGCGCGGAATACGAGCCCCGCGGCTGCCCCCGCGGCGCCTCGTTCTCCTGGTACACCTACTCCCCCACGCGCGTGCGCTACCCCTACGTGCGCGCCACCCTCGTCACCATGTATCGCGAGGCGAAGGCCCAGCTCGGCGATCCGGTGCTCGCGTGGGAATCGATCGTCAACGACCCCGACAAGGCGGCCCGCTACAAGAAGGGCCGCGGCCTCGGCGGTCTCGTGCGCTCCACCTGGGAAGAAGCAGCGGAGATCGTGGCCGCCGCCTACGTCGCGACCGTCAAGAACTACGGCCCGGATCGGACCGTCGGCTTTACACCCATCCCGGCCATGTCGATTGTCTCGTTCGCCTCCGGGGCGCGCTTCCACCAGCTCATCGGTGGCGCGATGCTGTCCTTCTACGACTGGTACGCCGACCTGCCCGTCGCCTCTCCGCAGGTGTTTGGCGATCAGACCGATGTGCCCGAATCGGGCGACTGGTGGGATGCCGGCTACCTCATCATGTGGGGCTCGAACCTGCCGCTCACCCGCACGCCGGATGCGCACTGGATGGTCGAGGCCCGCTACCGCGGCCAGAAGGTCATTGCGGTGGCGCCGGACTACGCCGACAACGTGAAGTTCGCCGACGAGTGGATGGCCCTCAATCCCGGGACCGATGCGGCGCTCGCCTTCGCGATGGGCCACGTGATCTTGCGCGAGTTCTACGAGGGCGGCGAGCGGCCCGAGTACTTCGAGAACTACTCGAAGACCTACACGGACCTGCCCTTCCTCGTGCGCCTGGACGACAAACCCGACGGCTCGGTGCTGCCCGGCAAGTTCCTCACCGCGGAAGATCTCACGCCGGAGCTGAGCGACGAGTTCGGCACCGAGCACGCGGCGTTCAAGCCGTGCTTCATTGATGCCAATTCCGGCGCGGTCCACGTGCCGGGAGGCACGCTCGGTCACCGTTTTTCCGAGGACGGCGAGGGGCGGTGGAACCTCAAGCTCGATGGGGTGGATCCGGCACTCTCGATGATGGAGGGGGCCGACGGCACCACGGAGGTGGTGCTTCCGCGCTTCGACGTGGTGTCCACCCCGGCAGAGGACGAGGAGCGGGCGAAGTCGGCGAAGCCGGGCACGATGGTGCGCGGCGTCCCCTTCCGCATCGTCAACGGTATGCGCGTGACCACGGTGTATGACCTCATGCTCGCGAACTACGGGGTGTACCGCGATTCCCTCCCGGGGCAGTGGCCCGCGGGCTACGAGGACGCCACCGAAGTGGGCACGCCCGCGTGGCAGGAGAACATCACGAACGTGTCCGCGGCGCAGGCCATCCGCGTTGCCCGCGAGTATGCGGCCAACGCCGTGGAATCCAATGGTCGCTCGATGATCATCATGGGCGCGGGCGCGAACCACTGGTTCCACGCCGACACGATGTATCGCACGTTCCTCACCCTGACGACCCTCACGGGTGGTCAGGGCGTCAACGGGGGTGGCTGGGCGCACTACGTGGGCCAGGAGAAGGTGCGGCCCATCACCGGGTGGCTGCATTTGGCGAACGGCCTGGACTGGTCGCGCCCGCCGCGCCACCAGAACCAGACCACGTACTGGTACCTGCACACCGATCAGTGGCGCTATGAAGATTTTGATGCCGATTCGTTCAGTTCGGCCGTGGGCGATGGCCTGCTGAAGGACGTCACGATGGCCGACGCGGTCGCGATGGCGCACCGGCTGGGCTGGATGCCGCACTTCCCGCAATTCGATCAGAACCCACTCGCGCTCACGCAAGCGGCGGAGGCGGAAGGGCGAAGCGTCCAGGACTTCATCGTCGAGCACCTGAAGAGCGGGAAGCTCCGGTTCGCGTCGGAAGATCCCGACGCTGAGAACAACTACCCCCGGTGCCTGTCGCTGTGGCGCTCCAACCTGTTCGGCTCCTCCGCGAAGGGCACCGAGTACTTCCTTCGGCATCTGCTGGGCACGAAGAACGATGTGAGCGCCCAGGAGCCCACCACGCGTCGCCCGCGCGACGTGGTGTGGCGGGACGAACCTGTCGAGGGCAAGCTGGACCTCCTGCTCACGATGGACTTCCGCATGACCAGCTCGACCCTGCTGTCGGACATCGTGCTGCCGTCGGCCACCTGGTACGAAAAGCATGACCTCAACACGACCGACATGCACCCGTTCGTCAATTCGTTCTCTCCCGCGATTGCACCGCCGTGGCAGGCGCGCGATGACTGGGATACCTTCAAGACGATTGCGAAGCGGTTCTCGGAGCTTGCCG
The DNA here is from genome assembly GCA_030538475.1 of Dermabacter sp. GTDB lineage: Bacteria > Actinomycetota > Actinomycetes > Actinomycetales > Dermabacteraceae > Dermabacter. Next base: position 455,884 of record JAUNTX010000001.1, read on the forward strand.
AAGTACACCTGGGCACGCAGAAAGACGTCGTGGCGCTCACGCTGCAGCACGATTCCACGGACGCGCTCGCCTACCCGCACGGGGTGGTGAGGGACTGGAAGTACGACGATGGCGTCGAGCCCATCCCCGGGGTGACCATGCCGAAGCTCGTCGAGGTCGAACGGGATTACACGGCCATTCACGACAAGTACGTGGCGCTCGGCCCGCTCACGGAGAAGCTGGGCTTCACCACGAAGGCCCTCACCTACCGGCTGGATCGAGAGGTCGAGTACCTCAAGAAGAAGAACGGCGTGGTGCGCGGTGGGGTGGCCGACGGGCGCCCGTCGCTGGATACGGCGCTCAAGGCGGCGGAGATGGTGCTCGCCTGTTCGGGAACCACGAACGGCCACCTGGCCACCCAGGGGTTCCGGACGCTCGAGAAGCGCACGGGCGTCGAGCTGCACGACCTGTCGCTCGAACTCGAGGGCAAGCAGATCACGTTCACGGACACCGTCAAGGGCCCCGTCCCCGTCATCACCTCTCCCGAGTGGTCGGGCTCCGAATCGGGCGGCAGGCGCTACTCGTGCTTCACGATCAATAAGGAGCGCCTCAAGCCGTGGCACACCCTCACGGGGCGCCAGCACTTCTATCTTGACCACGACTGGATGCGGGAGTTCGGCGAAAACCTCCCCGTGTATCGGCCGCCGCTCGAGATGAGCGTCCTGTTCCACGAAGAGGGCGACTTGGGCAGCCACAACGAGGTGGGGTTGCAGGTGCGCTACCTGACCCCGCACAACAAGTGGGCGATCCACTCGCAGTATCAGGACAACCTCTACATGCTGACCCTGGGCCGTGGCGGCCAGGCGGTGTGGATGAGCGATGTGGATGCGAAGAAGGCCGGGATCAAGGACAACGACTGGGTGGAGATCGTCAACCGCAACGGGCTCGTGGCGGCACGCGCGGTGGTGAGCCACCGGATGCCGGCCGGCACGATCTACATGCACCACGCCCAGGACCGCGTGGTCAACGTGCCGCTGACGGAGACGAGCGGGAAGCGCGGCGGCACCCACAATTCGATGACGCGCATCATGGTCAAGCCCACCCACCTCATCGGCGGGTACGCCCAGCAGGCCTTCGCGTTCAACTACCTGGGCGCCACGGGCAACAACCGCGATGAGGTCTCAAGAATCCGCAAACGGACTTCGGAGGTGACGTACTGATGCGAATCATGGCGCAGATGGCGATGGTGATGAACCTCGACAAGTGCATCGGCTGCCACACGTGCTCGGTCACGTGCAAGCAGGC